>NZ_CP163421.1:0-1200000 GCF_041429775.1 Glycocaulis abyssi | reverse complement strand
GCGTATAATCTGGGCGTGCGCGAGCGCAATACCGCGCCAATCCTGACCGCCGACGGTCAGCCCTGGCGCACCGCGCCGGAGGATCCGGGCGGGTTTGAAACACCGGGTCAGGACATTGAAGCCTATGCCCTGCGCGAGCGCGGCGCTGTCGAGACGGTGGAAATTGATCCGGCTGTGCGGCCCGGCCCGGAAGAGCCGGTGGTCCAGCCAGAGCGTCCGGCCCTGACCGTTGAGACCGAAGATGCCGACCGGCTGGCCCTGCCGCGTGAGGAGGGGCCACGCGAGGAAGCCACTGCGCCGAGTGAGCCGGTTGCCGAGGACACGCCGCCCGAACCGGAAACGCGCCCTGCTGAGCAGCAACACCCAGCCGAGGAGCGCCAGCCTGCGCGTGAAGAGCCGCGTCCGGCCCCGCCGGCTGCCAGCGCCAGCGGTAATTTCGTGGTGCAGATCGCCGCCTTCCGCACGATCGAGGAGGCCGAAGAGGCGTGGATTGCCTTCGTGACCCGCTTCCCCGATCTGGCGTCCGGGCGGAACCCCTCCATTGTCGAGGCCAATCTGGGCGCGCGCGGCATTTATCACCGCCTGCGCATTGCCGCGTTTGAAACGCGCGATGATGCCTCGCGCTATTGCCAGACGCTTTCCTCGCGCGGGCAGGACTGTCTGGTGGCGGCAAGATGAGTGTGACGGCGGCGATCTATGGCCTGATGGGTGAAAGCCCGACGCCGGAGGAGAAAGCCTTCTTCCGCGATGCGGACCCGTGGGGCTTCATCGTCTTTGCCCGCAATATCGACCGGCCCAAGCAGATCATCCGGCTGATGGGCGAGCTGCGCGATTGCGTGGGCCGCGACGCGCCCATTTTCATCGATCAGGAGGGCGGGCGCGTGCAGCGCCTCAAGCCTCCGCTCTGGCGTGCCGCGCCGCCTGCGGCCCGCTTTGGCGAGCTGTGGGACCGTGAGCCGGAACTGGCGCTCGAAGCCGTGCGCCAGAACCACCGCCTGCTGGCGCAGGAGCTGCGTGATCTGGGCATTGATTGCGACTGCGCGCCGGTGGTCGATCTTGCCATTCCCGGCGCCGACGCGGTGATTGGCGACCGTGCTTTTCACGCCGAACCCGGCCCCGTCGCCGAGATGGCCCGCGCCGCGCTGGCGGGCCTGAAGGATCAGGGCGTGGCCGGTGTCATCAAGCACATACCCGGCCATGGCCGCGCCGATGCCGACAGCCATTTTGCCTTGCCGGTCGTGGGCGAAGATCATGAGACCCTGCACGAAACCGATTTTGCCGCCTTCAAGGGCGTGGCCGATGCTGCGTCCATGGCGATGACGGCCCATGTCACCTACACCGCGATTGACGCGGAAAACTGCGCCACCCTGTCAAAGGATGTGATCGCGCAGATTATTCGCGGCGAGATGGGCTTTGACGGCCTGCTGATGAGCGATGATCTCTCCATGAAGGCGCTCGACGGCACGCTGCGCCAGCGCGGCGAGCGGGCGCTCAGCGCCGGGTGTGACATGCTGCTCCACTGCAATGGCGAGCGCGCAGAGATGGTGGAGGTGGCACACGCCGCCATCACGCTCTCCGGCAAGGCGCTGGAGCGGGCAAAGGCGGCAGAAGAGGCACGCGGCACGGCCCAGGGGCTGGACGCCGCCGCCACCCACGACGCCATGGCGCGCTGCTTTGCCGAGGCCGGGCTGGAGGCACCCGCGCCGTGAGTGATCTGTTCGAGGAAGATGTCCGCTTTGAAGCGGCAGGCGAGGCCGAGGACACGGGCAGCGCGCTGATCCTCGACATTGAGGGCTGGGAAGGCCCTTTGCACCTGCTCTTGCATCTGGCGCGCAAGAACAAGGTGGATCTGGCGAAAATCTCCATCCTGGCGCTGGCCGAGCAGTATCTCGTCTTTATCGAGGCGGCGCGCGAGAAACGGCTGGATATCGCGGCTGATTATCTGGTCATGGCGGCGTGGCTCGCCTATCTGAAGTCGCGCCTGCTATTGCCGAAACCGCGCCCGGAAAGTGATGAGCCGGAGCCGGAAATGATGGCGGCCGCGCTCGCCTTCCGGCTGATGCGCCTTGATGCGATGCGCGCAGGCGGCGAAGCGCTTTACGACCGGCACCTGCTAAAGCGCGATGTGTTCGAGCGCGGCGCGCCCGAAGGCGTACGCTCTATCCGCGCACCGCAATACGAGGCGAGCCTGTTTGACCTCTTGAAAGCCTATGCCGGTACGCGCGAGAAGTTTGCCTTTTCCACCTATGAGCCTGAAAAGCCGAAGGTTTACAGCCTGGAAGCGGCCCGCGCCCGCCTCAGCCTTCTCTCAAAGCGCCTGACGGGCTGGGAACGGCTGGACAGCCTGTTGCCGGGCGCGGACGAGCTGGGGCCGGATGCGCCGCCGCCGCAGTCGCTGATGGCGTCCTCGCTGCTGGCGGCGCTGGACATCACCAAGGATGGTGAGGCGTGCTTGCGTCAGGAGGCGGTCTACGGCCCGATCTGGATGCGCGGGCAGGAGGGGCGTCCATGAGCGATCCGATTGCCGAAGCGATTGCCCGCCTGCGCGCGCGCCAAGGCCCGCAGGGCGGGGACGGGCAGTCTGGTCCGCATACGCTCGCCGAACCCTCGCAGCAGGCGATACGCATGGCTGAGGCCCTGCTGTTCGCTGCGTCCGAGCCGCTGGATGCTGAAACGCTGGCCGCGCGCCTGCCTGCGGGGACAGACATCCCCGCCACCATCGCCGCCCTGCAGGGCAAATATGCCGATGCGGGCGTGCGGTTGAGCGAGGTGGGCGGACGCTGGCGGTTTGAAACCGCGCCGGACCTGGCCCATTTGCTGGCGGAAATCCGCGAGGAGCCGAAAAAGCTCTCCCAGGCCGCTCTGGAAACGCTCTCCATCATCGCCTACCACCAGCCGGTCACGCGCGCCGAGATCGAGGAGATACGCGGCGTTGCTGTCTCCAAGGGCACGATTGATCTTCTGTTCGAACTGAAATGGATACGCCTGCGCGGCCGCCGCCGCAGCCCCGGCCGGCCCGTCACTTTCGGCACGACAGACACCTTCCTGGAGTATTTCGGCCTGGCGGCGATCACTGATCTGCCGGGGCTGGGTGATCTGAAAGCCGCGGGGCTGCTTTCCTCGCGCCTGCCGGCCAATTTCGACATTCCCGATCCTGCGCGCCTTGCCGATAATGAGGACCCGCTGGACGATGAAGACAGCGCGCATTTCCATCTCGACTTCCTGGAAGGCGCTGACGATGAGCGTGAGGAGTAGGGGGTAGTCGCCCTGATCCTTCGAGACGCCCTTCGGGCTCCTCAGGATGGGGGCGCAGGAGTGCTTTTCCCTCATCCTGAGGGCGAGCGAAGCGAGTGTCTCGAAGTATCAAGGGAAAAGCAACAGCGCCGCCCCACCTGAACCCGCCATTGGACCCTTGCGCGATAATCCTTTACGGGTATAGGCCAGTGGCCGTAACGGCATTCCCGCACGGAGAGCGCACATGGGACCGCATTGGAGCATTTTTGTCATCGTTGGCATTCTCGTGCTCGTCCTGTTTGGCGGGCGCGGGCGCATTTCCGCGATGATGGGCGATTTCGCCAAGGGCATCACGGCCTTCCGCAAGGGGCTGAAAGATGACAGCAAGGATGAGGACGCCGCCGAAGAGCGCCCCGCCGCCAGCATCTCTGCCGAGACGCGCGAAGACGAGCGGACAGGCTCTTAAGCCCGTCAGGAGCTAGAGTTCCATGAACCCCGGCTTTGGCGCTGCCGAGCTTATCATCATCGTCATCCTTGCCCTTGTGGTGGTGGGTCCCAAAGACCTGCCGCTGATGATGCGCAAGGCCGGACGCTTCATTGGCCAGATGCGGGCCATGGCGCGCGATTTCCAGAACAGTTTTGACGAGCTTGGCCGCGAGGCGGAGCTGGCCGAGCTGAAAAAGGAAGTTGAGGCGCTCAAGAAAGCCAACCCGGTCTCCGAAGTGACCGAAGAGCTTCGCGCAGCCGAAGCCGATCTGAAACGCTCTGCGCTGGACAAGCCGCATCCGCGCGCCGCAAAGCCTGCCAAGCCAGCGCTGGGTGACGAGGCGATGCTGCCGCTGGACACGGATGCCAGTGAGACCAGCAAGGCGGATGCCGAGCCGTCTGCAACGCGTAAGGACGCCTAGGCCATGTCAGGCGAGAAGCTGGCAGCCCCGCAAGGGCCGGAGACCGATGACGAGGTGGAATCCTCGCGCGCGCCGCTGATGGAGCATCTGACCGAGTTGCGCACCCGGCTGATCTGGGTGCTGGGCGCGGTGGCGCTGGCCTTCGTGCTCTGCTTTGCCTTTGCCGAGTGGATCTACAACATCCTGCTGGTGCCGTTTGAAGAGGCGGCGCGTCAGGTGCGCGGCGAGGATTTGCAGCTCCAGCTCATCTTCACAGGCCCGCTGGAGTTTTTCTTCGTCAAGCTGAAGCTCGCTTTGTTTGGCGCCATCATCGTGGCCTTCCCGATGATCGCCTATCAGGTCTGGGCCTTTGTCCGCCCCGGCCTCTACAAGAATGAGCGGCTCGCCTTTGCGCCCTTCCTGATCGCCTCGCCGGTCCTGTTCGCGGCCGGCATCGCCTTTGTCTATTACTTCATCCTGCCCTTCGTTATGGGCTTTGCGCTGGGTCAGGAACAGACCGGGGAGGAGGGGCGCTCGGCGATCCAGCTCCTGCCGCGCGTGTCGGAATATCTCAATCTCGTCACCACGCTGATCCTGGCGTTCGGCATTTCCTTCCAGCTGCCGGTCCTGCTCTCCCTGCTGGGCAAGGTGGGGATCGTCAATTCGGGGCAGCTCATCCGCTTCTGGAAGTTTGCCGTGGTTGGCATTGCCGTCTTTGCCGGCTTTGTCACCCCGCCAGACCCGATCAGTCAGATATTCCTCGCCGCGGCGATGTTCGGCCTTTACGGCCTTTCCATCCTTGCGGTGAAGATGGTCGAGCCGAAAGAGGCTGAGGGGTAGGGGGACGTCACCTCTTCGTCGTTCCCGCGGAGGCGGGAACCCAGAGCCGCCTAGCAATTACTTCGCTCTACGATCACTGGATCCCGGGTTCCCCGTTTTCACGGGGACAGGCAAGCCCGGGAACCCGGTTGAGAGGTAAAAGCAGAAAACACCGGGGTCCCCGGCCCCGACCGGGGACCCAGAAAAAGCCGGGCATGGGCGACCAGCTTCCGCGTTTTCGCGGGCCGGGAGTTCAGACTTATATGAGCGCCCGCCACCCGATATCGCGGCGGTAGACGCCTTCGGGCCAGTCGATCTCGGTTATAGCCGCATAGGCCCGATCCACGGCTTCGCGCAAGGTGTCGCCGGTCGCCGTGACGTTCAGCACGCGGCCGCCATTGGCGATGAAATTGCCGTCCGCGTCGAGCGCGGTGCCCGCGTGGAAGATCATCACGCCTTCCCCGTGGCCGGCATGGTGCAGGTTGCGGATGACCGATCCTTTTTCCGGCGTTCCGGGATAGCCGGGCGCGGCCATCACCACCGTCACGGCGGGCTTGGGGTTGGCGTCCATGGGAAGAAGCTGCGCGAACTCGCTGGCGCGCATGCCGCCGGTGGATGCCGCGAGCAGAAGCGGCACGATATCGGCCTCCAGCTGCATCATCAGCACCTGACATTCCGGGTCGCCAAAGCGGCAGTTGAACTCGACCACTTTCGGGCCGTCCGGTGTCACCATCACGCCGATATACAAGACGCCGCGATAGGGCATGCCGTCACCGGCCATGCCGCGCAGCATCGGCACGGTCACCTCGTCCTCCACCCGTTTCATCAGTTCGGGCGTCATCACCGGGGCGGGCGCATAGGCGCCCATGCCGCCCGTATTGGGGCCGGTATCCCCATCACCGATGCGCTTGTGGTCCTGCGCGGCGGGCAAGGTGAGATAATTGATGCCGTCGGTGATGACGAAGATGGAGGCTTCCTCGCCCTCCATGAATTCCTCGATGACCAGCTCTGCCGACGCGCCGCCAAACTTGCCAGACAGCATGTCGGAAAGCTCGGCCTCGGCCTCCTCGCGCGTCCCGGCAATGACGACGCCCTTGCCGGCGGCGAGGCCATCGGCTTTCAGCACGAAGGGGGCGCTTAGCGTATCGAGGAAGGCTTTTGCAGCCGCCACATCGGTGAAGCGGCCATAGCGCGCGGTCGGCACGCCATAGGCGGCCATGCGGTCCTTGGCAAAGCCCTTGGAGGCTTCCAGCTGGGCTGCGGCCTGGGAGGGACCGAACACGTCAAATCCGCGCGCGCGCAGCATGTCGGCAAGGCCCTTGGCGAGCGGGGCTTCCGGGCCGATCACGATCAGGTCGGGTTCGAGCTGCAGGGCGAGCTTCTGGATACCCTCCACATCATCGGCGGCGACATCAAAGCACGGCCCCAGAAGATCAATGGCCGGGCTGCCGGGCGCGCACCAGATCGTGTCCACGAGGGGGCTCTGCGCGATCTTCCAGGCCAGCGCATGCTCGCGCCCGCCAGAGCCGATGATGAGGATGTTCATGGCCGCCCCTGTTTTCGTCTTGGCTATGGCCGTCTCTTAGCGGGGCTGCACGCCTCTTGTCGACCGCCGGGCGGCATTACGGCTAGTCTGGCACCGAAACGACTCAAGGGCCGAAATGACCGACCTTACCAACGCACCGGAATATACCGTCTCCGATCTTGCCCGCGCGCTCAAACGCACGGTGGAGACCGAGTATGGCCATGTGCGCGTGCGCGGCGAGCTGGGCCGGGTGACGGTTCCCAAATCCGGCCACATGTATCTGGACCTGAAGGACGCTGAAGCCGTCATTGACGGGGTGATGTGGAAAGGGTCGGTCTCGGCGCTCTCCTTCCGCCCGGAAGAGGGGCTGGAAGTGATTGTCGAGGGGCGGCTCTCCACCTTCCCCGGCCGGTCCAAATACCAGATCATCATCGAGCGCATGGAGCCTGCGGGCGCTGGCGCGCTGATGGCGCTGCTGGAAGAGCGCAAAAGAAAGCTCGCCGCCGAGGGCCTGTTCGCGCCAGAGCGAAAAGCCGCCATCCCCTACCTGCCGCGCGTGGTGGGGGTGGTGACATCGCCCACGGGCGCGGTGATCCGCGATATTCTCCACCGGCTGGATGACCGGTTTCCGGTGCATGTCCTCATCTGGCCGGTGCTGGTGCAGGGCGAGGGGGCAGCCGCCCAGATTGCCGCCGGCATTGAGGGGTTCAACGCGATTGCGCCCGGCGGGCCGGTGCCGCGCCCGGATGTGCTGATCGTCGCGCGCGGTGGCGGCTCGGTGGAGGATTTGTGGGCCTTCAACGAGGAAATCGTAGTCCGCGCGGCTGCCGCCTCGCAGATACCGCTCATCTCCGCTGTCGGCCACGAAACCGATACCACGCTCATCGATTTTGCCTCCGACCGGCGCGCGCCGACGCCAACGGGCGCGGCCGAAATGGCGGTGCCGGTGCGCCGGGAGCTGGTGGAACGCATTGAGGGCGCGCGCGGGCGATTGTCAGCGGCGCTGCTGCGCACGGTGGAGCGTAAAGAATCCGATCTGCGCGCCGCCTCGCGCGGTCTGCCCCGGCCCGAAAGCCTGCTGGGCGATGCCCGCCAGCGGCTGGACTATGCGCATGAAGCGCTGGTGCGTGGGCTGACGCTCGGCATTGAGCGGCGGCGCGGCACGCTGGAGCGGTTGGCCGTACAATTGCGTCCTCGCAGCCTGGAGCGCGAGATCGCTGAACGCCGCCAGAGGCTCGCGCAGGCCGGTGAACGCATGCGCGCGGCCAATCTTAGACGGCTTGGCGATGATGGCCGCAGGCTGGCCGCTCTGACCTCCACGCTGGAGGCGCTCTCCTATCACAATGTCCTGAAACGCGGATACGCCATTATCGAGGATGCGAAGGGCGCGCTGGTGCGTTCTGCCGGTGATCTGGCGCCCGGCGATAGTGTCACCTTGCGCCTGCATGATGGCGAGCGCGCGGCCGCGATTGCGGGCGGCGTGGCCCCGCCACGCAAGGAAAAACCGGCCAGCAAATCCAGACCCGCCAAGGCCGGTTCTTCGCAGCAAGGCTCGCTTTTCTAGCGGCATTCCATGCAAAAGCACCGCTGACGTGGTAGATTTCGCCCCATAAGGCCGGTTAGCGGCTGCTTTCAGGGAGGATTCTTCATGCGTGTATTTCTCACCAGTGTTGCGAGCCTTGCTCTTCTGGCCGCCTGCAATGGCGAAGCGCCGGAGACTATCGACGAGGCCCCCGATGAAGCCGTTGATGAAGCCGCCGATGAGGGTGCCGGTGCGATTGAGAGCACTGCAGAAGACGCCGAAGACATGCTCTCTGACCT
This sequence comes from Glycocaulis abyssi, assembly GCF_041429775.1. Lineage (NCBI taxonomy): Bacteria > Pseudomonadati > Pseudomonadota > Alphaproteobacteria > Maricaulales > Maricaulaceae > Glycocaulis > Glycocaulis abyssi. The sequence goes on along the minus strand of NZ_CP163421.1, from coordinate 1,191,714 downwards.
TGCCGGTGCGGTCGAAGACGAGGTTCAGGCGGCGATGGACGCGCCGTCGCTGGAGCAGGTTCTGGCTGCGCCGCGCCGCGAGGCCGACCGCGCCCGTGACCAATACCGCAATCCACGCGAGACGCTGGAGTTCTTCGGTGTCCAGCCGGGCGACACCGTGGTCGAGGCGCTGCCAGGCAGTGGCTGGTATGGCCGCATCCTTGCGCCCTGGCTCGCGGCTGAAGGCGAGTATTACGGCCTGAACTATTCCATGGGCATATTCGAGCAGATTTTCCCGAATATGAGCGAGGAGCAGCGCGTCAGGTTTGAAGGCTGGGAAGCGGGCTTCCCCGGCATGGCCGCTGAATGGGGTGGTCAGGCCGCCGGCACCTACACGCTGGGCTCCATTCCCGATAGCGCAGCCGGTACGGCAGACGTGGTGCTCTATGTCCGCGCGCTGCACAACATGGCCCGCTTTGGCGAGATGGATGTGGCCGTGAATGATGCCTGGACGCTTTTAAGGCCCGGTGGAACGGTGGGCGTGGTCCAGCACCGTGCGCCAGCCGATGAAACCGATGAGCGCGCCGATGGCTCGCGGGCGTATTTGCGTGAAGCCGATGTCATCGCGGCCTTCGAGGCGCGCGGCTTCATTCTGGAGGCGTCGTCAGAGGTCAACGCCAACCCGGATGATCCGGCCGATCACGAGATCGGTGTGTGGGCGCTGCTGCCTACCCTTGCCGGTACCGATGAGGATCGCGAGGAGCGCATGTCCATCGGCGAAAGCGACCGCATGACGCTGCGGTTCAGAAAGCCGTAGGGGCTGCAATCACTCTTTTCTCGTCGTTCCCGCCCCCGCCTGCGGGGGGTGACGATCCTTGGCTAGCCCACCCTTGCGTTTTCCCGGCGAACGCCGGGATCCAGACTTTTTGAATTCCGCAACGCATCCCCCGATCGTAGCCGGGGGCAGGCCGCGTTGCGATGTTCCGCGAACCCCCGCCTGTGCGGGGGCAGGCAGTCGCGGGCGCGCGTTCGCGCTTTTGGGCGCTGCGCGCCGTTTCTGGGCACCGGCTTGCGCCGGTGAAACGCGGGGAGGAGCGGAAACCTCTCAGGCTGTCATCCTCCGGCCGCGTAGCGATCCGGGGGACCCATGCCTGAGAGCTTGACGCTAGCGGTTTCGGTGCAGGCATGGGTCACCCGCATGCGCGGGTGATGACAATCGTTGGGGGCCGGGCCCCCGGATGGTTGCCCTAAGGCCCTGCCACCGTGGTGCGGTGCATCAGGCGGGCATGGCCGTCATATCCGCCCGTCGCCATGTGCTGGGTGCAGCGATTATCCCACATCAGCAGCATGTCCGGCTCCCATTCATGGCGGTAGACAAAGCGCTCATCATGGGTGACGCCATAAAGCTCCACCAGCAGGAAGAAGGCTTCCTCGTCGGTCAGGCCCTTGACCGTTTTCACATAGCCCGGATTGATGAAAAGCGCCTTGCGGCCCGTCTCCGGGTGCACGCGCACGATCGGGTGGGCCTTGGTGTTGCGGGCCTCCGGCGCGGCGCGGATGGTCATGGACCTGTCCTTGGCGTCATTCTCGCCATAGACCCCGTCGGGCGCATAGGCCAGGGCAGCGGAATGGATCGCTTCCAGCCCTTCCAGCTTTGCCTTCATCTCGTCTGACAGCGCCTCCCAGGCCGCATAGCCATTGCAAAAGAGCGTGTCTCCGCCGACAGGCGGCGTGATCTTGGAGTGCAGGATCGTGCCGGCAGGCGGGGTGTCCTGAAAGCTCCAGTCAGAGTGCCAGGCGGCGGCAAAGACGGACGCCTTTTCGTTGGCCGCGCGCTTTACCTCGATGATGTGGGGATGGCCGTCGATGGGCGCGATGAAGGGATCATCGCCAAAGGGGCCAAAATACTGCGTGAAGCGCTCCAGATCCTCATGGCTCATGGGCTGGTTCGGGAAGGCCAGCACCAGATGCTCCAGCCAGGCCGCGCGGATGGCGGCAATCTCGTCCGTCTCAAGCGGTTTTGACAGATCCACGCCCGTTACCGATGCGCCAAGGCTTGCGCCGCTGGGCGTCACCTTGATGCGTGAAGCGGTCATGGCGATGGTCTCCTCCCGTTTTCAGCCAAGGCTGCAGGCGGCGGGAGCCGGGGTCAAGCAGGCGCGCGCCTCACCCTACATGCTGCATGTGGTGGAGCCATTGCAGATGGTGCTCGTAATGGCGCAGCAGGTCGCGGATGAGCTGGTTCTTCGAATAGCCGAACACATCGTAATGCTGTCCGCCCGCCCGCAGGAAAACTTCAGCGCGGGCGTAGGAATTGTCATCCGTCTCGGTGCGTTCGACCTCTGCGTCAGAGCTCGCCTCATAGCTCTTCAGCGCGACGCCATAGATAAAGTCCGGCTCGTCCCCATGGCCGACGCGCAGCCAGAGCCGGTCGCCCTCGCGTTCCACTTTGGCGGTATGGCCGAGCTTCTCCATCTCCGGGATCAGCTCGTTGAAGGCCGGGGTGGCGGTGTCGTTGATCCAGCTTTCCACTTCGGACGGGGCGGGCCGGGAGAACATGAGGCGCAGGCGCACCCTCCACGGTACCGCTACACCCTCCACCGGCATCTGGGCAGCGCTCTGCTGGCCGGCCTTGCGCGCGGTTTCCATGGACCAGGCGCGCACCAGTCCGATAAAGGCCAGCCCGATTACCAGCGTGAAGGGCAGGGCGGCGGCGATGGTGGCTGATTGCAGCGCAGCGAGCCCGCCCCCGATCAGCAATACGGCTGCCACCAGTCCTTCCAGCAGCGCCCAGAACAGGCGCTGCCAGATGGGTGGTGTCAGTGCGCCGCCAGAGGCGAGGGTCGATTTCACCAGCGAGCCGGAATCTGACGAGGTGACGAAGAAGGTGGTAATCAGCACGATGGCGATGATCGAGGTGATCGAGGCCAGCGGCAGCGTGTCGAGAAGGGCAAACAGGGCCAGTTCCGACTGCCCGCCGCGCACCGCCTCCACGATGGGGCTGGCGGTATTGGCCATGACCTCCAGCAGGGCTGAATTGCCGTATATCGTCATCCACAGGAAGGTGAACAGGGTCGGGCCAAAGAGCGCGCCGATGATAAATTCGCGAATGGTGCGCCCGCGCGAGATACGCGCGATGAACATGCCGACAAAGGGCGACCAGGATATCCACCAGCCCCAGTAGAACAGCGTCCACGCGCTGACCCATTCCCCGTCGCCATAGGCATCGACATTGAAGGTCAGGGTGGCCAGCTGGTCGACATAATGGCCGATATTCTGGACATAGGCGCCAATGAGAAAGAGCGTCGGCCCCATAATCAGCACAAAGGCAAGAAGCGCGATGGCGAGATAGAGATTGATCTGCGAAAGCCGTCTGATCCCCTTGTCGAGGCCGGCCAGGACCGATGTCGTTGCCATCAGCGTGATTATCGCGATGAGCACAACCTGCACCGGCGCTGAAATTTCCAGACCGAAGACGGTGTTGAGACCGGCATTGATCTGGGTGACACCATAGCCGAGCGAGGTGGCGACGCCAAACAGCGTGCCAAGGATTGCGATGACATCGACCAGATGGCCGATTGGGCCGTAAATCCGGTCGCCGATCAGGGGGTAGAGCGCGGAGCGTATGGTCAGCGGCAGGCCGTGGCGGAAAGCAAAATAGGCAAGGCTGAGGCCCACAATCACATACACCGCCCAGGCGTGTATCCCCCAGTGGAAAAAGGTCAACACCATGGATTGCTGGGCCGCCGCCTGGGTTTCCGGGCTGGCGTCTGGCGGGCTGAGATAGTGGGTGATGGGCTCGGCAACGGCGAAGAACATGAGGCCGATGCCCATCCCGGCGGAGAACAGCATGGAGAACCAGGCCATGAAGCTGAATTCCGGCACGCTGTCATCGGGACCCAGCTTGATACGCCCCCAGTCTGACAGCGCCACGATCAGCGCGGCGATCAGGAAAATGCCGATCCCCACCGAATAGACCCAGCCGGCTGTCTCGGTGATGAAATCGCGCGCCGCGCCAAATATCACGGCGGCCTGTTCTCCGGCGATCAGCACGCCGGCCACCCCGCCAATCGCGAGCAGGGCGGCAGGAATGAAGACGGCCGGTTCGATCTGTTTTGTCATCGGGCTTGCCTTTGCTGGCGGCTATCAGGCGGCGTTGGACTGTGTGTGGTCGCGGCGCCAGTCGGTCAGGGCCGGGCCTAGCGCGGATTTGAGCGGGTCAAGGAAGGGCTCGAACGCCTTCCATTGCTCCAGGCCCGAGCGGTAAAGCGGTTGGCGTACCTGCTCGGAGCTGGCGGTGCGCACCTCGCGCCGGGTCTTGTGGAAATCGACGCAGGCCTGCTCGAAGGGCAGGCCGCAGAAATCGAGAATGCGCCGCACCTGAGCCTCGATATTGTCGACCACATCCTCGTGGATGACGCGCAGGACTTCGCCGGGCAGTACCGCGTCCCAGTGGTCCATCAGCTCGACATAGGCGCGGTAATAGCGCCCGATCTCCTCCAGCCCGTAAGTGAACTCCTGACCCTCGGCAAAGAGCTGCTTGAAGCCGGAAAAGCAGCACGCCATTGGATGGCGGCGCGCGTCAATGATCTTCGCGTTCGGCAGGATCAGCTTGATAAGGGCTATATGCCGGAAATTATTAGGCATCTTGTCGGTGAAGAAGGGCGCGCCCTTGCGGTGGATCGCCGTCTCCTCGATATAGCGCTGGCCCAGCGCAGCCAGCTCATCGCCCTCCATCTCGTGCAGGATACGCGGATAGCGTGTGCGGTCAGACCGGTCGCGCCCGCGAAGGGAGTGAGCGGTGGCCAGGATATTGGGCAGTTCCAGCGTGCCATCGACCTGGCTGTGCGAGGCGAGGATCTGTTCCAGCAGGGTGGAGCCGGCGCGCGGCAGGCCGACAATGAAGATCGGGGCCGGATCGTCATGGCCCTTGCCGGACTGCTTCGCGAACAGTTCCGGCGTGCACAGCGTCTTTTGCGCCTCCAGCTCTTCTTCCATCTGGTCCGAGGTATAGCGCGTCTGACGGCGCTTCAGCTCATTGCCGCGCGCATAGGCGTCAAAGGCGCTCTCAAAGTCCTTGCGGTCTTCATGGGCCTTGCCGAGCGCGAAGCTGAGATGGATGCGCTGGGCGTGGGAGAGGGCGCCGTCTGCCTCGCTTTTCTCCATCGCGGCCAGCTCAGCGTCGGAGAAGCGATAGGTCTTCAGATTGGCCAGCGCATACCAGGCATCGGCGTGGGCGGGCTGGCTGGCGATGGCTGATTTATAGGAAGCGATGGCCTTTTCGCTTTCGCCAGCGGTTTTGAGGGCATGGCCGCGCGAGGTGAGGGTGGCTGGATCCTCGGGGAGGGTTTCCAGCACCCGGTCAAAGGCGGCAAGGGCGGTCTCGTAGTCGCCGGTCTGCATCGCCTCGATGGCGAAATGGGAGAGGAAGACCGGGCTGTCCGGATCGCGTTCCAGAAGGGCGCGCGCCTGTTCCAGAGCGGCGGCGAACTTCTGCCGCTTGCGCAGCACCTGAATGTAATCGAGGCGCACCTGGATATTGTCCGGTTCGAATTCCAGCGCGCTTTCCAGCAGGAATTCGGCGTCATCGGTGACGTTGAAACGCACACCGATTTCGGCGAGCAGGCGCATCGCCTCGACATGCTTCGGATTGGCTTTCAGGAAGGAGCGGCACAGCGTTTCGGCGCGCAAAAGCCGACCCTCATACAGATGGTGCATGACCGCGATGAGGGGCTTGGGCAGGGCCGCTACACGCTCGCCTTGCGCGCGGGCAGCGGCGCTGTCCTGCGTACGGCCCTTGGCGGCGAGAATATCGGCTTGCGCAGCCCAGCTGGCGGTCAGGGCCGGATTATACTGGCAGGCGCGGGCATAGGCGGAGAGGGCGCGTTCGTTGTGGCTTAACGCACGCAGCAGATGGCCTTCCTCCTGCCAGGCGCGGCCAAACTCCGGCTGGACGATTTTCAGCTTTTCCAGCGTGGCGGCGGCCGCGTCGAAACGCTCCAGATAGCGCTCGCAGACGGCGGCCATATAGAGCGCTTCGCCATGGTCCGGCTCAGCCTTCAGCACAGGCGCAAGCGCGGTGAGCGCATCGGCGAACGCGCCTTGCATCACCTTGTCCTGCGCGGTCTTCAGGGCCGCATCATGTGGGCTGGAAGTCTCGTTCAAATCGTGCCCCGTCAGGGAAAAGAGAAAGCGCCCCGCATGGCGGGACGCTTTCCATTATCGGCCATGAGGCCGATGAGACAACACCGTCAGGTGTTCCAGATCAGTACTGGACACCGACACGGACGCCGACCGTGCGCGGACGCATGATCGTTACCCGCTCGCGGTCGAACACGAAATTATTGCTGAGCTGGGCCCGCTCATTCGTGATGTTGTCGGCAAACAGCTCCACCCGCCACTGGTCGGCGGCAAGGCCGGCCGAGAAGGAGAACACGGTGTAGCTGTCAAGATCGGCCGAGTTGATGTCGATGACATCGCTGCGCGAACCTTCAGAGTAGATGACTTGCGGCATGACGTGGGCCGTCCAGCCATTGGCGGTATTCCACTCATAACGGGCGCGCAGATTACCCTGGAAGCTCGGCGCAAAGGCGAGATCGGAGCCTGCCGTCACATCGTCGGTCGGCGTGATGACGCGGGTGATCTCGGTGTCGAGGAAGGAGAACGCACCTGCCACCGTAAGGCCGGGAACGGTCATCGGCGCCCAGGTGACATCACCTTCAAGGCCACGGATTTCCGCGTCCGCAGCGTTATCGGAGAAGAACAGGTTCACGATGCTCGGATCGAAGATCGTGGTCTGCAGACGGTCGATCTCGACATAGAAGATGCTGCCGTTGAAGCGCAGCTGGCGGTCGAAGAGCTCGGTCTTCCAGCCAAACTCGTAATTGCGCACATCGTCAGTATCGAGCGCGAACGGCACGGTATAGCCGCCCGGTCCCGGCGCACCGCCCGGACGGTTCAGCAGACCCGGACGGAAGCCTTCCGAATAGGTCAGGTAGAACAAGGTCTCCGGGGTAGGCGTCCAGGTGCCCGTTACTTTGGTGATTACGCCATCGGTCTGGGCCGAGGAGGGCGCGCGCACCGAGTTGAAGATCTGCGTGGCCTGGGCGGTGGAATATCCCATCGCCTCAATGTCCGCGATCGTATCGGCCATGGTGAAGGTCTGGCGCAGCGCCGGATTGCACGAACCGATGAAGGTGAACTCACCGGACCCGTCATAAAGATCGGAGATATTGGTGCCGAACGCGTTCTGGTCGGTGCCGCCCGAATTACAGAAGGACGAGTTCGCCGTGCCTTCAAGGCCGACATCGATGTCATACCAGCGCGCGCCCAGCGTGATGGCGAAGGTGTCCGGCACGACGTCCAGCGTCACTTCGCCGAACACGCCCAGTTGCTCGTCCGTGCGGCGCACATCATTGCGGAAGATCACACCCGCCGGGAACGGTCCTGGATCGGACTGGAAGGCGCCCGGAAAGGGGAAGTTCGGCGCAAACGGGCCGAACGGCTCGGCTGCCAGCATGCCCGGATAGTGGAAGTCATTGCGTTCGACCAGCGTCAGATCGCTATAGAACGCGCCGACCGTGGCGCGGATGCGATGCTCTTGCGGTGTGGTAGCGCGCAGTTCGTGGGTCCACACATCGGTCTGCGAGGCGGAGTTCACGAACAGGTTCGGGGCCTGACACGTGCCGGAAGGATCTGCCGCGCCCGGATAGGTCACCGATCCGTCACAGATATAATAGGGCAGGTACTGGCCGACGAAGAGATAGTCGGAATAGTCCACGCGCTGATCGGTGGAGCGGTCGGTGAAGGCACCGGTATAGACCACATCGAGCATGCCGATGCGCCCTTCGGCGGTCCAGTTCACATTCTTGAATTCGTCCTCGATGCGGTCCTGCTCGAAGCGCTGGATCTGCAGATCATCAAGCTCTGGATCGACGAAGAACACGCCGTCGGACTCAATGCGCTGCTGCGCATAACCGATCGTCAGGCGCCAGTCATTGTCGAACTCATAGCGGCCCGCCACGCGGAAACCGGCATAGGTGGTGTCGTTGAAATTATCCTGCACCAGTCCGGCATTGTCCGCGTCGATGAAATTCACCCCGGACAGGTCAGCGGTGGACTGGAAGCCAGCGCGCTGGGCAGAGACCGGCACGCCATTGGCGCGCACCGTACCTTCGGGGCGGAAGCGGGCGGATTCAGAAACGTTGCGGGTGCCGGCCACATTGTCGATATAACCACCCTGGTTATCGACATAGGCCACCGCGCGGATGGCGAAGTTGTCGCCGAGCGGCAAGTTCACCACGGCCTGCACCTGATTGCTCATATCCCCGTCCTGGGTGAAGGATACCCCGGCGAGTGAAGATGCGGAGAACTCACCGATCACCGGCTTGTTGGTGATGAGGCGCACCGTACCGGCCTGCGAGCTGGCGCCATAAAGCGTGCCTTGCGGTCCGGGCAGCACTTCCACCCGTTCCATGTCGGCGGCGTAGACATCCAGATTGCGGCCCGGCTGCGCGAGCGGCTGCTCATCGAGATAGAAGGCGACGTTGGGCGACAGGCCCGCAACACCGGCCACCGTCAGGTTCGGCGTCGTCGAGGCAATGCCGCGGATATAGATGGTGCTCTGACCCGGTCCGCTGCCGCCGGCGGTGATGCCGGGCAGCTGGGTCAGATAGTCGGTGAAGGTGTCCACGCGCAGCTCGTCGAGCGCGCTGGAATCCAGTGCATTCACCGCCACCGGAATGGATTGTGCGTCGGCCTCGGTCTTGGTGGCCGTCACGGTGATGACTTCAACCTGCGCGCTTGCGCTGCCGGCCGCGCCTGCGGCCATCATGGTTGCAGATAGTATCGTGCTTGTGAGCACCCGTTGCTTGAACGATCTCAAAGGTCCGCCCCTTTTTTGCTGAATGGTTCGTGGCGGAGTTATAGGGATCGCGAGGCGTCTGGCCAGATTTGCTTCCTGTCAGAAGGATTATCTGTGCCGCATTTTCGAGAACTTTCGTTTGCAGGTGCGTTCAACCACATGAAAAAATGGTATAAATACCAAGTGTGATAGTAATGCAACGATATATGACGCATTCTGCACGTAGGTCATTGTGACGGTCAGCATTGATGCATATGCATCGTGTACGAAGCAAAATCGTGCATGGCTGGCGTGCCGGTCCGGACTGCCCTACAACGCGATGGCGTCAACAGACAGGACCGCCCCGTGAAGGATCACGACGAGATACTGATCGCCCTGCGCCGGATAATCCGGGCTGTGCATCTGCGTTCGAAAAAGCTGGAAAAAGAGACCGGGCTCACCGCGCCGCAATTCATCGTGCTGCAGGCGCTAAGCCGTCACGGGGCGATGAAGCCGAGCGCCCTGTCGCGTGAGATATCGCTGGGTCAGCCGACGGTCACCGCGATTCTGGATCGCCTCAAGCGCGCCGGACTGATCGAGCGCACCGCGAGCACCAGCGACCGGCGCAGCTCACCAGCACAGATCACACCGGCCGGCCTGGCCGTCATCGAGACCTCGCCGGAGCTGTTGCAGGTCGGTTTCCTGAAAGCCTTCCGCAAGCTTCCCGACTGGGAGCAGCATATGCTGATCGGCGCGCTGCAACGTGTGGCCGAACTCATGGACGCTGGCGATGTCGATGCCTCGCCTATCCTCACTGGCGGTTCTGAAATGGTGAAGCCAGCATCAGACGGCAAAGACCCGCCGAATGCCTGACTTGCGGTGGCGTGACGCTGCGGGCTAAACCGGGCGCAAGACATCGCTTTTCCCGTCCCTTCAGTCCGGCTGGCACGCTTCATGTTCAAGAAAATCCTCATTGCCAATCGCGGCGAGATTGCCGTTCGCGTCATCAAGACCTGCAAGCGCATGGGGATAAAGACCGTCGCCGTCTATTCAGAGGCCGATGCCGACAGCCTGGCGGTCGAGATGGCCGATGAGCGCGTCTTCCTGGGCGGATCGCTGCCCGCCCAGTCCTATCTGGACATGGACAAGATCATCGCGGCGGTAAAGGAAACCGGGACAGAGGCCGTCCATCCGGGCTTCGGCTTCCTGTCGGAGAACGCCAAGTTTGCCGAGCGCCTGAAAAAAGAGGGTATTGGCTGGATCGGCCCGAACCCGCATGCCATCTCGGCCATGGGCGACAAGCTGGAGAGCAAGAAGCTCGCAGCCGCTGCCGGTGTCAGCACCGTGCCGGGCTTCAAGGGCGAGATCGTCGATGACCAGCAGGCCGTCGAGGTGGCCGGTGATATCGGCTATCCGGTGATGATAAAGGCGTCGGCTGGCGGTGGCGGCAAGGGCATGCGCATCGCGTGGGATGAGAGCGAGGTGCGCGAGGGCTTCCGCGCCGCGCGTTCCGAAGCCAAGTCCTCCTTCGGCGATGAGCGCATACTGATCGAGAAATTCGTCGAGAAGCCGCGCCATATCGAGATACAGGTGCTCGGCGACAAGCACGGAAACGTCATCCACCTCAATGAGCGTGAATGCTCGGTCCAGCGGCGCAATCAGAAGGTTCTCGAAGAGGCCCCGTCGCCCTTCCTCGACAAGAAGACGCGCGAGAAGATGGGCGAGCAGGCCGTGGCGCTCGCCAAGGCGGTCGACTATGACAGCGCCGGCACGGTGGAGTTCATCGTCGATCCCAACAAGAACTTCTACTTCCTTGAAATGAATACACGTCTGCAGGTGGAGCACCCGGTCACAGAGCTGACCCACGGGCTTGATCTGGTTGAGCAGATGATCCGCGTGGCGGCCGGTGAAAAGCTGGAGCTGGCGCAAAAGGATGTGACCATCAAGGGGTGGGCCGTTGAGGCGCGGCTCTATGCCGAAGACCCGTATCGCGGCTTCCTGCCCTCCATCGGGCGTCTGGTGCGCTATGTGGAGCCGGCAGAAGGCCCCAGCGGACCCGGCACGCTGCGCATCGATTCCGGTGTGCGCGAGGGCGATGAAATCTCCATGTTCTATGACCCGATGATCGCCAAGGTGATCGGGCAGGGCGATACGCGCGAGAAGGCCATCGACGCCCTCGCGGCAGCGCTCGACCGGCTGGACGTGGCGGGCCTGCAATCGAACGCGCCTTTCCTGGCTGCTGTGCTGGACGAACCTGATTTCCGCAAAGGCGCGATCCATACCGGCTATATCGAGGAACATTTCCCTGATGGCTTTCACGGCACCGCGCCCAAGGAAAGCCAGTGGCGCGCCTTCGTGGCCGCATCGGCCCTGATCCACACCGTCTTTGTGGAGCGCGCGGCGCGTATTGCCGGGCGCATCACGCCGGGCGTGGGCGATGGCAAGCCGCAGAACTGGACGGTGCTGATCGATGACCAGCAGTTTGCCGTCGAGATCACGCTTGAGCGCAGCCTTGATGGCGGGTTTGCGGCCACCGTCTACATGCCGGGCCTCAGCGCGGAACCGCTCAATCTGGAAACCGGCTGGCAGCCGGGCAATCATCTGTTCGAGGCGAAGCTCGGCAAGGAGAGCTTCAGCCTGTCGGTGGAGGACCGTACGCAGGGCTACTGGCTGCGCCACCGGGGCTTTGCCGCGCTGGTGCGGGTGTATTCCCCGCGCATTGCAGAGCTGGCTGCGCGCCTGCCCGAACGCCCCGAACCCGATACCAGCAAGCAGATCATCAGCCCGATGCCGGGCCTGATCGTCTCGGTGGCGGTGGAGCCGGGCCGCGAGGTGAAGGCGGGCGAGGTATTGCTCACCGTTGAAGCGATGAAGATGGAAAACGTGCTGCGCGCCGAGCGCGACGGCATGGTGAAAACCGTCAGCGTGAAAGCAGGCGACAGCGTTGCCGCAGACGAGCTGCTGGTAGAGCTGGAGTAACTTTTTTCCGGTTTTTTGTTGACCGCGCCTGCCCTGCGGGCCGACGCTGGACCAAGGATTGAATCGCGTATCCGGCCCCCTCAAGCCCTCGCGCGCCGATCCGGTTTGTTTTGGCCAGCCCCCGGAGGGACAAAAACATGAATTTCATGGACGCCGTAAAATCGGTCTATTCCAACTATGTCGGCTTTCAGGGCCGCGCGCGCCGCAGTGAATACTGGTGGTGGTTCCTGTTCTACGTCATTGTCTATGGCGTGCTTTACGCCGTCGATATGAGCGTGTTCGGTTATCCGATGCTGGCCGGTCTGTTCGCGCTGGGCAGCCTGATTCCGGCTATCGCGGTGGGTGTGCGCCGTCTGCATGACACCGGGCGTTCGGGCTGGTGGATCCTGATCGGCCTGGTTCCGCTTGTAGGCTTCATTGTGCTGCTCATCTTCTACGTCATGGACAGCCAGCCGGGCGTGAACCAGCACGGCCCCAACCCAAGGGTGCTGTAGCCGCTGCGGCCGATGCGGTGTCTGGCGAATAATTCTGTTCATCATTTTCTTGATGCGGACGGGCGCGGGTGATGAACCTGCGCCCGCTTGTCTTCCGCCCGTTCCCGGCTTGGGCTAGAAGCGGCGCGACATACGCTTTTCCCCCTGCCCGGAGCCTCACCCGCGTGCCGATCAATTTTCGAGCCATATTCCTGCCTGACACGCGCGCTGATGCCGATACGTTCTGGCTCGGCCTTGGCCTGATCGCCTTTGCCGATGCGCTGCGCCTGACCCTGCTGGATGGGGGCCTGGCCATGTTTGGCTGGCTGGTGATCCTGTTCTGCCTGGCCGCGCTTCACATCAACCGGCTGCGCGATGCGGGGCGGCAGGGGCCGCTGGTGATCGTGCCTCTGGCGGCGGGCGTGGGGGTGAAGGCGCTTGTCGCCATCATCGCGGTGACGGTTGCCATCTTGCCGGGCTTCATGGACTATCTCGAAGCGCAGGGCGTCGACATCAACGATCCCGCCCAGGTGCAGGCCGCCGGTCAGGATGAAGACCTCATCGCCGGCTTCCAGCAGCGTATGATCGAGAATGAGGCCGAGACGCTGGCCGCTTTCTCTGCGGGCGACTGGCCCTCGGCGGTCGCTTTCTGGCTGACCGTCTTTGCCATCGGCTTCTGGTTCGCGCGCATGCCCCGCAGGGGGTGAGGGGGTTTTCCCCAATCCTTGTCATCACCCGCTTCATGCAGGTGATCCATGCCTCTTTTAGTTCCGCAACGCGGATGCGTTGCGATGTTCCGCGAATACCCGCCTGCGCGGGCACAGGCAGTCGCGGGCGCGCGTTCGCGCGTTTCAGGCCGCAAAGCGGCCAGGAAGCCCTCGTCCTTCGAGACGGCTTCTGACGAAGCCCCTCGGGATGAGGGCTTGGGCGTACTTTTCCCTCATCCTGAGGGTGAGCGAAGCGAACGTCTCGAAGGATCAGGGAAGAGCAAGCTCTCAGGCATGGTTGGCCCGGATAAACCGGGCCATGACAAAGTTAGTACCCCCTACACCGGTGGTGCCTCGTCCTCTACGGCGCCGAATACCTCCACGAACGCTGATTTCAGCGCAAAGTCGGCATCGTCCATGGTCACGGGCAGGCCAAGATCGGTCAGGCTTGTGACGCCAAAGGACGGATTGGTGATCCCGCACGGCACGATCCCGCCAAAATGGGAGAGGTCCGGCTCCACATTCAGCGCGATGCCGTGAAACGAGATCCAGCGGCGCAGGCGGATACCGATAGCGGCGATCTTGTCTTCGCGGGGCGGCCCGCCGACGGGTGTGCGGTCCACCCACACCCCGATCCGGTCGCAGCGCTTCTCGCCCTTCACGTTAAAGCTGTCGAGCGCGCCGATGATCCAGTCTTCGAGATTATTGACGAATTGCCGCGCATCGCGGCCGCGTTCCCTCAAATCCATCATCACATAGGCCACACGCTGGCCCGGTCCGTGATAGGTGTATTCGCCGCCCCGGCCCGAGCGATAGACCGGAAACTTCTCCGGCTCGCGCAGGTCCGAGGCGTCCGCGCTGGTGCCGGCGGTGTAGAGGGCAGGGTGCTCCAGGAGCCAGATCAGCTCGCCCGCCTCGCCGCGATGAATGGCGGCCACGCGCGCCTCCATCGCTGCTACGGCGGCGTCATAATCGACCGGGGCTGCAGAAACTGCCCATCCGGCTGGTTTTTGTTGCATTGCTTAACGCCTCGGAAACCGGCCCGGAACATCGTGTGTAAACGCGCCGCTTTCAAGTGAGGGTGTGCGGCGGGAAAAACGCGGGACAAGGTATCATCACACTATGAGTCAGCTTGGCGCTGTGCAGATTGAAATTGCGGTTCTTCTGGGCCGCTCGCGCCTGCCTATCCAGCAATTCTTGCGGATGGGGCGCGGCGCGGTGATTCCCCTTGATGCCGCGGAGCATGAAGAAGTGTGGATTCTGGCCAATAACCATCCCATTGCGCGCGGAGAGATCGTGATCCAGGGCGATCATATCGCCGTGTCGATCACCGACGCAGCCGATGTACACGACTTTTTCGCGGTCTGACGCGGCCTCTGGTGTCCGCGAAAATCGCGCGCGCTCGCGCAGTGAAGGGCTTTCCTTTCCGCTTGGGTCTTGCTAAACGCCCGTCTCCCAGTTTGCGGCCGTGGCGGAACTGGTAGACGCGCAGCGTTGAGGTCGCTGTGGGGCAACCCGTGGAAGTTCGAGTCTTCTCGGCCGCACCATTTTCTCTCCCCTCGAGAGATGAAAAAACGCCCGGTTCGCCTCTCGCGGACCGGGCGCTTTCTTTTTAACCCGCGCGCTTCATCTGACCACTCGCCTTGCCGGGCTGCACACAGTAGGCTCTTGGCCATAATCCTGCCTTCCGGCGAGGGAAGGCTTAAGGTCTGGTCGTTCGCAGTGCGGAGGGTGCTGTCTTTGCGCCGTTTTGTCTCTTTTTCCACCTTGTCTGCTGTTGCCCTGGTACTGGTTGCAGCAAGCCCGTTGCCGATTGCTGCCCACGGTCAGGACGAGGCCAGCAGCGGGCTGGTCCTGCATGCGGGCTGGCGCAGCGGGCCAGAGCTGGAGAGCGCACGCGCCGGTCTCTCCGCCGTGGCGATGGACGGGCATATCTATGCCGCAGGCGGGGCGGGGCGGGTGACGCCGCGCGACAATTTCGAGGTCTATGACAGCGAGATCAATCGCTGGCGTCCGCTCTCGCCGCTGCCGGAAGGGCTGGAGCGTTTCGGATTTGCCGCCGCTGACGGGCGCATCTGGGCGGCGGGCGGATACAGTTCGGAATCGGGCCGCGAGCCGATAGCGGAGATGTGGTCCTACGACCCGGAAATGGACGTATGGCAGAGCGAGACGCCGATGCCGGCCGCGCGCGCAGCCTTCGCCATGGTGGCCCATGAGGACCGGCTGTATGCCGTCGGCGGCATTGAGGAGCCGGGCGGCATCTTCGTCTTTGATATCGAGACGCGCGAATGGGCGGCGCTGGACGCGCCTTCCGACCTGCGCCGCCGTGATGCCGGCATCACGCTGGTGGAGGGCGAGATCTGGGTGACAGGCGGCATTGTGAACCGCCGGGCCGTTGCCCGCGTGGATATCTACAATATCGACAGGCGTGAGTGGCGGCGTGGCCCGGACCTGCCTGCCGCCCGCGCCGGCCATGCGCTGGTCTTCGACGGTGCCCGCCTGCTGGCGCTGGGCGGACGCGGAGATGATCTGCGCTCCACCTACGCCACGGTGTTCGCCATAGAGCCCGGTGCACGCAGCTGGCGTGAGGACGGATCACTGACGGCCGCGCGCACAGAGGCTGCCGCCTCGGTTCTTGACGGCGCTGTGTTCCTGATTGGCGGCGGCGTCGGCGGCGGCGTGTTTGCGCCCTTCACCGCGCTGGCCACAGTGGACGTGCTGGGGCGCGGCCAGTAGCGCGGCAACCAATTTGCAACGATACCGGAAGAGCCCCTGACGGGCGTTTCGGAACGGGACACTTATGAAGCCGCGCTTGAAATCCAGCCGCGCCGCGCGCGAACTCATCAAGACCCATGAACCCTTTCTGGGCGACGCGCTGCGCCGTGGGCGGCGCTGGGCGCTGGGCTACGGTCACACGGCAGCAGCCAAGGAAGGCGCACGCATCAGCCGTGAAGATGCCGAGCTGTTGCTTCTTTATGATGTGATCCAGGCCGAACAGGCCATCGATAAGGCCGTGGGCGAAGACCTGCCAGGGTCGGTGCGCGATGCGCTGGTATCGTTTGCCTGCTCCATTGGTCCGGGCGCGTTCAAGGTGTCGGACGTGGCCCGTCTTGCGCGCGATGGCCGCCATCTGGAGGCCGCTGCCGCGCTGGAAACCTGGGTGCGCGCCGAGGAAGATGGCCGTCTGGTCGTTTCTGAACGGTTGGTGCGCCGCCGCGCCGCTGAAAAGGCGCTCTATCTCAAAGGCGTGCAGGAGCAGGCGGAACCCGCCCCGGCACCCGAACCGGTGGCCGAACCTGCGCCCGAAGCTGCAGACCCCGCGCCGCGCATCGGCCCGCTGGTCGATCTGGAGCTGGAGTTCATCGATCCGCCAGAGCCGGGCGGCATGGTGCTCGAGGATGACACACCGGAGCCGGAGGCCGAGCCGCAACCGGAACCGGAGCCTGAGGCGGCCACCGAACCAGTGGAAGAGCAGCCTGCCAGCCCGTCACCTGCGCCTGAGAGCGGCCCGGCTGATGACCCGACCGGCAGCGTGATTGCGCGCATGAACGCGCAAATGGCTGAGACCATGGCCGTTGAGGCAGAACCGGCCGCCAGCGAGGACGCGCCTGTGGCGAGCGATGCCCGTCTGGGCTTCAGCTTCATGCAGCGCGCCGAGCCGGAAGCCCCTGCGCCAGCGCCCCAGCCCGCCGCCGAGCCGGAACAGCCGCGTTACAAGGTCGGCCCGGTACCGGTCTATGCGGCCGTCTCCTCGGTGACGATCACCCGCACCGATATCGCGGTCCCTGTCACGCCCCCGGCGCCGGAAGCTGCAAAGCCCGCTGCCATCAGCGCCGATTCGCCCGCCCCCAGCGCCGGCTTCTCCGGTGAGGTGCAGGCCGTGGGCCGCCCGGCCGACATGCCCGAAGAAGACGAGGCGGTTGATAATGACGAGATTCACCCCGGCGTGCTGATGGGTACGGCAGCTCCGGCGCCTGAACTGCCGCAGGCCGGGCCCGGCCCGGCTGCACCGGCCAAAGCGCCCGGCAATGGCACCTGGCTGTTTGTGGCCAATCTGGCTGTCGGTGTGGCGATGACGGGCTTTGGCCTGTGGACGATTATCGAGCGCGGCACCGACCCGGAGGTTGTCGATTTCGGCCTTCTGGGCCCGGTCGCGGCGGCGATGGGCATTGCTCTGACGATCACCTCGGCCTGGATACTCCTTACCCGCACGCGCCAGCCCAAAGCGGTCGCCGAAAGCGCCGGTACGGCGAACGAAGCCACTCCGCCGGAAGGCGAGTAAAGGCAGTCCACGCTTGACCGTAATGGCGGGCGTGGTATCCCGCCTGCCATGATATCGAACCAATACCCGACGCTGGAATTCCCCCTGGGGGAGACCGCAGAGATGCTGCGCGACACCGTGCGCAGCTTTGCTTCCGACAATATCGCGCCTTTGGCCGCCGAGATCGATGTGAAGGACGAGTTCCCGCATCACCTCTGGCGCGGGATGGGCGAGCTGGGCCTTCTGGGCATCACGGTCGGCGAGGAATATGGCGGATCGGGCCTAGGCTATCTCGAACACGTGATCGCGATGGAGGAAATCTCCCGCGCCTCGGCGTCGGTGGGTCTCTCCTACGGCGCGCACTCAAACCTCTGCGTCAACCAGATCAAGCTCAATGGTAATGACGCGCAGCGGGAGAAATACCTGCCCAAACTCGTCTCCGGCGAGCATGTCGGCGCGCTCGCCATGAGCGAGCCGGGCGCAGGTTCTGACGTTGTTTCCATGCGCCTGAAAGCTGAAAAGAAGGGCGATCGCTACGTCCTCAATGGCTCGAAAATGTGGATCACCAACGGGCCGAGCGCCGATGTACTGGTGGTCTATGCCAAGACCGATCCCGAAGGCGGCTCCAAGGGCATCACCGCCTTCCTGATCGAGAAGGACATGAAGGGTTTCTCCGTCGCCCAGAAGCTCGACAAGCTGGGCATGCGCGGCTCTGAAACCGGCGAGCTGGTCTTCGATAATTGCGAAGTGCCCGAAGAGAATGTGCTTGGCGGCGTGGGCCAGGGTGTGCGCGTGCTGATGAGCGGGCTCGACTATGAGCGCGCCGTGCTGTCGGCTGGCCCTGTCGGCATCATGCAGGCGTGCATGGATGTGGTCATGCCCTACATCCATGAGCGCAAGCAGTTCGGCAAATCCATTGGCGAGTTCCAGCTGGTGCAGGGCAAGATCGCCGACATGTACACGCGCATGAACGCCAGCCGCGCCTATGTGTACGCCGTGGCGCAAGCCTGTGATGCGGGCAAGACGACGCGCAAGGACGCCGCAGGCGCGATCCTCTTTGCTGCTGAGGCCGCCACGCAATGCGCGCTCGATGCCATCCAGATCCTCGGCGGGAATGGCTATATCAACGAATACCCGACCGGGCGTTTGCTGCGCGATGCCAAGCTCTATGAGATCGGGGCAGGCACCAGCGAAATCCGCCGCTGGCTGATCGGCCGGGAACTGTTCGGCGAGAGCGCGTAAGACGCGATTTCGTGTCCCCTCTCGTCGTTCCCGCGCAGGCGGGAACCCAGAGCCGCATGCATAGTCTTCGCTCTATGATCTCTGGACCCCCACCTTCGTTGGGGTGACGAAGAGGTGTGAAGAGTCTGGGGCCCCGCTTCCCCGTTTTCACGAGGACAGGCGGGGGCGGGGACCCCGGTTGTTTATACCACTCGCCTCTCAACCGGGTTCCCCGGCTTGACCGGGGATCCATCTTCATTATGACGCTCAGCCTATCCATGCGTCGCTGCGGGCAGGCAGTTGCAGAGCGAAAAACACTGGGTTCCAGATAAGCGCTAAAGCGCTTTCTGGAATGACGAAGGAAATGGGCATTTCCCTTTTCTTCGTTCCTGCTTTCGTGGGGGTGACGAGAGGGATGGCGAGGTGGGTAACGGCTGGAGTTTACCCCGGTGAAACGCCGGGATTGGATATTTTACGCTATTATCAAATAAAATTGACAAAAATTATTATTTGCGTCAATATCTCCAGCAAACCTGATGGAGAGTGTCATGGTGCATCAGACAGTGCAGGACTTGAGAGCCTCTGTGGCTCATCTGCCCACAAAGTCGGCGCGGATACGTGCGCTGGCCAAGCAGGGCCTGAAGCGCGCCGATATCGCCCGCGCGCTGGATATCCGCTATCAGCACGTGCGCAATGTCCTCGTGGCGGATGAGGAGAAGGCCGGCGCGGTGCCAACGCAACCCGGTAGTGTGACAGTTTCCGTTGATAGTGCCGGGCGGGTGTTGATACCGGCGGCGTTCCGCGAATGGTTCGGCCTGCAGGAGGGGAGCAAGCTGGTGCTCAATGCCGGAGCAGACGGGCTGGAGCTGTTGCCGCCCTCGCGCGCAGCGGACAAGGCACGCGCGCTTCTAAGGCCATTTCTGGAGCCCGGCCTCAGCCTGTCTGATGAACTGATCGCGGACCGCCGCGCGGAGGCGGCGCGTGAAGACGGGTGAGGGCGCAGTTCTTGATGCGTCCGCCCTGCTGGCCGTGCTGCTCGGCGAGCCGGGCGCCGCGCATGTCGAGCGCTATTTGCCGGGCGCGGTCATCTCGGCAGTCAATCTGAGCGAAGTGGCGGGCAAGCTGATGGAAAAGGGTGCGCCGCAGGACGCCGTCGAGGCGGCCATCGCGTCCATCGGGCTGGTGGTTATCGATTTTGACGAGGCGCAGGCCATGGCAGCGGCGTCGCTGAGGCCGCGCACGCGCGCGCTCGGCCTGTCTCTGGGTGACCGCGCCTGTCTTGCCCTTGGCGAAACGCGTGGCGGCAAGGTTGTGACCTGTGATACGGCGTGGTCGGCGGTTGATACGTCTGCAGACATCGTACAGGCGCGCTAACCCCTACTTCCCCGGTTTCAACCGCGCCATAAGCCGGTGATCGGCGCTGTTGAGCATGGCTATC
Source organism: Glycocaulis abyssi (assembly GCF_041429775.1). Classification (NCBI taxonomy): domain Bacteria; kingdom Pseudomonadati; phylum Pseudomonadota; class Alphaproteobacteria; order Maricaulales; family Maricaulaceae; genus Glycocaulis; species Glycocaulis abyssi. Next base: position 1,171,814 of record NZ_CP163421.1, on the reverse strand, counting down.
GTGCTTTCATAGCCCGCCACGATGGCGTTGTCGTATCGGCGCCATTCGCGCAGATCCATCTCGATTTCGGGCAGGACCAGCATGTCTGCGGCCTCGCGCGTTTCGGCGTGCTCGTCCAGCGTGGCGGCGGTGGCCGCGCGCATCAGCAGCGAGGCGATGGGCGGGGGATCAGAGAGGCCATGGCGCAGCACCCAGCCGAAAAAGCCCGGCGGATTGATGAAATCCTGCGGGTTGATTGCCTTGTTGCGGGTCACGTCCACGCCGATATTCGCGCCGCGATGGCTGGATTTGAGTTCCTTGATGGGGAAGTTATTGAACACCGCCCCGTCCACCAGCACGTTCTCGCCATCGATCACAGGCGGCAGCAGGCCCGGAATGGCCAGAGACGCGCGCAAGGCATCGCGCAGGCGGCCCGTGCGGTGGATGCGCACCGCGCCATCGGTGAGGTTGGAGGAGACGCAGAAGAAGGGGCGCTGCAGATCGGCAATGTCGATATCGCCGAAATGTTCGGCCAGGCGCTTTTCCACCTCCTTGCCGCGCACAAGGCTGACCACGGGCAGCGTCCAGTCGCCAAGCGGGCTGGATTCCACAAACGCCTTGCGGATGCGGGTATCGATCTCGTCATTGCTCCAGCCCATGGCGACGCCCGCCGCGATGATCGCGCCCATGGAGGTGCCAGCCAGGAAATCGAACTCGATGCCATGGTCACGAAAGGCGTGGATGGCCCCGATATGGGCATAGGCCCGGCTGCCGCCGCCAGACAGGACCAGCCCCACCGAGCATCCCGCCATGGTGCGCGCCAGATGGGCGACATCGCCGTCTTCAAACTGGCGCCAGTGGAAGCAGCGCGCGGCCTCGGCGGCGTCCATCCATTCCTGCGGCGTGGCGACGCTGCGGCTGCCGCCATGATGGAGCAGCACGACATCGATCAGGCGCAGTTTCGCAGCCGGTGAGGGGTCTTCGGGCAGGATGGGCAAAGAGGGCCGGGCATCGCCGCGCGCCAGGAGCCAGACGCGGTCTGCCCGGCCAATCGCCTGACGCGCCCAGGAGACGTCATTCAGGCGCGCGGTGAGAATGACGATATCGCCGGTGCGTTCGGCCTCGTCGAGCTTTGACGGCGCGACCAGTTCTCCTTCCTCGCCGATGATCGTGCATTTGCGCCCCAGCGCGGCAAGCGCGTCTTTCAGCTGGCGCGAGCGCAAGGTCAGATCAATGGTCGGTGAGGTGGAGACCAGCGCGAATACGCGCGGCTCGGCCTTGGAGCGCAGCGTGCCGCCGCGCAGGCGGAACAGCATCATGCGCGCCAGCTCGCGCATCAGGCTGGCATGGCGGCGGGTAAGCTTCTCGAACGCGGTCTTGGGCAGGCGGATCAGCTCGCTGTCCCTGAGGGCGTAGATGTTGGCCGAATGGGGCCGGTCCTCGACCAGTGCCATCTCGCCAATCGGCTCACCTGCGCGGATATGGCCGACCAGTTCGGGCAGCCCGTCCGCGCCGGTGCGAAAGGCCGCCAGCGCGCCGGAACGCACCAGATAGAAGGCATCGGCCGGCTCGCCCGCCTCGAACAGGGTCTGGCCGGCAGGCAGGCAGAACCATTCCACCTCGGCCTCCACAGCCTTCAGCGCGGCTTTCTCAAGCCGGTTCAGGAAGGGAAGAAAGCCAAGCTTCATGTCCATGGTGGTCGCGCCCCTGCCGGGTTGCGTAACGCGCTACCCGGTCATTCGTCCAGATACCGCCATGAGTCCGCGCCGTCGAACACCCGTCTTTGCGGGTGGCGCTCTCCGGCACCATACCCTCTGCGTTCGTCATTCCAGAAGCATCTGGAACCCAGACCGGTTCCTGCCGCTATAACGCTGGCCTTCAACACTTCGTCGTTCCCGCGGAGGCGGGAACCCAGAGCCATTGGCGCAGGGCATTGCTGGTCAAACTCTGGATGCCCGCCTGCGCGGGCATGACGATGGTGGGTGTCTCCCCCCGTTCACGGGGGGAGTGGCCTGAAAGGCCGAGGGGGGGATAGTCGAAACAGGCTCCCCCCTTCCGCCTTCTTCGAAGGCATCTCCCCTGTAAACGGGGGAGGACATCGGAGCGGGCCGGGCTCCCGTTCATCCCGGACGGACGAAGAGAGCGCGGTTCCTAGCCCGCCTGCACCTCGGCGATCCATTCATCGATCAGCTCCTCGAGCACCGCCAACGGCACGGCGCCATCGCGCAGGACCACTTCGTGGAACATGCGGATATCGAAATCATCGCCGAGCGCGGTTTCGGCCCGCTCACGCAATGCGAGGATTTCCAGCATGCCGATCATGTAGGCGGTCGCCTGGCCCGGCATGACGATATAGCGCTCGATCGCGTTGGTGGCGTCACCACGCGGATTGGGCGTGTTCTCGACCAGATACTCGATGGCCTGCTCGCGGGACCATTGCTTGTAGTGGAGCCCGGTATCGACGACGAGGCGGGCAGCGCGCCACAGCTCCATCGCGAGGCGGCCAAAGTTGGAGTAGGGGTCTTCATAGAAGCCCATTTCCAGCGGCAGATATTCGGTATAGAGGCCCCAGCCTTCGGTGTAGGCGGTATAGCCGCCAAACCGCCGGAAGGAGGGCACGTCCTCCAGATCGGTCATAATGGCGAGCTGCATATGGTGGCCGGGATTGCCCTCGTGATAGGCCAGCGCCTCCATCTGGTAGATCGGCATATCGGCCATATCGCGCAAGTTCGCGTAATAGATGCCGGGGCGTGAGCCGTCGGCTGCCGGGCGTGAATAGAATGCCTTGCCGGCAGAGGCTTCGCGGAAGGGCTCCACCCGGCGCACTTCCAGCTCGTGCTGGGGCAGGGTGATGAAGTATTCGGGCAGGCGCTCATTCATACGCTCGATGACGGCGGTTGCCTCATCGAGATAAGCCTGCCGCCCCTCATCGGTGTTGGGGTAGTAGAATTGCGGGTCTTCGCGCATGAAGGCGAAGAAGTCCTGCAAGCTGCCCTCAAATCCCACTTCCTCCATGATCGCTTCCATCTCGCGATGGATGCGCGCCACATTCTCCACGCCCAGATCGTGGATTTCCTGCGCGGTCAGGTCTGTGGTGGTGAAGTTGGCCAGACGGGCATTGTAGAATGCCTCGCCATCAGGCAGGCGCCATACGCCGTCACCGGCCGCTGCGCTCTCGCGCTGGGCCGCCATAACGCCGATCAGGCGCTCATAGGGCGCGGTCCAGCCCAGAAGGGCTTCGCGGCCTTCATTGAGCAGGCGCACGCGGTCTTCCGCGCTGATATCGATCTGGTTGATATTCCGCTCATAGCTTTCCCAGACGACATTATCGCCTTCGCCGTCGAACGGCGCGCCGGAGATCACGTTCTGCGCGGTCTCGATGATGTAGTCATACATCCAGCGCGGCGGCTGGATACCCATCTCGAAGCGGGCCTCGGCCTCGTCGATCAGCGTGTTCATCACCTCATCCACACTGCCTGCGCGGCTGACCCAGGCTTCGGCGGTCTCCAGCGAGTTGATGCGGTGAATGGTGGTCAGGAATACCGGGATGTTGGCATGCATGCCGCTCATCTGGTGGAAGACATAGCCGTGACGGCGGAAGGGATTGTTCGCCCGCGCGTTCTCCTGGCCGTATTCAAACAGCCGCCAGCTGAGCTGGGCTGAAGGATCCAGCGCGTCGAAGTCGAAATTCTCGCGCATATAGCGCAGATTGCCTTCGCCGATCTGGAAGCTCTCCTCGGCGAATTCATTGCTGAAATCGCCCCACAGCCCGTAGTCCTCGTCGATAATGCCGCGATAGGCTTTCATCAAAGGGCTGCGGTCGAGAGATTGCTGCTCGACCTGTTCAAACCAGGCGTTCAGGCGTTGGCTTTCGCTCTGCTCGGCTGCTGCGTCCTGCGTGGCCGTGCTGGCAAGGGCTGGCGCGGCCATCATCGGCGCAGCCAGAAGAAGGGCCGACAGGGCGGCGCCTGAAAGACGCTGGCGAAGGGTATTGGTCATGTTTGAACTCCCCGGTTCCTTGAAACTTACGTGTCCTGACCCAGCCTTTTGACCGGCGCGAGCGGCGTGAAATTGCCATCGCGCTTGTCTGACCGGGCAGCCATCGCCTCCACGATATCATGCGGATTCCAGATGGAAGCCTGCAGTGTCATCACATGTTCGAGACTGTCGGCCACCGAGTGGTCGCGCGAGTAGAGATGGGACTTCTTGATGCCCGCAATCGTCAGGGGCGGGCGGCTGGCAATGCGGGCCGCCACGGCATCTACATGCGCTTTCAGGGCCGCTGCGTCGGGCAGCACGCCATTGAGAAGGCCCAGCGCATACGCGCGTTCGGGGCTCAGTGTTTCGCCCGTATAGGCCAGCTCCAGTGCAATGCCCGACGGGATCAGGCGCGGCAGGCGCTGCAACGTGCCGACATCGGCCATCATGCCGATATTGGTCTCCTCGATGCGCAGCCAGGCATCGCTGGTACCATAGCGCAGATCACACGCCGTCACCATGTCCACCCCGCCGCCCACGCACGGCCCCTGCATGGCGGCGATGACCGGAAAGCGTGCACGCTCAAACGCCGTGAACGCATCCTGCAAGGACATGGCAGCGTCCATGAAGGCTTCGCGCGCGGCTGCCGTGTCGGTGGTCAGCGCGTTCGGGTCGGAGAACACCGATATGTCCATGCCCGCAGTGAAGACCGGGCCTTCAGCGTCCAGAATCAGGACGCGCGTTTCGCCCGCATCCGACAGGGTGTTCACCGCATCGGGCAGTTCGCGCCAGAAGGCGGGCGTCATCGTGTTGCGCTTGTCGGGGCGGTTCAGGGTCAGGCGGGCGATTGCGCCCTCTGATGACAGGGCAAAGCTGGAATAGGACATGGAGGGTCTCCCGGCCGGCAGGTGAGATGCCTACTCTAGACCGGGAGACCGGGCATGCCAGTGGTCAATGCGGTGATCTACTCGTCCTCATTGTCCTGGTCTTCGAGCAGCATGCCCCAGAGTCCGAAGAGATCCTCACCGAGCCATTGCGCCAGGGCGGTGTTGAACGCGTCACCGGTCAGGCCGGTAGGCACCATGGGCGAATAGAAAGCCCCCAGCGTGACCCACCCGCTAAAGGGTTCGTCCGAGTAATCGACCGCCACGCCGTCGACCTGCTGCAGCAATTCCACGGCAGCAAAGGCCGAGCAGCCATGATTTTCGCTGCCATATACCCGTACGCTCACCTGCACCATGGAGGTGGTGTCTTCGGATTCACGTTCAAAGCCGAGCCCGTGCGCATCCAGCGAGGCAACGACATTGCCGAATATCGGATCGGGATCGGCGATCTCGCACATTTCATCGGTATTGATCTCGATGCCCAGCGTCAGCCCGTCATAAATGGCATTCGCCGGGTGGTCCGTCTGGGCGTGGCTGGCTCCTGCGGTCAGCGCAGCGATGGCCAGGGTGGCAAGGCTGTTGTGTAAGACGTTCATAATTCCCTCCAGGATTGTGATGCTCCTGTCCTAAAGGTTGTGGGCGGCCGGTTTCAAGGGCAGGTGAGGCACCTGCTCCTGACGGGGAGGCCGGGCATGCCAGCGCGATATCAGTGCCGGTCGGGCTGGACGGCTATTGCAGATAGTCCAGCGGGTCGATCAGGGTAAATCCGGGCGCTCCCTCCAGATACTGGTCCAGCAGGTATTTGTGGCCTGAACCATAGACAACGAGCACCCGCTCGCCCGGCTGGGAGATCTGCGCGATGCGGGCGAAAATGACCATGTTGCGCCCCCACCAAGCGGCCATCTGGTGTGCGCCTACGGGATCATCGACCGTGCCGGCCTGTGCCAGTGTCAGATACATCTGGTGAAATCCCATCGCTTCGGGCGAATTGGCGTCGATCAGCCGCTCCCGGATAGTGCCATCGGCGTTCCGCGAGAAAAATGCTTCCACGTCGCCAATCGTCTGCTGGAAGCCTTCGAGCAGGTGAGTTTGTCCGGCGGCCTGCGCGGCGCCCATCATCGCCTGGAAGTCCATTCCGTTCTGATAGTCCACCGCCCATACCTGTTCATGGCCCATGCGCGCCGCCAGACGCAGGCCGATCTGGTCGCGTTCATTGACGGTCAGCTCGGCTTCACCTGCGCGCCAGGCCCGGTAGCGTTCGTTGATCCAGTCCTCGTGTTCCGGTTCCAGCTCCACGATGATGCGGTCTGGCTGGAATGCCTCGATGCGGTCCAGTATGTCAGCGATTTCCTGCTGGCGCTGCGGGGAGAGGAAGTCGTCCACCTCCGGGTTCACATAATCGCGGCCGCCCCCGTCAAAATGGAAGGTGCCCAATACCATGACCTGCGTGTCGCTGCCTGATGCAGCGGGCTGGGCGAGGGCAGATGTAGCGCCAACCAGCGCAGCGAGCATGCCAGTGAGGATTTTGAGCATGAGAGTAGACCTTTTGGTGAGCCATGTGCCTGACGCCCATGATGCAGCGCATTATCAGGCTGGATGCAAGCCTGGTGCATTTTCCTGTCCGCATGCCTCACATTGCTCTTTGCTGGCTTTACCGGCTAAGAGCAGCGCGTAGTGAGATTTGCCGCATCAGGAAGCCGTCCATGACCCAGCTCAACTCCAAGCTCGATCCCGCCTCCGACAGTTTCAAGGCCAATGCCGCACGCATGGACGAGCTGGTAGCCGAGCTGCAGGCGCGCACCGCTGAAGCGGCGCTGGGCGGGCCGGAGCGCGCACGCGAGAAGCATCTGGCGCGCGGCAAGCTGCTGCCCCGCGAGCGCGTGGAGCGCCTGCTGGACCCCGGCACGCCGTTTCTGGAGATCGGCGCGCTGGCGGCCAATGGCATGTATGAGGGCGATGTGCACGGCGCGGGCATGATTGCCGGCATTGGCCGGGTATCGGGCCGCGAGGTGATGATCGTGTGCAATGACGCCACGGTGAAGGGCGGGACGTATTACCCGCTGACCGTGAAGAAGCATCTGCGCGCGCAGGAGATTGCCCGCGAGAACCGGCTGCCGTGCGTCTATCTGGTGGACTCTGGCGGCGCGAACCTGCCCTTCCAGGCCGATGTCTTCCCTGACCGGGAGCATTTCGGCCGCATCTTCTTCAATCAGGCAAACCTCTCCTCTGAAGGCATTGCGCAAGTTGCCGTCGTGATGGGCTCATGCACGGCAGGCGGCGCCTATGTGCCCGCGATGAGCGATGAGACCGTCATCGTGAGGAAGCAGGGGACGATTTTCCTTGGCGGTCCGCCGCTGGTGAAGGCCGCAACCGGCGAGGTGATCTCGGCTGAAGACCTTGGCGGCGCGGATGTTCACGCCCGCCGCTCCGGCGTGGTCGATCACTATGCCGCCAATGATGACCATGCCCTGCAGACCGCGCGGCGCATCGTGGCGGGGCTCAACACGGTCAAGCGCGTGGACATGGATCTGGCCGAGCCGGAAGCCCCGGCCATCGATCCGGAAACGCTGAACGGGGTGATCCCGTCAGACGTGCGCACGCCCTATGATGTGCGCGAGGTGATCGCGCGGCTGGTGGACGGCTCGCGCTTTGACGAGTTCAAGGCGCTCTACGGGGAAACGCTGGTCACCGGTTTTGCGCGCGTGCACGGCATGCCGGTCGGCATCATCGCCAATAATGGCGTGATCTTCTCTGAAAGCGCGCTCAAAGGCGCGCATTTCATCGAGCTTTGCTGCCAGCGCGGCATCCCGCTCCTCTTCCTGCAGAACATTACCGGCTTCATGGTCGGCTCCAAGTACGAGGCGGGCGGCATCGCCAAGGACGGCGCCAAGCTCGTCACGGCTGTGTCCTGCGCGCGGGTGCCGAAAATCACCATCATCATTGGCGGCTCTTACGGCGCGGGCAATTACGGCATGTGCGGGCGCGCCTATGGGCCGCGCTTCCTCTTCATGTGGCCCAATGCCCGCATCTCGGTGATGGGCGGGGAGCAGGCCGCCAGCGTGCTCGCAACGGTAAAACGCGACGGGATGGAGGCACGCGGCGAGGAATGGAGCGCGGAAGATGAAGACGCCTTCAAGGCCCCGATCCGCGAGAAATATGAGGCCGAGGGCTCGCCCTATTACTCCACCGCAAGGTTGTGGGATGATGGCGTGATCGCACCCGCCCAGACCCGCGACGTGGTGGGCCTTGCGCTCTCTGCCTGCCTCAACGCGCCCATTGAGAAGACGCGGTTTGGCGTGTTCAGGATGTAGACATTCTCGCGTTTCACTGGCCCCCGCGTTTCACCGGCGTAAGCCGGTGCCCAGTCTTTTTCTGGATCCCCGGTCAAGCCGGGGAACCCGGACGTTCTGGCGCTTGGGTTAGAACCGCGGTCCCGGCCCCCGAGCCGGGACCCAGCCTTTCTTCCTCGCCCCATCCCTCCACCTCATTAAATCTTGGTAGGAATGAGTAAAATCCGCTTTCCCGCTGCGCGCGCCGGGATAATCATGCGGCCATGAAAAATGTCCTGCGCTGCTGCGTGATTCTCCCCGCCCTTCTATTGTCTGCCAGCCCTGCGCTGGCCGATGAGCCGCCCGCAGACCTGTTCCAGCGCGCTCTGGCCACCGCCCAGCTCCATAATGAGCGCGCAGGCGAGGTGTGCGGCTTTGCCTATGCGCCCAGCTGGGACGAGAATGGCGGCTTCCTCTACCGGCAGGAGGCGGAGGCCGCGAGCTGGGTGGATGCTGCCGCCCAGCCTGTCGAGCCGGAACTGGCCGAGCGTTTGCCGGACGATCCGCGCGAGATGATCCGGCCGTCGCCGGAGCGCCTTCTGGAGAGCGCTGACACGCCGCGCTTTGTGCGCTGGGAAGATGGGCTGGCCATCTACCAGTTCCAGCCGGTCAGGGTTCCGCTCGCGGGCGGCGGGTTCAGTTTTGACATCGCCGAAAATGTTGTCGCGGAGGTGGGCATTGATCCGGAGACCGCCATGGTGGCCTTCCGGGAGGTTACGGCTCCGTCGAGCTTCCGGCCCAATGCGGTCGTGCGCATTCGCGACTACCAGACACGGGTCAATTTCCGCCCCGCCTGGCCGGATGGCCCCGTCGTGGTGGCAGACAATCACTACGCTATTGTCGCTATTGCCATGCTGCAGACCCATAATCTGACCGGTTCGGCCAGTTATTCAGGCTTTAGCCGCTGCGAAGCAGGCTGAACCTTCCAAACTGCCGCATGGCGTTTGTGAGTGCCGCACGCTAATGTCCCCACTTCAGTTGTGGAGACTTCAAACATGGCGCGTTCCATCCTGCTGGTTAACGGACATCCAGACCCCTCAAAGGAGCGGTTCTGCCATGCCCTGTGCAATGCCTATCAGGAGGGTGCGCACGAGGGCGGCAATGCGGTGGCGCGGGTCGATATCGGCACGCTGGATTTCGGGTTTCTGGAGAATGCGCAAGCCTTCGTCACGCCGCCGCCGGTCGATATCGCTGCTGTTCAGGCCATGCTGGAGCGGGCCGATCACATGGTGCTGGTCCATCCGCTCTGGCTGGGCACGCTGCCTGCGCGCACCAAGGCATTTCTGGAGCATCTGGCCCGCAATGATTTCCTCGTGAAGACCGAGGTGAAGGGCGCGTGGCCGGCCAAGCGGATGCGCGGCAAGTCGGCGCGGATCGTGATGACGATGGGCATGCCGGGCTTTGCCTACAACATCTTCTACCGCGCCCATTCCCTCAAAGCGCTGGAGGCCGGCGTGTTCCAGATGGCGGGGTTCAAACCCGTCCAGCACACGATTTTCGGTGCCATTGATTTCAGCGCTGAAAACCGCAAGCGGATGCTGGACAAGATGCGCGCTCTGGGCCGCGCAGGGAAATAGGCGGCGGCGCGGGCGGCCAGCTTTTCCTTGCCAATCGCGTCCCGGCCCGGTTTTATGGATTAACCATATCCAAGCAAAGCCGGGGGGCAAATTTCATGGATGCACTTCAACCCGTACTCGATTTTTTCCGGCAGGGATTTAGCACGGTCAACGGGGTCCAGGGGCTTATCATCGCGCTGGTGGCGGCTTTCCTGCTGCCCTCCTGGGGGCGGCTGATCGTATTTGTTTTCGGGGCTACGCTGGTTCATCTGGTGGTCGATGCGCTACTGCCGGTATTGGCAAACAATGCGGCGTTGCGCCTGCCGGACGTGCTGGCCATGCCGTTCTGGCGGTATGTCGCGGTACTGCTGGCAGGGTATCTGATCGTCATCAGCCTGCTGGCACTGCTGAAGCGATTGCTCCTTAGACGGTAGGATTGCTGCGGGCGCAATATGTGTGCCGGGCGCTCAACCCGCCCGTGCAAGGTGCGTTTTTGTTTGCTTTTTGGTAAGAATTTGGCACGGTTCAAGGCGGGACTGCCCGTTCGGGCTGGCGATTGAGGGGAAATGCAATGGAAATTCTTGATACGGTATGGGGCTATCTGGAGCCTGTATGGGCGTGGTTGCGCGTCGGGCTGGACATTCACGGGCCGGGCAACTGGACCGAGCTTGGCATCCAGATGGGCGTGATTGCCGTCGTGATGGCGCTGATGATGCAGAGCTTTGGCGCAATCCTGATCTTCACCGTAGTGGGTGTCATCATCCATGTGGTGGTCGACCAGGTGCTGCCGATGGTGCGTGATGGCGCAGCCTTCTCGATGCCGCCGGTGGCCGATATGAGCTACTGGCAGTATGTCGCCTTTCTGGCGCTGGCCTATTTTGTCGGCCTGATCGTGCTCTTCCTTATCAAGAGCATCATCTTCCGCCGCTAGGTCATTGGTAAATTGACGGGCAGGGCGCTGATCGGGGGGTTGGCGCCTTTTTCCCGTGCTGACATGAAAAGCGCTCCGGTCATCTGACCGGGGCGCTTTGCTTTGGGCGCGTCACTGGCCTAATGATGGCGCAAAGCACGCGATTTACGCGCGCGCCGTAAAGGGAGCCTCCCCCATGAGCCAGAACGATGTCCTTCTGTCCGTCACGCCGGGCGGTACCGCGATTATCACGCTGAACCGGCCTGAGAAGCACAACGCCTTCAATGCCGATGTAATCGCCACCCTGTCGGACATGTTCGAGACGCTGCGCGCCAATACCGACGAGGTGCGCATGGTGGTCCTGCGCGGCGCCGGTCCCAGCTTCTCCGCCGGGGCGGACCTCGAATGGATGAAGGCGGCCGCCGACTGGACCCATGACGATAATGAGGAAGACGCGCTGGGCCTGGCGCGCATGCTGCGCCGCCTGCACGATCTGCCGCAGCTGACCGTGGCGCTGGTGCAGGGCGCGGCCATGGGCGGCGGGGCCGGGCTGGTGGCGGCCTGCGATGTCGCCATTGCGGTGAAAGACACCAAATTCCGCTTCTCCGAAGTGCGTCTCGGCCTGACCCCCGCCACTATCTCGCCGTTTGTGGTGCGCGCCATTGGCCCGCGCTGGGCCAAGGCCCTGTTTGCGACGGCAGAGGGCTTTGACGGCGAGTTCGCCCACAAAATCGGCCTTGCCCAGTATGTGGTGGACAGCGCCGATGACCTCGATGACGCGCTGGAAATGATCGCAAAGCTGGTCTTTGCCGCTGCGCCGGGCGCGGTTGCCGCCTCCAAGGCGCTGGTGGACGAGGTGACGGGGCAGGAGATTGACGACCGGCTCGGCAAGCACACCGCCAAGCTGATTGCCGACCGCCGCGTCAGCGAGGAGGGCCGCGAGGGCCTTGCCGCCTTCCTTGAAAAACGCAAACCGGGCTGGGTGAAGTAACGCGCCGCACCGGCCCCGCCATGCTTTCCTTACGCCAGCTTGAGGCTGCGTTTCATGCGCGCCGCGAAGCCTTGCGAGCCCGCCTCGTGCGCGGCCGCTGGAGCGGCTATGCCTTCGAGTTTCTGGCCTTTGGCATCAAGCAGGGCTGGGCCTGCCTGTTTGGCGCGCTGATGCTGGCACTGCTGCTGGCGACCTTCCTGTTCTATCCTGCCGATGCGCCGCTCGCCCGGTATGATTTTCTTACCCTTGCCGCTGTTCTCATCCAGATTGGCATGCTCGTCTTCGGGCTGGAGAACTGGGAGGAGGCGCGCGTCATCGCCGTCTTCCATCTGGTCGGCACGGTCATGGAAGTTTTCAAGGTCGCGATGGGGTCATGGATCTATCCCGAGGCGGGCGAGGCTGTGCTGGTCATCGCCGGCGTGCCGCTCTTCTCCGGCTTCATGTATGCGGCGGTCGGCAGCTATATTGCGCGGGTCTGGCGGCTGTTCGATTTCCGGTTTGACCGCTTCCCGCCTCTGTGGCTGCAGGGTCTTCTGGCTCTTGCCATTTACGTCAACTTCTTCACCCACCACTTCACCATCGACATTCGCCTTGGCCTCTTTGCGGCGAGCGCGCTCATCTACGGGCCGTGCGTGATCTGGTTCCGGCCAGACAGGGTGCATCGCTGCATGCCACTATTGCTGGCTGCGATTCTGACCGCGCTCTTTATCTGGTTTGCCGAGAATATCGGCACGTTCGCACGCGCCTGGGCCTATCCGGGGCAGGAGGCGGGCTGGCACATGGTTTCGCTCGCCAAGCTCGGCTCCTGGTATTTGCTGATGATTATCAGCTTCGTGCTGGTGGCGGCGGTCCACCGCGCCTCCGCTGCGCGCTTGCGTCCGCGCGTCTGATCGCCCACAACCCCGCAACAGACCTGATCAGAAAAATGAGGGCGCGCCCATGATAACCAAACTCCTCATCGCCAATCGCGGGGAAATCGCCTGCCGCGTCATCCGCTCGGCGCGCCAGATGGGCATTGCCACGGTCGCGGTCTATTCGGACGCAGACGCGCACGCCCCGCACGTTAAAATGGCTGATGAGGCGGTGCATATCGGGCCGTCGCCTGCGCGCGAGAGCTATCTGGTCGCGGAGCGGATCATCAAGGCGGCGAAAGACACGGGCGCGGACGCCATCCATCCCGGCTATGGCTTCCTGTCGGAGAATGCCGCCTTCGCCCGGACCTGCGCGAAGAACAAAATCATCTTTGTCGGCCCGAGCCCGGAAGCCATCGAGGCGATGGGCCTGAAAGACCGCGCCAAGGCGCTGATGGAAGAGGCCGGGGTGCCGGTTACGCCCGGCTATCACGGCGATAATCAGGACGCGGATTTCCTCAAGAAACAGGCTGACCAAATCGGCTATCCCGTCCTCATCAAGGCGGTGGCCGGTGGCGGCGGCAAGGGCATGCGCAAGGTGGAGAAATCGGCTGATTTCGCCGCCGCGCTGGAAAGCTGCAAACGTGAGGCCGCTTCCAGCTTTGGCGATGAAAACGTGCTGATCGAGAAATACATCACCAGCCCGCGCCATATCGAGGTGCAGGTGTTCGGCGATAGCCACGGCCAGGTGGTCCATCTGTTCGAGCGGGACTGTTCCCTCCAGCGCCGCCACCAGAAAGTGCTGGAAGAAGCGCCCGCCCCCGGCATGAGCGAAGAGGTGCGCGAGGCGATGTGTTCGGCGGCCGTGCGCGCCGCGCAGGCGGTCAATTATGCCGGTGCGGGGACGGTGGAGTTCATCGTCGATGGCTCCGGCGAACTGCGCGCGGACGGCTTCTACTTCATGGAAATGAATACCCGCCTGCAGGTGGAGCACCCCGTCACCGAGATGGTCACCGGGCTTGATCTGGTGCGCCTGCAGCTGGAGGTCGCCGCCGGTGGCCGGGTGCCGGCGCAGGACGAAATCGCGCTCTCCGGCCATGCCATCGAGGCACGGCTTTATGCCGAAGACCCGGTGACGGGCTTTCTGCCCTCCACCGGCGTGCTGGAACGCCTCGATCTGCCCGAGGGCCGTGAGGGCGTGCGCGTGGATTTAGGGGTGGAGCAGGGCGGCGAAGTCACCATGTTCTATGACCCGATGATCGCCAAGATCATCGCCCATGGCGGCGACCGGGAGGAAGCCATCGAGCGCCTTATCGACGCCATAGACAGCGATGTCGGCGTCTGGCCGGTGCGCACCAATGCAGGCTTCTTGCGCCGCGCGCTGGCCCATCCGGACTTCGCGGCGGGCGATGTCTATACCGGTTTTATCGAGGCTCATCTGGATGAGCTTGTGCCGCCGGGCCTGCCTGCGCTGCATTACGGTGTGGCGGCGCTGGTCCTCTCTGGCGAGGAGCGCGGCAGCGATCCGTGGGACACGCTCGCCGGTTTCCGCCTGAATGGCGCGCCGCGCGTGGAGTACGGCTTTGACGCGGGCGGTGAACGCCTGTCCGTGCGTCTGACCGAAGGCGGCGTCAGTGTGAACGGTGAACCTCTCCAGCTTTCCGATGTGCAGGGCTATCTGAGCGAGCAGGGCGGGGTGGTCGAGTTCGTCCACGAGGACGACACGCTGCTGGCCGGGGTGGAGCATCATCGCGACGGGCTTCTCATCACCCTGCAGGGTCAGGCCGTGCTGGTGCGCGATCACGATGCCGCCGTGGATGCCGATGCGCTGGCAGGCGGCGATGCCATCAAGGCACCGATGCCGGGCAAGATGCTGAGCCTCTCTGTGAAGCCGGGCGACGCCGTCACCAAGGGCCAGACGCTCGCCGTCATGGAAGCGATGAAGATGGAAATGGCACTCACCGCTCCGCGCGACGGCGTGGTGGATGCGGTCAACGCCGCCGAGGGCCAGCAGGTTAATGAAGGCGATGTGCTGGTCGCGCTGGCGGAAGATGGGGAGGGGTAGGGTTTTTTCCCTCATCACTCCCCTCATTCGTCATTCCAGAAAGCGCGTCAGCGCTTATCTGGAACCCAGTTGTTGTAAAAAGGCTGGGTTCCGGCTTGCGCCGGAATGACGACGTTGGGACGTATTTAGAAGTTCTGCAGTTCCGCCGCCGAGCCGGGCCCCATAGCCTTTCATTGTCCCAAAACTTGCGTTTCACCGGCGAAAGCCGGTGCCCAGTAATTGTCTGGATCCCGGCTTTCGCCGGGAAAACGCAAATGGGATGCCAGCCTCATTGATTTTCTTGGGTTCCCGGTCGGGGCGGGGAACCCCGGCTTCTTGGCCTTAAGCCGACCCGCTCTCTAGCCTCTTCACCGGCGCGCAGCGCCGCAAGGGCGACCGCCCGCCCGGGCTAAAACTGGCACGTCCTTCGCATGATGCATGCCCGATCCCCTCACGCTGTCCCTGATCCGGACAGAAGCGAAAAAGGTTTCGGCCATGCACGTTCTGGCAAACTGGACTGATCAGACCCGCAGTGATTTTCGTGAGCGCATTACCCGCACCACGCACAATCTGCACACCTCGCCCCTGTTCAGCGAGGCGGCGATCGAGCGCCTGATCGAGATTCACCCGCGCGAATATGCCGATTTTGCCACAATGGACGAGGCAGGCAGCCGCAGCTCCTGGAAGACGGGCGATCCGGGCAAGCTGTCGGGCAAGGATCTGATCCGGGCGGTGAAATCGGGCCGCCTCTGGATAAACCTGCGCAATCTGTTCGGCATTCACGATGAGTACCGCGCCCTGCTCGACCAGATGTTCGCCGAATTGCAGGACGAAAATCCGGGCTTCCATCCGGTGCGCATTCTGGGCGGGCTTCTGGTATCCTCGCCGCAGGCCAAGGTGCCGTTTCATATGGACCGCACCGACACCATGCTGTGGCATATCAGCGGGAAGAAGCGCGTCTTCGTCTATCCCCACCATGATGAGGTTGCCACCGATGAAGAGCGCGAGGAAGTGCTGCTGCACGCCTTCAATGACGAGCTGGTTCATCGCCCGGAAGCGGAAAAGCACGCGAAATGTTTCGATCTGGAACCCGGCGAGATGATCTGCTGGCCGCTGCACACGCCCCACCGTGTGGAGAATATGGGCACGCTCAATATCTCTCTGGCGACCGAGTACACGACGCCGGAAGCGCGCCAGCTCAACAATGCGATGTATTTCAATGGCGTGATGCGCCGCCGCTTTGGCTGGCAGCCGCCGCGTATTGCCGAAACCCATGGCCTGAACCGCACGGCGCGCTTTATCGCCGGGGCGCTTATGCGCAAGGCGGGGATCAGCGTGCCGGTGGAGACGCCGCATGAGGGTGGCTACCGCTTCGAGATTGATCCGGATGCGCCGCTGGGCGTGCGCGCCTGATGGCCACGGCAACGCGCACCCGCGTGGCTCCGCCGCTGCTCGACTGGAGCGAGGAGCACCGCAGCGAGTTTGCCAGAGGCGTGGTCAGCGCCCGCCATCAGCTTGCCCGCCTGCCGCTCTTCACCGATGAGGCGCTGGCCTCAATGCTGGACCGGCATGACCGGGCCAATCTGGATGTCTGCACGATGGGGCGCGATCCGGCCGAGCGCTCCAGCTGGCGCGATGTGCCGGTCTGCCGTCATCTGCCCGGCCATCATCTGATCGAGGCCGTGCACCAGACCCGGCTCTGGGTGCATGCCCGCCATGCGCTGGATACTGATAGCGCGCTGAAACCCGTCTTTGCCGCCATGCTGGACCAGCTGCGCCATCTCAATCCCGGCTGGGCGCCCTTGCGCGCCTATGGCGGCGTTGTCATCGCCTCGCCGGGCACGCAGGTCTTCCTGCATTCGGATATTTCCGAAACCATGATGTTCCAGGTGCGGGGTTCGCAGCAGGTTTTCGTCTATCCGCCGCGTGATCCCTGGGTCAGTGACCGGGCGCTGGAAGGCGTGCTGCTGGGCGAGGGGGGCGAGGATCTGCCCTATGACCCGTCATGGGACGCTGAGGCTGCGCGCCTGACCATGGAGCGCGGATGCTTTGCCGCCTGGCCGCTGCATGCGCCCCACCGCATCCGCTTTGGCGATGAGCTGTCGGTGACGCTGGTGCTGGAAGTGGTGACGCAGGAATCGCTGGTGAAGAATGGCGTGCTGCACGCCAACGGGCTGATGCGCCGGGCCGGGCTGAACCCGAAAAGCGCCGATACGCGCGGGCTGGGCGCTGCTGTGAAGCTGGCCATCTCGCGTGCCGCCAAGACGGCGGGCGCCGTGCGTAGGCGCCGCGAAGAGCCGCCGGCTTCCGACATGACGCTGGCCGGGGCGCTGGAGCGGGCCTGAGCGCTGTATCGGGTGCAGCCCCCCGCTTTGACGCAAGGCCGGTTTCGCCCTAGCTCTTGGAGCCATGAGCCTCAATCTCATCAAGCTGTGCGTCGGTGCCGACACGATCGAGGATCTCGAGGCGTGGCGCGCGAAAATCGCGCCCGGCGACAAGCCGATGCATCACGTCACGCGCATGAGCCCGAAGCGCGGCGAGGAGCTGCTCGATGGCGGCTCGCTCTACTGGGTCATCAAGCGCGTGATACAGGTGCGCCAGCGCATTATCGGGCTGGAAGAAGTGACCGGCAGTGACGGCATCTCACGCTGCTGCATCTGGCTGGACCGCGAACTTGTCCGCACCGCGCCGCGCCCGAAAAAGCCGTTTCAGGGCTGGCGCTATCTCACCGCCGCCGACGCCCCGCCTGACCTCTCATCGCCGGCTTCCGGCGGCGAGGATCTGCCCGATGATCTGCGCGCAAAGCTGATCGAAATGGGGGCGTGGTAGGGGTTTTTGGGTTGTCATCCTCCGGCCGAGCGTCAGCGAGGTCCGGGGGACCCATGCCTTTTTTCTGATGCTCCGCACATCCGTGCGTCGCTCCTCGCATGAGCTCGGGCGCGCTGTCGCGCTTGCGGGCCGCTAACGCGGCCCGAATGGCTAACGACCTATCCACCGGGGTCCCCCGCCCCGCCTGTCCCCGTGAAAACGGGGAACGGGAGACCCAGAGATAAAAAAAAGCTGGGTTCCCGCCTGCGCGGGAACGACGAGAAGATGAGCGGATCATCTACAACCAACTACCCCCGCCGCGCGGGGTTTGCCGGTACATTGTCGATGAGGCGTGTCTTGCCGACGCGCACCGCCGCCAGCACGCGCGCCGCCACCCTCAGCGGGCCTTCGCCGACGATTTCCAGCCGGTCCGCGTCACGCACCTCGATATAGTCGACCGCGTCAAACACCGATGCGGCCAGAATGCGCGCATGCTCCAGCGCCCT
Organism: Glycocaulis abyssi; assembly: GCF_041429775.1. Classification (NCBI taxonomy): domain Bacteria; kingdom Pseudomonadati; phylum Pseudomonadota; class Alphaproteobacteria; order Maricaulales; family Maricaulaceae; genus Glycocaulis; species Glycocaulis abyssi. The sequence continues at coordinate 1,153,978 of NZ_CP163421.1, read as the reverse complement.
TGCCGCCGGTTCGCCGTCTTCCAGTGCATGGGCGAGATCGCGCAATATCACGTTGAGGCGGCCCGCGCGCATGCGCTCGGCGGGCGAGAGATAGACATTGCGCGAGGAGAGGGCGAGCCCGTCCGCCTCGCGCTTGGTCTCCACGCCCAGCACTGTCACCGGCAAAGCCAGATCGCTGACCATGCGGCGGATCACCATGAGCTGCTGATAATCCTTCTCGCCGAACACGGCGATGTCGGGGCGGACCTGTCCGAACAGGCGCGCCACCACGCTCGCCACACCGGCGAAGAAGTGCGGGCGCGCATCGCTTTCAAGCCCGATGGCCGGGCCTTCTACAGATACGGTAGTGGCAAATCCGTCCGGATAGACCTCCTCGACCGAGGGCGCATAGAGCAGATGGCATCCGGCGGCGGCCAGCAGGGCGGAATCGGCCTCCAGCGTGCGCGGATAGGTGCCAAGGTCTTCATGCGCGGCAAACTGGGTGGGATTGACGAAAATGCTCACCACCACCCGGTCGCACACCTCCATGGCTCTCAGCACCAGCGCGATATGGCCCTCATGCAGCGCGCCCATGGTCGGCACAAAGCCGATCGTGTGGCCGTCCGCGCGCCACTGGCTGATCTCGCGGGCGAGACTCTCGGCAGTATGGACGGCGGGGCAGTGCAGGGCAGGCAGCATGAAGGAACTCCGCAAGGCAGGGCCGGGAAGCTAGACGGAGCAATATGCTGGAGGCAAGGCGCCAACTCGGCGCACATTGCCCGCGACATGATCAGACTGGCTCTTCCCATCTTCGGCGCTCTTGTGCTGGGCGCATGCAGCGTCACTGGCGGCCATGCCGGGCGTGATGCCTCGCCCGATGCGCAGCAGGCGCTTCGCCTGGCCGCCACGCTGAACGCGGCGGCGCGCGTCAATGACCCTGTGCTGGCGCATGTAACCGGCGAAATGGACGCGCTGGAAGCTGCGCTCGCGCGTGGTGTGCCGCCAGCCGAAGAACCGCCCGCAGAGGCCGATGAAGCGTCGCTGGGGCTGGTGCCGGCCCCGGATGCGGGCGAAGGGCAGGGCCTTCTAAGCCTGCTGCATGGCATACATCTGGCCTCCTACCGGGAGGAACGCCATGTGGCCGAGGGCTGGCGGGCGATGCAGGGCCAGCACGCCTCGCTTTCCGGGCTGCAGGCCCGTTACGTTCCGGCTGATCTGGGCGAACGCGGCATCTATCTGCGCCTGCTGGCCGGACCATTTGACAGCGCGGCCGAGGCGGCGTCTGCCTGCCGGGTGATACAGGCCGCACAGAGCTGGTGTGCGGTGACGGCGTTTGACGGCACGCCCATTCTCTCCTCACAGTGATTCACTGACTGTCTGCATCATGTGTTTGCGTGGCGCGCGGGCAGGTTTATCTGTTGAGTGAAGACGCGTCGTTTCGGAACCACTCCGCCCATGAACTCACCGGCCAGCCTGCAGATATCACGCACTACGCCGCCGCAGACGCCCCGCGCGGGCGTGCGCGAGGCGCATGTGATTGTGGTGGGAAACGAGAAGGGCGGGGCGGGCAAGTCCACGGTTGCCATTCACGTGGCCATCGCCCTGATGCGCATGGGCCATATGGTGACGGCGATTGACCTTGATCTGCGTCAGGCCAGCTTCACCCGCCATCTGGAAAACCGCACGCGCTGGGCCAATACGCGCGGCGTGGACCTGCCCATTCCCGATCAGGCGGTGATGCGCCCCAGCCTGTCGCGCGACATGGATGTGGCCGAGGCCGAGGAGCGCGCCGCCTGGGAGCGTGAGCTGGCGAGCCTGAAGGCGCGCAGCGACTTCATCGTCATCGACGCGCCGGGCCATGACACGCATTATTCGCGCCTGGCCCATTCCTCCGCTGACACCATCATCACGCCGGTCAATGACAGTTTTGTCGATTTCGACCTGCTGGCCGATGTCGATCCGGAGACGTTCGAGGTGGGCCGTCCCAGCGTCTATTCCGAAATGGTGTGGAATTGCCGCAAGCAACGCGTGGCGCGCGATAAAAAGCCCATTGACTGGGTGGTGATGCGCAACCGCGTCTCCACGCTGGATGCGCGCAATACGCGCCGCGTGGCCGATGGTCTGCGCAAGCTGTCTGAACGCATCGGTTTTCGCATTGCGCCCGGCTTTTCAGAGCGCGTCATCTATCGCGAGCTGTTCCCGGTGGGCCTGACCCTGCTGGACCTGACCGAGAGCGGATCGGCCATTCCCTTCACGATGAGCCATGTCGCCGCGCGCCAGGAATTGCGTGATCTGCTGATCGTGCTCAAACTGCCGCCACTGGCCGGAAAGCCTTTCCCCTTCTGATGGCGGCGGGATGAATATTCTGTTTGGCGTTCTGATCGCGCTGGGCGCGATGGTGCTGCTGGCCTGGCTGTTTGCCAGGGCCAAGCCCTCGTCCGTGGTGAAGATCGGGCGCAGCGTGGCGGCGGTCTTCGTTATCCTGCTCGGCGTGCTGATGACGATGCGCGGCATGGGTATTCTCGGCGTGCCGATGGTGCTGGCCGGGATCGGCTTTCTGCTGACCGGCACATGGCGCGGGCGTCCGGGATTTGGCCGTGGCGGGCAGGATGGCACGGGCCGCGCCCAATCACGCGCCTCGCAAAGCGAGAGCATGAGCATTGCCGAGGCGCGCGCCACGCTGGGCGTCGAGCCCGGTGCCAGCCCGGAAGATATCCAGCGCGCCTATCGCGAGATGATGAAGAAGGTCCACCCGGACACAGGCGGCAGCGGCGCGCTCGCCCGCCGCGTGCAGATGGCGCGTGACCTTCTGATCGGGGATTAGGCTGCGTTCTTTCCTCCCCCGTTTACGGGGGAGGTGTCAGCGTAGCTGACGGAGGGGGGAGCTTGTTTCGATCACCCCCCCTCGCCCCTTTCAGGGGCACTCCCCCCGTGAACGGGGGGAGACATCGAAGCCGGGAGATCATTTGAGCAGAAAGGTGCAGAAGCGCCTTACGCGCCCTGATTGACCGCGAAGCAAGCCTCATTCAGCCGGGCAAGGTCTGAACAGACCTGCCGGGCCGTGGCCGGGTCTATCGCTTCAAAACGCGCCCGCCACAGCGAGCGGCCATCGCGCACGACTTCTTCGGTGACCTGCGTGGCCCCGGACAGGGCAGGGGCAAGGCCCAGCACCGTTTCCAGCCGCGCCTGCGCCACGGCGCGCGAGCCGAACGCACCCACCTGCACCGCCCAGCCGCCGCTGGCGGCTCTGGGGGCGGGCTGGCTGGCGGATGCTACGGGTAGCGTTGCCGGAGCCGTTGAGTCAAAGCGCACCCTGTCACTGCCGGCATCGCGGCCCGGACGGGCAAGATCCGGGATATCCTCGACCACGATGCGTACCGGCGGGGCCGCCTCGCCATTACCGGCAGCGGCTGAACCCATCGCGGTGGGGCCGGGCAGGCCGGACAGCTCGGCGGTGAGGATTTCCTGCTCGCGGATCGGGCTGATGCGCGGGGAGTTGAGGCTGGCCAGGATCATGCCGTCGCGGCGGGCATCCAGCGTCGAGAACGCCGCTTCGACCAGCTCGGTCGCGTGCGCATCACGCACCGGTCCTGTTGCCCCGCCCATCACCACCGTGACGAGGCGGCGGCCGTCGCGCTCAGCGGTGACGGCGATATTGAAGCCGGAGGCGCGGATATAGCCGGTTTTCAGCCCGTCCACGCCGCGCACCCGGCCAACCAGCGTGTTGTGCGTAGTGTAGGTGCGGCCCGCATGGGCAAAGCTGCGCTCGTTGAAATAGTGGAAATACTGGGGAAAATCGCGGTGCAGGGCGTGGGCCAGCCGGGCCATGTCGCGCGCGGTGGTGCGCTGGCGCGCATCGGGCAGGCCGGAGGCATTGCGGAACACGGTGGCCGTCAGGCCCAGCTCAACGGCGCGGTCGGTCATGGCGGAGGCGAAGCTTGTCTCGCTGCCGCTCAGCCGCTCGGCCACCATCACGGCGACATCATTGGCGCTGCGTATGGTCAGGGCGCGAATGGCGGTCTCCACGCTGATCGTGCCGCCAGCAGGCACGCCCAGCTTTGAAGGCGGGCGCGAGGCGGCCTCGGCCGACATGGTCAGCTGGGTGGCAAGGGTCAGCTCGCCGCGCTCCAGCGCCTCGAACAGCATGTAGAGCGTCATCATCTTGGTCAGCGAGGCCGGGTAGCGCGTGGCATCGGGCCGGCGCGCATGCAGGACCTCGCCGGTATCCATGTCCGCCACGAAGGCGGCATAGCGGTCCTGCGCAAAGGCAGGCGCGCCCGGCACCAGGAGCGCGAGCGCAAACACCACAAAGCAGGCGGCGAGATGACGAAGTTTCATAGGCCCGCACGATCACCCTAATGCGTTGATGGGCCGTTAACCGCCTTACACAAAAGGGAAATGGTGCGCTGCACAAAAATTACTTGACTCCGCTGGTCCGATTCCACATATTTGCTGCAGTTGCGAACTAGCCAGCAGGACACAGTCCCATGCCGACCGACGCTGTAAACACCAATGCCGAGACCGCCGCGACGGAAGAAAAACCCGTTGTGACGAAGGCGGAGGCGAGCGCCCCGAAGGCCAAGACGCCTGCTGCGAAGACCGAAACCAAAGCCAAAACGGCTGCCGCACCTGCGAAGAAAGCGGCGCCATCCCCGAAGAAACCCGCGTCCCGTAAGCCCTCCGCCCCCCGCAAGTATACGGGCGCTGTAAAAGGAAACACTGTCATGGCCGCTGCCAAGAAAGACCTCGCCAAGGAAACGTTTGAAACCTTCACCGCCGCGTCGAACGACGCTGTGAAAGACGGCATCGAGAAGTCGATGGCCGCTGTGAACGATCTGAGCGCCTTCCACAAGAACTCGGTTGAAGCCGTGATCGCCTCTGCGACCACCGCCTCGAAAGGCTTTGAAGAGCTCAACACTCTGGCCGCCGATTACGCCAAGAAGTCGATGGAAGACGGCATGATTGCCGCCAAGTCGCTGGCCTCTGCCAAGTCGGTCCAGGAAGTGATCGAGATCCAGTCCGACTACACCAAATCCTCGCTGGAAGCCTATCTGGCCAGCGTGAACACGGTCTCCGACCATGTGTCCTCGATGATGAAAGACTCCCTGAAGCCGCTCAATGAGCGCTTCGCGGCAGCCGTCGAGCTGATGCAGTCCCAGCGCTAATCCTTTAGCGCGTACAGATTTCCGGCAGGCGAGGGGCCAATCCCTCGCCGCCGGTGACAAGTCCTCCCTGACTGGCCCGGCTCTGCCGGGCCATTTTTTTGTTCGGGATGCCTGGTCCGTTTAAGGGGCATCGGCCACTCCAATAGCTGTCATCACCCGCGCATGCGGGTGATCCATGCCTGAGAATTTCAGCTTGCATTGTTCTTTGCAGGCATGGGTTCCCCGGACCTCGCTGGCGCTCGGCCGGAGAATGACAACCGCTACAACGTCCGATCTCGTCATTCCAGATAAGCGCTTCGCTGCGGCCGGAATGACGAAGGGAGGAGCGTCGCAGTGAAGGGACGGCCCAACCTGTTCGCGTTTTCCCGGCGGACGCCGGGATCCAGAAAAAAAAGACTGGACACCGGCTTTCGCCGGTGAAACGCGCGTGAGGAGGCATCAATCCCGGCAGCCTGCTCATCTTCTCGTCGTTCCCGCGCAGGCGGGAACCCAGCTTTTTATCTCTGGGTCCCCCGTTCCCCGTTTTCACGGGGACAGGCGGGGCGGGGGACCCCGGTGGAGAGGTCAACGACAAATCTGGCAGAATTATCCAAACCGCAAGACAACCGGGGTCTCCCGCACTGACGGGAGACCCAGCTTTTCTTGATGTTCCGCACATCCGCGTATCGCTGCGGGCAATCCCCGATCAAGCCGGGGACAGGCAGTGCCCGCGACTTTTCGCGGAACATCGCAGCCCGGATGGGCTGCGGAACCTGAAGAGGAAAATGGTGCCGGCGGAGAGGATCGAACTCCCGACCTTCGGTTTACAAAACCGCTGCACTACCGCTGTGCTACGCCGGCCAATACGCTTTGCGCGCTGCGTCATAAAACAAAAGCGGCGCGCCGGGCAAGCGCGCCGCTCTGTCGTTTTGTTTTGCCGCTAGATCAACGCGAAAATCAGACCCGCCAGCAGGAAGCCGACGAGATTATTGCTCCAGTGGATGAGGGTGAGTTTTAGCGGCTGGCGCTCCCAGATATGGGCGAGGGCCTGACTGGTGGCCGAGAAGCCCAGCCAGAGCAGGAAGGCCCATTTGAGATGCGCCACGAGGCCCGATGCGTCCACGGCCACCAGCACATAGCCGATAAAGGCGGCCATGACGGCCGAATTGATGACGCCCTTGACCATGGTCAGCGTCATGTTCGCGCCTTCAAAGGATTCCGGCGTAAAGCCGTTCAGCTCCATCCATTTCTTGCCGAATAGCGGCCCGTACCAGACAAAGCCGACGGCCATGAAGCCGATTGTGGCGAGCACCCAGCCAATCAGTGAAACACCAAGAATATCCATTGTGATAAGCTCCTACTTGCGCCAGACCAGAATGGCCGAGGCCGCCAGTATCCCCAGCAGCAGATGCACCGCGTCGAGCGCGAGCGCGCCCTTGGTCATCGTGATACCGTAGGCAAAGCCGTAAAGCAGCGTGCTCAATGAGAAGCCCGCCCAGACGATGACGCCGATGCGCAAATGCGCCTTCAATCCGCTGGCGTTTGCCGTCTGGAACAGGGCCGCCAGCCCCAGCACGGTCAGGACCGGCATGACCGGCCCCAGGAACATTTTCCATTCATGGCCGGCAAAGCTGTCTGCCGTATAGCCATACTGTTCCATCCAGAAGGCGGAGAAGAGAAGGCCGTATATGAGAAAACCGATGATGTAGATGGCGACCGCAGCGGCGATGAGCGCTAGAAGGTCGTGACCGAAAATTCTGGGCATGAGTGTTTTCCTCCCCGTCCGGGGCGGCTATTGCTCCGCCCTCGAACTGTCCATGATGGCGCCAGCGCGCCAGTGATTAACCATACGCCGATTGGAAACCGTCCGCCATGGCCCGCATACTGATTACCTCCGCCCTGCCTTATATCAATGGAATCAAGCATCTGGGCAATCTGGCCGGCTCCATGTTGCCCGCCGATGTCTATGCGCGCTTCCAGAGGATGCGCGGGGCTGAGGTGCTCTATATCTGCGCCACGGACGAACATGGCACGCCGGCGGAACTGGCGGCTGCCGCTGCGGGGCAGGATGTGCGCACCTATTGCGACGAACAGCATGTCCTCCAGAAAGAGATTGGCGAGCGCTTTGCCCTGTCATGGGACTATTTCGGCCGCACCTCGTCTCCGGAAAATGCTGAGCTGACCCAGCACTTTGCCGAGGTGCTGGAGGCGAAGGGACTGATCGCCGAGATCGTTGAAAAGCAGATCTATTCCAAGGCCGACAAGCGCTTCCTGCCGGACCGTTATGTGGAGGGCATTTGCCCCCATTGCGGCTATGAGAACGCGCGCGGCGACCAGTGTGATAATTGCGGCAAGCTGCTCGAACCGACAGACCTCATTGAGCCCTATTCCACCATTTCCGGCTCACGTGATCTGGAAGTGCGCGATACGCGCCATCTGCAGCTCAAACAGAGCGAGATGGAGCCGCGCCTGCGCCAATGGGTAGATGAAGCCACGAACTGGCCGCAGCTCGCCCGCTCCATCGCCTATAAATGGCTCGATGAGGGCCTGCGCGACCGCACCATCACGCGAGACCTCTCATGGGGTGTGAAGGTCACCAGGGACGGCGCACCCCGCGACGGCTTTGAGGACAAGGTCTTCTATGTCTGGTTCGATGCGCCGATCGGCTATATCGCGGCGACCGCCGAATGGGCGAAGGATACGGGGAATGACTGGGAGCGCTGGTGGCGCACCGACAAGGGCGCGGGCGATGTCTCCTACGTCCAGTTCATGGGCAAGGATAATGTCGCCTTCCACACGGTCAGCTTCCCCGCGACCATTCTCGGCTCTGAAGAGCCGTGGAAGCTGGTGGACCGGCTCAAAGCCTTCAACTGGCTCAACTGGTATGGCGGCAAGTTCTCCACCAGTAGCAAACGCGGCGTCTTCATGGACGCGGCGCTCGATCTCCTGCCGTCTGATTACTGGCGCTGGTATCTGACGGCCAATGCGCCGGAAGGCTCTGACACCCAGTTCACCTGGGAGAGTTTTCAGGGCGTGATAAACTCCGACCTCGCCAATGTGCTGGGCAATTTCGTCAACCGGATCACCAAATATTGCGCCGCGAAGTTCGACGGGCAGGTGCCGGCCACCGGCACACCCGGCGAGGCCGAAGCCTGGATCGCGGCCGAGCTGTCCGAACGGCTAAACGCGCTGACCGCGCACTATGAGGCAATGGAATACCGCAAGGCGGCGGCCGAGACCCGCGCCATCTGGGCGGCGGGCAATGAATACCTGACCAGAGCCGAGCCGTGGGTGAAGTACAAGAGCGATGTGGACGCGGCCGCCGTGGGCGTGCGCACCGGCCTCAATCTCGCAGCCGTTTTTGCCATCATCGCCCAGCCGGTCATCCCGGACACGGCGGGCAAGGTTCTCGGCGCGCTCGGCGTTCCTGAAGACAGGCGCAGCTGGCCGGACTGGCAGGACAAGGCCCTGCTCGACGCCCTGCCGCATGGCCACGCCATCACCCCGCCGGACGTGCTCTTTGCCAAGATCGAGGATGCGTCGGTGGAGGAGTGGCGGGAAAGGTTTGGCGGGGAGTAGAGCCCTCTTTTTTGATGCTCCGCCCATCCGGGCGTCGCTCCTCGCATAGGCTCGGGCGCGCGGTCGCGCTTTTCAGGCCGCTAATGCGGCCCGGGAATCTTCGCCCTCTCTACCGCGTTTCACCGGCGCGTGCCGGTGCCCAGTCCTGCTGGGCCCCGACTTTCGTCGGGGAAACGCCGTTGGGGAATGCGAAGCTGCGCCTCTCCACTTCGTCATTCCGGCGAAAGCCGGAACCCAGCTTTTAGTTCCGCAACGCATCCGCGTTGCGATGTTCCGCGAAAAGTCTCGGGCGGGCTTTGCCCTTGCAGGCCGCTAAGCGGCCTGAAAAGCGCGACCGCGCGCCGGGCACTTTTGCCCGCAGCGACGCACGGATGTGCGGAGCACAAATAAACGACTGGGTTCCAGATAGCCCTCCGGGCTTCTGGAATGACGAGCGAGGGTGCCGACTACCCCATCCCCCTCCGCCCCGCCTTTACCAGCTCCGCTGTTCGCGTCTCGATGGCGGTTTCCAGTGCGGTGATGAAGGCTTTGGGATCATCGCCGGGATGGATCGGGTCCAGCAGCTCGATAATCGCGAGGCCGGGGCGGAACTCCCATTTCTGCTGCGGCCAGAAGACACCCAGATTGGTGGCCACCGGAATGACAGGCCGGTTCAGATCCTTGGCCAGCCGGTAGACACCGAGGCGGTAGCGCTTCTTGCTGCCAACCTCGCTCAATCCGCCTTCGGGATAGATCAGCACATCGCGGCCAGAGCGTTGAAGCGCCTGAAGGCCGGTATCAAGGCCGCCATTGGTGCGTTTCCCGCCTGCATTATCGACCACCACGGCCTCGGCGCGGGTAAGTATCCAGCCCACAAGCGGGTATTTGAGCATGTGATCGCCGATCACATAGGTCAGTTCGCGATGGCGCGAGACGAGGCAGATGCCGTCGCCCCAGGACTGGTGCTTCGACGCGATTACCGCCGGCTCGGTATCGGGCAGCACGTGCAGGCGGCGCACCAGCAGATTGAGGCCGCACAGGCTCATCCAGCCCGTCATGGCGCGGCAATAGAGCCAGATCGCGCCGACCGTGGCCCAACGGCCGGGCACAAGCGTGGCTGGAGCCACGACCAGCAGGCCCATCATCACCGAGATGAACCAGTAGCCGGAATGGAAAATATGCGTTCGCAGGGCGCTCTCCCTTGCCGCGTGAGGGGGTTATGATGGAACGCGCAGCGATTCCGGCCAAGGGGCGTTTCTGAAATCCCGGAAGCGGCGCCAGCAGCTATCCGGGATCACAGTCAGAATCGGGACGAGGCCCCGGATCGCTGCGCGTCCGGGGTTTCAGAGCGGGTTGACCGCGCGGACGTGGCAGTCTGTTCTGATGCCAGAATAGTTGCACAGGGGAATTGCATCATGCGCACGCTTGTTTCTGCTGCCGCCCTGGCGGTCTCGCTCGCCCTGCCAGTCCAGGCACAAGAGGCATTGTCGTCCGCGCTGCAGTCGGACTGGGATGCGCATCTGCGCCCGCTCTATGAGCATTTCCACGCCAATCCGGAGCTCTCCTTCATGGAGTTCGAAACCGCTGCGCGCCTCGCTGCTGAGCTGCGCGATGCCGGGTATGAGGTGACGGAAAATGTCGGGCGTACCGGCATTGTCGCGGTAATGGAGAACGGGGAAGGCCCGGTCGTGCTGATGCGCGCGGACATGGACGGCCTGCCCGTGCGTGAGCAGACGCCGCTGGAATACGCCTCCACCGTTATCGCTGAGGACCGGATGGGCAATGAGTTTCCGGTCATGCATGCCTGCGCCCACGATACGCACATGACCGCCTTGGTCGGGGCGGCGCGCTGGATGTCAAACAATCGCGAGGCGTGGTCGGGCACGCTGGTGCTGATCGGCCAGCCGGCAGAAGAGGTGGGGCTTGGCGCCTATGCCATGCTGGAGGAAGGGCTCTATGAGCGGTTTCCGGTGCCGGACGCGGTGATTTCCCACCATACCTGGGGCTATGTGCCCGCCGGGCAGATACGCTATGCGCCGGGCTTTGCCATGGCCAATGTGGACACGGTGGACCTGCACATTCGCGGCATTGGCGCCCATGGTGCCTCGCCGCATCTGGGGCGCGATCCGGTGGTGATCGGCTCGCAGATCGTGCTGGCGCTGCAAACGCTGGTCAGCCGCGAACTTTCACCCTTTGATACCGGCGTGGTGACGGTCGGCGCGTTCAATGCCGGCACCAAGCACAACATCATCTCCGATGAAGCCCATCTGCAGATCACCGTGCGTTCCTACACGGACGAGGTGCGCGAGCGCCTGCTCACCGGCATTGAGCGCATTGCGCGCGGCACGGCGATGGCGGCGGGCCTGCCTGAGGAACTGATGCCGGTGATGGAGATGGACGAGGTCTACACGCCCGCGCTCTACAACGACCCGGCCCTGTCCGACCGGGCAGGCGCGGTGCTGACCCGGCGCTTTGGCGATGCGGTGGACACCGCCAGCCCCGTGACCGGCGGCGAGGATTTCTCCCGCTATGGCCGCACAGAGCATGATGTGCCGATCTTCATGTTCTGGGTGGGCGGCTCGCCGCAAAGCGTGTGGGACGCGGCTGAGGCAGCAGGCGAAACCCCGCCCGCCAACCATTCGCCCTTCTACTATCCCGATGCGCAGAGCGCGGTGACGATGGCCGCCGAAGGCATGACACTCATCGCGCTCGACCTGTTCGAGAACGGGGTTCCGGGCGCGGCGCAGTAACTATGCGGCCACTGGAGATTGCCATTGCAGGGTGTGGCCCGGCCGGGCTTGCCGCTGCGCTGCTGCTGCACCGCGATGGCCACCGCGTGGCGCTCTATGAGCGCTTCGAGACGCCGCGACCGATTGGTTCAGGCCTGCTGATCCAGCCGACGGGGCTGGCCGTGCTCGAAAGGCTGGGGCTCGATACGGCACTGAAGGCCCATGCGGCCTGCGTGGAGCGGCTTCTCGGCAAGGCGGTGCGCTCTGGCGCGACAGTGCTGGACGTGCGCTATCGCGCGCTTGGCAAGCCCTTGCGGGTGGGTCTGGGCATTCACCGCGCGGCGCTGTTTGCGATCCTTTATGATGCCGTGCTGGCCGAAGCCATTCCGGTCCATACCTCCGCCGAGATTACGGGCAGCGAGCTGGGGGCGAACGGCCAGCGCGCGCTGGTCATGGCGGATGGACGCCGCGAGGGTCCGTTTGACCTGATTGTCGATGCGCTTGGCACGCGCACGCCTTTGGCCCCGCCCACCGGCAAGGAGCTGGAATACGGCGCGCTCTGGGCGAGCCTTGACTGGCCGGATGCGTCCGAGCTGAACCCCCACGCGCTGGAGCAGAGATACCGCGCCGCCTCCATCATGGCGGGCGTCCTGCCCATCGGCACCGCGCCGCATGATGCAAAGGCCAAGGCGGCGCTCTTCTGGTCCATCAAAGGCGCGGATGTGCCTGAGTGGCGTGAAGCGGGCCTCGAGGCGTGGAAAGCGCAAGTGCGCACCGTCTGGCCCGCCGTGGAGCCGCTGCTGGAGCAGATCAGTGATCCGGGTCAGCTCGTCTTTGCCCGTTATGCGCATCGCACGCTGAAAAAACCCGGCGAGCCGGGGTTGATCCATATCGGCGATGCCTGGCACTCGGCCAGCCCCCAGCTGGGGCAGGGGGCGAACATGGCGCTGCTCGATGCGTATGCGCTGGCGCTGGCTTTCCGCGAGGGTTCGGATGTTCCGGGCGCCATCGCCCGTGCGATTGCCTATCGCCGCTTCCATGTGTGGCTCTATCAGGTGCTGACGGCCTTCTTCACCCCGGTCTACCAGTCTGACAGCCGCTTCATCCCCTTCCTGCGCGACCGGCTGGTCGGCCCTGTCTCCAAGGTCTGGCCCGCACCGGGCATACAGGCGGCTCTGGTCAGCGGGCTGGTCGGAGGGCCGCTGGGGCGGTTGGGGTTACGCTGAAAATTCGTCGGGTTTTCCGGCCGCGTACCAGTCTTGCATGGCCCTGATGACATTTATGGGGGCGTATAGCTCAATGTCGCGCTCGGACGCGCCGTTGGTTATTTCACGCTCAAAGTGCCATCCCCGGAACGTTGCGTAGTCGCCCAGTACCCGTTCGGTCCCGATGCTGTCGGCGCCTGCATGATGGACCAGCCAGTCGCGAACATGCCGAACCGCTTCGACATAGTCCATTCCGTGGGAATGGATGTCCCAGCCCGCGATGTCTGACAGGCCCTTTTGATAGTCGAACTTGTTGCTTTCCAATATCAGGATCGATTTCTCCGCCAGCGCCTGACCGCCGAATTTCCGGCATCCATGGTCAATGCCAAGCTCGAACGGCATATTCATGCGGTAGTATTCGTCCGCTTCGCTGGATTTGCAGCGGCTCAGATCATGGATCCCGAATTTCGACGATCTGATCAGCTCCAGAATCCGGTCCAGACGCGCGGCTGCTCCGTCAGCATTCTCCGGAGCGATCCGGACATGGAAGCCGAGATCAATTACACAGAACGCGATAGACTGGAGTATCGGCGCGTAATCGCCATCGAACGGGAAATTAAGGAAAACCGACCGCTCGAACGGGACCGGCAAGCCTTAGGCCTTCGGAGGACGCGGTTCGTTGCGGAAGGAATTCCGCTCCCGGATCAGTCCATTGCGACCGTGGATATAGAGTTCTGTGCCCTGGTTTTTGGCTATCTTGGTGGCCGCCGCGATGGCGGCCTCCTGTGTCGCGTGAACACTTGAGGCTCGTGCTGCGCCAGCTTTCCTGACGCTCCAGCCCGACTGGCTCGGAACAACATGCTGGCCTTTGCGGCTGATGGTTCTGTTCGACATGTCTGAACGTTCCGACTCTCAATACGATTTCTGCAACAAAGATAATACGCCAGCAGGCATTGATCCAGCTTTTCCCGGCCAAAGTTTGGCGTCCACCCAAGATTACGAATGAGTCTGGCCGCGCACAACCCTGCAAACCGCGTCCCCGCCTTGACATTGGCGGCGTGGCGATGCCTTTTCCGCGCTGATTTCGACCCCTGATTTATGGGCGGGTTTCTCTCCGTCCTGTCCGGCCCGTTTCCACCTCAGTTTCAAAGAGCCCTGACCCATGTCCGTTACCAAGACCCATTGGCGCACCCATACCTGCGGCGAGCTGCGCAAAGATCATGTTGGTAATGATGTCACCATCTCCGGCTGGGTGCACAGAAAGCGCGATCATGGCGGCCTGCTCTTCATCGACCTGCGCGATCATTACGGCCTTACCCAGTGCGTGCTGGAGCCGGATTCAGAGCATTTTGCGCGCCTTGAGCGTCTGCGCGTGGAGAGCGTTGTCACGCTGACCGGCAAGGTCGTCGCGCGCAGCGAAGACACGGTGAACAAAAATCTGCCCACTGGCGAGGTGGAGCTGCGCGTTGAGGGGCTGACCGTCCAGTCCGAGGCCGAAGAGCTGCCGCTGGCCGTGTTCGGCGAGCCGGACTGGGCCGAGGAAGTGCGCCTGAAGCACCGCTATATCGATCTGCGCCGCGAGAGCTTGCACAAGCGCATCGTGCTGCGTTCGAAAATCATCGACTCCATCCGCCGCCGCATGATCGAGCAGAATTTCGTCGAGTATCAGACGCCGATCCTGACCGCCTCGTCCCCCGAAGGCGCGCGCGACTATCTGGTGCCCTCGCGCATCCATCCGGGCAAGTTCTACGCCCTGCCGCAGGCCCCGCAGCAGTTCAAGCAGCTCATCATGGTCTCCGGCTTTGACCGGTATTTCCAGATCGCGCCCTGCTTCCGCGACGAGGATGCGCGCGCCGACCGGGCGCCGGGCGAATTCTACCAGCTCGACATGGAAATGAGCTTTGTGGACCAGGAAGACGTGTTCGGCGTGATCGAGCCGGTGCTGGCCGGCCTTTTCCGTGAGTTCGCCGATGGCCGCGAAGTGAGCGATGACGCATTCCCGCGCATCCCCTATGCCGAGGCGATCCGCACCTATGGCTCCGACAAGCCCGATCTGCGCAACCCGCTGAAAATGCAGGCCGTCACCGAGCACTTTGCCGGTTCGGGCTTCAAGGTGTTTGCCGGCATGATCGAGAAGAATCCCGCCGTCGAGGTATGGGCCATCCCCGCGCCTACCGGTGGATCACGCGCATTCTGCGACCGGATGAACAGCTGGGCGCAAAAAGAAGGCCAGCCCGGCCTTGGCTATATCTTCTGGCGTGAAGAGGGCGGGGCGCTGGAAGGCGCTGGCCCCATCGCCAAGAATATCGGGCCGGAGCGCACAGACGCCATCCGCAACCAGCTGGGTCTGAAAGCGGGTGACGCCGTCTTCTTCGTCGCGGGAGTCCCGAAGGACATGTACGCCTTTGCCGGCCGCGCGCGCGACATTGTCGGGCGCGAGCTCGATCTGTGCGAGAAGAATGTCTTCAAATTCTGCTGGATCGTCGATTTCCCGATGTATGAGTGGAATGAGGACGAGAAGAAAATCGACTTCTCCCACAACCCGTTCTCCATGCCGCAAATGGACGCCGAGACCTTCATGGCGCTGGACAAGGGCGATTCCGACACGCTGCTGGGCCTGAAAGCCTGGCAGTATGACATCGTCTGCAACGGGGTGGAGCTCTCCTCCGGCGCGATCCGTAACCACCGCCCCGATGTGATGCTCAAGGCCTTCGAATATGCAGGCTATGGCCCTGAAGTGGTCGAGGAAGCCTTTGGCGGCATGCTGAACGCCTTCCGCTATGGCGCGCCGCCACATGGCGGTATCGCGCCGGGCGTGGACCGGATCGTCATGCTGCTGGCGGGCGTCGAAAACCTGCGCGAGATCGTGATGTTCCCCAAAGACCAGCAGGCCCGCGATCTGATGATGAACGCGCCGGCCTACCCGGAAGCGCGCCAGCTGCGCGAGCTGCACCTGCGCACCGTGCTGCCTGAGGCGAAGAAGGGGTAGCTACCGCCGGTCGGGCCGGTCCGCGCGGGCAGGGGGCGTGGGCGGCTGGGGCGGTGTCGCGCCGTCCAGCCAGAACTGCATGGGCTCGCCCAGCTCGGAGCGCCGCATGTCGAACTGCCAGCCCGAATGCGCGCGTGCGCGGGCCAGCTCTGCCTGCGCACGGGCGGCTTCGCGCAAGGCTTCACGCGCTGTCTCCATCGCCTCACGCTCAAGCCCGCCAGAGGCCATGGCGCGCGACTGCACGCTGGCCAGCGCATCGGCGAAGGCTTCCTGGGCGGCTTCCAGCTGTGCCAGACGGCGCGCCTCGGCCTCGGCGATAAAGGCGCGCTCATCGACCGGACGGGCGCCGGGGATTTCGTTGTCACACGCCGCCAGCGTAATATTCATGTCTTCAGGCAGGCGCGTGGTTTCGTCACCGCACGCCTTTTCCAGCAATTGCGCAGTCAGCCCCAGCGTGCGTGACAGGTCCACGCCGGTCAGGTTGACCGCGCGGAAGCGCGCGCCGGTAAGATTGGCGCCGCGCAACGTCGCCCCGGTCAGGTCCACATGATCGAGGAAGGCGCCTTCCATCGCGGCGCCGCGCAGATTTGCCTGGTGCATGATGATGTGCTGCATCACCACATTGGTCAGGCGCGCATCCTGCAGGCTGGCGCCGCGCATATCGCCGGAGCGTATCGTGGCCGCGCTGAAGTCGGCATCGCGCAGATTGGCCCCTTGCAGGCTGACCTGCACCAGGCTCGCCCCGTTCATCTGCACATCGCTGGCATTGGCGCCCTGCAGCATGACCTGATGGGCGCGCATATCGGTCATGTTGGCGTCTACCAGGCTGGCGCCGTTCATCGTCACGTTCGACAGGCGCACCTCGCGCATGGACGCATCGGCGAAATCCGCGCCATCAAGGCGCATATTGGCAAAGCGCGCGCCGAGCAATTGCGCGCCGGAAAAATCGGCGTTGGCGAAATTGCCGCGATAAAGATGGGCGCCGGCCAGGTTGGAGCCGCTGAAATCGCATGAGGCGCACTCGCCGCCAATCACCAGGCGGCGCTGCGGGTCCGCGTCGCGCTCGGTGCGCGTGGCTTGCGCGTTTTCCGCCAGATCGCCCGCCGCAGCGAGCGGCGCGGTCAGCGCCGTCAGCGGAATAAGCGCAGCAATGGCAAGATTGCGCAATTTCATGCCCTTTTCCCTACTCCCCGGCGCAGGCAAGAGCGACTTAAATTGCAGTAATGGGAAATGTCTAGCGGCCTGACGCGCAAGGCGGCACACGAAGGCCCGCAGGCAGGCGCGTCGATGCATCGCCGCAGGCGGCGTTCAGCTGGCTTTGCGTCAGGCCCCGCGCGCGCTCCATCTCCGCGCCGGAAATATTGGCGCCGGTGAGGTTGGCGCCGGAAAAATCCGCGCCGCCAAAATAGCCGCCCACCAGAGTGGCGCGCTCCAGATTGGCCCCGGCAAAGCTGACCCCTGTAAACCGGCCGCCAAACAGATTGGCGATGGACAGATCGGTCTGCGCCAGCCGGGCATTGTTCATGGTGGAGAGCGACAGATCGCTCTGGCGCAGGCGCGAGCCAGAGAGGTCCACGCCCGGCAGGTTGCGATAGGCCAGATCCGCCTGGAACAGATTGCACCCGGTGCACGAAGCGCCCGCCTGCACGCGCGCAATCTCGCCGGCATTCTGCGCGAGTGCGGGCACAGAAAACGCGATACTCATGGCGAAAGCAGCCAGAACCTGTTTCATCACGGCACATCCCTCTTGGGCCCTTGCGGGCTTTGGGTAAGGAGTAAGCAAGAGCCGGGCCGGGGGTGAGCGCAGGCGTCTCCATGGTGACGAGCAGATATCAGCCGCCGCTGTCCACATCTATGCTGTAGGTATTGGCACCCGGAAGAGCTGCCATTCTTGGTTCGACAACCGGATTTCCATCGCTATCTTTCTCATCAGTCGGGACAAAAAGAAGCTTTGATATTATGTTTGCTGTGTGACAACGGTTAAATGCGTCGAAGTATTCTATTTTGCATGCAGCAAAAATTGATGAGTGCCCTGCATAAATGTTCATGGCTATTTTGTGTTCGAGAAATATATCGCCTACGACGAATGACGGTGATCCATTGGCTATATATGCTTTTTGGCCGTGTAAATTGAAATCATGTTCGGGCCAGAAATTTTCATCAGGAAAAAAGTGGTCGTCTGCGACAAATAGTGACGCAGCATATGATACATTATACGCAGGGGTTGATCCCGTATTTATAATTTCTTTCACAAGCACATGTTTTTTATTGGATTCTATTTTCGAGAACGAGTTGGTGTGTCTCACAGTGATATAAGCCCGCACCTGCGCCTCTCCGATGCGCCGGGTCTCCAGCACCGTATTCTCCGCTGCTTCGGCAGCTTTTACCGCCGCCTTGGTGGCGCGCCTGGTTTGATCCAGTGTCAGCGCCACGTAAGTAACACCCACACCCGTAACGATCAGAAGGCCAAGGCTGATCCACAGTGTGGCGAAACTCCACGTCGACATGTCTTGCTGGGCGCGCAGATTGGTTGCCGCGTAGAGGCGTTGCTGTTCCGTTTGCACGGCCTCTACCAGACAGGCGTAATGCTCCGCGCGAGACTCGATGCCGTCGCAGGCGACAACACGCTCCGCATAAGCCCGGTATTGATCTGCTGCCCGGTCAGCTTGCTGGCGGCTCTCCGCGTAGTACGCCGTGATCGCACTGGTCACGGCCGCTATGCAGATAAGCGCTGAAACGACGGTCACAGCCACCCAAGGGCGTTTCCACCAGTCGCCGCTGCTGGCCGGTACATTTTCTGTCATCGCCTGCCCCACAAATCTCCCTTGAGGAGAGCTTATTGCGGATATCGACCTGTGTCTTGCCAGTCGCGGTGGAGCCAGCGCCCCGTCCCGCGCTATGCCATTCATATCAATGTGTTAACACGATAACGAAAGTGCGGGCGGAAAGGCTAAGGGCACCGGAGCGGGGCAGGCAACGGATTCAGGCGCTTGGCTTCGTGCATATTATTGCTTCACCGCTTGCCGTCAGTCCGGCTGGCTCGAAGGGTCGCCCAGGGCCCCGTCTCCCTTTTTCTGGCTACTGCTGCCCTCGCCCGCGACGGCATTCCATTCCTGCGCGTTAGACCGACGTATCAATGTGCTAATACGGTGGCAATCTAGGTGAGGCAGGGAAGGGCAGCGCGGAGGCAAACAGGGAAGGCTGCCCCCATTGCCCGTCAAAACGGGGACAGGCGGGGCAGGGCAGCTGAGGCAGAGATTTCCACGGCAATACTGGCAGAACCTTTGAAAATGCATCAATACCTTAGGTCTCCCGCCCTGACGGGAGACCCATCCTGTTCTTCAGGAACAGCTCGCCATGGAAGCCGCCTTTCATGGGGCAGACGGAGGCCCGCCCGCAGACCCTCGTCCGCGAACTCAACCCGACATGCCGGATAGCGCGTCGCAATGTATTAACATGATGAGTTGAGGGGCGGGTCGGGGAAGGGGAGATGCCGGTGGGATGGCGTGTCTGGAAAGGGCAGGGTGCGGGAAGTGCAGGGCGCCGGAACGCGGTGAGTCGCCCGGGGGGCGGGCGCGGCGGCAGGTCCAGCGGAAGGTGCCTGATGGTCCGGATTCCGGCTCTCCGCTTTGCTGTGGCCGGAATGACGATGCAGGAGAACACGCCTTCTCTTTTCGTCATTCCGGGCGAGCCGATGGCGAGACCTGGAACCCAGATTTTTTATGAATGACTGGGTTCCGGATAAGCGCTGACGCGCTTTGTGGAATGACGAAAGTTGGAAGCCCCCATCTTGTGGCGCATCGCACCCCGGCGCTCACTCCGCCCGCCATTTCTGCCCACTCCGCCTCACCTCCCGCAGCCACCTCGCGGAGCCTCTGATCCGCCTCGTTCTACCGAGCTTCGCCGGATAGTGCATATCAATGTATTAACACGATTAATTGATAGGGCAGGCCATGTTCGGGGTGGGAAGGGGGAAATGCTGGTGAAGCCGTGCGCCGGGAACTGGTGGGGAGCTATGGCAGGGCGGGGCGTGTGGAACCGGCGGAGCGCAGCGGCACCCGGCTGGATTTCTGCACTGCGCCACCCGCGGTCATGGCCGGGGGACAGGCCGTGCGCCATGCTCTCACGTCTCGCGAGCTCAACTCACCGGGTCCCCGGCCGCAGAGCCGGGGTCCAGCTTCCGGCCCCTGCATGTTCGATGGGTCCCCCGTTCCCCGTTTTCACGGGGACAGGCGGGGCGGGGGACCCCGGTGGCTGGGCCAATGGCAGAACGGATATGCCTTTGCAGAGGCAGAGCTTTTGCCGTTGCTTGGGCGCTCCCCGGAGCACCCGGAGCTTCCACCGCTCCGTATCCCCACTTCCATTCCCACCCACGCCTATCCTTCACCTCCCGCAGTCTCTGATCCGCCTCGCTCCACCCCATCTGTCGGATGCGCGTGGCATCGTGTTAATACGATGAATTGGATGGGCGAGCCAAGGCAGGGGAGATGTATCGGAAACCGGGATGCGTGGGTGGGGCCGCGCGGCGGGAATGGGGAAGGCATGGGCAGGGCGGGGCGGCGTCTGTAACGGCGAGATGCGGGCGGGCGGGGCGTCTGGAAGGTGCAGGGCGCAGAGCACCACACGGTTATCTGGGTTCCGGATAAGCGCTGGCGCGCTTTCCGGAATGACGAGAGAGAGGTTTGCTCTTCCGGTGCTTTTCGCCACGGGCTGGGCGCATCCCTTCGCCCACCACGCCCACGCTCTCGACAACCCCGCACCACCCTTCATTCTTCGACCATCTACTTCCACACCCCACGCCACATCGCCATCCAGGCTCCACGCCCACACCTCCAGCCCCATCGCCCCCTCCGCCTCGCACCACAGCCCCCACACGCCTTGTTTGATGATGTCGTGCGCGCAGTCTCCGATCCTCCACATCCATCTCTCCGTGCCTTATGGTGTCGTATCATTGTATTAACACGATGGATTGACTGGCAGGGCACGCAGGGAATCAAGAATCCATAACAATGCCCTGAAGCAAGAAAGCTGGTTCTCCCGCTGCCCGTTTTCACGGGGACAGGCCGGGCGGGTGACCTGAGGTGGAGGGCGCTGCACTCCCCCCTCCACCCCACGCCTTCACGCCCCTCCTCCACTGCCGCCCCTCCACCCCACACCCACACGCCACGCTCCCAACCTCCTCTCTCGCCCACTGCTCAGGGTCCATTGTGTTATCGCGCTAATACGATATAGAGGTGTCACGATGTGCTGTGGAACGGCGGGGCAGGGCCGGATGAGGTGTCCGGGCCAGTGGCATCTGGTTCCGTGTGGGCCAGCTCTCTGACGTCCGTACCAGTGACGTCTGGCCCAGCGACGTCCGGCCCTGTGTCACCCGGCGGTTCAGCAGGGCGGCGGTGTGGGTGGACAGGCGTGGATAGGTATTGACGGGCCAGACGGGCCGCCCGGCGGACGGCTGGTCAGGCACGGGCCGGGCAGAGACCCAGCCGGGCGTGGGAAGGGCAATCTGCCGGGAGCCGGTATGGCGGCGGCAGAAAAAGAGATGAAAAGGAGGGCGTGATGCGCCTCGACAGGGAGACAAGGACCCGTGATTTCAACGCGCTGTGCGAGGCGCTGCTGGCCGCTAAGGATGCAGGCGAGATGGCGCGCTTCCTCACCGATCTGACGACGCCCGGCGAGCGTGACGCGCTGGCCGAGCGCTGGCGCGTGGCGCAGCTGCTCGAAGCGGGGCGCTCCTACCGGGAGATCAGCGCCGAGACCGGCGTTTCCACCACCACGGTCACGCGCGTCGCGCGCTTCCTCGCGCAGGAGCCGCACCAGGGCTACAGGCTGGTGCTGGACCGGCTGAAGGCAAAAACCCGATGAGCGCCGGACGCCTGACCCTGGCCGTGCAGAAGAGCGGCCGGCTCGCCGAAGGCGGGTTTGACCTCCTGAAGCAATCGGGCGTGAAGCTCGCCTATGCGCGCGACGCGCTGATGCGCCGGGCAGAGAATGTCCCGCTCGATCTGATGCTGATCCGCGATGATGATATCCCGAGCTTCGTCGCATCGGGCTCGTGCGGGTGCGGCATTGTCGGCGAGAATGTGCTGGCCGAGGCGGCGGCGCGCTCGCCCCGCGTGGCGGGCCTCGAGATCGTCCAGCGGCTGGGCTTTGCGCGATGCACGCTGAAACTCGCCGCGCCTCTGGAAGGGCCGGTCCAGTCGGTGGCAGACCTTGAGGGCCGCGCCATCGCCACCTCCTATCCCGCTTTGACGGCGAAATTCCTGCAAGAGCGCGGCATCATGGCAGAGATCGTGGAGATGGGCGGCTCTGTCGAGGTCGCGCCGCGCATGAAGATTGCTGATGCGATCTGTGACCTCGTTTCCACCGGCGCTACGCTGGAAGCCAATGGGCTGGCCGCGTTCGAGACCGTGCTGGAGAGCGAGGCGGTGCTGATCGCCAACCCGGAAGCCCTCAATGGCGGGGGCGCGACGCTGGACCTGCTGGTGGAGCGCTTCAAGGGCGTGATCGCCTCGCGCCAGACCAAATACATCCTGCTCAATGCCCCGAAAGACAGGCTGGACGAGATACGCGCCGTGCTGCCCGGCGCCGATGCGCCAACCGTCGCGCCCGTGGTCGGCCGTGACGATGTGGTCGCCATCCATGCGGTGTGCACCGAAGAAGTGTTCTGGTCGACGCTGGAGCAGATCAAGGCCGCGGGCGGGCGCTCCATCCTCGTATTGCCGATCGAAAAGATGATGGCGTAAGCGATGGCGTATCTCACCCGATATGTCTGGGCGGAATTGTCTGCCGATGAACGCGTGAGCCTGATGGCCCGGCCGAGCGATAGCTCGGATGCGTTCGAGGTCGCCGCGAAAATCCTCTCCGAAGTGCGCGCCGAAGGCGAAACCGCCGTGCGCCGCTATGCGCAATCGCTCGATGGCTATGCGCCCGAAGACTTCCGCGTGCCGGTGAGCGAATTGAAGGCCGCGGCGGACGCGCTGGACCCGGAGGACGCAAAAGCCATCCTCGCCGCCGCCGATGCCGTGCGCCGCTATCACGCATGCCAAGGATATAAATCCTATTGCCTCGAAACATGGCCCGGCGGGGTGGCGGAGCGGCGCGTCACGCCGCTGGAAGTGGCCGGGCTTTACGTGCCGGCCGGCACCGCGCCGCTTGTCTCAACTTTGCTCATGCTCGCCATCCCGGCGCAAATCGCGGGCGTCAGCCGGATCGCAATCCTCACCCCGCCAGTCGGGGAGGGCGGGCCGGACCGCACCATTCTTGGCGCGGCGGGCCTGCTTGGCCTTGATGAGGTGTATGCGCTTGGCGGCGCGCACGGGGTTGCCGCGCTGGGCCTCGGCATTGCGGGCCTGCCCCGCGCCGACCGCATTTTCGGGCCCGGCAATGCCTATGTCGCGGCGGCGAAGGCGCTGCTCGCGCAGAGCCCTGGCGGCGCGGCGGCGGACCTGCCCGCCGGTCCTTCCGAGGTCATCATCATCGCCGATGACAGCGCGGACCCGGACTTTGTCGCCCTCGATCTTCTGGCCCAGGCAGAGCATGACCGCCTCGCTCAAGTTCTCCTCATCGCTTTCTCGGAGCGGTTCGTCGACCTGGTGGAAGCTGCGCTGAAAGCCCGCCTTGAGGGTTTGCCGAGGCGTGACATTGCGGCGGCGGCTCTTCAGGTCTCGAAGGCATTCCTCGTACGGAACGAAGCGGACGCGGTGGCGGCGGCGAATGCCTATGCGGGCGAGCACCTCATCATCCAGACATCCGATCCGGAAGCGCTCTGCGGTGAGATCCGCCATGCCGGGTCCATATTCCTCGGCCCCTGGACGCCCGAAGCTGCTGGCGACTACGCCGCCGGGCCGAACCATTCCCTGCCGACCGCCGGTGCGGCGAGGGCCTATGGCGGGGTCAGTGTCGAGATGTTCCAGAAGACGACCAGCGTTTTGCGTTTCGAGGCCAGGGGCGCTGCCGCCATCGCGCCCACGGTCGAGCGGCTCGCCGCCCTTGAAGGGCTCGATGCGCACCGGCTCGCCATGGCGGCGAGGCGCGAGAAGGCGGAAGAGGGGAGGCTCTGACATGAGCGCCATTATAGACCTCTCTAGAACGGCGGGGATAAGGGCAGAACTATCCCGCACGGCCCTCCTTGCCCGGCTGTCGGATATTCTGGGGTGTGACCCTGAAGCGCTCGTCCTCGCTCCGAATGCTGCTGCGGCGCAGCAAGCGCTCACAGCAATGGATACACCCTTCGACGCCAGCCGTTTGCCTGAAGGGCTGGCGGCGCTGGAAAGCCCGTCGAAAGAAGGCGTTACGCTCTACCGGCTGGGCCGCGAGATCAGCGATAATGTGGTGATAGATACGCGAAATCCGGCGCTGGCGGCGAAACTCACCCCGGAATCGGGCCTGCCATACCCCATTTTCGGCCCTGAAATACCCTCCCGCCTCTCGCCAGCCGGAATCGCGTCGGCGAAAGCGCAGTGGGATCAGTATGTTTCGCTAATGTGTGTCAGCGCTGCGCGAATGGGTGAGCTGACCGGGGCGCAGGTGGATAGAGAGGGGGATAAACTCACCCTTTCTGGCACCGATAAGGCCGCTCTGGCGCAGCGCCTCGCCGCTTTGGGGCTGAAGCTGGAGGAAACGCCGGAGGGCTTCACCGCCTGGGTGTTGTCGCTCGCCGAAGCGAAGGCATTGGCCGCCTATCTGGGTGGTCTCAAAGCCCCGCGCACGGCCTCCATCCGCCGCACCACGAAGGAAACCGACATCGCGCTTTTCATCGATCTCGACGGTGAGGGCGGGCGGTTTGAAACCGGCGTCCACTTCTTCGATCACATGCTGGAGCAGGTCTCGCGCCATGGCGGCTTCCGCCTCGATGTGGTGTGCGAGGGCGATATCGAAGTCGATACCCACCACACGATCGAGGATGTGTGCCTGGCGCTGGGCGAGGCGATCGGTGTCGCGCTCGGCGACAAGGCCGGCATTGCCCGTTTCGGCTTTGCCCTGCCCATGGACGAGACGCGCGCGGGCGTCTGGATCGATCTGTCGGGGCGTCCTTACCTGCGTTTCGACGGCGAGATTCCCGGCGAGCGGGTGGGGGATTACCCGGTGGATATGTGCGTGCACGCTTTCCGCTCCATCTCCGAGACGCTCAAAGCCGCCATCCATGTCGAGGTGAGCGGGGATAACCCCCACCACATGATCGAGGCGTGCTTCAAGGCGTTTGGCCGCGCGCTGCGCCAGGCCATCCGGATTGAGGGCGCCTCTATCCCCTCCACAAAGGGGGTGTTGTGATGGGGCGCGGGGCTGGTTTGTCCATGCTTTCACCGCGCGTTTCACCGGCGAAAGCCGGTGCCCAGTTTCGTTTGCTGATGCTCCGCACATCCGTGCGTCGCTTCGGGCAAAAGTGCCCGGCGGCCGGTCGGCCTTGCGGACGGCGTTACGCCGTCCGAAGAGCGCGAACGCGCGCCCGCGACTTTTCGCGGAACATCGCAACCCGGATGCGTTGCGGAGCTAAAAGCTGGATCCCGGCTTTCGCCGGGAAAACGCAAGGGAGTTTGAACGGCAATATACCGTTGTCATGGCCCGGCTTGTCCGGGCCACCCATGCCTGAAAGCTCTGGATTACATGCACTTGGTAGGCATGGCTCCCCCGGACCGCTATGCGGCCGGAGGATGACAGAGGTGATGGAATGACCCTCGCGCTCATCGATACCTCGACCGCCAATATCGCTAGCGTGCGCTACGCCTTGAACCGGCTGGGCGTCGAACCTGTCCTTGCGGCGACACCGGGAGAGGCGGCCAGCGCGACGAAACTTATCCTGCCGGGTGTGGGCGCGGCTGGCCCCGCAATGCGGGCGCTGGAACGCTCCGGCTGGGCGGACGCGCTGCGATCCGATACCCGTCCGCTGCTGGGTGTGTGCCTGGGTATGCAGCTTTTATTCGGGGAAAGTGACGAGGATAGCGGGGCAGGTGTTCCCGTTTCGCTGCTGGGGCTTATCCCCGGCCGGGTGGAGCGTCTGGCTCCGTCTGATGCGGGTCCGTGGCCGCACATGGGCTGGAATACCCTCAGCTTTCAGCCCGGTTCAGACCCGCTTCTCACCGGGATAGAGGAGGGCGCCCATGTCTATTTTGTCCACGGCTTCTACGTGCCCGAAGGCGCATCAACTCTCGCCACCACCACTTACGGAACGCGGATAAGTGCGATGGTCCGCCATGGACACATTGCCGGCTGCCAGTTCCACCCCGAACGCTCCGGCGCTGTCGGGGCGCGTATATTGTCCAATTTTATCAAGGGTTAAGGCGTGAAAATCTATCCAGCCATAGATGTCCTCGAGGGGCGGGTAGTGCGCCTGGCAAAGGGGGATTTCGCCGCCGTCACCGACTATGGGGATGACCCCGCCGCCGTGGCCCGCGGCTATCTCGAAGCGGGGGCAGAATGGCTGCACCTGGTCGATCTTTCCGGCGCGCGCGACGGCAAGAGGCGGCAATTATCCCTCGTCGAGAGCGTCGCCGCGACCGGCATCAAGGTGCAGACGGGCGGCGGGGTGCGCACCGGCGAAGATATTGAATCATTGCTGGATTCCGGCGCATCACGGGTGGTGATCGGCTCGCTCGCGGTCACTGATCCGGGAAAAGTTTCGGGCTGGCTTGTCCGCTATGGGGCGCAGGCCATTGCCGCCGCCTTCGATGTGCGCATGAAGGGGGATAGGCCCGTCCCGGTGGTCAAGGGCTGGACCGAGGAAGCGGGGATAACGCTGGGGGAGCTCTTGCAAGCCTATCAACGCCACGGGCTGCGCCACGCGCTGGCGACAGATACCGGGCGGGACGGCATGCTGGAGGGTATAAATACCGCGCTTTATCAGAGCCTTGTGGCCTCCCGGCCGGAGATCGCCTGGCAGGCTTCAGGCGGCGTCGCCACGCTGGAGGATATCCGGCAGGCCAAGGCCATGAAAATGGGCGGAATTATCATTGGCCGCGCGCTCTTTGAGGGCCGTTTCACGCTGGAAGAGGCGCTGGCATGCTAGCCCGGCGCATCATTCCCTGCCTCGATGTGCGCGACGGCAAGGTGGTCAAGGGCGTGCGCTTTAAAGACCACGAGATCGTCGGCGATATCGTAGAACTGGCAAGGCTTTACGCAGAGCAGGGGGCCGACGAGCTGGTCTTCTATGACATCTCCGCCAGCCCAGAAGGACGCGAGGTGGAGCCCCTCTGGGTGGGCCGCGTGGCGCAGGTGATCGACATACCGTTTTGCGTGGCCGGTGGCATCCGGTCAGTAGCGGCGGCCCGTGCGCGCCTGCATGCGGGGGCAGACAAGATATCCATCAACACGCCCGCGCTGGAAAACCCCAATCTGATCAACGCGCTGGCAGAAGAATTTGGCAGCCAGTGTGTGGTTGTCGGCATGGATAGCCGCAAAATTGGGGGGATATATCGCCTCCACCAATATACTGGCGACCCGGACCGGACCCTGACCAGCGAACGCGATACGCTGTCATGGATAAAAGAGGTGATAGAGCGCGGGGCGGGCGAGATCGTGCTGAACTGCATGGACCAGGACGGCGTGCGCCAAGGCTATGATATTGAACAGCTAATTGCCGCCCGTGAGGTGTGTTCGGTGCCGCTGATCGCCTCTGGCGGGGCGGGCGCGATGGACCATTTCGAGGCCGTGTTCAAAAAGGCCAATGTTGACGGGGCGTTAGCGGCCAGCGTCTTCCACAGGAGTGTCATTTCCATCCCCGATCTGAAAATCTATCTCGCACAATCCGGCATCGAGGTGCGCCCATGAGCGATGAACTCTCCCCGCTTTCTGCGGAGCAAATCGACTTTGAAAAGGGCGGCGGGCTGGTGCCTGCCATCGTCCAGCATGCCGCTACCGGCGAGGTGCTGATGCTGGGCTATATGAATGCGCAGGCGCTTGCCGCAACGCAGGAGAAGGGCCTTGTAACCTTCTGGTCGCGCTCGAAAAACCGGCTCTGGACCAAGGGCGAGACGTCCGGCGATGTGTTGCGCCTGGCTGGCCTCGCCGCTGATTGCGACCGTGACGCGCTGCTGGTGCAGGCTCTGCCCGAAGGCCCGACCTGTCACCTCGGCACGCGCTCCTGCTTTGGTGATTATCCCGGCCCGGCGCTGGCTTTCATCGGCGAATTATCCGCGATCGTGGATAGAAGGGCGGATAGTTCGCCGGAGGAAAGCTATACCGCCCGGCTATTGGCCAAGGGAATCAACAAGGTAGCGCAAAAAGTGGGGGAGGAGGGCGTCGAAACGGCGCTCGCCGGCGTTTGCGAGGATAACTCCGCCCTGACGGGCGAGGCGGCGGACCTGATTTTCCACCTCATTGTCCTTTTAAAAGCGCGCGGACTATCCCTCAGTGATGTCGCGGAGGAATTGAAGCGCCGCCACGAAAAGACGTGATGGCGCTTACGCTTGTCTATTCAGCGGTTGGCCTGCGCCGGCCCGGATTGCGGAATGTGTCCCCGAAGAAGACGGCATTTGTCAGTACGCGCGCGGAGCCGCGGAAATAGGCGCGGAAATAGGGATTGTCTGCAAACAGGATCACCGCGCCGCGCCCGCTACGCTCGGCATGCACCGCGCCAAGCCCTTGTAAGGCTTGGATGTTTGCCTCTGACGCATAGCCCGACAGCAGCCCGTTGCGGCTGTAACGCACTGGAATCGCAAAGGGATTGTCTCCCATCGCAAAGCCGCGCGTGCTTTCGCGCTGCACTGGCAGGCGGCTTGAGGTGAGCCCGTAGAGCAGCGGATGGGAGAGATCCACATCTGTGCCGAAGATAGCGCCGGAGATACGCGCCTCGGTATCCCACTGGGACAGGGTGTCATAGGCGAGGGCATTATTGCCCCCATTATCCCCGCTTCTCTCCGCCCAGCTGGCAGCCGTGAGGCTGTTGCGGATGGCAAAATCGGCCCCGCCCTGAATGCCGATCAGCACGCCGCCTGCGCGCGTCCATTGCCCCAGCCGTTCGGCGTCGGCCTCGCCCAGCCCGCCATAGCCGCCATTGGGCAGGATGATATGGGTGTAGCGGCTGAGATCAGCGCGGGCGAACTCGCTGATATCAATCATGGAAACCGGCATGTTCAGCTCATGGTCGAACAGGTGCCAGATCTCGCCGGCCGCGCCCACATCCTGGCCGCGTCCGGTGAGCAGCAATATCTCCGGGCGGCGCACATTGCTAAGCGCGAAGCCGCCCAGATCAGAGCCCTGACGCGTCGCCCCGCTGGTGGCCGCGATCACGCGCACGCCGTCTCCGGCTGTCCTCTGGACAAGGGCGTGGACAGTTTCAGGGTCCACGTCCTGCTGGCGCACCTGAATGACGACCGAACCGCGCGGGACAGAGACCTCTCCATCCGCCGTGGTTACGCTGATGGCGTCGGGCACCATGCGGGCGCGGATGCCCGCCTCCAGGAAGCGGTAGAGCGCGCGCGGGGCATAAAAGTTAGTCCAGTCAATGACATAGGCATAATCGGTGCGCTCAGGCGCCGGGACGGCCCGGTCAGCCGGAGTGACGCGTTCACCGGCGAGGTTCGGGGCAAAGAGTCCGGGGCGAACCGCAGCAAAATCAAGGCCGTAGGCCAAAGGCTGCGTCCAGCCGGAGACATCGTAGAACTCGGTCATGTCGTCGATGATGCGGGTTTCGAAGAGAGCTTCGACCACGCGGAACTCGCGCTGGCGCACCTGTACTACATAACTGTTTGAGGGGTCGAAATCTGTATTGCCGAGCCTTGTGCGCTCTCTGAGGCGATGAATTTCGATGCCATGAACATCCAGCATATCAATGAAATCATTGAGCCTTCCAGAATCAGCAGAGCTGAAAACATAGGCAAGGTTGGGCGCGGCGTTCGCCAGCCGGGCGCTCTCGCGATAGAAATCGCGCTGGAAGGATAGAAGCCGCTCGCGATTGGCGAGGCCGGCCCGTATCAGGGCCAGGCCGACACGCGCCTGCTGGCCCACCTTCTCGTCGTAACGCAATGTTCCAAATTCGGTTTCCTGAACGATGCCGCGCACCGAGCTCTGCTCGAACAGGTACGGGACCGAGCCGACCAGACCGGGATAGCTGGAGCCATAGCCGAGATAGAAATCGTCGAACAGCTCCTCGCTGACATAGAGCGCGCCTTCGCTGTCCAGCTGTTCGCTGAGGAAGTTGTTCATGCGCTGATTAAGTTCAAGTCCGGCCTGCGAAAGCAGAGGGTGCAGGCCGTCGGGCGGTCCCGGAGAGAAGAAATAGGTCGTGTTCGGCCCCATCTCGTGGAAGTCACCGGCTATATTGGGCATCCATTCACGCGTCGCGCGTACCAGCGCCACCGCTTCGGGCTGGGTCACGGGTAGCCATTGCCGGTTCAGGTCAAACCAGTAATGGTTGGTCCGGCCCCATGGCCATTCATGGTAGTGCTCGCGATGCTGCGGGTCGGCCACCGGCACCCGCGCGCGGTGCATATTGGTCCAGCTGGCGAAGCGCTCCGCGCCGTCCGGGTTGATCGGGCCGATCAGGTGAATGACCGAACGGTCAAGCATATCAGCCACTTCTGCGCCCTGACCGGCGGCCAGTAAGTAGAGAAGCGGCATGATGACGTCGGAGGCCGAGGGCTCTGATCCGTGCACGCCATGCGTGAACTGGATCACCACCGGGTGGTCGTCCGGGATGGCGGCAGTGTTGCCGGCAGCGGAGATGGCATGCTGCGCCTCGCGGATATCGTCCAGCCGCGCATGGTTCTCCGGTGACGTGATTGTGACCCGCATGATGCGGCGGCCGAAATGGGAACGGCCTACACTGTCGACCGTTACCCGGTCCGATGCGGTGGCTATGGCCCGCATGTAGGCGGCGATCATGTCGGGCGTGTAGATGATCTCGCCGACGGCAAAGCCGGTTACAGCTTCGGGCAAGGGAATCGCAGGATCGTACTCGACATCCTGGCCGATAAGCTCAACTAACGGCTTGGGTTCATACGCCTCGGCGGCAGAAAGCCCCAGACACGCGCTCAGCATTCCCACCAGCACGAACCGGCAAAACATCATGGCATCAACCCCCGCAAGAAACGCCGTAACCCTAGGCTGGCAAGGCTTTGCGTCAAGCGCGATGCGCGCCTGTGCGCTGGTGCTGGCGGCGGCTAGCGGCAGCGCGATGGCGCAGGACGTGCCGGGCGGGGCGGCAGATGAGGTCATTGTCGTCAGCGCCACGCGCAGCGCGCAGGTCCGCGACAGCTCGGCGGTGCCGGTGGCGGTGATTGAAGCCGACACGATCCGCACCGTGGGTGCCCAGCACGTGGCCGAACTGCTCAATCGCGCGCCGGGGGTTCATATCCATCGCGGCAACGGGGCAGAGCATCTCACCGCCATCCGATCGCCGGTGTTGAGCGCTGGCGCGGGCGCGGGATCGTTTCTCTATCTTGAAGACGGGATTTCCCTGCGTGCACCGGCCTTTGCCAATATCAATGGCCTGTTCGAGGCGGTGGACGAGCTGGCCGGACGGGTGGAGATCATCCGCGGGCCGGGCGGTGCGGTCTATGGCTCGAACGCGCTGCATGGCCTGGTCAATGTCATCACGCCGGACCCGGCCCTTGCGGCCCGCCGGGCGGAGCTGGAGTTGGGCAGCTATGGGCGCGCGCGCGTCACGGCGGAGGCCAGCGGCGCAACCCGGCTTGGCGATGGCTATATCGGGCTTTCCGTGCGCTCTGAAGACGGGTGGCGGGACGATGCCTCGCTGTTTCGCGCCGGCCTTCAGACGCGTCTGGACTGGGGGCAGGGGGCGATGCGCTGGAGCGCGCGCGCCAGCATGATCCATCTGGAGCAGGAAACCGCGACCTTCGTGAACGGGTTTGAAGCCTATCGCGATGAAGCGCTGTCGCGGCGCAATTCAAACCCTGAAGCGTTCCGCGATGCGCGCGCTTTCCGGGCGAGCCTGCATGCCGATCATACTCTCTCGGCGCTGTGGAGCCTTTCAGGGGCCGTCTATGCGCGCAGCAATGATATGGAGTTCCGGCTCCACTTCCTGCCCTCGCGGGCGCTGGAATTTACTGGCCATGACAGCATTGGTGCGCAATCGGCGCTCACCCGCCAGACCGCGCGCGGCAGCCTGACCATCGGCGCGGATGGCGAGTGGACGCGCGGCTATCTGATCGAGGATCAGACCCTTCCGAGCTTCGGCGCGTTCCCGCAAGGCATTCACTACGATTATGACGTGGAGGCGCTGACCGGCGCGGTGTTCGCAATGGGCCGCCACGCCCTCACAGATGTGCTGGAAATCGAAGGCGGCGCACGGCTGGAGACGACGCGCTTCGACTACACCAACAACACCGATGATGGCGCGACAGGGCGCTTCCTGCGTCTGCCGGACCGTTCTGACAGCTTCACCACGTTTGCGCCCCATGCGGGGCTTGTGTGGCGCTTTGCAGACAATTGGCGGGCGTTTGCGCGTGCCGCGCGCGGCGTGCGTGCACCGCAGACCGATGAGCTCTACCGGCTGCAGCCCGGTCAGGAGATCGACAATATCGAGCCGGAAGTGCTCGACAGTCTGGAGGCAGGATTGCGCCTGTCGCGCCCTGACGGTCTGGCGCTGGAACTGACCGCCTTCACCATGGTCAAGCGCAACGTGTTCTTCCGTGATGCGGACGGTATCAATGTCACGGACGGGCGCACGACCCATGAGGGTGTGGAGATTGAAGGCGTGTGGCCGCTCACAGACCGGCTTACGCTTTCGGGCGCGCTCATTTGGGCCATTCACAATTATGATTTCGACCGCACGGCGGGGCAGGCATTCGAGGTGATCGAGCGCGGCAACCGCGTGGATACCGCGCCGGAATGGCTGTGGAATCTGCGGGCGAACTGGCAACCGGTGGACGCGGTTCGCCTCGAAGCCGAATGGGTGCATGTGGGCGAGTATTTCGCCGATGCGGCCAATGACGCGGTCTATTCTGGCCATCACCTCCTCAATCTGCGCGGCGCGATGCAGGTGCGCGGCGGCGTGGAGCTCTTCGCGTCCCTGCGTAATGCCGCCAATACGCGCTATGCCGAGCGCGCCGACTTTGCCTTTGGCGGCTATCGCTATTTCCCCGGCGAACCGCGTACCGTTTCGGTTGGCGTGCGGATAAGGGGATAGTTTGGCTGTCCTCAATCTCGCGAGTTGCGGCGAGGTGAGCTACAACGCAGCCCGAACTTGCCCCGTCCGCCGGTCGCGGCTAGCTCTGACAGGCCAGTAACAAGGAACACCTCCATGCCCCGTCAGACCGGTGCCCAGCACCTCGCCGATGCCTTGCTTGCCAATGGTGCCGATCTGGCGTTCGGCGTGCCGGGGGAAAGCTATCTGGCGCTGCTGGACGCCATATACGAGAAGGGCAAGGATTTCCGCTTCATCACCTGCCGTCAGGAGGCGGGCGCGGCCAACATGGCCGAGGCCCACGGCAAGCTGACGGGCCGTCCCGGCATCTGCATGGTCACGCGCGGCCCCGGCGCCACGCAGGCGAGTGTTGGCGTGCACACCGCGTTTCAGGATTCCACGCCGATGATCCTGCTCATCGGGCAGGTGGCGCGCGACATGAAGGACCGGGAAGCCTTCCAGGAGGTCGATTACACGCATTTTTTCCGCGATCAGTGCAAATGGGTGGCCGAGATCAATGACCCCGCCCGCGTGCCCGAATACATGGCGCGTGCCTTTGCCACCGCGATGAATGGGCGGCCCGGCCCTGTCGTGCTGTCCCTGCCCGAAGACATGCTCACCGAAGTGGCTGACGCGCCCGCCATCCGCCGGGTGGAAACCGCCCATGCCGCGCCCGCGCCGGGCGATATCGCCAAGCTGGAGAGCCTGCTGGCAAAGGCAAAGCGCCCGTTCGTGATCTATGGCGGCACCAAGTGGAGCGGCGAAACGGTGGAGAAGGCGCGCCGCTTTGCCGAAAACAATGATCTGCCGGTGGCCTGCTCCTTCCGGTCGAAGGACCATTACAACAATATGGGTCCGAACTATGCCGGGGATCTGGGCGTTGGGCCGAACCCCAAGCTGGTGGAGCGCGTGAAGGGGGCAGACCTGCTCATCGTGTTCGGCCCGCGTCTCGGCGAGATGACGACCTCGGGCTATTCCATTCTAAAACCGCCGGTTCTGGAGGGTCAGACGCTGGTTCATATCCATCCCGGCGCACAGGAGCTGGGACGGGTTTACCAGCCTGACCTTGCCATCAACGCCACGGTGGCGGCTGCCGCTGACGCGCTCGCCCACATCAAGGTGGATTCCAGTGCCTGGGCCGGTGAGGCCGCGGCCGCGCATGAGGAGTTTCTGGCGTTCTCGTCGGTCGTCGAGGTAAAGCGCGGCTTCAACCTGTCGAAAATGTTCTGCTGGCTGTCGGACGATCTGCCTGAAAGCGCGATTATCACCAATGGCGCGGGCAATTACGCCGCCTGGCTGCACCGCTTTTACCGCCACAAGCACTGCCGCACCCAGCTGGGGCCGACCTCCGGCGCGATGGGCTATGGCGTGCCGGCGGGCATCGCAGCGAAGATCGCCAGGCCGGACGCGTTGGTCGTCTCGGTCAATGGCGATGGCTGCTTCCTGATGTGCGGGCAGGAGCTGGCGACTGCCGCGCAGTACGGCGCGAACGTCATCTTCATCGTCGCCGATAATGGCGCGTACGGCACGATCCGCATGCATCAGGAGCGTGAGTATCCGGGCCGGGTTTCAGGCACGGAGCTGAAAAACCCGGACTTTGCCGCCTTTGCGCGAAGCTTTGGCTGCGAGGGGCTACGCGTGGAATCGTTTGACGATTTTCCCGCCGCCTTCGAGCAGGCGAAAAATTGCGGGAAGCCAGCGCTTCTTCACCTGATCTGTGATGTGGAAGAGATCGCGCCGGGCCGGACGATTTCGGCGCTGAGGGGCAAGTAGGGGGGCGTAAGCTCGTTTCTCGCCCCTCACTATCGTCGTTCCCGCGCAGGCGGGAACCCAGAGCCACTTCGCAACTGACAGAGCTTTATGATCGTCTGGATTCCCGCCTGCGCGGGAATGACGAGGAAAAGGCGGCTGCGACCTACCCCCGCTTCTTGCCGTCGAGATCGCGGGCGGCCTTGTCGGTCTCAGCCTTGCGTTTCAGTTTTTCAGCCTTCGTCTGGCCAAAGGCGGCGCGATTGGCGGCAGCATCTTTCGCTGCCGCCGCTCTGGCCTTGCGCTTGCGCGCGGTACGCAGATTGACGATTTCGCTCAATTATTTCGGGCCGATCATCTGTTCGGGGCGCACCACCTCGTCAAATTCTTCCGAAGTGACAAAGCCGAGCCGGATCGCTTCCTCGCGCAGCGTGGTGCCGTTCTTGTGCGCGGTCTTGGCCACCGTCGTCGCATTGTCATAGCCGATCTTCGGGGCCAGCGCCGTCACCAGCATGAGCGAGCGCTCCATGATGTCGGCAATGCGCGCCTCATTGGCCTCGATGCCGACCACGCAGTTCTCGGTGAAGCTGATCGCCGCGTCGGCCAGCAGGCGCGTGGAGGTCAGCACGTTGTAGATCATCACCGGCTTGAACACGTTGAGCTGGAAATGGCCCTGGCTGCCGGCGAACGTGACGGCGGCGTTATTGCCCATGACCTGCGTGCAGACCATGGTCATCGCCTCGCACTGGGTGGGGTTCACCTTGCCCGGCATGATGGACGAGCCCGGCTCGTTTTCAGGCAGGGACAGCTCGCCAATGCCGCAGCGCGGGCCGGAGCCCAGAAGCCGGATATCATTGGCAATCTTGAACAGCGATACGGCAAGCGAGTTCAGCGCGCCATGGGCCTCCACCAGCGCATCCTTGGTGGAGAGCGCCTCGAACTTGTTGGGTGCCGTGACGAAGGGCAGGCCGGTCAGCTTGGCGACTTCTTCTGCAAACTTTACATCAAAGCCTGGCTTGGCGTTGAGGCCGGTGCCGACCGCCGTACCGCCCTGCGCCAGCTCGTAAAGGGCGGGCAGGGCCGCTTCCACGCGGCGGATGCCGTTTTCGACCATGGCCACATAGGCGGAGAACTCCTGACCCAGCGTGATGGGTGTGGCGTCCATCAAATGGGTGCGGCCGATCTTGATGATGTCCTTGAAGGCATCCGACTTGGCTTTCAGCGCATCGCGCAGCGTCTTCAGGGCAGGCACCAGCGTGGAGTGCATCTCGCGCGCAGCGGCGATGTGGGTAGCCGTCGGGAACACATCGTTGGAGGACTGGGAGCGGTTCACGTGGTCGTTGGGGTGGACCGGGCTTTTGGAGCCCATCTCCCCGCCCAGCATCTCAATCGCGCGGTTGGAGATCACCTCATTGGCGTTCATGTTCGACTGGGTACCGGACCCCGTCTGCCAGACGACCAGCGGGAAATGGTCGTCCAGCTTGCCGTCTGCCACTTCCAGCGCGGCGGCCGCAATGGCATTGCCTTCCTTGGCGTCCATATTGCCGAGCGCCATATTGGCCTTGGCGGCACAATGCTTGACGACGCCCAGCGCGCGCACCAGCGGCACCGGCATGGTCTGGCCGCCAATCTTGAAGTTAATCAGCGAGCGGGCGGTCTGCGCGCCGTAATATTTGTCGGCGGGAACCTGAAGCGGGCCAAAGGAGTCGGTCTCGGTGCGCATGGCAGACATGGTGTTCCTCAGCGGGTCTGGTTTGCCCGTGCGGCTTGCCAGAGGGCCAAAGCGCGCGGACACTGGTGAATATAACGAATCGGGTGTGTAGCATCGGGCGATGACGGATCAAGCCGCTGACGGCCATGTGCTGCAGGATGAGGGCCTTGAATGGTCCGGGAGAGGGAAGGTGCAGGTAGCCACGCCAACAGGATCGCTTCATCTGCGGGTTGATGCGCTCACTTCGCAGTCGCGCCGCTTCAAGACGCTGATCGGGGAGTTTTTCCGCACCGAGTTCAAGCGGGTACGCCCCAAATGGGGCCCCTATGAAGTCACCATCATCATCGAGCGTACAGAAAACTCGCCCGTCCACGATGTCGACAATGTCGCCAAGGCGGTGCTCGATGCCCTGACCGGCGTCGTCTTCCATGATGATAGCCAGGTTGAACGCCTGCACGTTGAAAAAGTGCTGGGTGAGCGCGCGCGGGTGCGTGTACGCGCCGTGCCGCTGGTGCCGGAAGCCGCCTGAGTTTTCCAGCTTACCGGGAGGACCGTATAAAATGGCCCCCACTGATGCCGGGACTATGCCTTCCGAACTTGCGCCGGTCCTGTGCTTTGCGCTGGACGGGCATGGTGCGGCTGCACCGGCAGAGCTCGATGCGATGGGCGTGCCGGCTGGTGATACGCCGAAGGCTGACAGCAAGGGCAAGGGGCGCCCGCCCTTCACCTGGGTCCATTTGCAACGCGAAGACCCGCGTACACGCGACTGGCTGGAGACAGAGAGTGGGCTGGACAGCTTCCTTCAGTCAGCGCTTCTCGCCGACGATACCCGCCCGCGCTGCACCGTTCACGGGGAAGGGGCCATTATCATCCTGCGCGGGGTAAACCTGATGGAGGGCGCCGAGCCGGAGGACATGGTCTCGGTGCGGCTGTGGGTAGACCGTTCACGGGTGATCGGGGTGTGGGTGCGCCCGCTGCATGCGGTGAGGGACCTTGTCAGTGCGATTGAGCGCGGGATTGCGCCGGTCAGTCCGGGTGAGCTGGTGGCCAAGCTGGCCCAGCGTCTTGCCGATCGGATGGAGCCTCATGTCGGCGAGCTTCACGATGAGCTGGATACGTTCGAGGACGCCCTGCTGGAAGATGATGGCACGGTGGAGCGCGGTGCACTGGCGAAGGTTCGCCGCCGGGCGATCCGCCTGCGCCGCTATATCGGCCCGCAGCGCGATGCGCTGACTACGCTCTCTATCGAAGATTTGAGCTGGCTGATCGACCGGGATCGCTCGCGGGTGCGCGAGGCCGCAGACAAGACGACCCGCGTGCTCGAAGAGCTGGAAGCGGTGCGCGAACGCGCCGCGCTGATCCAGGACCAGATCGTCGAGGCGCGCGGCGCGAAAATGGACCGCTATATGGTGCTGCTGTCGGCGCTGGCGGCGATTTTCCTGCCGCTCACTCTTTTCACTGGTCTGCTCGGCATCAATGTCGAAGGCATCCCGTTCGCCGAGGAGGAATGGGCGTTTGCGGCCGTTACCGGGCTTATCGTGCTGGTGGCTGTGATCCTCACCTATGTCTTCAGGAAGATGAAGCTGCTCTGACGGGCAGCGCGGACCCTTTTGACCTCAGTCCTTCTTGCGGAAGGCGTCCAGGCTGACCACGGTGCCTTCTTCGCTGTCAGCGCCGCCACCACTGGCCGCTACGCTTGGCGCCGCGCCGTTGGCTGCGTCGGGCGCCTCATAGTCAAAATGCAGGTGGAAGCCGACGGCCGGATCGTGGAAGCGCGTTACCGCCCGGTAGGGGACTTTGAGGTATTTCGGTACGCCGCCGAATTTCAGCGTCACCTCGAAATATTCTTCTTCCGCCGCCAGATCCCAGAACTGGTGTTCCAGTACGACCGTCATCTCGTCGGGATAGGCTTCCGCCAGGCTGGGGTCGATGTCGCAGCCCGGATCAGAGGTCTTGAAGGAGATGTAGAAATGGTGGGCACCGGGCAGACCTTCCGGGCTCCCGGCCTTGTTGAGCGCCTGACGGATCACGCCGCGCAACGCGTCCTGCGCAAGCCGGTCATACCGCATCAGGTCCTTGCTCACCGCGTCTCCCCCTGCCTTGAGCTTCCTTAACCGAGCCTAGCCGACGCGTTCCTTGCGTCAATCGGTCAACACTGTTGGCACATTCGCCAATAGCCGGAGCGGCCTTGCTGCGCTAAACATCGCCGCATGGAAAAACCCATGCCAGCCAAGGGTGACACCGGTATGACGGACGGCTTTCAGCCTGCCCGGGTGACGCCGCTCGACCGGCCCACGAATCTTCTCAAAACCGGCATGATGATGCGGGACAATCCGCTCTCCATCCTGCCTGCTCCGCTCTTTGACAAGACGATTCTGACCGGGCCATATCTCGGCCGGTCGGTCCATCATCTGTCCGGTCCGGCGGAGATGAGGTCGGTTCTGCAGGACAATTTCGAGAATTGGCGCAAATCGCCCCTGATCCAGCGCATGCTGCGCCCTGTACTGGGCGACGCCATCCTGACCGCGCACGGGGAAAGCTGGCGGCGTCAGCGCATGACGCTGCAGCCTGCCTTCCTCAAGCGCCGCCTCGATCCGTTTGCGCCCATCATGGCCGAGGCTGCGGCGATGGTTGTTGCCCGGCTAAAACACCCGCAAACGCCTGAAATAATGAGCGTGATGAGCGATGCGACCTTCGCCGTTATCGAGCGCGTCCTGTTTTCTGATGTGGAGGGCTTTGACCGGGGCGAGGTGAGGCTGGCGATCGAGATATTGCTGGAGGAAATCGGGCGCATGCGCCTTACCGATCTTGCGCCGGTGCCTGAGTGGACGCCGCGCCTGATGACCGCGCGCGCAGGCAAGGCGCGCAAGGTTTTCCGGCGGGCGGTGGAGGGCCAGATTGCCCGGCGCCGTGCCGCCTCTGATGCCGGCACCGACCTGCTGGGCCTGCTGTTGACGGTGCGCGATGAGGAGACGGGAGAGGGCCTGTCCGACACCGATATCCGCGATAGCGTGATGACGTTTGTGGCAGCAGGCCACGAAACCACCGGCATCGCCCTGACCTGGGCGCTCTACCTGCTGGCCAACCAGCCTGAAGCGCAGGCCCGCCTGCGCGAAGAGGCGCGCGCCGTGCTGGGCGAGGGGCCTGCATCGGCAGAGCATGTCAGCCAGCTCTATTTCACCCGTCAGGTGCTGGAAGAGGCGATGCGGCTCTATCCGCCCGCGCCCATGGTGGCCCGGCGCGCGGTGCGTGCGACCGAGATATGTGGACGGCCTGTACGCAAGGGCGATGTGGCGCTGCTCGCCTTTTACTGTCTGCACCGGCACACCACGCTCTGGGATGATCCTGACAGGTTTGATCCGGATCGCTGGCTGCGCGACCGGCGGCCCACCGACCGCTACCAGTTCCTGGCTTTTGGCGGCGGACCGCGTGCCTGTATCGGCATGGGGTTTGCGATGATGGAGGCCATTATCATGCTGGCCACAATGGTGCGTGATCTGGCGTTTTTGCCGCAGGCCGATGCGCGCGCGGTCGAGCTAGCCATGCAGGTCACCTTGCGTCCGGCTGGCGGGCTTCATCTGAATGTCAAACCGGCGTGATAATCGCCTTGCATTGTTGAAAAATCTGCGCCGCCGCATCTTTCGTGGCCGCCAGTATGCGGCTACCGTCAGGGTTAACCGGCAAATTACGGGGTGGCCGTCTTGGAACGACTGACTGAGCTTGAACACGAACCGGCCCGCGCTCTGGCCGCCGAATACATGCACGAAGCCGATATCCTGCTCGGCCGGTTGCCGCGCAGCCTCGCGCGTCAGTATCGCCGCGACGTGGAGTTGCGCGTGATCGAGGCCCTAAACGGCGGACGCAATGCCAGCGCTGAAACGGTGGCCCGCACCCTGGATCTCGTCGGGCCGCCCGGACACTATCTTCCGGCAGAAATCGCCAGTCAGGCTGCGCGCCGCGCCGCCCGCACCCTTAATCCGCGCCGGGTGGTGGAGGCTTTGCGCTATGGCGCGATGTCGGGCGTAGGCACAGCCACCATCGTCAGCGTGCTGGGGCTTCTTTATGCGGCGGTGCTGTTCGTGATCGCCGCGGGCGCGGCGCGGCTCATCTCGCCGGATGCAGCTGGCATATACCAGCTCTCCACTGGCGGTTATGTGCTGGGCATTGGCGGCAATTACCCCGAAGCGCGCGATGTGCTGGGCATATTGTTCGTGCCGCTCAGCTGGGCGTTCGGCGCGGGGCTGTATACGGCGCTGACGCAGCTCCTGCCGGTGCTGATCCGCGAACGGTCCCACAGGCGGTAGACAGCCGGCAAATCTGGAGAAGTAGGGGGCTTCTGTTGCCAGGCGCCCCCCGAACCCCGCCTGCGGCTTGCTAGAGCCGAGGACTTAAGATGCGAAATGATCGCACTGCTTACGCAGCGAGACGCACTTCTTCAGCAAAGTTGTCGTTGGCAACTTTAACAATGGGCTGATAACGGAGCCCATGCGGGTGAAAGCAACGTCTTTACCCATCCGTCGATCCTGATCGGCCCCATGCTCACCGCCCAACGAGCGGGAAAGAGATTGGTGGAGCCGCCGGGAATCGCACCCGGGTCCGGTCTGGTTATTACACGCACGTTTATCACCATAGACCGCCGAGGCGGACCCCTTGAATATAGGGCGTTTGGCCGTGATATGAAAGGGCATGGCACGGCTTTACCCCCTGGCAGGTCTGCTGGCGGCCTTCATGCTTGCGCTGTCGGCTTGTACGCGGCCTGCGCCGGTGGCGGCGGCAAGCGCGGATGATTGTCATCTGGCCGCCATCAGTTCCAATGGCTGGCACGCCAATTTCTACCTGCCTGCCGATGCGTTTCCCGGCGACGGGCCGATGCGCGCGGCGTTTCCCGATGCGCGTTGGTTTGCCATTGGCTGGGGCGATGAGGGCGCGTACGTGGACGGCGTGAACCCGCTCAACAGCATTGCCGCCATTGCATGGCCAACGCGCTCTGTCGTGCATGTCGCGGCGCTGGGCCGTGATCCGCGCGAGGCTTATTTGAGCGAATACCGCGATGTGGCCCTGTCCGGCGAGGCGCTGGCCACAATCGTTGACGCACTGGAGACCGAGCTTGTGCTGGACGAAGCGGGCGCGCCAGGCTTCGTGGCCGAAGGGCTAGACCCGCGCGGCAGCGCCTTCTTCGCCGGCCGCTCCAGCTATCACGCTTTCCAGACCTGCAATGTGTGGACGGCTGCGCGCCTGCGCGAGGCGGGTCTTGATACCGGCTGGACAGGCGGGCATTTGCTGCCCTCAAGCCTCTTGAACCGGCTGGGGCGGACAGCGCCGTCAAGCTGTCCGCCCTCCGGGGAGGAAACCCGCTAGACGGTTTCTAGCCGAGCGGGCCGGTCATAATGAAGGCGTTGAGCTTGTTGCCATCAGGATCGCGGAAATAGGCTGCATAGAAATTGTCGCCGCGCGGGCCGGGCTTGCCCTCGCATGTGCCGCCATTGGCCAGCGCGATGTCATAGAGCCGGTGAACCTGCTCCTTGTCCTTGGCTTCCAGCGCCACCATCACGCCATTGCCGACGCTGGCCGTATTGCCGTCAAACGGTTTGGTAGCGGCGATGCCGGCGGCTCCGCCGGGCTTGCCCCAGGCCACGAAGGTGTCGAACTCCATCATGCGCGGGGTATCGAGCTCCTTCGCGAT
Source organism: Glycocaulis abyssi (assembly GCF_041429775.1). Classification (NCBI taxonomy): domain Bacteria; kingdom Pseudomonadati; phylum Pseudomonadota; class Alphaproteobacteria; order Maricaulales; family Maricaulaceae; genus Glycocaulis; species Glycocaulis abyssi. Next base: position 1,112,151 of record NZ_CP163421.1, on the reverse strand, counting down.
GGCGTCGTAGAAGGCACACGCCTTTTCCAGGTCGTTCGTGCCGACAGTCACATATCCGATCATTGAAATATTCCCTTTTTGTTCCGGTTCGGGCAAGCTGCCATCGAGAAGAGGGGGAGGCAAGCGGGAAATCGGCTGCGTTGATTAAATCTTGTTCACAGTTTCTTGCAGGCCAGCCGGGACATTGATGATTGGAATCGTGCAAATTGACGCGCTGAGACCAGTGGAGCCCCGCCCATGGCCCTTGCCGAACATCATCCTGCACCCACGCGCCCCGGCATTGAGGCGGCGTATCTCGATCTGCTGCGCGATGTGATGGCCAATGGCACGCCGTCAGACGACCGCACAGGGGTGGGCACGCGAACGGTGTTTGGCCGCCAGATACGCTGTGATCTGGCCGACGGCTTCCCGCTTCTCACCACCAAAAAGGTGCATTTCCGCTCCATCGCCATTGAACTTCTCTGGTTCATCAAGGGGATGACTAATGTGAAATGGCTGCAGGAGCGCGGCGTCACGATCTGGGATGAATGGGCCGACGAAAATGGCGAGCTTGGCCCCGTCTATGGCAAGCAATGGCGGCGCTGGGCTGGCCCTGACGGGCGGGAGATCGATCAGCTGGCAGACCTTGTGGCTCAGATAAAGGCCAATCCGGCCTCGCGCCGCCTCGTTCTGTCGGCTTGGAATCCGGCCGATGTGCCGTCCATGGCGCTGCCGCCCTGCCATACGCTCTTCCAGTTCCACGTCGCGAACGGGCGTCTTTCGCTGCAGCTTTACCAGCGCAGTGCGGATTTGTTCCTCGGCGTGCCGTTCAACATCGCGAGCTATGCGCTGCTGCTGGCCATGATGGCGCAGGCGACGGGGCTGAAGCCCGGCGAGTTCGTCCACACATTTGGCGATGCGCATATCTACTCAAACCATGTCGAGCAGGTGGAGCGCCAGCTGGCGCGCGATATGCGTCCGTTGCCGACGCTGAAGCTCAATCCGAACGTCACCGATCTCTTCGCCTTCGAGTACGAGGATATCGAGATTATCGGCTATGACCCGCATCCGGGCATATCTGCGCCGGTGGCGGTGTAGGGCGGCGGTGTGAGTGACATCCCCCTCTCAATCGTCGTTGCGGTGGCCAGGAATGGCGTGATCGGGCGGGGCAATGATCTGCCCTGGCGCATTCCGTCTGATCTGAAGAATTTCAAGGCGGTCACGCTCGGCAAGCCGGTCATCATGGGCCGCAAGACGTGGGACAGCCTGCCGCGCAAGCCTTTGCCCGGTCGGGCCAATTTCGTTGTCTCACGCAGCGTCTCGGCACTGGAAGGCGCGCAAGTTTTCGCCAATGCGGCCGATGCGGTGGAGGCTGCGCGGAAGGTCGCGGCGAAGGACGGTGCGCAGGAAGTATGCCTGATTGGCGGCGCGGCGCTCTATGCGGCTCTGCTGCCCGCTGTCAGCCGTATCCATCTGACAGAGGTCGATCTCGAGCCGGAGGGTGATGCGCATTTTGCGATGCTGAACCCGCTCGAATGGCGTGAGGTCAGCGCCGAACGTTTCGACCCGGCACCGGGCGATGATGCGGGGTTTGTGGCGCGGGTATTGGAGCGGGTGTGACGCATCGCGCACTGCGTCCGGTGCCGGTTTGACTTGAACCGGCGGGCCGATCCGTCCACATATCGGGGCAACACCGATCAATTTTCATTCCGTTACGAGGACGTATATGCCCTGGAACGACAATGCAGGCGGCGGCGGGGGGCCTTGGGGCTCTGGCGGCGGCGGACGGCGCGGCAATAACAATAACCAGAATCCGTGGGGGCAAGGCCCCGGCGGCGGACGGCGTGGCTCTGGCAACGGGCAGGGCGGCGGCGAGCCGGATCTGGAACAGTTCATTGCCCAGTTGCAGGCGCGTATCCGGCGCATGTTCGGCGGCGGTGGCGGCAAGGGCTCCGGCGGTCCGGGCCTTGGCCTGATCGCGGCGGGGATCTTCTTTGTCTGGCTCGCCTGGCCGGGTTCGGCCTGGTACGTGGTTGGTCCGCAGCAGGCGGGCGTAGTCCTGCGCTTTGGCGAGTATGTTCGTACCACCGGCGCGGGTCTGCAGTTCAAGCTGCCGGTGCCGTTCGAGACGGTGCTCCTGCCTGAAGTGACGACCACCAACGAGGTCGCCGTCGGCGCCACGCCGCAGGAAAGCCTGATGCTGACCCGCGACGAAAATATCGTCGAGATCGATTTCGTGGTGCAGTGGCGCGTTGATCTGACCTATCCCGAAGGCGTGCGCGACTTCCTGTTCAACGTGCGTGATCCGCAAGGTACGGTGAAAGCCGTGGCTGAAAGCGCGATGCGTGAGGTTGTCGGCACGACGGAGCTTCAGCCCATTATCACGGCGGGCCGTACCGAAGTCGCCCGGCGTGCGCGCCAGATCATCCAGGACACGCTGGGCAGCTATGATTCCGGCATTCAGGTACTGGAGGTTCAGCTGCGTGAAGCGTCGGCGCCGGCCAGCGTTATCGACGCGTTCCGCGATGTGGATGCGGCGCGTCAGGATGCTGAGCGTGCCGCGCTGCAGGCCACCGCCCACGCCAACCAGGTGATCCCGGAAGCGCGCGGTGACGCCGTGCGCCTGCTGGAGGAATCGCGCGGTTATCGCGAGCGTGTGATAGCGGAAGCTGAAGGTCAGGCCTCACGCTTCAACCAGATCTACACCGAGTATCGTTTGGCGCCCGATGTTACCCGCCGGCGCATTTTCCTCGAAACGATGGAGCAGGTGCTGGGCCGGTCTGAACTGATCATCCTGGATCAGCAGGGCGGCAGCGGAGCAGTGCCTTACCTGCCGCTTGACCAGCTGGGCCGCGACCGCAGTCCCGCCCGCACGCAAACCGGGTCCGCATCCAGAACGGGAGAGCGCTGATATGCCTCGTATTGTATTGATCAGCCTTGCCGTCATCCTCGCCATCGCGGTGATTGTCGGCCTGTCGGCGACCTACACCGTTTCCGAACGGGAATCCGCTCTGGTGCTGCGGCTGGGTAATCCGGTCGCCGTCATCAACGAGCCCGGTGACGAAGAGCCGGGTCTGCACTTCAAGATCCCGTTCGTCGATGACGTGCTGCATTTCGACAAGCGCAATGTCGAGTTCAACATGGCACCGGCCGAAATTCTGGCTGCTGACCAGGAACGTCTCGTCGTTGATGCGTTCCTGCGCTACCGCATCGTCAATCCGTTGCGGGTCTACCAGACCGTGCGCGATGAGCGCGGCCTGCAGCAGCGCCTGTCGGCGATCATGGATGACTCGCTGCGCGGCGTGATCGCATCCATCCCCTCCAGCGAGGTCATTTCCGGCCAGCGTGCGCAGGTGATGAACCGTATCCAGCTTGCCGTCGAGGCGCAGGTCGCCACGCAGGATATCGGCATTCAGGTCATTGATGTGCGCATCCTGCGTGCCGACCTGCCCCAGCAGATCACCGACCGGGTGTTCGAACGGATGCGGTCCGAGCGTCAGCAGGAAGCCGCCCTGATCCGTGCGCAAGGTGAAGAACGCGCCCGTCAGATCCGCGCTGAAGCCGATCGTGAAGCGGTGGTGATCCTGGCCAATGCCCGCGCCGAAGCGGAACGTATCCGCGGTGAGGGCGATGGCCGCCGGACGGCGATCTTCGCGGAGTCCTATGGGCAGGATCCGGACTTCTTCGCCTTCTACCGCTCGATGCTGGCTTATGATCTCGCCCTGCGGGACAATACGCCGATCATCATCAGCCCGGATTCGGAGTTCTTCCGCTACTTCCAGAACCAGGCGGGGGCGCCGAACTAGGGGTATGAGTGTCGGAGCCATGCTCGGCTGGATCGTTCTTGCCATCGGCCTCGTGCTGGTTGTCGAGGGCCTTCTTTACGCGTTGGCTCCGTCTCTCGCCCGGCGGATGGCCGAAGCGGCGGCCAGCGTGCCACCCGGCACGCTGCGGCTGGCCGGTGTGGGCGCGGTTGCTGCGGGTGTCATTCTGGTATGGCTTGGCCGCACGCTGGGGTAGGGGCCATCTGCATCGCGGGGTGTTGGATGGCAGACAACGCGTTAAGCTTAAGCTGAACCTGAAACTGCCCTGCTACCGGAGTCGCCCATGCGTGCCGTTCTGGCTGTTATTGCCGCCGCCTTCCTGCTGTGTGTGCCCCAGGCGATGGCCCAGCCACGCGAAGGCTTTGGAGACCTGGCCGATCAGCTCTCGCCAGCGGTGGTCAACATATCGGCTGCCCAGCGCATGCGCTCCGGGGCTAATCTGCCGACCTTCCCGCCCGGCTCTCCGCTGGAACGCTTCAACGATCTTCTGGGCGACAATCCGCGCGTGGCCAACTCGCTCGGCTCCGGCTTCATCATCGATGCGCGCGGGCTGGTGGTGACGAATAATCACGTTATCGAGGAAGCCGATGACGTAGAGGTCGTCTTCACCGACGGACGCACACTGCCGGCCGATATTGTCGGCGTGGATCCGGCCACAGACTTGGCCGTGCTGCGCATTCGCGGCGGCAGCGGCAATTTCCCCTTCGTGCGCTTTGGCGATTCTGATGCGGCGCGGGTGGGCGACTGGGTGATTGCCATCGGCAATCCGTTCGGGCTTGGCGGCTCGCTCACCGCTGGTGTGATCTCCGCGCGCGGGCGCGAGATTGGCGGGCGCTATGACGACTATCTGCAGACCGATGTGGCCATCAACCGGGGCAATTCCGGTGGGCCGCTCTTCAACATGGACGGGCAGGTCGTGGGCGTAAACACGGCGATTTTCTCGCCGACAGGGGCCAGCGTCGGCATCAGCTTTTCCATCCCTTCCAACATTGCGGCGCCCATCGTGCGCCAGCTGGCAGAGTTTGGCGAAACCCGCCGTGGCTGGCTGGGTGTCAATGTGCAGGCTGTGACCGCCGACACGGCAGAAGCGCTGGGGCTTGCCAGCCCGCGCGGCGCCATTGTCAGCCGGGTGGACCCTGACGGGCCTGCCTATGCGGCCGGTATTGAGCGCGGCGATCTTATCCTGGCCTTCAACGGCGAGATTGTGCCCGATGACCGGCGCCTGCCGCGCATGGTGGCCGATACCGCTATCGGATCGACCGTCAGTATCGATGTACTGCGCCGGGGCGAACCCCTGACGCTGGAGGTGGAAGTTGCCCGTCTCGAGGAACCCGATGCGGCTCCGCAGCGCCCGGTGGGCGCAGACGGGGATGAGCCGGGTACAGCGCCCTCATCGCGCGCCGTGTTCGGCCTGACGCTTGCGCCCATCACAGATGCGTTGCGCCGCGCGCATCGCCTGCATCCGGACGCGCGCGGGCTGGTCGTCACAGCCGTCGAGCCGGGCTCGGATGCCGCGGGCAAGGTGCGTGTGGGCGATGTTGTCGAGGAAATCGCGTGGACGCGGGTGAGCACCGTGGATGACGCCCGCCAGATCGCTCGCACGGCGGCGGGCGAGTCTGGCCGCCCGGTGCTGTTCAGCCTGAACCGGCAGGGCCAGTTTGTTCTGCAAAGCCTTAGACCATAAGGCTTTGCTGGAGGTGGCCGTGCCGCCCTTCATCTTTCTTGGCGGCCCGACCGCTTCGGGGAAAACGGCCCTCGCAGTGGCGCTGGCGCAGCGTGTGGGCGGCGAGATCATCAATGCCGATTCCATGCAGCTCTACCGGGGGCTGGAAGTGTTGTCCGCCCAGCCGGGCGAGGATGAGCGCGCAGGCGTGCCGCATCATCTTTTTGGCGAAGCGGACCCGTCGACCCGCTGGTCGGCGGGGCGCTGGGTCCGCGCGGCGCTGGCGATTGCAGAGCCGCTCAGGGAGAGCGGCGTGCCCGCCATTTTCGTCGGCGGCACAGGGCTTTATTTCAAAACCCTCATAGATGGTATCGCGCCAACGCCAGAGATTCCGCCCGAGGTGCGCGCCGAGGTGAGCCTGCTGGAAGAATCCGGTCATGCGGCCTTACGCGCTGAGGCGGAGCGCCTCGATGCTGAAGGCGCAGGCCGGATCAAGCCCGGTGACCGCCAGCGGCTTGTGCGCCTGATCGAGCTGGTGCGCACAACCGGAAAACCTTTAAGCGTCCTGCATGCCGATACCCGCCCCCTGATCGCGCCGGGCAGCTGGGCGGGCTTTGCCCTGCGCCCCGACCGCGAAGCGCTCTACGCACGCATAGAGCGACGCTTTGACGCCATGATGGAGGCAGGCGCGCTGGACGAGGCGCGCGCCCTGCATGCGCGCGGCCTGGACCGCCAGCTTCCGGCGCTGAAAGCGGTTGGCATACGCCCGCTGCTGGCGCATCTGGACGGCGAGCTGACCCTTGAGGAGGCTGTGGAGCGTGCCAAGACGGACTCCCGTCGCTATGCCAAACGCCAGTTCACCTGGTTTGCCAACCAGCACGCCGACTGGACCCGGCTTGATGCCGCCACGCCGGACGAAAACCTCGCCCGCATGATCGCCAATCTGGACAAGACGGATACGCCATGAATTTGCCTGACGCGCTTTATGACCGCGATATCGACCTGGCCCCGCTGCAGGCCGTCACGCTGGCGATTATCGGCTATGGCAATCATGGCCGCTCCCATGCACTGAACCTGCGCGATAGTGGTGTGAAGGGCGTTCTGGTGGCGCTGCGCGATGGCTCGCCCTCGGCGGACAAAGCGCGCGGCGACGGGTTTGAGGTGGTCAGCCTTGATGAGGCGGCCCGTCGCGCGGACTATGTTTCGATCCTTGCGGCGGACGAAGCGCACGGCGCGATCTGGACCGGCCATATCGCCCCTAACCGCAAAGCCGGGCAGGGGCTCATCTTCTGTCACGGGTTTTCCATCGATTATGACCTGATCGATCCGCCCGCCGACTGTGATGTCATCCTCGCCGCTGCCAAGGGGCCGGGCGGCGCGGTGCGAGAGAGCTTTGAGCGCGGTGGCGGTCTGACTGGCTTCTGGGCCGTTCATCACGACGCGTCAGGGCAGGCCGAAACCATAGCCAAAGCGTATCTCAAAGGGCTGGGCTGCGGGCGCGCTGGCATCTTCGCCACCAGCTTCCGCGAAGAGGCGCTGGCCGATATTCTGGGCGAGCAGGCCGTGCTGGTCGGCGGCATGTGTGCGCTGGCGCGCCAAGGTTACGAAACGCTGGTGGCCGCCGGTATCAGCCCGCTCATGGCCTATATCGATACCGTGCATGAGCTGAAATATATCGCCGAGCTGATCCACAGGCGCGGCATTGCGGGCATGTATGCAGCCATTTCCGACACGGCCGAGTTCGGCGCGCACGAGGTGGAGGCCCGCATCGCAGACGCGGTGAAGCCGGTGTTCGACGATATCGTTGCCGATGTCGTTTCTGGTGATTTTGCCCGCCGCTGGGTCGCTGATTTCGAGAAGGACCGGGCCGGTTTGCACGCCGCCCGCGCAAACGCCGGTCAGCACGAGCTGGAAGAGACGGGCCGCTATCTGCGCAAGGCGCTGGGGCTGGAGTAGCAGCGCGCGGCACATCGTCTGCATGGCAAGGCGCAAACGAACGCGCTATGAGAGTTTTATGAACCGATTGATGAGCTTTCTGACTGGAATGGACGCGCGTGCGGCGCGTGCCATTACCGTTTCGATCGCCCTGTTTGCGCTGGTCCTCGCGATATTCCTGATCGGCCGCTTCGGCTTCGATATCGAGCCGGGCGATGTTCAGGTCTGGTTCGAAGATGCGTCGTCACGCTGGTATGCGCTGCCGCTGACGATCCTGGCATTCACCGTGCTCTCCTATGTGGGGGCACCGCAGTTTGCGCTGTTTGCCGCCGCTGTGCTGGCCTTCGGGCCGACAACCGGATTTGTCTATTGCTGGCTCGGCACCATGGTGTCGGCCGGGGTCAATTTCTGGACAGGCCGCTTGCTGGGCGCCGATGTCGTGCGCCGCTATGGCGGGGAGACCGTCAACCGCATCTCGGCATTCGTCGGCAAGAACGGTTTCTGGGCGAGCGCGATCATCCGCAATGTCCCGTCGGCTCCCTTCATCGTCGTCAATATGGCTGCGGGCGTGTCGCAGATGACGTTTCTGGCCTTCATGGGGGGTACCGGGATCGGCATTGTGCCCAAGATCGCGCTGGTCACGTTTGCCGGCAGCGGTGTGATTGCGCTCCTGTCGGGCAGCGGGCTGTGGGTGGCGGCCATCCTTGCACTGACCGCTTTTGGCTGGCTTGTTGCCATGCTGATGGCGCGCAAATGGCTGCGCTCAACCCCGGCCGGTCAGGCTGCAGAGGGTGTAAGAACAGGCGCTGCAGACGCAAGTGACGGCACGTCGTCACTTGCAATAACGGACGGCGCGTCGCACAAGGGTAAATAGCGCTCCGCTTCGCTCGCGCGAGGCGGCCCATGGCCAACGGCTCACAGGTTTCTTTACCGATGTTCTCCAGCGTTTTCGGGCTTCTTTCCGCAGATATCGCCATCGACCTTGGCACCGCCAACACCCTTGTCTACGTGAAGGGACGCGGCGTCGTTCTCAACGAACCGTCCGTCGTGGCCTACAAGATAGAAAAAGGGCGCAAGCACGTTCAGGCCGTAGGCGCGGAAGCCAAGCTGATGCTCGGCAAGACGCCCGGCAATGTGGAGGCCATCCGCCCGATGCGCGACGGCGTGATCGCCGACTTCGACGTCGCCGAGGAAATGATCGCCCACTTCATCCGCAAGGTGCACAACCGGCGCAGCTTCGTCTCGCCGCAGGTTGTCATCTGCGTGCCGTCCGGTGCGACCGCTGTGGAGCGCCGCGCCATCCACGAAAGCGCGTTGGGCGCAGGCGCGCGCAAGGTCTACCTCATCGACGAGCCGATGGCCGCTGCCGTTGGCGCTGGCCTGCCGATTGATGAGCCGACCGGTTCGATGATCGTCGATATTGGCGGTGGCACCACCGAAGTGGCCGTGATGTCGCTGTCGGGCATCGTCTATTCGCGCTCGGTGCGCGTTGGCGGCGACAAGATGGACGAGGCCATCATCAACTATATCCGCCGCTCCGCGAACTTGCTGATCGGTGAAACGTCTGCCGAGCGCATCAAGAAGGAAATCGGCTCGGCCAGCCCGCCCCCGAAGGGCGAGGGGCTGACGCTGGAGATCAAGGGGCGCGACCTGATGAACGGCGTGCCGCGCGAGATCGCCGTCACCGAAGCGATGATTGCCGATGCGCTGTCAGAGCCGGTCGAGCAGATCGTCGAGGCGGTCAAGCAGGCGCTTGAGGCGACACCGCCGGAGTTGGCCGCCGACATTGTCGACAAAGGTATTGTCCTGACCGGGGGTGGCGCGCTGCTGCGCAATCTGGATACTGAACTGCGTGACCGTACGGGTCTGCCGGTGAGCCTTGCTGATGAGCCATTGTCCTGTGTCGTGCTCGGCTGCGGCAAGGCGGTGGAAAATCTCAAGATTTGGCGGCCCATACTGTCTGAAGCCGTTTAGGCGGCGCGGGATTGATTCTCTAGAGGAGGTGCCGGGCGGTGGCGCAATGGCGTTCAGCGCGGCAAGGGGCAGACGACACGATCCGCTTTTCGCGGACCCTTCTCCTCATGCTTCTTGCCTTGTCGGCGATTCTGGTGGCCGCCGACCGGTCGGAAGACCGGGTCGAGGCTGTGACGGTGTTCCGCGCCACGTTCAATGATCTGTCCCTGCCGCTGCTGGAAGTTGCCGCCCAGCCCTTGCGCGGGCTTTACAATGTCGGTCCGTGGTGGCGCCGCCAGATGGAGTTGGCCAGTGAAATCCGCGAGCTGCGTCAGGAAATGTCGGAGCTGCGCGCCTGGCGCGACGTGGCGCTGAACTATTCCGAACAGATGCGCCGCCAGCAGGAATTGCTCAATCTGGATCCGCCCATGCCGCGCCAGCGCATTACTGCGTGGGCTGTCACAGAGACTGGCGGGCCGTTTGTGCGTACGCGTCTTGTCGGTGTTGGCACCGAGCACGGCGTTGCTCCGGGCTATCCGGCGCTGAACATTTACGGCGTGGTGGGGCGCACGATTGATGTGGGCGCGCGCTCCTCGCGCATCCTGTTGCTGACAGACCTTAACAGCCGGGTCTCGGTGATGGCTGACAGGTCCAATGCGCGCGCCATGCTGGTTGGCGACAACACCGATTTCCCGCGTCTGGACTATCTTGGCCGCGCGCCGGACCTGCGCGAGGGGGACCGGATCGTCACCTCCGGGGATGACAATATCCTGCCGCGCGGCCTGCCGATCGGCGAGGCGGTGCTCGACCGGCGCGGTGCCTGGCGTGTCGTCTTGTATTCCAGCGCGACACCGATCGATCTGATCTGGATCTGGCCCTTCACGCCCGTGGCAGCGCCTGTGGAGGACATTCCGGCCCTGACCATTGACGGACAACCCGAAGAGATTGAGGGGCAGGGCGTCCCGGCACCGGCTGTTTCAAGCGCAGCCCAGCCTTCGGTGGAAAACGGGGAGGGGCAGTAGATGCGCGCATCACTGGAACGCAACTCCACCTGGCCGGTGCTGACGGCAATGGCGCTGACCTTCGCGTTGAGCCTGCTGGCGGTTGCCGCGCCCTTGCGCCTTCCTGAAGGGCAGGGCTTTCCGGCTCCGCTATTCCCGCTGATTGCGCTGTTTGTCTGGTCGGTGCGCCATCCGCATTTTGTGCCGCCCTGGCTGATCTTCATCGTCGGCCTGTTTCAGGATCTGCTCACCGGCGGGCCGCTCGGCATGTGGGCGCTGTCCTATCTGCTGGCGTTTGCGATTGCGCGATTGCGCTCCACCGAACCGTCGGCGCGCGAGTTCATCCTGCTCATTGCGCGCTTCTCGGTAATGACCGGTATTGCCAGCCTTGTGGCGTGGGTCACGGGCTCATTGTCCATCGGACAGCCTGCAGACCCGACAAGCCTTGTAACCGAAGCTGTGATAACGCTTATCGTGTTTCCGGCCTTTTGCTGGCTGTTTGCGCGAAAGCGTGAACGCACCACATTCTCATGAGGGTTTGACCAAGAGCGACCATGCGGCGCGACAAGCAGGAAGCCCAGGCCCAGTTCAACCGGCGCACCTTCATGGTGGGGGCAGGCGGTGTTGGCGCGTTCGCCGGTATCGGTGCCCAGCTCTACACCCTCCAGATCCTGCAGGAGGACGAATACCGCGTTCTCTCGGACAACAACCAGTTCTCCTTCCGCATCCAGCTGCCAACGCGCGGCCGCATTCTCGACCGGTTTGGCGAAACCATCGCCGAGAACCGCGACAGCTACCGCATCTATCTGATCCGCGAGCAGGCCGGGGACCCGGCGCTCGCCCTCGACCGGCTGTCCCGGTACATGCACATTGGCGAGGCCCGCCGGGAGCGGGTATTGCGCGATCTGGCACGCACGCCGCGCTTTCAGCCGGTGACCATTGCTGAAGGCGTTGACTGGGAAACCTTCTCACGCGTCAATCTGCACCTTCCTGAACTGCCGGGTGTCATGCCGGATGTGGGCGAGGTGCGAACCTATCCGATGCCGGCGGCCTTTGCGCATGTGGCTGGATACGTGCAGTCGGCTCCGCCGGAGATTGCGGGCGATGATCCGCTTCTGCGCCATCCCGCTTTCCGCGTCGGACGCTCCGGGGTGGAGATTGCGCGCGACACGGAATTGCGCGGTTCTGCTGGCTCCCTGAAAGTTGAGGTGAACGCGTTCGGCCGGGTGATCCGTGAACTGCCAGACCAGTCCCGGCTGGCCCAGCCCGGCCGTGACGTTACGCTGACCATCGATTCTGAGGTGCAGCGCTTTGCCACCGAAAGGCTGGGTACGGAAAGCGCATCCGTTGTGGGCCTCGATGTGCAGACCGGCGAGATCGTGGTGATGGCCTCAACCCCATCCTTCGATCCCAATCTGTTCGTTCTGGGCATTCCCAGCCGGGAGTTCCGCGATCTCAATGAAAACCCGTACCGGCCGCTGTTCAACAAGGCCATTAACGGTCTTTACGCACCAGCCTCGACCGTCAAGGGCGTGATTTCGCTGGCTGCGCTCAGGCACGGCGTGATGCGTCCGGGCGAGCGGGTCACCTGCCGGGGCTCGGTGCAGCTGGGCAATAGGCGCTTCCATTGCTGGCGGCGCGAAGGGCACGGCCCGGTCAATATGCACGATGCCATCAAGGTGTCCTGCGATACGTATTTTTATGAGGTGGCATCGCGCCTGGGCATTGAGCGTATTCGCGAGACAGCGCTGGAGCTGGGGTTTGGCCAGCTTTTCGACGTCGGTATTCCCATGCTGTCGCAGGCTGGCGGCCTGTTTCCCAGCCCGCAATGGAAGCGCGCGCGTACCGGGCAAGGCTGGTCGATGGGCGATACCTATAATGTCGGTATCGGGCAGGGCGCGGTGCTGGCGTCCCCGCTGCAGCTGGCGGTGATGACGGCGCGCATGGCAACGGGGCGGGCCGTCGAGCCGACGCTCTACCCCCGGCGCGGCCCTGCTCAGTTTGCCCGGCTTGATTTTGACGATGCTCATATCGAGGCCGTCCACAATGCGCATGTGGGCGTGGTCCATGAGCCTGGCGGCACGTCCTACTGGTCGCTTGGCGGGCTGGGTGTCGAGGGCGTGCGCATGGCTGGCAAGACCGGCACAAGCCAGGTCTATTCGATCAGTGCGGAGGAGCGCGCGCGCGGCGTGCGCAGTCAGGACGACCTGCCCTGGCGCCTGCGCAATCACGGCCTTTTCATCTGCTATGCGCCTGCCGAGGCACCGCGCTACGCGGTTGCGCTGGTCGTCGAGCATGGCGGCGGCGGTGCGCGCTCTGCCGCGCAGCCTGCGCGCGACATTCTGCGCGAGCTGATCCTGCGCGATCCGGCAGGGCGCTCAGGGATTGTTGCTGCCCGCCATGAACCGATCAATCTGGCTCAGGGAGGCTAGCCGTGCCGGTATTCACCCAGCCAGTGCCGCGTGATCTGCGCGCCAAGCTGTTTGAGCTGAACTGGGCCTTTGTGCTGCTGGTCGTACTGACAGGGTGTATCGGCATCTTGATGCTCTACTCGGTTGCGGGCGGGGCCTGGGACCCATGGGCGGTGCGCCACGCCAGCCGCTTTGGCGCAGGGTTTCTGGTGATGCTGGTCGTGGCGATGGTGCCGCCGCGCCTGTGGATGAGCCTGGCCTATCCGGCCTATCTCGGCGCGCTCTTTCTGCTGGTCATGGTGGAACTCTTCGGTGCGACGGCCATGGGTGCGCAACGCTGGCTGGATGTCGGGCCGATACGGGTGCAGCCCTCGGAGATTATGAAGATCGCGCTCGTGCTCGCGCTGGCGCGCTATTATCACGATCTGCCGTCTGAGAAGGTCTCAACGCCGGGGGGGATGATCGTGCCAGTGCTGGTGATAGCGCTTCCCGTGGGTCTCATCGCCAAACAGCCGGACCTCGGCACAGCGGTGCTGACCGGGGCGACGGGCGTGGTCATGGTGTTTCTGGCCGGGCTGAGCTGGAAAGTCATCGTGCCGGGCATGGTCGCCGGTGTTGCCGGCGGCATCGCCTTTATCCGCTACGGGCTGGAGGAATATCAGCGCGCGCGGGTGATGACCTTCCTGAACCCTGAGAATGATCCGCTGGGCGCGGGTTACCACATCATGCAGTCCAAGATCGCTCTGGGTTCGGGCGGACTGACCGGCAAGGGCTATATGCAGGGGACGCAGGCCCATCTCAACTTCCTGCCCGAGAAGCAGACCGATTTCATATTCACCATGCTGGGTGAGGAATTCGGCTTTATCGGCGGCATCGCCGTGCTCGTGCTCTACGCGCTCATCCTGGGACACTGCCTGATGACCGCCATGGCATGCCGCTCCGTCTTCCTGCGTCTGGTGACGATGGGGGTGACCACCACGTTCGCCCTCTACGTGTTCATCAACACGGCCATGGTGATGGGGCTGGTGCCGGTTGTGGGTGTGCCGCTGCCGATGATTTCCTATGGCGGTTCGGTCATGCTCACAGTGCTGACAGGGCTTGGGCTGATCCTTGGTGCACACATCCATCGCGCGGCCGAGCCGCCGCGAGGTGCAGGTCTTTTCGGCTAAGCACGCTTGACCTTGCAAGCCCGGTGGGGAAGTCTCCCCGCCAAATCAGACCATAACACACACGCTTGCACAGCGGGGGAGCTCACATGGCAATAGGCGGCGGTGCGCACAGCACCTGGGGAACACGATTCGGCTTCCTGATGGCGGCTATCGGCTCATCAGTAGGGCTGGGCAATTTCTGGCGCTTTCCCTATGTGGCCGGTGAGAATGGCGGCGCCGCCTTCATCGTCATCTACCTTGTGTGTGTAGTGTTCATCGCGCTGCCGATCCTGATGGCCGAACTGTCTGTCGGGCGCCATGCGCGCCGTTCTGCGGTGGGATCGGTCCAGAAAATGGCCTTCAACGCTGGCGCTCCCGGCATCTGGTCGGTTGCCGGCTGGGTTGCGATGGCGGGCGGCATATTCATCCTGTGCTTCTATTCGGTCGTTGCCGGTTGGGTCGTGGCCTATGTGTTCCAGATGGGTACCGGCCAGTTCATGGGACTGGCACCTGATGTTGTGGCAGGCCGGTTCGAGGAGCTGATCGGCGATACCAATGCCGTCATTGGCTGGCATACCGCCTTCATGATCGTCACGGTGGGCATCGTCTCGCTGGGCGTGACCAAGGGCATTGAGCGCGCCGTGACCATCCTCATGCCGCTCTTCTTCACCATGCTGCTGGCGCTGGTGATCTATGCGGCCTTTACCGCCGATATGGGCGGCGCGCTGGAATATCTGTTCACGCCGGACTTCTCCGAGATTGGCCCGCAGACCTTCCTTGCCGCGCTGGGCCAGGCGTTCTTCTCCATCGGCGTCGGCAGCGCGATCATGATTACCTACGGTTCCTATCTGCCGCGCACTGACAATCTGGCAGGTTCGTCCGTCATCATCACCGGTGCTGACACGCTGGTGGCGATCGTGGCTGGCCTGGCCATCTTCCCGTTCGTGTTTGCCTTCGCGCTGGACCCGGCCGCCGGCCCGGCCCTGTTCTTCCAGACTCTGCCGAGCGCCTTCGCGCAGATGCCGGCGGGCCAGTATGTCGGTACAGCCTTCTTCTTGCTGGCCTTCATCGCCGCGCTGACATCCTCGATTTCGCTATTGCAGGTCGTGGTGGCCTTTGCCGAGGAGCATACCGACTTCGGCAGGACCGGTTCGGCGGTCTTCTTCGGCGTTATCATCTGGCTGGTGGGTTGTGGTGCGGCCTTCTCCGGTGGTTTCTTCGATCTGCTGGACATGCTTTCGGGCAGTGTGTTCCTGCCGCTGGGCGGGCTGCTGATCGCGGTCTTTACCGGCTGGGTCGTGGCCCGATCGCTGATGCGCCACGAACTGGCGGGCGCATCCAACCTGGTGTTCAACACCTGGCGCTTCCTGATCCGCTTCCTGGTGCCGATCGCGGTGTTCCTGATCCTTGCGGCGGGTATCGCCTCGGCTTTCGGCATCAGCCTGCCGGGCCTGCAAGGCTAGCTTTACGCAATGCCTGAAAAGCCCCGGACCCGCATCGCGGCTCCGGGGCTTTTTGCTTTCAGGCGGGTGTTTGTGCCGGGCGGTGCCGCGAAGGGCCGCTATGCCAGCTTTGCCGCGAACCGGTCGGTCGCGCGCACCAGCGCATCGACAATGCCCGGCTCGCCTGCGGCATGGCCAGCGTCGGGAATGATGTGCAGCTGAGCTGATGTCCAGTTGCGCTGAAGCTGCCAGGCGGTGCGCGCGGGCGTCACCATGTCATAACGGCCCTGAACGATGATTCCGGGAATGCCGGTCAGGTGCGCCGTGTCGTCCAGAAGCACGCCATCGCGTTCCAGAAAGCCGTTATTGACGAAATAGTGGGTTTCCATCCGTGCCAGCGCATCGGCGCGGCGCGGGTCGGGGGCTGGGCCATCGCCTTCGGGCAACAGGCTGATGAGGGCATTCTCCCATTGGGCCCATGCCAGCGCGTCTTCATGGCGGGCGTCGGGATCATCAAGCTGCAGGCGTGCGTGATAGGACAGAAGGACATTCTCGCGCTCGTCCGGTGTGAGGCGGCCGGTGAGCGCCTGCCAGGCATCGGGGAAAATCTGGTTGGCGCCGTTGCGGTAGAACCAGTCGAGTTCTGCCCGGGTGCAGCCGAACACGCCGCGCAGGATGAGGCCCATCACGCGCTCAGGGCAGGCGCGCGCATAGGCCAGTGACAGGGTAGCGCCCCAGGAACCGCCAAAAACGATCCAGCGCTCCACGCCAAGCGCTGTGCGGATGGTTTCCATGTCCGCAACCAGCCGGTGCGTATCGTTGGTGCGTGTATCGGAGAAGGGTCTGGACCGCCCGCATCCGCGCTGGTCGAAAATAATGATGCGATAGACATGGGGGTCAAAAAAGCGGCGCATGGAGGGCGCTGCTCCGCCGCCCGGTCCGCCGTGCAGCGCAACAATTGGAACGCCATCGGCGCGCCCGCATTCTTCATAGTAGACGCTATGGCCTTCGCCGACATCCATCATGCCGGTGCGATAGGGCTCAATCAGAGGGTACAGGCCGATCCTCTCTGGTCTGCGCAAAGTGTCCATTGGGCGGCCCTATAAACAGTCGGGGATGCGATTTAGCTTTGAGTATCGGAACACTATGAGGTTTTATTCGAATGCGGAAGCGATACGCCCGTGTATCGCAGCACAGCTACTGGCCGGGGGCCTTGTGACAGCAACGCGTAGGCTAGGTGGATTGTTGATCGCCATGGCAGGCGCGATGCTTTTGACGGCATGCGTCAGCCAGCCCGTAGACCTCGCGGCGCGCCCGCAATCTGAAATGCCCGTCAGCGCCCAGGAAGATTTGCGGACCGCTATCGCGGCCTTCCGCATGCGCCAGGAAGAAGCTGGCGGGTGGACGCTGGGCGGTGACGGTTCGGCCCGCGGGCTGCTGGGCCGCCTTGTCGGCGGCGCGCCTGAACGCGGCGATGCCATAGGCGACTATATCAGCCAGGCTGGCGATGAGCTTGCATCCTATCTGGCTGGTGACATCGTTCTGGCCAGTGATCTTGTTGATGATGTGTCCCAGGCGGCCATTGTGCTGGCCAGCACCAGCACGCCGCTGCCCGAAAACTTGCTGGTGCGGGATATTGCATCGGTGGAGACCGTCCTTGCGTCGGCCCGGCGCGCGCGCACCTTCTTTCAGGCCGTATCGGTCGATGAGCGTGCCGGCCTGACCTCCAATCAGCGGGTAACGGTGAGCGAGGCGCTCACGCGGCTGGACGGCGCCATCACAGAGCTTGTCGGGGCTGCCGATGCGCTGGCTGACCGCCGCTGGGCGGCGAGCAACGCCCTGATCGGCTGATCCAGTCTTGAGCAAGCCGCCCCGCTTTGATCCTGAATCCGTACAAGGCTTTCTCGCGCGCGAAGAAGGCGAGGCGCTGGCGCGCCATGTGCGTGCGCTAGACGTTTCCGGGCCTGTTCTGGAAATCGGGTCGTGGTGCGGGCGGTCCAGCGTGTGGCTGGGTCAGGCCGCGAGAGAGACCGGACGCATTGTGTACGCGCTCGACCATCATCGCGGGTCTGAGGAGCACCAGCCGGGCGAGGGCTATCACGATCCGGCCCATTTCGACGGTGAACTTGGCCGGGTGGACACGCTGCCTGCTTTTCGCCGCTCGATCGCGCTGGCAGGGCTGGAGCAGACGGTCATCGCGCTAGTGGGCCCGTCAGCCATCATAGGCGCGAACTGGGCCACGCCGCTGGCCATGGTGTTCATCGATGGCGGGCATGCAATGGATACGGCGCTGGCCGATTATCGCGCCTGGGCGGGCCAGGTGGCGCGCGGCGGGATACTGGCCATCCATGATGTCTTTCCCGATCCTGCCGATGGTGGCAGGCCGCCCTATGAAATCTGGAAGCTGGCCGTGGCGTCGGGCCTGTTTGAGCCGCTGGAGCGGATCAATTCGCTCGAATTTCTGCGCCGTCTGTAGTCCACGCGTCCGCGCGGGCATGGCGCACCAGCAGGTCTGAACCCGGTGACAGAGCGTCCAGCGCGTCGGCAGCGAGAATGATCGCGCCAGCGGTCCATGACGGGCGCTCCTTGGGCCAGACATCGCCAATCTCGTACTGCCAGCCCATCCAGTAGCCGCCATCGGGGGCCGCCAGCGGCGCCAGCTCATTGACCAGTGTCCGCGCCGCATCGCGCCGCCCCGCACTCAGGCAGGCCAGAGCCAGCTCGGCGGTTTCAGCCGCTGTCACCCACGGCTCGCCGGTGACGCAGCGGCAGCCCAGATCGGCGACGACGAATGTGTCCCAGCCCTCATCCAGACGTGCGCGGGCTTCTGCTCCGGTCATCACGCCGGTGAGTACCGGATAGTACCAGTCCATCGCGTAGGTAGAGCGGTCGATGCCCTTGCGGTCAAAGCGTTCGGGCATAGCTGTCAGGGCGCGGGCAATGGCAGCGCGGCTGCGCGCCCAGTCGGTGCGCGGCTTTTCAAGGATTTCGGCCATGCGCAGGCCGCATTCAAAGCTCTTGAACAGGGAGGAATTGCCCGCCCGCAGCGCGTCCACGTCTTCCAAGGGCTGGTTGATATCGGGCGCGCGCCAGACCACATCGCCATGAGCGGTCTGCAAATTCATCACGAAATCCAGCGCGCGTGCGACCATGGGGAAGTAGCGCGCGATGAGGCGCGGCTCGTCCAGCGCCAGCGCGCAACGCAAAACGGTCACGGCGGCATAGCCGGCAAAATTGGTGTCGCGCGCGGTCACCGGCACGGACGGGGGCGCAATGCGCTCGCCTGCCTCGTCCATGGGGATGCCCGCACCCAGCTCGCCCGTCCAGCCGCCATCGGCTTCCTGCCGGGCTGCCAGCGCGTCCAGCGCGAGATGCACGCCTTCCACCCGTCCGGCGACCGCCAGGCCCATCGCGCTCTCGCCATGGTTCCACGGGTCCCAGACGCCGGTCTCCACCCACGGAATAGCGCCGTCGCGCTGCTGCAGCGCTTCGATGCGGTCGGCGCAGGCGCGGATATCAAGCCCGGTTATGACGGATCGCGGGCTCATGGGCGGGCCTTGTCGAAATAGAGGGCAACGGATTTGCCCAGAAGCGGGTTGAGGGCCTTCTCGCTCCAGCGCGTCAGGCGCGGCGCAGACAGCAAATCCCATTCGAGCATTTTGCGGTAGGCGGCCACCATGCCGCTCTGCTCGCGCCGCTCCCACAGCGCGCATTGCAGCCACCAGTAGGGGCTGTGCAGGGCGTGTACCCAGTGGCGGTGGCGGAAGGAATAGCCGAGCGCCTCAACCTGTTTGCGTAGCGCGCCATCCTTGAAGATGCGCACATGACCGCCCGGCGTGTTGTGGTATGCCTCAGACAGCATCCAGCAGATCTTTTCCGGCCAGTAGCGCGGCACGGACAGCGCAAACTTGCCGCCGGGTTTGAGAACCCGGTCGATCTCGCTCAGCGCCAGTGGCACATCGGGAAGGTGTTCGAGAACCTCAGAGCAGATGACGGCATCAAAGCTGGCATCGGCAAAAGGCAGGCGGCCTGCATCGCCGACCGTGAATACGGCGGTACGCGGAGGGGTTTCGGGCGGCGGAGGCAGCTCGAAAAAGCCGTCAATCGCCGCACCCAGATCGGCAAAGTCGAGGTCCAGCCCCGTCACATCCAGCGCGCGTTCATGCCAGTAAAGCGCGTGCAGATGGCGCCCGCGCCCGCAGCCCAGGTCCAGCACGCGCTGGCCGTCGGCAAGCTCCAGCCGATCAGGATCAATCGTCATCATGCCGCAATCACTCCGGCGTCGGCGAGGCCCAGCACATCGCGATAAAGTCCGATGGAAAGCCCTGCATGCAGATCCCAGCGGAAGAGGGTGCGTACCCGGTTCAGCCCGGCCCGGCTCATGGCAGCGCGCAGGCTTTCGTCGTCCAGCACGCGGGCAATCGCTGCGGCCAGCGCCTCGTCATCGCCGACCGGCGTGACCAGCCCGGCATCTCCGGCAACTTCGGGCAGCGCGCCGCCATCCGATACGATAACCGGCGCGCCGCAGGCCATCGCCTCGGCAGGGGGAAAGCCAAAGCCTTCAAAGCGTGAAGCCGACACGAAGACGGTGGCGCGCCGGTGCAGGTCTGCGATCTCTTCGCGTGTCAGACCGGATACGAAATTCACCCGGTCAGACAGGCCAGTACGCCCCAGCATGCGTTTTGTCGGTCCCTCGCGCAGCTGGCCGATGACGGTCAGGCGGGCAGCCGGATGGCTGTCTTTGAGGCGGGCCAGCGCCGCGATCAGCACGTCCAGCCCCTTGATGGGCACATCCGCGCTGGCGCTGGCGACGATCAGGCCGGTCTCGCGCTTTACCGACGGGTCGGGCGTGAAGCTGGCATGGTCGATGCCGTTATAGGCGACGCGAACGCCGCCCGTGTCCATGCCCGTGCGTTCGGCGTAGGAGCGCCGCGCGGCATCGGAAACGGCGATGAAATGGGTGAGGGCACGCGCGGCCTTTGCCTGCTCATTCACGAAGGAATGCCAGCGCCAGGACAGGGCCTTGCCAAGCCGGGTATGTGCGCCGGCCACCGCGAAATCGCGATCAATCGCAATCGGGTGGTGCAGGGTGGTGATAACGGGCAGGGTTTGCGCGATGCGCGCCATCGGCATGGCCAGTGTCTGGTTGTCGTGGATGATGTCAAAGCGGTGGCCCTCACGCGCGATGAAGTCCTCCAGACGCAGCGCGAAGGCCGTCATCTCGCCGAACGCGCCGGTATTGTGGGCGAGCCACTCGGCGCGGTCGGCCCGGCTGCCCAGATGCCGCCAGCGCAGCGCCAGCATGGCGTTATCGACGGCAAACAGATCAAGCGAGGGCAGCTTGATAAGCTCGATGCCGGCATCCAGCTCAGGGTAGGGCGGGCCGGACGCCACGCTCACCTCGCAGCCGGCAGCTTTAAGCGCACGCGTCAGCTCATGCACATAAATGCCCTGCCCGCCGACATGCGGGTGGGAGCGATAGCTGGTCACCAGCACCCGCAAGGGGCGCTGTGACAGGGGATAATCAGCAAGGTCTTTCATTGGCGCGGGAAGCTAGACGGGCAATGCCGTTCCGCCAAGTGCCAATGTGAACAGTGTTTACTGTGGGGGATGTTCTTTTTCCTCGTCCTTCTAGATGTTCGCTATCGCTCACCCTCAGGATGAGGAAAAAGAATGCCCAAGCCCTCATCCTGAGGAGCACGTAGTGCGTCTCGAAGGACGAGGGCTTGCTAGCCCCATTGCCCGCGCCGCCTGCGCTGCGCTACACCGCGCGGGTGACCAGCCCCGCCGCACTCTTCGCCCGCATCGATACGCGTTTTGCGCTGTTTTACGGCGCGTTTTATCTCGGCTTCGGGGCGTATCTGCCCTACATGCCGGTCTGGTATGCCGAGCGTGGCCTGTCGCCAGAGCTGATAGGCATTGCCGCTGCTGCCGGCATGGTGGGGCGTGTGGCTGTCGCCCCGCTGGGGGCATACTGGTCGGACAGGGCGGCGCGCAGGCGCGATGCGATCCTGGCTTTCTCGCTGGCAGCGCTGTGCGTGTTTCTGGCGCATATTCCAGGCACGCCGCCTGTTGTCATCCTCGTGCTTGCGGGCTTGAGCGGTGCCGCGATGACCGGCGTCATCCCGCTGGTGGACGCGTTTGCGATGGGGCAGGCCCGCAAGGAGGGGTTTGCCTTCGGTGTACCGCGCGCCTTTGGTTCGGCCCTCTTTGTCATTGGTAATCTGGGGACAGGGGCGCTCATTTCCGCGTTTGGCGGCGAAGCGGTGCTGGTCTGGGTGCTTGCCAGCGCGGCGCTGACGGCGCTGGCGGCCGCTTTTCTGCCAGCCGGACGCATCGACGCCATGGCCGGGGCAGAACGCCAGGAGCCGCCTCGCTTGCGCGTTCTGCTGGGTGCGGGCTTGCCGCTGGCTTTTGCTGCCTCTGCCCTCATTCAGGGCGCACATGGCTTCTATTACGCATTCTCGGCTCTGGCGTGGCGCGCTGATGGTGTGCCTGCATGGGCGATTGGCCTGCTGTGGGCGACGGGGGTAGGCGCGGAGATCATCTTTTTTGCGGTCTGGGGCCGCGTGCTCAAAGGCTGGAGCCCGGCGGCGATGATGGCGCTGGCGGGCGGCGTGGCGGTGGTGCGCTGGCTGGCGCTCGCCCTGTCGCCGCCGCTCTGGGCGCTCTTCCCCTTGCAGGGGCTGCACGCGTTCAGCTTTGCTGCCGCCTATCTGGGCTTTCTGCGCTATGCCGCCGACCATGCGCCTGAACGCCTGTCTGCTACCGCGCAGGCGGTGAACTCTGCCCTTTCGGGCGGGCTGGTGCTGGCCGGTGCAACCTTCGTCTCTGGTCTGGCGTTTGCTGCCTTCGGCACGGCCGGCTTCGCGCTGATGGCCATACCGGCAGGACTGGGCGGATTGTGCGCGCTCTGGCTGATACGGCGTGGCCGATAAGCGTCATCGTGCGGAGAATGTTGCAACTCCGCCCGGTTGAGTCTTGGGAATGGCGGCGAAGCGTCGGATAACATCAGGCAGCCACGCTGCTTTTGGCTGGAGGGTCATGGCCGCCACGGGGACACAGACGCTGACACCGCCCCGCCTTGCGCTGCGCGAGACGGACGGCGGAGCTGTCATTGAGCCCACCGGGGACTGGCTTCTGGAGACCATCGGTCAGATGGACCGGCAGGTCCGCGCGCTGGAACGCGATTCCGGGGCGAAAGCGTTACGCCTCGACGTGTCCGGGCTGGGCCGCATAGACACTTCCGGCGCCTATCTGCTTGGCCGCCCGCTCCGGCAGCGCAATGACGCGATCCCGGAAAGCAGCATAACCGGCGAGCACCCGGTAGCCGCCAGGCTGATCCGGGAAGTCCACAAGCGGATGGACCATTGCCCGCCGGAAGAAGGTCCGGGCTGGGGCCTGAAGACCATGCTGGAGCGGGTGGGCGCAGGCACCGAGCACGTTCTGGACGAGGCATGGGATACGTTCGGCTTCTTCGGGCGCACGCTGATGACGCTTGGCGCGTCCCTGCTGAACCCGTCGCGCCTGCGCTGGACCCCGACCGTCCATCTGATGGAGACCGTCGGTATCAATGCCCTGCCGATCATCGCGGCGCTGTCCTTCTTCATCGGGGCGGTCGTGGCCTTCATGGGGGCGAGCCTGCTGGAGACGTTCGGCGCGTCGGTCTTCACGGTCGATCTCGTGGGCATTTCGGTCTTGCGTGAGTTTGGCGTGCTGATTACCGCGATCATGCTGGCTGGCCGGTCGGATTCGGCTTTCACCGCCTCCATCGGCTCGATGAAGATGCAGCAGGAAATCGATGCCATGCGCGTCATCGGGCTGAACCCGTACGAGGTTCTGGTGGTGCCGCGCGTGATTGCCTGTGTGGTCATGGCACCGCTGCTCACGCTGGCGGCCATGCTGGCGGGGCTGTTTGGTGGCCTGCTGGTATCATGGGTGACGCTGGACATATCGCCGGGCTTTTTCCTGACCCGGCTGCAGAACGTAATCGACTGGACCCACTTCATGGTGGGCATGTCCAAGGCGCCCGTGTTCGGGCTGGTGATTGCCATTATCGGCTGCCGTCAGGGCATGAAGGTGGGCGGCGACGTGGAGAGCCTGGGCCAGCGCACCACCGCGTCCGTGGTGCAGGCCATATTCATGGTCATTGTCATCGATGCGCTGTTCGCGCTGATGTATCTTGAGGCGGACATATGAGTACGCGCCCGGTCATCGAGGTGCGTGGGCTGGTGACCCGTTTCGGCAGCCATACCGTGCATGATGGTGTGGACCTTGAGGTCCGGCGCGGCGAGGTCATGGGCATTGTCGGCGGTTCGGGCAGCGGCAAGTCGGTCCTGCTTCACGCCATTCTTGGCCTTAAGAAGCCCGATGGCGGCGAGATATTCTACGATGGCAAGGCGCTCTCGCGCATGTCAGCCGATGAGCGTTCGGCGCTGGAGCGGCGCTGGGGCGTGCTGTTCCAGGGATCGGCACTGTTCTCCTCGCTGACGGTGAAGGAAAACATTCTGGTGCCGATCCGCGAGCATGTATCGCTGCCGCCCGCCCTGATGGACGAGATTGCTGATCTCAAGCTTGGTCTGGCTGGGCTGGGGATTGAGGCCGCGAGCAAATATCCCTCAGAGCTGTCGGGCGGGATGAAGAAGCGGGCAGGGCTGGCGCGGGCGCTGGCGCTCGACCCTGATGTCCTGTTTCTTGACGAGCCGACGGCCGGGCTGGATCCGATCAGCGCTGCGGCGTTTGACGAGCTGATCCGCGAACTCTCCCGGACGCTGGGGCTGACGATACTGCTGGTCACGCACGATCTTGATACGCTGCACGCCGTTTGCGACCGGGTGGCCGTGATCGCGGAGAAGCGTATCATTGCGGTGGATACGATTGCGCAGCTGGCAAATCACCCCCACCCTTGGATACAGAGCTATTTTGGCGGCCCGCGCGGGCGGGCAGCATTGAGGAGCTGAACAATGGAAACCCGTGCCCATCACGCACTGGTCGGCCTGTTCGTCATCCTGCTGGCGCTGGCCGGCGGACTGTTCTTTGTCTGGCTGTCGCAGGCCTCGTTCGACCGCGAATTCCGTCAGTATGACGTGGTGTTCGAGGGGCCCGTCAGAGGGCTTCGTACATCGTCGGAGGTGCGCTTTAACGGCATTCAGGTCGGCGAGGTCACGGATCTGGGCCTGAACCCGGACGACACAAGCGAGGTGATTGCGCGCGTCAGGATCGACGCCACCACGCCGATCCGGGTGGACAGCTTTGCGCAGCTGGAGCCGCAAGGGCTGACCGGCCTGTCCTACATCCAGATTTCAAGCGGTGAGAGCGGTTCGCCCTTGCTGGAAACCCGCTTTGGCGACCGGCCGGCGCGCATCTACGCCCGCCAGACCCAGCTTGATCTGCTGGTGCAGGGCGGTGAGACGCTGCTGGAGACGGTCCAGACTACGGGCGTGCTGCTGAACCGGCTGCTCAACGAGGAAAACCAGGAGCAGTTCTCGTCCCTGCTGGAGAACCTCGCTGTTGTCTCAGGCCAGTTGGCCGAGAACGGCGCGATGATGGCCGAGATGCGCGATACCATCGCCTCCATCGAGCGGGCTGCGAACGACATGTCGACGGCGGCGGCCAGCATCGAACAGTTCGGTGTGACCGCAGAACGCTTCCTGATCGACGAGGTGGGACCGATGGTGGCCGAGACCGAGGCTGCATCCATCGCGGTCAATCAGGCATCGATGGAGACCTATGATGCGCTGGTCGCGCTGCGCCCGGGGCTGGAAACATTCGCCACTGACGGCGTTTACCAGCTCAATGCGGCGTCGCATGACTTGCGGCAGCTGGTTGAAAATCTTGAACGTTTGACAGCCGATCTTGAAAACGATCCCGGCGGGCTTCTGACCCGGCGGCGTGGCGAGGAAGTCGAGGTGCCCCAATGACCGCAAGAAACCTGTTGCTGGCAGGCGCAGCGCTGACGCTTTCCGGGTGCATCTCGCTCCTGCCGGAGTCACAGACGAGTTCGCTCTACCGTCTGTCAAACCACGTGCCGGAGACGGAGGTGGCCAGCCATGACCTGCCCGTCGTGCGCATTGCCCGGCCCATCGCGCCGCGCGCCCTTTCGGGCGACCGGATAGCGCTGGATGCCGGTGAGGGGCGGATAGCCTATGTGGCCGGGGCGAACTGGATCAGTGCGGTGCCGGTGCTCATTCAGGAGCTGGTGATCGATACGATCGACCGGCGATCCAACGTTGTCGTCGCGGCAAGGCCGGATGATGGCGTGGCCAGCCGCTGGGATCTGCGACTGGAGCTGCGCCGGTTCGAGGCGGTCTACGATCAGGGCAGCAACGCGGCCCCGCGTGTGGATGTGGCCATCCGCGCACGCCTGATAGACGCAGGCAATCGCGAAGTTACCAGTACACGCACGTTCGAGACGTCGCGCCGCGCCGATGGCAATCGTCAGGCTCTGATCGTCGATGCGTTCAGCCGCGCGGCATCGGAAATGTCCAGCGAGCTGGCTGACTGGGCGTCGCAGCAGGTGAGTGCCGCCGAGGCGGCGGGCGGTGCTACACCCGGCGAGGCAGGCTAGCCTGGACGTTTGGGGCGTTTTGACCGGCTGCCAGCAGGCGGTTCGTCGTCCTCATCCGGTTCCATATTGGCCAGCAGGTCTTTCCAGCGCCATCCGCCTTCGGGGCGGGCCTGGGTCGCCAGCCTTTCATCGCGCGGACGGTCTTCGACCGTATCGTCCTCGTCATCGCCGGTGATCTGGTCGCGCGCCTCAAGGCGCACTTCATCGTCTGTGGGCGCAGGTGCCGGCCGGGCGGTCCGGCGCCGGGCGTTCAGCGGGTCAGGCACTTCATCGGGCGCGATATCAATCGGCTTGCGTCCGCCGGCGACCGACCCCATGCGCAACATGAAGTCCGACAGCAACTCGTAATTATGCCGTACGCGCGCCTGGAACATGGTGTCGATCTCGCGCGCGCTTTCAGAGGCGTCCTCGGCGGTCTGGTTCAGCTTGGCGAGGCCCTCCGACAGGGCGCGTTCAAGCTCCAGCGTTGCACGGCGCGCGGCGGCTGGCGCATCGTCGAAGCGCGAGCGCATGTCGCGCAGCATCATCTCGACATGGTCGGCCTGCTTGCGCGCCGCTTCCAGCGTGTCGGCGAGTTGCTTGCGGACTGTCTCACCCGCCTCCTCGGACGCCTTGGCGGCCTTGTCGACAAGAAGCTCAGCTTCACGCAGGCGCGCCTGGAAAGCTTCGTCGGACCGGCGGGCTGCTTCAAACCCGGCCTCGCTGACGCGTTCCAGCGCGGCTTCGGCGGCGCTCGCCTGCCCGGAAAACCGTTCAGCTGACTCGGTGGCCGCTTCGCGCGCTTCCCTGGCCGTTTCTGTCAGACGGTTGAGAATGGCCTCGTTGGCTTCGGCCGCAAGGCGGGTCTCACTCTCAATCGTTTTCGACAAGGCGGAGGCACGCGTGATGGCGTCATTGACCGCGCGTGTGAATACCGCGCCGCTTTCCTCAGCCGATTTGCGCAAGGTTTCCGCGCCCGCTCCGGCAGTTTTGGAGAGGGTCGCCAGTTCGGCTTTGTGGAAGTCGAGGGCCGAGGCGATCTTTTCCTGCTCCTTGCGTAGGGCCTCGCTGGCCTCGGCAAGGCGTTCGCGGTGCTTGAGATAGGCCGCGTCCAGCCCGTCACCGCGGCTTTTGAGCGTGTCGGCCAGTTCGCGCATGTCGCCAGCGCGCTTGGCCAGTATCTCGGAGGCTTTTTCGGCAGACTTGACCGTCTCGTCTCCGGCGCCGGACAGGCGCTCGGCGCCAGCGCGCAAGGTGAGGGCGCCTTCATTGGCCTTCTCGTTCGCCAGTTCGGCGGCAGCGGCAACCATCTCGCCCTGTTCCTGTATGGCCGCCGCGATCAGCGCGGCCTTGTCGTCGAGACTGTCGGCGATTTCAGCGAGCTTTTCGCGCTCGCCCTTCAGGGCGCGCATGAGCGATTCTACCCGTTCGCGCGCGGCCTTTGAGGTGTCCTCAAGGCTGTCGGCGTGGTGGGTGATGACCTCTTCCATGGCCGCCAGACGCGCCAGTGCGCTGTCCATTGCGGTATTGATGCGTCCGACCTGCAGGCTGACGGCATCGGCCATCTGGCGCACTTCGCCCTGCAGGGTGTCTGCAGGTGTGGCGAGGCGGGCCATAGTGGTCTCCACCGAGCGTATTTGCGCACTGGCGCGCGCTACCGTGCCGCCCAGAAGACCGGAGAGAAGGAAGAGCAGGGCGGGCGCGCCGGCAAAGATGGCGATGCCTGCCAGCTGGGCCGGGCTCAGCGCGGTGAAATCATCAATCACATAGCCATAGAGATAGGCCCCTGAACCACCGAGCCACAGCGCGGCGCAGGCCGCTCCGGCAAAGGCAATCCATCCGCCACCGCCGGCCGGGCGTGCTGGCGGCGCGGTCAGCGGGGCGTCCGTACGCGTGGCAGGCACCTTACCTTCTGCAGGGTCCTTGAGCACGGCTGGCGTTACCGGCTGTGCGGATTTGGCAGATTTGGCAGCAGAGTTATCGTCGGCAGGCATAATTCGCCTCGATCACAGCACGTGGGGCAGGTCAGCGCCAATGCTGACCGCAATAGCTGGTTCTAGGGCGAGATGAAGAAAATTTAAAGCCGCAAGACCGGTGGAGGCGGCGCCGATGGCAGGCGGGTGGGCGCCGCGGCGCAGCCCGATGCTTCCTGAACCGCGCCGGTATGCACCACGATCATCACCTCACCGTGGGGGGTGCGGACCTGTTCCACGCGGACATCTGCGGTGAGGAAATGGAAGGCTGCCCCATCGTCCACAAAACGGGCCTCATCGAAGCTGTGCTGGCGGACAGCCGGCGTGCAGTCTTCGGCACGGTCATAGCCGATACCCACGAGTGCAAGCACGGCACCCGCGATCCAGTGAAGTATATCGATGACCATGCTGAGCATTGGTTCGGTCCCTATCCCTGACGCCGCTTATGACGGTGCCCGCCCGGCGGCTCAAGGCTTTTTGGCCGTTTGACGGATGAAATCTTGGTAAGGTGGAGGTCTTGGGGCTGGTTTTACTTGCCAGACGGTGCGCCTTGCGGCGAACGTGCGCCCCAGATTCTTGCGGGGAGTGATACTGTTATGAGCGCCAGCCCGGTCACGGCCGAGAACCGCCACCAGAGCCTTGATGTCCTGCGCGGCATCGCCGTGCTGGGTATCCTCATGGTGAATATCCCGACCTTTTTCATGCTGCCGGAAGCCTACCAGTATCCGCCGGGCGATCCGGGGTTTGACGCCGCTGGCGCGCAGGCATGGCTGTTTGTTCACGTCTTCTTCGAAATGAAGTTCATCACCATGTTCTCCGCCCTGTTCGGTGCGGGCATTCTGTTGATGGTCGGGTACGGGCCGGACAGCTTCACGAAGGTTCACTACCGGCGCATGCTCTGGCTGCTCGCCTTCGGCATGATCCACGCCTACGCGTTGTGGTATGGCGATATTCTGGTGGCCTACGCGCTGTTCGGCATGATCGCCGTGCTGTTCCGCAAGATGAGTGTTGGCAAGCTGGTCTTCTGGGGCTTTTTCTGGATCACGCTGACCGGACTTTTGATGGTTGGCCTGTTTGCTGCCTTCATGATGATGCCGGGCGACATTGATCCGGCTTCTGTCGGGATGGCGCAAAGTCCTGAAGCCGCCGCCAACATTATTGCCGCCTATCAGGAGGGCAGCGCCGGGCGCTGGCGCCATAATGCCCTGTCGGCGGTGATGGCACAGCTGGCGGGACTGTCCTTCTTCGGCGGCCGGGTCATAGGCGTGATGTTCCTGGGCATGGCCCTGTTCAAGTCCGGCTTCCTGACCGCGCAATGGGGCGTGGCCAAGTACGCTATCTGTGCCGTCGCCGGCCTTGCCATCGGCCTGCCGCTGGCGTGGTACGGGGGACAGCATGCGGTGGCCGTAGACTTTGATCTGCGCAGCATGTGGGTGCACACGGCGACGAACTATCTTGCCAGCCTGCTCGTCGCCTTTGGTTATGCCAGCGTGGTGATGCTGATTTGCAAGATGCCGGGTCTGGCCCTGCTGCGTGCGCCGTTTGCCGCCGCCGGGCGGATGGCCTTCACCAACTATCTTACCCAGACCATCACGCTGGTGATCCTGTCGACGGGCACGATTGGTCTTGGCCTTTACGGTACGCTGGGGCGCGAGGAGCTTATTCCGATCGTGCTGGCGATCTGGGTGGTGCAGCTCGTGGTTTCGATGGCGTGGCTGCAGGTCTTCCGCTTCGGGCCGTTTGAGTGGCTGTGGCGCTCGCTGACCTACTGGAAGCTGCAACCGATCACCAGATCCAAGGCATGAGCGCGGTAAAGGCGGGAGACGCTTTTGCGGTCTATGGCTTGCTGCGCAAGGGCGCGTCCGGCTTTGCCGAGTTCGGGCTGGAGGCTGCGTTCAGGCCGCTCGGCCCGTGCTGCATCCCCGGCGTGATCCATGATCTGGGCGGTTATCCGGGGCTAGTGGCCGGAGAAGGCGCGGTCATTGGCGAGCTGTTTGAAGTCGCCGACCCGTCTGTCATTCCGCGGCTCGACGCGTTCGAGGATTATGATCCGCAAGCGCCTGACCGCTCGCGCTATCTGCGCCAGCGTATCCGTCTCCTGTCGCCAGACGCCGACGCCTGGGTCTATGTGTGGAACCGGCCAGTGACGGGATTTGCCCGCGTGGAGAGCGGCGACTGGCTGGAATGGGTGGCCAGCAAGACGTGATGGCCCCGACCTGTTCCTGAAGCCTGGCCTATTCCTGCAAATAGTCTGCGCGCACATCCACGCTGGAACGCTTGCCGACATGGACATGGCAGTTCTCCAGCCAGTCCTTTGCCGCCTGCCGGCCGGCATCGCGCAGGCCGGTCAGGAAGCGCCAGCTTGTGTCGTACTTGCTGGCGGCTGAATAGTCTTTCAGCGCCTCATCGGCCCGGATCGCGTGGATATGCAGATTGCGTAGCCGCGCCTTCTGCGTGTCCTTGAGAAGATCGTCCTCGATCAGCCGCTTGACGAAGGCGACCGCGCGCAGCTCGGCCATCAGCGAGGCGTTGAACGTGATCTCATTGACCCGGTTCATGATGTCGTCGGCGGATTTCGGCGTGCCGGGCCGCTTGAGCGGATTGATGTGTACGATCAGCAGATCACCCGGCGTGTCAGCGTAAAAGAGCGGCCACAGGGCCGGATTGCCGGTAAAGCCGCCATCCCAATAGGGCTCGCCGTCAATCTCCACGGCCTGACGGATGAAGGGCAGGCAGGCGGAGGCCAGCACGGCATCGGTGCTGATGCGGTCGCCGGTAAAGACTTCGGCGCGGCCCGTCGTTACGCATGTCGCGGTAACGAATAGCCCAATCTGGTCCTGCGCGCGCAGCCGTTCAAAATCGATCTGTGCGTCCAGAATGTCTTTTAGCGGATCGAGATTATACGGGTTGAGATCATAGGGGCTGGTCAGGCGCGAGAAGGCGTCGAAGAACGGCATCAGCTTCAGGAATGTCCCGCCCGGCACCATGGGGCGGAAGGCTGCGCCGCGCCGGG
This sequence comes from Glycocaulis abyssi, assembly GCF_041429775.1. NCBI lineage: Bacteria > Pseudomonadati > Pseudomonadota > Alphaproteobacteria > Maricaulales > Maricaulaceae > Glycocaulis > Glycocaulis abyssi. The sequence continues at coordinate 1,081,263 of NZ_CP163421.1, read as the reverse complement.
ACACCTCGCGCCAGAAGCTTTCAAGGTTTTCGCGGGCGCCATCAGCGCCGCCATCCAGCCAGCCATGAGCCAGCGCAACGGCGTTCATCGCGCCAGCGCTGGTAGCTGTTATGGCTCCGGGGGTTATGCGGCCATCTTCCAGCAGGGCGTCAAGCACGCCCCAGGTGTAGGCGCCATGCGAGCCGCCGCCCTGCAGGGCCAGCGAGACCGCTCTGGCGCGCATGGCCATCAGGCAGCCACCCAGCCGCCCTCGACCGGGTAGGCCGCGCCATTGGCCGAAGCGCCGGAATCCGACACCAGATAGAGCAAGAGGCCGGTCAAGTGATCGTATTCAACGAACTTCTTCGTCGGCTGCGCGCTCAGCATGACGTCGCGCACCACTTCCTCTTCGGAAATGCCGCGCGCCTTTGCCGTGTCGGCGATCTGGCTTTCCACCAGCGGGGTGCGCACATAGCCGGGGCAGATGGCGTTGCAGGTAATGCCCGCTTCAGCGACCTCCAGTGCGACGGTTTTCGTCAGGCCGATCACGCCGTGCTTGGCCGCGACATAGGCTGACTTGAAGGGCGAGGCGACCAGCCCGTGCGCAGAGGCGATGTTCACGATGCGCCCGCGCCCGGCTTTACGCATGACTGGAACGGCGTGGCGGGTGGTGTGGAAGCAGGAGGTGAGGTTGATCGCAACGATCGCGTCCCACGTCTCCGGCGCGAGCTCCTCGACTGGAGCAACGCGCTGAATGCCGGCATTATTGATGAGGATATCGAGCCGGCCGAAGGTCTTCACCGTGTCCGCGATCAGGCTCTCGATCTCGCCTGAATCCAGCATGTTGGCGCCGTTATAGGCCGCCTTCACGCCGAACTCGGTCTCGATGGACTTGCGCGTTTTCTCGATCTCGCCCGCATCGCCCAGGCCGTTGAGCATGACGTTGGCGCCATTGGCCGCGAGCGCGCGCGCCAGTGCCAGACCGATGCCGGAGGTCGAGCCGGTAATCACTGCGGCCTGTCCGCTCAAGTCGGTCCTCAGACCACCCATGCCTGTCTCCTTAGCCATAACGGCCCTGTGTCGGGAATTGTTGCGGTGCAGAAGACGGTTTGCGCCGGTTTTGTCAAGGCTGCGCCGTAGCGCTCAGCCTTTCTTTAAAGGCGGCTGCGGGCGGGTGAACAGGAGCCGGTCCGGCTTTGATCCGGCCTTGTCGAGCTTGTAACCCTCGACATTGAAACGGGAAAGCAGGGCCGGATCTTCCACCCGGTTTTCGATGATCCAGCGGGCCATCATGCCGCGTGCCTTCTTGGCATAGACCATCAGGGCGCGCAGCTGGCCGTCCTTCTCTTCCTTGAAGTCGACCGTGATGACGCGCGCCTTCATCTTCGTCAGGCGGGCGGCTTTCGCATACTCGTTGGACGCCAGATTGACGATGACCGGATGGGGATGGCCGTCCAGTGTGCGGGTGAGTTCGTCCGCGATATCATCACCCCAGAAATCATAGAGGTTTGCGCCCTTCTTTGTCTTCAGCCGTGTGCCCATTTCGAGGCGGTAGGGCTGGATGGCATCGAGCGGACGCAAGGCGCCATAGAGCCCGGAGAGTATGCGCAGATGGTCCTGCGCCCATTGCAGATCGTCCTTGGTCAGGTTTGCCGCATCAAGACCACGATAAACCTCGCCCGCGAAGGCCAGTGCCGCGGCTTTGCCGTCTTCGCTCTCAGGGTTGAACGCCTTGAAACGCTCCACATTGAGCGCGGCCAGATCATCGGAAATGTGCATGAGCTGGCGCAGCTTGGCCCGCGACAGCTTCGATGTGGTCTTTGACAGCTCTGCGGTACGCGTCAGAAGCGCGGGCCGGCTGGTCTCCAGCTCCGGACGGGCCGGTTCGAAATCGAGCTGCTTGGCCGGGGAGAGAAGGATAAGCATGAAGGTTGGGTCTCGCCTGCAATTTCCAGTGATTGTGTCTATCGAAATAGGGGCGTTCCCCGAAATTGCCAATGGCACGGGCCGCCGGGACTCACTCCAGCCCGGTCAGTATGCGCGGGTTCATTATATTGTTGGGGTCGAGCACTGCCTTGATGGTCCGCATCAGCTCCACCTCTACGGGCTTTCGCGCTTTCAGTTCGGCCTGTTTGAGAATGCCGATGCCGTGCTCGGCCGAGATCGAGCCGTGATGCTTGTCCACAAGATCGTAGATCAGCCGGGTGGCGGGCGCGGCGCTGGCGATGAAATCCTCACCGGCGCCCGGCTCGCGGGCGGCCAGGTTGAAATGCACATTGCCATCGCCGACATGGCCGAACGCGATCACGCGGGAGCCCTCGACCAGCGCTTCGGCCCTTTCGGTTGCTTCGCGCATGAACGCCGCCATGCGTGAGACCGGCACGGACACGTCGTGCTTGGCGGCCTTGCCGTGTGCCTTCTCGCCTTCCGGCACGTTTTCACGCAAGGCCCAGAACTGGGCGGCCTGCGCGTCCGATTGTGCCAGTGCGGCGTCCGACACCAGCCCGGCCTCGAACGCGCTCTCCAGTGCGGTTTCCATCAATATGCCGGCCCGTTCCTCTTCTGCGCTCGACAGCTCGATCAGCACCATCCATTCGGGGGAACCTTCCAGGGGCGAGCGTGCGCCCGGAACGTGCTGGCAGACCAGCTCCATGGCGAAGCCGGAGATCAGCTCGAACGCGCTGACCGCGCCGCCCGTGCGGTCTTTGAGATGGCCCAGCAGGCTCACTGCCGCGTCCGGGGTGCTGACTGCCGCGATGGCGACGCTCACCGATGCCGGGCGCGGGAAGAGCTTCAGCGTGGCGGCGGTGACGAGACCCAGCGTGCCTTCCGCGCCGATGAAAAGCTGTTTGAGGTCATAGCCGGTATTGTCCTTGCGCAGGCCCGACAGCCCACTCAGCACGCGCCCGTCTGGCAGCACCGCTTCCAGTCCCAGCACCAGATCGCGCATCATGCCATAGCGCAGCACCTGCACCCCGCCCGCATTGGTGGAGATCAGCCCGCCAATCATGGCAGAGCCTTGAGCGCCGAGGCTCAAGGGAAAGAGCTTGCCTGCGTCGCGGGCGGCGTCCTGCACGGTCTGCAGCACCGCGCCGGCCTCCACGGTCATGGACTCGTTGGCGGTATCGATCTCGCGGATGGCATTCATCCGCTTCATCGAGATGACGACCTCATTGGCAGGGGTGGAGGCACCCACCAGCCCGGTAATGCCGCCCTGGGGCATCACGGCGATGCGCGCCTCATTGCAGGCGGCGAGCATGCGCGTGGCCTCCTGCGTACTGGCCGGTTTGAGGACTAGCGGCGTACCGCCCGCATAACGCCCGCGCCAGTCGCGCGCATGGCTTTCCAGCTCGGCTGGATCAATGGACCACGATTTGGGGTCCAGCGATGCGGTCAGTGATGCGAGGGCAGGGGGCAGGCTGCTCATGGCAGGAAACTAGTCCTCAAGTTCGACGGGCAGGCGTGTCATCACGGCGGTCAGCTTCAGGCCGGGTGCGCGGTCCATGCGGCCTTCGAGATGGTAAAGTTCACCCTCGGTCCTGCCATCAAACACGACCCTGAACCGGCTCACATCCCCGACCACTGAAACGGTCTCTGGCCGGTGGCGCACGAACAGCATGCGCGCAACCGGGCCATCGGGGCCATCTTCCAGATAGCCGTCATAATAATAGCTGCTGTCGCCGCCCGTTGCGCGGCCATTACGCAGGGTGACCACACCGCCGGACTGGTCCAGCGGGCTGCGGAAGCGCACGACATAGACGCCATCAGGTATCCATTGCGAGCGCGGGAAGTGTGGTTTGGCTGTCTGGGTGTCCATGTGGAATTTGCCTGCTGACGGGTTCAGACCTCAATTGTCCTTCGGGGCTGCCGCACGGGCAAGCCGGTCATTGATGGCCTCGCCCAGCCCCTCTGGCGGGATCGGGGCGACCGCTATGGGTTTGCCCAGTGCATCGGCTTTTCGCAAGTGCGCAAAGAGCCGCGCGGCTGCTTCGGCCAGATCACCGGTGGAGGAGAGGTCCAGCACGGCGTTGGCAAAGTCTCCGCGCCATTGGCCAAACGCCAGATAGGTCTCGCCGGGTGCAGGCTCGGTAACATTCAGGCGCAAGGGGCAGTCCGGCGCGTAATGGCTTTTGAGCATGCCGGGCGCGGCAATGGCGGCACTGGCATCGGCTCTCTTCAAGGCTTTACCCGTGAGTGCTTCTATGTGCTCAGCCTCCAGCGCGCCGGCCCGCAGCATGACGAGCCCGTCCGGCGTATCGGCAAGGATCGTGCTTTCCAGCCCCACCCGGCATGGCCCGCCATCGAGTATGAGATTGACGCGGCTGCCGAGGCTGTCCGCCACGTGCTGCGCCGTTGTTGGACTGATACTGCCTGAACGATTCGCGCTTGGTGCGGCCAGTGGACGGTTCAGGCGGGATATCAGCCCGGTCATGGCGGGCGAATCCGGCCAGCGCACGGCCAGCGTATCAAGGCCGGCCCGCGCCAGATCGCACACCGGGCTGTCATCGCGGTGACGGCCCACCAGTGTCAGCGGGCCGGGCCAGACCGTTTTTGCCAGCGCCTGCGCGGCCGGGGACAAGTCTACCAGTGACAGGGCGCGCTCCAGACTGTCCACATGCGCGATCAGAGGGTTAAAGCGCGGCCTGCCCTTGGCGGCGTATAGCGCCGCAATGGCGTGCGGACTGGTGGCGTCGGCGGCCAGCCCGTAGACGGTCTCGGTCGGCACCGCCACCAGCCCTCCTTCACCCAGGATCGCTGCGGCGCGGTCCAGGTTCACGTCATCGTGTGATGGCAGAACGGGTGAGGGGGCTTTATCGCTCATCGCGCAAGGCTTGGCGTGTGCGCCGGACAAAGGCAAGGGGCGGCGGATGCAAACTGCGGCAAAGCGTCCCTGAAAACGATTTTGCCTGTATCACACCCTCGTCACACTGGCCTGCTAGGCCCATATCGCACCCCACGAAGAAACTCCCCGGAGCCTGCAATGACTGATCTTGCCACACGACTCGATCCCGATTTCGAGCCGGAAGCCAATGAGTCTGGAAATCGCCCCTTTGCTGACGTTGTGGAAGCACGGCTTTCCAGACGGGCGATTTTGCGTGGTGGCTTGAGCGTGACGGTTGCGGGCATGTTTGCCGCTCCGCTGGCAGCGTGCGGGGCGAATGAGGCCGAGGCGGCCTCTGCGGGCCCGACGCTCGGCTTTGACCCGGTTCCGGTCGACATCACGGACCGCTTCGTCGTGCCTGAAGGGTATGAGGCGAAAGTCATCTATCGCTGGGGCGATGCGATCAGCGGGCATATGCCCGCCTTCGGGCCGGACAATACCGGCGAGGATCAGGCCCATCAGGCCGGCATGCACCATGACGGCATGCACTTCTTTCCGATCGAGGGCGATGATCCGTGGGAGGGGAGCTCCACCGACGGGCTACTGGTGCTGAACCACGAATATATCGAGCCGCGCTTTTTGCATTATGGCTCGGCGCAGGGCAGCGAGCTGCAGACTTGGGCAACGCCCAATCACGCCGGGCCGCGCGACGCTGACCACGTCCTCAAAGAGCTGAACGCGCATGGCGTCTCGGTCGTGCGCATGCGCGATGACGGCAATGGCAACTGGGCAATCGTTCCCGATCCGCGCAACCGGCGTATCACCGGCCTGACCCGCATGGAGATTGCGGGGCCTGCGCGCGGTCACGCCAAGATGGCGACGCTCTACAGCCCGGAAGGCACCCACACGCGTGGCACGCTGTCCAACTGCGCCCACGGCGTCACCCCGTGGAACACCTATATGGCGGCGGAAGAGAACTGGTCGGGCTATTTCGTCAATCTGGATGGGGAACTGCCGCGTGAACATGCCCGCTACGGCGTGCGCACCGATGTTGGCCGTCATAACTGGCATCTGGCCGATGATGGCGGGGACGGGTTTGTGCGTTTTGATGCGTCAACGAAAGCCGACAGCGCTGCCGGTGATTACCGCAACGAACCCAACATGTTTGGCTGGATGACGGAAATCGATCCGTTTGATCCGGACTCCACGCCGGTGAAGCGCACCACGCTTGGCCGCTTTGCCCATGAAGGTGTCGTTTTCGCCCCTGCCGAGGCGGGCCAGCCCGTGGTCTGCTATTCGGGCGACGATTCCCGCTTTGAATACATCTACAAGTTTGTTTCCGAAGGGCTTTATGAGCCCGGCGTGACGCGCGGAGACATCCTCGATACCGGCACGCTCTATGTCGCGAAGTTCAACGATGACGGCACGGGCGAGTGGTTGCCGCTGGTCTATGGCCAGAACGGCCTCGATGAGGGCAATGGCTTCACCGATCAGGGCGATGTCCTCATCAACACACGCACTGCCGCCGACATTGTGGGCGCGACCCCGATGGACCGGCCCGAGTGGGGCACGGTCGATTTCGACACGCGCGCCGTCTATTTCACATTGACGAACAATACCCGGCGCAGCGAGGACCAGACCGATGGCGTCAATCCGCGCGCGCCGAATGCCTTTGGCCAGATCGTGCGCTGGCACGAGGATGGCGATCAGACCGCCACGCGCTTCAACTGGGATCTGTTCGTGGTCGCTGGTCCTGAAAGCGACAGCCGCGACATGAACGGCAATCCGCTCGACGACAACAACATCTTCTCCAGCCCCGACGGGCTGTGGATGGATGCTGACCGGCGCCTCTGGATTCAGACCGATATTTCCGAAGGCGTGATGTATCAGGGCAATCACGTCCCGTTCGGTAATAACGCCATGCTGGCGGCCAATCCGGAGACGGGTGAAATCAAGCGCTTCCTGACCGGCCCGGTAGGACAGGAGATTACCGGCGTAGTCACGACGCCCGATCACCGCACCATCTTCGTCAATGTTCAGCACCCCGGCGCGACAACCTCGCCGGAGGACTTCGCCAGCGGCAATTTCGACAGTCACTGGCCGGATGGCGGTGACGCGCTGCCGCGCTCGGCCACGGTGGCGATTCGGCGCCTTGATGGCGGGATTATCGGGGCGTAGGGGCTTTACCCCCGCACCCCGTCCAGAAAGCGCGCCACTTCGGCCAGGACGCCGGGGTCACGCAATACGCCGCGATGGCCAAGGCCGGGCCTGATGTCCAGCCTGGCACCCGGCCAGTGCTGTGAGGCTTTTTCGCCTGCACTCGCAGGGACGATCACATCCCTGTCGCCGTAGATGAAAAGCGCGCGGGCCGTCATGGCCGGTGCGTCGCGTGCGATGTCAAAGCGGGAAATGGGGGTTTTCAGCCGCGTCTCGATACCGTCCTGCATCAGCCTGATCGCGCGCCCCGACAGCCCCATTGATCCGGCCTGAAACGCGATATTGTCGCTAAGCGAGCAGGGCGAGGCCAGCGCCACGAAGGCTTGCGGGACAAGCTCTCCCTCGCTCATCGCGATCACCGACGCAGCAGCGCCCATGGAGTGGGCAACGACGGCGAAGGGCTGGCCGAGCGTGGCGGCGGCCGCACCAATCCCTTCGGCAAAGAGCGGCAGGGTGGCAATCTCGCCCTCCGAAGCGCCATGAGCTGGCCCGTCAAGCAGCACCACGCGAAAGCCGCTGGCCAGCAGGTGCTCTGCCTGGCTGGTGAGATCGGCTGCGTCGGCCTCCCAGCCGTGCTGGAAGAAGACGGACGGGCCGGTGCCGCCGGTATAGATGCGCTGGCGGCCAAGCGGACCCTCGATCCATCCTGCCTCCAGCGTTGCCAGAAACTCCCGGCCCGTATCGGTCTGCTGGCGCACACGCGGTCGCACGAAGCGGCTGGCCACCACATCGCGAAAGCGGCGCGGCGCGATAACGGCCATCGTGTTGGCCATGGCAATCGATACTTTCATGGCCGGATCAGGCCCGTGCGCTGTCAATTAGGGCGGTGAAGCTGGCGCGGGTCAGCCGTCCGGCCTCGTCGCGCCCCTGAACCACGGACCAGGACTGACAGCCCACACCAATCGCCTCGAACTGGAAGGCGAAGCGCTTGGCGTCGGTAGTGGCGGCAAATCCGCCCTCGTGGATGGCCAGCTTGGCGAGGCGCTCCACCCAGTCTGTCCAGCCGCGCCGTGCCTGCCGGGCCAGCTCAGCCGCTTTGGGTGTCAGGGCCGGGGCTTCAAACGCGGCCTGCAGGATCGGGCAGGGGCGCGATGGGTCGCGCAAGAGCCAGTCTGTCCAGTTCGCGCCCAGCATTTCGATACGCGCCAGCGTACCGCTCTGCTGGCGGGCAGGCTCGACCACCTGCTGGCGGAATTGCTCGATGGCGGCTTCGATCACCGAGATCTGCAGCGCTTCCTGGCCGCCGAAATGGGCAAACAGCCCGCTTTTCGACATGGAACACGCCTTGGCCAGATGGCCGATGGACAAGGTGGCAAGCCCGCCGTTGGACATCTCCTCCAGCGCGGTTTCGACGATACGGGTCCGGGTGGATTTTTCGTGTGGCATGCCGCTTATGTGCGAACGTTCGTTCGCATTGTCAAGCGATCTACTTCAGCCGGGGTATGGCTAGTCCCAGCGCCGGGCCCGCGCTGACGGCCTCCTTGCGGAAGCGGTAAAGCTCTGCCGGGCGTCCGCCCGTGCGCGCCTCGAACCGGCCCGTGCCTTCGACGAAGCCTGCCCGGTCGAGCGCGCGGCGGAAATTCTGCTTGTGCAGGGCGAAACCGGCTATGCCTTCCACCATGCGCTGCAACTCGGATAGCGTGAAGGTGTCGCCCATCAGCTCGAACACGACCGGGCGGTATTTCACCTTGCCGCGCAGGCGCGAGATGGCGGTCGCCAGGATGCGCCGGTGGTCGGACGCCATGATCTGTCCGGTTCCGGCAACTGCGAGTACCGGTTCGCCCTGATCGCGCGCGGCTTCTGCCACCAGCCCTGCTTCGTAGAGCAGCTCATACCGGTCGAGCGCGCGCTCCTCGTTCCAGACAAGGCCATCAAGGGCGAAATTGGTGCGTACCCGCTCCAGCCGGGCGGCGCGGCCGCCCGGAGCGCCCGCCTCATCGGCCCAGCTGCGCAAGGCAGGCGCCAGCAGCTCATCGATCACGGGCGGGCGGCCATGGCGATGGTCTTCCCACGGGAAGAATTCGTTCCAGCTTGCCCAGCGCGCGCCAAGGCCCGACAGCTCGCGCGCTTCACGGGCAAGGCCGAGATAGCCCAGCGAGATCACGCGTGCACCGGCCGCGCCCGTGAGCGCCGCCAGCGGGGCTTCGCGCCCACGGTCGCCGAATGTGTAGAGCTGCTCGACATAGCCGAGCTCGAACCCGGTCTGGCCGCGCACCCATTCGCGCAGACCGATCTCAAATGTGCGGTGAGCGTCAGGGTCGAACGGGCCGAAGGGCAGGGCGGCTTCCGGCGTCGCCAGCCCTTGCGTGACCAGCACGCGCGGCTCGCCGTTCTCGCTGGCAAAGATCACGGCGTTCAGGCCGACCACCAGACCCTTGGATACCGGAAGGGGCGGACGCGACGGGCTCATGGCCGCCCTGCCTTTCGCCCTGCCGGACGGTCTTCCTCGTCCATGGCGAGCAGCAGCGCCTCGAAGCGCGCGACATAATCGCCCTGAACTTCTGCCGTGGAGCGCACGGGTATGTCTACCCGCAAACCCAAAGGCGGCTTGCCGAAAAACTCGCGTGCGTCTTCCACGCTGAACCCGGCCAGCTGCACCGCCTCGAAGAAGGCGCACAAACGGTCCGCCTTCTTGATCGTGGTCTTCACATATCTGGGTAATTGGGCGGGCAGGCCGAAGCGGGTGTGCACGGCGCGCTCCAGCTTTGCCTCGAAAGCCTGATAGTCGAAGCCGAGCGCGCTCTTGAAGGGCGAGATCATGTCACCGATCACATATTCGGGCGCATCGTGCAGCAGGGCGGCCATGCGCCATTTTGCCGCCCAGGACGGCTCAAGCTCGCCGCACAGGCGCTCCACGATCAGGCTGTGCTCGGCGACTGAAAAGGCGTGTTCGCCCAGCGTCTGCCCGTTCCAGCGTGCCACACGCGCCAGACCTTGTGCAATATCCTCGATCTCGATGTCGAACGGCGAAGGGTCCAGCAAATCGAGACGCCGCCCGGACAGCATGCGCTGCCAGGCTCTGGGCGGGGGCGTGGATGTCTTGCGTTGAGCCATGTGGGTAATCATGTCGCGGGGCCAGCTTCTCCTCTCCCGGTCTAGAAGGAATTGGCGTAAGTTCAAGCACAAGGACACGCACACGGAGGCTGGCCATGAACCCCGAACGCATTCTCGTAGCCTTGCAAGGTGATGAAGCCGACGACACGCCGCTGGCGGCCGCCATGGCGCTGGCCCCGCTGATAAAGGCCGATATCCGCGCCGTATTCGTGGAGCCGGACCCGGCCAGCTACATGCTGTGGACCGGGCCGGGCGCAGCCGGCGCTTCGGTTGTCACCAGCGCCATTGAAACCGTCCGCGAGGAGGCGGCCAAGGCCGCGATCGAGGCTGAGGCGCGCATGAAGCGCCATCTCGAAACGCTGGACGACCGGGGCGTGAATGCCTCCTTCCGCCGTGTCACCGACAGCCCGTCGGAAGCCGCCCAGCAGGCAAGGCTGGTGCGCATGCTGGTCGCCTGCCCCGATGCGGCGGCTGGCAAGGGGCCGCTATCAGGCTTTACGGCGTCGTGCCTTGTTGACGAGGCGTGCCCGCTCTTCGTGCCGCGCGGCGGGGCGATACCGCCGAAGAAAATCTGCGTGGCGTGGGATGGCTCACGCGAAGCCTCGCGCGCGGCCTTCGCCGCCGAACCCTTCTTCACCAAGGGCGTGGAGGTGACGATCCTGCATAGCCCGAAAAATCTCGATTATGCTGACCGCGCAGCGGCCGCGCCCAACCGGCTGGCCAACTGGCTCGCCCCGCGCGGTATCAAGGCGAAGTCTCAAGCCGTGGAAGCCAAGGGCAGTCTGGGCGATGCGCTGCTTGAGGCTGCATCTGGCGCAGACCTGCTGGTCGCTGGCGCCTATGGCCAGTCACGCCTTGCCCAGTTCATCTTTGGCGGTGTGACGCGCACCCTGCTGGGGGCCAAGGACGGGCCGTCCCTGCTGGTCGCGCACTAGGGCCACCAACACCCCCATCCCCACCCGGTTCCGGAGTGAGGGTAAGGGACGGATGGCGCGGGCGGCCATGGGATGGCCAATCGCGAACGTTCAAACGGGCCCTCTCAAGGCCGCCCGCACGCAGGTGTTTCTTCAGCCGTGGCGGATACCTTACGCTGCTCCATAGCCGTAGCCTCCGTGACGTCAGCAAGCCCTCCCAAGGGTCAGCCGGTCCAGCTGGACCTGTATAGCCGTCCACAAGGGTGAGACGAGCCGCGCCCGCTACGGTTTTCCGCGTCGTCGGCCGCCTGAACCTGAGGATGCGCCCCGCGTCGATGCCCGGCATTGGCCAGACACCAGGGCGCACCCCGTCTCAAGTCACCGCTTCATCTCCCGGCCGGGACGCATTCCGGACCGCCGTCTTGCCGGAGATGAACGCTGGCTATTATGCCGCAAGTTCGCAGGAGGGGGATAAGTGGGGATTTATCCTCCGCCTTTGTCATCCTCCGGCCGAGCGTCAGCGAGGTCCGGGCCACCCATGCCATAGAGATTGCTTTTCCCTCGTCCTTCGAGACGTTCGCTACGCTCACCCTCAGGATGAGGGGAGAAGCAACCCCAAAGCCCTCATCCTGAGGGGCTTCGTCAGAAGCCGTCTCGAAGGACGAGGGCTTGGAAAAGAAAGCCGGAGGCATGGATCACCCGCATAAAGCGGATGATGACAGGGTGGCAGTGCTCGGAAAATGGGTTCCGGCTTGCGCCGGAATGACGAGTGCGAGGCACAAAATGCTTTCCCCCATGCACGCCGGGGAAACGCACTGGCGGGCGATGACAACAGGGGGCAACCTCTACCTCTCCCGCTTGCGCTTAAAGCCCTTATGGAGTAAGGACGCGCGCGCTTCGCTTCTGCCCGTTCGGCAGGCGGGGCGTTTAACCGGGCACGATTTTGTCATCGGCCCTCCGGCTCCTCCAACCCCCTTTCCTCTGAGATCGACGGGCCCGGAGCGCCGGGCACCGGTGGCAGGGACGTGTCCAGACTTTAACCATTCCGGCTGCGAGGGGGTGTTCCCCCAAAGCAGCAAGACCGCCGGAGACAACCGGCCGGCCGGAATACAAACGCATAAGCTGGAGACTGTCTTTTCGCATGAATGCTACATCTTCCTCTGCGGCTAGCCGCGACGATTTTGCCTCAATGCTCGAAGCGAGCTTTGCAGGCCGTGACCTTGTAGAAGGCTCTGTGGTGCGTGGCACCGTGACCGCCGTCGAACACGACATGATCGTGATCGATGTGGGTCTGAAAACCGAAGGCCGCATCTCGCTGCGCGAGTTTGCCGGCCCGGGCTCGACCACCCCCAAGCCCGGCGACGAGGTCGAAGTCTATCTGGAGCGCATAGAGAACGCGCTCGGCGAAGCGGTGCTGTCACGTGACAAGGCCCGCCGCGAGGAAGCCTGGGACCGTCTGGAGAAAATGTTCGAGGCCAAGGAGCCGGTCAACGGCGCCATTGTCGGCCGCGTCAAGGGTGGCTTCACGGTTGATCTGGGCGGTGCTTCGGCCTTCCTGCCGGGCTCTCAGGTTGATATCCGCCCGGTGCGCGATGTCGGCCCGCTGATGAACAAGGAACAGCCCTTCGCGATCCTGAAAATGGACCGTCCGCGCGGCAATATCGTTGTCTCGCGCCGCGCCGTGCTCGAAGAGTCGCGCGCCGAGCAGCGCGCCGAGCTTGTCGGCAATCTGGCCGAGGGCGAGACCCGCGAAGGCGTGGTCAAGAACATCACCGATTACGGTGCGTTCGTGGATCTGGGCGGTATTGACGGCCTCCTGCACGTCACCGACATGAGCTGGAGCCGCGTTGGCCATCCCAGCGAAGTGGTCGAGGTCGGCCAGACGGTGACGGTCCAGATCATCAAGATCAATAAAGACACCCAGCGCATCTCGCTCGGCATGAAGCAGCTTCTGTCCGATCCGTGGGACGCGGTGGCCGCCAAGTATCCGGTGGGCGCGACCTTTGAAGGCCGCGTGACGAATATCGCCGAATACGGCGCGTTCGTTGAGCTGGAATCGGGCGTTGAAGGTCTGGTCCACGTCTCTGAAATGAGCTGGACGAAGAAGAACATCCACCCCGGCAAGATCGTCTCCACCTCCCAGGAAGTCACCGTCATGGTGCTGGATGTGGACGAAGAGAAGCGCCGCATCTCGCTTGGCATCAAGCAGACCCAGCGCAATCCGTGGGAAATCTTCGCTGAAACCCATCCGGCCGGTACGGTCGTGAAGGGCGAGGTGAAGAACATCACCGAGTTTGGCCTGTTCATCGGCGTCGGCGAAGACATTGATGGCATGGTCCATCTGTCCGACATCGACTGGGACCGCTCTGGCGAAGAGGCGCTGGCCGACTTCAACAAGGGCGACATGGTCGAGGCCAAGGTGCTGGACGTGGATGTCGAGAAAGAGCGCGTCTCGCTGGGCATCAAGCAGCTGGCCGGCGATCCGATGGAAGATTCCGGCGGGTTCAAGCGCGGCGAGACCGTGACCTGCACCGTGACGGAAGTCACCACCGGCGGTATCGAAGTCAGCTTCGGCGAAGGCGGTCAGATGAAGTCCTTCATCCGCAAGTCCGACCTGTCGCGTGACCGTGCCGAACAGCGCCCCGAGCGCTTCTCGGTCGGTGACAAGGTTGATGCGCGCATCACCAATATCGACAAGGGCGCGCGGCGCGTATCTGTCTCCATCAAGGCCCTGGAAATGGCCGAGGAGAAGGAAGCGGTCGAGCAGTACGGCTCGTCTGAGTCCGGTGCGTCGCTCGGCGACATTCTCGGTGCCGCGCTGAAACAGCAGGACACCAAGAAGGACGAATAGTCCGCATCGATGCGTAAAAGGCAATGGCCGGACCTTTCACGGGTCCGGCCATTTTCTTTTGCCGCTTCCACTCTTTTTGCCTTGAAGTGATTGACCTTGGCCGGTACCCGTCCCAAGGTTCCACTCTTCGTCATCCCGGGGACGCGATACCATGATCAAGTCTGAACTGATCGAAAAACTGGCAGCCGCCAATCCGCACCTTTTCCAGCGTGATGTCGAGCGGGTCGTCAATTCGATATTCGAGGAAATCACCCAGGCGCTGGAGCGCGGGGAACGCGTAGAATTGCGGGGCTTTGGTGCCTTTTCGGTACGCAACCGTCCGCCGCGCCAGGGCCGCAATCCGCGCACCGGCGAAAGTGTGGCCGTGAAGGAAAAGCACGTACCCTTCTTCAAGACGGGCAAGGAATTGCGCGAGCGCGTCGACGGCAAGGCATAAAGCGCGCGTTTCGAGGCGGCGTTGCGGCTATGCGCCTGCAGCGAACCGGCCTAGGCTCCTTCCTGGATTCTCCGGGAGGGCTTTATCATGCTCAATGAATTCAAGACATTCGCGATGCGCGGCAATGTGGTCGATCTTGCGGTCGGCTTCATTCTGGGCGGCGCGTTCTCCACCATCGTCTCGTCCTTCGTGAACGATATCCTGATGCCACCGGTCGGCCTGCTTCTGGGCGGGGTGGATTTCACCGAACTCTTCGTGGCGCTGGACGGGGTGGAATACGCCTCGCGCGCGGCGGCGGCGGACGCCGGTGCGGCGACGATCAATTATGGCGTCTTCATCAACGCGGTTGTCAGCTTCATCATCGTGGCCTTTGCCCTGTTCCTGCTCATCAAGGGCATGAACCGGATGCAGGAGACGAAGAAGGACGAGACGCCAGCCGCGCCGCCCGCAAAGCCGCGCAATGAAGAGCTGCTCGAAGAGATCCGGGACCTGCTGAAGAAGTAGTCTCTTTTCTGGCCGCCGGGGGCGGGCTAGGACCGTCCCCATGAGCGTGCTTGTGAAAATCTGCGGGATGAGTGACGAGGCTTCGGTGAGGGCGGCCGTGGCTGCGGGCGCGGACTGGCTCGGCTTCATCATCTTCCCGAAAAGCCCGCGCGGCGTGTCACTGGCCGAGGCGGCGCGCCTGTCGGCGCTGAAAGGCAGCGCGAAATCGGTCGCGGTGCTCGTTGATCCCGATGATGCGCTGCTGGGTCAGGTCTTGCGCGTGCTTGCCCCCGACATCATCCAGCTGCACGGGCAGGAGAGCCCTGAGCGCTGCCTTGATGTGCGCAATTACGCGCGTGAGGGCGTGTGGAAGGCTGTACCGGTCAGCGGGGCAGCCGATGTGGCGCGCGCCAGCCGCTATGCGGGCTTTGCCGATGCGGTCCTGTTTGATGCCAAGCCGCCTGCAGGCGCGGACAGGCCCGGCGGCTGGGGCGAGGGCTATGATTACAGCCTTGTCAAAGGTTTTGACGCCTTGCCCTTCATCCTGGCGGGCGGTCTGACGCCAGACAATGTGACCGATGCCATCGCCGCGTCGGGCGCGATGGCGGTGGATACGGTGTCGGGCGTGGAGCAGGAGCCGGGGACCAAGGACACGGGCAAAATTGCAGCCTTCGTGCACGCCGCAAAGCGGGGCGTGGCCGGCTAGCCACCCCCGCCGTGCACGAATATCAGGCAGATGCGCCCAAACGCGCGGCAGGCCCGGCCTTGCTGCGGCGCAATACAACCCCGGACGCTGACAAGCTTCGACAGGCGGACGCACGCTTGGCGCATGTTTTCTGCCAAGGGGTAATCCGCACATGGAAGACGCTGCCTTCTCCGCAGGCGATACCGCCTGGATTCTGACCGCTTCGGCGCTGGTGCTGATGATGACCGTTCCGGGGCTTGCGCTCTTCTATGGCGGCATGGTGCGCCGGACGAGTGTGCTGTCTACCCTCATGCATTCGCTGGCCGCTGCGGTGCTGGTCACGGTCACCTGGATGCTGGTTGGCTATTCCCTCGCGCTGACGGGGGAGGGCGCGTTCATTGGCGGGCTGGACCGGCTGTTCCTTGCCGGGCTGGAGCCGGGAAGCGATGCGGACGGGCTGCCAGAGCCGGTCTTCATCCTGTTCCAACTCACCTTCGCGATCATCACGGTTGCGATCATTTCCGGCGCAGCAGCCGAGCGGATGAGCTTCAAGGCGTGGGTGATTTTCGTGCCGGTCTGGCTGCTGGTGGTCTATGCGCCGATTGCGCACTGGGTGTGGGGCGGCGGCTTCCTGGATGAGGCGGGCGTCATCGACTTTGCGGGTGGCGCGGTCGTGCACATCAATTCGGGCGTGGCCGGGCTCATTCTGGCGCTCGTGCTGGGTCCGCGCCGGGGCTGGCCGAAGGAAGGCCATCCGCCGCACAATCTCGTGCTCACGGTCATTGGTGCGGGCCTGCTCTGGGTTGGCTGGTTCGGCTTTAATGGCGGCTCGGCGCTGGCCGCAGACGAGATTGCCGCTCATGCCGCTCTCGTGACGCAGATTGCAGCCGCCATGGCGGCGCTGGTCTGGTGTGCGCTGGAATGGATCCTGCGCGGCAAGCCGACCGTTCTGGGCGCAGCCTCCGGCGCGGTGGCGGGTCTGGTGGCGATCACGCCTGCAGCAGGTTTTGTCGGACCGCAAGCGGCCTTTGCGCTGGGTGCGGCGGGCGCAGTCGCCGCCTATTTTGCGGTGACCGCCCTGAAAACGGCACTCAAATACGATGACAGCCTGGATGCGTTCGGCCTGCACGGGATTGCCGGGTTTGCCGGCGCGGTGCTGACCGGCGTGTTTGCCGTCGAAGCCATTGGCGGCACGCCGGGCGCGATCGAGGGCAACTGGATGCTGATCTGGACGCAGACCTGGGGGGCGCTTGCGGCGGTCGCGTGGTGCGCCATTGCCACTTTTGTCATTCTCTTCCTGATCGGGCGCGTGGTGAAGCTGCGCATCGAGGAAGAATACGAAGTTACCGGGGTCGATATCGCGCTGCATGGCGAGAGCGCCTGACGACCCTGGTTTACCGGTCCTCCCTGACTAAAGCCCCGCCAGTTCGCTGGCGGGGTTCTTTTTTGTCAGGATGTCAGGGCCAGCGCGGTCTTCAGCATCGCCACCAGCGCGCGCGGCGAGGTGGTTTCCTGATTGGAGTGGTAGTTCACCGTAGGCACTTGCAGGCTGGCCCCGGTGAACTCGCCCTTTGACTGGGCCGCGATCTTGCCAAGCTCTGTAACCCCGATGCTTTTGAGCGGCTGGCCACGGCGCGCGCGGGCGGCATTTTCGGCCTCGATGAAGGCATCCTTGAAGATGATGGGCGCGCCTGCGCTCGCGGCTGCGCGCTCTACCCTTTCCACCATCGCTTCGTGGAAGCTGGCACTGGCATCGCGCCGCCGCAGGATGACGGCGCCTGCCAGCATCGCCGCAGAATCCTCAAACGGGCTGGTATCCAGAACGACGATATCCTTGCGCGCGGACAGCGCTTCACCGGCCCATTGCAGGAAGTGCGCGGCGGAGCGGCCAATTTCCTCCTCGGCGGTGAAGACAATGACGCCGCCCAGCCCCAGCTCTGCCGCCATGCGCAGCACGGCGACCGACACGGGATTATCCAGCTGGCCGGAGACCTGGCCACCCGCGCTGCGATCCAGCGCGCGGGCAAAGCTCAAGGGTGTGCCGGCGGGCAGGGCGGGCATCCCGGTAATGTCCAGAACGATCCGGCCCTCGCCATCAAGCCGCGCGCCAGTGACATCGCCATAGGCCAGCCGTCCGCCTGTCTTGCGGTCATAGGCGAAGACCTCCTCGCCGCCATAGCGTTCATTGACGCGGGTGGCGAGCACCTGGCTGGCGACGGCGTCCTCGCCATATTTCTCGTTCTTGACCGCGTGCGCGGCATAGACCGACGCGCCGTCGGGTGCGATCACCGCGCCATGGCGGTCGATATGGGCGATGAAGACCGGGCCGGGCTTGCCGGTGTTGATAACGCAAAGATTGGCATGGCGCTCCGGCGTGAAGCCGAGCCCCGCAAAATCGCGCGCGAGATGATCGAGAAACGGTGTCTCGTGGCCAACGACGCTTGGAAAGTCCAGATATTCGTTGGTCTTGGCCAGAATCCGCGCGGCGAGATCGGTCTCGCCGGCCAGGTTCATCTAAAGCTTCTCCACAAAAACCGTGCCGGCGGAATAGCCCGCGCCGAAGGAGCAGATGACGCCCTTGTCGCCGCTCTGAAGATCGTCGGAATGGCGGTGGAAGGCGATGATCGAGCCGGCAGACGATGTGTTGGCAAACTCATCCAGAATGGTCGGGGCATCTTCGCCGCCGGCCTCGCGCCCGAACACCTTCTTGGCGATCATCAGATTCATGTTGATATTGGCCTGGTGCAGCCAGACGCGCTTCATCTGGTCCGGCTCAAGCCCCAGATCGTCCATGTGCTCGCGGATCATGTCGGAGACCATCGGCACGACCTCCTTGAACACTTTGCGGCCCTCCTGGACGAACAGCTTGTCATCCTTCGGCGAGCCGTTCTGCAGCGCCCGGTTGTCGCCCGTAGCGCGCTCGGTGCGGTTCAGGAAGCCGAAATTATTGCGGATATTGTTGGAGAACTGCGTTTTCAGGCGCGAGCCGATAATGCGCCAGCCACTTGTCCCCAGCTCCGCGCGTTCCAGCAGCACGGCTGTGGCCACATCGCCGAAGATGAAATGGCTGTCGCGGTCGCGCCAGTTGAGGTGCGCCGACGTGATCTCCGGGCTGACGACCAGTATGGCGCGGGCATTGCCCGCCGCGATCATGTCGGCGGCCGCCTGCATGCCGAACGTCGCCGAGGAGCAGGCGACATTCATGTCAAACCCGAAGCCGTGTTCCATCCCCAGCGCCATCTGCACCTCGATGGCCACGGCCGGATAGGCGCGCTGCATGTTGGAGGCGGCCACGATGATGCCATCCACATCGTCTGGCGTTTTACCGGCCCGCTCCAGCGCATCGCGCGCGGCGTTCGCGCCAATCTCGGCCAGTATCGCCAATTCGTCATTGGACCGTTCGGGGATGTTGGGCATCATGCGGGTGATGTCGAGTACGCCATCTTTTTCCACGACATAGCGTGATTTTATGCCCGATGCCTTCTCGATGAACTCGGCAGAAGAGGGGGTCAGCGCCTCCAGCTCGCCGCGTTCGATCTCGCCGGAATGCTGGGCGTTATAGCGCTCGGCATAGGCGTTATACGCCACGACCAGCTCTTCATTGGATATGGAATGGGGCGGCGTCCACAGACCTGTGGCGCGAATGACGGCTTCACTCATCGGTTTCCCCGAACGATTCCTGATCGCTATCTCATTACCCTAGCCTTCACACTGGTATGGTGTCGACCATTGTGAGGCGGGTGGTGGTTGGCCATAGCCGATTATGGCTCTGCGTGCATGTGGCTTGCACACAACAAAAGATGGCCTTTCGCGCGATTCAGCCGTTACGGCGGCCGCTGATGACGCGGTGAATGGGTTGCGGACGCTCGCGCACGACGCCGTCTCCGTCCGTGCACTGGTGTTCCAGAATGCCGGTAGCGCCGTGGCGTCCGCCCATCTCGCAAGTGCGGTCAAGCGCGTGGGCCGGTGGACGGTTGGCGCAGGCGGATAGTGTGAGAAGGCCAACGCCAAGAATGGCAAGTTTCAAGGCAGGTTTCATTATGACCTCGACAGGTTTTTCACTTCCTCATGGCGGTGACAGCTGACCAGATGGTCATTGACCAGCCCTGTTGCCTGCATGAAAGCATAGACGATGACGGGGCCGCAGAATTTGAAGCCTTCCTTCTTCAGTGCCTTGCTCATCGCCTGGCTGACCGGTGTTTCGGCGGGGACTTCCTTCATCGTGGAGAAACGGTTCTGCACCGGCTCGCCATCCACGAAGCCCCACAGATAGTCGCTGAAACCCTGCCCGCGCTCGCGCAAGGCGAGATACGCCTTTGCATTGCCTATCGAGGCTTCGATCTTGGCGCGCGAGCGGATGATGCCCGCATTGCCGAGCAAGCGGGCAATGTCGGCCTCGCCATAGCGCGCCAGCGTCTCCGGGTTGAAGCCGTCAAACGCCTCCAGAAATGCCTCGCGCTTGCGCAAAATGGTGATCCAGCTGAGGCCCGCCTGGAAGCCATCGAGGATCAGCTTGGCAAACAGCGCCTCGTCATCGCGCTCAGGCACGCCCCATTCGGTGTCGTGGTAATCGACATAGAGCGGGTCTTCGCCCGGCCAGGGACAGCGATGGATCATGTCGTGCATCCTTGTGTCGGTGGCCAGCCAAGCACCGAAGCGCCGGGCGGCCAAGTGAACAAACGCTAATTGTCCTTCAGGGAGCGCCCCTTGATGACGGCGGAGGGGCCAAAGCGGGCGCGGGCCTTGTCCATGGCGCGCTCGGCGGCGGCGCGTTTGGGCCCGTCCGGATCGAGAAGATCGCGCGCATCACCCGTGGCCGGTTCCAGATCGCTGAAACCTATGCCGATCAGCCGGTAGCGCGGGCCTTGGGCTTCCGCGCGCAACAGCTCGCGCCCGGTCCGGAACAGTGTGTCGGCCAGCTGGGCAGGCTGGGACAGGGTGCGCCGGCGTGTCAGTGATCTGAAGCCTTCCGTCTTCAGCTTCAGCGTGACAACGCGGCCCGCAATGCCTTGCGCCTTCATCCGGTCGGCCGCCCTCACGCAAAGCGGCCAGAGGCGCTTTTCCAGCTCGTCATGGCTGGCGATATCATCAAAGAAGGTGGTTTCAGCCGATACGCTCTTACGTTCCCCGTCGCGGGCGACCGTGCGGGTGTCGATGCCTTGCGCCAGCCGCCAGAGGCGCGCGCCCGACGGCCCGTGGCGGCGCATCAGCGCCTCCTCACCGCGGGCGATGACATCGCCCAGCGTTTTGAGCCCGTCGCGGTTCAGCGCCGCCGCAAAGGCCGGGCCGACGCCAAACACGCTCTGGACGGGGCGTGGACGCAGAA
Source organism: Glycocaulis abyssi (assembly GCF_041429775.1). Lineage (NCBI taxonomy): Bacteria > Pseudomonadati > Pseudomonadota > Alphaproteobacteria > Maricaulales > Maricaulaceae > Glycocaulis > Glycocaulis abyssi. Next base: position 1,060,496 of record NZ_CP163421.1, on the reverse strand, counting down.
ACTCTGCCGCCTCGGACTGGCCGATCACGGAAAACCCGTCCGGCTTGTCCAGCTCGGATGCCGTCTTGGCGAGAAACTTGTTATAGCTGAGGCCCACCGAGACAGTAACGCCCACGTCCGCCCTGATGCGCGCGGCCAGCTTCATCAGCGTGAGAGCGGGCGAAGCTCCATGCAGGCGCTGCGTGCCTGTCAGGTCGAGAAAGGCTTCGTCTATGGACAGCGGCTCCACCGCCGGCGTTACGTCCTCCATCATCTGGCGGATGCGCTTGCCCTCGGCTGCATAGACCTGCATGCGCGGGGGGATGACCACGGCATCCGGGCAGGCTTTGAGCGCCTTGAACATGGGCATGGCCGAGCGCACGCCGTGCAACCTTGCCACATAGCAGGCGGTGGCCACCACGCCGCGCTTGCCGCCGCCAATAATGACCGGCTGGTTGGCGAGGGACGGATCATCGCGCTTCTCGATGGAGGCGTAAAACGCATCACAATCGATATGGGCGATCGACAGCGTATCCAGCTCGTCATGGGCGAACGCCTTGCGCGAGCCGCACGCCCCGCATCGCGGCGGGCCCGCTGGCGCAAAACAGGTGCGGCAATATCCGCTCATCGCGCTTCCAGCGGCCATAGCCAGGCCGCCCCGCGCACGCCGGAGGAGTCGCCGTGCCGGTTCACCGCCACGCGGGTGCGGAACTCGTCGGTGAAGACGTGGGGCGCGAGGCGGGTTTCCAGATCGGCGGCCAGGCCGGGCAGGTTGGACAGCCCGCCGCCCAGCACGATCACGTCGGGGTCCAGCACATTGACGATGGTGGAGAGCGCGCGCGCCAGCCGGTCAGCGTGCCGGTCGAGCGTGGCCATCGCTTTCACGTCGCCTTGAGCGGCCTTTGCGGCAATCTGTTCTGCTGTGAGGCTTTCGCCCGTTACCCGCGCGTGGTCGCGGGCCAGCGCCGGGCCGGAGCACCAGCTTTCCACGCAGCCGAGGCGCCCGCACCCGCATTGCGGTCCGGGAATCTCGTCCGCTGAAGGGCGGGGCAGGGCGGTGTGGCCCCACTCGCCGGCGATAAGACCGCCGCCATCGTGGAGGCGTCCGCCGATGACGATGCCGCCGCCTACGCCCGTGCCTGCGATCACGCCAAACACGCAATGTGCGCCCGCGCCTGCGCCGTCCGTGGCTTCGGACAGGGCAAAGCAGTTCGCGTCATTGGCGCAGCGCACCTCCTGTCCCAGCGCGTCTGCCAGGTCGCGCTGCAGAGACTGGCCATTGAGATGGGAGGAGTTGGCATTGCGTACCAGCCCCGTGCGCGGATTGATCGAGCCGGGATGGCCGACCCCTATGCTCGCGGTTGTGCTGCCTGCGCTCTGGCGTATATCGGCGACAAGGGCGCGAATCGATTCGACGGCATCAGCGTAGCGGGACGCAGAGGCAATGCGCTTGCGGGTCAGAATGGTGCCGTCAGCGCCCAGCGCGATGGCTTCGGTCTTCGTGCCGCCCAGATCAACGCCGATGCGGATCATGCAGAATCCCCTGCCGGTCCTGATGTTGCCACGTTCTTATCTTGTTCCTTACCGGGTTCCTAGCGCCCGACTCATCGTTGATTAAGGAAAATGGTGTCTACTCGTCGGTGGATGGAAAAAGGTCCACGCCAAAGGCGGGGCAAATGGGGGAAGCGCGCGGTCGCCATGCTGCAGGTCATGTCCAAAAAAGTTCTGATCGTTGAAGATAACGAGCTGAACATGAAGCTTTTTCATGATCTGCTCGAGGCCCACGGCTACGAGACCTTCCAGACACGGGAGGGCTTGAAGGCCATTGATATGGCGCGCGAGCACCGCCCGGATCTTATCCTGATGGATATCCAGTTGCCGGAGGTCTCCGGTCTGGACGTCACCAAATGGCTGAAGAACGATGACGAGCTGGCCGATATCCCGGTTGTGGCCGTCACCGCCTTTGCGATGAAGGGTGATGAGGAGCGTATCCGCGAGGGCGGGTGCGAGGGCTATCTGTCCAAACCCATCACGGTGACGAGCTTTATCGAGACAATCCGGAAATTCATCGGGTAGGGAGGCGCAGGGAAGAGATGAGCGCGCGCATCCTCGTTGTCGATGATATCGAGACCAACAGGCGCTTGCTGGAAGCGCGCCTGTCGGCGGAATATTTTGATGTTGTGCTGGCGTCTTCCGGCCTCGAGTGCCTGGAAAAGGCGCGCGACACCATGCCGGACATGATCCTTCTGGACGTGATGATGCCGGGCATGGACGGGTTTGAAGCCTGCCGCCGCCTGAAGGCTGATGCCGCCACCCGCCATATCCCTGTCATCATGGTGACGGCGCTGGATCAGCGCGAGGACCGGGTGAAGGGGCTGGAAGCTGGCGCGGACGAGTTTCTCACCAAGCCGGTCAATGATGTTGCCCTGTTTGCGCGGGTGCGCTCGCTGCTGCGCCTCAAGGAAGTGCTCGACGAGCTGCGCCTGCGCCACGAGGCTACGCTGACCGATGATGGCGTTGAGGACGGTGATCTGGACGGCCCGGCGATTGTTATCGTGGCCGCTGGCGACAACATTGCCGCCGAGCGCCTGTCTGCCAAACTGCCCAAGGGTTTTGCGCCGCGCCCGATTGGCGATCCGGCAGGCGTGGTGAAGGCCGCGCGGGCAGGCGCCGAGCTGGTGCTGATCGATCTGGCGACGGCAAAGTTTGATGCGCTGCGGGTCTGCGCGCGCATCCGCTCTGACGCCGTAACCCGGCACACGCCGATCATCTGCGTTGTCGATCCCGACACGCCGCAGGACATGGTCCGTGCGCTGGATCTGGGGGTTAGCGATGTGGTGACGCGCCCGGTTGATCCGGGCGAGCTGGCGGCGCGCCTGAACACGCAGCTAAAGCGCAAGCGCTATGCCGAGCAGCTGCGTGAGCGTCTGGAAGAGAGCCTCGAGATGGCGGTCATTGATCCGCTGACCGGGCTTTATAACCGCCGCTATATGGGCTCACGCCTGCGTCAGGCGGTCGATGCATGGGAGGCGAGTGCCGAAACGGTCTCGGTCATCCTGTTTGATATCGACCATTTCAAGCGCATCAACGACACCTGGGGCCATCAGGCCGGTGATGAGGTGATACGTGCCTTTACCGAGCGGATGAACACCCAGCTGCGCGCGCTGGACATTGCCGGGCGTCATGGCGGCGAGGAGTTCATGGTGGTGCTGGCCGGTGCCACCCAGCGCGAAGCCACGGAAGCGGCAGAGCGCGTGCGGGCGGCCATCGCGCGCACGCCTTTCCGGATTTCCAGCGCCGGGGTCAGCGTGGACGCGACCACCAGCGCGGGCGTAGCCGAGATCATGCATGGCGATACGCCAGAACGCCTTGTCGCGCGCGCCGATGCCGCGCTCTATCAGGCCAAGGCAGCGGGCCGCAATCAGGTGATGGTGGCACAGAAAAAGGCCGCGTGAGCATCACGCGGCCTTCCTCAAATCGGCAAATGCGATAAAGGGGCAGATCTACTTGATCTTGCCTTCCTTGAACTCGACATGCTTGCGCGCGACCGGATCGTACTTTTTCAGCACGAGTTTCTCGGTCATGGTGCGCGCGTTTTTCTTGGTCACGTAGAAGTAACCCGTGCCAGCCGTCGAATTGAGGCGGATCTTGATGGTTGTCGGCTTGGCCATGTCACTCACCTGAAACTGGATTGCCGCGCCAGACCGGACCTGACGCTTCGCGAGCGCGCGAAAATACGCATGTTCGCTAGGGTGTCAATGGCGCTGTGTGCTCAGGCGCGCCAGCTTCTCAGCGCGATGGGCAGCGAAAAAGTGACGAACGGCTGATGAAACCGTATACTCACCTTGCGGCGTTGTTGATTGGCGTGATTTGCGCAAGTCAGGCGCTCAGGACAAGGCATATGGCAGACAACGTTACAAACGAGCTATTGCTGGAACATCTCAAGGCATTGCGGACCCAGGTGGGAACGCTGCAGAACGACATGTCTGACGTGAAGACCAGCCTTATCAGCCTGCGCCAGCACCTGACGGCATTCATGTCTACCGATGCCGCGCATGAGGGGGCGCTTGCTTCGCTGCAGGCGCGCTTGAACCGTATCGAACGCCGGCTGGAAATCTCCGAAACCTGATCGCCGGTGCTTCTCAGCGCCGCCAGCTTCTCAGCGCGATGGGCAGATAGATCGCCGCGATCACGCTCAGTGCCAGCAGGAAGCCGTGCGGGTTGATCCAGTCCATGGCCATTCCGCCCAGTGGCGGCCCGACCAGCGACCCTGAACCGTAGGCGAAGATGAAGGCGGCATTGGCGGCGGCGAGCTGGCCCGCCTGAACCCGTTCACCAATTACCGACAGGCCAACTGTGTAATAGGCGCTGGCAAGGCCGACATAGAGGAAGATGAGCGGGAAGAGGGCAAAGCCGAACCCGCTCGACGCAATGATGAAGAGCGGTACGGCCACGGCTGCCAGCGTAATCAGCGCCAGCGTGCGCATGCGTCCGGCCCGGTCGGCGAAGTTGCCGATCGGTATCTGCAGGCACAGCGCGCCCAGTGCGCCGGTCGTCATCAACAGGCCGATGAGTGTGGTCGTCAGTCCGGTGCGTTCGCCATAGACAGGCATCAGGGCAAAGAAGCTGTTCTCCAGCGCACCGAACAGAAACCCGGCAAGGATCGCTGCGGGAGCCAGACGTGCCGTGGTGAGCATGGCCAGCGGGCTGCCTTCATCCCGGCTGGGCGGTATCAGGCCCGGACCGCGGAGGAACAGCACCGGCAGCACACCGGCGGCGTAGATCGCCGCTCCGGCTATCCAGGGCGCCCAGCCTTCCGCGCCCAGCAGCGCCAGCAGAAGTCCGCCAGAACCGAACCCGGCTGACAGCACCGTCGCATATACAGCCAGCAATGATGCGCGCCGTTCAGGCTTTGCCAGCTGGTTGATCCAGGTCTCGCTGGCAATGAAGACGATGGTGACCGCGATGCCGATGAGGAAGCGCGTGCCGAACCACACCCACACCTCCCTCACGGCCGGGAAGACCAGTATGCCAAGGGCGATGACGGCCAGACTGGCGGCCAACAGGGCGCGCGGGCTGATCCGCGAGAACAGGCCGGGGATGAAAGGCGTTGCCAGGATCATCGCCAGCGCGGCGGCGGCGGCGTTGATACCTGCTTGCGCGCCAGAACCCGTCATCGCCTCCAGATTGAGCGAGATCAGCGGCATGAGCAGGCCGAACCCGCACCCGGCCAGTCCGCCGCACATTATCGCCACGAAGAGCGAACGGGTGCGGGCATGGGTGTCGCTGATGAGGAATGAGAGGGCCATGCGGCCAGTCTATAGCCCGGTCGTGCGCAGCCGTCCTGCCTGTTTTCTCACCTGCAGCGGCGTGATTATCACACCTGATGCGGCGGCCCTGGCCAGCGGAATGAACCCGGTCAGCTCCGGCTGGGCCAGACGCGCCTCCACCGCCTCTTCCTCGATCCAGACGGCGCGTCCGCCGGGGGCTACTGGAAACAGGGCCTGAACGGCGCGCGCCTGCGCAATGGCGAACAGGCGCAAATGCCAGCGTGTGCCATCGGGCCGGGTGAACACGCTGCGTCCCAGATAGGTCAGGCCCTGCCGGTCTGGCGCAAGCCCGTGGCGGGCGGCGCGCCCCCACAGGCCCGGCTGCGGCGGCAGTGTCACGGCTGCGTTGGCGGGTGATGCGAACAGCAGCCCCAGCTGCGCATGCGCCGCGCTTAACGCCGCGTCGGTGAAGGCGCGGGGGCTCAGGCTGCGAACTCCCAGCGCGCGCTGGGCTATATCGGGGCGTTCGCCCGCATGGACCACGGCACACGCATTTACTGGCGAAAACGCCAGCGGCAGCGCGTCTGGCGTTGCGGGCAGGGCGAAACGGCCTGTGGCACTGTCCACCACGAAAATACCGGCTGCGGGGCGTGCGCGCCTTGTGTTGCGCGGGGCGCTCATAGCTCGTCGACGCGCGGGCCTTTCGGCGTCACGCGCGCGCAGCGAACAGGGGCAGGGCCCTTCATGTGGCCAGCCAGTTCGGCGAGCACAAAGCGGGTGATGATGGGCAGATCCAGCGCGCCGGTATCCTCCAGAGAGACCCAGCGCACATCTTCCAGCTCGGCTGCCATAAAGTCATCGGCGGAAGCCGCTACCGCCTCTTCCGGAGCGCGGAAGAACCAGGCGTCAAACCGGCGCGGACGGCCGGGCGGCGTAATCGCGCGCGCTACCAGCTCCAGCGGTGCGGCGGCGGGGGCAAGGCCCGCTTGCGCGAAGGGTTCCCATTGCGGGCGTGCGCGGATGAGGGGTGCGCTCTCGCCGATCAGAAGGCCGGTTTCCTCTGCCGTCTCGCGTATGGCCGCTGCGGCTGCTGCGCGGGCGCGGCGCTCTGTCATGCAGCGGGTCAGCACGTCCAGCACCGGCTCGGCCGGTTCACTGGCCAGCGGGGCGTAGCCGTCCGTCCGGTCCACGCGTCCACCGGGAAACACGTATTTGCGCGGCATGAAGACATGCTCGCCAGAGCGGCGGCCGAACAGGATTTCGGTGGTCCCGTTGGCGCGCTCTCGGGTGAGGATCAGGGAGGCTGCCAGCGCAGGCTTGCGCACGGAGGGGTGCGGCTTCACGCCGGGGCGTTCATGGCCTTCCGAATGGCGTGTGGGGTCGAAAGGATTGGAGTTTGCCACTGTTCTTGTCGTCTCTACCGCCGCCGTCTGGCCTTGTTGCCTCGGTCCCGGCCCGCCGGAGGACGTCCGCCCTTGCGGCGCCCCATCGGTTTTCTGCCCGGTTCTGGCGGGGTCAGTATGTCCACCAGCAAGCCGCCAGTCACGGGTGTTGCTTCGCTAAGCCGCACATTGACATTCATGCCCAGCCGGTAGGTCGCGCCGGTATTCTCGCCGATCAGCGCGTGCGCGGACGGATCGTGACGGAAATATTCCCGGCCCAGACGCGATACCGGGCAGAGCGCGTCTGCGCCTGTTTCGCTCAGGCGGATGAAGGCGCCAAAGCGCGTGACGCCGGTAATGCGTCCTTCAAATTCCGCGCCGACCCGGTCAGCGAGGAAGCCTGCGATGAATCGGTCGGTCGCGTCGCGCTCGGCGGCCATGGCGCGGCGCTCGTTGGAGGTGGTTTCCTCGGCGATGACCTGCAGGGAGGCGCGCTCCTCGTCGCTTGTGCCGTCCCGGCCCAGCTTGAACGCGTGGATCAGGGCACGGTGGACGGTCAAATCGGCATAGCGCCGGATTGGCGAGGTGAAGTGCGCGTATTTTTCCAGATTCAGCCCGAAATGGCCCAGATTGCGCGTGTCATAGATGGCCTGTGACTGGCTGCGCAGCACCACCTCGTTGACCGTCTCGTAGTGCGGCCCGCCCTTTGCCCGCTCCAGCACCTGATTGAAGCGTTTCGTCGTCAGGCGCTCGCCGCGCGCCCAGCTAAGCCCCACGGTCGGCAGGAAGTCAGCCAGTGCCTCGATCTTCTCGGTGCCCGGCTCGTCATGGACCCGGTAGATGAGGGGCGTGCGGGCGGCTTCCAGTGCTTCTGCGGCAGCCACATTGGCCTGGATCATCATTTCTTCGATCAGCTTGTGGGCGTCGAAGCGTTCGCGCCGCTCCACCGCGATCACCGAGCCATCCTCGCCAATGCGCACCTTGCGTTCGGGGGCATCGATTTCCAGCGGCTCGCGCACGGCGCGCGCCTTTTGCAAGGCTGCATAGGCACCCCAGAGCGGTTCGAGCACGTGTTTTTTTAGCGTCTCGGCCTTGCCCGTGCCTTTGCCGTCTATGGCAGCCTGTGCCTCCTCATAGGAGAGCTTGGCTGCAGAGCGCATCCAGCCTCGCAGGAAGCGGTGGGCGCGCTTGTTGCCTTTCCTGTCGAACACCATGCGCACGGCAAGGCAAGGGCGGTTCTCGCCCTCCCGTAGCGAACATAGATCGTTGGACAGGCGCTCAGGCAGCATCGGCACCACCCGGTCGGGCAGATAGACCGATACGCCGCGCTTCCTCGCGCCCTTGTCCAGCGCTGAACCGCCCTGAACATAGGCGGCGACATCTGCGATGGCGACGATCACCACCCAGCCGTCCTTGTTGGCCGGATCATCATCGGGCGCGGCCCAGACGGCGTCGTCATGGTCCTTGGCGTCGGCCGGGTCGATGGTGATGAGGGGGATGTCGGTGAGGTCTTCGCGGTCCCTGGCCGTGACCGGCTTGATGGCCCGCACTTCTTTTTCTTCAGCATCGCCAAAGCCTTGCGGAATGCCATGCTCGGCCAGCGCGATGATGGAACCGGCGCGCGGGCTGTCCGCGCTGCCGATGACTTCCTCGATAGCCCCGGTTTTAAGTCCATGCGCGCGTTCGGAGGCGAGACGCACCATAACGAGGTCGCCGTCCTTCGCGCCCGTGCCTTCGCCCTTTGCGGGGATCAGCTCGTGCTTGGTGCGCCGGTCCACCGGCACCAGCCGCGCGCCCCCGCGCCCCGTCTCTCGATAGACGCACAAAATGCGGTGCGCAGACTGGCCGAGCGTGCGCATGACGGTGGCGTAGTATTCATCGCCGTCCTTTTCCAGGCGCGCCAGAAACTTGTCGCCAATGCCCAGCGCGCTTTCGCGCCTGCCGCCCTTGCCCTGACCGGGCGCCAGCCGGATGACGGGACTGTCGCCGTCGGCGCGCACGGCCCGGCACAGCATCTCGCCATCGACATCCCGGTCGACGATCTCAACCACGGTCACCGGCGGCAGGCCGCCGCGTATCGTGTAGGATTTCTGTCCTGTGCGCGTGATCGCCCCTTCAGACTCCAGCACTTTGAGCGCGGATTTCAGGGCTATCTTCGCATCACCGCGCAAGGCCAGAGACCTTGCGATCTCGCGCTTGGTGAAGCGGCCTTCGCCCAGCCGGATCGCTTCGAGCACGGCTTCCCTGGTAAATCCGCCATCCCTGAAAGGATCGTGGGACTGGGTCACTTGCTTCCTGCTTTCGCCTTCGTGGCGGTTTTCTTTTTCGTGGCCGGCTTTTTGGCCGCTGCGGTCTTCTTCTTCGCCGGCGCCTTGCGCTTGCTTTTGGCAGAACCGGCCTTGGCGTTGATCAGTTCCACTGCCTGTTCCAGCGTCACGGTCTCTGGCGTCACATCCTTGGGCAGGGTGGCGTTGACTTTGGCCCATTTCACATACGGGCCATAGCGCCCGGCCATGACCTGTATGGGGCCGCCATCAGGGTGTTCACCCAGCTCTTTTAGCGGTTCGGCGCTGGCGCGTCCGCGCCCGCCATTGGCCCTTTTGTCCTCGATCAGAGTGACGGCGCGGTTGATGCCGATCTCGAAAACCTCATCGATGGAAGGCAGGTTGGCGTAGGTCTTACCGTGCTTGACGAAGGGGCCATAGCGGCCAAGCCCGGCCTCGATCATCTCGCCATCATCCGGGTGCGGGCCGACCTGGCGCGGCAGGTCGATCAGCATGACCGCCTTTTCCAGATTGATGGAAGCCGGATCCCAGCCCTTGGGCAGGGAGGAGCGGCGCGGCTTGTCTTCGCCCTCCAGCTTCATCTCCAGATAGGGTCCGAAGCGCCCGTCTTTGAGATAGATCATCTGGCCGTGTTCGGGATGCAGGCCGATCTCGCCGTCACCCTCGATCGCCGATTGCCCCTCGCCATTGCCCCCCAGCGGGCGGGTGAAGCGGCAGTCAGGATAGTTGGAGCAGCCCACAAATGCGCCATGCTTGCCGAGCCGCAGCGACAGCGTGCCGACATTACAGGACGGGCAGAGCCGCGCATCCTTGCCGTCCTCGCGAGCCGGGAAGATCAGCGGGGCCAGCGCGATATTCATCGCATCGATCACCTGACCGACGCGTAGGTCCGCAATGCCTTCGACATTGGCCGAGAAATGTTCCCAGAACTGGCGCAGCAGCTCCTTGTAGGGCATCTCGCCGGCGGACACCTTGTCGAGCTGGTCTTCCAAATCCGCCGTGAAGTCGTACTCGACGTATCGGGTGAAGAAGTTTTCCAGGAAGGCGATGACGACCCGGCCCTTGTCTTCGGGGACGAAGCGCTTGTCTTCCATGCGCACATAATCGCGGTCGCGCAGCACCGAGAGGACGGAGGCGTAGGTGGAGGGCCGGCCAATGCCCAGCTCTTCCATTTTCTTGACCAGCGTCGCCTCGGTATAGCGCGGCGGCGGCTGGGTGAAGTGCTGCTCGGTGAAGGTCTGATCGGCCTTGGCAGAGGCGCCCTGTTTCACCGCAGGCAGGCGTGCTTCGCCGTCCTCGTCGGCATCATCGTCGAGGCCCTCGCGATAGAGCGCAAAGAAGCCGTCAAACGTGACCACAGAGCCGGTGGCGCGCAGGGCCAGCTTGCCTCCGTCGGCTTCCAGATCGATCGTGGTGCGCTCCAGCCGCGCGCTTTCCATCTGACTGGCGACGGCGCGCTTCCAGATCAGCTCGTAGAGACGGGCCTGATCGGCTTCCAGACGCAGCGAGGAGGGATGACGCAGGAAGCTGGTCGGGCGGATCGCCTCGTGGGCTTCCTGCGCGTTCTTGGCCTTGGAGGAATAGGCGCGCGGCACGTCCGGCACGTATTCCTCGCCATAGCGCTCGCCAATGGCCTTGCGGGCCTGATGGATGGCACTGCCATCCATCGAAACGCCGTCGGTACGCATATAGGTGATGAGGCCGGTGGTCTCGCCGCCAATATCGATACCTTCATACAGGCGTTGGGCGACGCGCATGGTGCGCTGGGCGTCAAAGCCCAGCTTGCGCGAGGCTTCCTGCTGCAGGGTGGAGGTGGTGAAGGGGGCGGGCGGGTTGCGCTTTGTGGGCTTGGCTTCGACCGCCGCAACCGTAAAGCTCGCCGCCTTTACCGCCGCCTCGGCGGCGCGCGCAGTCTGTTCATCGCCAATGCTCAGACGCGTGATCTTCTTGCCGTCAAACTGGGAGAGGCGCGCGCGGAACGCATCGGAGCCATCGGCGCGGACATCAGCCTCGATGGACCAGTATTCCTGCGGTGTGAAGCGTTCGATCTCGCCTTCGCGCTCGGTAATCAGGCGCAGCGCCACCGACTGGACGCGGCCTGCAGAGCGCGCGCCGGGCAGCTTGCGCCACAGCACCGGCGAGAGCGTAAAGCCGACCAGATAGTCGAGCGCGCGGCGGGCAAGATAGGCTTCCACCAGCTCCATATCCACATCACGCGGATGGGCGAGGGCATCCTGCACGGCGCTCTTGGTGATGGCGTTGAAGGCGACGCGCTTGACCGTCTTGTCTTTCAGCGCCCGCCGCTTGGTCAGCGCTTCGAGCAAATGCCAGGAGATGGCTTCACCCTCGCGATCCGGGTCAGTGGCCAGAACCAGCGTGTCGTGATCTTTGAGGGCGTCGGCGATGGCCTTCACCTTGGGGGCCGACCGGGAATCGATCTCCCACTCCATCGCGAAGTCTTCATCGGGCCGCACCGAGCCGTCCTTGGCGGGCAGGTCACGCACATGGCCGAAACTGGCCAGGACGACGAAATCCTTGCCCAGATATTTGTTGATGGTCTTGGCCTTGGCAGGCGACTCAACGACGACGACAGTCATGGAATGCTAAATGCCCTTTGCATGAGGGGTGGGGCTGGCCGCCCGGCGCGCGAAAGTGGGGGTGGTTCCGGCGCAAGTCAACATGGCCGGATATCGCCGCTGCGAGATGCACGTTAAAGATGTGTTTGTTATAAATTGCACGTTAAGCAATTTTCCGCTAACTGGATGGTCAGCAGATTGAGCGGGTTCCCCTCCGATGAAAAACGACCCAACAGACTTGCCTGCCGGTGCTTCGTCAAATCTGGTTGCCGACTATCTGATTGACCTGCTGCGGTCGATGGCCGCTCTGGCTGACGCTGCCGAACTGGAACAGTCAAAACTGGCAATAGACCGCGCGCTCGACGCCGTTCTGTCAGAGAAGGATGCAGGCGGGAGCGGCCGGATCGCATCAGCAGGCTAGGCGCACCATTCCGCCGGGGTCCACCTCGCAGCGTCCGGCCAGTTCCAGCTCAACCAGGGCTGCCGCTACCACGCGGGCAGGCGCACCGGACAGGCGCACAAGCTCGTCGCGCGAGATAGGCGCAGGTGAAAGCAGGGCGGCAATGCGTTCGCGAACGGCGTCGGTGGCGCCATTGTCATCTGTGTCCAGCAAGGGTTCGTCCTCGTAATCGCTACGCTCGCGCTCTTGCACATTGTCCCGGCGCAGGCCGGAGAGAATGGTGATGACATCATCGGCGCTTTCGATCAGGGCTGCGCCCTCGCGCAGGAGCCGGTTGGTGCCCTTGGCGCGCGGATCGAGCGGGGAACCGGGGACGGCCATCACCTCGCGGCCCTGTTCGAGCGCATAGCGCGCCGTGATGAGCGAACCGGAGCGTTCGGCGGCCTCCACGATGATAACGCCCATGGACAGCCCGGAGATGAGCCGGTTGCGGCGCGGAAAGTCGCGCGCCTGCGGAGAGTAGCCTGGCGGAGATTCGCTGACCAGCAGGCCCTGCTCAGCGATTGCCGCGTGCAGATCGCGGTGTTCGGGCGGGTAGATGCTGGTCAGCCCGCCAGCGAGCACGGCCACGGTGCCGGTGTTTATCGTTGCCGCATGGGCCGCACCGTCTATGCCGCGCGCCAGGCCGGAGACGACAATAACGCCGTGCTCGCCTAGCCCGCGTGCCAGATCACCGGCAAAACGCAAGCCCACGCCCGACGCGCTGCGCGCCCCGACAATGGCGCAGGCGGTGCGATCGGTGAGGTCCAGCGGACCCAGCGTGGTTATGACCGGTGGCGGCGGATCGAGGACGGCGAGTCCTGCAGGAAAATCCGGCTCGCACGCACATGAAAGCCGCGCGCCGATCCGGTCCAGCCAGTCCTGCTCGGCTTCGGCCTCATCGCGCGAGGCAGGCACGAGCGCAGTCGAGCGCCCGCCCTTCTTTGCCAGCGCGGGCAGGGCATCGAGCGCCGCTTCGGCGGTCTTGAAGCGCTTGATGAGCTCGTTGAAGGTGACGGGGCCAACCCCGCGCGTGCGCGCCAGTCTCAGCCAGGCAGTGCGCCCGGCGGGGCTGAGCGGCGTGCGCTTCACGCCTTCTTCGCCCCGATGCGCGGTTCTTCACCGCGAACGAGGCGCGCGATATTCTCCTTGTGCCGCCACCACAGCAGGCCTGCGAGGAACAGCGCCAGCAGCGCCACATCAGGCCGCATGAAGGCCAGCGCCAGTACAGGCGCGACGGCGGAGGCGGTCAGCGCGCTCAAGGATGAAATCCGGAATACCAGCGCCATGCCGAGCCATGTCGCGCAGACCAGCAGGCCGACCGGCCACAGTACGGCCAGCAGCACGCCAAGGAAGGTGGCCACGCCCTTGCCGCCCTTGAAGCCCAGCCAGACCGGGAAGCAATGGCCGAGAAAGGCCGCGCCGCCTGCGATCAGGCCCGCGGTGGGCGAGACGGCGAAGGTGAAGATCAGCGCGGCGATGCCTGCCTTGCCGCTATCGAGCACCAGAGTGGCGAGCGCGAGATCCTTGCGGCCTGTCCGCAGCACGTTCGTCGCGCCGATATTGCCAGAGCCGACGGTGCGGATATCGCCAAGGCCAGCAAGCTTTACCAGCACCAGGCCAAAGGGGATGGAGCCGAGCAGATAGCCGCCAATGGCAGCGAGGATCAGAAAGAGTTCGGCTGGCAAAAGGCTTACTCCGCAAATCCGGGCCGGGCGTACACCATGGCCCCGTCAACGACGCTCAGCAAGACGCGGCCCTGTAGGCGGCGGCCCGAGAAGGCGGATGGCGCGGGGCTTTCCAGCCCGTCCTTGCCGTAAACATTGGGCATGTCCGGTGCAAACAGCACCAGATCGGCGGGCGCGCCTTCCTCCAGCCGCCCTTGCGGCAGGCCCAGCAATTCGGCCGGATTGCTGGTGAGGGCTTTGAGACCCGCCATCAGCGGTAGCTGGCCGTCAGCGTCGAGTGTGCACAGCACCGGGATCAGCGCTTCGAGATTGGCAGAACCCGGCGCGGCATCCGAGAAAGGATTGGCCTTGGCTTCCAGCGCGACGGGTGTGTGGTCAGAGACGATCACGTCGATCAATCCGGCCGCGATGGCGGCCAGCAGCGCCTGCCGGTCGGCTTCACTGCGCAGAGGCGGGTCGAGCCGGTAGGCCGGGTCCAGCCCGCCCATATCCACTTCGTTGAAGAGCAAATGAGTGAGCGGCGCGCTGGCAGCGACATCCAGCCCGCGCTTGCGGGCGGTCTTCATCGCATCGAGGCCGTCAGCGGTCGTCAGGCGTTCAAAGAGGATACGCGCGCCCGTCAGCTCGGCGAGTGCCGCGAGGCGTTCCACGCCAAGGCGCTGGGAAATGCCCGGACGCGCGGAGAGGCCGAGGCGCACCGCCATCGCGCTTTCATGGGCCACCGTGCCGGCAGACAGATGCATGTCCTCAGCCGTCAGTCCCACCCAGGCGTCAAACGCGCTGGCATAGCTCAAAAGATTGCGCAGGAAGCGGGTATCGGCGATCAGATCACCGCCATCGGAGACCAGCGGCGCGCCTGCGCGCAGCATCAGGCCGATTTCAGCCATCTCGCTAGCTTGTGTGTGCGTGCGCGCCGCGCCCAAGAGGCGCACCGGCGCGTGCAGGGCGCGAAAGCCGATCCACTCAATATCTTCAGGCCGGGTAAGGCCCGCCCCGCTGGATGAGGACAGGACCAGCGTGCCCACGCCGGCCGCGGCGGCCGCGCGGATGGTGATATCGAGATTTTCAATGCCGGATCGTCCGGGCTCGCTGGCGCGCGCGCCTATATCGATGAGGGCGGGGCTGAGCACCGCACCATCCGCCTCGATAATCTGATCGCCTGCCTCGGGTGAGAGGCCGGGGCCGATAGCATCGATCACACCGCGTTCGACGCGCAGATCGCCTTCCAAGTCGCGCCCCGATGCCGGGTCGATAAGGCGCGCGCCAGTGATGAAGATACCACCGCTCATGGCATCATCTCCTGCATGCCGCGCCCCGCGAGCAGTTCCAGCACCGCCATGCGCACGGCGACGCCTGCCTCCACCTGATCGAGGATGACGGAAACTCCCTTGTCGTCGGCCAGCGCGGATGTGATTTCGATGCCCCGGTTCATCGGCCCGGGATGCATGACGATGCAGTCCTGATTGGCCAGCGACAGGCGGGCATGGTCGAGGCCGTAGATCGCCGCGTATTCGCGTGCAGACGGGATCAGGCCGGAGCTCATGCGTTCGCGCTGCAGGCGCAGCACCATTACCGCGTCACAGCCCTCAATGGCGGCCTCGACCGAGTGAAACACAGATGCACCCCAGCGGTCGGCATCAGCAGGCAACAGGCTGGCCGGGCCGCACAGGCGGATATCGGCATTCATCAGCGAGAGCAGGGCGACATTGGAACGCGCGACGCGGGAATGGAGAATATCGCCGACAATCGCGATGCGCTTGCCGCCCACGTCTCCGAGGTGCTCGCTTAACGTGAACAGGTCCAGCAGGGCTTGCGTGGGATGCTCGTTCGCGCCGTCTCCGGCATTGATAGTGGAGATGCCCGTCGTGCGCTGGAAGAAGTCTGCCGCGCCGGGGCTCTGGTGGCGCACCACCAGCAGGTCGGGCTGCATGGCCGCCAGCGTGTTTGCAGTGTCGGCGAGCGTTTCGCCCTTTTTCAGCGAGGCATTGCCAGCAGAGAAGTTCACGACATCCGCGCCAAGGCGCTTGGCGGCGATCTCGAAACTGGCGAGCGTGCGCGTGGACGCCTCGAAGAACAGATTGATCACCGTCAGCCCTTTAAGGCTGGGGTGCTTCTTGTCCTCGGTCCGGTTGCGGGTGAGATGCGCGCGGGCGCTGTCGAAAATGAGTTCCAGATCAACGCGGTTGAGAGCGGACGCCGCTATCAGTCCGCGATGGGGGAAGGTGTAGCTGTATTCACCCTGTCCCATTCAACACTCCGCCGCTCATGCGGTTGCGCGGTATAGTGGTGTGCGGGCCGCCCGGCAATAGGCGTCAGCCCAGAAGCGTCAGCGCGGTGAGGATGGGCAGGGCAATCGCGCTGGCCAGAACCGTGAGCGTTATCATGCCTGCCGTCAGCCCTGTTTCGCCCTCGAACTCGGTCGCCACCGCATAGACAAAGGCTGCTGACGGCCCGCCCGTGGCCAGCACCAGCAGGGTTTCCGCATTGCCGTTTATACCCAGCACGCCTGCGGCCATGAGCACGAAAAGCGGGATCACAACCGACCGTATTGCCGCCGCGCTGCACAGCAGGCGGATGCGTCCTTTGAGGGCGGCAAAGTCCAGCCCCGCCCCCATGCAGATGAGTACCAGTGCCAGCGAGCCATAACCGGCCAGATCCAGCGGGGAGAGGAGCGTCTCCACCGCTTCTGCCGTCATCAGGGGCGGCAATAGCGGCCAGATCAGCGCGATGGCGACGGCAAGCAGGCAGGCGATCAGGACCGGGTCTCTCACCAGCGCAGGCAGCGCCTTTCGCATGCCGCCATCGCGCGTGCCGGCAAAGGCCATGACGATGATGATCGTCGCCAGCACCAGCGCTGGCGCTGCGATGGTGCCGGTCCATTGCGTGGAGGCTGCGCCCTGCAGCCGGTCAGCCAGGGTGAAGAACAGGACCACGTTCCACACGCAGCACACTGCCACCAGCGCGGCCGTCTCGCGCGCGCTGGCTTTCAGCACTTTTGCCACGCCGAGCGACAGGATGAGCGCCAGCAGTATCCCGCCTGCTGACAGCGCAATGACGGGCAGGGCGCCGGCCTGCGTCAGGTCTGCGCGCGCTATCGTGACGAACAATATGCAGGGCAGGAGTACCCGGTAATTCAAGAGGTTGATGCCGCGCCACTGGCCGTCAGGAATGATCTGCCAGCGCCGCAAGCCGTAACCCAGGGCGACCAGCACGAAGGCAGGAAAGAAGACGGCGAGTATGTGCAGGGTCATAGTGCGGAAATCGCTATCCAGATGGGCATGGTGATGGCGGCAAGCAGGGTGGTGGCGGTGACGTGGCCTGCCATCATTTCCGCATCCCCGCCCATCTCACGCGCCAGCACATAGGCGGCGGCTGCGCCGGGCGTTGCGCCAATGCCGACCAGCACGGCCAGCGCCACACCCTCTACGCCCAGCAGAATGCCCAGCGCGTAGAAGACCGCAGGCGCAATCAGGAGCTTGGCCGTGACCGAGAGCGAGATAATGCCCGGACGGGCGCGCAAGGACGTAAAGTCCAGCCCCGCCCCGATGGTCAGAAGAATGAGCGGCAGGGAGGCGCGCCCTGCCAGGTCCAGCGTGTCGGCGACCGGGCCGCTCTGAAACACACCGGCCACATTCGCGGCAAGGCCCGCCAGACAGCCGATAATGATCGGGTTGGTGATGATGCGCAGGCCCACGCGTTTCAGGTTGGGCGGGTGATCGCTCTTGCCCCACACCGTCATCACCGCCACGCACATCACATTGACCAGCGGCACGGTCGGTGCGAAGGCCAGCGCTGCAAGCGCTGCGCCTTCCTCACCAAAGGCGGCCGGTGCCAGCGCCAGCAGCACAAAGCCGTTCCAGCGCACCCCGCCCTGAAAGAGGCTGGTATAGACCGGCCCCGGCATGGGCAGGAGGCGGAAGGCGAGCATGATGATGCCCATGGCCAGAAACCCGCCCGCCGCCGCGAGCATGAAGCTGCCCGCAGGCACGGATGCATAGTCTGCCCGGCTGATCGTGATAAAGAGGAAGGCGGGCATCAGCGCCTGATAGGAGAGCTTGTTAATCCCGCCCCACAAAGGCGCGGCCACCAGCCCGGACCGGCGCAAGACCCAGCCCAGCGCGATAACGCCAAACACCGGAAAGAGCGCGATGACGACCGGACTCATGCTTCAGGCACGCCTTCGGCAATGCGAAGAAGCGCGTCTTCGAGGATCACGGCGGCGGCTTCCGCGTCGATCATCTCCTTGTGGCGGTGAATCGGTATGCCCGCTTCGGAGAGGGTCTCACCCGCCTCGAAGGTGGACAGGCGCTCATCCTGATAGGCGATGGGCAGGTCGCGCAGGCGTAACAGGTTGGTGGCAAGCGAGCGGGCAGACTGCGCGCGCCGCCCGTCCCCGCCATCCATGTGCAGGGGCAGGCCGATAATCAGCCCCTTGCAGGCACGCTCGTCGTAAAGCTTGAAGATGCGCGCCGCATCCTCGGAGAATTTCGTGCGCTCGATCGTTTCAATCGGGCTGACCAGCGTGCGGTCTGAATTGCACGCCGCCACGCCAATCGTGCGCGTGCCGGGATCCAGCGCCATGAGCGGCCCTTTTGGCAGCAATGCCGGGTGCAGGAAGATCATGGCGCTGGGAATGCTCCGGCTGGGTTCAGGCGGTCAGGCCGCCTGCGACATCAATCGTGGTGCCGGTGACGAAGCTGGCCTCATCGCTGGCAAGGAACACCGCGACACTCGCGATTTCATCGGCTTTACCATAGCGGCCCAGCGGCACCATCATGCGCTGCAGGTCGGCGGTCTCGCCGTCTGCCGGGTTCATGTCGGTATCGATGGGGCCGGGCTGGATGACATTGGCGCGAAGCCCCTTGCGGCCCAGTTCGCGTGCAGCAGCCTTGGTGAGAAGCTGCACGGCGGCCTTCGACGCACAGTAGGAGCCAAGACCGGGCGAGGGCGCGCGGTCGCCCAGAATGGACCCGACCGTGATGATCGAGCCGCCCGGCTCCATGATGTTTGCGGCAAGGCGGATGGCTTCGAACGGCGCGGTGACATTGACCGCCATCACATCGTTCCAGTCCTCATCGCTCATCTTGCGCAGGGTCACTTCGCGCGCGATGCCGGCATTGTTGACCAGAATGTCGAGCCGGCCGTGTTTTTCCGCCGCCGCGCTCATCACGCGGGCAGTTTCGCCCTGTTTGCGCGCGTCGCAGCCGACGGCCTCTGCCTTGCCGCCCTTTGCGTTGATCGCGGCGGCGACCGCCTCGGCCTTGTCCTTTGATCCGCCATAGGTCAGCACCACGGTGGCGCCCTCATCGGCAAACGCCTGACAGATGGCTGCGCCGATCCCGCGCGAACCACCCGTTACAAATGCGACTTTTCCTGACAGCCTTGCGCCCATGACAGATGTCTCCTCCAACTTGTTGCGTTGCCGCTCTATATGAGCGCGAGAGACAAGCCCGTTCGCCCTCCCACTGCAAGTATTGAGACGCATGAATGTCTGAAATCAGCGTGCGCATGAGCGAAGGGCTGGCAGAGATCAACAGCGAGGCGTGGGACGCCATCGCCAATCCTGACGGACAGACGTTCGATCCGTTCCTGAGCTGGGATTTTCTTCAAGCGCTGGAAGCGTCAGGCTGCGTCAGCGAGGAGACGGGCTGGATACCGCGCCATCTGATCGCCGAAGATGGGGCGGGCGGAATTGTTGGCGTGCTGCCGCTCTACGTGAAGACCCATTCCTATGGCGAATACGTGTTCGACCATGCCTGGGCTGATGCGCTGCACCGGGCAGGGGGAGAATACTATCCCAAGCTGGTCACCGCCGTGCCGTTCACGCCGGTGACAGGGCGGCGCGTGCTGGCGGCAGATGAAGGCATCCGCCGGGCGCTGGCAGGCGCAGCAAAGTCTGTCGCCGGGCAGTGGAATGCTTCCGGATGGCATGTGCTGTTCCCTGATGCGTCAGAGCGCGCGGAACTCGCCGCATCGGGCCTTAGCGAACGCCTCGACATCCAGTTCATCTGGAACAACCGCGGCTACGGCTCTTACGATGATTTTCTGGGCGATCTCGCCTCACGCAAGCGCAAGGCGCTGAGGAAGGAGCGCGAGGCGGCGCAGGCCGGGCTGGAGATTGTCCAGCTTTCCGGCGCGGAGCTGACGCAAGAGCACTGGGACGTGTTCTTTGCCTGCTACCAGGACACCGGCGCGCGCAAATGGGGCACGCCCTATCTCAACCGCGAATTCTTCCAGCTGATCCATGAGCGCATGGCGCAGCATGTTCTGATGGTGATGGCGCGCCGGGACGGGCAGTGGATTGCCTCGGCGCTGAACTTCATCGGATCGGACGCGCTCTACGGGCGCTATTGGGGCTGTCTGGAGGGCCAGGACAGCCTGCATTTCGAACTCTGCTACCATCAGGCCATCGACTACGCGATTGCGCATGGCCTGAACCGTGTGGAGGCGGGCGCGCAGGGCCATCACAAGCTGGCGCGCGGCTACCGCCCGCAAGCGGTCGGCTCTTCCCATTTCCTCACCCATCAGGGGCTTGCCACCGCCATTGACCGCTATCTGAGCCGCGAGCGGCAGGCGGTGCTGGCAGAAATCGCTTCTCTTGATGCTGAGGGGCCGTTTAAATCGGGGGTATGAGCTTTGTCCGGCTGGCCAATCCTTTGAGCTTCAATGCTGCAACCACCATGGTTGCGGCGCTGAACGGGCAGGGGATTTACGCGTTCATGGGCAATGAGCATCTCGCGCAGATGAACCCTGCCTATCATTTCGCGCTGGGAGGCTTCCCCATTTATGTTGCGGAGGCTGACCTGCAGGCTGCACGCGCTTATCTGGAGGTGATCGACCGTAGGGCGACTGAACGGAAAACAATTGAGCAAACGGCTGACGATGAGGAGCGCGACGCTGAACCGGACTGCCCTGTCTGCGGTGGGGAAAGTCATCCCCGGACCAACTGGCTGCTCACAATTCTGACGAATTTTGCGGTGACGCTGACGGGGTTTCCGGTGCCGTCAAAGCGTCGGCAATGCGTTGATTGCGGCCATGTCTGGCGCCCCGGAGGGCGCGAGCCCTTCACCCCCGAGGAGCTGGGTTACGACCCCGATGGCCCTGTCGAGGGTGATTTCGTGGACTCCCTCAAGTCAACGCTTTCGAGGATCCGCTCCATCGGGTACGAGCACATGCAAGACAAGCAGGAGACCCGCCATGAGCCTTGATGGCCGTTATGACAACCAGAATATTTTCGCGAAAATCCTGCGCGGTGACGCCCCCGCCATCAAAGTGCATGAGGACGCGCACACGCTGGCGATCATGGATGTCTTTCCGCAGGCGCCGGGCCATGTGCTGGTGATCCCGAAAGAGCCCGCGCGCAATCTGTTCGAACTGTCCGAGGAAGCGGCGGAAAAATCCATTCTGGCGGTGAAGACGGTCGCCGCAGCCGTGCGGCGCGCTCTGGAGCCGGACGGCGTGTTCGTGGCCCAGTTCAACGGCGCACCCGCCGGACAGACAGTCTTCCACATCCATTTCCACATCATTCCGCGCCGCGAAGGCGAGGAGATTGCCGGGCATGGCAAGGCGCAAATGGCCGCTCCGGCTGAGCTGGAAGCGCTCGCGGCGAAGATCCGCGCCGCGCTGTAGGCGGGTCGGCCTCGAAAATCCCGCTTGATTTTTTTCCAGTTCGCGCATCATAGGCGCTGGAGCGTCGCACTCTGCACGGGGCTTGAGTCTCCCCGTGCCCCTTTACCCGCCCGCGTCGACGCACGGGCGCGTTCTGGCGTTCTTGCACCATGTTACTCATCGACACCTTTGTCGGTCCCAGCGCCATTGAAGGCGTTGGGGTTTTTGCGGCTGAACCGATCCGCAAGGGACAGCTCATCTACCGCTTTGAGCCGGGTTTTGACCGGCTGATTGGCGAGGCTGAACTGCCCAATCTTCCCGAAAGCATCCGCCGCTTTGTCGAGCGCTATACCTATCCGCACCCCAAAGAGGCCGGGATGCTGGTGCTGGACGCAGATAATGGCCGGCACATGAACCACTCGCTTCAGCCCAATACCGATTTCCGGGACTCGGTGTTCGGCTATGCGATCCGCGACATAGCGGCCGGTGAGGAAATCACCTGCAACTATGCCGAGTTCGAGCCGGGCTTCTACATGCTGCCTTCCATGGTATCGGCCCACGCCGCCGCCCCGAAGGCGGTCAATGGCAGCGGCGCTCATCTCTAGCGCCGCGTGAGCCGCTTGCCGGGCAGGGGCAGGGCCAGATAGCCTTGCCCCATGAAAACGCTCGCCATCACCTCGCCCACCGGGGCTGATCACATCACGCCAGAGGGCCATCCTGAACGGGTGGCCCGGCTGGAAGCCGTCACGGGCGCCCTTGCCAGCCTTGAAGGGCTTGAACGCCGCGAGGTCCGTGCGGCTGCAGGCCGGGATGCGCTCTCGCGCGTACACCATGGCGCCCATATCGATCAGGTTTTCGCGGCCAGTCCGGCTGAGGGTCATGTTTCGCTGGATGCCGACACCTGGATGAGCGCCGGTTCACTCAACGCGGCGCTGCATGCCTGCGGCGCGGTGATAGACGGCGTGGATGCGGTGCTGGACGGTGAGGCCGAGGCGGTGTTCGTCGGCTGCCGTCCGCCCGGCCACCATGCCGAGCCGGACCGGGCCATGGGTTTTTGCCTGTTCAACCAGATTGCTGTCGGCGCGCTGCACGCGCTGGACGCGCGAGGGCTTTCCCGCGTCGCCGTCATCGATATCGATGTGCATCACGGCAATGGCACGCAGGCCACAGCTGAGCGCGAGCCGCGCCTGTTCTTCGCCTCCGTTCATCAGGGCTGGATTTATCCCGGCACCGGCGCAGCCCATGAGACGGGCCGGCACGGCAATATCGCCAATCGTCCGCTGCCTGCGGGCGCGGCTGGCGATACCTGGCATCCGGCGCTGGACGAGCTGATCGAGGCGGTGCGCGCCTTCCAGCCCGAACTGCTGCTGGTCTCTGCCGGATTTGATGCGCACAAGGACGATCCGCTTGCCGGGCTGGCGCTGGACGATGGCGATTTCGCCCGTGCGGGCACGGCTCTGGCCGGGCTTGCGCAGGAAAGCGCCAACTCCCGGCTTGTCTGCGTGCTTGAGGGCGGATACGACTGCCCGGCGCTTGAACGGTCGGTTGCGGCTTTTATTGGCGCGCTGCAGGCGGCCTGACGGGGACCAGCGCCTGACAGATATTGTCCGCTTCGATCCCCCGAAAAGCCATGACCCAGCCCGTTGTCACACGCCTGCCCGGTTCCATCATCATTGCCCGACACGGTGAACCCGATGCGGACCGCCGTATGGTGCTGGACTGGCGCGGCTATGAGAAATGGTGGGCCGATTATGACCTTGCGGGCCTGAAAGAAGGTCAGAGCGCGCCCAAGGCGCTGTGCGAGGCCGCTGGAAAAGCCCATTCGGTCTATGCCTCCACCCTGATCCGCGCGATTGAAACCGCGCAGGCTTGCGTTGGTACGCGTGAGATCACGCAGAACTCGGTCTTTATCGAAGCGCCGCTGCCGCCGCCGCCCATTCCCGGCCGGTTCAAGGCGCGCACCTGGGGCGTCTATGCGCGCTGCACCTGGTGGCTTGGCATGGCGCGTGGCAAGGAAACCCGCGCGCAAGCCGAAACCCGCGCCGAGGAAGCCGCCGCCATCCTCATCGAGGCAGCCCAGCACGGCGATGTGGCCCTGTTCGCCCATGGCTGGTTCAACCGCATGCTGCGCCCGGTGCTGAAACGCCATGGCTATGTCTGCGTGCGCGATGGTGGGGACGATTACTGGTCCTGGCGCAGATATGAGATCAAAGGGCGCGGCTAGTCTTCCCGTCTGGGCTTTGGTGCCAGCACGAAGGTCAGCCCTATAGCCAGAATCACCGTGCCGACCCGCACGCCATTGGCAAACAGGTCGCCAATGGCGTTCTCGCCGAGCGCAAAGGCCGTCCACAGGCCGTTCAGCCCGACATGGAGCAGGATGGCGGGCCACAGATTGAAGCCCCAGCGCACGAACAGCCAGCCGAACAGCAATCCGCCAAGCCCGGTGATGGCCACGATACCGGCGATTTCCATCGGATCGGTGCCGGCCCCCGCATGGACCAGCCCGAAGACGATGCCGGGCAGGATGACCGCAGGCAGCCAGTGCCAACCTGCCAGACGCACCAGCACGCCGACGGCAAGGCCGCGATAGACAATCTCTTCGATCACCGGTCCGCCAATGACCAGCCAGCCATAGTCTGCCGGGCCGGACGCGTCGGAGAGCGACACCAGCGCCACGCAGATGATGAGTGCAGGCAGGAATACCGCGCCTGCCCACATCAGTGGCCGTATCGGCGACGCGCCAAGGCCGGTTATGGCGGCGATGCGCCCCGGATGCGTCCATGCCGCCAGCCAGACGAGCGCGAACAGGACACCCGCATCTACAAGGGAGATCAGCGCCGAGCGCATATAGGGCGTTGAGAGGATCCAGTCCGCCGTCAGATGAGGGCGCAGGAATCCTCCGCTGACAGCGGTAAAGACAAGGCCCGCGATTATGGCGGCCGATAGCAGGATGGCGCGGGTGCGTGTATCAGAAAGTCTGGTCAGAACGGTCACAATGGGTCCCCGCAAATTATGTTCCGCCAGTCTAACCCGGTTGCACCTGCGCGCTTGAAGAAATCGGCCATGACGGCGCAGCCCGGTCAGCTGGATATCCAGCCGCCGCCAACCGGGCTTGCGCCGTTCGTGTCGGGCTTTGTCCATCGCGATGAGCGCGTGGATGGCCGGGCGGTGCGTCTGCTGCCGGATGTGCGCACCTCCGTCCAGATCATGCTGGCCGACCCGTACTGGATACGCGAACGCGGCGACGGGGAGGCGTGGCAGCGCCTGCCGCGCATCGCGCTGTGGGGTCCGCGCCATGACTGGGGCTACGGATATGCTGCCGCCCACGTCACCTGCTTTGCGTTCGGACTGACGCCAGCCGGGTTTCGCGCCGTCATGCGCGGCCCTGCAACGCGCTGGCTGAACCGGGTGGAGGGGCTTGATGCTTTGGCACCGGCGCTTGCCGCCGCGGTTGATCCGCGTGAGGGCGAGCCGTTCATGGAGTGGATGGCGCGCATCATTCCGGTGCTGGAGGTAGTGTTTGCCGGCGCTGCGCCCGTCTCCTTCGACTGGCCCGGCGTTACCGGGATACTCGCCGAGGAGGCGGGCGGCGCGGTACGCAAGGCGGCGGACGCGGCGGGGCTGTCCGAGCGTCAGTTCCGCCGCGTGTTTGAGGCGCTCAGCGGGGTTGCGCCCAAGCGCTATCAGCGGGCCTTGCGGGTGGACCGGATGATACGCCAGCTGCACCCCGCGCCGTGGGAGGCCGATACCGCCCCCGACATTCCCATCCCCTTTGCCGATCAGCCGCATGCCATCCGCGAGTTTCGCGCCCTGACCGGCCTGACGCCCGCCGACTATGTGCGGCTGAAGACCGGCGCTGACCGGACCTTGCGCTCGGTCGGGGTGGACGGGCTGGCCTTGCCGCAGGGCTGAGGCTCATCTCGCCACTGGACGCGCGGCGCGCCAGTTGTCACTCTCGCGCCATGACCAACTCAACCCCTGCCGATATTGCCAAGCTGAGCTTTGAAGCTGCGCTGAAAGAGCTGGAGGACATTGTCCAGCAGCTTGAGCGCGGGGATGTGGAGCTGGAGAAATCCATCGCCATGTATGAGCGCGGGGCGGCGCTGCGCGCCCATTGCGAGGCGCGGCTGAAAGATGCGCAGCTGAAAGTCGACAAGATCGTGCTGGGCGCGGACGGCAAGCCGGGGACCGAGCCTGCGGGCCTTGACGGCTGATGCGGCGTCCTTCCGACCCGCCTGCCAGTGAAATCAGCCCGGACGATTTCTTCGCCGCTGATATCCGCCTTGGCACGATCACGCGCGCCGAACCCTTCCCGGAGGCGCGAAAGCCCGCCTACAAGCTCTGGATCGACTTTGGCGAAGGGGTAGGCGAGAAGCGCTCGTCAGCGCAGATAACCGCGCACTACAGTGTGGAAGATCTGCCGGGCCGGCGCGTGCTGGCGGTGGTGAATTTTCCGCCGCGCCAGATCGGCCCTGTGCGCTCTGAAGTGCTGGTGCTGGGCGTGACGGACAGTGCGGGAAATGTGGTCTTGCTGGAGGTGCCAGAGCACGCCGATGTGGCCAACGGCGCTGGCGTCAGCTAGACCGGCATCGCACTGACCCCTCGCGCCCGGAGTTCACCTGACCACCATGGCCAGTTTTCAGGCCCAGCTTGAAGAATTTGCCGACCGCGTGACGGTGGCGCTGGATGCGCTGCTGGCGCGCGCTGACGGGCCTGAGGCGCGCCTGGCCTCGGCCATGCGCTATGCCGCTCTGGGGCCGGGCAAGCGCATCCGGCCTTTCCTCACGCTGGCGGCAGGGCGCATGCTGGGCGCGGACGAGCGCGGGCTCTTGCGCGCGGGCTGCGCGATTGAATGCATTCACGCCTATTCGCTGATCCACGATGATCTGCCTGCCATGGACAATGATGATGTCCGCCGGGGCCGCCCGACCGTGCACATCGCCTATGACGAGGCAACCGCGATCCTTGCCGGTGATGCGCTGCAATCGGCGGCTTTCGAGATCATGGCCGGCGCCGACACCCATCCCCACCCGAGCGTCCGTCTGGCGCTGGTGGAGGGGCTGGCAAAGGCCTCCGGCGCGCGCGGCATGGCCGGCGGGCAGATGATCGACATGCTCTCGCCGACGCGCGAAGGCGATGATATCGGCGTGCTGACGCGCCTGCACCGGATGAAGACCGGCGCGCTGATCAGTTTTTCGGTGGAGGCAGGCGCGGCGCTGGCCGAAGCCAGCAGCGATGCGCGCCACGCGCTGGAAGGTTACGCCCATGATCTGGGGCTGATCTACCAGATCGTGGACGATCTTCTGGACGCTGAAGGGCTGCCCAGCATTGCGGGCAAGGCGGTCAACAAGGATGCCCGTCAGGGAAAAACCACATTTGTCACGATTCTGGGGGTGGACGGCGCGCGCGAACGGGCGCGTCATCTCGCCGCTCAGGCCAAGGAATACCTCGCACTCTTCGGCAGTTCTGCCAATATCCTCAAGAGTTGCGTCGACTTCGTTCTCGAACGGCGGTCCTGATCGCCGCACACTGAGCCACCGGAACCGGCAAGAGGGCCGGACTGACGCTGGAGCCATTATGCCTGAGACGCCCAATCTGGACCGCATCGCCTCCCCGAAGGACCTCAAAGGTCTCGACAATGCACAGCTGTGCGCGATTGCCGACGAGCTGCGGGCGGAGACGATTGACGCGGTATCGGTAACGGGCGGGCATCTGGGCGCAGGGCTGGGCGTGGTGGAGCTGACTGTGGCGCTCCATCACGTGTTCGATACACCCAAAGACATCCTGATCTGGGATGTCGGCCATCAATGCTATCCGCACAAAATCCTCACCGGGCGGCGCGACCGTATCCGCACGCTGCGCCAGGGCGGGGGGCTTTCCGGCTTCACCAAGCGCACCGAGAGCGAGTACGACCCGTTCGGGGCCGCTCACGCCTCCACCTCCATTTCCGCCGCGCTCGGCTTCTCGGTTGCCAGCGATCTCAAAGGCGAAAACCGCCATGTCGTCGCCGTGATCGGCGATGGCTCCATGTCGGCGGGCATGGCCTATGAAGCGATGAACAATGCCGGGGCGCTCGACAAGAATCTCATCGTCATCCTGAACGATAACGACATGTCCATCGCCCCGCCGGTCGGCGCGATGAGCCATTATTTTGCGCGCCTTGTCTCTTCCAAGGGCTATCGCTCGCTGAGGAAGATCGGCAAGGGCCTCGCCAAGGTGATTGGCGTCGAGGAAGCTGCCCGCCGGGCCGAGGAATATATGCGCGGCATGGCTGTGGGCGGCACCATGTTCGAGGAGATGGGCTTTCGCTATGTCGGCCCGATTGACGGCCATGATGTGGCCCAGCTCGTCGCGGTTCTGAAGAATGTGCGCGACGGGCAGGACGGGCCGGTGCTGATCCACGCCGTTACCCATAAGGGCCATGGCTATGCGCCGGCAGAGGCCGCTGCCGACAAGTATCACGGCGTGTCGAAATTCAACGTCATCACGGGCGAGCAGGCCAAGTCGAAACCGGCTGCGCCCAGCTATACCGGCGTGTTTGCCGAGGCGCTGATCGCTGAGGCCGAGGCCGATCCGGCAATCGTCGCCATCACGGCGGCCATGCCCGGCGGAACCGGGCTGGACAAGTTTGGCGCGCGCTTTCCTGATCGCTGCTTTGATGTCGGCATTGCCGAGCAGCATGCGGTGACATTCGCGGCCGGGCTGGCGGCGGCGGGCATGAAGCCGTTTGCCGCGCTCTATTCCACCTTCCTGCAGCGTGCCTATGACAGCGTGGTCCACGATGTTGCCATCCAGAAACTGCCCGTACGCTTTGCCATCGACCGGGCAGGGCTGGTCGGCGCGGACGGTTCCACCCATGCGGGCAGCTTTGATCTTGGCTATCTCGGCATGCTGCCGGGCATGGTCATCATGGCCGCTGCCGACGAGGCGGAGCTGGCGCGCATGGTGAAGACGGCCGCCCTTATCGATGACGGCCCCAGCGCCTTCCGCTATCCGCGCGGCGAGGGGACTGGCGTGGAAATTCCGGCCAACCCTGAAGCGCTTGAGATCGGCAAGGGCCGCATCGTGCGCGAGGGCAGCGCGGTGGCGATCCTGTCGCTCGGCACCCGTCTGGAAGAATCCCTCAAGGCCGCAGACGAGCTTGCCGCCCATGGCCTGTCGGCCACGGTGGCCGACGCCCGCTTTGCCAAGCCGCTCGATGAGGATCTGATCCTGCGCCTCGCGCGCGAGCATGAAGTCCTCATCACCATTGAGGAAGGCGCGCGCGGCGGATTTGGCGCGTTCGTGCTGCACCTGCTGGCCGAAAAGGGCGTGCTCGATACCGGGCTGAAAATCCGCACCATGACCCTGCCGGACGTGTTCCAGGAGCATGATAGCCCGGTGAAGCAGTATGATGAGGCGCGCCTGAATGCCCGCCACATCACCGCCACCGTGCTTGATGCGCTGGGGCGGTCCGAAGAGGCGGCAAAAGCGCTGGCGTGATAGGAAGGGGCAGTTCCATTTATCGAGGATTCGCCCTCATGCCCTTTGCCAAACCCTCCCGCTCCATCCCGGAAGTCTCCGGTACACGCTATCCTCCCCCGCACGATGAGCCGGTAAGGCGGCGCGCCTGGCGGGCGCTGGGTGATGCGTTCGGCCTGACGCAGTTTGGCGTCAACCTGGTACGGCTGGAGCCGGGGGTGTGGTCCTCCCAGCGCCACTGGCATGCGAAGGAGGACGAGTTCGTCTATGTCGTTTCCGGCCACCCCACCCTTGTCACCGATGCGGGCGAGGAGCGCCTGTCGCCCGGCGACTGCGCGGGCTTCCCTGCCGGCGTGAAGGATGGCCACCATCTGAAGAATGACACAGATGAAATGGCCGAGTTTCTCGTCGTCGGCAGCCGCATCCCCGAGGACCATGGCGAATATCCCGATATCGACATGGTTTTCCTGCCTGGACGGGGCGGCTATGCTAGGAAGGACGGGACGGGGTTTTAGTTCCGCAACGCATCCCTTACTTCGTCATTCCAGAAGCCGAAGGGCTATCTGGAACCCAGTGCTTAAAAAAAAGTCTGGGTTCCGGGTCTCGCTCATCGCTCGCCCGGAATGACGAAAAAATGGGATCGCGCTTGCTCATTTTGGCCCTTCTATTCGTCGTTCCCGCGCAGGCGGGAACCAAGAGCCATTTTGCACGGACTTCGCCCTACGATCTCTGGATCCCAGCCTGCGCGGGGATGACGAACGGAAAGTTACACACCAAAGAAAAACCCCCGCGGCCCGTCGGCCAGGGGGGTCTTCCATCTCAGCACCAGCGCGGCGAACCGCGCGGGCGTGATCTCAATCTGTCAATCAGGCCGATTGCAGGTTGGTCGCGGAGAATTTGCCGCTCTTGGCGTCGCGCGCTTCCTCGTAGGAAATGCGTTGGCCTTCATTGAGGGCGGCCATGCCCGCGCTTTCAACAGCCGTGGCGTGGACGAACACGTCCTTGCTGCCATCATCCGGCTGGATGAAGCCGTAGCCTTTGGTGGTGTTGAACCATTTTACAGTTCCCGTAGCCATGGGAGTATTCCTTGTAACAAGATATAACAAAGCGGCCTGGATTACAGGCGCGCCAGCGGTATCGAAGAGAGGTAGAGGGAAGGGGGCGCCAAAAAAACGAAAGCGCAAAACCTGATCGTCGGCCAAATTTCGATAAGGTTTTATATCGCATCTCACACGTGAACGCAAAGCAATTTCGCTGTTCAGTAAATACCAAGTCACCGATGGTGGAGTTTTCTTTGAAAGAATATTCTTCGAAATCTGTCAGAGCAGACATTCAGCTGGTCGCGCTTGGTCATTTCGACAGCCGCGCGCGTGCGCAGGCGGCGATACGGGCAGGGCGCGTGCGGGTGAATGGCGAGGTGCTGAGCAAGCCCTCGCAGACCATGCCGTCCGGCGCCCACATTGAGGCAGAGGCCGAACACCCTTTCGTCAGCCGGGCTGCGCTGAAGCTGGTGGCCGCTCTCGATGCGTTCGCGGTCAGCCCGCAGGGGCGCATCTGTCTTGATGTGGGCAGTTCGACCGGCGGTTTCAGCGAACTTCTGCTGCAGCATGGCGCAGCCCGGGTTTATGCGGTTGATGTTGGCCGGGACCAGCTGCACCCGTCCTTGCGCTCCCATCCGCGCCTGACGAGCCTTGAAGGCACGGATGCGCGCGAGCTTTCGCCGGCCGTGATACCGGAATCACCTTCGCTCATCGTGTGCGATGCGAGCTTTATCGGCCTTGCCAAACTGCTCGGCGCATCCTTGTCGCTGGCATCTCCTGACGCGGATTTGATTGCGCTGTTCAAGCCGCAGTTCGAGGTGGGCCGCGCCCATATCGGCAAGGGCGGTATCGTCAGCGACGAGGCAGCAGTCCAGACGGCGCTGAACGCCTTTCAGGACTGGCTGGAAGGGCGGGGCTGGCCGGCGCAGGCTGTCACGCCCAGCCCGGTTGCCGGAGGTGATGGCAACCGCGAAATCCTCATCCATGCGAGGCGTGCATAAAGCCCCACGGGCCGCGTGGTTCTTACAATTATCGTTGACGCTGCGCTGCGGTATTTGCTTAACACCCCTTCCTGCCTTGACCGTCCGTCCCCTAATCGCCGGAGGCCCGATGTCGCCTGTCTGGTTTGTGATCATAGCGGCGCTGAGCGCGCTCGTTGCTGCGCCCGTCACCCGAATCGCCGGGCGCTTTGCCGGGCCATTGCTGGCTCTGGTACCGGCATTCCTGTTTGTGTCGCTGCTGCTTCAGCTGCCTGACCTTCCGGTCGGCACGGCCATTCTGCAGACGATCGAATGGGTGCCCGCTTACGGCGTGTCGCTGGGCTTCCGGCTGGACGGCTTCTCCCTGCTGTTCTCGCTTCTGATTACCGGCATCGGCACGCTGGTGGTGATCTATGCGGGCAGCTATTTCAGCGATGACGCGAAGGACCGGGGCCGGTTCCTGGGCTTCATCCTGCTGTTCATGACGGCGATGCTCGGCACGGTGCTGGCCGATGATCTCATCATGCTGTTCATCTTCTGGGAAATGACGAGCCTCGTTTCCTACTTCCTGATCGGCTTCAAGCATGAGGATGCGAAGGCCCGCAAAGCCGCGCTGCAATCGCTGGTGGTCACGGCGGGCGGCGGTCTGGCGCTGCTGGGCGGCATCATCATTCTGGGCCTGACAGCTGGCACGTTCTCCCTGACCGAGATCACCGCGCAGGCGCCGCAGATTGCCAATTCGCCTGCCTTCCCGGCGATCATCGTTCTGGTGCTGATCGGCGCGTTCACGAAGTCTGCCCAGTTCCCCTTCCATTTCTGGCTGCCCAACGCCATGGCCGCGCCGACCCCGGCGAGCGCGTATCTGCACTCGGCCACCATGGTGAAGCTCGGTGTCTATCTGCTGGCCCGCTTTGATACCGGGTTTGGCGAGTACCTGATCTTCTACGGCCCGCTGATGGTGTTTGGCGGCATCACCATGCTGATCTCGGCCTATGCGGTGATGCGCTCCACCGGCTTCAAGGCGGTGCTGGCCTGGTCGACCGTATGCTCGCTGGCGACATTGGTTCTGCTGGTCGGTGTGCCGGGCGAGGCGGGCGTTAAGGCGATGGTCGGCTTCCTGATCGCGCACGCGCTCTACAAGGCCGCGCTCTTCTTCACCGCCGGGCAGGTAATCCACTCCACCCACCAGTACGAGCTGGCCCGTCTCGGCGGGCTTGGCTTCAAGCTGCCGATTACCGCGATTGCGAGCGTTCTGGCGGCGATTTCGATGGCGGGCGTGCCGTTCTTCCTGGGCTACAAGGCCAAGGATCTGTTCCTGACCGCCGCCTTTGAGGGCGGAAACTGGGGCATGTGGCTGACCTTCGTGGCGCTGGCGAGCTCTGCCGTGATGACGGCGGTGGCCGGTCTGGCCGCGCTCAAACCCTTCTTCCTGAAGCCGCCCTATGGCGAGGTGAAGCTCTACCACAAGGAATATTACGGCATGGCCCTGCCGCCGCTGACGCTTGGCCTGCTGGGGCTTGCCATTGGCGTCATGCCGGCACTGGCGTGGAACAGCATCCTCGTCCCGGCGATGAGCGCGCTTTATGGCGGCACAGTCGTGCTTGAAGTTCACGCGGCGCCGACGCTGGGACTGAAATTCCTCATCACGCTCGGCCTGCTGGCCGCTGGCGCAGCGCTCGTCTGGTTCTGGACCCGGCTCTACCGCGATCCTGACAATGTGAAGGCCAATGTGGTGTTTGCAGACCTTGGCTACAGCGCGGTGATGGGTTGGCTGGACCGGGCAGGGCAGGTCACGGCGCGCGCGCTGCAGACCCTGTCGCTTCGCACCTATATCGCCATCACGCTCGGCGTTTCCACGCTGGCTCTCCTGCTGTCGCTCGCCGGTTTCAGCGGTGACATGATCACGGCGGCCGCTGCCGAGCCAGTGCGTCCCTACATGGCGGTGGTGCTGGTTCTCACCCTGATCGGGTGCGCGGTCGCTGCCTTTGCCCGCTCGGTCCTGATCTCGATCCTGGGCGTGGGTATTGTCGGCTACACGATGGCGGTGGTGTTCCTGATGAATGGCGCACCGGACGTCGCCTTCACCCAGTTCACCGTGGAAACGCTCTCCATCGTCATCCTGCTGGCGGTGCTGCTTCGCCTGTCCCTGCGGCCATCACCGCAAGTCTCCTTGCTCAAGCGGCCTGTGGCGCTGGCGATCTCGGCCGGGTTCGGCTTGGCTTGCGGGCTTGGCGTGCTGGCGATGAGCGTGCTGCCGTTTGACCGGCGTCTGTCAGATTTCTTTGGCGAGGCGAGCTATGTCGAGGCGCAGGGACGCAATGTCGTCAACGTGATCCTCGTCGACTTCCGGGCGCTCGATACGCTGGGCGAGATTGCCGTGGTGGCCTTTGCCACGATGTGCGTCTGGGCGCTGCTGCGCCGCCGCGTGAAGAAGGAGGGCTAGGTCTATGCAATCTGTCATTCTGAACGCTCTGGCGCGGATGTTCTTCGTCGCCATGCTGATCTTCTCGATCTTCATCCTCCTGCGCGGCCATGACGAGCCGGGCGGCGGCTTTATCGGCGGGCTGGCAGCAGCGGCGGCCTATACGATTGTCACGCTGGCCTTCGGGGCGGACAAGGCGGAGCGCTGGCTGATCCTGCACCCGGTCGTGCTGATGGGCATCGGCCTGTTCTGCGCGATCCTGTCCGGCCTGCCGCCCCTGCTCGGGGATTTTGGCGGCTTCCTCTACCATTTGTGGTGGGAGGGCCAGATCGGCTTCCTCCAGCTGAAGCTCGGCACCACCTTGCTGTTTGATATCGGCGTCTATTTCGTCGTGGTCGGCGGGGTGCTCTCCATCCTTTTCCGCATGTATGAAACCGGCGCCGAGGAGGCGAGCGAATGACGCTGCTCTACGCTATTGCCGTCGCCGCCGTCATGGCGTCCGGCATCTATCTGATGCTGGACCGCAATGTGATCCGCATCGTACTGGGCACGGCCCTGATCGCCACCGGTGTGAACCTGATCCTGTTCCTGGCCGGACGGCTGGGCGCGACCGACCCGGCCATCATTCAGGCGGGCAGCTATGCGCTGGGCGAGGGCGCGGCCAACCCGCTGCCGCAGGCGCTTGTCCTGACCGCTATCGTGATCGGCTTTGCGCTGCTGGCGTTGGCGGCCATCGTCGCCTACGAGGCAACACGCGCGCTTGGCACGGTGAACGCTGACGAGATGAATGCCGCGCGTGATCTGGGCGATCCGTTCAAGGGTGAAGCCGGTGAGGGGAGCGCGGCGGGCAAATGAGCACTGATCTTCTTGTCTCCCTGCCGATAGTCCTGCCGCTGACCATGGCGGGCTTCTGCGCGGTCTTCTGGCTGCGCCCGGACTGGCAGCGCTGGGTCACGGTCATCGGCATGGGCCTCATGGCTGCTGCCGGTATTGCCCTGCTGCTGGCAGTGCGTGATGGCGGCGTCATGTCTTCCCAGCCGGGCAACTGGCCTGCACCCTTCGGCATTGCCCTTGTCGCAGATCCGCTGTCCGCGCTGGCAGTCGCGGCGGCGGGCCTGGTGGCCTTTGCCGCCTCTGTCTACGCCTTCCGGGGCGTGGACCAGAACGCGCTGCATGGCGGTTTCTTCCCGCTCTTCTGCGGTCTTATGGTGGGCGTGAACGGCTCCTTCCTCACCGGCGATATCTTCAACCTCTATGTCTGGTTCGAGGTGCTGCTGGTCTGCGCCATAGGACTGCTGGTGGTTCACCGCGCCGGGGTCAATCTGGACGCGGCAGTGAAATATGCCGCGCTGAACCTGTTCGGCACGATCCTGTTCCTGACCGGCGTGGCCTTCCTCTACGGCGCGGCCGGCACGCTGAACTTTGCTGATCTGGCACGCATCGTGCCGGAGATGGAGCCGTCAGCGGGCCTTACTTTCGCGCTTGTTCTCTTCCTGCTGGCATTTGGCGTCAAGGCAGCGGCCTTCCCGCTCTTCTTCTGGCTGCCGATTGCCTATCACACGGCCCCGCCGGTCGTGTCGGCGCTGTTTGGCGCGCTGCTGACCAAGGTGGGTATCTACGCAGCCATGCGCGTCTTCATGCTGCTGTTTGAAGGCACGACGGGGCTGGTCGGCGAGATTGTCGTCTGGGTGGCGGTGATCACGATGGTGACCGGCGCGATTGCTGCTCTGATTCAGACCGATATACGCCGCATGCTGGCCTTCCTGATCGTGTCGGGCATGGGCTATCTGATGATGGGCCTGGCGCTCTCGACGCCGGAAGGGCTTGGCGCGGCGAGCTTCTATCTCATTCACGACATCATCTTGAAAGGCGCGATTTTCCTGCTGGCAGGCGTGATCGCTGTTGCCGCCGGATCGTCCGACCTGACGAAAATCGGCGGGCTGATCCGCACCCATCCGGTGCTGGCGGTGATCTTCTT
Organism: Glycocaulis abyssi; assembly: GCF_041429775.1. Classification (NCBI taxonomy): domain Bacteria; kingdom Pseudomonadati; phylum Pseudomonadota; class Alphaproteobacteria; order Maricaulales; family Maricaulaceae; genus Glycocaulis; species Glycocaulis abyssi. The sequence continues at coordinate 1,025,388 of NZ_CP163421.1, read as the reverse complement.
CGGTGCGGGCCTGTCGCTGGCCGGCCTGCCGCCCTTCTCCGGCTTCTGGGCCAAGGTGCTGGTGGCGGACGCCGCGTTTGACGGGGGCAGGCCCATTCTTGGCGGCGTTGCGCTCGGTACCGGCCTCATCAGCCTGATGTGTGTGGCGAAGATCTGGATGGAAGCGTTCTGGAAGGCTGCACCTGAGGGTATGCGCGCTACCGCGCGCCTGCCACGCGTGATGTTGGTTCCCGCCACCGCGCTGTTGCTGGTCAGTCTGGCCATCGGGCTTTATGCCGGTCCGCTGATGGAGATGACGCAGGCCGCCGGTGCAGGCCTCGCTGATCCGTCCGCCTATATCGAAGCCGTAATGGGGACAGGCCAATGAACCCGCTTCGTCTGATCGCAAAACTGGGGATTTGGGCGCAGCTCGGCGTCATCTTCCTCATCGAGCTGTTCAAGTCTTCGTTTGCCGTGGCCTGGGCGGTCATCAATCCGTCCATCCGGCTGAACCCGGCCATAGTGGCGGTGCCGCTTGATCTGAAGACGGACATCCATATCGCGACGCTGGCCAATCTGGTCTCGCTGACCCCCGGCACGACGTCCCTGCATGTCTCCGAGGACCGCAAGACGCTCTACGTGCATGCGCTGGACTGCGCGGACGAGCAGGCGACGATCAACGGCATCAAGACCACGTTTGAAAGCATTCTCATCCGGTCGGAGGCGTAGGGCATAACCATGATACCTGATCTTCTCTCGACCTATCTGCTCGTTGGCCTGGTGCTGGGCTTGTTACTGACCGGCATCCGCCTTGTCATCGGGCCGGGGCTGGCAGACCGCTTCGTCGCGCTGGACATGATGACGGTGCTGGCCATCGGTATCACGGCGCTGACCACGCTTGTCACCGGGCGCAAGGAATTTCTCGATATCGGACTTGGCCTTGCCGTTACCGGCTTTATCGCCACGGTGGCGCTGGCCGTGTTCCTTGAGCGCAAGGAGACCGATCAATGATCCGCGAGATTATCGGCGCCGTCCTGATGCTGGGCGGCATGTTCTTCCTGATCGTGGCGGCAATCGGCGTGTTCCGCCTGCCGGACCCGTTCCTGCGCCTGCACGCCTCCACCAAGGCCGGTACGCTGGGGGCGGGCCTGCTGGTAGCGGGCGTGGCCGTGTCTTACACGGACGAAAATCTGGGCCTCACTGCCTTTGTCATTATCGTTTTCCTGCTGGCGACCCTGCCTGTGGCTGGGCACCTTCTGGGCCGGGCGACCTATGTGTCGGGCGCGGACTTCGTGATGAAGGAGGGTAATGACGGGCTGAAGGGCGTGCTGCCGCGCGCGGAAGCCTCTCTGGAGGCGCGCCTTGCCGGGCGCAGTGCCGACCCTGTTCTCCCGCCGCCGGAGAAGCAGAAGGAAAAGGCTGAAAAGGCCAGGGTGGAAACGAAGGAATAGAAAAAGGGCGGCTCTGATGAGCCGCCTTTTATGCTTTGTGCTCCGCACATCCGTGCGTCGCTGCGGGCAAAAGTGCCCGGCGGCCGGTCGGCCTTGCAGGCCGCTTTGCGGCCTGAAAAGCGCAAACGCGCGCCCGCGACTTTTCGCGGAACATCGCAACGCGGATGCGTTGCGGAACTAAAATAACGCGCGGTCGCCCTTTTCGGCGGCCTCTGGCCGCCGCAAGCCCGAACGGGCGACCGAGACACCCCTCACCCTGAGGAGCCGCCGCAGGCGGCGTCTCGAAGGGCGAGGGGCGAGGCCCAGATGGGCTGAGCTTCACTAACTAGTTCGACGGACGCCACACCCCGTCCGGGCCCTGACAGACCCATTCATACCGGCCGGTGATCTGCACCTGGCGGCAATTCTGGTTCACCTGCTGGGCCGGATAGTGGGGCTGGGTGCCGTGGGGCTGGTAGGCATAGGGGTCATAGCCCGGCCCGCCAGCCAGCTGGCTGTTATCCTGATAGCCGTAATCGTCGTAATACGGGTCATGGCCCTGCTGCCCATAGCTTTGCTGGCTGTAACCGTATTGCTGCTGGCCATATTGGGGCTGCTGGTAGCCCACTTGCGGGCGCGGGCCGCCGGGCAGATGGTCACACCGGCTGCCGACACTGCCCATCGCGCCGCCTGCCAGTGCGCCAAGGCCCGCACCGGCGATCACGGCACCATCATTGGAGCGGCGCTGATACTGCTGTTGGCCGCGATGTCCGCGATGCCCCCGATGGCCGCGCCAGCCGCGATGATTGTGGGCCTGGTTCTGATAGTGGCGGTCGCGCCGTGCCGATTCGTTGGAATTATGAATCTGCGCGCCAAGCACTGCGCCCAGAAGACCGCCGACAACCGCGCCTGTCACCTGCTGATTGCGCTGCTGGGAGATGCATTCGGCGTAGGTCTGTTGTGCCTGCGCGGCAGGGGCGAGAGCCAGCGGGGCCGCAAGCGCTGCGGCAACGATGGCCGAACTCTTCAGAACATGTTTCATCGCAAGGGGCTCCTTTCGTGCCTGGTCCTTGAATATGGGCCTACCCTGCCAGACCGGCGATGAGCGCAACATGAACGAAAACCGCCCCGCCGATGAGCGGCGAGGCGGTTTACGCGTCGTCCCGGATCGCGAAGGTTACTGAACCCGTGCGACCTGCCAGTAGCCGTGCTGGTCCTGACACATACGCACGCGGTCATAGGCAACCTCGCCATTGGGCAGGAAGATCTCCGCGTCGCCCCAGCGGCAGCGCTGATTGCTCCAGGTGTGGAAGTCGCGGGCGTAGACGACACCGCGTACACCTGAATACGGGTTGTGCCAGTAATACGGGTTGCCCGTGGAGAAGGCGTAGTGCGTGGCGTAGTGATACTGGCCACGGTCACAGCTGCTCAGGGCCGCACCCAGACCGCCCCCGATCAGGCCACCGGCCAGAAGCGCGCCGGCATCACCGTCCGAAACCGCAGCACCGAGCAGGGCACCGACCAGCGCGCCAGCGGCAACATTGCCACCGCTGGGGCGGCACACGCCATCGGTGTAGTAGAAGTTCGCGCGGCCATAGCTGGAGTGATAGCGGGGATGATAGTTCCACCCGGAATAATGAACATGGTGGTGGACGATCCGCACGGGCGGCGTCCAGCGCACATTCCGGCGGCCATACCGGTTCACATAGTAATGATTGTGATAGACCGCAGGCGCACGCACCGCGTTCGAGCGGGAATAGCGCACATTATAGTGGCGGTGGCGGTAGTTTGGCCGCGCGTGACGCTGCGGACGGTTTTGCCACTGGCCTTGCGGGCGCCCTTGCGGCCGTGCACTGCCCTGCGGACGGTTTTGCCACTGGCCTTGCGGCCGGCTTTGGCGTTGGGCCTGTCTGCGGTCCTGCCAGTCGCGGCGGTCGGGGCGGCCTTGCGGGCGGCTTTGCTGGCTCTGGCCGCGCTGTGCCTGCTGGCGGCGCTGCTCGAACTGGGCGCGGCGGTCGCTATCACCGCGCCGGCCCTGCCATTGCTGGCGTTGCGCCTGCTGCCGGGCAGCCGGGCGCTGGGGTGCAGAGCTTCGCTGCGGAGCCGACTGTGTGGCCGGTCGACTAGCCGGACGGCTGGCCTGCGCGTCACGCCGGGGCGCAGGCTGTGTAGTGCTCGAGGTCCGGCTGGGTGCAGGCTGGCCAGTGGCCATATTGCGTCCGCGGGGTGCAGACTGGCGCAGTTCAGATTCGGAGACTATTGGACGGCTGGGGGCAGGCCGGGACGGACGGCTGGGCGTGGACTGCGGCCGTTGCTGAGGCGCGGATTGGCGCGATTGCTGGCGGCCCTGCCAGCTGCTCTCGCGGCCACCGCCACCACGCTGGCCACGGCTCTCGCTGCCGCCACCCCGGCGTCCGCCACGGCTTTCCTGACCACCACCGCGGCGTCCGCCGCGGCTCTCCTGACCGCCCCGGCGGCCGTCGCGTTGCTGGGCTTCGGTTTCAAGGCTGACAGCATTGGCTGCTTCCGCCGACGGAATGAAGGGCAGTTCGCCGGGCGCAGCGAAGGCGGTCATCAGTGCAATCGCTGCTACCGAGACAGTCAGTTTTCCGGTCGCCATCGGGCTTCCTCCTTGGTTTCAAGAGGCCATAATCGGGCAATTAACCAGACGGTAACAATAGCTAGCTGAGCCGGACATGAACGATTGCTTCAGGTTTGTCCGGCGCGCGATTTACCGCGTGGCGCTTGACGATACGGCCTGCAGGAGTGCAAACGCACCGCCATGAAGCGCCGTTCCCGTTCATCTTCGCCCGGCAGGGCCGTGCCCGAACGCGCGCTGCGCGTGACCGCCCGTGCCATAGGCGCGCGCGGTGATTCCATCTGCCCGGATCCGGAAACCGGCGGATCGGTATTCGTACCCGGCCTTCTGCCCGAAGAGACCGCTGATATCGTGGCGCGGGGCGAACGCGGGAGGATACGTGAACGCCTGACCACTTCCCATGAACGCATTGAACCTTTCTGTTCCGTCGCAGAAAAATGCGGAGGCTGTTCGCTGCAGCACTGGCAGGGCGATGCCTATCGCGCATGGAAGCGTGATCTGATCGCCGATGCGCTGGAGCGCGAGGGGCTGACGCCTGAGCTGTTGCCGCTCGTCGAGGCGGGCGGTGCGGGCCGCCGCAGGGTCGCCCTGCATGCGCGCAAGATGGGCACGCGCCTGCTCTTGGGCTTCACCGAGCGGGCAGGGCAGGCCATCGCCGACACGAATGACTGTCCGATAGCCGAGGCGCGTATCCGCAAATCCTTCCCGGCCTTGCGTGAACTGGCCATGGCCGTTCTCACACCAAAGTTCGACACCGCGACGATCTCGGTCACCGCAACTGATCCGGGCCTCGACGTGCATGTGGCGCGCAAAGGCGCGGTCACGCTGGATGACCGGCTGACGGGCGGGGAGCTGCTGGCGCGTGAGGGCTGGGCGCGCCTGACCATCGGGTCAGAACTCATCGCGGAAGGCACGCCGCCCGTTGTGCGCTTTGGCAGCGCCAAGGTAGCTCCGCCGCCCAGCGGCTTCCTGCAGGCGACCGATGCGGGCGAGGCGGCGCTGGCTTCAATCGTCATGGACGCGCTCAAAACCGCCCTCAAGACTGCGCCCAAAGAGGCGAGGGGCGTGATCGACCTCTATGCGGGTTCGGGCGCGTTCGCGCTGCGCATGGCGTCCCTTGCCCCTGTAAGGGCCGTAGAGGGAGAGGCTGCGCCGCTGGCGGCGCTGGACCACGCTGCGCGCCATACGCCGGGCCTGAAGCCTGTGAGCGTATTGCAACGCGATCTGGCGCTGGAGCCGCTCTCCATCCGCGAGCTGACCGGGGCGGCGATGGCGGTAGTCGATCCGCCGCGCGCGGGCGCAAAAGAGCAGATGGAACTACTCGCCGGATCCGGTGTCCCGGTGATCGTTTCGATCAGCTGCAACCCGGCGACGTTTGCGCGCGATGCCGCCATTCTGGTACGCGCCGGATACCGCATGGGACCGGTCACCCCCGTGGACCAGTTCGTCCACACCGCCCATGTGGAATGCGCGGCCGTGTTCACGAAGGGCGCGTAGCCCTCTTTCTATTGATCGGGGATCGCGCTTTTCAGGCCGCAGAGCGGCCTGTTGGCTTTGAGTACAACTCACCACGCGTTTCACCGGCGAAAGCCGGTGCCCAGTATTTTTCTGGATCCCGGCTTGCGCCGGGAAAACGCACAATGATGGTTTCCTCCTCCGTTTGCGGGGGAGGTGTCTTCGAAGAAGGCGGAGGGAGCTAGCCTCACCCCCACCGCCAAAGCCCGGTGGACGTGTGGGGCGGGCGGGGCTATCACGCGGGCCTAACTTTTCGGCGGGCCAAATCCCATGCATGACATACGTTTCATTCGCGAAAACCCGGACGTCTTCGACGCCGCCATGAAAAAGCGCGGGCGCGGGCCGGAGGCATCGCGCCTGCTGGAGCTCGATAGCAAGCGCCGCGAAGCGACCGCGCGCCTGCAGGAGATCGAGACCGAGCGTAATGCGAAGTCCAAGCTGATCGGGCAGGCCAAAGCCAAGGGCGATGACGCGCTGTTCAATCAGCTGCGCGCCGAAGTGGATAGTCTGAAAGGCCAGATGGACGAAGCCGACGCCGCCCAGAAAGCCGCCGACGAGGCGCTGCGCACTGAACTCGCCTCGCTGCCCAACATGCCGTTCGAGGACGTGCCCGAAGGTGCGGACGAGAACGATAATGAGGAAGTGCGCGGCTGGGGTGAGCCGAGAGAGCTTGGCTTTGAACCCAAAGACCATGTGGCTATCGGGGAGGGCCTTGGCGGGCTGGATTTCGAGGCCGCTGCCGCCATGTCCGGCGCGCGCTTTGCGGTGCTGAAAGGCCAGCTTGCCCGGCTGGAGCGCGCGCTCGCGGCCTTCATGCTGGACATGCACACGACCGAGCATGGCTATTCGGAAACGAGCGTGCCGCTGCTGGTGCGCGATGAGGCACTGTTCGGCACCGGACAGTTGCCGAAATTCGCCGAGGATCAATTCCATACCACGGATGGCCGCTGGCTCATTCCCACCGCTGAAGTCTCACTGACCAACCTCGTACGCGACGCGATTCATGCCGAGAGCGCCTTCCCGATGCGTCTGACGGCGCATACGCCGTGCTTCCGCTCCGAGGCCGGTGCGGCGGGGCGTGATACGCGCGGGCTTATGAGGATGCACCAGTTCTACAAGGTCGAGCTGGTCTCGATTGTGAAGCCCGAAGAGAGCGAGGAGGAGCTGGAGCGCATGACCGGCTGCGCCGAAGCGGTCCTGCGCGCTCTGGAGCTGCCCTACCGGGTGATGCTGCTGTGTGCTGGCGATATGGGCTTTGGCGCGCGCAAGACCTACGATCTTGAAGTGTGGCTGCCCAGCCAGAACACCTATCGCGAGATTTCCTCCTGCTCGAACTGTGGTGACTTCCAGGCCCGCCGCATGGAAGCCCGCTTCAAGCGCGAAGGCGAGAAGAAGCCGGAATATCTCCACACGCTCAATGGCTCAGGCGTGGCGGTTGGCCGCGCGCTGCTGGCCGTGCTGGAGAATCATCAGAATGAAGACGGCTCGGTCACCATACCGGCCGCGCTGCGCCCCTATATGGGCGGGATTGAGGTCTTGAAGCTGTGAGCAAGTTTTTCACCGGGAATAACCCGCGCATTCTCATCACCAATGATGACGGGATCCGCGCGCCGGGTCTGAAAGTCCTGCGGGCGATGGCGGAGGCCATTTCCGACGATGTCTGGGTGGTGGCGCCTGCCGAGGAACAGTCCGGCATGAGCCGGGCGCTGTCGCTGAACTCGCCCTTGCGCGCGCGCCGCGTCGCCGACAAGCGCTATGCGGTCACCGGCACGCCGGCAGACTGCGTGCTGATGGCGATCAATGACATCGTGGAGGGCAAGGAGCCTGATCTGGTGCTGTCAGGCGTCAATCGGGGCCAGAACATCGCCGAGGACGTGACGGTTTCCGGCACGGTGGCCGGCGCGATGCAGGGCCGCCAGATGGGCATTCCCTCCATTGCGTTTTCGCAGGCGTACGGCTTTACGGGGCGCGACACGATCAAGTGGCAGACGGCCAGCGCGTTCGGCCCGGTCATCCTGAAAAAGCTGCTCGAAGAGCGCTGGTCGGAAAATGTCGTGATGAACGTCAATTTCCCGGACCGCGAGCCGGAAGATGTGCACGAGATCGAGGTGACGGTGCAGGGCATGCGCGACCAGCACAATATCAAGACCGTGCGCCGCGAGGATTTGCGCGGGCAAGCCTATTACTGGATCGGGTTTGAGGGACGGCCCTCCACACCCGCAGTCGGCACTGATCTCAGAGCCATCTATGAGGGCCGCATCTCCATCACGCCGCTGCATCTCGATCTGACCCACCACGAGACGCGCGACCGGCTGGCCGATCATCTGGCCGGGCCGGTGGATGCGCCGGCTGAAAGCTGAAGGCGGCCATGAGCGGGGGCTTTGACACGCGCGTTATCGAGCTGGTCATGGCGCTTCGCAATGCCGGTATCCGCGACAAGGCGGTGCTGGCCGCGATTGAGCGCACGCCGCGCGATCTGTTCGTGCCCGAAAACTTCGCCGATCACGCGTTTGAAAACCGCCCCTTGCCGATTGATTGCGGCCAGACCATTTCCCAGCCCCTCATCGTCGCCCTGATGACGCAGGCGCTGGAGGTCACCGACCGCTGCAAGGTGCTCGAAGTCGGCACCGGCTCCGGCTATCAGGCCGCCGTGCTGGCAAGGCTTTGCCGCCGGGTCTACACGATAGAACGTTACCGCACGCTGTCTCTCGAAGCCGTAAAGCGCTTTGAAGGCTTGCGCCTGACCAATATCGTGACGCGCATTGGCGATGGCACCAAGGGCTGGCCGGAGCAGGCACCGTTTGACCGGATCATCATCACGGCGGCTGCGCCATCGCGTCCTGACGCCATTCTGGCCCAGCTACGCGAGGGCGGTGTGTGCGTGGCCCCGGTGGAGAACGGACCCGTTCAGACCCTCTACCGCTACCGCCTGGAAGACGGTGAAATCAGCGAGGAGGCACTGCTGGATGTGCGCTTTGTACCGCTGGTGGAGGGCGTGGCGCGCTCCCTCTGACATGCAAACGTGATCGCACCTCAGCTTGACCTTGCGGCGGGACGCTTCATCCTTGGCGCAGGGACTGGATGGCCTTCCAAGGGAGATATCCGCATGAAACCTCGTCATTTTTTGACCGGACTTGCCGCTGCGGCAGCGGCGTTCGGCATGGCTTCGGCAGTATCGGCACAGGATATGAGCGAGGCAGCGGCAGAGCGCCTGGCCCAGTTTGAGCGCACCGGAGAGACCCGCTCCTGCATCAGCCTGTCTCAGCTGCGCTCGATCCAGCCGCTCGACGACCACCATTTCCTCGTCGAAATGCGCAATCGGGACATGTATCTCAATGTCGTGAGAGGCCGTTGCAGCGGCGCGGCCCGGACGAGCACCTATCTGCAATACTCCACGTCCGGCACGCAGTTCTGCCGGGGTGAAGTCATCAGAATTGTCGATAGCGGTCCGGCCAGCATGCTGGTTGGCAGCTGCGGCCTGGGTGAATTCGAGCGTCTTTCACCGGCCGATGGCGATACCAGCGCGTCGCGCTGACCCTTGCGCGTGTAGCTAACGCGTGATTAACGCTCCCGCGCCATGATGCCTGCCCGTACCCCCCTTCGGTGCGGGCAGGAATGGCGGCCGATGATAACGCAGACGTTTCGATGGACGGCTCTGGCGGTGCTTTGCGTAGCGCTCGGCGCGTGCGCATCGCGTCCTGAGCCTATTCGCGATTCGTCCTCCGTCTCGCGCAGCGCCGCGCCGCAAGCGCCCAGCTGCGGACCTCGCCATACCGTCCGGCGCGGCGACACGCTCAGCGGTATCGCCGAGCGGTGCGGCGTACGCTGGCTCGATCTGGCTGCCGAGAACAATCTTTCCGCCCCCTATACCCTGCGTGAAGGCCAGGTGCTGGTCATGCCGGGCGGGGCGCGCACCTATACGGTCCGGCGTGGCGACAATCTTTACCGCATCGCGGTCAGCCATGGCATGACCCAGCAGGAGCTGGCCTCGATCAACGGCATTCCGGCGCCCTACACGATCTATCCCGGTCAGGAGTTGCAGCTTACCGGCACCGCACGCCCGGTGCAGACGGCTGCGGCCACCCCTGCGCCTGCGCCCAGCCAGCGGCCGACGCAAACACCGCCGCCTGCCAGTCAGCCGGCCCAGCCTTCCCAGCCTGTTGCCGGCGCGCCGCAATTCCGCTGGCCGCATGGCGGTCAGGTGGTCGCCAATTTCGGCTCCCAACCGGGCGGGCGGCGCAATGACGGCATCAAGATAGCGGCCAATGTCGGCGAGCCGGTGCGCGCGGCGGCGGCTGGCGAAGTGGTCTATGCGGGCAATGAGTTGCAGGGTTATGGCGAGCTTGTTCTTTTGCGCCATGGCGACTGGGTGACGGCCTATGCCCACAATTCCGTCCTGCGGGTCTCGGTGGGGCAGCAGGTGGAAGCGGGTACGGTGATCGCCGAAGCGGGCTCCACCGGGTCAGCCAACCGCGTGCAGGTGCATTTCGAGATCAGGCGCGGTGTGACGCCGGTCGATCCGCTGCAATACCTTCCGCGCCGCTGATAACTGAGCACAACAAGCGGATGCGAGTTGCGCCTGCGGTGCGTGTGGATATAGTCCCGCGCAAATCCCCCCTTGCATCCAAGGATACAACACCATGCCTGCATTTCTCGATTCTGTGACGCTTGCGGCTGCCGGTGGCGGCGGCGGAATGGGTGCGCTGCTGATCCAGCTCTTCCCGTTCATCCTGATTTTCATCGTCTTCTATTTCCTGCTGATCCGTCCCCAGCAGCAGCGCGTCAAGAAACACCGCGAAATGGTCGAGGCACTGCGCCGCGGCGATGAGGTTGTCACCGCAGGCGGTCTGATCGGCAAGGTGACGCGTGTGGCCGATGGCGAGCTGACCGTCGAGCTGGCGCAGGGCGTGCGCGTGAAAGTGGTGCGCCAAACGATTTCCGAAGTGCGTGCACGTACCGAGCCGTCGCGCTCGCGCCGTGACGACGATGATGCCGATGACAGCGACGAGGACGCGCGCGGCTAGCGCTCAGCGCCGCTGCGCCCTATCTGCAATCCGCCATGCTTTATTTTGCCCGCTGGAAGATAGCCCTCATCCTCGGAACCATCCTGATCGGGGTGCTGTTCCTGATGCCCAATTTCGTGCCGGAAAGCACGCGCTACGGCCCGGATGGCCGTCCGCAGGGCGTGTGGACAGTCCTGCCCAGCGACACGCTCAATCTGGGGCTGGACTTGCGTGGCGGCTCGCACCTGGTGTTCCAGGTGGATATGGACGAGGTGCGCTCCGAGCGCCTGATCCGGCTGGCAGATGATGTGCGCACGGTGCTGCGCAATCAGCCGCCCATCCTGACAGCGGCGCCTGCGGTGGTTGAGGGGCGCGTTGTGGTGCGTCTGTCTCGTCCGGAAGACATGGAGGCGGCCCTGCGCCGTCTGCGCAGCATCAACGAGCCGGTGTCCAATTCCTTCGGACAGGCCAGCCTCGACCAGACCCTGTCTATCGAGGAAGACCCGGACGGGCGCACGATCCGCGTCAGCATTACTGAAGCCGCCTTCGCAGAAATCCAGCGCCGGACCGTAACCCAGTCGGTCGAGGTCATCCGCCGGCGTATCGATGGCACCGGCACGACCGAGCCGACGATTGTGCGCCAGGGCGATGACCGCGTGCTGGTGCAGGTGCCCGGTGAAAGTGATCCGCAGCGTATTATCGAAATCGTCGGTACGACCGCGCGCATGACCTTCCACATGGTCGAGGCCAATGTGGATCCTGGCCCGGACGGGCAGGGACGTACACCGCCCGGCGTCGTCATCATGCCGACCGAGGAGCCCAGTGAGCCCTTCCTCGCCGTACAGCGCCGCGCCCTGGTGACGGGCGAGCAGCTTGTGCGAGCGAGCCAGGGTTTCAACGAGGCAGGTCAGCCTTCGGTGAACTTCACCTTCAACACCTCCGGCGCGCGCGCCTTCGGTGATGCAACGGCGGCCAATGTCGGGCGCCGTTTTGCCATCGTGCTCGATGATGTGATTATTTCCGCGCCGCGCATCCGCTCGCCCATCATGGGCGGGTCGGGCATGATTGATGGCGGTTTCACGGTTCAATCCGCCAACGATCTGGCCAACATGCTCAATGCCGGCGCGCTGCCTGCGCGCCTGACCCCGGTTGAACAGCGTTCGGTCAGCGCCGGTCTGGGACAGGATTCCATTGAGCGCGGCCAGACCGCGATCATTATCGGGTTCAGCCTCGTTATCGTGTTCATGCTGCTGGCCTATGGGTTCTTCGGCATTGCGTCCACGCTCGCGCTGATCGTCAATATCTGTCTGCTCATGGGCGGGCTGTCCGGTCTGCAGGCAACGCTGACCCTGCCGGGTATCGCCGGTATCGTGCTGACGATCGGCATGGCGGTGGACGCCAACGTGCTGATCTTTGAACGCATCCGCGAGGAATACCGGTCGGGCCGGACGGTGACCAACGCCATCGAGAACGGCTATCAGCACGCGCTGTCGGCCATTCTGGACGCAAACGTGACGACCTTCATCGCGGCGGCCGTGCTCTACATGATGGGCGCAGGTCCGGTGCGCGGCTTTGCCGTGACGCTGGGCATAGGCATTCTCACATCGGTCTTTACCGCCTTTGTGTTCTCGCGGCTTCTTCTGGCGGGCTGGCTGCGTTTCGCCAAGCCCAAAGCCCTGCCGATGTAGGCGGGAGAGAAAACCATGAATCTTTCCAGTTTTGCCCTTGTGCGCTTCCTGCCGGTGGAGACGAAGTTCGGCTTCATCCGCATGCGGGTGGGCGCCTTCATCCTCTCTCTGTTCATGGTGCTGGGGTCGGTGACGGCCTTCTTCACCATGGGCCTTAATCTCGGCATCGATTTCCGCGGCGGCACGGCGATTGAAATCAGCACGCAAGGTCCGGCCGATATCGCGCTGATCCGCGAAGCAGTGTCCGCGGCAGTGCCCGGTGATGTGCAGGTTCAGGGCTTTGGTGCCGAGGAAGACGTGCTCATACGTGTCGGCGAGATCGACCCTGAGGTCATCAATGCGCTGGAAGGTTTTGACGCGCTGGATGCGGCCCAGGCCCAGCAGGCCGTGCAACAGCTGGTGCGCGCAGCTCTGGTAGAGGCGGTGCCCGATGTCAGCTTCGAGCGCATGGAGGTCATCAGCCCCCAGGTGTCTGACGAGCTGCGTATAGCTGGCGCGACGGCGGTGCTAGTCTCGCTCTTCCTGATGCTGGTCTATATCTGGCTGCGCTTTGAGTGGCAGTACTCGGTGGGCGCCGTGCTGGCGCTGGCCCATGACGTCATCATCACTATCGGCTTTTTCTCCGTTACCCAGCTCCAGTTCAACCTGCCCACGATTGCGGCCATTCTCACCATTGTCGGCTACTCGATGAACGATACCGTGGTCATTTATGACCGCATCCGGGAGATGTTCCGCAAATACAAATCCCTGCCGACGGCGGATGTTCTGGACCTGGCGATCAACGCGACCCTGTCACGCACGATACTGACATCAGGCACCACGCTTGTTGCCCTTATCGCCATGGCGGCGATAGGCGGCCCGGCGCTGGAAGGCTTTGCTCTCGCCCTTATCTGGGGTGTGGGGATCGGTACCTATTCGTCGATATTCGTGGCCGCTCCGCTGCTCACCATTACCGGTGTCCGGCGCGATTCCGGCGAGCGCGACGACTAGCTTTCGCCCCGGTGATGGTCAGCATGCGGCATTGTGCCGTATGCTCCCCTTGCGACTCAATTTCGAGCCAAGGGGGCTGACATCATGGCTGCTATTCTTACCAATCTTCGTCTGACGGTCGGCGTTTCTGCCGCCCTGGCGCTGGCGTTCCTGCTTGTTTACGCGCTGCTCTTTGCCAATCTGGGGCTGGACAGCCAGATTTTCTGGTCGGCCACGCTGCGCTGGACCCATGTGGTCGTGGGCATTATGTGGATTGGCCTGCTTTACTATTTCAACTTCGTCCAGATCCCCACCATGCCGTCCATCCCGGATGAGCAGAAGCCGGCCATCTCCAAGCATATCGCGCCGCAGGCTTTGTTCTGGTTCCGCTGGGCGGCGGCTTTCACCGTGCTGACGGGCCTCGTTCTGGCGGTGGTCAATAATTACTGGCTGGAGACGCTGTCCTTTGGCTTGCTCGGCGCGGCGACGGCTGGCCATGTCTTCCTGGGCATCGGTATGTGGCTGGCGCTGGTGATGGCGTTCAATGTCTGGTTCGTGATCTGGCCGAACCAGAAAATCGCGCTGGGGATTGTCGAGGCAGAGGCCGACGCCAAGCCCAAGGCTGCGCGTACCGCCATGCTGTTTTCGCGTACCAATACGCTGCTCTCCCTGCCCATGCTGGTGGCGATGGCGGGGTATCAGACGCTCGGCTGAGCCGGACTATCCGGCAGAAGAAAAAAGCCCCCGGTTGTTGCCGGGGGCTTTTGTCTATTCGCCGATCACGGCTTGTATGTGCTCACGGAATATGGCCCGCGCGCCTTCGCGCGGAGAGGTGGCGGAGGGCTGTTCCTGCGCCAGGATCAGGGCCACAACGCCGGTCGAGGGGCTGACGAAGAAGTCGGTGTCGAAATACCCGCCCCAGCCGAAATCGGCCGGGTAGCCGCTGGCGCTTGAACCCTGGCCCTCGTAGACGACCCCCAGCGAATAGCCAAAGCCGAGATTGCCGGCATTCATGTTCGCGGGCATGCGGTCTGCGCCAACATGCACTTGGCTCATGGCCGCCACGCTGTCGGCTGACAGGATGCGTGTCCTGTCCAGCTCGCCGCCATTGGCCAGCGCCTGGGCAAAGCGAAAAAAGTCGTTGGCCGTCGAGAACAGGCCCGCGCCGCCAGCGGCGACATTGGCGCCAAAGGCATAATCAAGGCTCGTCGGGACCGGCTGGATCGCGCCGTTTTCGTCATGGGTATAAAGCGTCGCGATCTGCTCGCGGTGTTCCTCGCCGGGGAAGAAGGTGGTGTTGTCCATGCCCAGCGGCTGGAAGATGTGCGCCTGCATGTAGCTTTCGAGGTCCTGACCCGAAACAACCTCGACAACCCGGCCCAGAATGTCATTCGACCAGCTATAGTACCAGCGCTCGCCGGGCTGGAAGTAGAGGGGCAGGCCGGCCAGATGGTCGATGCGCTCCTCAAGCGTCATCTCACGGTCTTCATAGACATTGCGCGTGAGATAGAGCCGGCCCAGATCGGTCTCGTAGTCGAAGACATAGCCAATGCCGGAGGTGTGGGTGAGCAGGTCCTCGATGGTGATGGCGCGTTCGGCGGCAACTGTCTCGATCTCGCCTTCACCGTTCGCGCTGACAGAGACGGCCACGCGCGTATCGGCAAAGGCCGGGATGATGTCTGCGAGCGGCTGGTCCAGGCTCAGCGCGCCATCCTCGGCCAGCTGCATGATGGCAGCGGCGGTGACCGGCTTGGTCATCGAGGCGATGCGCACCATCGTATCGGCTGTCATCGGGCGTGCGCTCTCGATATCGGCAAATCCCGTTTCGGAGATGTGTTGCACCACGCCGTCGCGCGCGATCAGGGCGACATAGCCGGAACGCGCCTGCGCGGCGGCGAAGGTTTCCAGCGTCGCGTCCAGTGTGGCCAGTCCGGCGCCATTGAGCGTGCGGGCGGCGGGTACGGTTTCGCTTACCGCTTCTGCCGTGCTGACCGCAGGCTGGGAGCAGGCGGCAAGGCTGGCGGCGAGCAGGGCAGCACCAATAAGGGACGATGACAGAGGCCAGCGCGGGTCGGACATGGGGGAGATCTCCGGAAAATTTGTCGGGCGCAAAAACTCACCCGGACGGGTCTACATTTGCAAGCCAAAAGACTAAATGTGCGTGCGATTGCCACCCGTTTCCTGCGCGAAAGCCCTTAGCGTGTCCGCTGACAGCCTGACCGACACCGTCCGCCGCGACGATCCCGACCGGTATCTGGCCGCCCTGTTCGCGCCGGAGCCAGTGCGCGCGCGGCTGTGGGCGCTTTACGTGTTCAATGCGGAAATCGCGCGTATCCCGTCCAGCGTCACCGAGCCGGTGATCGGCGAAATGCGCCTCGCCTGGGCGCGCGATGCGGTGTCGGACCTCTTTGCCGAGCCGCCACGGGTACGCCGCCACCCCGTCTATGAGGCGCTGGCGGCCTTGCGCGGGCAACGTGGCGGGCCTGCCCTGGATGACCTGGTGGCGTTGATCGAGGCGCGCAACGCCGATCTGGGCGAGGGGGCCTTCCCCGATGCGGCCGAGCGCGAGCGGTATGTGGACCGCAGTTCGGGGCTGGTAATGCAGCTCGCGGCAGCGATCTGCGCGCCGGACTGGCAGCCGGGCGAAGAGGGGCAGGCCGCCCTGATCGCGGCAGCGCGTCTGTGGGGATATAGCGCCATGCTGCGTGATTTTGCGCGCCTGTGCGCGGCTGGCCGCCCGCCGGTTGCCGAAGCGGAGCTGACCGCCAGCGGAGCCAGCCTTGAAGCCCTGCGCCGGGGTCTGGAGCCTGAGAAGGCCCTTCTGGCTCGTACGGGGCTGGTGGACGCGGCGCGAGGCGCGGCGGCTGCGCTGGACACATCACGCAAGAGCCTGCCAGCAGAGATATTTCCGGCGATTGGCTATGTCATGCTGGCGCGCCCGGTCCTCAAGGCGGCAAAGCGTCAGAGCGACCCTTACGCGCCCCTGCCAGACAGCGCGCTCATCATGCGCCAGCTGCGCCTTCTGGGCGCGTCGCTGAGCGGACGGGTCTGAGCGGGCAGCAGGCTTTTCGCTCCTGCTGCTGGCGGAGCGAACAGTTCTGTCTTGACGTTGACAGTTCTTATCCGCTCAACTGGAAGCTGATTTGAAAGGTGGGGGATAGCTTGAAAAAACTGTGGTTTATCTGCGCCGCGCTGATCGGCGCCATGGGTGTTTTTTGTGTCGGCCGCCTGGCCGCAGGATTTGCCGGAATCGGTGACGCAACCCTATGTCGCGTACACGCAGGCCCTCGAAGCGGGTGATCTGGAAGCGGCACTTGAAGCGGCTGGTGCTGCGAGGTCAGCTGGCGAGTCCGCCCGGATTGACCCGTTCACGCTGGCCGTGCTCACCGATAATCATGCCGAGTTGCTGGCGGCGCTGGGCCAGCACAGGGACGCGGCGCGTGCCTATGCCGCGTCAGCGGAGCTGCTGGACGGGCTTAATGAGGACTGGCTGACCCGGGCGCAGACATGGCGTCTGGCGGCGTTGTCGGCGTTAGATGGGCGGCTGACGCGCGATGCTGTCACCTATATTGCGAATGCACGCGACAGGATAGGCCGCGCCGACCTTACCGATAGCAGTGTTGGTGAAGAGGCAAGTCAGATTATCCTGACGGAAGTCACCGAACGCGCGCGCGCCGGCCGGCATGTGCCGGCGGGACTGATTGCTCGTGAGGGGCTGGAGTCGGACTTGCTGGCGGCTGCGCCGCCATCGGCAACCATGGGCATGCTGGCCTTTCATGCCGGAGTGGCGGAGTTTCTGCAGGCCGAACGGAGCCGGCCACGCACAGGGTCGCGCGTGCAGCCGCACATGTCGTCTGACAGCCGCGCCGCATTCTGGCTGTCCGCGGCCCATTACTTCCTCGCATCCGCCGGCATGGAAGGAGAAACGGTCGATGCCATGGAGCTGTGGACCGAGTATCTGCGCAATAAGCTCTCGAGCGGTGAACTCATCGATCTGGACCGGCAGCTGTCCCAGGCCGGTTACCTTCTGCCCCCTGAGGCTCGTGAGCGCCGCCTTGCGCGCCAGCGCCTGGAATGCGGAGACAATTGCGTAGACGCGGAATTGCTGGAAGGCGGACATCCACGCTATCCGATCCGCGCCGGACTTGCCGGTGCCGAAGGTTTTGCGGTGGTCCGCTTTGACATCAATCCCGAAGGCGGGACCGATAATATCCGGGTGCTGTACTCCCTGCCTTACTCCGATTTCGGTGTAGAGGCGGTCAGGATGGTCGAAAGGTGGCGGTATTCGCCGCGAACCATTGATGGCGAGCCGGTCTGGTGCCGGGGCTTCGTTACCCAGTTCAGCTTCTCGATACGAGGGTGAGCGGGTTGCGCTTCAGGCCGCCTCGGGTTGGTTGATCCACGCATCGCAATCGGCCAGCGCACGCGCCGTCATCAGCCGCTTCTTGGCTTGCGCCTTGGCGGCCCCGCGCAGGCGCTCGCCATTGGGGCCCTTCGATGGCCCCTGCATATCCGGAAACAGGCCGAAATTGACATTCATCGGCTGGAACGCGCCCTTGCGGCCCGGCACATGGCCGGTGGTGATGTGCATCAGCAGCGCGCCGAGCGCTGTCGTAGGTGGCGGCGGCGTAACAGGCTGGCCAAGACGCTCTGCGGCGGCAAACCGGCCCGCGAGCAGCCCCATGGCCGCGCTTTCCACATAGCCCTCAACGCCGGTGATCTGGCCGGCAAAGCGAAGCGCGGGCCGGGCTTTGAGGCGCATTACCGGGTCGAGCAGCTTGGGTGAGTTCAGGAATGTGTTCCTGTGAATACCGCCCAGCCGGGCGAACTGCGCGTTCTCCAGCCCCGGTATCATGCGGAAAATGTCGGTCTGCGCGCCGTATTTCAGCTTGGTCTGGAAGCCGACCATGTTGAAGAGCGTGCCGTGGGCATTGTCCTGGCGCAGCTGGACGACCGCATAGGGCTTCTCGCCCGGCTTGTGGGCATTGGTCAGGCCGCGCGGCTTCATCGGCCCGTGGCGCAGCGTCTCGATGCCCCGCTCGGCCATTACTTCGATGGGCAGGCAGGCTTCGAAATAGGGCGTGTCCTTCTCCCAGTCCCGGAACACCGTCTTGTCGCCGGCCAGCAGTGCTTCGACGAAGGCGTGATACTGCTCGCGGTCCATCGGGCAGTTGATATAGGCGGCGCGGTCTTCCTCCGTTTCGCCCTTGTCATAGCGTGACTGCTTCCACGCCACGCCCATATCGATGCTGTCGGCAAAGATGATCGGCGCGATGGCATCAAAGAAGGCAAGCTCGCCTTCACCGGTCAGACTATGCACCGCTTCGGCGAGGGCAGGCGAGGTGAGGGGGCCGGTCGCCACGATCACATTGTTCCAGTCTTCCGGCGGCAGACCGGCAATCTCCTCGCGGCGTATCTCGATATTCGGGTGCGCTTCCAGCTTCGCCGTGACGGCGCGGGAAAACGCCTCGCGATCAACTGCCAGCGCGCCGCCGGCGGGCACCTGGTTCACATCGCCCGTCGCCATGATGAGCGAGTTCGCCCGGCGCATCTCCTCGTGTAAGAGGCCGACCGCATTGGTCTCATGGTCGTCGGAGCGGAAGGAGTTGGAACAGACCAGCTCCGCGAGGCCATCTGTCTGGTGGGCTTCGGTGCGGCGTACCGGGCGCATTTCGTGCAAGGTAACGCGCGCGCCAGCCTCTGCCGCCTGCCAGGCCGCTTCCGAACCGGCCATGCCGCCGCCAATAATGTGTATGGGTGAGGTCTGTGTCATGGCGCCCATATAGCGCTGCTGGCTGCGCGGCTCAAATGCCACCCGCTGCTGGCAGGCAGGCGGCCGGTTTTGTGATTGACGGTTAACGGGGCCGCGCGCAATCTCGGCGCGAGCAGACATGCATGAGGGGGCCATGCTGAAATTCCTGATACCCGTTCTGGGGCTTGTTCTGGCGGGCATGTGGCTGCCGGGCGCGGCCCATGCCATTCCGCCATCAGTGATGGAGCCTTACCGTGCCTATATGGCCGCGATCGAGGCTGATGATCTGGAAGCGGCGGCGCCGCATGCCGAGGAAGCCTGGCAGGCCGGTGTGGCGGCGGGCATTGATGACGAGACGCTGGCCGCGCTGGCGGAGAACCGGGCGCAGCTTTATTCCGATATCGAGGAGCATGCCCGTGCCGGCGCGGCCTGGGACGCCACGGTTGAAGTTCTGCGCCGCACAGGTGCCGACGGCGACGCCCTTTCATCTGCCATGCATAACGCGGCATTGTCCTATTTCATGGCGTCCCGGATGACAGAGGCCAGGCAGCGCGCCGACGCCTACCTTGCCGAGATCGGCGATGCGGGGCCGGACGCGCATCTTTACACCATTCACAACATACGCGCGCAGTCGCTCTGGGATGCGGGGCGGACACGGCAGGCTGGCGCGGCGGCCGTTGAGGCGCTCGACATGCTAGAGCGGATTGGACCGTCGGTGACGCAACGCACCATGGCGCTGGCCAAGCTGGCTGCGGTCGGCCGCAGCCTGACGCGCGACACGCAAAGCATGGCGTTTTACCTTACCCTGTCCACGGAAATCAGTGAGGCACTTGGCTGGGCAGATAGTCAGCACGAGGCCATGGACGCATGGCTCCGGTACCTGCGCCGGAATATGACTGACCGTGAACGTGAAGACCTGTTCGAGCGCGTGATGGCGTCAGCGCTGTTTGATTTCGAGTTTGAGTATCCAGAATCAGAGCCACCGGAAGATGACGGGCTGGACGGTGTCGAGGTGCAGATCGCCCTCCCGCAGGACCGCCGCCCGCCGAGCTATCCTTATGATGCAATGCAGGCTGGGGCGGAGGGGACCGCCATGGTCCAGTTTGATGTGTCTGCAACCGGCAGACCGGAGAATATCGAGGTCATCTTCTCTGTGCCCTATTCGACCTTCGGCAGGGCTGCCGTAAACGCCGTCCGGCGCTGGCGCTATACGCCGCGAACGGAAGATGGCCAGCCGGTGGCCGAACGTGGATTGCAGACCATGTTCGAGTTTACCATCCAATGATCTCTGTGGCGGCACTAGCGGTGACCGGTGCCCTGGCCATGGCCGGCAAGCCGTGCCAGCCGAGTGTGCCGCTGGATGAGTGCGTGCGTCAGGTTGATACCCTGTGGCGTGGTGGCGATGCGATTGCTGCCGGAACGGCTGCCGAACTCCTTCTGGAGCGCGCCCGGCGCGACGAGGAAGCGTTTGTCAATGATGGTGCCCGGATTGCGTTCATTGCCGCGATTGGCCGGTATGTTGCGCAGTCGCAGCCAGCGGCCGAATACTGGTTATGGGTTGCCGCGCGTCATGAGAGCGAGTGCGGCCAGCAGCTTCCCCCGCCTTACCGGCAGGTTGTCGACGTGCACGGTGTGTCACCGGGCGAAGGGCGCGCCACAGATCGCGAGATCCGGCGGTCACCTTTCCTGGCAGCGCCTTCAACATGTCTTGAGCTGCAGGCCGGACAGATTGATCTGCGCGCTGTTGCCGATCCGGACGCGCCAGCTGCTATCGTCATCTTCGGGCGAGCCAGGCGGGACCGGACGCTCGACGGGGTTGGGCCGGACGGCTGGAATACCCGCTCACAGCCTCAGTTTTTGTTCGAATATCCAGCGGAATCCGTATCAGCCGCACTTGAGGCGATGAGTCCCCGCGATCAGCGAGGGGTGCGCCCGTACCTTGAGAGTCGGGTGATTGCGTTGACGCCGTGCACACGCCCTCTCGTTCATCGACACCAGACCATAGAAATCTGCCGCGCCGATCAACCTGCCCCTGCGTCACAGTGATCCTTGGCAGACCGGGCAGAGCGGGCTAAGTCCCGCTGCCATGACACTCATCCATGCTGACGCCCTGAAAGACGGGCTTGCCCTTATCGCCCGCCATCCCCGCGCTGTTCTGGCGGCCAGCGCCCTGTGCGCGGGCGTGGCCGCGCTCGAAGCGCTGGCCTTCTCGCTCACCGGAGAGGCCGGGCCGGGCCTGATCGGGGTCACGCTGCTCTTCATCCTGGGCTTTCATGCCTGGGTGATTGCCGCCGTACTGGTCACGCGTCCGGCGCTGGGCCTGGAAGCCGGAGATATCAAGGAGCGCGCGCGCGACGTGTCGCGGCTGGTACTGGTGGCGGGTCTGACGGTGATACTCGTGCTGACCGTGCTGGGGACGGCGTTTGTCATGCTGGCATTCATGCTGGGGGCGCTGGCTATACTGGGCGCGGAACGCACCGGCCTGACCGAACCGCCCGAAGGCTTTGTGAACATATTCAGCCTGTTCAACACCGCTGAATGGCTGATCGCGGCGGCGTTGATTGCGGTGTTCGGGGCGTTCGCGCTCTGGTTCATCTCGCGTCTGTTGCCTGGTATTCCGGCCACGCTGGCGCGCGGCAAGGTGCAGCTTCTGGCGGCCTGGCCGATCCTGCAGGGGCGCGGGCTTGGCGGCTTCATCACCGGCACGCTGGCCGTGCTGCCCGGCATCGCGCTGCTGGCCGCCTTTGCCTTCCTTGTCGAGGGCGCAACCGGCTACAACCCGGCACAAGGCGTACGCGCTGACACGCTCGATCCCGTCGTCATTGCGCTGTTGCGCGCAGTGCTGGTCGGCGGCTCGGTGGCGTTCGTACTGACGCCCCTGATGGGCCTGCATGCCCGCCTCTACATGAAATTTGCGTCATAAACGCCTGATAGACGGTGGCGCGTTCACGGGCGCGTGATACGTTCCGGCCATATCGGCACTGGGCAGGGACAATCACCATGACCACCACCACAGACGCGAAGTACGATTTCACCAGCGCGGCCTTCTGGTTTTTCAAATGCGTAGGCCGCAATCCGGGCGGCGCGTTCACGATCGCGCTGTGGCAGATCATCGCCTATGGGGTGATAGTCGGCACCCTGCTGGTTTTCGGCCTGCCTGCCATCCAGTCCATTCTGGAACTGGCCGCCACAACAAACGATCCCGATCCGAGCGATGTGTTTGCCGCCGCGGGGACATTGCTGGCCCTCTCACCGGTGATCGTGATCGCCTCGCTTGTTGTCGCGCTGATGGCGCAAGCCGCCTGGCTGCGGCTGATGACGCGCAACGAGGTGGCGGGCGGCATTCCCTTCCGCCTGGGCGCAGACGAGGGCCGCCTGCTGCTGGTCAATCTGTGCCTGGTGGCGTTCGTGATCGCGGGCTATGTCGCGGGTGCGCTGTTCTTCGGGCTGATTGTTGTCACCACCATGGGCATCAATTCCGCAGCCGATGGCGCGCTATGGGCGGCTCTGCTCAACGGGCTGATCTGGTTTATCGCGGTGGTCGGTTTTGTGGTGGCGGCGATCATCATCTGCGTGCGGTTTGCCGCTGGTCCGGCGCTCACCGTGCGCCAGAAGGGCTTTCGCCTGTTCCACTCCTTTGCGGCGACGAAGCGCATAGTGGGCTGGCTGGTGCTGACCTATTTCGTGCTGATTCTTATCGCGATTGGCGGCTCGATGGTCCTCTCCATTGTCCAGCAGATTGCCGTGATGGGCGGCATGATGGGGGCGATGGCGCCGTTCTGGGCTGATCTGATGAGCGGTGTGGACCCGGACCCGCAGCAGGTCCGCGAGATGATTGCCAGCATCCTCACCAGCCCGGCGGCCATTATCGCCCTGTGCGTGATGGTCTTCGCTCAGCTGGTGTTCCAGATCGCGTTTGAAGGGTTGTGGCATGGCGTCGGCGCCTACGCGGCCGTGCGCCATGATGGCGGCGATGGCCCGGTGGAGACCGATCTCGCCGCACCGGCCGAGTCGGTCGGCAACGCGCCGTCAGAGGGCTGATACGCATGGCTGAGCAGGCTCTCGTCCCGCCGAGCTGGCAGGCGCTCTACGCCCCGTGGGCACCCGCATCGCGGCGCAGCTATGGCTGGTCAACGCCGTTTATCCTGATCCTCACCTACGCCATTTCCGCCATCCCCCTGGTGATTCTCATGGCGGTGGCCGCTGCCGGCGCGCCGGGCGGGCTGGAGGCCGTGGCCGAACAGGGCGAGGCGGCGGTTTCCGGCGATGTCATGCTGCCGGGCATACTCATGCAGTTCGCCCTGTGGGCGGCGCTCATCATCGTGTGGGCGAAGGCGTTTGAACGGCGCAGTTTCGCGTCGATGGGCTTTACGGCCAATCGCTGGCTGGCGCGCTATCTGCGCGGTCTTGCCATCGGTGTGGGCCTTGTCGTGCTGCTGGGCGGGGTGATGGCCGCGCTCACCGCAATTGCGCCCGGCGCGGTGCCGGAGGAGATGCGCGACATGACCGGGCCCGATGATGCCGACTGGGCGGTGCTGGCGGGCGGAGCCTTTATCGGGTTTGCCCTGTTTGCGATTATCACCTTCCTCATTCAGGGCGGGGCGGAGGAGGTCATCTTCCGCGGCTGGCTGATGAGCACGCTGACCGCGCGCTGGGGCGCGGTGGCGGCCATTATCGGCTCCAGCGTGATCTTTGGCGCCTTCCATCTGCATGTGATGGTGTCCGGCGTCGCCTATGGCCTGATGGCCGTGTTCGGGATTGCCGCGACGGGGCTGTTTTTCGCGCTCTACGCCTATGCCGAGCGCGGGGTGTGGGGCGCAGCCGCTGCCCACGGCACGTTCAACGCGGCGGCGGTCCTGATGCCGCTGGCGATGATGCAGGTGAGCGAGCCGGAGCGCACACCGGGCGATCTCTTCGCCGAGGTGCTGGAGCGGGCGACCGGCATGGCGGGCGTGGAAGCTACGGAGGTCGGCCCGCACCTGCTGGTCCAGCCGGGCGTGTTTCTCACGCTTAGCCTGATCGTGTTCCTGCGTATGCGGGCGAGGAAGGCGTAGGGGGCTTCCATTGCGTTGAAACCCCGGACGCGCAGCGATCCGGGCCTCCGTTTGAGGGGCTTTTCCCTCGTCCTTCGAGACGTTCGCTTCGCTCACCCTCAGCATGAGGGAAAAGCACAACCCTAGCCCTCATCCTGAGGAGGCCGAAGGCCGTCTCGAAGGACGAGGGCTGATTGTGCATCCGGCGCTGCGCTTGGCCGGGAGTTCAGAAGCCCGCTAACCCGCCTTCTGTTTCAACGCTTTCTGGCGGGCCATGTCGCGCTCCAGCACGGGCTTGAGATAGCGCCCGGTCCAGCTTCTCTCCACGCCTGCGACGTGTTCGGGCGTGCCGGCCGCGACGATCTCGCCGCCGCCATCGCCGCCTTCCGGGCCGAGATCGATGATCCAGTCAGCGGTCTTGATGACATCGAGATTATGCTCGATCACGATCACCGAATTGCCCTGCTCTACCAGCTCGTGGAGCACTTCGAGCAGCTTCTTCACGTCCTCGAAATGAAGCCCTGTGGTCGGCTCATCAAGGATGTAGAGCGTGCGGCCCGTGGCGCGTTTGGAGAGCTCCTTGGAGAGCTTCACCCGCTGCGCCTCGCCGCCTGAAAGCTGGGTGGCGGGCTGGCCGACCTTCACATAGCCAAGGCCCACACGTTTCAAGGTTTCCATCTTGTCGCGCACCGACGGCACGGCCTGGAAGAAGTCGGCGGCCTCCTCCACCGTCATGTCCAGCACCTCGGCAATGGATTTGCCCTTGAAGGTCACTTCCAGCGTCTCGCGGTTGAAGCGCGCGCCGTGGCACACATCGCAGGTGACATAGACATCGGGCAGGAAGTGCATCTCGATCTTCACCACCCCGTCGCCCTGACACGCCTCGCAGCGCCCGCCCTTCACATTGAAGGAGAAGCGGCCCGGCTTGTAGCCGCGCGTCTTGGACTCCGGCAGGCCGGCAAACCAGTCGCGGATGGGCGTGAACGCGCCGGTATAGGTCGCCGGGTTGGAGCGCGGCGTGCGGCCAATGGGCGACTGGTCGATATCGATGATCTTGTCGAGGAATTCCAGCCCTTCCACCGTCTCGTGCGGGGCAGGGACCGCGCTTGCGCCGTTTAGCTTGCGCGCGGCTGCCTTGTAGAGCGTTTCCAGCGTCAGGGTGGACTTGCCGCCGCCCGACACGCCCGTGACGCAGGTGAAGACGCCCAGCGGAAACTCCGCCGTCACGTCTTTGAGGTTATTGCCGCTCGCGCCTGTCACTTTCAGCACGCGCTTCTTGTCGATCTTGCGGCGTTTTTCCGGCACCTCGATCATGCGCGCGCCGGAGAGATATTGCCCGGTCAGGCTTTTCGGATTGGCGCGGATGTCTTCCGGCTTGCCTTGCGCCACCACTTCGCCGCCATGCACTCCGGCAGCGGGCCCCAGATCGACCACATAATCGGCCGTCTCGATAGCTTCCTCGTCATGCTCCACCACGATCACGGTATTGCCGAGATCGCGCAGGCCCCGAAGGCTTTCCAGCAGACGCGAGTTATCGCGCTGGTGCAGGCCGATAGAGGGCTCATCGAGCACGTAGAGCACGCCGGTCAGGCCCGACCCGATCTGGCTGGCAAGGCGGATGCGCTGGCTCTCTCCGCCCGACAGCGTGCCGGAGGCTCGGCTGAGCGTGAGATAATCCAGCCCCACATCGACCAGGAATCGCAGACGGTCACGGATCTCTTTCAGGATACGCCGGGCGATCTCCTGTTCCTTGTCGGTCAGGCGTTCCTCGATATTGGAAAACCAGCTGAGCGCCTCGCGGATGGAGTGTTCACCGGCCTGCGAGATGTCATAGCCGCCGATCTTCACCGCCAGCGCTTCGGGCTTCAGGCGCTTGCCGTGGCAGGTCTCGCAAGGCTGGTTGGACTGGAAGCGGCCCAGCTCCTCGCGCACCCAGGCGGAGTCCGTCTCGCGCCAGCGCCGCTCCAGATTGGGGATTACCCCTTCAAACGTCTTGGTGGTGGAGAACTGGCGCAGGCCATCTTCATAGGTGAACTTGATCTTGTCGGCGGTGCCGTAAAGCACGGTGCGCTGGAACTTCTCCGGCAATGTGCGCCATGGCTTGTGCATGTTGGCGCCATAATGGTCGGCCAGCGCCTGCAAGGTCTGCTGGTAGAGCTTGGAGGTGCCACGGCTCCACGGCGCAACCGCGCCCTCATACAGGCTCTTTTCCCGGTCCGGGACGATCATCGCCTCATCAAACTTCAGGCTGACGCCGAGGCCATCACAGGCCGGGCACGCGCCGAACGGATTGTTGAAGGAGAACAGGCGCGGCTCGATTTCCTCGATGGTGAAGCCGGTCTCCGGGCAGGCGAATTTTTCCGAGAAGATGATGCGCTCCGGCGCGCCTTTGTCATCGGTCTTGTCGGCAAATTCGGCCATGGCGAGGCCGTCGGCGAGGCGCAGGGCGGTCTCCAGGCTGTCGGCCAGGCGCTGCTCCAGCCCCTCGCGGATGGCCACCCGGTCCACCACCACGTCAATGTCGTGCTTGAACTTCTTGTCGAGTTCGGGGGCTTCTTCCAGCGTGTAATAGGTGCCGTCCACCTTCACCCGCTGGAAGCCCTGCTTCATCAGCTCGGCGAACTCCTTGCGGTATTCGCCCTTGCGCCCGCGCACGATAGGCGCCAGCAGGTAGAGCCGCGTGCCATCCTCCAGCGCCATCAGCCGGTCGACCATCTGGGAGACGGTCTGCGAGGTGATGGGCAGGCCCGTGGCGGGTGAGTAGGGGATGCCGACGCGCGCCCACAGAAGGCGCATATAGTCATAGATCTCGGTGACCGTGCCGACCGTCGAGCGCGGGTTTTTCGAGGTGGTCTTCTGCTCGATGGAGATCGCTGGCGAGAGACCCTCGATGGAGTCCACATCCGGCTTGCTCATCAGCTCCAGGAACTGGCGCGCATAGGCCGAAAGGCTCTCCACATAGCGGCGCTGGCCCTCGGCATAGATGGTGTCGAACGCCAGCGAGGACTTGCCCGACCCGGACAGGCCGGTGAACACGATCAGCTCGTCGCGCGGCAGGTCGACTGACACGTCTTTGAGATTATGCTCGCGCGCGCCGCGCACCGAAATATGCTTCAAAGGGTCGGCCATGGGGGAGAGCTTTCATGGAATCGGCGTTCTGCCGATATAAGCCCTATTCCGCCAGGTTCATCAAGAACAAATAGCGAACATTATTCAGGAGCTGCATTAAGGCAGCCTACAGCCTTGCTGGCGCGCCTCGTCTTCGAGGTCAGACAAATCGGCACCGATCTCGGCAAGCTCACGGCGCAATCTGATTTCTTCAGCATAGATTCGAGCGGACACGCGAAGCTGTTCGGCGGCTCCAAACGCGCCGATCAGGCCGAAAATCAGGCTGACAGGACCCGACGCCAAGAATAGGCCCGCGCCTCCGAGTATGGCGACTATACCGGGCGTACGATGGCCTTTGAGCCCTTCCAGCCTGCCGTAAACTGTTGCGGAACGGAGCGACAGGACGTGAAATTCCTCGCGGATACGGGGGGCCGGCCAATTATGAAACGGTCTCACTCGCTGCGGCTTCCCTCGCCGTGTTCCATGGCTTGAGCTGCGAGCATGGCGCGCCTCTGTAAACGCAGCGCTTCGAGCTGAAGAATGCGCCGCCGGGCCGCCTGTGCAGTGGAAACTCCATAGAATCCAAATCCTGCTGCGACGATGACAACGCCTAGCAGCATTCTTCCCGGCTGTATCTCAGCGATAGGTAGTCCAGAATTGAATGCCGCCATCAATGCGAGGACGCCTAACCCCGCAAGCAGAACCGCGTTGGGAGCAACCAGCCGCCACGGGTCGAACCGCTGTTCTTTCTGCAGTGCATGCTCCATCTCCAGCATCCGGTCGAGAATACTTGCTATCCTCGCATTGTGCGGAGACGCCGGATCCGGCTCAAACGAGAAGTGGGTGTCGCTCATGCAATTTATTATAAGGTATGGCTGCGCCAATAGCTACACGGGCCTTGAGTCAGTCTCTGCATGGACACCCCGGCAGTGATGGAGTGAGATGCGCTCGAAAATTCACCTGGCGACTCGCCCGTTGACGGGCGGAACAATATGTGAACATTTTAGAGAAAAGCGCAAGCACGGGGTTTGGATATGGCAGGCAGCATCAACAAGGTCATCATTATCGGCAATCTGGGCGCTGACCCGGAGGTCAAGGCCATGCCGTCCGGTGACCGGATGGCGAAATTTCCCGTCGCGACGTCTGAGACCTGGCGCGACAAATCCACCGGAGAGCGCCGCGAAAAGACCGAATGGCACAACGTGGTCATCTTCAACGAGGCACTCGCCAAGGTGGCGGAGAACTATCTGAAAAAAGGCGCCAAGGTTTACATTGAAGGCTCGCTGCAGACCCGCAAATGGCAGGATCAGAACGGGCAGGACCGCTATTCCACCGAGATCGTTCTGCAAAAATATCGCGGCGAGCTGACCATGCTGGACAGCAAGGGCGAGGGCGGCGGTTCGGGCGGTGGCAATTATGGCCGCTCCGATGACCGTTCCTCTGGCGGCAATGACCGCCCGCGTGAAAGTTTTGCTTCCGACACGCTGGACGACAACATCCCGTTCTAGGGGGCATACCCATCCGGGCGGGCGCTGGAGGCTTGCGTGAAGAGATATCTTGGCCTTCTGGCCGTCATTTTGATGCTGCTGGCTCCGGCCCATGCGCAGGAGCTTGACCAATTGCTGGATGAGGCCGGCGTTACCGGTACGATCCTCATCCAGCGTGTTTCTGATGGTGCCGAGTGGACAGGCGGGGCGGACCGGCTCGACGAGCGTTTCATTCCCGCCTCCACGTTCAAGATTCCCAACAGCCTGATCCTGCTGCAATCTGGCATCGTCTCTGGCGTGGATGACGCGCTGATCTGGGACGGAACCGAACATGCCTTCGCGGTGTGGAACCAGAACCAGACATTTGCCGAAGCGTTCCAGCGCTCCACCGTCTGGGCCTATCAGCACTGGACGCGCCAGCTCGGCCATGAGGCCATGAGCGGGCAGATCGCCGTGCTGGACTACGGCAATGGTGATGTCGGCGGGGCGGGCCTTGTTGATCGCTTCTGGCTGGACGGGCCGCTGGCGATCTGCGCGCGTGAGCAGGTGGGCTTCCTTGCCCGTCTGCAGGCCCGCACCCTGCCGTTTGACGCTGCTCACATGGAAACCGTCATCGCGATGATGGAGCAGGCTTCCGGTGAGGGGTGGACCTTGCGCGGCAAGACGGGCTGGCGCTTCGATGGCGAACCCGACATTGGCTGGTATGTGGGCTGGCTGGAGTTTGAGGGCGAGACCTGGCTGTTCGCGCTCAATATCGACATGCCTGATCCGGCCAGCCAGGTGCGCCTGCGCGCGGCCATCGCCGAAGCGGCCCTGAACGAGGTTAGCGGCTGGACCCGCTAGCGCCGCGCCAGCGGGTCCGTTTCGTCCTACGGCCTGAACACTTCCACCGCAGCGCTGGTATCGACCGCGCCGCGCTGGGCGGCTCCGCCAATGGTGTAGATCGCGCCATCCAGCGCGTGGGCGCCAAGGCCGTGACGGGGCGTCGGCATGGTGGCGACCGCTTCCCAGCTGTCAGTGTCGGCACGCCAGGCCCACACCTCCTCATAGACGCCGCCACCCTCTTCAAACCATTCTCCGCCAAACACGTAGAGCGTGTCGCCGACGCTGGCGGCGGCCAGCCCGCCAGAGCCGCGCGGGCCGCGCGACGGCTGGGGCAGGGGCGCGGCCAGGGTCCAACTATTGCTGGCCGGGTCATAGACCTCGTGTGCGGGCGTATTGCCGCCAGAAACGGTGCGCCCTGCGACCACATGGATGAGCCCGTTCATCACGGCGGCAGCGGCTGAATTGCGTGCGCTGGGCGAGGGGGCAAGCGTCGTCCACTCACCTGATGCCGGGTCCAGCACCAGATGCGCTGTCACGTCCGACTGGTGGTTCCATTCCGAATTTTCCACGCCGGACGGACGCCGCCCGGTCAACACATGAATGCGGCCATTCAGCGCTACCGCCACATTCTCCGACCACGGGCCGGGCAGGGCCGGGCCTTGGCGCCATTCGTCGTCCTCGCCGGGGCGCAGCGTCCAGACGCGAGCGGTGTTGGACCACACCCCGGCATTCTCGGTCGTATAGCCTCCAATCGCGTAGAGCGTGCCGTCAAGGCCGACGCATTGCGGGTGATGGGTGGGGATGGGCAGGCGCGGCAGGTCGCGCCAGCTCTCATCGACGCCGGGGGTGAGGGCCAGCACACGGTCTGAAATGTCCAGCGGACGCTCCGAAATGCCGGTCGCGAAGCCGCCAATCACGTAGAGCGTGCCGTCCAGCAGGGCGGGATAGATTTCCTGCACCGGGAAGGGCAGGTCCGGCGCGTTGCTCCAGCGCGGGTCGTCATCGCGGCGCGCAAAGCTCACGCCCGATGCTATCAGGCCGGTGCCTGCGGCCAGTCCAAACGTTGCGGCTCTGCGTGTGAGTTTCATCGGATCGCCTCCCTTGCGGTTTTCACGGAGGCTAGCATCGGGGCGATGGCGGTTCCATAGCTGCCGGTTCGGGGGCGGAGCTGTCGAAGTATCTTTCAATGGCCTCTCAACTGGGGTCCCCCGCCCCGACGAGGGACCCACACTTTCTCGATGCTCCGCCCATCCAGGCGTCGCTCCTCGCATAGGCTCGGGCGCGCGTTCGCGCTTTTCGGCGCTGCGCGCCGGGGCGACAGTCCTGTCCCGGTAGTGTTTTTCAATAGCCTCTCAACCGGGGTCCCCCGCCCCGACGGGGGACCCAGACATTGGCTGAAGGTCCGGAAAAAAGTGCTGGATCCCGGGTCAAGCCCGGGAACCCGGTTGAGTGGTCTGGTGGGAATTAACCGGCGCGTAGCGCCGCAAGGGCGCCCGCCCGCTACTACCTGTGCTCGCGCAGGCGGGTATTCGCGGAACATCACAACGCGGCCTGCCCCCGGCTACGACCGGGGGGTGCGTTGCGGGACTGAGTGCAAGCCCCCCAACAACACCTCATCGTTTGCCCCTGTGGCTGGGGCTTGGTAAACCCTTTTCCAGCTTTGCTGACACGTGATTCCGGCTGTTGGCACCCATTCCTTGCGGGGCATCTTCCATGCCCGCCTGACTACAGGACAGATACGCTTGAGCGACACACCGAACGAGCCCGGCCCGGACGATATCGATATTGACGAATCCGGCGCTGGCGGGAACGGCATGAATGGCGGCGCAGCGGGCGGCCAGCCGCCCCGGCCCGATGGCGGACCCATGGTCTCCATCGAGGACGAGATGCGCCGCTCCTATCTCGATTACGCGATGAGCGTGATCGTGAGCCGCGCCATCCCCGATGCGCGCGACGGCCTGAAACCCGTTCACCGGCGCATTCTCTGGTCGATGCACGAGCAGGGCTATACTCACGACAAGCAATACCGCAAATCGGCCCGCGTTGTCGGTGACGTGATCGGTAAATATCACCCGCACGGCGACCAGGCGGTCTATGACGCGCTGGCGCGCATGGCGCAGGACTTCTCGATGGGGCTGAAGCTCCTCGATGGTCAGGGCAATTTCGGCTCGGTCGATGGCGATCCGCCCGCCGCCATGCGTTACACCGAAGTGCGCATGGACAAGCCCGCCGAGGCGCTGCTGGCCGATATCGACAAGGAAACGGTCGATTACCGGGAAAACTACGACGCATCGGAAAAAGAGCCGATTGTCCTGCCTGCCCGCTTCCCCAACCTGCTGGTAAACGGCGCTGGCGGTATCGCGGTCGGCATGGCGACCAATATCCCGCCGCACAATCTGGGCGAGGTGGTGGACGCCACCGTGGCTTTGCTGGAAGACCCGGAACTATCTGATCTCGATCTGCTGGAATACGTACCGGCGCCGGATTTTCCCACTGGCGGCGAGATCATCGGGCGTACGGGCGCGCGCAATGGCCTCTTGACCGGGCGCGGCTCGGTGCTGGTGCGCGGCAAGACGTCGATCGAGGAAATCCGCAAGGACCGTCAGGCGATCCTCATTCACGAAATTCCCTATCAGGTGAACAAGGCTTCGATGATCGAGAAGATCGCCGAGCTGGTGCGTGAAAAGCGCATCGAGGGCATTTCAGACCTGCGCGACGAGTCCGACCGTTCGGGCATGCGCGTGGTGGTCGAGCTGAAACGCGATGCCAATGCCGAAGTGATCCTGAACCAGCTTTACCGCTGGAGCCCGCTGCAGACCTCGTTCGGGGTCAATATGCTGGCGCTGATTGGCGGCAAGCCGCAGCTGGCGGGGCTGAAGACCTATCTCGAAACCTTCATCGCCTTCCGCAAGGAAGTGACGGCCCGCCGGGCCAAGTTCGACCTGAAAAAGGCGCGCGACCGCGCTCATATTCTGATCGGGCTGGGCATTGCGGTGGCCAATATCGATGAGGTGATCCGCCTGATCCGCGCAGCGCCCGATCCGGCGACGGCCCGCGAGCAGCTTAAAGAGCGTGCCTGGCCGGCGGCTGATATCGCCCCGCTGGTGGCGCTCGTGGCTGATCCGCGCTCGATAATTCTGGACAACCAGACCATCCATCTGACCGATGAGCAGGCGCGCGCCATTCTGGAACTGCGCCTGAACCGCCTGACGGCGCTGGGGCGTGACGAGATTTCCGGCGAGGCGGAGAAGCTGGCGGTCGAGATTGCCGACCTGCTGGATATCCTCAAAAGCCCGGTGCGCATCCGCGAGATCGTCAAGGCCGAGCTGCTGGATGCCAAGGAGCGCTTCGGCGTGCCGCGCCGCTCCGCGCTGGTCGAGGGTGATTTCGAGATCGAGGATGAAGACCTGATCCCCCGCGAGGAGATGGTCGTCACCCTTACCCATGGCGGCTATGTGAAGCGCACCCCGCTCTCGCTCTACCGGGCGCAGAACCGGGGCGGGCGCGGGCGTGCCGGCATGGCGATGAAGGACGAGGATTTCGTCTCCACGCTGTTTGTTGCCTCCACCCACGCGCCTTTGTTGTTCTTCACCTCCGACGGCATGGTCTACAAGACCAAGACCTGGCGCCTGCCGCAGGGCGCGCCCAACACCAAGGGCAAATATCTGACGAACCTGCTGCCGACGCTTGGCGAGGGCGCGCGCGTCACCTCCATCATGGCGCTGCCGGAGGACGAGGCGGAATGGAGCCGGTTTGATGTGATGTTCGCCACCACATCGGGCGGCGTCCGGCGCAACAAGCTGTCGGATTTCGTCCAGGTGAACCGCAACGGCAAGATCGCCATGAAGCTGGACGAGGCTGACGGCCAGATCCTCGATGTGCGCCTGTGTCATGAGGGGCAGGACGTGCTGCTGGCCACAGCCAAAGGCAAGGCGATCCGCTTCCCCGTCACCGATGTGCGCGTGTTCGCCAGCCGTAATTCCACCGGCGTGCGCGGGATACGCATGGAGACGGGCGACACGGCCATCTCCATGGCTATCCTCAATCATGTCGAGATCAGCCGGGCGGAAGTGCGCGCCTATCTCAAGCGCCGCCGCGCCGAAATGCGCAATGAGGGCGATGAGGAGCTGGATGCGGCCGAAGCCGATATCGAGACTGGCGACGAGGAAGAGGGCGAGGAAATCACCCTCTCCGAGGTGCGCTATATGGAGCTTCGCGCCCATGAGGAGATACTCCTCAATGTCGTGGAATCCGGCATGGGCAAGCGCGTCATCTCCTATGAATACTACCCGCAGAGCCGGGGCGGTCAGGGCGTATGGACCAAGGACAAGCGCTTCCCCGAACCGCTGGCGGCCTGCTTCCTGATTGAGGAAGGCGATACCGTGATGGCCGTTACCGATGGTGGCCAGCTCATCCGCTTCCCGGTCGGCACCGTGCGCATTGCCAGCCGCGCCACCAAGGGCGTGCGCCTGATCCGTCTTGCCAATGACGAAAAGGTGGTGTCCGTTGCGCGCATCGCCAAGAACGAGGAAGCCGAGGGCGAGGAAGAGGCTGACGGGGCTGCAGGCGATGCCGATACGGCACCGGAAACCGGGCCATCTGGAGAAAGCTGATGAAAGAGCGCGTCGCCCTGTATCCTGGCACGTTCGATCCGCTGACGAACGGGCATATCGATATCGTGCGCCGCGCGGTGAAGCTCTACGACAAGCTGGTCATCGGCATTGCCCGCAATGAGGACAAGAAGCCGCTCTTCTCGCTCGATG
The DNA here is from genome assembly GCF_041429775.1 of Glycocaulis abyssi. NCBI lineage: Bacteria > Pseudomonadati > Pseudomonadota > Alphaproteobacteria > Maricaulales > Maricaulaceae > Glycocaulis > Glycocaulis abyssi. Next base: position 991,237 of record NZ_CP163421.1, on the reverse strand, counting down.
AGCGCGTGGAGATGGCGCTGGACCTGACGCGCGAATATACCGGCGAGACCGTGATCGAGGTGAAGCCGTTTTCCGGCCTTCTCATGCATTTCGCCGAAGAGGTGGGCGCTGGCTCGATCATCCGCGGCCTTCGCGCCGTGTCCGACTTTGAGTACGAGTTCCAGATGGTCGGCATGAACCAGCGCCTCAATCCTGACATCGAGACCGTGTTCCTTATGGCCGATCCGCGCCATCAGGCGATTGCCTCGCGGCTCGTCAAGGAAATTGCCCGGCTGGGCGGGGACATCACCGCCTTCGTGCCGCCCGCCATCAAGACCCGTGTGCTGGAGAGATTTGCCAAATGATCCGATATGCTTCTGCCCTGCTGACGGCGAGCGTCAGCGCCTTTGCCCTGGCTGCGGCCGCCTGCGCGGATGCGTCCACCGATACCCGCAACGCTGACACGGCCGCCACGCAGGAGGCTGATGGCAGCCGTTATGCGCGTGACGGTATTCCGTCCGGCCCTGATGCCGCCCGCCAGATCATCGCGGACGCGCCCGAGGCGGCATGGCGCAGCGTTGATCCGGACAGGCTGCTGGTCATCTCCACCCGGCACGGCGATATCTGGGTGGAGCTGACACCGGAATTTGCACCCAATCACGTGGCGCGTATCCGCGATCTGGTGGGCGAGGGGTTTTACGATGGCAAGGTCTGGCACCGTGTGATCCGTGATTTCATGGCGCAGGGCGGCGGCGCGTCTGACAATCCGGCGCTGGCTGCCGACCGGCCCACACTGCAGGCAGAATTCATGATTAGCCGCGGCCTCGATACCAATATAACGATCAGCGAGCTGCAGGACCGGGCGATCAATCCGCGCGAGTCCAGCACCCGTGCGCGCGCCGGTTTCTGGAACGGCATCCCCGCCTCGACCATCCCGTTTGCCCAGGCGGCTATCCGCGCCGATGGCCGGGTTGAGTCATGGCTGCTGCACTGCCGAGGCGCGGCGGCTATGGCACGCACCAATGATCCCAATTCGGCGCGCAGCCAGTTCTACATCACCACCGGTAATCCGGCGCATCTCGAAGCGGTCTACACGGTCTGGGGACGTGTCCGGGCCGGTCAGGACGCGGTGAATGCCATCCGCGTCGGCACGATGGGCGAGACGATGGGCTTCCGCCCCGACTTCATCATGTCCGTGCGCATGGCCAGCGAGTTGCCGGCGGACGACCGGCTGGCAATCGAGGTGTTTGACACCAACACACCCGATTTCGCGCTTTATCTGGAAGCCCTGCAGGCCGCCAATAATGGCCGCCTGCCCGATGTCTGCGACATCGAGGTGCCGGTACGGGTGGCCCGTTGATACGGGCGGTCTGCGCGGTTCTTGCCGCAGGCTTTGCCATATCTGGCTGTGCCGCTTCCGGTGACGACGGCGTCTACACCCGCCCTGACGGGACGGCGCTGAGCGCGGCTGACATTCACCAGACAGTCGAGCGCCATATGGACGCCGCAGGCGTGCCGGGCCTCACGCTGGCGCTTGTCGCCGATGGCGAAGTGGTGTTCGCCCGCGCCTATGGCTGGCGTGATGTGGCCAATGAATTGCCGCTGCAGACCGATACGGTGATGCATGGCGCCTCGCTGACCAAGGCGGCGTTCGGCTACATGGTAGTCCAGCTTGCCGACGAGGGGCTGGTTGATCTCGACGCCTCGATTGCCGACCTGCTGCCCCAACCCTTGCCGGAGTATGAGCGTTATGGCGATCTTGAGGGCGATGAGCGTTGGCGTCTGCTGACGCCGCGCATATTGCTGTCCCACACGTCCGGCCTGCCCAACTGGCGCTGGTTCCTGGATGATCAGCGTCTGGTGTTCTTCTTCGAGCCGGGCGAGCGCTATGTCTATTCCGGCGAGGGGCTGCAAATCCTTCAGCTCGCGCTGGAGGAGGGGCTGGGGCTGGACATCGGCGAAGAGATGCAGGCGCGGGTATTTGACCGGTTTGGCATGACGCGCACGGCCATGAGCTGGCGCGAGGATTTCGCTGACAATTTCGCCCATGGCTATACGCGTGATGGGGAGTATGTGGCGTATCGTCCGCGCAACCGGGTTGTCGTCGCGGGTTCCATGGATACCACGCTGGATGACTATGCCGCCTTTCTGGCCGGGCTGACCCGGCGCGAGGGCCTCAGCGATGCGGCATTTGCCGAACTGACCGCGCCGCAAATCGCCATCACCTCAAGCCGCCAGTTTCCCTCTCACCTGCCCGAAGACACCGATGAGAACGCCGATATTGGCCTCTCCTATGGTCTCGGCTGGGGGATTTATGAAACCCCATACGGCCGCGCCATCTTCAAGGAAGGCAATGAGGACGGCACCAATAATTACGCGCTCTGCCTGATCGAGGCGGCGCGCTGCCTGCTCATCCTCTCCAATAGGGCGCGCGCGGATTCAACCTTCCTCTATCTGGCCAATGCGCTGCTGGGCGAGACGGGGCTGCCCTGGGCGTGGAAGGGATACGTGCCCTATGACCATGCGGACTAGCCCCGCCTGTTCTTTTGCGGTTTAACCGCCCCTCTCACTTGTTGCCGAAACGGAGCCTCCCATGTCCGACACCCTCATTTTCACCCTCGACACCGGGGGTGATGTGAAAATCCGCTTTCGCCCCGATCTCGCCCCCAAGCATGTCGCGCGCATTACCGAACTGGCGCAGAGCGGCTTTTATGATGGCGTAACCTTTCATCGCGTGATTGATGGCTTCGTCGCGCAGGGCGGTTGCCCGAACGGCACCGGCACGGGCGGGTCTGGCACCAAGATCCCGGCCGAGTTCAATTCAGAGCCGCATGTGCGCGGCACCATGTCGATGGCGCGCACCAATGATCCCAATTCCGCCGACAGCCAGTTCTTCATCTGCCTGGATGCCGTGCCCTATCTCGACAATAGCTACACCGTCTGGGGCGAGGTGATAGAGGGCATGGAGTTTGTCGACGCCCTGCCCAAGGGCGAACCGCCCCGCAATCCGGGCAAGATCGTGAAGGCGACGGTTCAGTAGTAATGGCGGTTTCTCCCCCCGTTTACGGGCGGGGTGAGACGCGAAGCGTCGAACGCCTGAAAGGGGCGAGGGGGGTGCACAAATACTCCCCCCCTCCGTCAGCTACGCTGACACCTCCCCCGTAAACGGGGGAGGAAAAGACACGGCCACCCCATGAAACTCTCCGACTTTGATTTCCACCTGCCAGAGGACCGCATTGCGCTGAGGCCCGCCCGGCCGAGGGACGCGGCGCGCCTGTTACATGTGGGCCAGGGCGGGGCGCTGGGCGATCACACCATGCTGGACCTGCCAGCGCTGTTGCAGCCCGGCGATCTGCTGGTGCTCAACAATACCAGCGTCATCCCGGCGGCGCTGACCGGGGAGCGGCCGGCGCGCGCGGTTGGCGGTGGCGGCCCGGCCCGCATCGAGCTGAACCTGCATACCCGCGTGAGCGAGGACAGCTGGCGCGCCTTTGCCCGGCCCGCCAAGCGCGTGCGCGAGGGTGATGAACTTCATTTCAGTGGCGGCCTGTCTGGCATCGTCACCGCCAAGTCCGATGGCGGCGATATCACCATGCAATTCAACGTGTCAGGCTCAGAGCTTGATGTGGCACTTGAAAGCGCGGGCAACCCGCCACTACCCCCTTACATCGCCTCGAAACGCGGTGCGGATGCTCAGGATCGCGCCGATTACCAGACATTGTTCTCAGACCCCGCCCGCAAGGGCTCTGTCGCTGCGCCGACCGCCGGATTGCACTTCACCGACCGCTTGTTCGCCGCGCTGGAGGCGAGGGGCGTGGCGACGACCCAGCTGACCCTTCACGTGGGCGCAGGCACCTTCCTGCCGGTGAAGACGGAGAACGTCACAGAGCATATCATGCATGCTGAATGGTATGAGATCAGCGAGGAGGCCGCGACGGCCATCAATACCGCGCGGGATCAGGGTCGGCGCATCATCCCGGTCGGCACCACGGCGCTGCGCACGCTGGAAAGCGCAGCCGACCGTGAGGGCCGGGTGAGGGCGGGCAGCGCCGAAACGGCTATCTTCATCACGCCGGGCTATTCGTTCCGGGTAACCGAGGCGCTGCTGACCAATTTCCACCTGCCAAAGTCCACCCTTTTCATGCTGGTCAGCGCGCTGGCGAGGCTGGATGTGATGCGCACCGCCTATTCGCACGCGATTGAGCAGAATTACCGCTTCTTTTCCTATGGCGACGCGTGCCTGATCGAGCGGGGTTAGCCCTCTGACTTCGTCATTCCGGAAAGCGCGAAGCGCTTATCCGGAACCCAGCATATTCAAAAAAAACTGGGTTCCGGGTCTCGCTCATCGCTCGCCCGGAATGACGAGGAAAGGGATTTCGGCGCGCAGCGCCGCAAGCGCGAACGCGCGCCCGTGCTCGTGCGCGGAACATCGCAACGCGGACGCGTTGCGACCCCAAAAAATCAAGCCTTCTCGCGGCTGGCCTTTTTGCGCTCGTGCTCCAGCAGCAATTTCTTGCGGATACGGATCGATTGCGGCGTCACCTCGACCAGCTCATCATCATTGATGAACTCCAGCGCGTATTCCAGCGTCACGCGGATGGGCGGGACGAGGACCACGGCCTCGTCGGCCCCGGCGGCGCGGATATTGGTCAGCTTCTTTCCTTTAAGCGGGTTCACGATCATGTCCTCCTCGCGGGAGTTCAGACCGATAATCATGCCCTCATAGACTTCGGTGGCGTGGCCGATGAAGAGCTTGCCGCGCTCCTGGATATTCCACAACGCATAGGCCAGTGCCTTGCCGGTCTCCATGGAGATGATCGCGCCCTTGGGCCGCTGGCCGACATCGCCCGCCTGCTTCGGCCCGTAATGGTCAAAGCTGTGGAACATCAGGCCGGAGCCTTGCGTCAGGGTCAGGAATTCAGAGCGGAAGCCAATGAGGCCGCGCGTGGGAACGATATAGTCCAGGCGCACCCGGCCATTGCCGTCCGGCACCATGTTCTTCATCTCGGCCTTGCGTGAGCCGAGGCGCTCCATCACGCCGCCCTGGTGGATTTCCTCCACATCGATGGTGAGGTTCTCGTAGGGCTCGCTCTCCACGCCATCGACCATTTTCGTGATGACTTCGGGGCGGCCGACGGCCAGCTCAAAGCCTTCGCGGCGCATGGTCTCGATCAGGATGGACAGGTGGAGTTCGCCCCGGCCCGACACCTTGAACTTATCGGCATCGTCCAGCTGCACCACGCGCAGCGCCACATTGTGGATCAGCTCGCGGTCCAGCCGCTCCTTGATGTTGCGCGAGGTGACGAACTTGCCTTCGCGGCCCGCAAAGGGAGAGTCGTTCACCTGGAAGGTCATCGAGATGGTCGGCTCATCGACCACCAGGGCGGGTAGCGCCTCCACATGCTCCGGGTCGCACAGCGTGTCGGAAATATTGAGCGGATCAATGCCGGAGAAGGTGATGATGTCGCCCGCGCTGGCGCTGTCCATCTCCACGCGCTCCAGCCCGTGGAAGCCGAACACCTGCAGCACCTTGCCTTTGCGCGTCTTGCCGTCCGCGCCCGCAATCGCGACCTGCTGGTTGCGCGCCAGCTTGCCGCGCCGAATGCGGCCAATGCCGATCACGCCGGTATAGCTGGAGTAATCGAGCGCCGAGACCTGCAGCTGGAGCGGGCCGTCGCGGTCCACGTCCGGGTGTGAGACGCGCTCCACAATGGTCTGGAAGAGCGCGTCCATATTGTCGGTCTGGGTGTTCGGATCGAGCGTGGCAAAGCCCTGCAGGGCGGAGGCGTAGACGACCGGAAAGTCCATCTGCTCGTCATTCGCGCCGAGGCGGTCAAACAGATCGAAGGTCTGGTCCACCACCCAGTCCGGGCGCGCGCTCGGCCGGTCGATCTTGTTGATGACCACGATGGGTTTCAGGCCCAGCGCCAGCGCTTTTTTCGTCACGAAAGTGGTCTGCGGCATCGGGCCGTCCACCGCATCGACCAGCAGCAGCACCGAATCGACCATGGACAGGACGCGCTCCACCTCGCCGCCAAAATCGGCGTGGCCGGGCGTGTCGACAATGTTGATGCGCCAGTCGCCCCAGGTGACGGCGGTGTTCTTGGCCAGGATGGTGATGCCGCGCTCTTTTTCCAGATCGTTGGAATCCATCACCCTTTCGACTTCTTCGCCGCGCGTGCCCAGCGTGCCGGACTGGCGCAGCAGCTTGTCAACAAGGGTGGTCTTGCCGTGGTCGACGTGGGCGACGATGGCGATATTGCGCAGTTTCTCGACCGGGAAGGTCATGGAGGTGTTCCTGACGTCTTGGGGAGTTAAGTGTTCTTTTCGCGCGCCCTCATACAGGCGGGCGGGCCTTATGGCCAGTGATGATGCAGGGGGAGGGGATTGCATTTTTGCCGGTAGACCTCTCCACCGGGGTCTCCCGCCCCGACGGGAGACCCAAGACTTCAAAGTTCAAACTCACACCCGGCGTTTTCCCGGCGGAAGCCGGGATCCAGAAAAGGACTGGGCACCGGCTTATCGCCGGTGAAACGCGAAAAGGGCGGAAGCGTCGGCAACCTTTTTCTGGGTCTCCCGTCGGGGCGGGAGACCCCGGAGAGTTTGCCTTCTCGAATGACCTGCCAGCTTGACCACTGACCTCTCCACCGGGGTCTCCCGCCCCGACGGGAGACCCATAAAGCCCAGCAAGCTGCGGCGACAGATATGGCCCCGGCCAAGCAGCCAACGCCCGTAACTCGTCATGCCCGCGCAGGCGGGCATCCAGAGATTAAGGGCGAGGACCTACTCACCTCGTCATTCCGGGCGAGCCGCAGGCGAGACCCGGAACCCAGACATTCAGGCGAAAAGCTGGGTTCCAGATAGCGGCTGACGCCGCTTCTGGAATGACGAGGGTATTTTCATCTCCACCCCAAAGCGCGGACAGATTGCGGGGATAAATCATGTCCCCTGGCGCTCCCCCATTCTGTGGCGGTTTTGCCACATGTGAAAATGGGCCGTACGAACCTATAAATCGGGGGTGCGCGTACCCACTTTCGGGGCTTTCGAACCTATAAAACGGGGCATTCATACCCATGGCCGATTTCGACTATGATCTCTTCACCATCGGGGCCGGTTCAGGCGGGGTAAGAGCCTCGCGCCTGGTGGCCATGAAGGGGCATAAAGTGGCCGTCGCCGAGGAACACCGGCCCGGCGGCACCTGCGTGATACGCGGCTGCGTGCCGAAGAAGTTCATGGTCTATGCCTCTGGCTTCAAAAAGCAATTCGAGCTGGCGAAGGGGTATGGCTGGAGCGTTGAACGCCCGCAATTTGACTGGCCGAAATTCCGCGACGCGATGAATGCGGAGGTGGACAGACTATCCGGCATTTATGCGAAGAATTTGGCCAATGCGGGCGTGGAACTGATCTCCGAGCGCGCCGAATTCATCGATGACCACACCCTGGAGCTCCAACCCTCCGGACGGCGGATAAGCGCAAAAACTATCCTCATCGCAACTGGGGGAAGACCCAATGTGCATGAGGGGCTGGAGGGGGCTGAGGTCGCTATCACCTCCGATGAGCTCTTCCACCTGAAACGCCTGCCCAAATCCATGCTGATCGCGGGCGGCGGCTATATCGCGTGCGAGTTTGCGCAAGTCTTCGCCGGGATGGGCGTTGAGGTGACGCTGGTCTATCGCGGCGATACGGTGCTTCGCGGGTTTGACAACGATGTGCGCGAGTTCGTCCATGAGGGGCTGAAAGCCGCCGGCGTGCGCGTCATCACCCACACCGTGTTTGAAAAGATTGCCGATAATGGCGATGGTACCAGGACGGCACATCTGAAGAATGGCGACCAAGTCGTTGTAGATGAGGTGGTTTTCGCGATTGGCCGTGATCCGCACACCAAGGGGCTGGGCCTGGAGAAGGCCGGCGTAGAGACCGGCGCGCGCGGCGTGGTGAAAGTGGATGAGTACTCGCGCACCAACGTGCCTCACATCTATGCGGTGGGCGATGTGACCGACCGGGTGAATTTGACGCCGGTGGCCATCCGCGAGGCGATCTGCTTTGCCGAGACCGCTTTTGGTGACAATCCAACCGCCTATGACCACGCCAATATCGCCAGCGCCGTCTTCACCCAGCCGCCCGTCGGCACGGTGGGTTTGAGCGAGGCTGAGGCCCGCGCCGAATTTGGCGATGTCGATGTTTATAAAAGCGTTTTCCGGCCAATGAAGGGCATGCTGGGGCCGAACCCGGAGCGCATGCTGATGAAGATCATTGTGCAGCGCGGTACGGAGAGGGTTCTCGGCGTGCATATTGTAGGCGATGATGCGCCCGAGATCATCCAGGCTGTCGGCATTGCCGTAAAGGCCGGGCTGACCAAGGCGCAGTTTGATGCCACCTGCGCGGTGCATCCAACCGTCGCCGAAGAGCTTGTAACCATGCGGGAAAAATGGACCCCGCCCGAACTGAAAGTGTAGCGCCATGAGTGGATGGAACCCGTCAAGCTGGAGATCGAAGACCGCTCTGCAGCTGCCGAACTATCCTGACGCGGCCGCGCTGGCAGCGGTCGAGGCGGAGCTGTCGCGCCGTCCCCCGCTGGTGTTTGCCGGCGAGATACGCCGCTTGCGCCGCCAGCTGGCCAATGTCGCCTCGGGCCAGGCATTCCTGCTGCAGGGCGGGGATTGCGCGGAAAGTTTCAAGGAGTTCTCCGCCGGAAATGTGCGCGATACATTCCGCGTGCTTTTGCAGATGGCGGTGGTGATGACCTTCGCAGCTGCAAAACCGGTGGTCAAAGTCGGGCGGATAGCCGGCCAGTTCTCCAAGCCGCGCTCCAGCGATACCGAGGTGATAGACGGCATTGAGTTGCCGTCCTATCGCGGTGATTCCATTAATGATATGGCGTTCACACCGGAGGGGCGCGTGCCTGATCCGGCGCGGCTGGTGCGCGCCTATGACCAGTCGGCTTCGACGCTCAATCTCCTGCGCGCCCTGGCCTCTGGCGGCTATGCCGATCTGCACAATGTGCACCAGTGGACGCTGGACTTCCTGTCGGATAGTCCGGCCGGCGAGCGCTATCAGGAATACGCCGACCGCATCACCGAGGCGCTGTCCTTCATGCGCGCTTGCGGGGTGACAGCCGATGCTGCGCCCTCGCTGGAAGGTGTTGATTTTTATACGTCTCACGAAGCGCTGCACCTGCCGTTCGAGGAGGCGATGACCCGGATGGAGACGCAGTCCGGGCGCTGGTATGGCACGTCTGCCCACCTGATCTGGATCGGGGATAGAACCCGCCAGCCGGACGGGGCGCATATCGAGTATTGCCGCGGGGTTGAAAACCCGATCGGGCTCAAATGCGGCCCGACGCTCGATCCGGACGAACTCATTGAACTTATTGACATTCTTAACCCACGTAACGAGGCAGGCCGCCTTGTGCTCTATGCCCGCATGGGCGCTGGCAAGGTCGAGAAGGGCCTGCCGCCCCTGGTGCGCAAGGTCGTGGCCGAGGGGCGCAATGTTGTCTGGTCTTGCGACCCGATGCACGGTAATACGATCAAGGCAGGAAACGGTTATAAAACAAGGGCGTTCGACCACATCCTCTCCGAGCTCAAGAGCTTTATCGAGGTGGTGCGCAGCGAGGGTGCGGAGCCCGGCGGCGTGCATTTCGAGATGACCGGACAGGACGTGACCGAGTGCGTGGGCGGGGCAGGGCATCTGTCCGAAGCTGACCTTTCCAGCCGCTACCACACCCATTGCGATCCGCGTCTGAATGCCGATCAAGCCCTTGAAATGGCGTTCCAGATTGCCGATGCGCTAAAGCCCGCTGCGGTGATGCGAGAGGCTGCGGAATAGAGGCGGGGTTGGTGAGGTTCGGTTTCTGGTAACCAAACCCTGAATTCACGTTGCCTTGGCCTGCCACAGCACTAGTTTGACTCTTAGGTTTAGGGTCGTCTGTCGGGGCGGAGGGTCAAGACATGAAACTGAAACTCAAGGCACTGGCCGGCGCGGCCATGCTGGCTTTTGGTGTGGCGGCGGCCGAAGCGTGCACCCGCGTGGTCTATCTGGGGCCTGAAGGGCGCATCATCACGGCCCGCTCCATGGACTGGCGCACCGATATTGGCAGCAATCTCTGGATCCTGCCGCGCGGTGTGGAGCGCAATGGCGAGACCGGCGACAACTCCCTGCAATGGACCGCGCGCTATGGCAGCGTCGTTGCGACTGCCTACGACATTGCCAGCGCGGATGGCCTTAACGAGGCCGGTCTGTCGGCCAACCTGCTCTGGCTTGTTGAATCGGAATATGCGCAGTGGGATGGCACCGGCGCGCCCGGTCTCGCGATCTCGTTGTGGGCGCAATACATGCTCGACAATTTTGCCACCGTGGCCGAGGCCGTCGAGGACGCGCGGCGCGGGGAATATGTGGTGGTCAGTGATGCCATGCCGGGCGAAGACCGGCTGGCGACGCTTCATCTTTCAATGTCGGATGCCACAGGCGATAGCGCGATTTTCGAGTATGTCGGCGGCGAGCTCATTATTCATCATAGCCGCGACTATCAGGTGATGACCAACTCGCCAACCTTCGACCGGCAATTGGCGCTGGCCGAGTACTGGAGCGAGATTGGCGGTACGGTCATGCTGCCGGGGACGAACCGGACCGCTGACAGGTTCGCCCGCGCCAGCTTCTACGTGAACGCGATTCCGCAGACTGAGGACCGGCGCGATGCGACGGCCAGCATGTTTGGCGTGATCCGCAATGTGTCGGTTCCCTACGGGATCACAACCGAGGACCAGCCCAATATCTCGTCCACGCGCTGGCGCACGCTCGTCGATCACAAGGACCAGCTCTATTATTTTGAATCCGCCCTGTCGCCGAACGTGTTCTGGGTAGATCTCAAGCGGATAGATTTCGCCGAAGGGAGCGGGGCGAGAGCCCTGATGCTGGGCCCCGATCAGGCCCGTACCTTCTCGGGCGAGGTGTCCGGACAGTTTGAACCGGCCCCGGCCTTTACTTTCCTCGGCCTGCACTGAGCCGGCCCGCGCCTTTTACGCCAACGTTTTCTACCGCCCGCAGTCTGCCCCTGGCCGCTGCGGGTCAACCTTCCGTGTTCTGACCACCGGGCTTGACCCTGTCTGTGATTGCGTTAGTGCGGGTTCCGTTTGTGACGGTTTTGCGATGTTTTTGTAACAGCGCGGGCCGTCTGGCAGCGGGACAGGCGACATGCAGACCAGACCGGGACGATGGCTCACCGCCCTGGCGGGCGCGTTTGTGATTGCTGCCGGCCAGGCCATGGCGCTGGCGGAGGACGCATCGGCTCCGCAGGCTCAAGCACCAGATTTCGAGGTGAATTTCTCCGGCTCTGTCCGGGTGCGCTACGAGACGGTCAGCGCGCCCTTCCGGGCCGGGCTGGAGGGCTCTGACCAGTTCCTGTCCAGCCAGATATTCTTGCGCGCCGATGCCCGGATGGGGCAGGCAACGGGCGTGGTGGAGCTGATCGATGCGCGCGGCGCGTTGGCTGATGATGGCTCGATTGTCGCCACCAGCGCCGTCAACGCGCTCGATATCTACCAGGCTTATCTTGATCTTCCGCTGGGCGAGCGGGTGAGCGTGCGCGCCGGGCGCTTCATCATGCCGATAGGGTCGAAGCGGCTTGCCGATGCCAGCTCGTTTTCCAACGTGCCGGACAATTTTGAAGGCGTGCAGCTGCACGTTTCTCCGGGTGAGAACTGGCAGTTTCTGGGCTTTGTCACCGCGCCGGTGGAGCGCCGCCCGTCCGATCAGGCGAGTCTGCGCCGCAATGCCCAAGGGTTTGACCGCGCCGACTGGGACACGCGCTTCATGGGCGCGCATCTCACCCGCACCGGCTTGGCTGAGAACCTCAATGCGCAAGCCTATCTCTTTGTGCTGGACCGGGCCGATGGCACGCGGCTTTACACGCCGGGCGCAAGGCTGTGGCGTGAAGCGGCGCCGGGCCGGGCCGATTTCGAGGCAGAGCTGATCGGCCAGACGGGTCATGCCGTTACTGGCGGCGTGCGCGAGGATGTGCGCGCGGCGAGTACCCATATTGCAGCCGGCTACACCTTCGATACACGCTGGGCGCCGCGCCTCTCCGTGCAGACGGCCTGGGCCAGCGGCGATGATGTGGCGGGGGACGGGGAGTGGAACCGGTTCAATCCGCTGTTTGGCGGGCGGGGCAGCGATTTCGGCCATACCGGCATTTTCGGCCCGCTATCGCGCCAGAACATGATTATCACCGGCGCGCGCCTGCAGGTACGTGAGGGGCCGGTGAGGGCCCATCTGCTGGTGCAGGATGTGCGTCTGGCTTCGGCAACCGACCAGTGGGTGCGCGGGCGTCTACGCGATGAAACAGGTGCCTCTGGCCGTCATGTGGGGCAGGTGGTGGATGCACGCGTGCGCTGGCGCGCCCTGCCTGAGCGCAGGCTCGATATCGAGTTTGGCGCCGCGACGCTTCTAAAGGGCCGGTTCGCGCGCGAGGCGCCCGGCGCTCCGGATGCCGCCAATCCGGTTTACGGTTATCTGGCGGTCTCCACGCGGTTCTAGCGCCGTCTGTTCGCGCCTTGCGCAACATGGTTAAGCGTAAAGTCAACTTTCTGGCGTGTATTGGCACCCGATTTGTTCCTCTCTTCCGGGTGTTCCATGAAACGTTTTCTTGTTGCCGGCCTTTCCGGCCTGATGATGACTGTATCCGCTCCGGCCGTGGCCGCGGCCTCTGATGAAGGCGTTTCGCCCTTCACGCTCAAGGGCTCTGCCCGCATCCGCTATGAATCGCTGAGCGATCTTTTCCGTGCGGGCAGTGAGGGCTCTGACCAGATGCTCTCCAGCCGCGTGCGCATTCACGGTGAGTATGATGCGGGGCGCGTCGTCTTCGGCGGTGAATTCCTCGACGCGCGCGCCTGGCTGACCGATAGCGGTTCGGTCATCCCCAACGGTTCGGTGAACGCTGCCGAGCTTTTACAGGCGTATGTGCGCATTCCCGTGGAGGGCGGCACGATCCAGGCCGGCCGTTTCGTGATGAATGCCGGTTCGGGCCGTCTGGCGACCGAGCAGGGCTTCCGCAACTCGCCGAACAATTTTGAAGGCGTGCGCGCACGCTTCTCTCCGGCGGAAAACTGGGCAGCCGACGTGTTCTACACCGCGCCGGTGCGTATCCGCCCCGGTGACCGCAATGCGCTGGAAAACAACACAGCCCAGATTGACGAAGCTGAATGGGGCACGCGCTTCTGGGGCGTGCATCTCACCCGCACGGGGCTTCCAAACAATCTGCGCCTTGAAGCCTATCTGTTCGGCCTGAACGAGGAGAATGGCGCGGATCTGCTCACGCCGGGCCTGCGCCTGACCCGTCCGCGCGCGGCTGGTCAGTATGATTTCGATCTGGAGATCATGGGCCAGACGGGCGACCAGCCTGTGGGCGGCAATACGCTGGATGTGCGCGCCTGGTCGGCCCACGCCGCCGCCGGCTACACCTTCGATGCGGCCTGGAGCCCGCGCCTGTCCGCGCAGCTCGTCTACGCCACTGGCGATGACAATCCGGCAGATGCGCGCTGGAACCGGTTCAACCCGATGTTTGGCGGCCGCCGGGGCGATTTCGGCACGACGGGGCTGTCCTTCACCCATTTCCGCGAAAACCTGATCGCGTTCGGCCCGCGCCTTGATCTGCGTGAAGGTCCGGCGGCGATTGTGGTCCAGGTACAGGAATCGCGTCTGGCCTCGGACACGGACCGCTGGCGTGTGGCGGGCCTGCGCGATACGGTCGGCCAGTCCGGCAGCCGTATCGGTACGCTGGCTGAAGTGCGCGGCACCTATTGGCTGAAGCCTGACCGGTTGCAGATCGAAGCCGGTACGATGGTGCTGTTCCGCGGTGAGTTTGCCCGCACCGCTCCCGGTGCTGCTGCCAGCTCTGACCCGGTCTATGGCTATGTGATGCTGAGCGCGCCGTTCTAGGCTGGCTTTTCAAGACGTGCATGAAGGCCCCGTTCGGTCAGGACGGGGCCTTTTTCGTCTTCAGGGCTTGCGCTTGCGCCTCCGGGTGAAGGACAGCCGGCGGCGAAGCGCGCAAACAAAAACGCCGCCGGTTGCCCGGCGGCGTTTTCATGAAGGGGTTGCGTTCCGTCCGATATAGGGCGGGACACAAGAATTCCCTTAGATGTCCTTCAGGGCAGACGCCGGGCGGAACGCCAGCGAGGTCTTGGCCTTGGAGGTCATTTTTTCGCCCGTACGCGGATTGCGGACTTCACGCGCTTCGCGGTGCTTGGCGTGGAAAGTGCCGAAACCGGCGAGCTGAACCGTGTCGCCTTTCTTGGCCGAGGCGACGATGGAATCGACAAATGTGTCGATGGCGTCGCCGGCCTGGGCGCGGGTTATGCCAGCTTTGTCGGAGATGGCTTTGGCGAGTTCTGCTTTGTTCATGAGGGTTCCCCCCGGTTGTTTGACGCCTCGCCAGCCGCAAGCGGCAGGGTTGGCCGTTCATTGGACGGATGAATCAATCGCGATTCTCATAAGGCATAGCAAGGAAATACAGGGGAGTCGGCAGGTTTTACGCAGACATCTGCCATTGATCCGATCCATATGGTAAACAAAAGCTTGAAATCTGGCCCGGTGTTTGCGTTACGGAAAGCATGGAACCCAAACGCGCCTCATTCCTGAACATTGTCGCCGCGACCGGCCTGGCGGTCAGCGTGGCTGTTTTGAGCTATGCGGGGTTTGAAGCCCTGTTCTCCAGCCCCACCCTGTCGGCCCTGACGGGCGCGGTGGTGGGCGGTTTCGTTCTGGGACGGCTATTGCGCCAGCGGCGCGAACCGGCTCACCGCGCGTAAAGCACCATCTGCGTGCAGCGGAAGAGGGCGAGCACCTTGCCGTCGCTTTCACGCCGGGCGGTGGCATCCCAGACCTGCGTTGTCCGGCCGAGATGCACCGGCTTTGCCTCGCCCCGCACCCGGCCATCGCGGGCCGTTCCCATGAAGTTCGATTTCAGCTCCACTGTGGTGAAGCTGATCGCCCCCTCAGGCAGGTTGGCCATCGCGCCATAACCGCAAAGGGAATCCAGCAACGCCATGATGCTGGCAGCGTGCAGGAAGCCATTGGGCGCCAGCAAATCCTCGCGCACATCCATATAGCCTTCCACCTGCGCCGGATCGCCATTGGTGATGACGAGGCCGACCAGGCCGGGTAGCTTGCCCTCGCTGACGGCGTTGATGGCGCGAAGATCGGCCTTGCTCACACCTTCACCAGCATTTTGCCAAGATTGGCACCGCTAAAGAGGCCGGTGAACGCCTCCGGCATTTTCTCGATGCCCTCATAGATGGTCTCGCGACTCTTCACCTTGCCGCTCATCATCCAGCTGGAGAGGTCCTTGATGAACTCGTCCTGCATGTCGAAATGCTCGATGACGATGAAGCCGCGTATCATCAGGGATTTCGTCACGATATTGGTCATGTTGTGCGGGCCGGGCGAGGGGGCCTCGTCATTATAACGCGAGATCATGCCGCACGCGGCGATGCGCCCGAACTGCTTGAGCACATCGAGAGCGGCTACGAGATGATCGCCGCCGACATTTTCAAAATAGGCATCAATGCCTTCGGGTGCCGCATCCTTGATGGCTTTGCGAAGGTCGGGCACGGCCTTGTAGTCGATCGCGGCATCGGCCCCGATCTCCAGACAGAAATCGGTCTTGGCCTTGCCTCCGGCGGTCGCGATCACGCGCGCGCCCATCGCCTTGGCAAACTGGATACCGGCAGAGCCGACCGCGCCCGCGCCTGCGCTCATCCACAGCGTCTCGCCCTCTTTCAGGCCGATGACGCGCTTCAGGCCGGCATAGGCGGTCAGGCCGGTCAGGCCCGCAATGCCCAGATAGGCGTGGGCGGGCAGCAGATTGGCGTCCACCTTCGTCAGGCCCTTGGCGGGCGCGACATAGGCTTCACGCCAGCCCAGCATGCTCATCACATAGTCGCCCTCTTTCAGGGTATCGGAGCGTGACTTGATGACCTTGCCGACCGCGCCGCCCTCCATGGGCTTACCGGGCATGAAGGGGTCGATATAGGTTTTCAGCCCCGCCATGCGCGGACGCATGTAAGGGTCGACAGACAGCCATTCATTGGCCACCAGCACCTCGCCCTCGGCCGGTTCTGGCAGCTCGGCTTCCGCCAACGTGAAGTATTCGGGCTTCACCTCGCCGGTGAAGTGACGGACGAGATGGATTTCACGAGATTTCATGGCGGTGCACCTGTGATGGCTTTGAGATCGATACTGGCCTCCATCCTTAAGCCTTAACGGACCGCCCGCAAGCCTGCAGAAGGGCCAGCCGGTGCATTCTCCCTTTGAGTGCTGCTGCGCAACGTGCAATCTCCCGCCCCATGACACAGTCTATCCAACCCTTGCGCGCCGGGGTCGTCGGCGCGGGTGTTTTCGGCGGGTATCACGCGGGCAAATATGCCGGTGATGATCGCACGGAGTTTATCGGCGTGTTCGATCCGGTGCGTGACCGCGCACGCGCGATTGCACGCCAGTACGGGGCCATCGCCTTCACTTCGCTCAATGCGATGATCGAGGAGGCCGATATCATTACGGTCGCCAGTCCGGCGCTTTTCCACCATGACGCGGCCCACCGCGCGCTGGCGGCAGGCCGTCATGTGCTGGTGGAAAAGCCGATCTGCGCCACCGTGGAAGAGGGGCGCGAGCTACTGGATCTCGCGCAGAGATATGGCCGCGTCCTGCAGGTTGGCCATCAGGAGCGCTTCGTCTTTGCCGCCATGGGGCTGTTTGGCGATATTCCGCGCGCAGACACGCTGTCGGCGCGGCGCATGGGTACGCCATCGCCGCGCAATCTGGATGTGTCGGTGACGCTGGATCTGATGATCCACGATATCGATCTGGTTCTGGCGCTGGCGGGCAGTGCGCCCTCGAAGGTCGAGGCTGAAATGCGCGCCGAACGCGGCGGGCTGGCCGATCATATCGTGACGCGCCTGACCTTCCCCGGAGGGCTGGTGGCGGAGCTGGAGTCCAGCCGCGTTGCGCCTGAGCGCGACCGGGTGATGACCATAGGCTTTGAAGGCGGGGCGGTGCTTGACGTTGATTTCATCCGCAAGCGCTTCGAGAACGGAGCCGGGCTGGCGCTCGATCCCGATTTTGCCGATGCGCCCATGGCGAAGGATTCGCTGGGCGCCAGCGTACAGAACTTCGTATCGCGCGTGCTCGACCCTGCCCATGTCAGCCCGGCGGCGGACGCGCGCGCGGGCGTGCTGGCTCTGGAGACGGCCCTTGCCATCGACGCCGCAGCGGGCAGCCTCAGCCGGATGTAGGCGGTTCAAACCCTCGTCCTTCGAGACGCCACTGCGTGGCTCCTCAGGATGAGGGTTTCTCATGCTTTTCCCCTCATCCTGAGGGTGAGCGTTAGCGAACGTCTCGAAGGACGAGGGAAAAGCAGGTCCGCAAACGGGGATGAAAGTAAGCAGGCCGCATTTGACGGCTGCGGGCGGGCATGGCAAAGCCAGCCGCCTTCATCTGCTGCTCTCACCGTGTTGGAAACAGTTTCATGTCCGTCAAAGTCCGCTTCGCGCCGAGCCCGACCGGCCTCATTCATGTCGGCAATGTGCGCATTGCCCTGATGAACTGGCTGTTTGCGCGCCGCGAGGGCGGTGTGTTCGTGCTGCGTATCGATGACACGGATCTGGAACGCTCCACCAAGCTGTTCGAGGACCAGATCGTGGAAGACCTCCACTGGCTGGGGCTGAATTTTGATGAGCGTTTCAACCAGTCGGCGCGCTTTGATCTTTATGAGGCGGCGCGCGCAAAGCTGGTCGAAACCGGCTTTCTCTATCCGTGCTACGAGACAGAAGAGGAGCTGGACCGCAAACGCAAGCTGCAACGCGCGCAAGGCAAGCCGCCCGTCTATGACCGAGCCGCGCTGAGCCTCACCGATGCCGACAAGGCGAAATACGAAGCAGAGGGCCGCAAGCCGCACTGGCGTTTCAAGCTGTCGGGCGGGCGCATTGAGTGGAATGATCTGGTGCGCGGCCCCAGCCATATCGACACCAGCTCTGTCTCTGACCCCATCCTGATCCGCGAGGATGGCAGCTATCTCTACACGCTCCCCAGCGTCGTCGACGATCTGGACGCGGGCATCACGCACGTGATCCGCGGCGAGGACCATGTGACCAACTCCGCTGCGCAGATCGAGATTTTCGAGGCGCTGGGCGGCAAGGGTTCTTCGCCTGCGCTGGCGCACTTCCCGCTGCTGGTCGGCTCGGATGGCGAGAAGCTTTCCAAGCGTATTGGCGGGCTGTCGGTGAAGGCGCTGCGCGAGGAGGAGGGCATCGAGCCGATGGCCATTCTCTCCCTGCTGGCCAAGCTCGGCACGTCTGACGCCATCGAGGCGCGCAGCGATCTTGCCTCGCTGGTATCAGAGCTCGATTTCTCGAAAGTCTCGCGCACGCCTGCGCGCTTTGACTTTGCCGAGATGGAGCGGCTGAACGCCAAACTCCTCCATGAGACAGGCTTTCTCGCGGTCAGGGACCGGCTGGAAGCCCTCGGCATCACGGCTGGTGAGGCGTTCTGGAATGCCGTGCGCCCCAATCTCAACCGGCTCAAAGACGCCGCGGACTGGTGGCAGCTGGTTGAAGGCCCGGTCACGCCGGTGATCGAGGATGCGGACTATGCCGCGAAGGCAGCGTCACTGCTTCCCGATGGCGAGCTGACCCGCGAAAGCTGGGGCGTCTGGACCAGCGCCATCAAGGCTGAGACCGGGCGCAAGGGGCGCGAGCTGTTCATGCCGCTGCGTCAGGCGCTCACGGGGCAGAACCACGGCCCGGAGATGGACGTGGTGCTGATGCTGATCGGGCGGGAAAAGGCGCTGGCGAGGCTGGCGGGGCAGGCGGCTTAAGCCGCTCTGACAGGCCGGCGCCGTTTTAGCAGAACCGCAATCAGCGCGATGACCCCGCCTAGAGCTATAGCGCTCATCCAGCTGAAGATCGCGATCTCGTTGAAACTGGCCGCATCGGCTGGATTGACCGAAATAAAGCGGTTCTGGCCCATCAGCTGGATTGTGGTCTGGAACGCGGTGTGAAACCCCATCGCGGTCCACAACGAGCCTGTCCAAATTCGCAGAAGTGCCAGGGTGATCCCGAAGCTCAGGAACAGGATGACGCGATCAGCGCCTATCTCCCACCCAGTGGGCAAGCCCATCAGTCCGCTGAGCGCTACCACCCCGAAACCGAACAGCATGAAGAGTATTGCCTGGCCGATGACTGCCACGAACCGGCCCGCAGCATCATCCAGCTGAT
Source organism: Glycocaulis abyssi (assembly GCF_041429775.1). Taxonomy (NCBI): domain Bacteria; kingdom Pseudomonadati; phylum Pseudomonadota; class Alphaproteobacteria; order Maricaulales; family Maricaulaceae; genus Glycocaulis; species Glycocaulis abyssi. The sequence continues at coordinate 971,990 of NZ_CP163421.1, read as the reverse complement.
TCATTATGTATCCACGGATCACTGTCTCTTCAGGGAGTGCCTCGTAGAAGAAAACCACAAGTATGTGGAACGCAACTATGCCCAGTGCGGTCAGAGAAAACGGGCTGATGGCAAGCTCAATATATCCCAGATATACGCCGGCCATTATTCCGCCTGTCGCCAGCACTATCCAGAACGCCGCGCCAAAAAGAAAAGTAATGATGGCAGAGGAGGTGCGGACGAAGCCCAGCTCACTCCATGACCGTCTCTGGAGGTGCCGGTGCATGAGCCATACGATGCCCATTACGAGCAGGCTGGTCAGCACCGCCCTCAGCCCCGCAACCGCCATATTGGGGAGGTTGGGCTGAAGTATGTTGGCCGATATCCATCCCAGACCCGACAGTATAGCTACGAGAACCGCGGCCATGATAATGGCCCGGACCAGTGCGCTGCCTCGACCGACTGGAATCTTGCTGCTTGCCGTATTCATGCCGAAAATGCTCCCCCTGAAGTTGATTGAATCAAACGATAGGTAGTGTGGCCTGCGCGGGCAAGCCTGCATCCTTGGATTAAGCGGAGACAGGTAGGCGGGTGGACACCTTGAAGCGGCGCGTCACAAAAACCCGTCTGGCACCGGCTTGTGGGCGCGGATCTCTTCGTCTGTCAGCCCTTCCAGTTCGTGGGGAAACACTAGCCACTCGTCGGTCTCGTGGACATGGTAATCGGGCCGTAGCGGCGTCTCGTTGCGTTCCGGCTTGAACCAGGCGACGGCCGTGCGCACCTCATAGCGACCCTTGAGCGCGTCCAGCACAGCCGCCAGCGTATGGCCCCGGTCCAGCACATCATCGATCACCAGCAGCCTGCTGCCAGCGGGCAGGATGGCCGTCAGGGCATCCAGCCCGGAGATGGCGATCTCGCGCTTGCGCTCATCAATCCCGGTATAGGACTGCGCGGCGAGGGGAGAGTGGCCGGCTTTCACGCCCTTGAACGCCAGCGCCTCATGCAGGGCGATGGCAATGGGGCTGCCACCGCGCCACAGGCCGACAAGATGATCCGGGTGCCAGCCGCTTTCCAGCACGGCCAGAGCCAGCGTGAAGCCGTCGCGCACAAGGCTGTCAGCGGTCAGAAAGCGTTTTGCCATGAAGGACTTTCCGGCTGGTGTGTGAAGTTTTTTGCAAGTGCGGGAACGCTATCTGCGGGGCGGCGTTATCTGTTCGTGTTCATAATGCGAAAGGATAGCAATATGCTTCGTCTAGCGCTGGCCTTCTTTATCGTCGCGATAATTGCAGCCTTGTTTGGGTTTGGTGGTATTGCCGCTGGCGCTGCCAGCATTGCCCAGATTCTTTTCTTCCTCTTTGTGGTCCTGTTCCTGGTCGCCCTCGTTGTCGGCCTGGTGCGCGGACGCTCACCGAGGATATAGTTCGCTCCTGACGGATAGAGCTTTTGTAAGGCCGGGCTTTCCCCTTAGCCCGGCCTTACTAATGCGTGGCGTTACTAGTGCGTGGCGTTTCTAACTGGTAATGTTTATCGGCCGCACCAAGGAAATCCTCTTTCCTAGCTGAACCTTGTATGCCCCTGTGGAGGCGTCATTGTCGGCGTAAGGGAAAATATCACCTGGGGCAGAAACTTTTCGGTCGTTGATATAAAGCGCGCCCTCTTTGATCTTTCGTTTCGCCTCGCCCCCTGATGGGACGAGTTGAGAAGCTAGCGCAATATTCAGCGCTGATCGTCCGTAGGGCCACGACCCACCGCTACAGTCCAATTCAAAGGTCGGAAGGTTGCTCGTTGCAACGCCCTGTTCAAATGCCGCCTTCGCAGTTGCCTCTGCCTCGCTCGCCGCTGCGTCGCCGTGCAGCATGGCGGTCGCGGCATTGGCAAGCGCGATCTTGGCGTCGTTGATCTCTGCGCCCTGCAGCGCTTCCAGCCGGGCGATCTCATCCAGCGGGATGTCGGTGAAGAGTTTGAGGAAGCGGCCCACATCGGCGTCTTCGGTGTTGCGCCAGAACTGCCAGTACTCGTAGGGGCTTTTCATGTCGGCATTGAGCCAGACGGCGCCATCGGCCGTCTTGCCCATCTTCGCGCCTGACGCGCTGGTAATCAGCGGCGTCGTGAAGCCGAACACTTCCTTGGCGTCCACGCGGCGGCACAACTCCACCCCGTTGATGATATTGCCCCACTGGTCGGCCCCGCCCAGTTGCAGCGCCGTGCCGAAGCGCCGGTTCAGCTCCAGATAGTCCACCGCCTGGAGCAGCATGTAGTTGAACTCCAGGAAGGTCATGGGCTGTTCGCGATCAAGCCGCAGCTTCACGCTGTCAAAGCTCAGCATGCGGTTGATCGTGAAATGCGTGCCGTAATCGCGCAGGAAATCGAGATAGCCGTATTCGGCCAGCCAATCGTCATTATTGACGACCATGGCCTCCTTCATGTCGAGCAGCGCGCCGAAGGGTTTGAGGATGCCTTCCTTGTTTTCCGCGATGATTTCCGGCGTCAGCATGGGGCGGCTGGTGTCACGCCCTGTGGGGTCGCCCACCTTGGTGGTCGCACCGCCCATCAGGACGATCGGCTTGTGACCAGCCTGTTGCAGACGGCGCAGCAGCATGATCTGGACCAGCGAGCCGACATGGAGCGAGCGCGCGGTGAGGTCAAAGCCGATATAGCCGCTTAAGCGTTCCTTCGCGGCGCGCTTGTCCAGCCCCTCGATATCGGTCGCCTGATAGAGATAGCCGCGCTCCACCAGCGTGTGGACGAGTTCTGACGCGTAGGTGCTTGCGGCCATGGGATAATGCTTTCCTGTGAATGCGAATAGCGCGCTAATAGCAGCATTGTACGCGGGTATGGAAGGCGCACGGCCATCGTATGGGAGATCGAGGCTGCGGGTGTGTGACGATCCCCGCTTTTGCGCGGGCAAAAGCGGCAAGGCCGACTGGCCGCCGCGCCTCGTGGCGCGATAGCCAAGCGCCCGGATGGGCGCGCCGGCGACTGAGGCCAATAAAAAAGGGCATTCGATGAAGTGGGTGGGATTGATGAGCGGCACCTCGCTGGACGGGGTGGATGCGGCGCTGCTGGAAAGCGATGGCGAGAGGCTGATCCGCTTCGGGCCGGGGCTGGAGCGCGCCTACACATTATCAGAACGCAAGGTGCTGCAAGTTGCTGTCGATGCCGCGCTGCAATGGCGCTGGCAGGGCGAGGCGCCGGGCGCGTTCGCGGACGCGGAAGCCGTGCTCACCGCCACCCATGCCGAGGCGGTGGAGGCCGTGTGTGCCAAGGCGGGCATCGCGCCGTCAGAGCTGGATGGCGTCGGCTTTCATGGCCAGACCGTGCTGCATCAGGCACCCAGAGACGGCGTGGCGGGGCGCACCCTGCAGATCGGGGACGGGCAGGCGTTGGCGGAGCGGCTCGGCTGCCGGGTGGTGTTTGATTTCCGGTCTGCGGATGTGGCCGCAGGCGGGCAGGGCGCGCCTCTGGTGCCGGTCTATCACCGGGCGCTGGCGGATTGGTCCGGGCTGGAGCGGCCTCTGGGCGTCATCAATATTGGCGGCGTCGCCAACATCACCCATATCGCGGCTGATGGCACGCTGACCGCCTTCGATACCGGCCCCGGCAACGGGCTGATCGACGCCTTCATTGAGGTCCACACGGGCGAGGCCATGGACAAGGATGGCGAAATCGCCGCGCGGGGGCGCATCCACGAGGCGGCCTTTGCCGAGTTCCTCGCCAATCCGTATTTTGCTGCTCCGGGACCAAAATCGCTCGATCGCTGGGATTTCTCCCTCGATGCGGTGCGCAATCTCTCGCTCGAAGATGGCGCAGCGACGCTGACGGGCCTGACCGCGAAGACGATTGCGCTTGGTGTTGCTGCCCTGCCTGATGCGCCGGGGCGACTGGTGCTTTGCGGAGGCGGGCGGCGCAACAAGACGCTCGCCGAGCTGGTCGCCGCGGCTACGGGGCTGAAAGTCTACTCCGCAGAGGCGCTCGGCTGGCGCGGCGATCTCGTTGAGGCCGAAGCCTTCGCTTTCCTCGCCGCGCGGGTGATGGCCGGCCTGCCCTATACCTTCCCCGGCACGACGGGCGTTTCAGCACCGATGGGCGGGGGGAAGGTGGTTTTGAGCTTTTAGTTCCGCAACGCATCCGCGTTGCGATGTTCCGCGAATACCCGCCTGCGCGGGCACAGGCAGTCGCGGGCGGCCGTTCGCCCTAGCGGCCCCTGCCGGGGCCGGATGGGCTCCTCGGCGCGCAGCGCCGCAAGCGCGACCGCGCGCCCGAGCCTATGCGAGGAGCGACGCACGGATGTGCGGAGCACCAGAGAGAATCCCTAACGCTTCGAAATTTTCGGCTTGGGATTGTCCAGCTCGACCAGGCGGATATCGAGATAATCGTCGATGGCGGTCTGCAGCGGCTCGACATGGTTGGAGAACAGATGGCCCGCGCCGGGGATGATCTGGCGCTTGATGTCGATACCCTTCTGGGCGCGCACCTTGCTCATCACCTTTTCCATGTCGTCATGCGGCACGATCACGTCCGCCTCGCCGTGCGCGACGAGGCCGGACGCCGGGCAGGGCGCCAGGAAGGTGAAGTCATACATGTTGGTGGGCGGGGAGACCGAGATGAAGCCGGCAATCTCCGGGCGGCGCATCAGAAGCTGCATGCCGATCCATGCGCCAAACGAGTGACCCGCAACCCAGCAATAGGGCGCGTTGGCGTTATGCGCCTGCATCCAGTCCAGCGCCGTTGCGCCGTCAGACAGCTCGCCCAGGCCCTGCTCGTAGACGCCCTGGCTGCGGCCCACGCCGCGGAAGTTGAAGCGCAGCACGGCAAAGCCGCGCTGTTTGAACACTTCATACATCATCAGCGAGACGGGCGTGTCCATATGGCCGCCCCCGCGCGGGTGGGCATGCAGGATCAGCGCGACGGGCGCGTTTTCGGCTTTTCCGGGCGTGTACTTGCCTTCGATGCGGCCGGCCGGGCCGGGAATAATGACGTCAGGCATGGGTTATCGGGTCTTCCCTGAAACTTGATTGTTCCAGCGCCCCTGTCAGGTATGCGCGCGGCTAATCGGCGCATGCTGCAAGGTGCCGGACAATAATTCTTGACTCTGTAGCTGGGATACCTACTTCCGGTGGGACGAAAGCATGCCAGCAAGGCGTGCGCGCTCTTAGCATAATGCGCCGGGCAATTGCGAGCACGCGAAACAATTTACCGGGCTTTCCAGCTCAGGAGAGGCAGCAATGAAGCTGAGTACCAAGGGCCGCTATGCGGTAATGGCGATGGCCGATCTTGCCAGTCATGTGGACGAGCGGCCGGTTCCGCTGGCCGAGATCGCCTCGCGTCAGGAAATCTCCTTGTCCTATCTGGAGCAGCTGTTTGCGCGCATGCGCCGGGCGGGAATCGTGAAGGCCATACGCGGCCCCGGCGGGGGTTACCGGCTGGCGCGCGCTTCGGGCGATATCCGCATTTCCGACATTATTCTGGCGGTGGACGAGCCGGTCGATATCACGCGCTGCCAGCACCAGATGAAGGGCTGTATGGAAAACGGCCAACGCTGCATCACCCATGATCTGTGGGACGAGCTGTCGCGCCATATCCATCTCTATCTCAGCTCGGTCAGCCTTGAGGATGTAGTCAGCCGCCGGGTGGCAGGGTCTGCCAGCGGTCCGCGCGGCATGGCCGCCGCCCTGAGAGCCGCAGCAGCAGAATAGCAGGAATTATGAGCGTCTATCTGGATCATAACGCAACCAGCCCGTTGCGCGTCGAAGCGCGCGAAGCGATGGCGCGTGCCTATGATTCAGGCGGTAATCCATCTTCGGTGCATGGCCCCGGACGGGCCGCGAGGGCCATCGTGGAGACCGCTCGCACCTCGGTGGCAAAGCATTTCGTGACACGCGCCGAAGACGTGGTGTTCACCTCCGGCGGCACCGAAGCGAATAACCTTGTGATCGCCTCGGCCAGGGCGGCGGGCGCGAAACGCCTCATCGTTTCCGCCATCGAGCATGATGCGGTGCGCGATGCGGCGTCCGCCAGCGGGCTTGAGGTGGAAATTCTCCCTGTCACGGGCGATGGTGTTGCTGATCTCATCTGGCTGGAAACCCGTCTTTCCGGTTGGAACCGCGAGGCTGACGGCGTGCCCTTCGTGGCGCTGATGGCGGCCAATAACGAGACCGGCGTCGTCCAGCCTGTCGAAGCTGCCGGACGGCTGGTACGCGAGGCGCAAGGCCTGTTCCACGTCGATGCCGTGCAGATGGCGGGCAAGCTCGCCTTCGACTTTGCAGGCAGCCTTGCCCATTATGCCGCGCTCTCCGCGCACAAGGCGGGCGGGCCGCAAGGCGTCGGCGCGCTGCTGCTGGCGTGTGATGCGCCGCTTAACCGCCAGATGCATGGCGGCGGGCAAGAGACGGGCCGCCGCTCCGGCACCGAGAATGTCGCCGGGATTGCAGGCTTTGCCGCTGCCCTTGCAGCCGTAGAGGCTGATGAGGCCGCGCGCATGGCCGCTCTGCGTGACGCGCTGCAATCAAGGCTGGAATCGGTCGAGGGCGTGCGCATATGGGGGGCAGGGGCGGATCGTCTGCCCAACACGCTCTGCCTCTCGGCCACAGGCTGGGCGAGCGAGATACAGGTTATTGCCATGGATCTGGCGGGCTTTGCCATCAGCGCAGGCTCTGCCTGTTCCTCCGGCAAGGTGAGGAAAAGCCGGGTGCTGGAAGCGATGGGTGCCAGCGTGGACGAATCCGCCAGCGCCATCCGTATCAGCCTTGGCTGGACGAGTATGCAAGAGGATGTGGACCGCTTCGCGGATGCCTGGATACGCGAATACGCGCGCATCCGGCCCCGTCTGGCGGCCGCTGTGTAGTGACTGACTAGACCATTCTTGCACCTGCAAGAATGGCAAGGCCGAACGGCCGCCGCGCCTCGTGGCGCGGTAGCCAAGCGCCCAGATGGGCGCGCTGGCGCTTGAGGCTGACTAAAGGAAGGACCGGGCTTATGCCTGCTGTTAAGGAAACGATTGAAGACGTACGCCGGCTGGAAGCCGACAAGTACAAGTATGGCTTCACGACCGAGATCGAGCAGGAGTTCGCGCCCAAAGGGTTGAACGAGGATATTGTCCGCTTCATCTCCGAGAAAAAGGGCGAGCCGCAATGGATGCTCGACTGGCGCCTCGATGCCTATCGCCGCTGGCTGCAGATGGAGGAGCCCACTTGGGCGAACGTCCATCACCCGAAAATCGACTATCAGGACGCGTACTATTACGCCGCGCCGAAAAATGCGGCCAAATACAAATCGCTGGACGAAGTTCCTGCTGAGCTGCTTGAAACGTACAAGAAGCTTGGCATTCCGCTTCGCGAGGCCGAAGTTCTGCTCGGCGTAGAGGGCGCAGAAGACCGCACCGCCGCCGAAGCGCGCGAAGCGCCGCGCGTGGCGGTTGATGCGGTGTTCGATTCCGTCTCCGTCGCCACGACCTTCAAGAAGGAGCTGGAAAAGGCCGGCGTGATCTTCATGCCGATCTCCGAAGCCCTGCAGGAATATCCTGATCTGGTGCGCCAGTATCTCGGTAGCGTCGTGCCAGTTACGGACAACTATTTCGCGACGCTCAACAGCGCCGTCTTCTCCGATGGCTCGTTCGTCTATGTGCCGCCGGGCGTGCGCTGCCCGATGGAGCTTTCCACTTACTTTCGCATGAATGCGCAGGGCACTGGCCAGTTCGAGCGCACGCTGATCATCGCCGACAAGGGCGCTTACGTCTCCTATCTGGAGGGCTGCACCGCGCCGATGCGCGATGAGAACCAGCTGCATGCGGCGGTCGTGGAGCTGGTCGCGCTCGATGACGCCGAGATCAAATACTCCACCGTTCAGAACTGGTGGCCGGGCGACGCCGAAGGCAAGGGCGGGGTCTATAACTTCGTCACCAAGCGCGCAGACTGCCGGGGACGCAATTCCAAGGTCAGCTGGACGCAAGTGGAGACTGGCTCGGCCATCACCTGGAAATATCCCTCCTGCGTGCTGCGCGGCGATAACTCGCAAGGCGAGTTCTACTCCATCGCGGTGACCAATGGCCGCCAGCAGGCCGATACCGGCACCAAGATGATCCATCTGGGCCGCAATACGAAATCGCGCATCATCGCCAAGGGCATTTCCGCCGGGCGCTCCGACCAGACCTATCGCGGCCTGGTCTCGGTTCATGCCAAGGCGGAAGGCGCGCGCAATTTCACCCAGTGCGACTCGCTCCTGATCGGGGATCAGTGCGGGGCTCACACCGTGCCCTATATCGAGGCGAAAACGCCCAAAGCCACGCTGGAGCACGAGGCGACGACCTCCAAGCTCTCCGACGATCAGCTCTTCTATGCGCGCTCACGCGGGCTGGACGAGGAAACGGCGGTCGCCCTGCTCGTCAACGGCTTCTGCCGCGAGGTGTTGCAGGAATTGCCGATGGAATTTGCCGTGGAGGCCCAGGCGCTCCTGAAAGTCTCGCTGGAAGGGAGCGTGGGGTGATGGGTGAAACCGTTACGCTTGCTCTGTCGGCACACGACATCGCCGACTGGGAGAGTTTTCATACGGCTTGCGTGGAGAAGCTCGGCTTTCCCACTTACTATGGCCGGAATCTTGATGCTTGGGATGATTGCGCCAGAGGGTCGGACTACGGTCCTTTTGCCTTGGACGCACCGTGTGCGGCTATAGCGCTGAACCTGCCCCGGCGCGACGATTTCTCGGGCGAAGCCCGAGAAATCGTTGATTTCGTTTGCGGGGCTGTCCCGGATGCCAATGCGTTCCGTTTGAAGCATGGGGCACCGCTCATCGCTCTAGTGGCGGTTCGGGCGGAGGGGCGGATATGATGACTCACTCTCTTCGTTTCACCGGCGTAAGCCGGTGCCCAGCCCTTCTGGATCCCGGGTCAAGCCCGGGAGCCCGGTTGAGAGGCATTGGCCAGAAACACCGGGGTCCCGGTCCCCGAGCCGGGACCCAGCAACGAATAATGGATTCCGGCGTGTGCCGGGAAAACACCGAACTGAAAGACGAACTGAAATGCTTGAGATCAAGAACCTCCATGCCCGCGTGAACCCCGAAGAGGGTGAAGGCAAAGCCATCCTGAAAGGCGTCGACCTGACCGTGCCTGCGGGCGAGGTGCACGCCGTCATGGGGCCGAACGGGTGCGGGAAATCCACGCTGTCCTACGTGCTGGCGGGCCATGAAGGCTATGAGGTGACGGACGGTTCGGTCAGCTTTCTCGGCGAAGAGATTGGCGACATGGAACCCGAAGAGCGGGCCGCCAAGGGCCTGTTCCTCTCCTTCCAGTACCCGGTGGAAATTCCTGGCGTGCCGACCCTGACTTTCCTGAAGGAAGCCGCGAACGCGCAGCTTAAAGCACGCGGCGAGGGTGAGATTTCAGCGCCGGAATTTATGAAGCTTGCGCGGGAAAATGCTGCAAAACTGGGTATTTCCAGTGAAATGCTTAAGCGTCCTGTGAATGTCGGTTTCTCCGGCGGTGAGAAAAAGCGCATGGAGATTTTCCAGGCGATGATGCTTTCGCCGAAATTCCTCATTCTTGATGAGACGGATTCCGGGCTCGACATCGACGCGCTGCGCGTGGTGGCCGATGGCGTGAATGCGCTGCGCTCGCCGGAGCGCTCCATGCTGGTCATCACCCACTATCAGCGCCTTCTGGAATACCTCAAACCCGACGTGGTGCATGTGATGGCGGATGGCCGCATCGTGAAAACGGGCGGGCCGGAACTGGCGCTGGAGCTGGAAGCCGAGGGCTATGAGAAATTCACCGGAGCGGCAGCCTGATGGGTGTAGTCCCGCAACTTTCCGCGTTTGAAGCGGCGCTAGCAGCCAGCCTGCCTGCGGGCGAGCTGCGCGCTGCGCTGGAAACGGGCGGCCTGCCGCACCGCCGCGTCGAGGCGTGGAAATGGTCCGATCTGCGCGCCGCGCTGGCGAAGACGCCTTCAGGGGCCGGTACGCTTGCCGTCAACGCCTCGCGCGAGGCAGACGAGATTGCAACGCTGGAGCACCAGCCGGACCTGCTCATGCCACGCCTCGCGGCGGGCCTGACGGATGGCTGCCCGGTTTATGCGCTGAAAGAAGGCGAAAGCCTGTCGCTGGACTTTGAAGGAAGCGAGGGCGCGGCCCACCATATCGCAGCGGTGAACGTGCCTGCAGGCGTCAGCGCGGCGCTGCACGAGCGCTACCGCGTGGCGGCGGGCGGATTTGCCAATATCGCCCTGCGTATCGTGCTGGGCGAGGGCGCGAGCCTGACGCGCATTGTCGAGCAGGACGCGTCACCTGATGGTGTGCTGGTGGTGACGAGCGGGATCGATCTCGCGCCGCGCGCGAAAATGCACCAGACGACGCTTGGCTTCGGCGCGAAGCTCGCCCGGCTTGAAACCCACATCACACAAGCAGGCGAGGGCGCGGAGCTGAACCTTGGCGGCTCGTATCTGGTGGCCTCCGGCCTGCATCTCGATCAGACCGGCATTGTGCGCCACACCGGCCCGAACGGGGCGACACGCGAGCTCTTCAAGGGCGCAGCCGCCAAGGGCGGGCGCGGCGTCTTCCAGGGCAAGATCCACGTGGAGCAGGCCGCGCAGAAGACCGATGCCCAGATGAACCATCGCGGGCTGCTGCTGGCCGATGGCGCGGAAATCTACGCCAAGCCTGAGCTGGAAATTTACGCCGACGACGTCGTCTGCGCGCACGGCAACGCGCTCGGCGCAGTGGATGACGAGGCATTGTTCTACATGCGCCAGCGTGGGCTTAGCGAGCCGCGTGCGCGTGCCCTGCTGACACGCAGCTTCCTGGCCGAACCGCTGGAAGCGGTTGAGGATGAGACGGTCCGTGACGCTCTGCTGGCGAAGCTTGATGCAGCTTTGGAGGCGGTATCGTGAGCGCGCTCGCCCACACCGCTTCCGGGTTCGACGTGGACGCCATCCGCGCGCAATTTCCGATCCTGTCGCGCGAGGTTCACGGCAAGCCGCTGGTCTATCTCGACAGCGCCGCTTCTGCGCAGAAACCGCAAGCGGTGATCGATGCGCTGGGCGATGTCTGGCGCGGCTCCTACGCGAATGTGCACCGCGGCCTCCATACGCTTGCCAACGAGACGACAGAGGCGTTCGAGGCGACGCGCGGCAAGCTCGCCGCGTTTCTCGGTGCGGCGCGTAGTGAAGAGATCGTGCTGACGCGCGGCACGACCGAAGCCATCAATCTCGTGGCATCCGGGATCGGGCACGGTCTGAAAGAGGGCGATGAAATCATCCTCAGCCAGATGGAGCACCACTCCAATATTGTCCCGTGGCACTTCCTGCGCGAGCGCAAGGGCGTGGTTATTCGCTGGACTCCGGTGACGGACGAAGGCGCATTGGATACAGCGGCTTACGAAGCCCTCTTCACCTCACGCACGAAGATGGTAGCGCTCAGCCATATGTCCAATGTGCTCGGTACGAAGAATGACGCGAAGGCGCTAACCGAGATCGCGCACCGTCACGGCGTGCCGATCCTGTTTGACGGTTCGCAGGCGGCTGTTCATGGCCCGGTCGATGTGTCGGCCATCGGCTGTGATTTTTACGCCATTACCGGCCACAAGCTTTACGGGCCCAATGCCACTGGCGCACTCTATGCCAAGGGTGACTGGCTGGAACGTCTGCCCGCCTTCATGGGCGGCGGCGAGATGATCGCCGAGGTGAGCGAGGAGGGCGTCGTCTATGCTGCCCCGCCGCACAAGTTCGAGGCCGGTACACCGGCCATTGCCGATGTGATCGCGCTTGGCGCAGCGCTGGACTGGATGGACGCACACGTCACGCCGGAGGCGCTGGCGCACGAACACGCGCTGGCAGAAGCCGCCACGGCGGGCCTGAAAGCCATGGACGGTATCCGCATTCTGGGCGAGGCGCCGGGCAAGGGGCCCATTGTGTCGTTTGTGGTGGAGAACGCCCACGCCCATGATATCGCCCAGCTGATGGACCGCTATGGCGTCGCCGTGCGCGCGGGCCATCACTGCGCCCATCCGCTGATGAAGCGCTTTGGCGTCGCCGCCAGCGTGCGCGCCAGCTTTGCCGTCTACAACACCGCCGATGAAGTCGATGCCTTCCTCGACGCCTTGCGCCGCGCGCGCGCATTCCTCATCTAGAGGGCAGGAGATGACACCGGACATGCCAAGTGACAGCCAGACCGGAACGGCCCGCCAGCGCGATGTGATCGATCTGGGCGGCGCGCCTGCGCGCCCCGTTGCGCCGGAAACCCGCGCCGATGGCGAAGGCTCGATACCCGCTGAGGAAATCGCCCGGATTACCGATGATGTCGTCACCGCGCTAAAGGGCGTGTTCGACCCGGAAATCCCGGTCGATATTTACGAGCTGGGCCTGATCTACAAGGTCGATCTGGAAGATGACCGCACGCTGAAAGTCGAGATGACGCTGACGGCGCCCGGCTGCCCGGTGGCCGGTGAAATGCCGGGCTGGGTACAGGACGCCTGCAATACGGTCGACGGGGTGGAGCGCACGGAGGTGAACCTCACCTTTGATCCGCCCTGGACGCCGGACCGGATGACCGATGAAGCCCGCCTGCAACTGAACATGCTCTAGGAGCCGATGAGATGGCCCGTGAAAGACCCAAGCCCGTAACCCTGACAGACGCCGCTGCGGAGCGTGTGCGCGCGCTGATGGCGCGTGAGGGCAAGGGCTATTTGCGCGTAGGCGTGAAGAATGGCGGCTGCGCGGGCATGGAATACACGATGGACTATGTTGAGGCGCCCGCGCCGCTGGACGAGCGGGTGGAAGATCAGGGCGTGGAGATCGTCATTGATTCCAAGGCGATCCTGTTCCTGCTCGGCAGCCAGATCGACTATGAGGTGACGCCGCTGCACGCCAAGTTCGTGTTCCGCAATCCCAACCAGACCGATGCGTGCGGGTGTGGCGAAAGCGTCACCATTATTCCGGTGGCCAATGCCAGCTAGGCAACTTGCCGCCCGCTTTGCGAGTTTCTAAACCCGGTGGCTGAATTTCGGGGGCTTGCATGCAACTTTTTTATTCGCCGACCTCGCCTTATGCCCGCAAGTGCCGTGCGCTGATCATCGAGAAGAGCCTCGAAAGCAAGATCGAGCTGGTCGAGGCGTTGCCGCTTGATGACCCGGAGGCGCTGCTGGCCGCCAATCCGCTGGGCAAGGTGCCGGCGCTGATCCGCAAGAGCGGCCCGGCGCTGATCGATTCCCCGCTGATCTGCGAGTTTATCGACACGCTCAATGATGACCGCTGGATTCCCGCTAATGGCGAAAGCCGTTTTCTGGTCCTGCGCCAGCAGGCGGTGGCGGACGGGTTGATGGACCTGACGATCGGCCGGCGGATCGAGATGAACCGGCCTGCCAACCGGCGTTACAAGGCGTGGACCGAACGCTGGGAAAGAGGCATCGCCCGCACGCTGGCCCAGCTGGACCATGAACGGGCACAGTTTGAGCGCTCTGTGGATCATGGGGCGCTCTCGATTGCCGTGGCGCTGTCCTATCTTGATCTCAGATACGCAGAGCTGGACTGGCGCGCGGCTCATCCGGGACTGGGCGCCTATCTGGAGCGCTGGGAACAGCGTGACAGCCTGAAGCTGACTGCGCCTCCAGCGGGTGCCTAGCTTGTAGCGGACCCCGCCCGCAGGACACGCGCGTTGGCACGTGCCGAGCACACCCACGCAATCAAACCCATCATGGCGAACAATATTCCGGAAAAGGCGGCGATAGCGTCCGGCAGCACGAACGCCAGGGCGATGATGGCAAGGCTCAGCAACACGGTGCCAATCGAGAACTCGACCTCGAAGCGCGTCCAGCTTCTCTCCTGCGCGGTCAGCTCCAGCGCATCTGCGTGACGCAGGGCGTGGGCGTGGAGCAGGGCAAAGACGCCGTAGACCGCCGCGAAGAACCCGCCATAGATCGCGTATAGCACCGGCACCTGGGACAAGGTCAGGACGGCAGTCACCTCGGCTGCGGTTTCAAAGCCGCCCGTGAAATAGTTCACGACGAAATCCGTCATGAATTTCAGGGGATAGATGTAGATCAGTACGAGGAAGAGCAATAGCGCGTTGAACCCGGTCACCCAGCCGTCATCAAGCCCGTAGCGGCGGAAGAATATGTGGTGGGTGCGCCAGATCAGGAGGATCAGCGCAAAGCACATCGCGATGGAAATGGCCCCACGCCAGAGACCCACCAGCTCATCGAACGAGGATGGGATGCTCTGCAGCGCTGCCAGCGTCAGGACGAGGGCGAAAACGATATCGGAGAGGTTTTCCACGCGTGAAACATTTTCACCACGCCATCGAAAATCGGGATCGCCCGCATGTTGTCTTGTCATAATGAAATGCACCCCCGTTTGCCGGAGGTGCATTCTCGTTCGAAATATCAGATCAGGAAAGGCGTCTGGTGGCGAAAGCTACGCCGCCGCCGCGCCGGTATCGTCTTCGACGCTGTCAACGGTAACGCGGTTACGGCCAGTCTGCTTGGACTTGTAAAGGTTAGCGTCCGTCCGCTCGATCAGGCGTTCCACCAACTCGCCGTCGTGATGCTGGGAAACGCCCATGGACACGGTGATGTGGCCGAGATCCTCGTTGGTGGACTTGCGCAGCAGGCGCTTGGATTCGACTGTTGCGCGGACCTTCTCGGCGATTTCTGCCGCATCAGCCATGGTGGTTCTGGGCATGACGATGGCGTATTCCTCACCGCCATAACGCGCCACGATATGGGTGTCCTTGGCAAAACGGGACAGGCAGGCAGCGACAAAGCGGATGATCTGGTCACCCGTCTGATGCCCCCAAGTGTCGTTGAAGCGCTTGAAATGGTCGATATCGCATAGCACCAGGCAGAAATCGTCACCTTGCAGATCCGCATCACGGCGGGCCTTGCGCATGGCTTCATCAAAGCGTTTGCGGTTGGCGAGGCCGGTGAGGGCGTCGGTCATCGCTTCTTCGCGGACCCTTTCCAGATTACCGCGCAGCTGGTTCACCTCCACGGAGGTTTCCTGCAGGCGGCGCTCCAGCTCGCGCGAGCGGCGCTGCATGCGCGCGGTGGCGGAGACCAGCCCCTCCACCATGCGTTTGAAGGCTGCGATATCGGTGGTGTCGCCCAGCTGTCCGGAAGCACCAGCCAGCGCTTCGCCATAGGCGGCAGTGTCGCGTTCTGCTGCTTCGAGCGTCTTCACGACGGCGCCCAGCTCGCGGCTCATCGCCCCGCCAGTGTCCAGCACGGCATCCTGAATGCGCTTGAAGGTGAAGTGGCGCTCGTAGAGCTCGTCGCACAGATCATCATCGATCGGGCCGCCCTTATCGACGGCGCGCTGGAGCGTTTCGGACAGTTCGGGGATTGAATCAGAAACGTAAGCAACCCAGACGGCGTAGTTCTGCGGGGTGGGAGCTACATCGTGCTCGTCCATAAGGTCCAGCGCGCGCCGCGCAAGATCAATGCCTTCATATGTTTGCAAGCGACCGTTCACGTGAACTTCCCCGTATTTTCCAGACCGAATTCTTCGGACCAATGACTCCCTTGAGGCGAGAGATTAGGGGCGCTTTGGAAAGATGGGGTAAACGCGGCAGACGAATTTTGAATTATTTTCGCGCCTAGCCGAATGCCGAGCGCAGCAGGAATTCGGGAACATGATCGCCGAAACCGGCCGCTTTCACGCTTTCACCCTTGTCCTTGCCACGTGGCTTGCGGCGTTTGCCGGTTTCCACATCGTTTGCAGGCGCCGGGGCTGCGTCCTCTGCCGGAGCCGCTGGCTGGGCAGGGGGCTGGCTGTCAGCTTTTTCGGGCGCTGCGCGCTTGCGCGCACGGCCGCCACGGCGTGACCGGGCTGCCTTGACCTCACCTTCGGCTTCGCCAGCCTTGGCAGGCGCCGGGGCTGAAGTTGGCGCGCCGTCCAGCGCCAGTGTCTCCGGTTCGCCGCCGATCAGCTTGACGACATTGGCGAGCGATTTCTTGTCATCGCCCGTTACTAGCGTGATCGATTCGCCGGTCAGCCCGGCGCGGCCGGTACGACCGATGCGGTGGACATAATCATCCGCGTTGCGCGGGATGTCGAAATTGAAGACATGGCTGACTGCGGGAATATCGAGGCCACGGGCCGCGACGTCCGACGCCACCAGAATGCGCACCTGATCGGATTTGAAATCGGCCAGCGTCTTCATGCGCTGGGCCTGTGCCAGATCACCGTGGATCGCGGCCGCAGAGAAGCCATGGCGCTGCAGCGAGCGCGCGACAATGTCGACATCGCGCTTGCGGTTGCAGAACACGATGCCGTTCTTGACGTTGTCGCGGTTGATGGCGGCACGCAGCGCGGCACGTTTGCCTGCAGGAGAGCCATCGGCGACACGCACGATGTATTGCTTGATGGTCTCGGCGGTCTGGGCCGGGCGCGAGACTTCGATGCGCTCGGGATCCTTAAGGAAGGTGTTCACGATCCGCACGATTTCATTGGGCATGGTCGCGGAGAAGAACAGGGTCTGCCGGCGCGGCGGCACGAGCGAGAAAATGCGTTCAATATCGGGGATGAAGCCCATGTCGAGCATGCGGTCGGCTTCATCGACGACCATGATCTCGATGCCCATGAGCATCAGTCCGCCGCGCTCGAAATGGTCCAGCAGGCGGCCGGGCGTCGCGATGAGAATGTCCGCGCCCTTGTCGAGAATTTCCTTTTGCGGCTGGAAGGCGACCCCGCCAATCAGCAGCGCCATGGTCAGCTTGTGGTTCTTCGCATAGAGGCGCACATTCTGCGCCACCTGGTCGGCCAGTTCGCGCGTGGGGCAGAGGATCAGCGAACGGGGCATACGCGCACGCGCACGGCCACGCGACAGGCGTTCAATCAGCGGCAGGGTGAAAGAGGCGGTCTTGCCCGTCCCCGTCTGCGCGATTCCAAGTACATCGCGGCCAGTCAGTGCCACCGGAATGGCACCGGCCTGGATAGGGGTCGGACTGGTGTAGCCAGCGTCCTTGATGGCTGCCAGCAGGTTCGGGCTCAAGCCCAGATCATCGAAAGTCATGCGCCTCATATCCGCCCCGGCCTCAAGGCTCGGAGCGCGCTGTCATACGTTCGGGCGGGTTGCGCGGATCGCAAGCCGCTTGCGTCGCGCAACATAGGCGCGCGCCATTGCGTGTCAACGCATCCTAGCGCAGACGTGATGTATCGCTGCCGCAGTGTGACTTAACGCCCATACCTGCAGCAGCGATATCTCTAGTGACGATAGCCGTACTGGCCGTCCGGGACGCGCTCGGCATAGCGCTCGGCGAGCCGGGACTGGCGCGAGATCATGGACTGGCTGACCCCGTCAATGATGACGGCCACCGGCGCGCTCATCACTTCCAGCGGGTCGCCGTCCCAGATCACCACATCACCGGCATAACCGTCGGCCAGTGCGCCATAGCGGTCACCCACACCATATATCTCGGCCGGGGTCAGGGTGATGGCCCGGAAGGCGTCCTCCCAGCTGGCGCCGTGGGCCACGGCATTGCCCGCATGCTGGGTAATCAGGCGCGGATTGAAATAGAGGTCTGCGCTGATCGTGGTGTAGGCGGTCTGCACACCTGCGGCGTGAAGCCGGGCAGGGGCATCCAGGCGCGCGGCCAGTACGTCGAAGCTGGCAGGCAGGTTGCGCAGCGGGTCCATGATGACGGGAATGCCGGCGGCCGCGATTTCGTCGGCGACCATCCAGCTTTCGGCGGCACCGGCCAGGATAAAGCGCGCTGACGGGTGCTGCTGGGCAAAGCGCAGGGCGCGGCGGATATCGGACGCCCGCTCGACCTGCAGGACAATCGGGATCTCACCGCGCACGGCGGATACCAGGGATGCCGCGTCGAACCGGTTGATGGCATCACCCTCATGGTGGGACATGAAGCGTCCCGGATAGAAGCGCGCATCCTCAAAGGCTGCCCGCAGATAGGCCCAGGCCGCATTGCGTGAACCGCCCGCGGTCGACGCGCCGGACTGCGACAGGTCGACATAAAGGAAGGTGCGGTCATCAAAGATGGAGTCCGGCTGGCCGGAGCTGTTGGCCAGGGCCCCGCGTCCGCCGATCACGCCGCTTCCCGTTGACGGGAAGACCGCAAAGCGCGTGATGCCCCGCCGGCGGCTGTCGGGAATATGCCCGCCTGCCGGGTTGAAGCCGTCGGCCACATCGATGGCGGCGGTGAAGCTCGCACCGGGCGCTGAGGCATCCGATGTGGAGCTTTCAAGTGCCACTTCGATCAGGCCAAGCTGGGTATGCGGGTGGAATATGCCCGGCGTGATCCAGCCGCCATTGGCGTCAACAGTTTCCACCCCGTCGGGGATGGAAACATTCGCGCCAGCGGCCACGATGACACCGTCGCGGATAAGCACCGAGCCGCTTTCAACAATGCCGGCATCGCTATTGGTGACAACGCGGCCATTGGTGACGGCGATGGTCTGGGCCGATGCCGCGCCAAGGCCGATGGCGGCCAGTGCCGCAGCAGATATGAGAGATTTCATCATCTTACAGCACTCCTTCGCCGGGCTGGCCGAGGGTGAAGTCACGCACGGTGCGCCGGGCCGGGTCTTCGCGGTCGAACATCAGCGCCCCGTCGATATAGACGTGATCGGCGACGGCGTAGGTGGAGAAGGGATGGGCAGACCACAGCACGACATCGGCGCGCTTGCCTGCTTCCAGCGATCCCGTCTCGTCGAAAATGCCAAGCCCGCGAGCCGGGTTGGAGGTGAACCAGGCGACGGCTTCGCCATCACTGACCTCTATGCCGAGCCTTCGCCCGGCGGCGAGCGCCTTGGCGACCTCCTGATTGAGCCGCTGGATACCTAGCTGGTCATCAGAGTGGATCATCGCGCATGCACCCGCAGCGTGAACGAGGGCGAGATTTTCGTTGATGGAATCGTAGGCTTCCATCTTGAACCCGCCCCAGTCGGCCCAGACAGCGGCGCAGACATCACGCTCGGCCAGCATGTCGCCGATCTTGTAGGCTTCGACCGCGTGGTGGAACGTGGTCACCTGATAGTCGAACTCGTCTGCCATATCGAGCACCAGCGCCATTTCATCGGCGCGGTAGCAGTGCATCTGGATGAGGATTTCACCCTCCAGCACGCCCATCAGCGTATCCAGCTCCAGATTGCGGGTCGGCGGCGTGGCGTCCGCATCGCCGGCATCCCAATAGCGGTGCCAGGCGCGGCGGTATTCCACCGCGCGCTGCCAGGCTTCGCGGTAGCCGGCCATATTGCCCATGCGTGAGCCGGGCGCGCGGCCCTGTCCGCCATAGACGCGTTTCGGGTTCTCGCCGCAGGCCATTTTCAGCGTGTAGGGGGCATCAGGAAACTTCATGCCCTGTACGGTGCGCGAAGGCACGTTGCGCAGCGTGATGCCGCGTCCGCCAAACAGGTTCGCCGAGCCCGGCAGCACGTGCAGCGTAGTCACGCCGCCGGCCAGAGCAGTGTCAAAGCCGGGATCCTGCGGCCAGACGCCGTGCTCGGCCCAGACCTCTGCCGTCACCGGGCTGGTGATCTCATTGCCGTCGCTATGGGCGCTGACGCCGGGGGAGGGGTAGACGCCCAGATGGGAGTGAATATCGATCACGCCCGGCGTTACATAGCGTCCGCGCCCGTCAACGATGGTTGCGCCGTCCGGAGCCTCGAGCCCTTCGCCGATACCGGCAATGCGCCCGTCCTGCATCAGCACGTCGTAGTTTTCAAACTCGCCGCCAATGCCGTCAAAGACGGTCGCGCCCTGAATGAGCACCACTTCGGAGGGGAAGGGAGTGTAGGTGGAGGGGTAGGGGTCCGGGTTAAAGCGGACAAGCCCGTCACCATTGCCAGTGCTGGCACCATTGCCGTTTGCGGTCTCGCCTGCATCGCCATTACAGGCCGCAAGGCCAAGGGCGGCCAGCCCTGCCAGCGCGCCCGCCATCATGGGCCATAGCGCGCCCTTGTTCCGTGAACCGTGTATCGCCACCGTTCAACCCTCCCCGTAAGATTTCTTAGCGGCCAGCAGGTTCGCCGGAATCCGCCAGCGGGGGAAGGGGGTTATTGTGTTACATCACAAGGAGTTGAGCGGTTCACCCCTACAAATCAATCGCTTCCACGAAGGGCGCATGTTCCTGGATGTACTGGAAGCGCAGCTCTGCCTTCTTGCCCATCAGGGTTTCCACCAGATCATCGGCCTCCTCGCGGAAGGCGTCATCAATGGTCACGCGCGCGAGTGAGCGCGTCTGCGGGTTCATGGTGGTGGCTTTGAGCTGGGCCGGCGTCATCTCGCCTAGCCCCTTGAAGCGGCCAAGCTCGACGCGCTTGCCCTTGAACTCGCCATTCATAATGGCGTCCTTCTCTGCCTCGTCCTGCGCGTAGAGGGTCTTGGCCCCGACGGTCAGGCGATAGAGGGGCGGCTGTGCCATGAACAGGCGTCCGCTCTCGATCAGGCCCGGCGTGAAGCGATAGAAGAAGGTGGCCAGAAGCGCCGCGATATGTGCCCCGTCCACGTCCGCGTCGCACATGATTATGACGCGCTCATAGCGCAGGTCCTCAAGATCGAACTTGGAGCCCGGACGTGTGCCGAGCGCCAGCATCAGATCGGAAATTTCCTGATTGGCGGCGATCTTGTCCGGCGTTGCCGAGGCGACGTTCAGGATTTTCCCGCGCAAGGGAAGGATGGCTTGCGTCTTGCGGTCGCGCGCCTGCTTGGCCGAGCCGCCGGCCGAATCGCCCTCAACGAGGAAGATTTCCGTGCCGTCCGCGCCGGAGGTGGAGCAGTCGGCCAGCTTGCCGGGAAGGCGCAGGCGGCGGGTCGCGCTCTGGCGCTGGACTTCCTTTTCCTTCTTCTTCTTCAGCCGGTCCTCGGCGCGCTCAACCGCCCAGTCGATCAGGCGGGCCGCTTCCTTGGGCCGGGCGGCGAGCCAGTGGTCAAACCGGTCGCGGATGGCGTTCTCGACAAGGCGTTGCGCCTCTGCCGTGGCGAGCCGGTCCTTGGTCTGGCCCTGAAACTCCGGGTCTTTCAGGAAGATGGAGACCAGCACGCCCGCCCCGCCCATCACATCGTCCGGCGTGATGAGGCCGGCCTTGCGATTGCCCGCCAGCTCGGCGTGCGCTTTCAGGCTTTTGGAGAGCGCGGCGCGCAGGCCCGCCTCGTGCGTACCGCCTTGCGGGGTGGGCACGGTGTTGCAGTAGGAATTGGAAAAGCTGTCATGCTCGCCAAATCCGTTGGCGGAGAATCCGACGGCCCATTCCACAGCGCCCATGCGCCCTTCAGAGCGCTCGACACGGCCTGAGAAGTTCTCGGTAACAAGGGCCGCGCCCTTGACCAGTTCTTCGAGATGATCGGCCAAGCCGCCGGGGAAGGAGAGCACGGCCTCAGGCGGCGTTGCCGTGCCTTCGACCAGCTCAGGCACGCACGACCAGCGTATCTCCACGCCCCGGCGCAGGAATGCCTTCGAGCGTGACATGGCAAACAGGCGCGCGGGCTTGAAATGCGCGCGGCTGCCGAAAATCTCGTGGTCTGGCTTAAAGCGGATTTTGGTGCCGCGCCGATTGGGCGCTGCGCCGAGTTTCTGCAAGCTGCCCAGCGGCGTGCCGCGTGAGAAATTGAGCCCCCAGAGCGTGCGGTCGCGCGCCACTTCCACCTCGACACGTTCTGACAGCGCGTTGACGACCGAGATGCCGACCCCGTGCAGGCCGCCTGCCGTCTGATAGGCTTTGTCGGAGAACTTGCCGCCTGAATGCAGCGTGGTCATCACGATTTCCAGCGCCGACTTGCCGGGAAATTTCGGGTGCTCGTCTACGGGGATGCCGCGGCCATTATCCGTAACGGTGACAAAGCCTTCCTCATCAAGGCGCACCTCGATGCGGTCGGCATGGCCAGCCACTGCCTCGTCCATCGCATTGTCCAGCACCTCGGCGAAGAGGTGGTGCAGCGCGCGCTCGTCGGTGCCGCCGATATACATGCCCGGCCGCTTGCGCACCGGCTCCAGCCCTTCAAGCACCTCGATCGAGGAAGCGTTATAGCCGGGCTGTGGCGGAGGTGGCGGAGCAGGAGAGGCTGCGCGCGCGCACGGCGCAGACGGCTCTGCTGCCTTCACGGGCTCAGGCTCTGCGCGCGGGGCGGGCGAGGCGGGTTTCGGGGCAGGCGCGCCGCCGCCAAACAGGTCATTTTGCGAATCGTGGGTCATCACCTTGCACCATGCCCGATCAGGGGTAGTGCAGGAAAGCGTGTCGCGCCGCTTATCCCCTACCGGAACCAGCGGCTGCGGCGCTGGCAGGAGCGCAGCTGGCTGTCATAGCGGCGGGCATCGGCCTCGACCTGGCTTGCGGCGCGTTGCAGCCAAGCCTTGGAGTTGTGGGTGCCGCGATTATAGCCGGTATGGCCTTCATGGTAGGCAAAATAGAGATTGCGCGGATCATCCAGAGAGATGCGCGACAGGCGCTGGCTCATCGAGGCGTACCAGCCGATGAAGTCTACCGCGTCGGCGAAATTGGTCCGGCGCGCGGAGCGGTTACCTGTCTGCTCGCGATACCAGTCCCAGGTGCCGTCCAGCGCCTGCGCATAGCCTTGTGCCGATGAGGCGCGCGGGCCGGGCAGGACGATCAGCCTGCGGGTGCGGGGCGGACGGGCATTGGCAACGAAGCTGGATTCGCGGTTCACGAAAGCGAGCTGTGTGCCTTGGGAAAGCCCCCAGCGGCGCTCGGCCCGTTCCGTCGCGCGGCGCCAGGCCGGGTACTGGGAAAAGATGGCACAGGCGTTCTGCACCTGCGCAGGCGGGGCACGGTGGCTGCAGGCAGACACGATAGCGGCCGCCGCCGCCAAAAGTGCAAAGAAGAGAGCCAGACGCAAAACCATGGCCAGAGTGTATCCCTCGCCATGGTTAAAGAGCGTTAAACCGTCCTAGAAGTTCATCCGCAGGACAAGGCGGAGCATATGGTTCACGTAGTCATCGCGATAATCGGCGTCGTACGCGAAGGTGAAGGTTGTGTAGTTCGACCCTGCGGAGAGGCCGATACCCGCCAACAAGCCCGCTGACGGCAATTCGGCAGCGCGCAGGGTGAACGGGTTGCCATTCTCGCCAAAGCGGGCTGTCGTCGTGCCGGAATTGCCCGAGAAATCTCCGCGATAACCGGCCCGGACATAGGGC
Organism: Glycocaulis abyssi; assembly: GCF_041429775.1. NCBI lineage: Bacteria > Pseudomonadati > Pseudomonadota > Alphaproteobacteria > Maricaulales > Maricaulaceae > Glycocaulis > Glycocaulis abyssi. Next base: position 948,925 of record NZ_CP163421.1, on the reverse strand, counting down.
AACCACCAGCTGCCGGCGCGGTTGAACATCCGGCCCACCGTGATTGTCGCGCCTCCGGTCAGCGCGCTCGTGGTGCGGCTATCGACAAACAGGGCCAGTTCCGGCGCCGTGTTGTCGAGCGCGATCTCGCTGAACCCGTCCTCGGAGATGGACAGCCAGGTCAGCGACGCTTCAGGGCGCACGATCCAGCTGCCAAGCGCGATATCGCGCCCGGCCTGGGCAGACAGGGAGTAATGCCAGCCGCTCCAGTCAGCCGATGTGGAGCCGCTAAAGGAGCCGATGCCAATACGGCGCTCGGTCTCAAAGCGGTTGATGCCCGCTGAAGCGGTGAACGACGCATCAATGCCGCCCAGATCAATGGCCGCATAGCCCGATACCTGGCCCATCAAAGTGGTCATCGGGTCATGGTTGAGGCCGATCTGCTCGATTTCGCTCGCTGCGCCGGCAAAGCTGACCCCAACCGCGTAGAACGGTCCGAGCGGCCGGTCGATGCCGACGGCAAGGCCCACGCCGTAGCCGCGATAGCCCGGGCCGAGCGTGGTGTCCGCGCGGTCCGCATAGTAGCCGAACTCCTGGATCCACATGCCGGCAAGCTCTGAAGGTGAAAGACGGGCATTGCGCAGACGGGTGGAAACCGCGCCTGCCGCCGCGTCGTGCGAGGCCAGGGCGAACTGGATCGCGCTGGCTGCGTATTCAGGCAGCAGCTGGTCGTAGGCGCTGTAGAACGCGTCCGCATCGCGGATCGACGCAATGGCGTTACCCAGCGAAGAAACGTCTTCGAACAGGGCGACAGCGGCGTCGTAAACGGCGGCACGGTTGGGATCAAAACCGATCTGTTCGGCGGTTTTGCGTTCCAGGCTAAGCACAATCGAATTGGGATCGCCCGCGTCGCGCTCGAGCGTCGCCGAATAGATGAACGGCGTATCGACCGCCTCAAGGATCACTGATTCTTCGGCAATATTCAGGGTGCCAGCAGAAATCACCTGATAGGACCGGCTCTGGCCGACAAGCTCCGACAGGGAAACAACGAGTTCGGAGCCCTGTTCGAATGTGATATCGCCGCTGGCGGACAAGGACGCGCCCGCCCCGGTGTTGCTGTCCAGAACCAGGTCGAGAACCGCCCCATCCCCGAAACGGGCAGAAGTGATGGTGATCGCGTTGGTAAGGCCCAGCGCCAAAGTTGAATCTTCAACGTCAATCGACAGCTGGCCATCACCGGAATTGATGGCGCCGTTCAGCACCGCATCGCGCAGGATCAGGCTGTCTGCTCCATCGCCAAAATAGATATCGCCGTTCACCTGGCCGGCCAGAATCTCAAGCGTGTCCGCTCCCGATCCGAAGCGGATATCGCCGTTGATCTCCGGCGCCGGGGCATCGTCATCGTCATGGGCTTCCTGCGTAATCGTCAGCCCCGTAGTCATGGAGCGTGCATCAATGGCCGTCAGAACGGGGCTTGATCCATCTACCAGCTGGAGCGTGTCGGCGGCGATCATGCGGGTGTTTGTGATGGTCTGAAGGCTGTCGCTTTCGACCAGTACCGCGGTTGCTTCCGCGCCATCAAACGTCAATCGGGCAATAATATTACCCGTGTTGTCGATCCGGGTCACCGTGGCGCCGGATTCTATGTGCAAACCCTTAGCGGTGCCGTCGCCAAATGCGCCATCGGCGAACCCGTCGTCTTCATGCCCTCGGCTTGATGTAGCTCGAACGGTTCCCGAATTGGTGAAACCCGCCATTTGCGCGCCTTCGCCAAGGCGGACCGCCGTGGCGTGTGCGTCGTAGGCTTCCGCAGCCACCGTTCCAGTGTTCTCAAATCCGCCTGCCTCCAGGATCGCCGCGTGGATCGTGCCGTTTACATCCCGGCCGGCAATTAGCAAGGCTGTAGCATTAATGCCGTCGAACAAGCCATTGGTTCTTACTTCGCCGTCATTCACGAAACCGAAGCCGCGATTTCGGATGACGGTGGCGTCTTCGTCCGCATCTTCGCTGGTGTCCGCCTCCTCATAGACGACTTCCCCCAGCGTCAGCGGGTTTGTTGCGTCATCACCTGGCCGGATAACGAGCGCGGGCGCGCTCCCGTGATTGCGGATCACACCGAGGGGCACGCCGGTTGCGTTGCTGGCTATGAACACGCCGTCAACTACCGAACCGGCGATGACGACCGTTGCACCCGATTGCCGCTGATCCTCGTCGATCGGGCTACCGTTGTTGGCTAGCGCCTCATACACCTCACGCGAGGTCCGTTGGGAAATGCGGTAACCGTTAGACTGCACCTGGCTGGAGATGCGGATGCCGCCGCCGATATCGGCGTCGATTACCAGGGCGGAAGAGCCAGCTCCAGTGGAGCTGACATTAGCGGAGGTCGGAACCACCACGTCGCCGCTTACCGGCCCCTCGATCGATATTGTGGTGCTGTTTTCGCCTGTTAACGAAATCGTGCCACCGAGATTGAGATTGCCATCAATCCCTGACGCCACCCGAACCCCATAGGAGTTCTGCCCGACAACGGTGATGTTGCCCGACAACGAAACATCACCGTTGAACGCTGCGCCTCCTGGCGTTCCGACCAGCACGCCGGTCTTGTTGGTTTCCTCGGTCAGCACATCCAGCGCTTCGTCCACGGGCCTGCTCTGGACGGCGTCGGAGTCTGTAAGCTGAATGGAGCCGGCATGAGTCAGGCTGCCGGTTCGTCCGCCTTCCAGAAAAATGCCTGTGGCATTGCTCTGATCAGCAATCGTGATTCTGGAGCCTGTCGCCGTTTCGACCGAGTTGTCGGAGTCGATGACTACCGCCGGACCGCTATCGCCGGTCAGCGTCACGCGCCCGCTGGACGTGATAACAACGTCGCCGGACGTGGACGTGCGTACCGGGCTGGTACGTTCGTCGCTGATCTCCTCGTCAGCCCAGACAGGCGACGAGCACAGAGCCGCAATTGATGCAGCAGCAAGAAGACGACGGCGCATAAAGACCCTCCGGCGGACATTCCCCTCTGGCCCGGCAATCGCCCGGCGCAGTAAGCCATGCAGAGTCTTAGACCAAGCAATTGTCGGCGTCGACCACCCAGGCGCGCTTGTAATCTTCCGATCACAGTCACGAAAAGGCCCGCCGGAGAACCGGCGGGCCTGATGCGCTGGCAAGGCAGATTGCCTGACCCTCGTGGCGGATAGCCTAGACCTTGTAGTAGAGCTCGAACTCGACCGGGTGAGGGTGGTGCTCGATCCGGCTGACCTCTTCCATTTTAAGGTCGATATAAGCGTCGATCTGATCGTCATCCATGACGCCGCCCTTTTTCAGGAAGGCGCGGTCCGCATCGAGGTTTTCGAGCGCCTCGCGCAGATTGCGGCTGACGGTCGGGATGTCTTTGAGCTCTTCAGGCGGCAGGTCGTAGAGATCCTTGTCCATGGCGTCGCCGGGGTGGATCTTGTTGGCGATGCCATCAAGACCGGCCATCAGCAGGGCCGTGAAGGTGAGGTAGGGATTGCCGGCCGGATCCGGGAAGCGCGCTTCGATGCGCTTGCCCTTGGGCGAGCCGACATACGGGATACGGATGGAGGCCGAGCGGTTGCGCGCCGAATAGGCGAGCAGCACGGGTGCCTCAAAGCCCGGTACCAGACGCTTGTAGGAGTTGGTGGTCGGGTTGGCGAAGGCGTTGATGGCGCGGGCGTGCTTGATGATGCCGCCGATGTAGTAGAGGCACATTTCGGAGAGGTCGGCGTATTTGTCACCGGCAAACATCGGCTTGCCGTCCTTCCAGATCGACTGGTGCACGTGCATGCCCGAGCCGTTATCGGCGTAGACAGGCTTGGGCATGAAGGTGGCCGTCTTGCCGTAGGACGCGGCCACGTTGTGGACGATGTACTTATAGAGCTGCATGCGGTCGGCCATGTTCAGCAGGGTGGAGAATTTCATCCCCAGCTCGTGCTGACTCGGCGCCACTTCGTGGTGGTGCTTTTCCGGCTCCAGGCCCAGCTCGCGCATGACGGCAAGCATTTCGGTGCGCATGTCCTGCGCGGAATCGATCGGCGGAACCGGGAAGTAGCCACCCTTCGGGCCGGGGCGGTGGCCCAGATTGCCGCCTTCCATCATGGTGCCGGAATTATAGGGGCCTTCCTCGGAGTCCAGCACATAGCCGGTCTCGTTCTGAGCGGTTTTCCAGCGCACATCGTCAAAGACGAAGAACTCGGCTTCGGGGCCGAAATAGGCGGTGTCGCCTACGCCAGCGGCGGCCATATAGGTCTCGGCCTTTTTCGCCGTCGTACGCGGATCGCGGTTATAGGGCTCGCCGGAGATGGGATCGTAGATGTCGCAAAACACCGCCAGGGTCGGCTCCTGGAAGAACGGATCGACATAGGCGCTCGCCGTGTCGGGCTTGAGCACCATGTCGGACTCGTTGATCGCCTTCCAGCCATTGATCGACGAGCCGTCGAACATCTGGCCGTCCTCGAAGAAATCGGCATCGACCATCGACTTGTCGAAGGTGACGTGCTGCAGCTTGCCGCGCGTGTCGGTAAAGCGCAGGTCCACATACTCGATATTCTCGTCCTTGATCTTCTTCAGGATCGCGTCTGACATGTCGTCCTCGTTTCAGTGTTGCGGGCGGTTGAACGCCAGGAGATGAGTGAAAAGCCGAGCGCCCGTCCTAGAGCGCGTTGTCGCCGGTTTCGCCGGTACGGATGCGGATCGCGGTCTCCACGGGCATGATGAATATCTTGCCATCACCGATCCGCCCGGTCTGCGCCGCGTTCTGGATGGCCTCCACGGCGGCATCCACGCGGCCATCGGGGATCACCAGCTCGATCTTTATCTTCGGCAGGAAATCGACCACGTATTCCGCGCCCCGATAGAGCTCGGTATGGCCTTTCTGACGGCCAAATCCCTTGGCCTCGGTCACGGTCAGACCCTGCAGGCCGATTTCCTGAAGGGCTTCCTTCACATCATCGAGCTTGAAAGGTTTTATGATCGCTTCGATCTTCTTCATGAAGCTGGTCTCCTTGATGAAGAGACGCATAGCCGAGGCGGGCTGCGCCTCAAGCTAATCTGGTTACGGCTGATCGGGCCGGTGCAGGGTTGCTCGCAAGTGAGGCATGAATGTTCAAAAACATGGCAGCGACCATGCCGGGGCCTGAAGTGCTCGACTGTGCCGGGATGACGCGGGCGGATGCGTTTGCGGTTCGCCAGGGTGTTGCCTCGCTGACATTGATGGAGCGGGCGGGGGCAGGGGTGGCGCACGCCATCATGGCACGGTGGGCGCCGCGTCCGGCGGCGATACTATGTGGTCCGGGGAATAATGGCGGCGACGGGTATGTCATCGCGCGCCTGCTCCGCGACGCAGGCTGGCCGGTGACGGTTTTCTCGCTCGGCGACGTCGCAGCTTTGAAGGGCGATGCCGCGCATATGGCGGGGCTCTGGACGGGTGCGGTCAAGTCACTGGATTCATTCAAGACGGAGCGTTTCGCTCTGGTCGTTGATGCGCTGTTCGGGGCGGGGCTTTCAAGGCTTCTGGACGGCATGGCCTTAAAGGCGTCCAGAAGCCTCGCTGAGCGCGATTGCGCGGTTGTGGCGGTGGATGTGCCCAGCGGCGTGAACGGCGATGAGAGCGGCTCTGAGGGGGCTTGCGTAAAGGCCGATCTGACGGTCACGTTTCACCGGCTGAAACCCGCCCATCTCTTCCACCCGGCGCGCGCCGCCTGCGGTGAGATCATCGTTGTCGATATCGGTATCCCGGATGGTTGGCGGCAGGGTGCAGGCGCTCTGCCCGAAATCGTGCAGCTGCCGGGCATCACCCTGCCGGATACCGGGCATGACCGCGCTGTGCACAAGCATGGCAAGGGACGGCTGTGCGTGCTGGCAGGACCGCCGGGCGCAACCGGCGCTGCGCGCCTTTCCGCCATGGCGGGGCTTAAAGCAGGCGCAGGGCTGGTCACGCTGCTGTGCCCGCCCGCTTCGCTGATGGAAGCAGCCAGTGCCAGCCTCGCCGTGATGACGAAATCCATCCGCGAGGATGACTTTGCCGACACCTTGAGCCTCCACCGCCCCGGTGCGCTTGTGATCGGGCCGGGGGCCGGGCTCAACGAGACGCTCAAAGCGCGCGTGCTGGCGGCCCTCTCTACCGGCGTTCAGGCCGTGCTCGATGCCGATGCGCTGAGCGTGTTCGCTGATGACCCGAAAGCGCTGTTCGCTGCCTTGCATGATCGCGCCGTGCTGACGCCGCATACTGGCGAGTTCGAACGGCTCTTCCCCGGTCTTCTGGACGCCAGCGCCAGTCCGCTGGAGGCTGCCAGAGCCGGATCACAACAGTCTGGAGCTAACGTACTCCTGAAAGGCCCCGCCACCGTGATTGCGCACCCGGATGGCCGCGTGGCGGTGAATATCCACGCCAGCGGACGCCTCGCCACGGCAGGCAGCGGTGATGTGCTGGCCGGGATTATCGGCGCTCTCATGGCGCAAGGGATTGCGCCGTTCCAGGCCGCGCGGTCAGCCGCCTTCCTCCATGGCGAGGCGGGATATCACCTGCCGCCGGGCGGTACGGCAGAAGACCTGCTGGCGGTAATTCCGGCTGCGCTGGAAAGCCTTGGGCGCGAGCAGGAACGCCTGCTGACGCTCAATCGTCTGGGCCGGTGACAGATAGGCCATGGCCCTTGGCCTTTGGCGCGGCTATAGCCTGATAGGTAACCATGATCGACGCATCCAGCCACCGGACCTGACTGATGACCGAAAAGACCGCCGCCGAACTGGCCCAGTCGCGCACCGACGAGGATGCGCTAGCGTTCCATCGCGAATATCCGCCCGGCAAGCTGGCGCTGGCACCCACCAAGCCGATGGCGACGCAGCGCGACCTGGCGCTGGCCTACAGCCCCGGTGTGGCGGCACCTGTGCGCGCGATCGCGGCCGATCCTGACGCGGTTTATGACTACACGTCGAAGGGCAATATGGTGGCGGTCGTGTCCAACGGCACGGCCATTCTGGGGCTGGGCAATCTGGGGCCGCGAGCCTCCAAGCCGGTGATGGAAGGCAAGGCGGTCCTGTTCAAGCGCTTTGCCGATATCGACGCATTCGATATCGAGATTGATTACGAGGACCCGGAGAAATTCATCGACTGCGTGGCGGGGTTCGGCGACAGCTTTGGCGGCATAAACCTTGAAGACATAAAGTCGCCGGAATGCTTTGAAATTGAAGCGCAATTGCGCGAGCGCCTAGCCATTCCGGTGTTCCATGACGACCAGCATGGTACCGCCATTATCGCGGCTGCTGGCCTGATGAACGCGCTGCACCTGACCAACCGCAAGTTCGAAGACGTGAAGCTGGTGCTGATCGGGGCAGGGGCGGCGGGCCTGTCGGTTCTGGAGCTGGTGAAATCGCTGGGCGTGCAACACGACAATGTCACGATCATTGACGTGAAGGGGGTGGTGCATACGGGCCGGAACGATCTGCATCCCCGTCTGGCCGCCCATGCGCGCAAGACTGATCTGCGCACGCTGGACGAGGCGATGGTGGACGCTGATGTGATGCTGGGCCTGTCGGCAGGCGGCATTGTCAGTCAGGCGATGGTCAAGTCCATGGCCGCCGATCCGATCATTTTCGCCATGGCCAATCCGACGCCGGAGATCATGCCCGACGAGATCAAGGCGGTGCGCTCGGACGCCATCATCGCAACCGGGCGATCTGATTTCCCCAATCAGGTCAATAATGTACTGGGCTTTCCTTACATATTCCGTGGCGCGCTGGATGTGCGCGCGACCACGATCAATGAGGAGATGAAGCTGGCGGCTGCCCGCGCGCTGGCCGATCTTGCCCGCACTGATGTGCCAGATGAGGTGGCGCGCGCCAATCGCTCCGCCCGCCTCAGTTTCGGGCGCAACTACATCATCCCGTCGCCCTTCGATCCGCGCCTGATTTCGTTTGTGCCGCCTTATGTGGCAAAGGCGGCGGTGGATAGCGGTGTGGCCCGCCTGCCCATGCCGGAGGCCGGTTCAGGCTATCGCGCGCGGCTGGCCCGCAGGCTGGACCCGACCGCTGCCCTGCAACAGCATATTACCGAGGTCATCAAGGCCGAACCCAAGCGTATCGTGTTTGCAGAGGGCGAGGAGCCAAGCGTGATCCGCGCGGCGGCCGCCTTCCAGGCGCAGGGGCTGGGCACGCCGGTATTGGTGGCACGCGAGAAAATTGCCGAGGCCAATATGAAGGAGCTGGGCATTGATCCCGGCTCGCTGGAAATCTGGAACGCACGCCTGTCGGACCAGAATCCCGACTATGTGGATTTCCTCTATGAGCGCATGCAGCGCCGGGGCTATCTGCGCCGGGACGTGCAGCGTCTCGTCAATAATGACCGCAATGTCTTCTCCGCCTGCATGCTGCGCTTTGGGGATGCGGACGGCATGGTGACGGGCGTGACGCGCCACTTTACCAACACGCTGTCGGACATCCGGCTGGTGCTGGATGAAGCGCCGGGCGGGCGGCTGATCGGCCTGTCGCTGGCGATCAGCCGGGGCCGCACGCTGGTGATCGCCGACACCAATGTCACCGAGTTTCCGGAAGCGCCAGAGCTGGCCGATATCGCATGCGGTGCGGCTGCTGCTGCACGCAAGCTGGGCCTGACACCGCGCGTTGCCTTCCTCTCCTACTCGACCTTTGGCAACCCGCCGGGGATCCGCACCGAAAAGATCCAGAGCGCAGTGCGTCTGCTGGACGCGCGCGGGGCGGACTTCGAGTATGAGGGCGAGATGGCCGCAGATGTGGCCCTGAACCCCGATCACCATGAAGCCTACAGCTTTTCGCGCCTGTCGGGTGCCGCCAACGTGCTGGTCATGCCTGCGGTTCACTCCGCGTCCATCGCCACGCGCCTCTTGAAAGCGACGGGCGGCGCCACGGTGATCGAAGGACTGCTCGTGGGGCTGGAAAAGTCAGTGCAGATCGCGCGGCTCGGCTCACCGGTATCCGACATCGTCAACCTTGCCGGCATGGCCAGTTTCGACCTTACCCACAGGACGTGAAAAAGAATTCACGAACTGCCTCTGGCGGGAGAGGGCGGACGCGCCTAAATGTGAGAGCCATTCTTAAAAGGCCGGTTCTCCCTTCATGGCTCAAAAACGCAATGCCCGCGACCTGACGCAGGGCCCGGTCTTCGGGCATCTCATGCGGATGGTCATCCCGATGAGCTTTGGCATTGTGGCCATGATGATGGTCGGCATTGTCGATGCCTACTGGGTCGGCCGTCTGGGTACGGTGCAGCAGGCCGCCGTGCAGTTCGTGTTTCCTGTCTCCATGGCGGTAATGAGTATCGCCATCGGCCTGGGGGCGGGGGCGGTATCGGTGGTGGCGCGCGCCGCCGGACGCGGCGATGGCGAGCGGACCAAACGCGTCGCGACCGACGCCGTGCTTCTGGCGCTTGTCATTACCGCCATCACCTCGGCCATCGGCATTGCCCTGATCGATCCGCTTTTCCGGCTGATGGGCGCGAGCGAGGCGATGATGCCCTTCGTGCGCGAATACATGGTCATCTGGTTTGCCGGCATCATCTTCATGGTCGGCCCGATGATTGCCAGCAATATCCTGCGTGCGCTTGGCGATGCGATCCTGCCCAGCATCATCATGATCATCGCGGCCGCGCTGAACATGATCCTCGATCCGATCCTGATCTTCGGTCTGGGGCCGATACCGGCGATGGAAGTTCAGGGTGCGGCGCTGGCGACGCTGATCTCCAACCTGGTCGTATTCGTGGTGGCTATGGGGATCATGATTTTCCGCGAGAAGATCATGGATCTGTCATGGCCGGGCTTTTCCGAGATCGCCTGGAACTGGGGCGAGATCGCGCGCATCGGTGCGCCCGCCGCTGGCTCCAACATGATCAACCCGATGGCGATGACGATGGTGTTTGCCGCCGCTGCGCAGTTTGGCGAGCCGGTGGTGGCCGGATTTGGCGTGGCCGCGGCTGGAAGCGCTGGCCCTGATACCGCTATTCGCGCTTTCCGGTTCGATTGGTCCCATTACCGGCCAGAATGGCGGCGCCGGTCATGTGGCCCGCGTGCGCGAAGCCTTCCGCTCCGCCTTCCTGTTCTGTGCAGGCTGGGGCGTGGCGATGGCAGCGGTGCTGGCGGTGCTGGCCTATCCGCTATCCTGGCTGTTCCTTCCGTCAGAGGAAGCGCAGGCCATGGCCCGCCTGACCTGGTGGATCGCGCCGGTGACCATGGGCGGCTATGGCATCGCCATGGCCGCTGCCGCCGGATTTAACGGGCTTGGCCGTCCGCTGCTGGGGGTGGGGGTCAATCTGATGCGCTGTTTCGCGCTATTGGTGCCGCTGGTCTGGCTTGGGGCGATGCAGTTTGGGCCGGTAGGCATGATCAGCGGCTATGCGCTGGCCAACGTGCTGGCTGGGGCCATTACCGCTTTCCTGGTGCTGCGCTATGCGCCGATGACGGCCATTGAGAGCAAGGCCCGGCCGATAGTGCCGCCAACGCAGGCGGCGAGGGCCGGGGTACCGGTCAAGCCTGCCGAGTAGTCATGCATTGATGATGGTGGCGCGGCGCTGGACGGCGGTGGTCGACCAGATCAGCGCCACCACCCAGCCGATCAGCGTCCAGCCGAGCAGCAGGTTCGTCAGGAAGATGGCGAAACCATTGTGATGACCACGCGCGACGGCAATGATCGTGGGCAGGAAGTGACCAACCAGTAGAAGAATGAGGATTTCCATTTGCGGGCTCCTTTTATCGATTTTCGATAAAGGTAGTGTGTTTCGCGGAGACCGCAAGTGACAGGTTGGTAATATTGCTGAGGCGGTGCCGTGGGCCCACGAGTTTTCTCCCCCCGTGAACGGGGGGAGTGCCGCGAAGCGGCGAGGGGGGGATTGTTGAGAAAGATTTCCCCCCTCCGGTCCTTCGGACCACCTCCCCCGTAAACGGGGGAGGAAAACACTCGCCCGGAATGACGAGAGTAGGGCAGACCTACCCCGCGTCGGGGAATTGATAGTCCTTGTAGATTTCCCGCAGGCGGGTTTTCAGGATTTTGCCCGTCGCGCCAAGCGGCATCTCGTCGATGAACTCGATCCCGTCCGGCACCCACCATTTGGGCAGGCGTTCGGCGAGGAATTCCTGAATGGCCTCGGCGGTCGGCGTGGTGTGCGGCTTGGGCTGGATGACCAGTAGCGGGCGCTCCTGCCATTTGGGGTGCGGCATGCCGACAGCGGCTGCCATCATCACGTCGGGGTGGCCCATGGCGACATTCTCAAGATCAATGGAGCTGATCCATTCGCCGCCGGACTTGATGACGTCCTTGGAGCGATCAGTAATGGTCATGTAGCCATCCTCGTCGAGATAGCCGACATCGCCGGTGCGGAACCAGCCATCATCGGTGAAGGCTTCAGCGCCCGCGCCGCGGAAATAGGCATCGATGATCCAGGGGCCGCGCACCTGGATATGGCCCGAGGACTTGCCATCGCGCGGCAGCACATTCCCGTCATCGTCCACGGCGCGCATTTCCACGCCATAGATCAGCCGGCCCTGTTTCAGCTTGATCTTGATCTTCTCGTCATCAGACAGGTCATCATGCTTGGGCAGCAGCTTTCCGACCGTGCCCAGCGGGCTCATCTCGGTCATGCCCCAGCCCTGCTGCATGTCGACGCCATACTCGCCCTCATAGGCGCGCAGGAGCGCTTCAGGCATGGCAGAGCCGCCCATCAGTACGTTCTCCACGCTGTCGATGCGCTTGCCGCTCTCGCGCAGATACTGCAGCAGGCCGAGCCAGACGGTCGGCACGCCGAGCACCTGGGTAACCTGCTCGCCCTCGATCAGTTCCTGAAGCGATTTACCGTCCAGCTGCGCGCCGGGCATGACCAGCTTGCCGCCGCCCATGGCCGTCGCATACGGCACACCCCAGGCATTGACGTGGAACATCGGGACCACCGGCATGATCGTGCCGCGCGAGCCGACGCCCAGCACGTCCTGTCCCAGGCACGCCATGGCGTGCAGCACGGTGGAGCGGTGGGAATAGAGCGCGCCCTTGGGATCGCCTGTCGTGCCGGAGGTGTAGCACAGGCCGGCGGCGAGATTCTCGTCGAACTCCGGCCAGTCATACTCCGGCGAGGCGCTGCTCAGCAGGTCTTCGTAAGCCTCGCACTTCGTCGCCATTTTTGGTGCGTGTGCGCTGTCCGTCATCACGATGAAGCGTTTGACGGTTTTGCACTTTTTCGCGATGGCATCGATGATTGGCGCGAATGACACATCGAAGAAGACATGCTTGGCCTTGGCGTGGTCGAGCATCCAGGCGATCTGGTCGGGCGCAAGGCGCGGATTGACCGTATGGATGACGGCGCCGACGCCGGAAACCGCGTAATAAAGCTCCAGATGGCGGTGCGTATTCCAGGCAATGGTGGACACCCGGTCGCCGGATTTCACTTTCAGAGGGCCTGTCAGCACGTTGGCGAGGCGTTTGGAGCGGGCGTGGCAGTCTTTCCAGCCATAGCGGTGAATCTCGCCGGTATCGGGCAGGCGGCTCACGATCTCGCGGCCCCCGTGATTGTCGGCCGCATGCTGTAGAATGCCAGAAATCATCAGCTGGCGATTCATCATCTGTCCACGCAACATGGCGTTTGTCCTCCCGCTTGGATGTAACCGGCCATTCACAGGGCAGCGCATTTTGCCCGCCTGCCTAGCCCGTTGTTTGAAGTTGGCGTTATCAAAGGCGCGCCCGCGCTGCGATGCAATACCTTTTGCGCAACTTGCTTGCAGGAGATATGGCCGTGATGCAGCAAGCGGCCAGTGCGCGGAGGAGAGAGCATGCACCTACCAGGCTTCAACGACGTCATGGACGCCGCCACCCGCCTCAAAGGGCTGGCGGTCAGGACGCCCTTGCTGTGGAGCCCGGCGCTGGATGAGGCTGTGGGCGGGCGTGTGCTGATAAAGGCCGAGTGCCTGCAGCGCACCGGCTCGTTCAAGTTCCGCGGGGCCTATAACGCGCTCGCGCTGATGACATTGGCTGATCGTGTTCGCGGCGTCGTGGCGTTCTCCTCAGGCAATCATGCGCAAGGGGTGGCCGAGGCAGCGCAGATGTGGGGCATTCGGGCCACCATCGTGATGCCGGCCGACGCACCGGCCATAAAGGCCGAGGGCGTGCGCGCGCGAGGCGGAAAGGTCATCACCTATGATCGCGCCAGCGAAGACCGTGAAGCCATCTCCCGGCAGCTGTGCGAGGAGACAGGGGCCACGCTGATCCCGTCCTTTGACCATTTTGGCGTCATAGCCGGGCAGGGCACGTGCGGGCTGGAAATCGTCCAGCAGCTGGAAGAGCGTGGTGAGACAGCAGACCAGCTCGTCTGCTGCGTCGGCGGGGGCGGGCTGATTGCCGGGATCAATCTGGCGCTCGCTGAACGTGCGCCGGAAATCGCCGTTTATGGCGCGGAGCCGGAAGGCTTTGACGACCATGCCCGCTCGCTGGTTTCAGGCCAGCGTGAGCGCAACACGAAAAGCTCCGGATCGTTGCAGGATGCGCTCCTGTCGGAAGCACCCGGCGAGATGACCTTTTCTATCAACCAGCCCCGCCTCAAAGGGATTGGCGTCGTCAGCGATGATGAAGCGATGCAAGCGGTCGCCTTTGCCTGGCAACATCTGAAGCTCGTCATCGAGCCGGGTGGCGCGTGTGCGCTGGCCGCCGTGCTTTCAGGGAAGATCGACGAGAAGGGCAAGACGACCGTGATTGTCGCCACGGGTGGCAATGTGGATGCGGCGGTGTTTGCAAAGGCGATAGGGGGCTAGCCCTCGTCCTTCGAGACGGCTTCTGACGAAGCCCCTCAGGATGAGGGCATGTGGCGCTTTTCCCTCATCCTTTGGGGCACAGTGGCGCTCGGAGGATCAGGGAAAGCCCCGCTAACTCCCGCCGTCCTCGTCGTCCGCATCCGGTAGTGGTGCCATGCCCAGCTCTTCGCGGGCGGCGGCATCGGCGGCCTCGATCTCGGCCAGCTGCTCGTCGCTGAGATGCGGCAGGATGCGGCGCAGGCCCGCGCCCGCTCCCACCATGTCGCGCTCGATTTCCAGCGGCACGGCGGTGTGACCGGCCCGGCGGGCGCGGTAGACCTGCAGATTCTCGATCACGCGCTGCACATAATTGCGCGTTTCGGCAAACGGCAGGCTCTCCACCCAGTCGATCGGATCAATCGCGCCATAGCGCGGATCGCCATATTCCTGCACCCAGCGGCGCACGCGCCCGCCGCCGGCATTATAGGCGGCCAGCGCCATGACGAGTGAGCCGTCATAATTGTCGACCACCTCCTGCAGATGGGCCATGCCAAGGCGCATATTGTAGTCGGGGTCATCGGTCAGCCACTCAAACTCATACGGCAGGCCGAGCTGACGTGCCGTCTGGCGGGCGGTGGCGGGCATCATCTGCATCATGCCGCGCGCGCCAGCGCCGCTGACGGCGCGCGCATCAAATTCGGTTTCCTGCCGGATGACCGAAAGGGTCAGGGAGGGGTCGGCCATCACCGGCGCATTGGACGGCACATCAATGACCGGGTAGGCGCGTTCGGCCAGGATCATGCCCTGCATGCGGCCAGCCTTGGCCGCGCGCACGGACTCGCGCAGGCGCAAATGGTCCAGCGCGATATCGGCCAGCATGGCCTGCTCTGCCGGTGTCTCCATGCGGCCCTCCAGATGGGCGGCAAAGGTGCGGAACAGGAAGGTCTGGTTCAGCTCACCCAGCATCCGCAGGGCCAGAACCTGATCGCGCTCATTGAAGGCGGCGCGGTCAGCTTCACTGATGACCGGATCGGCAGGCAGGTCGAGCTCGGCTGCCGCGCCGCCGAGCGCCAGAATGGCCAGCTGGCCGTAATAGGTGGTGGCGTGCTGGGCGGCGGCCATGAAGCGCTCGCGGGCGAGCAGGGCATTGCCAGCGGCCTCTGCGGCGCGTCCCTGCCAGTATTTTGCGCGGCCAAGGGAAACCGGCGTGGTCACGCCTGCTTCCAGCCGGTTGAAATGGGCCAGAGCATCCTCCGGCTGGTTCAGGTGCACCAGCGCCAGCCAGCCAGCGAGAAACTCCGCATCGGCGAATGCCACGCCAGCGGTCATCCCGTTGGAGGCTGCCAGCCGGTAGGCGGTTGCGTGATCGTTGGAGCGCATCAGATCAAGGATGATCAGCTTGCGTTCGGTCCACATCGATTCCAGTGCAACGGTGTTGGTGTGGGCATCCGGCAGCTCCAGTGCCAGCTGCAGCGCGCCATCGGCATTGCCCGCCCGCCGCCGCCAGCGCGTGCGCTCGAACACCAGACCCGGATCATTTTGCAGGCTGGACGGTACGGCATTTACCGCGCCGTCGACACCGCTGCCCCGCGCGGCCAGCCGGATGCGCGCATCGGCAAGACGGCGTTCACCGGCAGCCAGTTGAGGCAGCAGGGCGCTGGCCAGGCTGCGCTGACCGGCCCAGAGCAGGAAGTCCACGCGCTCGGCGTGGTCGGCGGCGGTCAGAACGCTGCCATGCTCGCGCAGCACGCGGCTTTGATGGGTCTGGCGCAGGGATTGGGTCCGCCATGCTTCTCGTATCTGCTCGCGGCCCTCGTCAACGCGGCCCAGGGCGATAAGCGCCTCGCCCCAGGCAATCCGGCCCTCGCCGGTCAATGGATCGCGCCGGGCAAACCAGCCTGCGGTCAGGTCTGGCCCCATGCCCGCTTCTGCGAGCTTCCATTCCGCCTCACGCTGTATGGCCGCCTGACGCGGCCAGCCATCCAGCGCTTCCAGCGCCATATGCAGCTCGGAGAAGATCGCGCGCGGGTCAGCCGACGCGATGCGCCAGAGCAGGAGGTTCTGCGCGACAGGGTGGGAGATGTTGAAGCGTGCCTCGCGCACGAAGGTCCAGTCGCCCGCATCAGCGGCGCGCAGGCCCCGGCGCAAAAGGTCGAAATCAGCATCGTTGAGGATCGCCGAATGGTTGGCCATAGGCGGTTTGAGCCGCGGCACGGGCACATCGCCAAGCGCGGGCGCGCTCAGCATGGACACTGACAGGGCGAGCAGGGCGGCACGCAACAGCATGGGGGCAAACTCCTGACGGCAGGCAGATCTACAGACTCGTCCAACGCGCGTGCACTGTCCACAGCGATTGCAGCGTCTTGGCGCGCGGTGTTGCAATCGATATGGTCCGCGCCCATTTGCGCAGGCGCACTCTTCTCACAAGGCAATGCAAACCATGTTCCGCGGCTCTTTTACGGCACTCATCACCCCTTTCAGCAACGGCCAGGTCGATACCGCCGCGCTGAAACGCGTGGTCGAGCACCAGATAAAGGCGGGAACCCATGGGCTGGTTCCGGTCGGCACCACGGGCGAGTGCGTCACCTTGTCGATGGAAGAGCACCGTCGTGTCGTTGAAACTGTCATCGCCACGGCGGCAGGCCGGGTTCCGGTGATCGCGGGCGCTGGCTCCAACAACACCGCCCACGCCATCGAGCTGGCCCGCTATGCCAAGGCTGCGGGCGCGGACGCAGTGCTGGTTGCGGCACCCTATTACAACAAGCCTTCGCAGGAGGGGCTGGCGGCGCACTATCTCGCCATCGCCGATGCGGTGGAAATTCCGCTCTTTGTCTACAATGTGCCCGGCCGGTCGATCGTGGATATCTCCGCCGAGACCATGGCCCGCATCGCGAAGCACCCGAACATTATCGGGGTCAAGGACGCGACGGGCGATATTGCCCGCATGACGCAGCATCGCCGCGCCATTGGCAACGAGTTCATCCAGCTATCCGGCGAGGATGCCTCGGCTCTGGGCTATAACGCGCATGGCGGCGTGGGCGTGATCTCGGTGTCCTCGAATGTGGCACCGGCGCTGTGCGCGGCGTTCCAGAACGCAACACTGGACGGGCGCTGGGACGAGGCGCGCGCGCTTAATGACCGTCTGCAACCGCTCCATGAGGTGTTGTTCGCCTATTCCAGCCCGTCACCTGCGAAATACGCCGCGAGCCTGCTGGGCCTGTGCTCAGCCGAAGTGCGTCTGCCGCTGGTGGCATGCCCGGACGCGGTGAAGGCGCGGATCAGGTCGGTGATGGAAGAGTTGTCGCTGATATGAGCAAGAGCGACGATAACGGGCTTATCGCCGTCAACCGGCGTGCGCGCTTCGATTACGAGATCGAGGACACGATGGAAGCTGGCCTGATGCTGGTCGGCACCGAGGTGAAATCCCTGCGTCAGGGCCGGGCGAATATTGCCGAAGCCTATGTCAGCGTGGAGCGCGATGGCGCGCTCTACCTGATCAATGCCGATTTTCCCCCTTACGAGGGCGGCAATCGCTTCAATCACGAGCCGCGCCGTCATCGCAAGCTGCTGCTCCACAAGAAGCAGATGGCCCAGCTGGCCGGCGCGGTGCAGCGTGAGGGACGCACGATCATCCCCTTGCGGCTCTATTTCAACGACCGGGGTCTCGCCAAGCTCCTGATTGGCCTCGCCAAGGGCAAGAAGACCATCGACAAGCGCGAAACCATCAAGGAGCGTGAGTGGAACCGCTCCAAGGCCCGCCTGATGAAAGATTTCGGCTAAAGCCGCGCTTTGGCCTTCTCGAACACAGCATGGAACATGGGCTCTGTCAGCCGGCCCGTGTTCGTGTTGTAGCGTGAGCAGTGATAGCTATCGATCAGGGTGAGGGGGCCTTGCGGGCCTTCCACCTCATGCTCCGCCCCGTGGGCAAACTTGAAACCCGCTGGACGCTGGCCCAGCGCGCGCAGCGTGTTCTCATGCGCGATACGCCCCAGAGCGATCACCACTTTCAGCCTGGGCAAGGCCGCGATGCGCGCGGCCAGGAAGGGGCGGCAATTGGCCATTTCCTTGCCCACCGGCTTGTTCTGCGGCGGCGCGCAGCGCACGGCATTGGTGATCATCGCATCGTGCAGGGTCAGGCCATCAGCTGGGTCGGCCTTATAGGTGCCTTTTGAAAAGCCATAGGCATCAATGGTCGCGTAGAGCAGATCGCCCGCCCAGTCGCCGGTGAACGGCCGGGCGGTGCGGTTCGCCCCTGTACGCCCCGGCGCCAGCCCTACGATCAGCAGGCGCGCGTTGGCGTCACCGAAGGAGGGTACGGCACCGTTGAACCAGCCCGGCTCCTGACGGGCGTTTTCCTGCCGGTAGGCGACAAGGCGCGGACAGAGCGGGCAATCGGGTTGCGGCTCGGCCGGGACGCTATGCTTCATCGTCATCGCCGGCGGTTGGCGGTACGAAGTCTTCGCGGGCGCGGCGCTCGCGGCCAACAAGACGGCCAAGCTCGGCCAGCTCGATGAAATTGTCGGCCTGACGGCGCAGATCGTCGGCGATCATGGGCGGCTGGGATTTCAGCGTGGACACGACCGAAACCCGCACGCCTCTGCGCTGCACGGCCTCGACCACTTTGCGGAAATCGCCATCACCGGAGAACAGCAGGATATGGTCGAGATAGCCAGCCGCCTCAAAGATATCGACGGCGATCTCGACATCCATATCGCCCTTGATGCGGCGGCGGCCATGCTCGTCGGTATATTCGCGCGCCGCCTTCGTGACGATGGAGAACCCGTTATAATCCAGCCAGTCGACGAGGGGGCGGATTGGGGTGTAATCATCATTCTCCAGAAGCGCGGTGTAATAATTGGCCCGCACCAGCCGGCCGCGCTTCCTGAATTCTTCGAGTAGCTTGCGGTAGTCGATGTCAAAATCGAGGGCGCGGGCTGCGGAATAGAGGTTGGCACCGTCGATAAAAAGGCCGATGCGCTCATTGGGATAGAATGTCATGGGGCTCCTTAAGGGGCTTATCGCGAACTGAAATAGGCAGTGTTTTGAGTATCTACATCGCTTTTGGCTCAAACCAAGCCTTTGGCAGCATACAGCCAGCCGCGTTGCTCTGCGAGGCGGGAAATGCGCTTGAGGCCAAAGGTGTCCGGCTTGTTGCGCGCTCCTCGCTCTGGCGGTCACCTGCCTGGCCGGATCCGGCAGACCCGGCTTATGTGAATGCTGTGGCCGAAGTGGAAACGCGCCTGACGCCGCGTGAGTTGCTTGCCTGCCTGCATGAGGTGGAGGGGCAGTTCGGACGGGTGCGGGCCGTGCGCAATGCGCCGCGCACGCTTGATCTGGATATCATTGATTTTGATGGACTTATAGCCGGTGAGGGGCAGGGGCCGCTCCTGCCGCATCCGCGTGCGCATCAGCGCGCCTTCGTTCTGTTGCCGCTTGCCGAGATCGCGCCGGGCTGGGCTCACCCCGCGACAGGTGAGGGGATTGCCGCCCTTACAGAGGCGCTCGCCCGCGCGGATGTTGAAGCGACGACGCGCCTTGGCAGGTTTGCCGCTGGGAGCTGAACCTTTGTGCAGCGCAGCGCCGCGCTTGAAGCGGGAGCCGCACTAAGGTATCAGGAGGGTTCGCTATTACCCCCGACCCCCCTGTTTGCATTGGGAGCGTCCACGCTCATGGCTCGCGTTACTGTCGAAGACTGCATCGAAAAAATCCCCAACCGGTTCCGGCTGGTCCTTCTGTCTGCGCACCGCGCCCGCAATATCGCGGCCGGTTCCCAGCTGCAGATTGACCGGGACAACGACAAGAACCCGGTGGTGGCCCTGCGCGAGGTTGCAGAGGAAAAGCTCGATCTCGACGCATTGTCGGAAAGCCTGGTCGCCGGTCTGGAGCGTGTCATTCCCGCCGATGAAGACGAGGAGGATGCGCGCCATGATGCGGCTGAAGCTCCGCGCGCGCTTCCGGCTCCGGAAATGGACGAAGCGGCCATGCTGCGCGCCCTTCAGAGCGATCGGGACGGGCCGGCAGACGGCCGTTTGTAAGCATTGGGCGGGGTAGCGCTCAGCGCGTCCGCCGAAGCGCCGGGAAGTATCCCAAGCGCCGATGATCTCATTGCGCGGGTAAGGGCCTATCATCCCAATGCGGATGCGGACCTTATCCGGCGCGCCTATGAGTATTCGCGCGACAAGCATTCCCACCAGAAACGCCATTCGGGTGAGCCCTATTACGGGCACACGGTGGCAGTTGCGATGCTGCTGGCCGATCTGCATCTTGATGTGGCGACCGTCTGCACGGGCCTTCTTCACGATACAGTTGAAGATACGGATGCAACCCTAGAAGAAATAACAGAATTGTTTGGCGATGATGTCGCCCGGCTTGTTGATGGCGAGACCAAGCTCAGCCAGATGGAGCTGATCAACAAGCGCACCCGCCAAGCCGAAAACTTCCAGAAACTCGTGCTGGCCATCACCGATGATGTCCGCGTGCTGCTGGTGAAGCTGTGCGACCGGCTACACAATATGCGCACGCTGCATTTCATGCCCAAGCCGGAAAAGCGCGAACGCATCGCCCGCGAAACGCTGGAGATTTACGCGCCGCTGGCCCGGCGTATCGGTGTGAACCGGATTTGCGTGGAGCTGGAAGACCTGGCTTTCCGCAACATCAATCCCGATGCGTACGAGTCGATCACCCGCCGGCTGGCCGCGCTGCGCACCACGCGGGCCTCTGCCATTGCCGCCATGTCCTCGCTTCTGTCCCAGCGGCTGGAGGAGGCGGGCATAGACTGCCGCGTGTTCGGGCGCGAGAAGCGGCCCTATTCGATCTGGCGCAAGCTGGAGCGCAAGGGCACCTCGTTTGACAACATCGCCGACATCTATGCCTTCCGCGTGATCGTGAACACGCCGGATGAATGCTACCGGACACTGGGCGTGATCCACCAGAACTGGCGCTCGGTGCCCGAGCGCTTCCACGACTATATCTCCACACCCAAGCCCAATAATTACCGATCGCTGCACACCACGATTGTCGGTCCGCACAATGTGCGCATGGAGCTGCAGATACGCACCGAGGCGATGGAGGCGGTGGCCGAGACCGGCGTGGCCGCACACTGGCGCTACAAGGCCGGGCGATACGGCTATGATCCCAAATCAGCGCGGGAGGCGGGCGGCGATCCGCTCAGCCGGCTGCGCGCCTTTGTCGAGATCCTCGAGCAGGGCGGTGATCCGGACGAGTTCCTGGAGCATGCCAAGCTGGAGATGCTCACAGACCAGGTCTACGCCTTCACACCCAAGGGCGAGCTGATTGCCCTGCCGCAGGGCGCAACGCCGCTGGACTTTGCCTATGCGGTCCACACCGAGCTGGGCGCAGGCGCGGTGGGTGTGCGCATCAACGGGCGCGAGCGTCCGCTGAGAACGCGTCTGCGTAATGGCGATACGGTGGAGATCATCAAGGGCGGGGTGCGCCAGCCGCCCGCCGGGTGGGAAGACCTGGTGGTCACGGGCCGCGCCAAGGCCGCCATCCGCAAGCTGATCCGTGAGACGCAGCTGCAGGAGTTTGAGCGGCTCGGCAAGGTGATTGCCGAACACGCCTTCCAGCGCGAGGGCAAGGCGTTCAAGGAAAATATGCTCAGTGAAGCGCTCGCCCGGCTCGACCTGAAATCCGCGCCGGAGCTCTATCAGGCG
Source organism: Glycocaulis abyssi (assembly GCF_041429775.1). Lineage (NCBI taxonomy): Bacteria > Pseudomonadati > Pseudomonadota > Alphaproteobacteria > Maricaulales > Maricaulaceae > Glycocaulis > Glycocaulis abyssi. The sequence goes on along the minus strand of NZ_CP163421.1, from coordinate 927,531 downwards.
CTGGGGCGCGGCCAGATCACCTCAACCCAGCTTTTCGACGCCGTCTTTCCCGGCCAGCGCGAGAAGAACCCGAACGATCCGAGCCAGCGCGAGCTGATCGACGATGAAAAGGGCGCGCTTTACGTGCATGGCAGCGGGCTGACGCCCGGCGTGTCACTGCATTTTGCCGCGTGCTGCTCGCCTCTGCCCGGTGACCGGATTGTCGGCATATTGCGCGAAGGCTCCGGCGTTGAAGTGCACGTCATTGACTGCGAACGCCTGGCCGAGCTGGAAGAGGAAGACCCGGCCTCCGGCGACAACTGGATCGACCTGAAATGGACACCTGAAGCGCGGTCGAATGCCGTTTCGGTGGGCCGGGTGCTGGCGACGGTGCGCAATGAGCCGGGCGTGCTGGCCGAGATTGCGGGCGCGGTTGGCGAGGCACGCGGCAACATCACCAATATCAAGACATTGTCGCGTTCACGCGATTTCTTCGACATGGCGTTCGATATCGAAGTGGTGGACGTGCGCCATTTGTCCAATATCGTCGCTGCACTGAAGACGTGTGACCGGGTAGTCAGTGCCGAGCGCGCCCGCTACGAGTAGCGTCGCGTTTTATCGGGAGGCCGGACATGATGACCGCAGACGAAGTGCTGGACGAGTTCCGCGAGGCGGGTGCCTTGCTGGAGGGCCATTTCATCCTGTCCTCTGGGCTTCGCAGCCCGGTCTTTCTGCAAAAGGCGCTGGTCTTCCGGGAGCCTGCTCGCACCGAGAAGCTGTGCAAAGCCATGGCAGAGGCGGTGCGCGCGAAGGTGCAGGACAATATCACCGCGATCGTCTCGCCGGCGCTGGGCGGGATTATTCCAGGCTATGAAACGGCGCGCCAGCTGGGTCTGCCCTTCCTGTTTGTCGAGCGCGAGGATGGCGAGTTCCGCCTGCGCCGTGGCTTCCAGCTGACGGCGGCCGACCGCGTGCTGGTGGTCGAGGACATCGTGACAACGGGCCTCTCCTCACGCGAGTGCATCTCCGCGATAGAGAAGACCGGCGCGAAAGTGGTGGCTGAATGCTGCCTGGTGGACCGCTCCGGCGGGCGTGCGGATGTCGGCGTGCCGCTGATCGCGCTCGCGACGGTGGCGTTCCCGGCCTATGCCGAGGATGCGCTGCCGCCGGAGCTGGAGCGCATTCCGGCCATCAAGCCCGGCAGCCGGGGGCTGGAGGCGTAAGGCCGATGTTGCGTCTGGGCCTAAATATCGATCACGTCGCGACCATAAGGAACGCCCGGGGCGGCGCGCATCCCGATCCCGTGCGCGCAGCGGCAGTAGCGCAAAGCGCGGGCGCGGACGGCATCACCATCCATCTGCGCGAAGACCGGCGTCATATCCGCGATAGCGATCTGGAGGCTATCCGCTCGGCCACCCGCCTGCCGATCAATCTGGAAATGGCCGCGACCGGCGAGATGGCCGAAATCGCCGAGCGTTTCCGTCCGCATGCCGCCTGCCTGGTGCCGGAAAAGCGCGAGGAACGCACGACCGAGGGCGGGCTGGACGTGGCGGGCCTGCACAACACAATCGCGCCGATTGTGCGCCGCCTGAAAGACGCTGGGTGCCGCGTCTCGCTCTTCATCGAGCCGGACCCGGTACAGATCGCGGTAGCCGAAGTGCTGGGCGCGCCGGTGGTGGAGCTCCACACGGGGCGCTATGCCGAGCTTTGGCTTGATGGCGATGAGGCGGGCGTGGCGCGCGAGCTGGAACGCCTGCAGGAAGCGGCCAGAGAGGCAGCCCGGCGCGGGATCGAGCCGCATGCCGGCCACGGCCTGACGTTCGAAAATGTGAAGCCTGTGGCGGCCATACCGGAGCTGGCCGAGCTGAATATCGGCCATTTCCTGATCGGCGAGGCGATCTTTACCGGGCTGGAAACGGCTGTGAAACGCATGCGCGCTTTGATGGACGAAGCGCGCGCGGAGAAGGTCGCGTGATAATCGGCATCGGCACAGACATCATCGATATCCGCCGCATTGAGCGGTCGATCGAGCGGTTTGGCGACCGGTTCAAGAACAGGGTTTTCAGCGCAGGCGAGCGCGCCAAGGCCGAAAGCCGCCTGCGCGAGGTGGACACTTACGCCAAACGCTTTGCCGCCAAGGAAGCGACCGCCAAGGCGCTGGGCACCGGCATATACCGGGGCGTGATCTGGCGCGATCTGGAAGTCATCAATCTCAAGGGCGGCAAGCCGACGATGAATCTGTCGGGCAAGGCGCTGGAGCGTGCGCGCGCGCTGACCCCCGAAGGCATGGATTTCACCGTCCATCTGACCCTGACCGATGATTATCCCTGGGCGCAGGCATTCGCGATCCTGGAAGCCATCCCGAAGGCGGAGCCGGGGGCATGACGAACCGGCTCAAGCAGCTTGAAGAGGCCATCGGCTACAAATTCACCGATCCCGGCCTGCTGGAAATCGCGCTGACGCATGCGAGCCATGGTGATGGTCGCCGCCGCACCGATTCCAATGAACGCATGGAGTTTCTGGGCGACCGCGTGCTGGGGCTTCTGGTGGCCGAGCAGCTCTACGCCATGTTTGAAGGGCTTAGCGAGGGCGGGCTGGCCCACCGGCTGAATGCGCTGGTCAACAAGGGCGCGTGCGCCCGCGTGGCGCGCTCGCTGGGGCTGGGCGATGCGCTGCTGCTATCGCCGGGCGAAGAACGTCTGGGCGGACGCGAGAAGGAATCCATTCTCGGCGATGCCTGCGAGGCGCTGATCGGCGCTATCTATCTGGATGGAGGTCTCCCGGCCGCGCGCGCCTTTTTCGCCGCCGCGTGGGAGGAGGAGCTGGCCCAGCTGACCCGCCAGACCAAGGATGCGAAATCCTATCTGCAGGAATGGGCCGCCCGCAAAAGCCTGTCAGCGCCGGCCTACAAGCTGGTATCGCGCAAAGGGCCGGATCATCGTCCGCATTTCACGGTGGAAGTGACGATAGACGGGCTGGAACCTGCTATGGGTGAAGGCGCGACCAAACAGGCCGCCCAGCGTGCCGCCGCAGACGCCATGCTCAAACGGGAACACGCCCATGACCAGTAAGGACACCACCCGCGCAGGCTTTGTCGCCGTGATGGGCGCGCCCAATGCGGGCAAATCCAGCCTGGTGAACGCGCTGGTCGGCCAGAAGGTCTCCATCGTCACCCACAAGGTGCAGACTACGCGCTTCCAGATACGCGGCGTGATGATGAAAGACCGCACGCAGGTCGTGCTGGTCGATACGCCCGGCGTGTTCGCGCCGCGCCGCCGCCTCGACCGGGCGATGGTGAAAGCAGCCTGGGCCGGGGCGGATGACGCCGATGCCATCGTCCACGTGGTCGATGCGGCTGCCGCGTCGCGCGTGCTGAAGGGCCGTACAGGCGGGCAGGACGCGCGCGCCGACGAAGATACGCGCCGCGTGATCGAAGGGCTTAAAAACGCCAATCGGACGGCCATTCTGGCGCTCAACAAGATTGATCTCATCAAGCGCGACGAGCTGCTGGCGCTCGCTCAAAGCCTCCATGACACAGGCGCTTATAGCGAGGTCTTCATGGTCTCTGCTAGCAATGGGAGCGGGGTGAAGGATCTCGCCGCGCGCCTGGTCGCGCTGATGCCCGAAGGCGAGTTCTTCTATGATGAGGACCAGATCGCCGATCTGCCCATGCGTCTGCTGGCTGCCGAGATTACGCGCGAAAAACTGTTCCTGCGCGTGCATGACGAGCTGCCCTATGGCCTCACCGTGGAGACCGATAGCTGGCAGGACCGCAAGGACGGCTCGGTGCGTATCGAGCAGACGATCTATGTGGAGCGCGAAGGCCACAAGCCGATGGTCATCGGCAAGGGCGGCCAGACGCTGAAAACCATTGGCGAGCTCGCCCGCAAGGAGCTCTCCGCCGATCTGGAGCGCGAGGTTCACCTCTTCCTGCACGTGAAAGTCCGCCCCGGCTGGAGCGAGGAGCGCGCGCGCTATTCCGCGCTCGGCCTGGAGTTTGATGCGTGAGGAAACTTCCTTATTCGGCCATTGGCTGGCGTTTCACCGGCGAAAGCCGGTGCCCAGACTTTTTCTGGATCCCGGCTTCCGCCGGGAAAACGCTGTTGATGGGTGGGGCTCTGCCAAGAACGATGACGGGCGTAAAAAGCGGCCAAGACTATTGCCATGGAATGGACTGATACAGGCCGCATCATCGCCGTGCGCAATTATGGCGAGACCAGCGCTATTGTGGAGCTGCTGACCCCGGAGCATGGCCGCCATCCCGGTCTGGTGCGTGGCGGGCGCTCCAAGGCCATGCGGCCGGTTCTGCAGCCGGGCAATGCCGTGCGGGCGGTCTGGCGGGCACGCCTCGACGAGCATCTGGGCAATTACGCGCTGGAAGCGGAATCGCTGGACGCCGGCGCGCTGATGGATGACCCGCTGGCGCTATCGGGCCTCAATGCCGCCTGCGCGATGGCGGTGCTGGCCCTGCCAGAGCGTGAGGCGCATCCGGCGGTGCATGGCGCGTTCGAGGTGCTGGTGTCCTCCCTGAACGATCTCGATATCTGGCCCGCGCTCTATATCCGCTGGGAGGCGGGCCTGCTGGCTGATCTGGGCTATGGCATGGATCTGAAAAAGTGCGCTGCGACCGGCCAGACCCATGATCTCAAATATGTAAGCCCGCGCACCGGGCGCGCGGTCTGTGCCGAGGCCGGCGCGGAATATGCTGACCGTCTGCTGGCCCTGCCGGGCTTCATGGCAGGCTCTGGCGAAGTCTCGCCGGGCGATATAGCTGCGGGCCTCAAACTGACCGCTCACTTCATGGAGCGGCGCGTATTGTGGCCCACTGACAAGGTATTTCCCGAAGCGCGCACGCGCATGATCGAGCGGCTGGAATCGGCGGGCAGACTTTAGGCTGAACGCCCTATACTGGCCGCCAGCAGAATCAGTGACAGAGGCAGGGCATGGGACACGAACCGGTTGGTGAGGCAGGACGCATTTTCCCTGAGCGCTTCGAGGATGCGTTGTCCTCGCGCTATCTGGCCTATGCGCTTTCCACCATTACCCAGCGCGCGCTGCCCGATGCCCGTGACGGGTTGAAGCCTGTGCACCGGCGTCTCCTGCACGCCATGCGCCTTCTAAAGCTTGATCCCGATGCCGCGTTCAAGAAGTCAGCGCGCGTGGTCGGCGATGTGATCGGTAAATACCACCCGCATGGCGACCAGTCCGTCTATGACGCGCTGGTGCGCCTGGCGCAGGATTTTGCCGCCCGCTATCCGCTGATTGAGGGGCAGGGCAATTTCGGCAATGTGGACGGCGATAGCGCGGCGGCCATGCGCTATACCGAAGCGCGCCTGACCGAAGCGGCCCGCCTGCTGCTGGCGGATATGGACGAGGACACGGTCGATTTCCGCAAGACCTATGACGGGTCGGAGGAAGAACCGGTCGTGCTGCCGGGCGCGTTCCCGAACCTTCTGGCCAATGGCGCGACGGGTATTGCGGTCGGCATGGCGACGAGCGTCCCGCCTCATAACGCGGCTGAAATCTGCGATGCCGCGCGCCATCTGATCGCCAAGCCTGATGCAGACGTGCGCGCACTGGCAAAATTCGTCAAAGGGCCGGACTTTCCCACCGGCGGCATATGCGTGGAGCCTGCCGCCTCCATCCTTGAAGCCTATGAGACGGGCCGGGGCGGTTTCCGCCTGCGCGCCAAATGGGAGGTGGAAGATCAGGGGCGCGGCACCTGGCGCATCGTCGTCACGGAGATTCCCTATCTGGTGCAGAAGGCGCGGCTGGTGGAACGCATTGCCAGCCTGATGGAAGCGAAAAAGCTGCCGCTGCTCGCCGATGTGATGGATGAAAGCGCGGAGGATGTGCGCCTTGTGCTGGAGCCGCGCGCGCGCACCGTCGATCCGGCCGTGCTGATGGAATCCATGTTCCGTGCGACCGATCTGGAAGTGCGCTTCCCGTTGAACCTCAACGTGCTGGACCCCAAGGGCGCGCCGCGCGTGATGAGCCTGAAAGAGGTCTTGCAGATATGGCTCGACCATCGCCGCGAAGTGGTGGTGCGCCGCGCCACACGCCGTCTGGCGCAGGTGGAAGACCGGCTGGAAGTGCTGGCGGGCTATATCATCTGCTTCCTCAACCTCGATCGGGTGATCGCCATTATCCGCGAGAGCGACGAGCCCAAGCCCGATCTGATGGCGGAATTCCAGCTTTCAGAGCGGCAGGCCGAGGCGATCCTCAATATGCGCCTGCGTAGCTTGCGCAAGCTGGAGGAGATTGAGCTGCGTGCCGAGTCAGATCGTCTGGCCGGCGAACGCAGCGCGCTCAAATCCCTGCTCGCCAGCGACGAGCAGCAATGGGCGAAGGTGGATGGCGAGATCGCTGCCGTGCGCGAGAGCTTCGGCCCGCGCACCGCGATTGGCCGCCGCCGCACCCATTTTGCCGATGCGCCAGCAGATGATCTTGCCGACCGCGTGGAAGAAGCGCTGGTGGTGCGCGAGCCGGTGACGGTCGTGCTGTCCGAGAAGGGCTGGATACGCGCGCTCAAGGGCCATGTGGACGACCTCTCAGGGCTGAAACACAAGGATGGCGACGAGACCGCCTTTGCCGTGCGCTGCGAGACGACCGACAAGCTCCTCCTTTTTGCCACCGATGGCCGGGTGTTCACGCTGGATGCCTCGAAACTGCCCGGCGGGCGCGGCTTTGGCGAGCCGGTCCGCCTGCAGATCGATCTCGATGAAAGTTCAGCCCCGCTGGCGCTCGTGAAGCACGATCCGGCCCGCAAGCTGCTGATCGCGTCGAGTTCCGGCCATGGCTTCGTTGTGCCGGAAGCTGAATTGCCGGCGATCAAGCGCGCAGGCCGCCAGCTTGTGAACCTCGTCGAGGGCGCGGAAGTGATTGTGGTCACCGAAGCAACAGGCGATTCTGCTGCCGTCATTGGCGAGAACCGCAAGCTGCTGGTCTTCCCGCTGGAGGAAGTCCCGGAAATGACGCGCGGCAAGGGCGTTCGCCTGCTCGGCGGCAAGGGCGGGGAGGTCAGCGATGTTGCGGTGTTTGCCGCTGAAGAGGGCCTGACCTGGACCGACGGGGCAGGGCGCAAGCACCCGGTGGAAGACTGGAAGCTCTTCCTTGGCAAGCGCGCGCAGGCCGGACGCCTCGCACCGAAGGGCTTTTCGCGCGCCGGGCGCTTCGCGCCGAGAGGGCAGGTTTAGGGGTGGCTGGCCTTGCCGGGACGCTAACTGCACTGGCGGACGCCATGAAAGCCTGCCGCGATCCATGGGCGATTTATGGCGGCGCCGGACTCTATCTCTACGGCATCGAAGACGGGCCGCTGGCTGACATTGATGTGCTGGTATCCGACCGGGATGCATTAGCGCTTCTGGAGCGCGCCGATGTCACGCGAAAACTGTCCGAGTCATCTCAACTGTTCCGCTCCCGTCAGTTCCTTAACGCCAGCTTTGGCGAAGTGCCGGTCGAGATCATGGCCGGGCTGGAAGTATGCCGTGAGGGTAAGTGGTGGCCGGTGGAGGTGCATGAAAGCATCAGCCTCGGCACGGGTGCCATGCCCGTCCAGGTCGCCAGCCGCAGCGAGCTGATACGTCTGTTCAGACTAATGGGACGTGAGAAGGACTTGTACCGCGCCAGTCTTCTGGAAACCACCACTTAAGCCACCAGCGCCCAACAGGCTTGGCGTGCCGGGCGGTTGGGTTTAATTATCAAAGGCTCAAGCCCTGCCACCTCCTCACGGGAAGGATAATTCCATGGAATTTGTCATCATCCTCGTCATCCTTGCCGTTATCGGCCTGGCCATCATCCTCATCTACAACCGCCTTGTGGCGCTGCGTCAGACGACGAACCAGGCTTGGGGCGATATCGATGTGCAGATGAAGCAGCGCTATGATCTCGTGCCGAACCTGGTCGAGACCGTGAAGGGCTATGCCACCCACGAGAAAGAGACGCTGGAAAACGTCATCAAGGCGCGCCAGCAGGCGATTGATGCGACCGGCATGAAGGATCTCGCCGCTGCCGAGAACATGCTGACCGGGGCTCTGCGCCAGCTCTTTGCGCTGTCTGAAGCCTATCCGGACCTGAAGGCCAACCAGAACTTCCTGTCGCTGCAACGCGAGCTGGCCGATCTGGAAAACAAGATCGCCGCCGCCCGCCGCTTCTTCAACAACGCGGTGTCCGAATACAACACGGCCATCGAGCAGTTTCCGGCAGTGGTGCTGGCCGGCCCGTTCGGCTTCAAGTCGCGCGAGTTCTTCGAGATTGCCGCGTCGGAGCGTGCTGCACCGTCGGTGAAGTTCTAGGAACAGGCGCGCGCGGAGGCCAGTCATGCTCGCAGCGACCGGCCTTCGCAGCCATATCTGGAACAATAATCTCAAATCCATCCTGCTGCTGGCAGGGTTTCCTGTCCTGATCCTGGGCCTGGTCTATGCCGGGACTGTGCTGGTCATTGGCTATTCAGCCTATGAGCCCGATTTCGGCGCTGCCTTCGCTGAGGCTGCCTACGCCATGCCCATGGTGACGCCGTTCGTGCTGATCGGCGTGGTGATCTGGTTTGGCATTGCCTGGCTCTTCCATCAGAAAATCATTGATGCGAGCACCGGCGCGAAGAAGGTTTCGCGCAATGATGAGCCGGAGCTCTACAATCTGCTGGAAAATCTGTGCATTTCGCGCGGGCTGACCATGCCCGCCCTGCGGATCATCGAAACACCCGCGCTCAATGCCTATGCGTCCGGCCTCACCGAGAAGCAGGCGGCTGTGACCGTCACACGCGGCCTGATGGAAAAGCTCAATCGCGATGAGCTGGAAGCGGTGCTGGCCCACGAGCTGACCCACATCATCAACCGCGATGTGCGCCTGCTGGTTATCTCCATCATCTTTGTTGGCATCATCTCCTTCACCGTGGAGATCATGGTGCGCGGCATGCTGCATGGTGCGATTGGCCGGGCTGGCGGTGGCAGGCGCGGATCGGGCGGCAATGCGGGCGTGTTCATCCTTGTCGCGCTGGCCATGGCGGCGCTGGCCTGGGTGCTGGCGATAGCCATCCGCTTCACCCTGTCACGCAAGCGCGAATACATGGCCGATGCGGGCGCGGTGGAGCTGACCAAGAATCCTGACGCGATGATCTCCGCGCTGATGAAGGTGTCCGGCAATCCGGATGTGGAGGGCGCGCCTGCCGAGGTGCGCCAGATGTTCCTGCATGACCGCTCTAGCGGGTTTGCGGGGCTGTTTGCCACTCACCCGCCGATGGACAAGCGCATCGCCGCGCTGGAGCGCTATGCGGGCGGCAACCGGCCACCGCCGCGCGCCGGGGCCGTGCCTGCGGTCTAGGGTTTCGCCCTCGCGCTTCGAGACGCGGCTTTCAGCCGCTCCTCAGCATGAGGGCGACGGATGTTTTCCCTCATCCTGAGGGCGAGCGCAGCGAAGCGTCTCGAAGGACGAGGGGAAACTTCTCTACCTCACGCCCAGCAAGGGGGCGTAGGCGCGCGCATAGACGTGCCAGACCGCGCTGAAGAGGGCGGCAATCATCGGGCCGATAATGATGCCCATGGCGCCGAACAGGGTCAGGCCGCCGAGGGTGGAGATGAGGACCATGAGATCGCTCATCTTTGCGTCCCTGCCGACCAGGCGCGGGCGCAGGAAATTGTCGATATTCATAATCACGACAAAGCCGAACACGCCGAGTGCTATGCCGGCGGCCATTTCGCCCTGATAGATCAGCCAGGCGGCGGCAGGTCCCCAGACCAGCGGCGTGCCAATGCCCGGAATGACCGATAGCAGCCCCGCCAGCGCGCCCCAGAAAGGCGCACCGGGTACGCCTGCTATGGCGAGCGCCAGCCCTGTGACGGTGCCTTGCACAAGCCCGATGACAAGCGTGCCCTTGATGGTGGCGCGGATGGTCGAAACGGCGCGCCCTGCCAGCAATAGGCGGTCGCGCGGGCGCAGGGGCAGGAGTTTGAGTGTCGTTGCCGTCATGGCGCGCCCATGCACCAGGAAATAGTAGAGTGCGTAGAGAAAGACGATCAGGTTCAGGAAAACCATCAGCGTCGAGCCGGCCGCCGATGTCATCGCATTGATGAAGATGCGGCCCGCGGTGGAGGCGAAGCTGCCGATCTGGCTGGCGATCTCGCCCTGATAGCGGATCACTTCCTCGCGCCAGGGCACCCATTCGGGTACGCCGCCACCGGCCTCGCGCCAGGCGGCTACCTGTTCCTGCACGAAGGGGGTGAGGGCTTCGCCCACCTGCATCGCTTCGCGCACGACAATCACGACCAGAATGCCAAGCGGTACCATGCCTATCAGAACAACAGACACCATCAGCAGGCTTGCTGATAAACGCGTCCGGCCGCCCAGCTTGCCGGTCATGGCGTTCTGGACCGGGGTCAGCATCAGGGCCAGCACTGCCGCCAGGAACACCGCGCTCAGATAGTCCTTCACCATCCAGACCAGCAGCACGGTCAATGCCAGCGCGATGACGACGATCACGCCGCGTTGCAGGGCCGCGCGTTCGGCGGGTGTGGGGGTGTGCGGATCGTTGGCGGGTGTCTGACTAGCCATAGAGCATTCTGGGCAGGGCGGTCGCGAGCCAGGGCAGGGCCGCCACCAGCGCGATTGCGAAAAGCTGGATGATAACGAAGGGTATGGCCCCGCGATAGATGGCGCTGGTCGGCAGGGAAGGCGGGGCAACCCCGCGCAGGTAAAACAGCGCAAATCCGAAAGGCGGGGTGAGGAAGCTGGTCTGCAGGTTCAACGCCATCAATACGCCCAGCCAGATCGGGTCCACCCCCATCAGGAACAGGATGGGCGCAACGATCGGCACGACCACGAAGGTGATCTCGATAAAGTCGAGGAAGAAGCCCAGCACGAACATGATGAGCATTACCACCAGCACCGCGCCAAACACCCCGCCTGGCACCGCCTCCAGCATGGCGCGCACGCTGCCATCGCCGCCCAGCTCGCGGAATACCAGCGCAAACAGGGAAGCACCGATCAGGATCACGAACACCATGGAGGAGATGCGCGCGGTCTGCGTCATCACCTCGTCCAACACCCCGGTGCGGAACAGGCGGATGATCGCGCCGGCGGTGCCGATTGCTGCCAGTGCGCCGAGCGCCAGCGCAAAGAGGCGCGTTGACCCGTCTGTTCCGGCACGCAGATTTAACAGGACGGCGGCAGCGATCAGCGCCAGCAGGCTGATCGCGCCTATCGCTACCAGCCATCGTCCTGATCGCGGATTGGTGCTGGCACCGGCATTGCGGAAACCCGCCAGCAGGGTCGCGCCGAGTGCGCCAACACCGGCGGCTTCGGTTGGCGTGGCAAGGCCGGAGAGTATGGAGCCGAGGACGGCGATGATCAGGCCAAGCGGCGGCACCAGTGCGCGCACGATCTTGAAGATGTCCGCGTTCAGCTCCTCCTTGGGGATGGCAGGCGAGGCGGCAGGGCGGGTAATCGCGATGACGATCTGGTAGATGATATAGGCGCTGACCAGCAGCAGGCCGGGTACCAGTGCGCCTGCAAACAGATCGCCCACGGTCAGGATGTCCGGCGAAAAAATGCCCTGTTCACGCTGCGCGCGCGCATAGGCGGAGCCGAGCTGGTCGCCGAGCAGGATCAGCACGATGGACGGCGGAATGATCTGGCCCAGCGTGCCGGACGCGGCGATGGAGCCGCTGGCCAGGGCCGGGTCATAGCCGCGCCGGAGCATGGTCGGCAGGGACAGAAGCCCCATCGTGACGACCGTGGCGCCTACGATGCCGGTGGATGCTGCCAGCAATGCGCCGACGATTACCACCGAGATGCCCAGCCCGCCGCGCAGCGAGCCGAAGAGCGCGCCCATGGCTTCGAGCAATTCCTCGGCAACGCGCGACTTTTCCAGCATCACGCCCATGAACACAAAGAGCGGCACGGCCACGAGGATGGACTTGTCCATCTCCATGATGTTGCCATAGATGCGCTGGGGGAATGCGCGCAAGTGCAGCGGATCAAACGCGTCCAGCGCCAGCCCGATCAGCGCAAAGAGGATGGCGACACCGGCGAGCGTGAAGGCCACCGGGAAGCCGCGCAGCAGCGCCACGACGGCCGTTATGAACATCAGGAAGGGCAGGGCGGTGAACAGAATATCCATCACAGCGCTGCCTTCGGCACGTCCTCGCGCTGGCCCTCCTCCGGAGTGTCCTTGCCGCCGAGCGTCAGCGCTGCTCTGGCCGCCATCGAGACCCCTTGCGCGATCATCATCACCGCGAAGACCGGGATGGCGGTTTTCAATGCAAAGACAAGCGGCAGGCCGTCGCTCTCGCGCGAGCGCTCCATGACCCGCCACGCGCCGCCCACATAGGAGCGTGACGTGTCCAGGATCAGCCAGCACATCGGGATCAGGGCCAGATAGACGCCGGCGATATCGGTCCACGCCTTCGCCCTGGCAGAGAGGCGCGAGTAGAAAATATCGACGCGGACATGCCCGCCTGCGAGCAGCGTCACTGCGCTCGACAGCAGGAAGAGCAGGGCATGAAAATAGATCATGCTTTCCTGCAACTTTGTGATCGAAACACCGAAAACATAACGCTGAATGACAACAAGACTGGTCACAAGCACCAGCGCCAGCGCAAACCAGCGCGCCGCGTCGCCAATGGCCCGGTTCACGGCGTCAATAACGCGGCTGATATAGACCAGTGCCACCGTCATCAGGGCGGGCGGAGCGGCGATTATGGTCCACACAGCCGCAAGAACTGGCAGGGCCAGGACCGGCGTCAGTGCCCAGCCCGCCCAGTCCAGAGCAGTGTCCAGATACTGCCCGCGCAGGACGATCCCGGATGCGAACCAGCCCTGCACCGCGCCCGGGCTGATCTGCTCGGCACCGATCAGCGCCAGTGTCAGCACAATGAGCGCGATGAGCAGCCAGTCTCCCGCCTTCATGGTCATGGTCTAGCCGCCGAGCACGAGTTCGCGCATCTGCAGATAGGGCGTCTCGGATACGTTGGCCCATTCGCGCGAACGCCGCCGCGACTGGACATAGCTGTTATAGACGCGCCGGGACATGGCGTCGGCATTGGCCGCGTTGGCGACAACCTCTTCACTGACCCGGCCGACCTCGCGCCATATCTCGTCGGAGAAATTGCGAAGCTGGACGCCGTGATCCTCGATAAGGGTTTGCAGTGCGATACCATTGTGATGCGTAAACTCGGCAATCGACTGGTTGTTGGCCGCGCGGCAGGCGGCGCGCACAATGGCCTGATGCTGGGCCGGCAGGCTCTCCCAGACGCCCAGATTGACACCGATGGCGAGCGCGGAACCCGGCTCGTGGAAGCCGGGGCCGTAATAATAGGGCGCCTCGCGATAGAAGCCGAAGGCCAGATCGTTCCACGGGCCGACCCATTCGGTGGCGTCAATCGCACCGGACTGGAGGGCCTGATAGATTTCACCGCCGGAGAGCGCGACCGCTGCGCCGCCGAGCGCCCGGATCACATCGCCGCCTAGGCCGGGCATGCGCACGCGCAGGCCCCTGAAATCCGACAGCGCGTTGATCTCGCGCTTGAACCATCCGCCCATCTGGTGGCCGGTATTGCCAGCCTGGAAGGGCTTGATGTTGAACTGGGCCGACAGCTCGTCCCACAATTCCTGACCGCCACCAAACTCCACCCACGCCATGATCTCGGTAGCCGTCAGACCCATCGGTACAGCGCAGTAGAAATTATAGGCGGGAGAGCGGCCCTGCCAGTAATACTCGGCGGCGTGATACATGTCGGCAACGCCGTTGGAGACAGCGTCGAAAACCTCGAATGCGCCGACTATCTCGCCCGCGCCATAGACCTGCACTTCCAGCTCGCCGCCGGACATTTCACCGATCAGGCGCGCGGTCGTGTCCGCAGCGGTGCCAAGCCCTGGAAAATTGGCAGGCCAGGTGGTGACCATGCGCAGACGGCGGGTGCGCCGCCGGTTTACAGCCGGAGCGGCCACATCCCCCGGTGTTTCCTGTGAACAGGCGGTTGCGGCTGCGGCGGTCGCGATGGTGGCACCGCTCAGGAATGTCCTGCGATCCATGATTATCTCCCCGAATGCGCCTGTCTGGCGCGATGGCCCGATTCACGGACGGGCCTTTGCCCTTCCATAGCAGGGTTTAACCTACCCGCCAGCCTCTAACCGCCGCCAGCCTGCAGGTTCAAGGACTTCCAGCGGGGAATAGCGCGCCTTGTAGTCCATCTTGGCGCTGCCCTTGACCCAGTAGCCCAGATAGACGTGCGCCAGGCTGGCCATTCTGGCGCGCCGGACATGATCGAGAATCATGAATTTGCCGGGGCTGAGACCGGCCCGGTCGGGGTCAAAAAAGCTGTAGATCAGTGATAGCCCGTCGGGCAATTCATCAACCAGGGCAGCGGCGGCGAGATGGCCGGAGGCATCGCGGTATTCGGTGATGTGCGTGCGCTGCATGCCATCTTCGACCATGCCGACATAGTCGAGGAAGTGCATACCCGCCATGTCACCATCGCCGTGACGCGATTCCAGATAGCGGCTCATCAGGGCAAATTGCTCGGTAGTGGCATCAGCCGGGCGGATATCGGCCCTGAGATCGTCATTGCGCTTCAGGATACGCCGCTGGGACCGTGAAAAGCTGAAGTCGGCAACGGGTATGCGCACCGACTTGCAGGCCGAGCAGCGCTCACAGGCCGGCCGGTAGAGAATGGATTGCGAGCGGCGGAAACCGGCATGGGTCAGCGCATCATTGAGGCCGGGGCCATCAGACGGGTCCACACGCGTGAACACCTTGCGCTCCAGCTGCCCTGGCAGATAGGGACAGGGCGTTGGCGCCGTCAGGAAAAACGGCAACTGGCGCGTGGTGAACGGGTGCGTCACGGCAATTCTGATCCCTCAATACCGGCGGCGAATCCGCGTCAGGATTGAAATCAGTGTAGCCTCAGCGCAGTTCCACCGGAACAGCCAGTTTTCACACAAGGCGCGGGAGCCTACAGCGCGCCGCCGGGCGGCAGGACGGGCGCTTCGCGCAGCAGCACGATCGACAGGCGGCGATTGCCGGCCATGTAGGGATCGTCGGGGAAGAGAGGCTCGGCAGAGCCCTTGCCGCGCACATCGGAAACCCGGTCATCGGAAATGCCGCGCTCCTGCAATACGCGTAGCGCAGAATTGGCGCGGGCAGACGACAACTCCCAGTTCGACGGCGCACTGGCCGGAACCGGGGAGGCGTCGGTGTGACCGGAGATCGTGATGCGGTTGGGCAGGCGATCCACCACATCGGCAACCGCGCGCAAGAGCACGATGGCGCGCTCATTGGGCCGGGTTGCGCCCGCATTGAACATCGGGCGGCCTTCTTCGTCGATCAGCTGAATACGCAGCCCTTCGGGTGTCTGATCGATAATCAGGTGACGCGACAACTCGGCCAGCTCCGGCATTTCTTCCAGCGCCTGACGCAGTGACATTTCGGCGCTTTCAAACTCGGCCTGCTCGCGGCGTGCCAGAGCGCTGGTCAGCGCGTCCTGCGCGACGTCGCGCGGGCTGCCCCGGCCATCATCGGGCGTATCGTCCGATCCCGAACCGGGGGCATGGGAGGTTGGATTGCGCTCCAGAAACGCCATATCCGGGCTGGAGATGCCCTGATCGCCGCGCGGCGGCATCAGCCGCAAGGGCGCAGACCCGGAATTATCCGTGCTGACGGTAGAGGGGGAGAAGTAGTCGGCCACGCCGCGCAGCTGCTCCTGATCGACCGAATTAATCAGCCACATCAGCAGGAAAAAGGCCATCATCGCGGTGACGAAATCGGCATATGCCACTTTCCACGCGCCGCCATGATGACCATGTGCGGCTTTCCTGATTTTTTTGATGATGATCGGTCGACCGGCAGTCATCTCACACCCGCATTTCTTGTTGTTCTATCGTCAAGCTATACGAACAGGGTTAAGGGCGGGTTGAAGGCCCGGACGGAGGCAAATTTTGGAAACTGCGCGCACCTTTCGCGACGCTCTTGGCTGTTACCCTACCGGCGTGGCTCTGGTCACGGTGCTGGAGGAGGGGCGCGCCCGCGCTCTCACCATCAATTCCTTTGCGTCCGTTTCGCTGGAGCCGCCCCTGGTGCTGTGGTCGCTGGACCGGGCCAGCCTGCGCTATGACCAGTTCGCTTCTGCGCCGCGCTTTGCCATCAATGTGCTGGGGGCGGATCAGGAAGCGCTGGCGCTGGCCTGCGCGCGCGACGATGATCTGGGACGGGCAGGCGGGCAGTGGACCGAGGGCACAACCGGCGTGCCGCTGGTAAGAGACGCCATTGCCCGGTTCGAATGCACGCTGGACGCCGTGCACGAGGGCGGCGACCACATCATCATAGTCGGGCGGGTAGCGGCCTTTGACCGGCCACGCACTGCCCCGGCGCTGGTATTCCACCGTTCGGTATTTGCAGCGGCGCACTGAAGCGCTTCAGGAGAGACTATCCATGACGATTGCTGCCTTCCTGGGACTGGGCGTAATGGGCTTTCCGATGGCCGGACATCTCAAGGCTGCGGGCCATGAGGTGCGGGTCTGGAACCGTACCGGCGCCAAGGCGAAGGCGTGGGCGGACCAGCATGCAGGCGTTGCAGCCAGCACGCCTGAAGAGGCCGCCAGCGGCGCCGATATCGTTTTCATGTGCCTTGGCGATGATCCTGATGTACGCGCCGTCGCCCTTCCGTTGCTCGAACACATGAAGCCGGGCTCGGTGCTCGTGGACCACACGACCGCCTCCGCCAAGCTGGCGCGCGAACTCCATGAGGCGGCCAGCGCAAGGGGTATCGGTTTTGTCGATGCGCCGGTGTCAGGCGGGCAGGCGGGGGCGGAGAACGGCCAGCTTTCCATCATGTGCGGGGGCGACAAGGACACATTCGCCAAGGCTGAACCCGTCATGCAGTCTTATGCCAAGGCCATCGTGCATGCGGGCCCCGCCGGTGCAGGTCAGCTGACCAAGATGGTCAACCAGATCTGCATTGCGGGGCTGGTGCAGGGGCTGTCTGAAGGTATTCACTTCGCACAAGCCGCCGGGCTGGATGTGGAAACTGTCATCAGCGCGGTCTCAAAGGGCGCGGCACAGAGCTGGCAGATGGAAAACCGCTGGCAGACCATGGATCAGGGCAAGTTCGATTTCGGCTTTGCTGTCGAATGGATGCGCAAGGATCTGCGTATCGCGCTTGAAGAGGCGCGCGCCAATGGCGCCAAATTGCCCGTAACCGCGCTGGTCGACCAGTTCTACGCCGAAGTGGAAGCCATGGGCGGCAAGCGCTGGGATACGTCCAGCGTCATCGCCCGGCTGAACCGCGAATGAGCGTCGAGCTTCTCTTTTCCATTCTCGATCATGCCGGCGTGTTCCTGTTCGCCGTTTCGGGCGGCATCATTGCCGCGCGCAACCGGCTGGATCCGTTCGGGGCGGCGATCCTTGGCGCCGTGACGGGTATGGGCGGCGGCACGCTGCGTGACATGATCCTGGGCAGCCTGCCTGTCTATTGGGTCAATGCGCCGGAATATCTCGCCCTGGCGCTGATCGGCGGTGTGGCGGGTTATTATGCCTCGGCGCTGGTCACGTCCGGCAAGGGTATCCGGCTGAAAGCTCTGGTCTGGGCCGATGCGGCGGGCCTTAGCGTCTTTTGCGTTATCGGCGCGCAGGCCGGTCTTGCCGCCGGGGCGCACTGGTCCATCGCCGCGCTGACCGGCGTGATGAGCGCGGCGTTTGGCGGACTGTTGCGAGACATCATCGTCAACGAGGTGCCGCTCATCCTGCGCGCCGAAATCTATGCGCTCGCCGCATTGGCGGGGGCTTCGGCCTATATCATCGCGGTGCAGATGGGCGTGATGACGAGTGTCGCCGCGCTCGGAGCCGCTGCGCTCGCTTTCGTCATACGGGGCGCGGCCATCCTCTTTGGCTGGTCCCTGCCGCCGATCGGGAAGATTGATTAGGAGGGGCTCTACTCCCCCAGAATCTCCGCAGCCGTGGGCGCGAAATAGGTGAGGATGCCGTCCGCGCCCGAGCGCTTGAAGCAGGTAAGGGTCTCCATCATCACCCGTTCGCCATCAATCCAGCCGTTTTGCGCCGCCGCCATGATCATCGCGTACTCGCCGGAAACCTGGAAGGCATAGGTCGGCACGCCGAACGCTTCCTTCACACGGGTGACGATATCGAGATAGGGAAGGCCCGGCTTGACCATCACCATGTCGGCGCCTTCCTCGATATCCATGGCCACCTCGCGCAGCGCCTCATCGGTGTTGGCCGGGTCCATCTGATAGGTCTTCTTGTCGCCCTGCAGTGCCGCCGAGCCGATGGCGGAGCGGTAGGGCCCGTAGAAGCCTGATGCGTATTTCGCGGCATAGGAGAGGATCAGCGTATCGGTATGGCCGGCCTCCTCCAGCGCGTTACGGATCGCGCCGATGCGGCCATCCATCATGTCGGACGGGGCCAGCACATCGCAGCCTGCCTCAACCTGGGCAAGGCTCTGCGCGATGAGGAGGTCGACGGTCGCATCATTGAGGATCACGCCGCCTTCCATCACGCCGTCATGGCCATGATCGGTGAAGGGATCGAGCGCGACATCGCAGATGATCCCAACCTCCGGCGCGGCGTCCTTCATGGCTTTCACCGCCCGCATGACGAGGCCATCAGGATTTAGCGCTTCGGTACCGGAATTATCCTTCAGCGATGGATCGATATGCGGGAAGACGGCAATGGCGGGGATGCCGAGATCGCGTGCGCGCTTTGCGGCCTTGGCGGCTTCGGCAACGCTCATGCGCACCGTGCCGGGCATGGCCTCGACCGGCTCGATAGGGTCGGCGCTGTCTGATACGACAATGGTCCAGATAAGATCGTGCGGGGTCAGATGGGTCTCGCGAACCAGATCGCGTATCCAGGGCTGGCTGCGCGTGCGGCGCAGGCGGGTATTGGGAAACAGGGCCATATCGTCTATCTCGCGTGCCAAAGACCATTAGAGCTTGTCAGGAGGTTTGCCGTGAATTTCGAGCTGACGGAAGAGCAGGCGCTGATTCAGGACGCCGCACGCAAATTCTCTGATGACCGTTTAAAGCCCAATGCCGCGCGCTGGGACGAGGAAAAGCATTTCCCGGTCGATGTCCTGAAAGAAGCCGCTGAAATGGGCTTTGCCGGCATTTACACGCGCGACGATGTGGGTGGCTCTGGCATGAGCCGCCTCGATGCCGCGCTGATCTTTGAACAACTCTCGCGCGGATGCGTCTCCACGGCTGCCTTCATCTCCATTCACAACATGGTCAGCTGGATGATCGATAGCTGGGGCAGCGAAGAGCAGCGCCAGCGCTGGCTGCCGCGCCTGACGGCCATGGACATTATCGGCTCCTACTGCCTGACCGAGCCCGGAGCGGGTTCGGACGCCGCCAGCCTGCGCACCAAGGCTGTGCGCGATGGCGACCATTATGTGCTTAACGGCGCGAAAGCCTTCATCTCCGGCGGCGGGGTGTCGGACCTTTATGTCGTCATGTGCCGCACGGGCGAGGACGGGCCAAAGGGGATTTCCACAATCGTGGTGGAGAAGGGTACGCCGGGGCTCTCGTTCGGCGCCAACGAGAAGAAGATGGGCTGGAACTCGCAGCCCACAGCCGTCGTCACGTTCGAGGACTGCCGCGTGCCGGTGGAAAACCGCCTGGCAGAAGAGGGCATGGGCTTTACCCTCGCCATGAAGGGCCTCAATGGCGGGCGCATCAATATCGGCGCGTGCTCGCTCGGCGGTGCGTCAGAAGCCTTCGATCTGGCCGTGGCCTACACCAGAGAGCGCAAGCAGTTCGGCAAGCCGATCTCCGCGTTTCAGGCTAATGAATTCAAGCTGGCCGATATGGCCACCGAGCTGGAAGCCTCGCGCCTCATGCTCTACCGCGCGGCCGCAGCGCTGGACGCAAACGATCCGTCCGCGCCGAAATACTGCGCGATGGCGAAGCGGTTCGCGACCGATCTTGGCTTCAAAATCGCCAATGACGCCCTGCAGCTGCATGGTGGCTATGGCTATCTGAAGGACTACCCAATCGAGCGGATCGTGCGCGATTTGCGTGTCCACCAGATCCTTGAAGGCACTAACGAGATCATGCGCGTCATCATCGCGAAGGATGTGCTCAGGTAGGGTTTCATCTTCGTCGTTCCCGCGCAGGCGGGAACCCAGAGCTGACGACAACTGCCTTCGCTCCATGATCTATGGACCCCCACCTTCGTGGGGGTGACGAGGTTGGAGCTTCTGGGCTTCCGCGCACCTGCCGCGATCGAGAAATGGGCTGGGCTAATTTGCGCCGGGAAGCGATGAAGAGCGGCATTGCCAGCCCACAATGGATTCTGACCAGAATTTGCGCTATTATGGTCAGACTTCTGGTCAGAATTGACGGGTGCCACGATGAAATATGTCGGCGTGCTTGAGGCGAAAACCCATCTCTCCCGCCTGCTCGATGAGCTGGAGAAGACCGGCGAGCCCATCACCATTACCCGCCACGGCAAGCCGCTGGCGACGGTTCTGCGCTCGCCCGGCGCCGTCCGGCCGGAACCGTCCCGGCGGCGGCTCTCGCAGGCGGAACTGAAAAAGGTTTTTGGCAAGCTGCACGAGACCCAGCCAACTGATCCGGAGCTGGATGCGGTGAGCTGGGAAGAGCTTAAAGAGCTTGGCCGCTCGTGAATGACGAACTGATCGTGCTCGACGCTTCGGCGGCGATTGCCTTTGTGATCCCGTCACATGCGACCACCCGCACCGCTGCTCTCTTCGACAGGCTGGATGCATACACGTTGACCGCGCCCTACATTTTCGCGTGGGAAACGACCAATGTCCTCATGCGCTACGCGCAGCGCTCCGGCCGCAGTCTGGAGGCGGACCTGCGCGCGATCGACGCGCTCGAGATATTTCTGCAGGAGGCGCCCGCAGTTGAACAGGTTCAGGCATCGGTAACGCCTGCCTTCGATGCAAACCTCTCCCTGTTCGACTATGCCTACCTGTCGCTGGCGGTGACGCTGGACGCGGCCCTTGCCAGCCGGGATGCCGGGCTGTTAGCAGCCTGCGAGGCGCTTGGCGCGCCCTTCATCGACCTCCGCTAGACGCATATAAGGATTTCCGGCCCGATGACCTCCCTCATAAACGCCCGCAAAACCGGCTCCGTTGGCCGGATCACGCTGAACCGGCCTGAGGCGCTGAACGCGCTCAATCAGGAGATGGTGGATGGTCTCATCAAGGCGCTGCTCGACTGGCGCGAGGATGACGCGGTGAAAGCGGTGGTCGTCGACGGGGCAGGTGAGAAGGGTTTCTGCGCGGGCGGCGATATCCGCATGCTGGCGGAAAGCGGCAAGGCAGGCGGCGACGAAGCCTGGACATTCTGGCGCGACGAATACCAGCTCAACACGCTGATCTTTGAATATCCCAAACCCTATATCGCGCTGATTGACGGCATCACCATGGGCGGCGGGGTCGGTATTTCGGTCCACGGTTCGCACCGCGTGGCGGGCGACCGGACCATGTTTGCCATGCCGGAGACGGGCATCGGCTTCCACCCGGATGTTGGCGGCGCGTATTTCCTGCCGCGCCTGAAGGGCGAAACCGGCATGTGGATGGGGCTGACCGGCGCGCGCCTGAAAGCCGCTGACAGCCTCGCTGCGGGTGTAGCGACCCATTATGTGCCCTCAGACCGGCAAGAAGCCCTCATCGCGGCGCTGGAAAGCGCAGAACTCGACAATGATGGCGAGGCGCTGGAAGATATTCTGGAGGCGCACGCGGGTGATCCGGGCGAGTCTGATCTGGCGCATCTGGGCGGGCTCATCGATGCGGCGTTCGCCGGTGATGAGCTGGCCGCGATGAAAGCGCGCGTCGAAGCGGCTGGTGATGCATGGTCGGCCAAGCAGCTTTCCATCCTCAACTCGAAATCGCCCACCTCCTGCGCGATAACGCTGGCGGCGCTGCGCAAGGGCGCACAGGCTGATTTCCGCACCGTGATGCAGCAGGATTTGCGCGTGTCCATGCGCCTGCTGGTGGAGGGTTCGGACTTCTACGAAGGGGTGCGCGCGGTGATCATCGACAAGGACAATGCACCCAAATGGGGTCCGCAAATGCGCCCCGAAGACGTGGAGGCGATGTTTGTTCCGCTGGAAGCGGACCGCGAACAGAGCTTTCTCGACTAGACAATAACCGTAATCGCCGGAGGAAATATCATGGCCGTCATCGCCTTTATCGGACTGGGCAATATGGGTTCGGGCATGGCCGTGAATCTGGTCAAGGCCGGCCATGAAGTGCGCGGGTTTGACCTCAATCAGGACGCGGTCGCGGTGTTTTCCGGCCAGGGCGGCAAGGCTGCATCAAGCGTGCTGGAGGCCGTCTCTGGCGTTGACGCGGTCGTGACCATGCTGCCCGCCGGCAAGCATGTCCGGGGCATTTATGAGGGCGAGGAGGGGATCATCGCCCATGTGAAGCCTGACGCGATATTGATGGATTGCTCGACCATCGACGTGGATTCGGCCCGCGCTGTTGGTGAAGCGGCGGCCACGGCCGGGATCAAATTCGTCGATGCGCCGGTATCTGGCGGTGTCGCCGCCGCCGAGGGTGGCACGCTGACCTTCATGGTGGGCGGACCGGAAAGCGCGTTCGAGGCGGCAAGACCCTATCTTGAGAAGATGGGCAAGGCCGTTATCCGGGCCGGTGATGCCGGGGCGGGGCAGGCCGCCAAGATCTGCAACAATATGCTGCTGGGCATCCACATGATCGGCACCTGCGAGGCGTTTGCGCTGGCACAGAAGCTGGGCCTGGATCCGCAGCGCTTCTTCGATATTTCGTCCAAGGCGTCGGGGCAGAACTGGTCGATGACCAGCTATTGCCCGGTTCCGGGGCCGGTGCCAGCCGCGCCTTCGAACCGGGGCTACAAGCCGGGGTTCGCCGCGCCCATGATGCTGAAAGATTTGCGCCTTGCGCTCGAAACCGCGCAATCGGCGGACGCCGCCATTCCGCTCGGTGCCCATGCCGAGAGGCTCTACACCCTGTTCACCGAATCCGGCGGGAATGAGAAAGATTTCTCAGGGATCATCGAAATGATCGCCGCCAACAGGACGGAATGAAATTGCGAAACAGTTTCAACTAGAAGGCGCGACAATCGGTCCGCCTTCCGGTATGCATGAAACCAGTCCATATACGATGCGCAATAGCCCGCGCCGATAGCCGCCATCAGAGCGGTCAGGAGAACACGACATGGATTACGCAGCAGCGTTCAAGGCTTCGGTCGCCCGCGTCCGCGCGGAAGGCCGCTACCGCGTGTTCGCCGATCTGCTGCGCAAGAAGGGCGAGTTTCCCAAGGCGCGCTACCGCGCTGGCGATGGCAGCATGCGTGAAGTCACCGTCTGGTGCTCCAATGACTATCTGGGCATGGGCCAGAGCGCGTGCGTAACCGGCGCGATGAAGCAGGCGATTGACGATGTCGGTGCCGGCTCTGGCGGCACGCGCAATATCTCCGGCACGACTCATTATCATGTCGAGCTGGAGCGCTCGCTGGCAGACCTTCACCAGAAGGAAGCCGCGCTCCTTTTCACGTCCGGCTACATCGCCAATCAGGCGACGCTGGCGACACTCGGCAAGATCCTGCCCGGCCTCATCATCTATTCCGATGCACTCAATCACGCCTCAATGATCGAGGGCGTGCGCCAGGCGGGCTGCGAGAAGCATGTCTGGCGGCACAATGATGTGGCCCATCTTGAAGAGCTGCTCAAAGCCGCGCCGCTGGATGCGCCCAAGCTCATTGCGCTTGAGTCGGTCTATTCCATGGATGGCGATATCGGCCCGCTCGAAGCGGTGTGCGATCTTGCCGACAAGTATAATGCCATGACCTATCTCGATGAGGTTCACGCGGTCGGCCTTTACGGTATGCGCGGGGCAGGGGTGGCAGAGCGTGACGGGCTGATGCACCGTTTCGACATTATCGAAGGCACGCTCGGCAAGGCGTTTGGCGTCATGGGCGGCTATATCGCGGCAGACTCGGTGATCTGCGATGCCATCCGCTCACGGGCGCCCGGCTTCATCTTCACGACCTCGCTGGCGCCTGTGCTGGCCGCGGGTGCGCGCGCCAGCGTGGAGTATCTCAAATCCGCCTCCCATCTGCGTGATGCGCATCAGGAGCGCGCCGCCACGCTTAAAGCCCGCATGAAGGCGGCGGGGCTGCCGGTGATGGAGTCCGAGACGCATATCGTTCCGGTGCATATCGGCGATCCTGTGCTGTGCAAGCGGATCACCGACGCGCTGCTGGACGAGCACGGGATATATGTGCAGCCGATCAACTACCCGACTGTGCCAAAAGGCACCGAGCGCATGCGCTTCACCCCGTCACCGCTGCACACCGACGAGATGTTCGATCAGCTGATTGATGCGCTGCAGGTGGTCTATGCGAAATACGCGAACGCGAAGGTCGCCTGATGTCTGGCCGCGGCGGACTGCCCGGCCGGGAGATCATCTTTGAATATCAGGGGCTGGCTGATTCGGTCCGGCTGGCGGCCATCGATGCCGCGACAGGAACCGAGGTGATCGTGTTCGGCCCTGCGCGCACGGCCCGGCATGATCTGGAACGGGTGGCCCTGCGCAAGCTGGCGCGCCGTCTGGGCCTGAATGCTGATGGCAAACAAAAAACGCCCCGGCCAAAAGGCCGGGGCGTCATCGTCTGACCCGTAAAGAGCCAGATACTATTTGCGTGACTTGCGGCCACCGCGGCCAAGGCCGATTTCCTTGGCGAAATCAGACCGGCGGCGCGAATAGGCCGGTGCCACCATCGGATAGTCCGACGGCAGGCCCCATTTGCGGCGATAATCGTCCGGCGACATGTCGTATTGCGAGCGCAGATAGCGCTTGAGCATTTTGAGCTTTTTGCCGTCTTCCAGGCAGATGATGTAGTCGTCGGTGACAGACCGGGACACCGGAACCGCAGGCTTGGCCTTGGCTTCGGGCTTTGCTTCAACGCCCGTCAGTTCACGCAGGGCGCCATGCACCTGACGGATGATTTCCGGAACCCCGTCGGCGGAAATGGTATTGTTGGCGACGTAGGATGCCACGATATCGGTGGTCATCCGCAGTACTTCTTCCTGATCGATCGGGGGAGTGTTGTCTTCGGTCATATTCATCACCTGACATTCGCTTTTGTTGATAGGACCCAATATGCACTTTGTGTAAACTGCTTTGGTTGAGCAAACAAGTATAGCGTCTGCCAATACCAGTAAGTTTATGCAGAAGAAACCGCGCCGGATCGAAACCCGGTTTTCCGGCTGCGGCCAGGAGAACGCAAAGTCTGCGCCCCGCGAATGGTGCGTCTTTTCAACATGTGCGGTTGTGTGTGGTTGTGAAGCGCTTCGCCAGGGCGTATTTCAGGGTCAACCGACAAATCGCCAAGAGGGAGTCGCCGATGCCGGATGCAGCCCAGGAAACCGCCAGCAACGGGTTTTTCACCGAAACGCTCGCCAGCCGGGACCCCGAAATTGCCAGCGCCATCGCAAAGGAGATTGGCCGGCAACAGGATCAGATCGAGCTGATAGCCTCGGAAAATATTGTCAGCCGTGCTGTTCTGGAGGCGCAGGGCTCGCCGCTGACCAACAAGTATGCCGAAGGCTATCCCGGCAAGCGATATTATGGCGGCTGCGAGTTTGTCGACATCGCCGAAGAGCTGGCGATTGAGCGCGCGAAGAAGCTGTTCGACGCGGCCTATGCGAACGTTCAGCCCAATTCTGGCAGCCAGGCCAATCAGGCTGTGTTTCTGGCTCTGCTGAAACCTGGCGACCGTATCCTCGGCCTCGACCTTTCGGCCGGCGGTCACCTGACCCATGGTGCGCGGCCAAACATGTCCGGCAAATGGTTCGAGGCGCATCATTATGGTGTGCGCGAGAGCGATGCGCTGATTGATTATGACAAGCTGCGCGAGCAGGCGCTGGAACTGCGCCCGCAAATGATTATTGCCGGTGGTTCGGCCTATCCGCGCGAGATCGACTTCAAGAAATTCCGCGCAATCGCCGATGAGGCTGGCGCGCTGCTTCTGGTCGATATGGCCCATTTCGCCGGGCTGGCGGCAGCAGGCGTCTATCCCAACCCGGTGCCGCATGCCGATGTGGTGACAACCACGACGCACAAGACGCTGCGCGGCCCGCGCGGCGGCATGGTGCTTTCGCGCGATGTGGATATCGGCAAGAAGATCAATTCGGCTGTGTTCCCCGGCCTGCAGGGCGGCCCGCTGATGCACGTCATTGCCGGCAAGGCCGTTGCGTTCGGCGAGGCGTTGCGCCCTGAGTTCAAGCAGTATGCCGCCAATGTGGTGGAGAACTGCCGGGCCATGGCGGGCGCCCTGTCTGATGCCGGCTACGCGGTGGTGTCCGGCGGGACCGACAGCCATCTGGCCCTGATCGATCTGCGCCCGAAAAAGCTGACCGGAGACATTTCCGAGGCGGCGCTGGAACGCGCCCACATGACCTGCAACAAGAACGGGGTGCCGTTTGATCCGGAAAAGCCGACCGTCACTTCGGGCCTGCGTATTGGCGCGCCGGCAGGAACCACACGCGGCTTTGGCGTGGCTGAATTCCGCCGCGTCGGTGAGATGATGGCTGACGTGCTGGATGCGCTGGCCGATAATCGTGACGGCGACGCGCAGGTCGAAGCGCGCGTACGCGAGGAAGTTATCGCCATGTGCAAGCGCTTCCCGATCTATCCCGAGCTTGGCTAGGAGTCCGGTTCTTGCGCTGTCCGTTCTGCTCCCATCCTGATACCCAGGTAAAGGACTCCCGGCCTTCGGAAGACGGGCAGGCTATCCGCCGCCGCCGGCAATGCCCTTCATGCGGCGCGCGCTTCACGACATTCGAGCGCGTCCAGCTGCGTGACCTGCAGGTCATCAAGTCGGACGGCAAGCGCGTGCCGTTCGAGCGCGACAAGCTGATGCGCTCGGTTCTGCTGGCCGCCCGCAAAAGCTCGATTGACCGCGAACGCACCGAGCAGATGATCTCAGGTATCGTGCGGCGGCTGGAAAGCAGCGGCGAGCCGGATATCCCGTCACGCCGGATCGGCGAGCTGGTGATGGAGGGCTTACGCAATCTCGATCCGGTTGCCTATGTGCGCTACGCGTCGGTCTATCGTGATTTCCGCGAAGTGGCCGACTTTTCAGAGTTTATTCGCGGCGAGAAGCTCGGCGACGAGCTTGGGGATGGCGAGGACGACACATAATGACGCGGTTTGTTCACGTAACGCTGAAGCTCGCGACGTCACTGGACGGCAAGATCGCCACCTCTACCGGCCAGTCGCAATGGATTACCGGAGCCGAGGCGCGCGACGCCGTTCACGCCCTGCGGGCGCGCTATGATGTCATCCTGACCGGGATCGGTACCGTGCTGGCGGACGATCCGAGGCTGACCGTGCGGCCGGGCGGGGTGAAGGCGGCAGAGCAGCCGGAGCGGGCGGTGCTGGATACCAGCCTGCGCATCCTGCCGGGCGCGAAACTGTTCGAGGAAGGGCCTGCCATCATCTTCCATGCCAGTGATGATGAAGCCCGCGCCAAGGCCCTTAGCGCCAGGGGCGCACGTCTGGTGCGCGTTGAAAAAGGCGCAGACGGGCATGTCAGCCTGCGGGCCGCCTTGCAGTATCTCAGCTCGGCCGGTCATTCACGTGTGCTAATAGAGGCCGGCGGACGGCTGGCGGGCGCTGCCGTGAAAGCAGGGCTGGTGCACCGGCTGGAATGGTTCCGCGCGCCGATGATTATTGGCGGCGACGGAATGGACGTGTTTGCAGCGCTCGGCCTTGGCAATCTGGCCAGCGCACCCCAATTCCGGCGCACATCGGTTCGCGTTATCGGACGCGATCTGCACGAAAGCTACGAGCGCGAAGGTAACTAGCCGCGATGTTCACCGGGATCGTCACCGCCGTCGGGGAGCTGGCTGCTCTCGAGGACGGGCCGGTGCGCCGTTTTACGGTGCGCGGGCCGTGGCC
Source organism: Glycocaulis abyssi (assembly GCF_041429775.1). Taxonomy (NCBI): domain Bacteria; kingdom Pseudomonadati; phylum Pseudomonadota; class Alphaproteobacteria; order Maricaulales; family Maricaulaceae; genus Glycocaulis; species Glycocaulis abyssi. The sequence continues at coordinate 899,626 of NZ_CP163421.1, read as the reverse complement.
GGCTGATGATCTGGTGCTGGGGGCGTCCATCGCCCATGACGGGGTCTGCCTGACCGTCACTCATATCGAGCCGGACGGGGCTGGCGCGCGCTATCAGCTTGAGGTCTCGCCCGAAACGCTTGCCCGCACGACGCTGGGTGACTGGAAGCCAGGTACCGCCATTAATCTGGAACGGCCGCTTAAAGTGGGTGACGAGCTGGGCGGACATATTGTCCAGGGTCATGTCGATGGTGTCGGCACCGTGAAGACCCGCACCGACACTGATGGCTGGATGGCGCTGAGAATAGAGGCGCCCGCAGACCTGGCCCCCTTCATCGCACAGAAGGGCTCTATTGCGGTTGATGGTGTGTCGCTGACGGTCAATGGCGTCACCGGTAACGCCTTCGACCTGATGATTATTCCCCATACAGCGGCCGTCACCACGCTCTCGCGCCTGAAGCCGGGCATGCGGGTAAACCTTGAGGTGGACATCATGGCGCGCTACGCCGCGCGCCTTGCCGCCGCAGCCGGTCCGAAGGACGCGCACTGATGTCATCGAACGGTTTCAATCTCGCCTCCGCCGAGGAGATTATCGAGGAAGCCCGCAATGGGCGGATGTTCATTCTTGTCGATGCCGAGGACCGCGAAAACGAAGGCGATCTGGTGATCCCCGCGCAGTTCGCCACCCCTGATGCCATCAACTTCATGACCAAGCACGGGCGTGGCCTGATCTGCCTGACCCTGACCCGCGAGCGCGCGGAGGCACTTCACCTCCAGCCGATGACGCCGCGCAACCGCTCGCGGCACACGACAGCTTTCACCGTGTCCATCGAGGCGCGCGAAGGGATCACCACCGGAATCTCCGCCCATGACCGCGCGCGCACGGTTGCGGTGGCCATTGATCCGGCGACCGGGCCGGAAGATATCGTCAGTCCGGGCCATATCTTTCCGATCACGGCGCGCGATGGCGGTGTACTGGTGCGCGCTGGCCATACTGAGGCTGCGGTAGATGTCGCCCGTCTTGCCGGTGCCAACCCGTCCGGCGTGATCTGCGAGATCATGAATGAGGACGGGACGATGGCCCGGCTGCCGGAGCTGGTCGAATTTGCCGCCGCGCATAATCTCAAGATCGGCACGATTGCTGACCTGATCGCCTATCGCCGCCAGCATGACCGCTTTATCGAGCGGCGGCTGGAAACAAGTGTGGAAACCCGCCATGGCGGGCCGTTCAAATTGATCGTCTACCGCTCGCTGGTGGACGCGGTTGAGCACGTCGCGCTGGTGAAGGGCGATATCCGGTCCGGCGATGTGCCGCTGGTGCGCATGCACAAGGTCAGCTTTGCGGACGACGTGCTGGGCGCGCTGGGCGGCCGGGCAGGGCTGGTCGAAGAAGCGATTGGCGGTCTTGCGGCCCATGAGGGAGCCGCCGTGATGGTATTCATTCGCGAAACCAACCCCTCGGCGATCACCGAACGCTTTGGTGCGAGCCCGTCTGACCCGCCTGATAAGCGCGAGGCGCGGCGTTTGCGCGAATACGGGCTGGGTGCGCAGATCCTGATTGATCTGGGTATACGCCGCATGGAATTGCTCACCACCGCGCCGCAGACCATTGTGGCGCTGGACGGGTACGGGCTGGAAATTGCCGGTCAGCAGGCGCTGACCAGATCAGAATAACGAGAAGGAAGCCAGCATGGCTGCAAAACCGAAACTGCTCATCATTGCTGCTCCCTTCTATGAGGACATCACCGAACAGCTCGTCGAAGGGGCGACAGCCGCCCTGACCGAAGCGGGTGCAGGCTTCGAGATCATCGAAGTGCCCGGCGCATTCGAAATCCCCGGCGTGATCGCCATGGCCGAAGCGGGCAAGCAGCCCTATGACGGCTATGTGGCGCTGGGCTGCGTGATCCGCGGCGAGACCAGCCATTATGACTATGTGTGCGGCGAGTTGGCGCGCGGTCTGATGGATCTGTCGCTGAAGGGCGTACCGCTCGGCTATGGCATCCTCACCGTCGAGAACATCCGCCAGGCGCGTGTGCGCGCGCATGTCAGCGAGAAGAACAAGGGCAAGGACGCCGCCGAGGCGGCCCTTGCCATGATCGCGACCGCACAGCGCTTCGGGTCGCGCTAGATGAGCGAGACGCCATCAGACCAGCGTGCACGCCTTCGCCGCTCCGCGCGCCTGTCGGCCGTGCAGGCGCTCTACCAGATGGAGCTGTCCGGCACCGGCGCGCGCACCGTGGTCAGGCAGTTCCGCGATCATCGCTTTGGCCATGATGGCGAGCCGGGCGAGTATATCGAGGCGGATGAAGACTTCTTTGAAGACCTGCTCTCCGGCGTCGTGCAGGCGCAGGATGAGGTGGACAAGATGACGGCCTCCACGCTGAAGGAAGGCTGGAAGCTCTCACGCCTCGACGCCACGGTGCGGGCGATCCTGCGGGCAGGGGGCTATGAGCTGCTGCGCCGGACCGATGTGCCGACCCGCGTGGTCATCAACGAATATGTCGACATCGCTCATGCCTTCTTTGAAGGCCCGGAGCCGGCCTTTATCAATGCGTCGCTGGACGCTTTTGCCAGAGCCGCCCGCCCGGCCGCAGACGCCGCGCCGGAAAGCTGATGAGCGGGAAGGGCGAGTTCGGGTTTATCAGGAACCGCCTCGCCCCTCTGGCCGCGGGCTTCAAGGGGGCGCTTGGACTGGCAGATGATGCTGCCGTTCTGACCGTCCGTGCGGGCCGCGAGCTGGTCATTACCGCCGATACGCTGGTGGAAGGGCGCCACTTCCCTGAAGGCACGGACCCGGCATTGGTGGCACGCAAGGCCCTGCGCGTGAATCTGTCTGATCTGGCCGCGATGGGCGCAAGGCCAGTCGGCTACATGACGAGTGTGGTCTGGCCGAGCAGCGCTACCGACACGCTGCGCAACGGGTTCGCTGACGGGCTGGCGTCCGATCAGGAAATCTTCGATATCGCCCTTATCGGCGGCGACACGACCTCGGCGGATGGTCCGTGGGTGATCTCTGTCACCGCGTTTGGCGAGGTGCCTGCGGGCAAGGCCATGACCCGCTCAGGCGCGAAACCGGGTGATTGTCTGGTGGTGTCCGGCACGATTGGCGATGCGTATCTGGGGCTGAGAATCGCGAAGAAGGAATTCAGCCCTTCAGCGGAGGACCGGGCCTACCTGCTCGAACGGCTGGAACTGCCGGTTCCGCGCCTCGCACTGGCCGATGCCCTTCACGCCCATGCGGGTGCGGCCATCGATATCAGTGACGGCCTGATTGCCGACAGTCGCCATCTGGCAGTGGCAAGCGGGCTTTCACTCGAGATTGATCTTGATGCGCTGCCACTGTCGGACGCCGCGCGCCGCTGGCTGGGCGATCAGGACGACACGCAGGCCGCGCGCCTGGCGCTCGCCAGCTTTGGTGATGATTACGAGCTGGCTTGTGCGGTTCCCCCGGCGCGGGTCGACACATTTGTGGCAGAGCTCCGCAAGGCCGGTCTTGGCGCAACGGTCGTGGGGGTGTTTGCCCCCGGTGATAAGGTGCAGGTCTTTTCGGGCGGTGCGCCGGTGGAGTACGGGGCGGGCGGATTCACCCATTTTTGACAGGTCGGCAGATAAGTTTGCCGCATGAAACGCTTCGCTGCTGCACTCCTATCATTCGCGCTGCTGGCGCCGTGCGCGCTAGCCGCGCCGCCGTCTGCGCCGGACAACACGTCCGCGCTTGTGGTGCCGAACGATCTGCGCGATCTGGTCATTCAGGCTGGCGAGCGGCTCGCACCGCCCGACACCCCGCATCTGGATCTGCCGTCCATCACGGTCCCGCTGGTGGAGAACGGACGTCTTGCCGGATATGCCTTCCTGAATGCCCGTCTGCATCTGGATGATGAGGCCCGCATCCCGGAAATCCGCGCGCAGCTCCACTTTATGGTGCATGATATGGTGGCTCTGGCGCATGCACACCCGTTCACGCTGGTGTCACGCGATGATTTCACGACCGGTGACACCTACGCCCACTGGGACCGCGCCCTTACAGCCCGCCTCGGCCCCGGTGTAGTGACCGGGCTTGAGCCTCTGGCGGGGGGCGTACGGCTACTGCGGCGCTATCGCTGATCCACAGGCGCCGTACCCGATCAGGGTTTGAACCCTAACACCGATTGCGCCGCTCCACCCCATTGGGCATAGTCCGCCCGTCAATGGGAGGGGCTGCAGGCAGCGCGATTCGTTGCGCCTGCCGGTTACGCGGCCATTCCCCTTAAAAACAAGAAACTCAACGGGGAAACCAATTATGAGCATTGAGCTGTGGCTATGGCTGGTCATCGGGGCCGGTATACTGGCCCTGATCTATGGCGCGGTGACCGTCCGCTCCATCCTGTCCGCCAGTGCGGGCAATGAACGCATGCAGGAAATCGCCAAGGCGATCCAGGAAGGCGCAAACGCCTATCTGAAGCGCCAATACACCACGATTGCGATGGTCGGTGCCGTCGTATTCGTTGCCGTCTTCTTCCTGCTGGGCTGGCAGGTTGCGGTCGGTTTCCTGATCGGGGCAATCCTGTCGGGTGCTGCCGGCTTTATCGGCATGCTGGTTTCGGTGCGCGCCAACGTGCGCACGACAGAGGCGTCGCGCACGGGGTTGGCCGCCGGCCTCGACATGGCGTTCAAGTCCGGGGCGGTAACAGGCATGCTCGTGGCGGGCCTCGCCCTGCTGTCAGTGGTGGTCTACTATTTCCTGCTGACCGGCCTGATGGGCTTTGAGCCGGTCAGCCGCACAGTGATCGATTCCCTCGTCGCGCTCGGCTTTGGTGCCTCCCTGATTTCGATCTTCGCCCGTCTTGGCGGCGGTATCTTCACCAAAGGCGCCGATGTCGGCGGTGACATGGTCGGCAAGGTGGAAGCAGGCATTCCGGAAGATGATCCCCGCAACGCCGCCACCATCGCGGACAATGTCGGCGACAATGTCGGTGACTGCGCCGGCATGGCTGCCGACCTGTTCGAGACCTATGCGGTGACGGTTGTGGCGACGATGGTGCTCGCCTCGATCTTCTTCCGCGGTCTGACAGGCGATATCGGTGTCGACACGATGATGATCTACCCGCTTGCCATTGGCGGCGTGTGCATCATTGCCTCCATCATCGCCACGTATTTCGTGCGCCTGTCCAAAGGCTCGCGCAATGTGATGGGCGCGCTCTACAAGGGCTTCATCGCCTCGGCGGTTCTCGCCCTTGTCGGCGTAGGCGCCGTGACATGGTCGATGATCGGCTTTGAGACCGACATCACGACGGCAGGCGGTGTCACCTTCAACGGGCTGGATCTTTTCCTGTGCGGCGTGGCGGGCCTTCTGGTCACCGGCGCAATCGTGTGGATCACCGAATACTATACCGGCGTGGATTTCCGCCCGGTGAAGTCGGTCGCCAAGGCGTCTGAATCCGGCCATGGCACGAACGTGATTCAGGGCCTGGCGGTGTCGCTTGAGTCCACCGCTCTGCCCGCGCTGACGATCATTGTCGGCATTCTGGTCACCTTCAATCTGGCGGGTCTGTTTGGCATCGCCATCGCGGTGACGACGATGCTGGCGCTGGCTGGCATGGTGGTGGCGCTCGATGCGTTCGGTCCGGTGACCGACAATGCGGGCGGTATCGCCGAGATGGCCGATCTGGACGCTTCAGTGCGTGAAACCACCGATACGCTGGACGCCGTGGGTAACACCACCAAGGCCGTCACCAAGGGCTATGCTATCGGTTCGGCGGGTCTTGGCGCGCTGGTGCTGTTTGCCGCGTTCACAGAGGATCTGAGCTACTTTGCGCAGAACCCGGCCGAGTATCCGTTCTTCGCCGGTGTGGCGGTCGATTTTGCCCTGTCCAACCCGTACGTGGTGGTGGGTCTCTTCTTCGGCGGTCTTCTGCCCTTCCTGTTTGGCGGCATGTCGATGATGGCTGTTGGCCGGGCTGCTGAAGCGGTGGTGGCCGAGGTGCGCCGCCAGTTCCGCGAAAATCCGGGCATTATGACCTTCGAAACCAAGCCCGATTACGGTCGTGCGGTGGATATGCTCACCAAGGCCGCGATCCGCGAGATGATTGTGCCGTCACTGCTTCCGGTACTGTCGCCGATCGTGCTGTTCTTCGTGATCTGGTTCGTCGGCGGGGCTGAGCTTGGCTTTAATGAAGCGGGCAAGGCGCATGCGCTGGCGGCTGTCGGTGCCATGCTTCTGGGCGTGATCGTGACCGGCCTGTTCGTCGCCATCTCGATGACCTCGGGCGGCGGTGCCTGGGACAATGCCAAGAAGTATATCGAAGACGGGAATCATGGCGGCAAGGGCTCTGAAGCCCACAAGGCTGCCGTGACCGGCGATACGGTGGGTGATCCCTACAAGGACACGGCAGGGCCTGCCGTGAACCCGATGATCAAGATCACCAATATCGTGGCGCTGCTGCTGCTCGCCGTTCTGGCGAGTGCTGCCTGACCGGTAACAGGTGCCAACACGCAAAAGCCCCGGCAGCGATGCCGGGGCTTTTTTTGTCTCGCGCGTCCTGTTGAGAAGAAGCGTTAGTCGTTGCGCCGCGGACCGCCGGCGCCGCCGGGCAAATTGTCCTGACCGGCAATCTGGTCGGTGGGCAGACGGCCCACATTGCCGAGCACCTGTTCGAGCAGGGTAAGCTCGCGTCCGCGCGTCGGCGTGGTCCGCGACACATAGTTCACCTGCCGGGAATTGGACGCGTCATACTCATTCACCTCGGCGACCACACCATCATCATCAAAGCGCACGGCAATGATGCGGCGGGCCAGCGTGTTCGGACGCAGATAGGCGAGATATTCGCGCGTATCGGTGATGTAATACCAGGTGTTCTCTTCAAACGTGCCGCGCACTGACGGACTGCCCAGCGTCGCCAGCAGCGTCGCCTCACTATCCTCACCAACCAGAATCTCCGGCACCTCGCCATCGGTATAGCGATAGCCATGCGTGCGCAGTGTCGGATTGCAGGCCGTGAGGACCATCGCGCCGAGCGTCACGCCGGCGACAGTCAGCATTTGCATGGATTTGCGGTTCATTCGCGTTCTGGCCTCCGTCGCCTCACCTGCAGGTGCGTCCACACGCCTACTGGCGCGCGTGATCCTTTTGACCTACCTGTCGCGCATCCTAGCGTCTAGTGCCGCCTTCAGGGAGTGCCAAATGCGATTTCCACTGAATCTGTTCCGCCCCGACCCGGTGAAGGTACGTGCCAGGCAGCTATATGACGCCGTTCTGGCCGAGGCGCGCCGCCCCCATCTCTACGCGCAGCACGGGGTACCCGACACGGTAGACGGCCGGTTTGACATGCTCGTCCTGCACGCCGCGCTGGTGATGCGCAGGCTGCGTGAGGAGGGCGAGCAGGGGCGGGAGCTGTCACAGGCACTGTTTGGCCGGCTGTTTGACGATATGGACGCCGCCTTGCGTGAAATGGGCATTGGTGACATGAGCGTCGGCAAGAAGATCAAGGTCATGGCCGAGGCGTTCTACGGGCGGGCCGCGGCCTATGATGCGGCACTGAAAGCCGGAGATGAGGCGCAGATGTGCGCCGCGCTGCTGCGCAATCTCTTCGATGATGCGCCAGATCACGCGGATGCCGCCGCAGCGCTGGCACAGCATGCTTTCAACGCCGACCGGCAGATCAGGGCCATGCCTGCCGATGAGCTGCTTGAGGGGCGGCTGGGGACACTCACAGCGGCCTAGCAGCCGAGCCGGGATGTTGCATCAGCCCGGTCAATCGGTAAGTTGCGGGCCTTCGCTCCGGCTGGGACCGTTCGCGGAACCGGGGTGGGACAGGATTTACGTTTCCGGATCCCTTTATGAATTCAGAGCTGGTACTTTCTCTTGATGCCATGGGCGGCGATCACGCGCCGGGCATAGTCGTTGACGGCGCGGCAGTCTTCCTGAAAGGGCGGCGCAGGAAAGTGCGCCTCCTGTTCCATGGCGATGAAGCCCAATTGCGGCCGCTGATCGACGCGCACCCTGAGGTCGCTGCGGCCGCCGAGATACGCCATAGCGATAGCCAGGTTGATATGTCGGCCAAGCCATCTGAAGCGGTTCGCCGCTCGCGCGGCTCGTCGATGTGGAACGCGGTCCAGGCCGTGCGCGATGGCGATGCGCAAGTGGCCGTTTCGGCGGGCAATACCGGCGCCCTGATGGCGATCTCGAAGGTGTGCCTGCGCATGAAGGCGGGCGTGCATCGCCCGGCGATTGCGGCAAGCTGGCCGGTGCCCAAAGGCTTCTCCACGGTTCTTGATGTTGGCGCGAATGTGGAATGCACGCCCGCCCAGCTGGTGGAATTTGCGATCATGGGCGAGGCGTTTCACCGCGCCGTGCACCGTGAAGCCCGTCCGAGCGTGGGCCTGCTCAATGTCGGTCAGGAAGAGCTCAAGGGTAATGACGTCGTACGCGATGCCGACGCCCTGATCCGCGCCGCTGGGCTGGACATGAATTATCGTGGCTATGTCGAGGGCGACGACATCTCGCTTGGTACAACCGATGTCGTGGTGACGGACGGGTTTACCGGCAATGTCGCCCTGAAGACTGCCGAAGGCACGGCCCGGCTGGTAGCCGGCTGGATGCGCGAGGCGCTGACCAGCTCCATCATCGCCAAAGTCGCTGCCAGCCTCCTCCAGCTGGGGGCGCTGGACCAGCTACGGGCGCGAATGGACCCGAACAATGTCAATGGCGGCGTGTTTCTGGGCCTCAATGGCGTGGTGGTCAAAAGCCATGGCGGCACAAATGCAGCCGGGTTTGCCACTGCACTGCGTATCGCGCTGGAAATGGCCGACAGCGCCTTCTTGAATGAGATAGAGCAGAACCTGGCATTGCTTGAGGCGGCGCAGCTCCGTCTCGCAGTGGCGCAAACGCCCGAAGGGCAGCAGGAGAGCGCGTGACCGCAATCAGATCCCGTATCGCCGGTATCGGCACCTACCTGCCAGAGCGGGTTATGCTCAATGCCGAGATGTCGAGTTTCGTGGACACGAGCGATGAGTGGATTCGCGAACGCACCGGCATCAGCCAGCGCCATATTGCCGCCGAGGGAGAGTTCACCTCCGATCTGGCCACTCACGCATCGCGGGCAGCGCTCGCCCATGCGGGCATGGACGCCAGTGAGATCGACCTGATCGTGCTGGCGACCGCGACGCCGGACCTGACCTTTCCGGCAACCGCGACCATGGTGCAGGAGAAGCTGGGCATACGCCACGGCGCCGCGTTCGATGTTCAGGCGGTATGTTCAGGCTTCCTCTACGCGCTGGCCACGGCCGACAATTTCATCAAGGCCGGGCAGGCGAAGAACGCGCTGGTCATCGGGGCCGAGACCTTCTCGCGCATCCTCGACTGGACCGACCGGACCACATGCGTGCTCTTCGGCGACGGGGCAGGGGCGATGGTACTGTCATCGGCCGGCGAGGGCGAAGGGCTGATAAAAACCCATCTGCGCTCTGACGGGCAGTTCTGCGATCTGCTCTATGTCGATGGCGGGCCGTCACGCACCAAGACCGTTGGCCATCTGCGCATGCAGGGCAATCAGGTTTTCCGCCACGCGGTCGGCAAGATTGCCGGCTCGATGGAGGAGCTGTCGGAGCTGGCAGGTATCCCGATCAGCGAGATTGACTGGTTCGTGCCCCACCAGGCCAACCAGCGGATTCTGGAAGGCGTGGCCAAGCGCCTGTCCATCCCGGTGGAGAAAGTCATCTCCACGGTCGGGCAGCATGGCAACACGTCTGCAGCCTCCATTCCGCTGGCCTTTGACACGGCGGTGAAGGATGGCCGGATCAAGCGCGGCGATCTGGTGCTGATGGAGGCGCTGGGTGGCGGCTTCACCTGGGGTGCGGCCTTAGCAAGATATTGACCGTAAACGTATGGTTAACGTTGACCGCCGCGCCCGCTAGGGCATAACGTTTGTTATCGATTTTAATCGGGGGAGTTTCCAATGACGGGCAAGACACTTACCCGCGCAGATCTGGCTGATGCGATCCACCGGGACGTTGGCGTCTCGCGCCAGGAATTGGCGCAGCTGGTAGAGGCGGTGCTCGACATGATTTCCGACACGCTGGTCAAGGGAGAGACGGTCAAGCTGTCATCCTTTGGCTCGTTCCAGCTGCGCGACAAGAATGGCCGGGTAGGGCGCAACCCCAAGACCGGTGAGGAAGTGCCGATCGATCCGCGCCGCGTGCTGGTATTCAAACCGTCCCAGGTGCTCAAAGAGCGCATCGACACCGCGCTGTCGAAATAGGACAAGCGCAAGCATGGCCAAGTCCGCAGACGCATACCGCACCATCTCGGAGGCTGCCGCCGAGGTAGACCTGCCGACCCACGTGTTGCGGTTCTGGGAAACCAAGTTTGCCCAGCTCAAACCCGTCAAGCACAAGGGCGGGCGCAGGCTCTACCGGCCGCAGGATATCGCGCTGCTCAAGGGCTTGCGCCGCCTGCTTTACGCCGAAGGCTATACCATCAAGGGCGTGCAGAAATATCTGCGCGATCACGGCGTGGCCGAGGTGGCCGCGCTGTCTGATGGCGGTGAAGTGGCCGTTCCGTTGCCAGACAACGCTGGCGAAGGCGCCGCGGTGCCGGCCGCCGGATCGGTCCCGGCCCTCCAGCGCGTCCTTGCGAAGGTGGAGCGGGCCAAATCCCGTCTCGATTCCGCGCTTGCTGCACGCGGCTAGGCAGGGCTGGAAAGCCGTGTTGCCAACGCCGTAATCGCCAGCCTATAAGACCGCTCCTTCGCTCCACACCCCTTGCGAAGGAAGACGGAAGAGTTGGAGCGTAGCGCAGCCCGGTAGCGCACTTGTCTGGGGGACAAGGGGTCGTGGGTTCGAATCCCGCCGCTCCGACCATTTTTCCGTACGGTCAGATACGCGCCAGCGCCTGCTCCAGGTCGGCCCAGAGGTCTTCCACATCCTCCAGCCCGATCGACAGGCGCAACAGCGCGCCTTCCGCCTTCCAAGGCAAGGCGGTGCGCCTGATCTGGCGGTCGCAAGACAGGGCAAGGCTTTCATACCCGCCCCAGGAAAACCCGATGCCGAAAAGCTTGAGGCTGTCCACGATGGCTTCGCCCTCGCGCGCGCTGACGCCTTTCAGCACGAAGGAGAAGCATCCGGCTGCGCCGGAGAAATCACGGGCGTAAAGCGCGTGATCCGGGTGTGAGGGCAAAGCCGGGTGCAGGACACGGCTGACCTTCGGGTGCGCCTCCAGCCGCCGGGCGATTTCCAGCGACGCCGCCTCCGCGCGTTCCAGCCGCAAGGGCAGGGTGCGCAGTCCCCGCAGTGCCAAAAAGGCATCGTCGGGCGAGACATGCAGGCCATAAAGCTTCTCGCGGTCGGCAAGACGTTTAGCGGCCTCGCCGCGCGCCGCTACCGATCCCATCAGGAAATCGGAATGCCCGCCGACATATTTGGTCAGGGCCTGCGCGGCATAGTCGACCCCCATCTCCAGCGGGTTCATCAGCACGCCCGCCGTCCACGTGTCATCAATCACGGTCGGCACGCCCGCAGCCCTGGCGGCGCTGGCGATGGCGGGGGCATCCTGTATTTCGAGAGTCAGAGAGCTCGGCGATTCCAGCGCAATAAGGGCGGTATCTGATGTAATGAGCGAAGTAATGCCAGCGCCGATACGCGGATCGTAATAGACCGGCTTCACGCCCAGGCGGGGCAGTTCTTCATCGCAGAAGCGGCGCACCGGCCCGTACACGCCATCACTGATGAGCGCAACGCCCGGACCTTTGAGGGCTGTGCGGATGGCCAGCACGACAGAGGCCAGACCGGACGGGGCCAGCGCGCAGTGGTCCGCATCATAAAGACCGCGAATCGCGTCACGAAGCTCCTTGTTGGGAGCGATGCCGCCACGGCCATAATGCCGCCGCGAGCCTGTGGGTTCATAGAGCTCTGACGTGGAAGGAGCCAGCACGGTGGAGGCGCGCTTGATTGCCGGATTGACGAGGCCATCACCCTCATCGCTGCGCCCAGAATGGATGATGCGCGTATCGCGTTTCATATCGACGCCGACGCTCCTCTTCGCTAAACCCATAGTCTGTCAGCCTTTAGGGCGGACCGCACCATGACGCCAACAGCTTTCTTCGACTTTCTCATGCCGCGCCGCCTCGCGCGCGCTGCAACGGCGTTTGCGCTCGGCTTCACCGTATCGCAAAGCCAGACCGCCGAACTTGGCACGCAGATGTATGAGCTAAGGGAGCGCGGCACGCTGCGATGCGGCGTTGATACGGGCCTTCAGGGCTTTGCCAGGCAGGATGAAGAGGGTGAGTGGAGCGGGTTCGAGGTTGATCTGTGCCGGGCCTATGCGGCCGCTTTCCTTGGCAGTCCTGACCGGGTTCAGCTGGTGCCGCTGACAACGCAGGCGCGCCTGGACGCGCTCGGCGAGGGCGAGGTGGACATCCTGCTGCGCAATACGACCTGGACCCTGACGCGCGATGCGCAGGAGAATTTCTCGTTTGCGGGCATCTACTATTATGACGGGCAGGGTTTCCTGGTGCCGCGCGATCTGGCCATCACCAGCGCGCGCGAGCTGGACGGTGCGCGTATCTGCGTCCAGCGCGATACCACAACGGCGCTTAACCTCTCCGACTATGCGCAAATCCATGATCTGACCTTCCAGCTTGTCGAGGTGGCAACGGTGCGCGCCGGGATCACCGCCTATGGGCGGGGCCAGTGCGATGCGCTGAGCAATGATCTGTCGGGTCTTGCCGGCATGCGCATGACATTGTCCGAACCGGACGCGCACCTGATCCTGCCCGATGTGATCTCGAAGGAGCCTCTGAGCGCCGTCGTCGCCTCACGCGACCAGAAGTTTGCCGATGCGGTGCGCTGGGTGCTTCATGCGCTGATCGCAGCGGAGGAATACGGCATCACCTCTGCCAATGCGGCCGAGATGGCCGAAAATGGCAGCAATGCGGAAATCCGCCGCCTTCTCGGCGCTGAAGGGCCGCTCGCCGAGGGCCTGTTCTTGGACGCGGAGTTCGCTCTGCGCGCGATTGAAGCAGGCGGCAATTATGGCGAGTTGTTTGAACGCAATCTGGGCACCGCTTCCGGCCTGAACCTGCGCCGGGGCCTGAACAGCCAGTGGAATGAAGGCGGGCTGATGTATTCGCCGCCTTTCCGCTAATTCTTCACCCAGGGCGGGACGCGCAGGCCCTTCTCCTTGAGAAATTCCGGGTTGTAGAGCTTGGATTGATAGCGCGCGCCGTGATCGCACAGAATGGTCACGATGGTGTGGCCGGGCCCCATCTTGCGGGCAAGGCGGATAGCACCGGCGATATTGATCCCCGCCGACCCGCCAAGACACAGCCCCTCGTGCTGGATCAGCGCGTAGAGGATTTCCAGCGCTTCCTCATCGGGGATGCGGAAGGCGTGATCGACCGGCGCGCCTTCCAGATTGGCCGTGATCCGGCTCTGACCGATGCCTTCGGTGATGGAATTGCCTTCGGCTTTCAGCTCGCCATGCGCGTAATAGCCGTAAAGCGCGGCCCCGCCCGGATCGGCGAGCGCAATCTGCACGTTCTGGCTCTTTGATTTGAGATACATGCCGACCCCGGCCAGCGTGCCGCCAGAGCCGACGGCGGCCACGAAGCCGTCAATCTTGCCGCCTGTCTGCTCCCAGATTTCCGGTCCCGTCGTGTCGAAATGGGCCTGCCGGTTGGCCACGTTGTCGAACTGGTTGGCCCAGATGGCGCCGTTGGGCTCGCTGGCGTTCAGCTCCTCGGCGAGCGCACCGGAATAGCGCGCATAGTGATTGGGATTGGCGTAGGGGACGGCATCCACCTCGATCAACTCTGCCCCCGCCAGCAGGATCGCGTCGCGCTTTTCCTTCGACTGGGTGCGCGGAAACACGATCACTGTGCGGTATCCCAGCGCCGAGGCGACCATGGCCAGCCCGATACCGGTATTGCCGGCCGTGCCTTCCACGATGGTGCCGCCGGGTTTGAGCGCCCCGCTTTTTTCGGCAGCCCGCACAATGCCGAGCGCCGCGCGATCCTTCACCGAGCCGCCGGGATTGAGAAATTCGGCCTTGCCAAGGATTTCGCAGCCCGTCGCATCACTGGCAGCGTTCAGGCGGACCAGCGGTGTGTTGCCGATCAGGTCGATAACAGAGCGGGCAGGGTGGCGGGCTGTCATGGCTTGGCCTCTTTGAAAATCAGATGTCTGCGTTCTGGCTAGCGGTCTGGCTGATCCGGTCAAGGGTCCACCGCGTATAGATTTCCGAAACACCAGATGGAGCTTTGCCCCGTGCCTGCCAGAGAAGACGCGCATCTGTTCGATTATGCCGCTGGTACAGGCCCCGCCGCCATACGCCTTCTGGCGGAATGTCAGGCGGAGCTGAACCCTCAAGCCAGCACTTATGTCCGCGCCGCGGAAACGGGCTTTGGCGGACTGCTGGCCAGCCTTCATCCTGCGTCCATGCCTGCCAATGCCCTCGACGCGGTGCTGACGCGCGCTGAAGAGCCGGTGTTGGCTGCACCGGACGACGATCAGGCCCTTGATCCCTCCACCGGCCTTCCACGGGCCTTGAGCCCCTATATCGAACGCTCGGCCAGTGGCGGGCTGAACTGGTCGCGCCGCCTTGGGGGCGTGCAGGAAATTGTCCTGGACGCCGTCAGTGACGAGACGGCCGAAGCCAGCCTGGTCCTTCTCAAGCCTGGTGGCGGCATCCCGCCTCACGATCATGGCGGCGAGGAGCTGACCCTCGTTCTGACGGGAGCTTTTCACGATGGTCACGCGTTGTACCGGGCAGGTGATCTTTGCAGCGCGGCACCTGGCATGCGCCACCGTCCAGCCGTGCAGGGCAATGTGGCCTGCATATGCCTGACAGTGAGCATGGGAGAATGGAAGCCGGTCAATCCGCTCTATGGCTTGATAGACCGGATTGTACGCCCCTTGCGCCGCCTGAACTGATCGGCCGGGCCGTGGACGTGCGCTTTTTCAGAATCCGGGAGTATGCCTGATGAAACCGCTAGCCATTCTTGCCAGTGTCATGGTGCTGGCCGTCGCAGCGCCTTTGGCGCATGGCGCCATTCCCGCCGATCCGCGGGGCGGTGAGACGATCCAGTTCAATGTTTATCGCGGTAATTCCAGTTTCGGTACGCACGAGGTCCGGTTCTCGCGTAGCGGCGAGGAGCTGACCGCCGAAATTTCAGTGCGTCTACGCGCCGGTGTCGGCCCGCTGACCGTGTTCCGCTACGAGCACGACTCGGTAGAGCGCTGGCGGGGCGGGCAGTTGGTGACGCTGGAGGGCGAGACCCTTAAAGATGGCGACCGCTTCCCGGTTGCAGCGGCGCGCAATGGCTCCGGCATCGTGAGCGAAGGTGTCCTTCCCGAGGGCGAACGCCATACCGAGGAACTGCCGCGCGACATCATCCCGTCCTCGCACTGGCGTGGATATGAAGAAGATCTGCGCCGGATTCTCAATACCGAGCATGGCGATGCGATGGAGGTAACCATCACCGATATGGGAATGGAGCAGATCGAGGCCGATGGCGGCACCATTCAGGCCCGCCGCATCCGGCTGGAAGGCACGCTCACCGTCGATCTCTGGTATGATGAGAACGGCTTCTGGGCGGGGTGCGAGTTCGAGGCGCGCGGCCAACGCATCCGCTATGTCCGGCAGGCCAATCCGGCTGCCTGATGCGCACCCTGCGGCTTGTCCTTGGCGATCAGCTGACGCGCGAGCTGTCTGCCTTGCGGGGCGTCCAGCCTGACGACCTGATCCTGATGGCCGAGGTCAATGACGAGGCGTCATACATCCCGCATCATCGCAAGAAAATCGCCTTCCTGTTCTCCGCCATGCGCCATTTCGCGCACAGCCTTCGAGAGGAGGGGCTGAGGGTGCGCTATGTGCGCCTCGATGATCCCGGCAACGCCCACAGCCTTGAAGGCGAGGTGGCGCGCGCCCTGGCCGATGAGGCGGGCCTGCAGCGTATCGTGCACACTGAGCCGGGTGAGTACCGGCTGATGGAGATCATGCGCGAATGGCCGGACAGGTTCGATGTGCCTGTCGAGATGCGCGCCGACGACCGCTTCATCTGCTCGCATGAGCGCTTCGCCCGCTGGGCCAGCGGCAAGCAACGCCTGACCATGGAGTATTTCTACCGCGAGATGCGCCGGGAGACCGGCCTGCTGATGGATGGGGACGAGCCTGAAGGCGGCCAGTGGAATTATGATGCGGAGAACCGCAAGGCACTGCCGGCGGACATCAGACTGCCGCGCCGCGCATGGGTCGAACCTGATGCGATAACGCGGGATGTCATGGCGCTGGTCGAAGAGCGTTTCCCGGACGGGTTCGGCGATATCGAGCCCTTTGGCTATGCGGAAACGCGCGAAGGCGCGCTGGAACAGCTGGGCTGGTTCATCGAGAACGCCTTGCCGGATTTCGGTGATTATCAGGACGCGCTCAAAGACGGCGAAACGTTCCTCTTCCACTCCGTCCTGTCGCTCTACCTCAATTGCGGCCTGCTGGACCCGATGGAAGTCTGCCGCAAGGCGGAGAGGGCCTGGCAGGACGGCAAGGCGCCGCTGAACGCGGTTGAGGGTTTCATCCGGCAGATAATTGGCTGGCGCGAATATGTGCGCGGCATCTACTGGCACTTAATGCCGGAATATCTGGAGCGCAATGCGCTGAACGCGCACCGGCCCTTGCCGGAGTTTTACTGGACCGCCGAAACGGACATGGCCTGCATCGCCGATGTGGTGAACACCACGCGCAAGCACGCCTACGCCCACCATATCCAGCGCCTTATGGTGACCGGTAATTTCGCGCTTCTGGCCGGTATTGATCCCAGGGCCGTCAATGAATGGTATCTGGCCGTCTATGCCGATGCCTATGAGTGGGTGGAAGCGCCCAACACGCACGGCATGGCGCTCTATGCCGATGGCGGCGTCATGGCGACCAAGCCCTATGCGGCGAGCGGCGCCTATATCGACCGGATGAGCGATCATTGCAGCAAGTGCCGCTATGACGTGAAAGCCAAGTCCGGCGAAAAAGCCTGCCCGTTCAACTATCTCTACTGGAACTTCATGCTGGAGAATGAGGCGAGGCTGAAGGGCAATCGCCGCCTCGGACCCATCCTTTCAAACCTCAATCGGTTCAGCGACGCTCGCCGCGAGGCAATACGCGGCGACGCCAACCGCTTTTTTGAATCCATCGGCATCGCCCGGACACAAAGGAAAGCCTCATGACACCGCGCGCCATGAAACCGTCAGACGGTGTTGCCTGGGTAACAGGCGGCAGTTCAGGCATTGGGGCGGCGCTGGCGAAGCGTCTGGCTGGCCAGGGCTGGACGGTCGTGATTTCCGCCAGAAGCGCGGACAAGCTGGAGACGATCGCTGCGGGGCATTCCGGCAAGGGCCATATCATCGCGCACGCGGTCGATCTGACCGATGCCAAGGGCGTGGAAGACGCTGTGAAGGCCATTGAAGCAGCGCACGGGCCGATTGGGCTCGCTGTCCTGAATGCGGGCATCTACCTCTCGATCAATGCCGAAAACCCGTCCTTTGAAGACTACAAGAAGACATTTGACGTGAATTTGTCGGGCACGGCGGCGTGCCTGTGCGCGCTGACCCCGCGCATGAGCGCGCGCAGGACGGGTCAGATCGCGATTGTGTCCTCGGCGACATCCTTCGGCGGCATGCCGACCTCGTCGGCCTATGGAGCCAGCAAGGCGGCCCTGGTGAACATGGCGGCGTGCCTGCGCATCGAGCTGCACCGCTATGGCGTGCTGTGTCAGGTCATCACGCCGGGCTTTGTCGAGACGCCCGCGCAGGACGACAATGCCTTCCCCAAACCCTTCATGGTCAGTGCGGAGACGGCGGCAAAGCGCATCGCATCGGGCCTGAGGAGCAAGCGGTTCGAGATCACCTTCCCGCGCCGCTTCACCTGGGCGCTGAAAGCCATCTACGCGCTGCCCTATGGCTGGTCGCTGGGACTAGTAAGAAAACAGACCGGCTGGGACAAGCCGGCGAATTAGCGCTCCAGCACGAACTGGCCGACATCGATGCGGCCGGTGCGGAAGCCCGCCTCGCAATAGGCCAGATAAAACTCCCACATGCGCCGGAAGCGCAAATCAAAGCCCATCGGCTCGATCTGCGGCCAGGCAGCCTGAAAGCGTTCCATCCAGTGGGCCAGCGTGTCGGCATAGTCCACGCCGAACATCTCGGTCGTAACGGAAGTCAACTCGGCCTTGGCGAACTCGCCATTCAGCCGTTCCACGCTTGGCAATATGCCGCCGGGGAAGATGTAGCGCTGGATGAAGTCCGCGCGCTTGCGATAGCTGTCAAACAGATCATCGCGGATCGTGATGATCTGCAGGCCGGCCTTGCCACCGGGTTTCAGGCACTCGCGCACCTTGGCGAAGTAGGACGGCCAGTATTCCTCGCCCACGGCCTCGAACATCTCGATGGAGGCGACGGCATCATAGCTGCCGGTCTCGTCTCGATAGTCCTGCAGCTTGATCTCCACCCTGTCTGACAGACCCGCGCGCTCCATGCGTTCAAGGGCATATTCGCGCTGGGAAGGCGACAGGGTAAGGCATGTAACCGTCGCGCCGATTTCGCCAGCCGCGTATTCGGCGAACCCGCCCCAGCCGCAGCCAATCTCCAGCACGTGCATGCCGGGCTTCAACCCGATCAGCCGGGCAAGGCTGGCGTATTTTTCCTTCTGTGCGGCCTCCAGCCCGAGATCCGGCGCGGTAAAGCGCGCAGCCGAATAGGTCATGGACGGGTCGAGCCACAGCTCATAGAAGGCATTGCCGAGATCGTAGTGTGCCTCGATATTCTTGCGGGCCTGCGCCTTGGTGTTGGCACGCAGGCGGTGCCAGACCCAGTGCGCCATACGGGTGAGGGGGCCACCCTTCTCGATATTGTTGATTTTATCGAGGTTTGCGGAAAATACTTCCAGCACTGCTGCAAGATTGGGTGTTGTCCACTGGCCCGCCATGTAGGATTCGGCAAAGCCGACATCACCGCCTGCGAACACGCGGCGGACCATGGCGTAATCGCGCACCTCCATCACCGCATCGGCGCCCGGCTCCTTGCCCTGAAAGCGCAGGCTACGGCCATCAGGCAGCACGACGGTCAGGGATCCAGTGCCAAACTTCAAAAGCAGGGTAAGGCCCGCCTTGAACAGGCGCGGCACGCCCTGCAGGCGGGCAATCGTGTCCCGGCAAGCCTGAAGCGGACGCGAAGGGTCAAAACTGGAAAGTGTTGCATCGGTCATTCGGAGATACCTTCCGGCTGACTGCCGGTCCAATTCTACGCCTTTTAGTGATTACGCTCAAACTGTCCGCCTGGATGCATCCGGCTGCTCGATAATCGTATCGTCGGCCGGAGGCTGGGGACGGCGGTGATAGCGCGCGCCCTTGAGGAAAAGCCGCACCGCCTCCCAGTGGATGGCGGAGATGGTCTTCAAGGTCGAAAAAGGCTGCAATACGAAGAGCTTGAGCAAGCTTCGCGAGGACACGGTTCGCGCCTGTAGCTGCATGGTTGCGAGGAAATCCTTGCCTGCGTCCCCGGCCTTGTGGATCACGAGCGAAAGCTGGTCATCGCCATCGCGCAAGGTGAAGTCATAGCGCCCTGATACCGGGAAGAAGGGCGAAACGTGGAAACGCTTCTGCGCGCTGTGTTTCGCCGGCCAGCTGCCCGCCAGGGGCGCGACATAGGCGTGGGCGTCGCCGAACGTGTTGTGGACCTGATAGATCACCGCGAGCGTGTTTCCGTCCGCATCGTCAGCCAGATAGAGCGAAATCGGGTTGAAGACATAGCCCAGCACGCGCGGCGAGCATAATAGCCGGACGCGCGACACGGCAGTATCGACGCCCGCCGCAGCAAGCCGGGCCAGCGCCCACTCTTTGAGCGATGTGCCGTCCCGTGGGCCGTGGTCGCGCTGGCGGAAGCTGAACAGGTTGAAGCGTTCGACCGAGAACAGGCGTGACTGGCGGCCCGCTGCCTCCAGCTGGTCGAGGTCCAGCATCATCATGGCGATGGCATAGCGGAAGCGATGCACGAAAGGCTGGGTGCGTTCGTGTACGGTATGTCCGAGGAAAAGCCGGGCAGGCGGCGTCATCATCACTCCGCGGGCAGGGCGTGAACATCTGGCAGGGCGATGCCCGGCCGCTCACCCCATTCTCCGCCATTTACGTCGCCATCGGCAAATGCCCACGGAATCGCGCCGCCAAGGCGCAAGGCCACGCGCAGGCCGGAGCGCAGCCCGTCCTCGTGAAAGCCATAGCCCAGCCACGCGCCGGCAAACCAGGTATGGCGCACGCCCTGCACCCGATTGAAGATGCGCTGCGCCGCCAGACCGGCGGGTGTGAATTGCGGGTGGTCGTAGTGATAGCGCCCCAGCACTTTGGCCGGGTCGGGCTCACGCGACGGGTTCAGCGTCACCAGCATGGGCTGTTCCGGATTGATGTGTTGCAGACGGTTCATGTCGTAAGTTACTGCAGCAGCGCCGGTATTATCATCGCGCATATAGCACCAAGCCGCCCGCGCGCCCTTGCGGCGGGGCAGAAAACTCTCATCGCGGTGGAGCACCGCCACGTTGGGCGCGTAGGGGATCGCGCCCAGCATTTCGCGTTCGTCAGCGTCCGCATCGGTGAGTAGCGCCAGCGCTTCATTGGAGTGGCAGGCCAGGATCACCTCGTCGTAGCGTTCTGCATGGCCATCCGCGTCCACAATCCGGACCCCGCCGGTACGCAGCCGGGTGACGCTGACCGCGCCGGAGCGGCGCTGCACGCCGGACGCCTCCATGTCGCGCCACAGCGCGTTGACATAGGTCTGGCTGCCCCCGGCGACGGTTTCCCATTTGGGACGTTTCGCGTTGACCAGACGGTGGTTCCTGAAAAACCGCACAAAGGCTTCGGCCGGGTAGGCGGCCATGTCGCTTTCACTGGCCGACCAGATCGCCGCGCCCATGGGCAGGAGGTATTGTTCCCGGAAGGCGGTACCGAACTCGTACAGATCGAGATACTGGCCGAGAGACAGCCCCGTGAGCACACCGCCTTCAAGGTCACGCACGGCCTGCGCGTTGAAGCGCAAGACATCGCGCAGCATGCCGATGAAGGAGGGGCGCAGCAGGTTGGAGGGCTGGGCGAAGAGGCCGCCAAGCCCGTTGGAGGACCATTCACACCGTCCGCCCAGGCTGAACCCGAAGCTCATGTCGGTGCGGTGTGTTTCAATGCCCAGATGGGCAAACAGCGCGGTCAGATTGGGGTAGTTGAGCCGGTTGAACACGATGAAGCCGGTATCGACCGGCGTTTCCTGTCCGGCGTGATCGACATGCACGGTGTTGGCGTGGCCGCCAAGACGGCTATCCTTCTCGTAGAGCACGACCTGATGCAGGCCGCGCAGCGCCCAGGCCGCACCCAGACCAGCCACACCGCCACCAATCACCGCAATGCGTGCAGGCCGGTTCAATATCGGGTCGATTGAGCTCATGCGGCATCCTTGAGGCTGGAGAAGGCGGCCAGTGCGCGTTCGCGCGCCATGGTGTGGTCCACTATCGGTCTGGGGTAGTCACGGCCAAGCGTTATTCCGGCGCGCCCCAGAATATCGGCCGGAGCCGTCCATGGCGTGTGGATATATTTGTCTGGCAGCTTCGCCAGCTCCGGCACCCATTCGCGGACATAGCTGCCGGATTCGTCAAACTTTTCGCCCTGCGTGACAGGATTGAAGATGCGGAAATAGGGCGCGGCGTCCGCGCCTGATCCGGCGACCCACTGCCAGCTGGCGGCGTTATTGGCGAGGTCTGCGTCCACCAGAGTGTCCCAGAACCATTCCTCGCCCCGGCGCCAGTCGATCAGGAGATGTTTGGTCAGAAAGGAGGCGACGATCATGCGGACCCGGTTGTGCATCCAGCCCGTCTGCCAGAGCTGGCGCATGCCCGCATCTACGATCGGATAGCCAGTCTGTCCGCGCGTCCACTTTTGGAAAACCGCTTCATCACAATTCCACGGAAAGTCATTGAACTTAGTCTGGTAATTGGATTCAGGCAGGTCATCGAAGTGATAGAGTAGATTGTAGGAGAACTCCCGCCAGCCGATCTCCTTCAGAAAGGTCTCACGGCCTTTTCCGGCCGGGACGTGGCTGACAGCATGATGCCAGATCTGTCGGGGGGAGATTTCACCGAAATGCAAATGCGGTGACAGGCGCGACGTGCCTTCTGTGCCCGGCAGGTTGCGCGTGTCGGCATAGTCGCGCGCCGCATCCTCGCAGAAGGTTTCGAGCCTCGCCCGCGCGCCGTCCTCGCCGGGTGTCCAGACGGGGCTGAACCCTGTCGCCCAATCTGGTGAGGACGGCAACAAAGACCAGCTGGAAAGGGCGTCGGAATGCACGCCCTGCGAACCGTCGGTGACGGAGCTAGGCGCAGGCAGGGGGGCGATATCGTCACAATGCGGGGCCAGCGCCCGGAAATAGGGCGAGTAGACGCGGTAGGGCCCGCCATCCTTTGTCGTTACATGCCACGGCTCAACAAGCAGGGAGGCGTTGAACGTCTCCACCGCAGTGCCGCTGTCTTTCAGATCGTTCTTGATCCGGGCATCGCGCTGGCGGGCAAAGGGCTCGTAGCACCGGTTCCAGAACACGGCTTGCGCGTTCAGCTCTTTAGCCAGGCCCGTCACCACCTCATAGGCATCGCCCCGGCGCAGGATCAGGCGTGCTCCAAGGCGTTGCAGGCTGGTATCAAGCGCGGCAAGGCTGTGGTGCAGCCACCAGCGCGACGCACCGCCTCTGGCCCATTTGCCGGGCGTCTGGTCATCGAGCACGTAAAGGCAGATCACCGGCGCGCCGGAGTTCGCCGCCGCCAGCAGGGCCGGATTGTCGGCCCGTCGCAAGTCCTGGCGGAACCAGCAGATGACGGGAGAACCAGCAGAATGAGTTGAGGTGGACACGATAATGAAAGCCGCAGTGCAAGGATGACGGGAATACCTATGTCAGCTATTACGAGGCCAACCGGGGCGCGGATCAGCGAAATCTGATCGCGCTGCACCTGACAAGGAAAGACAGACCGCCCATGACCGCTCCCAATTCCGTTGTGACGCTGGCTCGCGGCACGCATCCCGCGTTCGAGATCGGCAATACCCGCCCGCTCACCTTCATCGCCGGGCCTTGCCAGCTGGAAAGCCGCCAGCACGGGCTGGAAGTGTCTGCCATGCTCAAGGAGATCGGCGAGCGTCTGGGTTGCCAGATCATCTACAAGACCTCGTTTGACAAGGCGAACCGCACCAGCGCCAGCGCCCAGCGCGGCATCGGCCTTGAAGACTCGCTGCCGATCTTTGCAGAAATCCGCGAGACCACGGGCCTTCCGGTCCTCACCGATATCCACACCGCCGAACAGTGCGCCATCGCCGCCCAGGCGGTCGATGTGCTGCAGATACCCGCCTTCCTGTCCCGTCAGACCGACCTGCTGGTCGCTGCGGCGCAAACCGGCAAGGCGATCAATGTGAAGAAGGGCCAGTTCCTCGCGCCGTGGGACATGAAGAATGTCGTCGCCAAGATCACCGGCGCGGGCAATCCGAATGTGTTTGCCTGCGAACGCGGCGCGAGCTTTGGCTATAACACGCTGGTCTCCGACATGCGCGCGCTGCCGATCATGGCCAGTATCGGCTGCCCTGTTGTTTTCGATGCGACGCATTCGGTGCAACAACCCGGCGGGCAGGGTGCTTCGTCCGGCGGCCAGCGCGAGTTCGTGCCGTATCTGGCCCGCGCGGCGGTCTCCCTTGGCGTCGCGGCGGTGTTCATGGAAACCCACCCCGATCCGGACAATGCACCGTCTGACGGGCCGAACATGATCCCGCTGAAGCATTTTGAGGCGATTGCAGCTGATTTGCTGGAGTTTGACCGCATGGCCAAGGCAAGCCCCGTAATGGCGCTTTAGGTCCGGTATGCAGCGCCAGGAAGCCTCCATCCTGCTCGGTGCAATCGCTGGCAAGCGCGCGCTTGTGGTCGGCGACGTGCTGCTGGATTCCTTCGTCTATGGCGAGGTGAAGCGCATTTCGCGTGAGGCGCCGGTGCCGATCCTGTCGGAGAACCGCCGGGAAATGATGCTGGGCGGGGCGGGCAATCTGGTACGCAATCTGATCAGTCTGGGCGGCGGCGCCAGCGTGATCAGTGTCGCCGGAAATGATCCGCAGGGCGACGCGGTTGAAGCGCTTCTGACCGACTGCGGCACAGATGGCTGCAACCTTATCCGCCAGCCCGGCCGGAGCACGCCGACCAAGACACGCTATGTCTCCGGCAGCCAGCAAATGTTCTGTGTGGACTGCGATCCCGGCACCGCGATCAGCCATGATAGCGAACGCGCGGTCATCGAAGCGGTGAGCGCCGCGCTGGCCAGCGCAGATGTTATCATCCTGTCTGACTACGGCAGGGGGATGCTGACACCCGATGTTTGCCGGCAGGTAATTTCGCTGGCGCGCGCCGCCGGCAAGCCGGTCTGCGTTGACCCGCGCGGCGCGGACTATTCACGTTATGGCGGCGCAACGCTCATCAAGCCGAACGCGCAGGAGCTTGCCGACGAGGTGGGCCTGCCGGTTGGGACGGATGTGGAAACGGAAGCGGCTCTTGCGGCCCTGAAGTCGCGCCTGTCCACTACCCCTGCGCTGGTGGTCACGCGTGGCGGCAAGGGGATGAGCCTGATCGAGAATGGCCAGGTCCACCATCACCGCGCCCGTCCGCGCTCTGTCTATGATGTGTCCGGCGCTGGCGACACGGCGCTGGCCGCGCTTTCGCTCGGCGTGGCGGCCGGTCTTCCGCTTGTCGATACGATGGCACTGGCTGACCTCGCTGCTGGTACCGCGGTCGGCAAGACCGGCACCGCCACCGTGTCGCCCGAAGAATTGCTCGATAGCGCCATTCCCGGCGCAGGCGATGTGGACTGGCGGGTTCTGGGGCGCGAGCAGGCCGCCAGCACCGTCAGCTCCTGGCACCGTGACGGGCTGAAGGTCGGCTTCACCAATGGCTGCTTTGACATTCTTCATCCCGGGCATCTCGCCTCTCTGCGCCATGCCCGATCGGTCTGTGACCGGCTGGTGGTGGGGCTCAATAGCGATGCGTCGGTAACGCGCCTCAAGGGCGAGGGACGGCCAGTGAACCCTGCTGCCCACCGCGCGGCCATGCTGGCCGCGCTGGAGAGCGTGGACCGGGTGGTGGTCTTTGAAGAAGACACGCCCGAGGAACTGATCCGCGCGATAGCTCCCGATGTCCTGGTGAAGGGCGCTGACTACAAGCCCGAAGACCTGCCGGGCGCGGACTTTATCAAGTCTCGCGGCGGCGAGATCGTGATTGCGCCCCTACAGCCCGGATTTTCCACCACCGCGCTGGTGGAAAAGATGAAGGCGCACAGCGCCTAGTCGACCGGACGCACCGGCACCACGACGACTTCCTCGGCCTCCGGCAGGTCTGGCGCCCAGCGGCGTTCCTCGGCGAGGGTTTCAGCCAGCAATGCTGCCCGGCGCGTCACATCCGCTTCCAGATCAGCATAAAACAGGTTGAAGGGCGGTACGCGGCGGATTTCGGCCAGCCGCGACGGTCTGCGCAGCGTGCGTGAGCGCGGCTGATCGACGAATAAAAGCCCGTTCTGGCACTGTGCGCTCGTCTGGCTGGCCAGCGGCGAGGGGCGTTCGCCCAGCTCCAGCCCTTCGGCGGCTGCACCGCCGCGATGCAGGCGGGTAGGCGCATAGTCCTCAGAGAGGTTCCACAATAGCGGGTTCACGCAGGCCAGCTCGCGGCCCGGCGTCTGGCCCAGACGGCCGCGGTCGATCCACAACGTGCTGCGCTCTGTAATGGCCTCGATCCGCGCGGTCTCGTCGGCCTGGATGGCCGAGTATGTGACGACACAGCGGAAAGCCTCCGGCGCGTCACATAGCGGCAAGTCCTGCAACGCGCCGTCAAACAGGTCTGCTGCCACCGGGGCCTCGATGATGTAGGCGGCCACCAGCCGGGCGATCAGGCTTTCATCGGGCGAAACCTCGTCCAGCAGCAGGCCGGTCACATGTTCGCCGCCCTGTCCGATACCAACCAGAACGACCGGGCGATCCTCACCGATATCGGCAAGGAACTGGCGGAATGCCGCGCGCACATCCTCATAGGCCAGAAGACGGGCCTGCAGGGAGTCCTCGCGGTTATTCATGTAGGCATAGAGCGCGGCATGACGGTAGCGCGGCGCGAACACCGCCCCGGCCTGTGCGAAGGGTCCGGCATAATTGGGCAGGTAGAGCCGCTCCAGCCGCTCCCGGTGGCTATTGCGGTCCAGTGCGGCATTCCAGTGATCGCCGCCCGTGTGCAGCGTCGGATGGACGAAAAACACCGCCGGCTCATCTTCATCCAGCGCCGCCAGAACGGGGCGCACGGCCCAGGTATCGGGGTCCGTGTAATCTGCCGCCGCAGGCGGTTCATAGGTCTGGAAGGGGACGCCCGGATCAAGAAAGGTCTGGTAGATCTGGTCGCGCATGATCCAGCTTGCCGCGATCAGAAGCGCAGCCAGCCCTGTAGCGGCAATCGCGAGTAACACGGTAAAGGGGCGGGCAGGCGCGCTCAGCTTCGGCATGGATCGGTCTGTCCCCTCATTTTGCGTGTACTTACCGCCAGGCGCGCTGGCAGTCGCGTTACAAGTTTGCCATCATCGCGCCGGGCTGGGTAACCCCCCTTGTGACAGGAGACGGATCTAGTGCTGCGCTGGCTTCGCAACAGTTTTCTTACCGGCATTGTGGTCGCCACACCTGTGACCGTCACCATCTGGCTGATCTATATCTTCATCAGCTTTGTCGATTCCACCATCAAGCCGCTGATCCCGGAGCGCTATAACCCGGAGACCTATCTGCCCTTCGCCCTGCCGGGCATGGGCGTGATCATTGCCGTGCTGGCGCTGACCCTGCTGGGCGCGCTGGCGGCGAACTTCTTCGGGCGCACCCTGCTGGCGATTGGCGAGCGTATCGTCAACACCGTGCCGCTGATCCGCAATATCTATGGCGCGCTCAAGCAGTTGGTGGAGACCGTGCTGGGCGCGCAGAACAATGCCTTCAAGGAAGTGGTGCTGGTCGAATATCCCATGTCAGGCAGCTATGCGGTGGCGTTCGTGGCCTCGCACGGCAAGGGCGCGATCCGCCACCATGTCGGCAAGGGCAAGGAGGAGGTGATTGGCGTGTTCGTGCCGACCACGCCCAACCCGACCTCCGGATTCCTGCTCTTCATTCCGCGCTCGAAAGCCATACCGCTCGATATCAGTATCGAGGAAGCGGCCAAGCTGATCATCTCGTTTGGCCTGGTGACCCCTGACCGCCTGCCCGAAGGCGCGCTGCCCGCCGGCGAGACGCTCGATCATACCGAGGCCGAGGCCAAGGCGCGCGAGGCTGCGGGCGAGCCGCCAAGGCAGAACGATTAGGCAGACCGCATCAGCTTCACGCCTTCATCGCGCTCAAACAGATACAGAAGCGTGCGCAGTGCCTCGCCGCGCGGACCCTTTAGCGGCTCCTCGCGCGAGGCTTCCAGCTTGGCGTAATCACTGGCAATCGGCAGCAGCGACGCATGAGCCGCAAGGTCTGCAAAGCGATAATCCGGCAGGCCGGACTGGCGCAGGCCCAGCGGATCGCCGGAGCCGCGCAGCTTCCAGTCTTCCTCGGCGATGAAGAAGCCGTCATCGCTCTCGCGCATGATTTCCAGGCGCCGCTGCGCGGTCTCGCCAAGCTTGCCGTGATAGACCAGCAGGCAGGAGGAGGGCTTGTCGCCGCGCCCCACGCGGCCGCGCAGCTGGTGCAGCTGGGCGAGGCCGAAGCGCTCTGCATGTTCAATCACCATGATGGTCGCGTCCGGGGCATCAACGCCCACCTCTATCACGGTGGTGGCGACCAGAATATCGATCTCCCCGTCACGAAAAGCACGCGCGATGCGCTCCTTCTCCTTGCCGGGCATGCGGCCATGCAGGAGGCCGACGCGGGCGCGCAGGGCGTTGGAGAGCAGGAGATGGCGCTCCTCTGCCGCCGCGAGGTCGGAGATATCGCTCTCCTCCACCAGCGGGCAGACCCAGTAGGCGCGCTCACCCTTCGCCACGGCCCGCCCCAGCCCTTCGATCACATCATCCAGCCGTTCGCCCGGAATGACCCGCGTGGTCGGCGGGATGCGCCCTGCAGGCTTTTCATCGAGGCGCGAGACATCCAGATCGCCGTAAACGGCCAGGGTCAGCGTGCGCGGAATGGGCGTTGCGCTCATCACCAGCGTATCGGGCATGGAACCCTTGGAGGTCAGGCGCTTGCGGTCCGACACGCCAAAGCGGTGCTGCTCATCAATGATGACAAGGCCCAGATCATTAAACTCCACCGCGTCCTGAAAAAGGGCATGGGTGCCGCACACGACATGCGCCTCGCCATTGGCGATGGCGGCGGTGAGATCTTCCCGCGCGCGGCCCTTGTCGCGTCCGGTCAGCGTGACCACGCGAATGCCCGCAGCCGCCAGCAGGGGCGTCAGCACGGCGGCATGCTGTCGGGCCAGAATCTCGGTCGGTGCCATCAACGCCGTCTGCACGCCCGCCTCTGCCGCATGGGCAGCGCAAAGGGTCGCAACGAAGGTCTTGCCCGAGCCCACATCACCGTGGACCAGGCGCATCATCCGCGTGGCGGCTTCCATGTCGGACTTCGCGGCCTCGAAGGCCCGCATCTGCGCACCGGTCGGCGTGAAGGGCGCAGCGGCGATGACGGCTTGCACCTTCGCTCCCGATCCGGTGAGCTCCCGGCCCTTGCGCGCCTTGCGGCTGGCGCGGGCGAGTTTGAGGGCCAGCTGATGGGCCAAGAGCTCGTCAAAAGCGAGGCGGGTGCGCGCGGCATTGCCCGGTTCCAGATCCGCAGCAGAGCGCGGCGCATGCACCGCCTCCACAGCGGCCCTCCAGACCGGCCAGGAGGCCGCTTCAGGCATGTCGGCGCTCAACCACTCCGGCAGATCAGGAATGCGCCCCAGCGCGGCCCTGACGGCCTTTCTGGCGGTGTTGGCGGTCAGCCCTGCGGTCAGCGGGTAGACGGGCTGGATCAGATCATCGGCGCTGATCTCGCCGGGCTTCGCTACCAGGTCCGGATGGACGATCTGGATTTCAGAGCCGAACCGCTCCGCCTTGCCCGACACGATGCGCTTCTCGCCGGGCGGCAGGGTGCGCATCAGATAGTCCTTGCGGGCGTGGAAGAAGACGAGATGGAGGAAGCCGCTCTCGTCACTCGCGCGCACCTTGTAGGGCGTTTTCAGGCTCGGCGGCGGCACATGTGCTTCGATGGTGACTTCCAGCGTCACCAGTCCTGCTGCGCCGCCCTGACCACACTCGGCAATCGTCACCCGCCGCGAGCGGTCGATAATCCCGGTGGGAAGCGTGAAGACGGCATCCTTCACCCGCCCTCCGCCAAACACCTTCTCGAGAAGCGCAGCCAGCTTCGGCCCGACACCGGCAAGGCTCGTCAGATCCGCAAACAGGGGAAAGAGGGACTCAGGGCGCATGGGGGCAGTTTCGCGCGGGGGACGGGCTGAGGGAAGGTCTCAGGCGCGTTTCGCCAGCCATGTCTCCATGAACGAGACCACGTTATAGAGTTGGGGAAATTCTTTTTTGATATCGTCTGTTGATCTAGATGAGAAAACGGAATACTGCCATATCGGGTCAGCTTTGTGCTCGGCTTTTCTTGATCCAGTCACGCGCTTAATAAGAAAGCACTGCTCCAAATCGCCTTCCCACATTTGAATTTGATCTGTGTCTCGCTTAAGCGCTTCCAACTTCGATATACGAGCTGCGCTTTTTGGGTCTTGGTCAAAGCCGTCAGGGTGATCTTGGTCTACTATCGCAAACCAAGGCGTTCCCCATGCGTTGAGGAGCTCGACAAATTTAGTCACTGTTTCTCCGCCACCAGCAGAAATTAAGCTGACATTTCGGGAATGTATGTCGATCTCGAAGAGGTTAAGTAGATTGGCCAATGCTGCCTTATCATCTTTTCCTTCGCAAAGAATAACCCGCTCAGCAAATAAAATCTCATTGGACCCACCTTCATCAAGCGAGCTTTGTATTTTAATTGCGTCATCTATTGAATCGCGATTCAGAACTCTGTGATGGAATTTCCCTTTGGGTCGCTCCAGCCGCACGACATTATCTGCCTTCTGGAGATCAACAAACTCGGGCGCGTGGGTTGCAGTTACCACGAGCCAGCCGTTCGAAGCGAGCTTGCGTAACAAGCTAGCAAGGTGGCGTCTAAGATGAGGATGCAAATAGCTTTCAGGCTCCTCAAATAACAGTACGGTCCCATTCTTTTTCACAGCATCAAGCTGATCGAGAGTTTCCAATGCCGCTAAACGCACGAGGCTCTGCCAGCCATCGCCTTGGTGAGCCAAAGGAATTGGGGGTGTGCCATCTGATCTGGCGAAGGAGAGCAATAAAGACTGCTGAATCCATTCTCTAATTGCCTGCAAAGTAGGGCTCATGCCAATAGACGCTTCTGTTCCAACATATTTAGACAATTGTTCCGATAATATCGGCTCAACCTCGTTCTTCCAAAATGGAAATTCCTCTACAGATTCCTGGAAGAATTTATGAGCGGAAAGAATAGCGTCGGGCATCTGTCGGCCCCTTAATGCCCACTCATCACTCAAGAATCGATCAGTAATTATATTTGTAAGGCGGTTAATAGGGCCAGTTTTCCAAAAATATAAAGATTTACTAATATTATTTGGTGTCAAGTGCATGACCTCGGGCAACGAGTCCCGAATGTCGTCGTGGCGTGCATATCGCCGCTCAAATCCCAAGTTGGTATGGCCATCAAACCGAGATTTGTCGGCTTTCGATAGGCCAGTGCGACCACCAATTAGTAGGTCCTTGCCATCAAGCCCGCGGAGCAAATGGCGGTGCGACAGGCGATCTCCCCTCTCCACTCTTCCGCGACAGGTTAGATGCTTAACTGGCTGCGGGCTCCCGACGCCCTGGACATGAGGTAGCTGATCGTCAGATTCAGAGTTCAGTCGGACCGAAACTTCGAAGCTTTGTCTAGGGGTGCCGCTAGCTTCATAATGAAAATCGTATGGGCTAACTTCATACTTAAAATATTCCGCAGATCGAAGCGCAAGGGCAATTGAAGATAATACGGTCGATTTTCCAGCATTATTAGGGCCAATAATGTGGGTTGGCGTATTGGGGAACAGCTCAAGTTCGAGCTCAGGAATGCCCCGGAAGTTTTCAATTAATACGGCTTCAAAGTCATACAATACCGGCATTAGGGACCTTTCGGTTGCTGTCGCAGTTAGCCCTTGCCTGTGAGGGAGATCAATAGCCCCCTTTGCCTCATCCCTCCCGCCCGCTATATCCCGCGCCATGAGTGATGACCCGTTTTCCGATCCCAATCCGTCCATCAACGAGACCGACCGCAAGAAGCGCCTGACCTTCCGGGCCTGGCGGCGCGGCTTCAAGGAGGCCGACCTGATCATGGGCCGGTTTGCCGAGGCGCGCCTTGAGGGCCTTAGCCCGGCCGAGCTGGACGAGTTTGAGCGCCTGCTCGACGCGCCGGACACGGAAGTCTATGCGTGGATCACGGGCCGGGCGGACACGCCGGCCAATTATGACGGTCCGGTGCTCGATGCGCTTAAAGGCTTCCGCCATGAGGCGATAGTGAGCGACGGTCCGGGCGGCAACTAACACGCGTTTCACCGGCGAAAGCCGGTGCCCAGTCTTCTTTCTGGATCCCGGCGTTCGCCGGGAAAACGCTGAGGAAACCGAACAACCCGCATGGGGCCAAAACGCCCATGCGGGCGATACCGCATTGATGGACGTGAAGAGATGACCGATCTGAATCGCATTGCCACCGCGCAGATAAGCCTCACCATTAGCGGTGTGCCGGAAGGGTATGACGCGCTGGTTTTCTGCGATGCGGCGCGCCTTCGCGGCGGGATCAATCTCTTCATCGCGTCGGACGAGGCGCGCGCGCTGGCGTTTGCTGAGGCTTGTGCCTTTTTCTGCCCGGACATTGCCCGCCTGCGCCTGCCGGCCTGGGACTGCCAGCCCTATGACCGGATCAGCCCCAGCCCGCGCACGGCGGCGCGCCGCGCAGGGGCTTTGCATCGCCTCGCCAACTGGGATGCCAGCAAGGATGGCACTCTGATCGTCATCGCCACGGTGAACGGCGTGCTGCAGCGCGTTGCCCCGCGCAGCGTCATGCAGACAGCCGGTATCAGCGCCCAGCAGGGCGGCATGGTCGAGGTGGAGCGCCTGACCGCCTATTTCGCCGCCAATGGCTATACGCGTACCGCCACAGTGTCGGAGCGCGGCGACTATGCCGTGCGCGGCGGCGTGATCGATGTGTTCCCGGCCAGCGCGGAGGAGCCGGTACGGCTCGATTTCTTCGGCGATACGCTGGAATCGGTGCGCGCCTTTGATGTCGAGACGCAGCGCACCACCCGCCAGCTCAAAGGCGTGGAGTTCACGCCGGTCAGCGAAGTGCTGATCGACGAGGCGGCGATCTCGCGCTTCCGTTCGGGCTTCCTGAAACGCTTTGGCGGCGCGGTGTCGGGTGATCCGGTCTACGATTCGGTCAGCGCAGGCGCGCGCCCGCAAGGGGCCGAGCACTGGCTGCCGCTTTTCCATGAGCGCATGGAGACGGTGTTCGATTACCTGGGAGACAGCGGCATTACCGCGCTCGATCCGCTGAGCAGCGATGCGGTCGCCGAGCGCCTCGAACAGATCGCGGACTATTATCAGGCCCGCCAGGATGCCGCGCAGGCCAGCACCGGCAAGGGTGCGTTCTCCGCGCCGGTCTACCGCGCGCTGGAGCCTGAAGCGCTCTATCTCACCGGCGATGAGTGGGAGGCGATGCTGAGCACGCGCGCCACGCGCCGCTTCACAGCCCTGCACGAGCCGGGCGAGCATGTCGTCACCCTGCCGGGTCGGATCGGGCGCAGCTTTGCGGCTGAACGTCAGGCCGGCCACAACGTGTTTGACGCCGCGCGCCAGCATATCGTCCAGCTTCGCCAGTCCGGCAAGCGGGTGATGGTCGCAGGCTGGACCGAAGGCGCGTCAGACCGGCTGGCGAGCGTGCTGGGCGAGCATGGGCTTGCTCCAATAGCCATCGCGCGTGACTGGAATGCGGTTCAGGGCCTGCCCAAAAGCGCGATTGCGCGCGTCGTCCTGCCGCTCGAGCAGGGGTTCGAGACCGACACGCTGGCGGTCGTCGCCGAGCAGGACATTCTGGGCGACCGGCTGGCCCGCCGGGTGCGCAAGCGCAAGAATGCCGACTTCATCACGGAGGCGGGCAGCCTTTCGGCCGGTGATCTGGTGGTCCATTCCGATCACGGGCTGGGGCGCTATCTGGGCCTCAAAACGCTGACCGTGCAGGACGCGCCGCACGATTGTCTGGAGCTGGAATATGCCGGCGCGGCCAAGCTCTTCCTGCCGGTAGAGAATATCGAGCTGCTCTCGCGCTACGGCAATGACAGCGAGACCGCGCAGCTGGACAGACTGGGTGGTGTTGCCTGGCAGGCGCGCAAGGCGAAGGCGAAAAAGCGCCTGCGCGACATGGCCGACGAGCTGATCCGCATCGCGGCAGAGCGCAATGCCCGCGAAGGCACGGTGATCGAACCGCCAGCGGGCATTTACGACGAGTTTGCCGCGCGCTTCCCGTTTGCCGAGACCGACGACCAGCTTTCGGCCATTGAGGATGTGTTCGAGGATCTGGCGCGCGGCTGGCCGATGGACCGGCTGATCTGCGGCGATGTGGGCTTTGGCAAGACCGAAGTCGCGCTGCGCGCGGCCTTCATCACCGCGATGAGCGGCAAGCAGGTGGCGGTGGTGGCGCCGACAACGCTGCTCGCCCGCCAGCACTTCAACACGTTCGTGGAGCGCTTCAAGGGCTGGCCGGTCAAGGTGCGCCACCTCTCGCGGCTGGTCGGCGCGAAGGAAGCGGCCGAAACGCGCATTGAGCTGGCGGAGGGGCGCTGCGAGATCGTCGTCGGCACCCACGCCCTGCTGGCCAAGACGATCACCTTCTCCGATCTTGGCCTGCTGGTGATCGACGAGGAGCAGCATTTCGGGGTGAAGCATAAGGAGCGCCTGAAAGAGCTGCGCACCGATGTCCACGTGCTGACCCTGACCGCAACGCCCATCCCCCGCACGCTGCAACTGGCGATGAGCGGGATACGCGATCTCTCCATCATCGCTACGCCGCCCGTGGATCGTCTGGCCGTGCGCACCTATGTCGCGCCGTTCGATCCGGTTACCGCGCGCGAGGCGCTGCTGCGCGAGAAATACCGGGGTGGGCAGAGCTTCTTCGTGGTGCCGCGTATTTCCGATCTTGAGGACACGGCCGAATTCCTGCGCGAAGCGGTGCCGGAAATCAGCTTCGAGATTGCCCATGGCCAGATGGCCGCCACCGCGCTGGAAGACATTATGACCGCCTTCTATGAAGGCCGGTTCGATGTGCTCCTATCCACCACGATCGTGGAATCCGGCATCGACGTGCCGACGGCCAATACGCTGGTGGTTCACCGCGCCGACCGGTTCGGGCTGGCCCAGCTTTACCAGCTGCGCGGACGGGTAGGGCGCTCCAAGGCGCGCGCCTACGCCTATCTCACCACGCCTGCGCGCGAGAAGATCACCGAAGGCGCGGAGAAGCGGCTGAAAGTGCTGCAGTCGCTCGATAGCCTGGGGGCAGGTTTCACGCTGGCTAGCCACGATCTTGATTTGCGCGGCGGCGGCAATCTGCTGGGTGAGGAGCAGTCGGGGCATATCCGCGATGTTGGCGTGGAGCTCTATCAGGCC
Source organism: Glycocaulis abyssi (assembly GCF_041429775.1). NCBI lineage: Bacteria > Pseudomonadati > Pseudomonadota > Alphaproteobacteria > Maricaulales > Maricaulaceae > Glycocaulis > Glycocaulis abyssi. The sequence goes on along the minus strand of NZ_CP163421.1, from coordinate 864,891 downwards.
ATGCTGGAAGAAGCCGTTGCCTCGCTGAAAACCGATGGCCCGGCGCTGGATGAGGGCGACTGGTCACCGCAGATCAATACCGGCGCAGCGGTGCTGATCCCGGACCATTACGTTCCCGATCTTGATGTGCGTATGGGGCTTTACCGGCGTTTATCAAAGCTCGACACGAAGCAGGAGCGCGAGGCGTTTGCCGCCGAACTGATCGACCGGTTCGGCCCGCTGCCTGATGAAGTGGAAAGCCTGATGCAAGTCGTCGCCATCAAGGCGCTGTGCAAGCGCGCCGGTATCGCCAAGCTCGATGCCGGGCCGAAGGGCGCGGTGGCAACCTTCCGCGATCACGCCTTCAAGGATCCGATGGCGCTGATCGATCTGATGAACAAGCGGCCCGCCGACTACAAGCTGCGGCCCGATAATTCGATGGTGCTGCGCGGCGATTTCCCGGATGTGGGCGAGCGCCTTAAAGGCGTACAGCGCCTGATCGCTCCGATTGCCGATGCTGCATCCCGCGGGAAAGCGGCTGCCTAAACGGCCGCTACCGCAGCGCGCTCCGGATGCAGGGCATTGAAGGCCCGTGCGATAAGGGTCTGCGCCTTGTCGCCAGAGCCCGCATCGGCCACTTCATGGCGCAGCACGATGCGGAAGGGCGTTTGGGGGTCTTCACCCTCATAGGCCGTGCACTCGGCAATCGCGGCAACGCGCGCGGCAACAACCTGAGCATCGACGGTGCTGGTGCCGGGCAAGGCGAGATAGAAGGTGTTGGCCGACAGGCGTACGGCCAGATCCTCGGCCCGCACACAGTGACGCAGCATGGAGGCAAACTGGTTGAGCGCGCCGGAGGCGTGACGTCCATCGGACGGCCCCGCCGCGCCGGGAATGGACGCTCTCAGCCCGATCAGCGAAAGCGGCAGGCCCTGGGTCTGCGCAACATCGATCAGGCTGGACAAATGGCGGCGGCCGAACGTGTCGTTGAAGAGGTCTGTTTCGCTATCGAGCACTGCCGACACCCGGCACGATTCCAGCAGCCCCTTCGAAAGGCGCCGGCGCCGGCGTTCCTGAGCCAGCGCCAGAATGCGGGCAGCCAGATCATCAGCATCCAGCGATGCAGGCAGAATATCCGACGCCCCGCGCGCAAACGCCTCGTCGGCGGCGCGATACACCTCGTCATGGCTCAGAAGCACGGTCGGGGTGTGGTAAAGGCGTGTATTGCGGCGCATCGCCGAACAGACCGTGTGGGCCACGTCCGGCTTTGGCCGGGTGTTGAGAACGACCGCGTCAAACGCACGTTCATGGAGATAGTCAAAGGCGTTGAAGGTGGAAAATGCCGCCACCGTCTGGGCATTTGCCTGTTCCAGCGCGTGCTCCAGCCTGAGATAGGCCGGGTCAGGCGGCCCGGCATACAGCACGGAGATAGGCCCGCCCTTCGGCTCGGACTTGTGCAGCAAATGTCCGGCATCGCCGAGATCAGCCAGCCTTTGACGCGCGGTTTCTTCCAGCACGCCCAGGCGCAGGAGCGAACGCACCCGCGCGGCGATCTGGATCGGGTGAGCGGGCGGCACGATGGCGGCGTGTGCGCCCTCAAAAGCGCCAGCAAGGGAAATCACCGCCCGCGCCGGCAGGTCTGCCGCGCAATCAAGCGGCTCTAGCGCGACGATGGCATCAACGGGTTCTGATTGCAGGGCGGCATGGGCAGCCTGCGCGCTCACCGGACGTGCGGCAAAGCCCAGGTCACATAGCTCTGCGGCGAGTTCCCCCGCGGCTTCTGCGTTTCCGCAAACAAGTAGTGTGACAGCACGCCCCATCGGTCCCCCGAACCTGACAGAGCTGGCATTGTGTCGATGTAATTTCAGTGTCACAACCCGAATTCCTTCAAACGCACCATTATTTCGCTACCCGGAGCAGCTCCATGAACGCACAAGGCCCTTTGCGTGGCGTTAAAGTGATTGAATTTGTTGGGCTGGGGCCTGCACCTTTTGCAGCGATGCTTTTGTCGGATCTGGGTGCGGACGTGGTGCGTATTGACCGGCCGGGCGCACACGGCGGCGGCGCGGCGAGATTCTGGCGCGCGGACGGCGCTCTGCTGCGTTCGATCTGAAAAACCCGGCCGCAGTCGAGGCGTGCCTGGAGCTTATCAGCCGCGCCGACATCCTGCTGGAAGGCTATCGCCCCGGCGTGATGGAGCGGCTGGGCCTCGGTCCGGACATCGCCCACCAGCGCAACAAGGCGCTGGTTTACGGACGGATGACGGGTTGGGGCCAGCATGGCCCGCTGGCGCACGCGGCCGGGCATGACATCAATTATATCTCGCTGACGGGCGCGCTGGACGCGATGGGCACGCCGGACAGTCCGGCCATTCCGCTCAATCTGGTTGGCGATTTCGGTGGCGGCTCGCTGTATCTCGCTTTCGGGGTGCTGGCCGCGCTCACCCATGCCCGCGCGACGGGCGAGGGGCAGGTGGTGGACGCCGCCATTGTCGACGGCGCGGCCTCGCTGATGGGTGCGATACACCAGTTGCAGGCCATGGGCGTCTGGAACCGGGGCAGGGGCGAGAACCTGCTCGATGGCGGCGCGGCCTTCTACGGCACCTATAAATGCGCCGACGGCAAGCATGTCTCCATCGGCCCGCTGGAGCCGGAGTTCTACGCCTTGCTGCTGGAAAAACTCGCTCTGACCGGCGATCCAGTGATGGCAAACCCCTATGATGCCAGCCAGTGGGGGGCGCAGCGCGCCAAGCTGGAAGCGGCTTTCGCCTCAAGGACACGCGATGAATGGTGCGCCGAGCTGGAGGGCAGCGATGCCTGCTTTGCGCCGGTGCTGACGACCGAGGAGGCGGCCAGCCACCCGCACATGGCCGAACGCGGCGTGTTCACCGATGTAGCTGGCGTGCGTCAGGCAGCGCCCGCGCCGCGCTTTTCGAAAACGCCCGGTGCCATTCAGGGACCAGCGCCTGCGCCCGGAGCCGATACGCAGAGCGTGCTGGCCGACTGGGGCTTTGGGGCCGCAGAAATTGCAGACCTTGAAAGCAAGGGCGCGTTCGGGCGTCGCAGCGAGCCTGTTTAACTGCACCGGTCTTCGCCGTAGAACGGACACCAGCCATCAGGAAGGCAAGCTAGGTGCTCAAAACACAACTGGACCGTCTCAAGCCCCTGGCCGAGGCCGTCATGCGCATCGGCCCGGTGGCCGTCCCCGTGCGCGCTTTCCACCGGATCATCCAGCGCGAGGTGATGCTGTTTGCGGGCGGGGCGTCCTTCTTTGCGCTGCTTGGGCTATTTCCCGCTTTCGCAGTGCTGGCATCGATTTACGGGTTGATCCATGACGAGGCGGAAGCCTATGAGCAGGTAAGCCGCATGGCAGAGATGCTGCCGCCCGATGTGGGCCGCTTCCTGATGAACCAGCTCTCGCTACTGGCCACCACCTCCTCCACGGCGCTGACCCTGCAGGGCGCCATCGCGCTGGTGATCGCGCTGTTTGCCGCCTCGCGCGGCACCAAGGCGGTCATTACCGGGCTCAACTCCATTGCCGGGCGCGAAGGGCTGCGTTCGCTGGTGCGCTATAATTTCGTGGCCATGATGGCCGTGCTGGTCGGTATCGGCCTGCTGATCGCGGCCAATCTGACCATTATTTTCGTCCCGGCGGTCCTCAGCCCGGCGCTCGAGGTGCTTGGTCTGGATGGCGAAGAGGTCGGCCTGCTCATCAATCCGGTGACACTCTCGGTTGGCGGCATGTTCCTGGTTCTGGCATTGCTCTACCGCTATGTGATGCAGCGCACCGGCGAAACCAGCTGGGCGGCGTGCCTGATCGGTGCTGCGACCTCCACCGTCCTCTGGATGACGCTGTCGGCAGGCTTCGCGGGTTATGTTTCGGCCTTCGTGAATGCCTCGATCTATGGCTCGCTGGGCGCGGTGATCGTATTCCTGATCTGGATATACTGGGCGGCCTATGTGCTGTTCTTCGGCGGTGCCATCGCGGTGGAAACCGACAAGGAATATTTCCGCAGGAATGGCGGATAGGCACTGTTCAGGAACGGTTCAGCTAGGGTTTGCTTTTCTCGGCCTCGAAGTCCGGGCCATGTGTTCCCAGTCCCTCGCCGGATCCGGGCTTCGTGAGGCAAGTGTTTCCTCAACCAGCGCCGGACTGGAGGCCAACCTCCAGTCCGGCGTTTTCGCGTCTGCGGCTTTCATCCGGCCGCCATGGACCCGGCCCGGCCAATCGGTTATCCCGTGCGCAGCATCAAAATGCGCAACTCCCGCTTGGCGGATGCCCGCCTGCGAACTATACAACGCGCGTTGAATTTTTATCCGGAGGACGCCCAAGGTGAAAAAAGTCTATGCGGATGCGGTTTCTGCTCTCGAGGGCCTGACCTTTGACGGCATGACCGTGATGGCCGGCGGTTTCGGACTGTGCGGCATTCCTGAAAACCTGATCCTGGCCCTGCGCGATAGCGGCGCGAAGGATCTCACCGTCATTTCCAACAATGCCGGTGTGGATGATTTCGGGCTGGGCCTGCTGCTGCACACGCGCCAGATCAGGAAAATGGTCTCGTCCTATGTCGGCGAGAACAAGACCTTCGAGAAGCAATACCTCTCCGGCGAGCTGGAGCTGGAATTCAATCCGCAAGGCACGCTGGCCGAACGTATCCGGGCAGGGGGCGCAGGCATTCCCGCCTTCTTCACCAAGACCGGCGTTGGCACGCTGGTCGCCGAAGGCAAGGACCATCGCGATTTCGATGGCGAGACCTATGTGATGGAAACCGGCCTGAAGGCCGATCTCGCAATCGTCAAGGCGTGGAAAGGCGATAGCGAAGGCAATCTCGTCTATCGGAAAACCGCGCGCAATTTCAACCCGATGATGGCAACCGCCGGCCAGGTGACCGTCGCCGAAGTGGAAGAGATTGTGCCGGTCGGCAGCCTCGACCCCGACAATATCCACACGCCGGGCATCTTTGTTCAGCGCATCATCAAGGGTAGCCACGAGAAGCGCATCGAACAGCGCACCGTGCGCGCGGCTTAAGGGAGAGACAGATCATGGCATGGACCCGCGACCAACTCGCCGAACGCGCTGCGAAAGAGCTCGAAGACGGCTTCTACGTCAATCTGGGCATCGGCATCCCGACGCTGGTGGCCAATTACATCCCCGAGGATATGGACGTCACCCTGCAGTCAGAGAACGGCATGCTGGGCATGGGTCCGTTCCCGACCGAGGACCAGGTCGATCCTGACCTCATCAATGCCGGCAAGCAGACGATTACCGAGCTGCGCCGCACCAGCTATTTCAGCTCGGCAGACAGCTTCGGCATGATCCGCGGCGGGCATATAAATCTGTCGATCCTTGGCGCGATGGAAGTCTCTGAAAAGGGCGATATCGCCAACTGGATGATCCCTGGCAAGATGGTCAAGGGCATGGGCGGGGCGATGGATCTCGTCGCGGGCGTGCAGCGTGTTGTGGTCATCATGGAGCACACCGCCAAGGACGGCTCGCCCAAGCTGTTGAAAGAATGCGCTTTGCCGCTGACCGGCAAGGGCTGTGTTGACCGCGTCATCACCACCTATGGCGTGTTCGATGTGGTGGAAGATGGCCTTGAGCTGATCGAGCTGGCCGACGGCATCACGCTGGACGACATCGCCAAATCAACCGAGGCGAAATACCGCGTGGCCGCCAAGCTGGCGGCCTAGGTGCGCCGGAATGGGGTTTGGCGGACGATACGGGCTTGGGATCGCTTGTGTCATCGGAGCCGGCGCGGCGGCCGTCTCCATGGTGGCTTTGCTGGGAGCGCTTCTACCGCACGCAGCGAGTGACACCGCCCGCAATCACCTCCTGCTGGCAACTCTCTTGCCAGTCTTCGGGCTCGTGATAACCACGCTGTTCGCCGCTGCGGCCGTATTATTAGAAGCAGCAAAAATCGGCCGGTTCTGGACGTTGGCGCCGCAGCTGGCTTCCTCCGCCGTCTGCTTGATACTTCTTCTCAACATCACGCACCACGCAGCGATAGCGCTCGGTGAATGGTTCGATCAGGACGGACCGAATTCGGAGGCAGTCGACTGGCTCATCCAGAGCGGACTCATCGTCGCGCTAATTGCGGTGTTGGGCGGCGCAATCGCCGCACTGATACAGCTCGCGAGACGGCGTATCCAGGCTCGATCCCGTGTCGATGGCGACCAGGTATTGGCCGCGCCGCGAGGCGATGTCGAACCAGACTAGCTGGTAACGGGTACCCGCTAATGATGCCCGCCGCCAAAGCGCATCCGCACCCCGCCATTGACAACGAAGCCGTCGGTATGTGTCCAGGCATCGACGCTCCAGCGGCCATCGCCCGCGCGGGCAGGGCGCACCAGCGGATCATACCGGCTCTGGCGGATGTCCAGCAGGTTTTCGGCATTGAGGAAGAGGCTGACCCGCCCCAGATTGATCTCGCCGAGAATGCCCATCATCACAAACGGCTTTGAGCGGGTGCGGTAGGGATTGTCGTCGAGTTCCTGCGAGCCAGTATAATAGGCTTCAAAGCCCACACGCCCACGGTCATGGTCCTCCCACATCGCCACAAAGCCGGCCGAGTGGCGCGGGGTGAGTGGCGTGGTGCGCCGCATGCCGGTCACCGGATCGGACGACACCGCGTCGGTGAACATATAGCTCGCCGTTACCGTGATGTGGTCATAGCGGTAACGAAGGAGCCATTCTGCGCCTTGTGTCTGCGCGGTTCCCGGTGCGTTGATGATCTGCATCTGGCCGGTGCCGTCGGGCAGCGAGACACCCGTTGGCACCAGCGCCGTCTCGTGGCGCACGCGCGACTGGAAGAGGATCACATTGGCTTCCACCGGGCCGAAACGCCGCCCCACATCAAATGACAGCGTGTCGGCGCGTTCGGCCTGACGCCCGGCGAGCGGCTCCAGCCGGGACAGCCCGGTTTCCTCTATCGCGTCTACAAAAGGCGTCGGCGCGAAATAGCCCTGCGCGGCGGAAGCGCGCACCGTCCACGCGCCGGGGCGGTAGAGCGCGGCGACGCGCGGGCTGATGAACTCACCATACTCGCTGTGGGAATCGGCCCGCGCGCTGGCGGAGAGCGTGAGGTCCGGTGTCAGCTCGATATCGTACTGGGCGAACACGCCAGGCACGGTGTAGCGATAGTTGAAGGCCGCAAAATCGTCCGACGCGTAGTCATTGATCTCCACGGCGGCCCCGCCGACCAGCGTGTGACGGCCCGCGCTGCGGGTGAGGGAGACTTCGGCAAAGCCCGTCTGGTGGCGGTCGCTGCCGGTCTCGCCGCCGAACAGATGATCGTGGTCTGTGCGCATGGCCGATGCGCGTATGCCGAGCGTCAGCCCGGCATCCAGCGGCATGTCGAGATTGAGGCCCGCATCGAAGCGCTGCGTATCGAGGCCCTGAGCGAAGGCGGACCCGTCCGGCACGGTGCGGCCCGGCAGAGCGCCACCCCGGCGGCGCTCGGTCATGGCACCGAATGTCACCAGCGCCTCTGCCCCCGATGCACCCTGCCAGAACAGGCGCGGGCGCAGCGTGTAGCGCTGATAGGCGGGAATATCGGCCCATCCAGTGCCATCCAGATCGCGCCGCTCCTGCCAGTGCCCGCCGCCGGTGAGTGAATAGCTCCATGTCTCGCTTAACGGCCCGGATGCGTAGCCCGTCACATCCTGTCCGCTCTGGCTGGTGATGTTGGCAAGCGCTTCGCCCTCAAATTCGTCCGAGGGCCGCCGCGAGACCAGATTGATCATCCCGCCCAGCGCCGAAGCCCCATAGAGCGAGGACGCCGCGCCTTTAATCACTTCCACCCGCCCCAGATCGGTTGGCGGTATCTGCAACAGGCCGATCGAGCCCGCCTGACCGCCATAGAGCGGCAATCCGTCCGCCAGCAGCAGGGTGTAACGCTCGCTCATGCCTTGCACGCGGATACCGGCAGACCCCAGCGCGGCGGAGCTTGCCTGCACCCACAGCCCGCCGGTCTCGGCCAGCAAAATCGAGATATTGCCAGGCGACATGATGATCTTTTCCTCGATCTCCTCGCGGTCGATCAGCTCCACCCGGATCGGCTCGTCCTGTACGCGCCTGCGGGTGCGGGTGGCGGTGACGATGATGGTTTCGGGCTCATCGGCGGCGGCGTGAGCGGCCATTGGCACAGGGCCGATACCTGCCCCCAGCGCCAGTGCCATCAGGCTGGCCGAAAGGCCAAAAAGGCGCTTCAGCGGGAGAGAAGAAGGGGAAGAGACTGCCATGCCGGTTATCCTTTTTCGGACTGATCCCGGACTTGCCGGAATCACATCGGCATGCATGCTGCGAGCTATAGTCGCTATAGGTTCAAGCCCGTCATGCAGGAAACATATGCCATCGGAGAACTGGCCCGCCGCACTGGCTGCCAGGTCGTCACCATCCGTTATTACGAACAGGTGGGCTTGCTGCCCGAACCGGCCCGGACAGCTGGCGGTCACCGTGCCTACACGCCCGCCCATCTGCGCCGGCTGGACTTCATCAAGCGCGGACGCAGCCTCGGCTTTCCGCTGGCAGCCATCTCCGGCCTGCTGGACCTTCTCGAAGACCGGGATGCGACCTGCAGCGATATCGATGCGTTGGCCGAGCAGCATTTGCACGAGGTGCGGGCCAAGATCGCAGACCTTCGCGCCATAGAGACGCAGCTTGAAACCTCGCTCGCCCAATGCCGGCACGAGACGCGCGCCGAATGCGCGGTCGCCGAGGCGCTGGTGTCTGCGGGGTGATTTGCACTGGAATATCCGAATACAGGAGCGCCGGTCCTTTTCTCCCCCCGTTTACGGGGGGAGTGGTCCGAAGGACCGAGGGGGGGCGAAAAGAAAAGTTCCCCCCTCCGTCAGCTGCGCTGACACCTCCCCCGTGAACGGGGGAGGAAAACGCATCGCGTCCGGGGTTTCAACTGCCCGGACGAGGGCGCTACCTCAACACACCGGCACGTTGACCGCGAGGCCGCCTTCGGAGGTTTCCTTGTACTTGTCGGCCATGTCGAGCCCGGTCTGGCGCATGGTCTCGATCACCTGATCGAGGCGCACCTTGTATTCGGCATTGCCCAGCATGGCGAGGCGGGCGGCATTGATCGCCTTGATCGCGCCGATGGCGTTGCGCTCGATGCAGGGGATCTGCACCAGCCCGCCGACGGGATCACAGGTGAGGCCCAGATTATGCTCCATGCCGATCTCGGCGGCGTTCTCGATCTGCCGGTTTGAACCGCCAAGCGCGGCTGCCAGCCCGCCAGCGGCCATGGAGCAGGCCACGCCCACCTCGCCCTGACAGCCAGCCTCAGCGCCCGAAATCGAGGCGTTGAGCTTGTAGAGCGCGCCAATAGCCGAAGCGGTGAGGAAGAAACGCACCATCGCGTCTTCATCACCGGGCTTCTTGCAATGCCGGTCGAAATAGCGCGCAACAGCCGGGATGATGCCCGCCGCGCCATTGGTCGGCGCGGTGACAACGCGGCCCCCGGCAGCGTTTTCTTCATTCACTGCCATCGCCCACAGATTGACCCACTCCATGGCCGATAGCGGATCGCGGCTCGCGCGCTCCGGGTCTTCCTCCAGGCGGCGCTGCATGGCCGGTGCGCGGCGCTTCACCTTCAGCCCTCCGGGCAGCACACCGTCGCCCGCCACGCCGCGGTCTATGCAGTCTTCCATGGCCTGCCAGATGACGGCGATGCGCTCCCGGACCTCAACCTCGCTGCGGAAGGCGGTCTCGTTGGCCAGCATGATCTCAGGGATGGAGAGGTTTTCGCGGTCGGCGATCTCCAGAAGCTCGTTACAGCTGTCGAACGGGTAGGGCTCGCCTTCAGGGGCTTCCGCGGCGGAGTTGCGCCCCGCTTCGGCCTCATCAATCACGAATCCACCGCCAATGGAGTACCAGAGCTGTTCGGACAGGATTTCCCCGTTCGCATCGAAGGCGGTGAACTTCATGGCGTTGGAATGGAAGGGCAGGCGCACCTTGCCGTCGAGCACCAGGTCTGTATCGCGGTCAAAGCCTATCTGGTGGCGGCCCAGCAGCCGGATCGCGCCGGAGTTTTCCACCTCTTCGATAATGCCGGGCAGGGCGTCGGGGTCTGCCGTTTCGGGATGTTCGCCCGCCAGCCCCCAGATCAGCGCCTTGTCGGTGGCGTGGCCCGAACCCGTCAGCGCCAGCGAGCCATAGGCTTCAGCCTTGACGCGGGCGATGGCACTCAGCCCGTGCTCGGCATCAACGCGCTCCAGAAACAGGCGCGATGCCTTCATCGGGCCGACGGTGTGGGAGCTGGACGGGCCGATACCGATCTTGAAAAGGTCGAAAACGCCGAAATGCATCAGTCACCAAGGCCGCGATCACGGGTGAAGGCATTAAAGCAGATGATTGTCTGCGTGTCCTTTACCCCTGAAATCGTTTGAACTTTCTGGTTCACAAAGCGGCCGATATCCGCTTCGGATTCCACCGCAAACTGGGCAAGCAGATCGAATGCGCCTGAGACCGAATGGACCTGCCGGGTCTCTTCCAGCGTATCGACCAGCGCCGAGGCGACGTCATAGGTCTTGCCCAGCTCGCACTTGATGAAGATGTAAAACTGCCGCATCGGGAGCTTCCTGCCTGACTAGAGTGTGGTGCGCACGGTCCAGAGTTCCGGGAATAGCCGCAAATTCAGGGCCTTGACGAGATAAGATACACCGCCAGACCCGCCCGTGCCGCGCCGGAAACCGATAATACGCTCCACCGTTTTCATATGGTTGAAACGCCATTGCTGGAACTTCTGCTCCAGATCGACAAGTTTCTCTGCAAACTCATACACTTCCCACCATTTGGCGGTATCGAGATATACCTCGCGCCACATCGCCTCCACATCGTCATCAGGCTGATAGGGCTGCGACCAGTCGCGATTCAGCGCGGCCTGCGGCACGGCAAGCCCCGACCTCGCAGCGAACTTCAATGTTTCGTCATAAAGGCTTGGCTTATCTAGTGCTTCCAGAACCAGCTTATATGCCGCCGGGTCGGCCTCATGCACCTTGGCCAGCGCAGCATTCTTGTTGCCAAGACGGTATTCCAGCATGCGGTACTGCGCCGACTGGAATCCGGAGCTCTGGCCCAGCGCATCGCGGAATTTGAGATAGTCCGACGGCGTCATCGTGGAGAGCACGGCCCAGGACTGGGTAAGCTGTTCCTGGATGCGGGCAATACGCGCCAGCATTTTCATCGCCGGGCGCACCTCGCCGGCCTGCACATGGGCAATGGCCGCATCCAGCTCGTGCAGGCACAGCTTCAGCCATAGCTCGCTGGCCTGATGGATGATGATGAACATCATCTCGTCATGTTCGGCTGTCAGAGGTGATTGTGCGCCCAGAATGCGGTCAAGGTCGAGATAGCGGCCATAGCTGAGCCCCCCTTCCGGGGTCCAGTGGATCTGCTCGCCATCAAGATTCACAGACGTGGGAAAATGTTCGCTCATATGTCCGGTCTACAGGCGGTCAGCAGGGGCGGCAAGGCGTTCTGCTGGACACCGCCGCGTGCGGTTCTGCTTTCCGTGCCGGGTGGCGCAGTGTAATCATCCATGCTGACACAACAGGGAGTAACCCCCTTGCGCCTCTTTGTGAGAACGAGAACCGCATTTCTGCCGATGACCGCCGCCGGTGCCATTCTGCTGGCAGCGGGTTGCAGCCCCGATGGTCAGACGGCGCAGGACAACCAGACCGCCGATGCGGCCAGCGGCGCCAGCGTGACATTTGCCGTCGCCTACCGGGAACGCATTGCGCTGGGCGAGAACGCCATTGTTGAGGCACAGCTTCTCGCTTTCGAGCCGGGCAGTGACCGGCCTGAGCTGGTCGCCGAGGCGCGCGAGCAATTTGAAGGGCGTCAGGTTCCGATTGATCTGACGCTGACCTACGATCCGGACGCGGTGGCAACCGACCGCGAGCTGGCGGTTAGCGGCCGTATCCTTGACCCGGACAGCGCCCAGGTGTGGATCACGCCTGAGGACGCACGGTTTCCGGCCGGAAACCCGGACGCCGATCTTGGCGTCATCATGCTGGTGCGCAGCAACCATGCTGCATCGAATGACACGGCCTATCTGTGCGATGACGGGCAGGCGTTCAGCGTGCACTATGACGCGCCAGACATCACCCTCACCATGGGCGACAGCACCTATACGCTGACGCCTGCGCCAGCCGCCTCCGGCGCACGGTTCGAGGCCAGCAGCGAAGAGGGGCCGCGTGCCTTCTGGAGCCGGGGTGAAGGCGCGCTGGTGCGCTTCGAAGAGGATGGCGAGTGGGTGGGATGCGAATCGAGCACCTATCTGCCCGCCGCCGAGGAAGCTGAAACGGCCGAGCCTGAACCCGGCCCGGCGGTATATACCGCGCGCGGGAACGAGCCCGGCTGGATATTGCGCCTGTCGGGCAATGACGCCGAATATCTGGGCCAGTACGGCGAAACGCGCATTTCGGGACGGGTGACCGAGCGCGGCGCGCTGAACGAAGAGACCAATGTGCTCACCATTTCAGGTGATAACGGGGAAAGCTTCACCGTCCAGATCACCCATACGATCTGTCAGGACACCATGGCCGGCCTGTCCTATCCCGACACGGTGACGATAACGCTGGGCGATATGGAGAGCTATTCAGGCTGCGGCGGCGATGCCGAAAGCCTGCTGGTTGGAGAGGTATGGCGGGTCACACATATCGCGGGCGAGGAAGTGCCCGGGCCGCGCGCGGTCACGCTGGAGTTTGATGGCGAGGGCCGCCTGTCAGGCCAGGCGCCATGCAACCGCTATTCGGCCAGCTACCAGATGACCGGCGAAGGCGTTGTGCTGGGGCAGGGCGTTTCCACACGCATGGCCTGCGCAGGCGATCTGATGCAGCTGGAAGCCACATTCCTCGGCATCATCCAGGGCTCGCTGCCGGCCAGCATCGACGCTGACGGCACGCTCCGCCTTGGCGAGGGGCGGATACTGGCGGTCAGGGAGTAGAGCAATCCACCGCCCGTTCATCTTCCCGTCATGTTGCACGGCGCAACCTGCTACATTCATGGACAGGGAGGACATCTTGGAACAGTCCAGACGAATATTTATCTGCTCGGCGCTAGGTGCGGCCATTGCAGGCTTGACCTTATCCAGCCAGGCGTACGCGCGTCAGGCACAGGCCACCGACCCGATCCCGCATATTGATGTGGTTGTAGAAAAAATTCCGCCGGGCAGCGAGACTTTCCGGGGCACTACAGGCCCACGCGGAGAGATTGCCATACGCGATCTCGAAGCGGGCTATTACGAGGTTCGGGACATGAACAACACGGTGCGCGCGGGTATCCGGCACCGTGGCGGCCCGGCACGCTGGCAACTTCGTCAGCAACGGGACAGCCGCCGCCCCATATGGACGCTCGCCGACCAGTCCGATCCGCTATAGGGGCGAACGACGGGCGGCGTCAGCCAGCGCTGCTGCCGCCAATCCGGCGCTAGACGGCGAAGCGTAAGATCGCGGCCATGTCGCCGCCGCCCGGCAGATCGCTCCTGCGCACCCCCAGAACCCGTGCACCGCTGGCCAGTGCCCGGCCGGCAATCTCGTCAACAACGCCGTAGGTCTGCGTGCTTGCCTCCCTGGCAAAGCTCACCGCGCCGGTCTCGTCATCAACGGTGCCGGCAATGACGGAATCGATATCGACCAGCAGCGTATCGACAGCGCCGAACGTCGCCGCGCGGGCCGCGTCCGACACATCTGCCGTCGCCCGGCCTTCCCCGGCGCGCTTGTCATAAAGCGCCTTGATATCCTTGATATTGCGCGCGTACTCGGCGTCGAGAACGCTGCGCGCCGACTGGGAAAGCTCGCCATCACTGATGCGGTCAGGGCTGTCCTCGATGCCGTCGGGCAGCAGGTGGGGATAGCTGCAGACAGACCGGAATACCGACGCCAGCCGCCCGGTCGCGGCCAGGATTAGCGGCGTTTCACGCCCCGAGAGGAAGGGCCGCAGCGCGGCGTCCACCTTGCGGGCATATTGCTGGAAGCGGACATTCTGGCCTTCAGAGCCATGAATGCGTCCGCTGGCCGAGCGGTCATTGAGCGTGGACTTGCCAGCAGAGCTCGCCGCGTCCTTGGGCAGATTGTCGATTTTGATCGTTGCGGGCGGCAAATCGGCATGCACCTCCACCAGCCGCACGGCATTCTCCGACAGGGCGAGAATATAAGCCGAGTGCGGGAAGGAGACCGCGCGCAGCAGCGGTTTGAGATGAAACCGGTCAGACACCTCGACCATGGAGGTCAGCTGGTTGGCCAGGCGGAAGGTCTGCACCTGGTCGGGCGTGGCCAGAATGGCAAGGCTGTTGGCCTGCAGGCGCCAGAACTCCTCATCGGCCGCCACCGCCTCGAGCTGCTCCATCAAAGCCGCCAGACGCCGCTTGTCGAACCCGGCTGCCTCCAGCTGCTCGCGCGCCTTCTTCGCCAGATTGCCCAGCGTGATGAGCGACGCGCCGCTATCCTGCGTCAGCGGTGTGGTCTCAAGATAGATCGACACGCAGGCATCACTGCGAACGGCGTTGAGCCTGGCGATGTCGGCGCGGGTGGGGATATCGACGTGGAACATTCAGCATTTTCCTTGAACTGGTTCGCGGGGGAATGGTCTTCACCCATGTGTATAGCGCGTCACCGCGCCGCAAGGCGGGGTAAAGAGACTTACGCGCTGACAAAACGCCGCGGGGCGAGGTGCTGGACGGGAAAAGGCCTACACAGCGACGCGCAGGCCTTTTCGTGGTTGGGGCGAGATCAGCTCGACCACCAAACAGCGACAGGAAAGAAGCTGGCCGTATGATTCCATATCGTCTGGAAAACATGCCCGATGAACCAACCGACAGCAACCAAGCCGAGAGACCACAACCGCTTCTTTACATCACCAGCAGCCCATTTCCAAAAAGAAAGACGAGACTTATACTCGTGCTCATAGCCTTCAATTTTCAAACTCACCGCAACTCTGGCGTCTGCGCCATCTAAATACATTTCGTCAATCAGCCCTGTCGGGAGGAGTCGCCCAATTTTTGCTAGCGATTCTGCGCAACGATCCTCCGCAAAACATTGAAAGTCAACGACTGCTTCCTTGGCCAAGGTGAAATCTGACCTTTTGATTGGGCTATGGTCTGGTGGGAAGGTTGTAAGCGCTTGAATCAGATTGTTGCCAAACGCGTCCATTTCTGCGGCGACCGCCTCACGATGTCTGATCACCGTAGAGCCACTTAATAGATTTCCAGCAGCTGAGTTCTCAGCAAAAATTTGATTGAACCGGATTGTGAGTTCCCGCTCGCTCTTAGCTCGAGTATGGGCAAGCTGTTCTGCAAAGTAGCTGGGCATCTCGGTTCCTCGCATTCATCAGCAGGCTAAGTGACACAATTGCCAAACCTAAGACAACAAGCAGCCACGAGTGCCTAAGTTAGCGGCCTGGTGTCGATGAAAGCGGAAAATGGCGGAGGGGGTGGGATTCGAACCCACGGTACGGTTTCCCGCACGCCGGTTTTCAAGACCGGTGCCTTAAACCACTCGGCCACCCCTCCGGCGGCGCGCATCGTTTAGCCGCTTAACGCGCCGTCCCGCAAGCGCAATTGCCCGCTGTGCTCCTGCCGCCGCATCTGCCCCGCCGGCGGGCGGCTGGGCAGGGGCGGATGCCTAGTCCTCCCAGCCCCACGGCGCAGGGGGCGCATCCACCGTTTCTGACAGGTCGAACTCCACCCGGAAGGCGCGCTCGGTGCCGAGGCGCTGGACGAAATAGACAAAGCGCTCGCCGGGATGGACCTCCATCATCCACACATTCGGCCAGGAGCCGGGGATGACGGTGTTGCTCTGGTCATCGGACGGGAAGATGCGCCCGTGCGGACCGCCTTCGCTCGGCGAGAACCCGCCATACATGGTCACATCATCATCGCTGCCATCATCATGGCGGTGATCGTGGCGCAGCTCGATACGGCCATCATCGTGGCGCGTCAGCACCCAGGTGCGCGACAGATCATCACCCACCACGAACGGGATGCGGATACGGTTTTCCTCGCAGGCGCGCACATGCATGAACAGGGCTTGCCCCTCAAAGCTGGTATCGCCCTCCGGCGCGCGCAGCAGCTCGCCCTCGAACGCCTGTCCGCACAGCGCGTTCAGCCGGTCCCAGAACCCGTCCTCAGCCGCAGCCGGAGCGGCCAGCCCCAGCGTCATTCCAGCGCCAGCAAGCAAGGCAAATCGTCTCATATTGCGTCCTTTCCATGTCGAGATGCCATCATGGGCGCATTCAGCGCGCTAACGCAAACCGGAGGCGTCAAGGTCTGCAACCCTTTGTTTAGCGATCAATGACTAAGCTGACGCTTAAGTGTCGTGGAGTGTGGGGCTTTGCCGGACAATATTGCCGGAGAGAGAAGACGGCTGGAGGTGCTGCGCGTCCTCGTTGTGGACGACAACACCCATATGGCGTCCATTCTGCGTACGGTGCTCAACAGCTTTGGCATCCGCCATGTGGACGAGGTGCGCGGCGCGGTCGAGGCGCTGGAGCTGATCCGTACGCGCCCCTACGATTTCGTGCTGCTGGACTACAATATGCCGATCCTTGACGGGATCGAGCTCACCCGTCTGGTCAGGACCGGGCGCGACCATAACCAGCAAATGGTCCCGATCATCATGATTACCGGATTTACAGAGCGGTCACGCGTGTTGGCCGCGCGCGATGCGGGCGTCACCGAAGTGTGCGTGAAGCCGGTGACCGCGCGCGATCTGTGGAACCGGATTGCCGAAGTCATCAACGCGCCGCGCCCCTTTGTGCGCTCCAAAGGCTTTACCGGACCAGACCGCCGCCGCCACAAGGATGTCGAGTTCACCGGCGACGAGCGCCGTCACGCGAAAGAGCAGGCGGCCTGACCGCCACCGGCTACATTGCGCATCCCCGATTGCCCGCCCTGGTGGCGCCTGCTAGTGACGTTATCTCCGGGCGGGCAGGGCGCAAGGATGGCCGATGAGTTCAAGCCGCATTTCATGGCTAGGCGTATGTGCCGCAATGGCTGGCCTTATGGTCGCAGCCTGTTCGCAGACCGGTGAACCAGCCCGCCCCGCCATCGCCGCAACGCCCGCCGCCGCCAGTCCTGCGCATCTGGTGGCGATTGCCGGCAGCACCGCGCCCGATCCGCTGACGCAAGCCCCGCGCCGCAGCCAGACGGGTCTTGCCTCCTGGTATGGCGAGCGCTTCCACGGCCGCCTGACCGCCAGCGGCGAGGTGTATGACATGCACGCGCTGACGGCCGCGCATCCAGACCTGCCCCTGCGCAGCCTGGCGCGCGTCACCCGGCTGGATACCGGCGCGAGCGTGGTGGTGCGCATCAATGACCGGGGGCCGTTTGTGGAGGGGCGGATCGTGGATCTCAGCCGCGCTGCAGCCCAGGTTCTGAACCTTATCGAGGATGGTCTGGCCGAGGTGAGGGTGGAGGCGTTCGGCCCCGCCGATCCGCATGACCGCGCCGCTGTATCCGGCTTCCTGCCCCGGCGGAACGCCGCCAGCGCGCGCGGCGCAGCGAACTAGCCTGCCTGCAACCTGTGCGCCCGTCTGGACGGGAGGCGCGGCGCACGGTTTTATGGATTGCCCCTTTTTGCCGCTGATGCTGGAGAGCCAATATGGCCCGTCTTGTTGCCGCACTTGCCGGTCTGTTCCTTGTTTTTGGCGGGCTTGCCGCCGCGCAGGAGCCTGTCTTCCAGACATCGGCCAGCCACGCCGTCATCATGGACTATGAGACCGGCGAAATCCTGTTCTCCAAGAATGGCGATGTGCCCATGCCGCCATCCTCCATGAGCAAGCTGATGACGGCCCTGATGGTGTTCGAGGCGCTGGAAGCTGGCACTCTGTCGCTGGACGATGAGCTGCCTGTCAGCGTGCGTGCCTGGCGCGAGGGCGGGGCGGCGTCCGGCGGCTCCACCATGTTCCTTGAGGTGAATAGCCGCGCGCGGGTGGACGATCTGCTGCGCGGCATCATCGTCCAGTCCGGCAATGATGCCTGCATCGTGGTTGCCGAGGCGATTGGCGGCAGCGAGGAAGCCTTTGCCGACATGATGACGCGCCGCGCGCGCGAGCTGGGTCTTGAAACGGCGAATTTCCGTAACTCGACCGGCCTGACGGCCGAAGGCCATGAGATTTCCGCCGAAGACCTGGCACGTCTGGCCGCCCACATCATCCGCAATCACCCGGACTTCTACCGCCTCTATAGCGAGACCACTTTCACCTATAACGGTATCCGCCAGGCCAACCGCAATCCGCTTCTGGGTGCCTTTGATGGCGCGGACGGTCTGAAGACCGGCTATACCAGCGAGGCGGGCTATGGCCTGACTTCCTCAGCCGTGCGCGGCGGGGAGCGGCGCATCGTCGTGTTCAACGGTACCCAGTCCATGCGCGAGCGCGCCAACGAGGCCGAGCGCCTGATGCGCGCCGCCTTCTCCGATTTCGTGATGGTGGATCTGGCGGCGGCGGGGGCGGAGATTGGCAGCGCCGACATCTATATGGGCACCAGCCGCAGCGTCGCCCTGCGCACGACAGACCCTGTCCGCGCTGCCATGCACCGGCGTGAGCGTGACCGTATGCGCGCCGAGATCGTCTATGAAGGCCCGCTGGTTGCGCCGGTTGCCGCAGGGGATGAAGTGGCCCGCCTCGTCATCACCATGCCCGATGGCCGGACGCGCGAATACCCGCTTGAGGCGGCCGAAGATGTGGCGCGCCAGGGCATGGTGTCGCGTGCGATGAGCGCGCTGGTCAATCTGGTCGCTGGCTGACGCCGTCCATGGCTCGCGGACGCTTCATCACGCTGGAAGGAGGAGAGGGGGCGGGCAAGTCAACACTCGCCGCCGGGCTGGAAGAAACGCTGGGCCAGCGCAGTATCAGCGTGGAGCGCACGCGCGAACCAGGCGGTACGCCGGGCGCAGAGGAAATCCGCAAGCTGCTGGTCGAAGGCGCCGGAGACCGCTGGACAGCCACCAGTGAGGCCCTCCTGTTCTTCGCCGCCCGCCACGACCATGTGGAACGCCGCATCAAGCCCGCGCTCGATGCCGGGCGTTGGGTGATCTGCGACCGGTTTTTTGACTCCACCACCGCCTATCAGGGTGCCGCTGGCGGTCTGGACCGCGAAACGCTCACCCAGCTGCGCCGCCTGACGCTGGGTGATTTTACGCCCGATCTCACGCTGATACTCGATCTTGACCCCGAAGCCGGTCTCGTCCGTGCCGGCTCCAGAGGGGGCGGCGAACAGCGCTTTGAAGGCAAGGGGCTGACCTTCCATCAACGCCTGCGGCAGGGCTTTCTCGATATTGCGCGCGCAGAGCCGGAACGCTGTGTGGTGCTGGACGCCGCGCAGCCGCCTGATGGCGTGCTGGCTTCTGCGCTGGCAGGCATCGAACAACGCCTGGGGTGGCCGCGATGAGCGATGACGCCCTGCCAGAAGCCGATGCAGAACCCGGCCTGCCGCATCCGCGCCATGTCCACACACTGTTCGGTCATGCCGATGCGGAGGCGGCAGCGGCCTCTGCCATACAGTCTGGCCGCATGCACCACGCCTGGATGATTACCGGTCCCAAGGGCGTCGGCAAGGCGACGCTGGCCTGGCGCATGGCAAGGCGGCTTCTGGGCGTGAAAACCGATCCATCCGGCCCGCTGGCGCATGCCGGCGCAGACCCGGTAAACCAGCGCATGGAGGCGCTGTCCCATCCCGACCTGCTGCTGGTGCGCCGCCCCTATGACGAGCAGCGCAAACGCCTGAAAGGCGAGATCACCATTGAGGAGGCGCGGCGCATCCCGTCCTTCTTCTCGCGCCGGGCGGCAGAGGGCGGCTGGCGGGTGGCCATCATCGACAGCGCGGATGAGATGAACCGCAACGCTGCCAATGGCTTGCTGAAGAGTCTTGAGGAGCCACCTGAACGCGGAATCCTGATCCTGGTGGTCACATCACCGGGCCGTCTGCCCACGACCGTGCGCTCGCGCTGCCGCCGCCTGCACCTGCGCGCGCCCGATGAAAGCCCTTGCGCGGAATGGCTGGCGGAGACCCACAAGATAGCGCGCGATGAGGCCGCGCTGCTGGCAAAACTGGCCAAGGGCGCGCCGGGCAGAGCGCTCGCTTTCCACACAAGCGGGCTGGCCGATATGCAGCGCGATCTGGCTAGCGCTTTCAGCGCATCGGGCAGGCTGGACCAGAGCGGTATCGAGAAGCTGATCGGCAAGGCGACCGGCACCGACAGCCATCAGGCCCGCGCCGTCCTGTTCGACATGATGGCGGGTGAGTCTGCACGGCGCGCCAGGGCAGCCGCAAGCGCGGGCGACGCCGCGCAGGCTGGACGCTGGGCGGAGGCGTCGCGACGCATTACCAGTCTCGCGCGTGAAGCCGAAACGCTCTATCTCGACCCCAGGCAAAGCCTTCTGGCCGCGTTTTCCCTGCTGGATGACGCCGCAAGGCAATCTGCCGCCTGACGCTGAACAGGACTTTCGCTCATGCTCATCGATTCACACGCCAATCTGCATGGCGAAACCTATGACGGCGAGCTGGATGCGGTGCTGGAGCGCGCCCGCGCGGTTGGCGTATCGCCCATCATCGCGATCTGCTGCCGCTTGGGCGAATTCGATCAGGTAAAGGCGATTGCCGAAGCGCAGCCCGATGTGTGGTGTACGCTTGGTGCGCACCCGCATCACGCCAAGGACCGGCCGGACATCACCGCTGAAGAGCTGATCTCCATGGCTGGCGGCCATCCCAAACTTGTGGCGATTGGCGAGACGGGGCTCGACCTGCACTATAATTACAGCCCGCTCGGCCAGCAGATGGCGAGCCTGCGCGCCCATATCGAAGCCGCGCGGCGCACCGGGCTCCCCCTCATCCTGCATTGCCGGGAAGCCGATCAGCAGATGGCTGATCTGCTGGAAGAGGAAATGGGGAAGGGGGCCTTCAAGGCGCTTCTGCACTGCTACACGGGCGGCGAAGAGCTGGCCCGGCGGGCGAGCGCGCTGGGGCTGTGGTTCTCCGCATCCGGCATCATCACCTTCAAGAAGGCCGACGATGTGCGCGCGATCTTCCGCGATATCATCCCGGCCAACCGCGTTATCATCGAAACCGACTGCCCGTATCTGGCACCTGCGCCGCATCGCGGGCAGAGAAACGAGCCGGGCTTTCTACCACATGTCGCTGAAAAACTGGGGCAATTGCGCGGCTGGAGCGCGGCGGAAACCGCGCAGCGCACGAGTGCGAACTGCCTGGCCCTGTTTGACCGTATCACGGTCACGCCATGAGCGGGCTTTTGCGCCTTACCCTGCTGGGGTGCGGTTCGTCGGGCGGCGTGCCACGCATTGACGGTGACTGGGGCGATTGCGACCCTGAAGAGCCGAAGAATTACCGTACCCGCTGCTCGCTGCTGGTGGAGCGTGCAACAAGCCTCTCAGACTTGGCAGACGGCACGCAGATAACACGGCTTGTCATTGATACATCACCCGATTTCCGGTTTCAGATGCTGCGTGAGCGCGTACATGATCTTGATGGCGTGGCCTTCACCCACGATCATGCCGACCAGTCCCACGGCATTGATGATCTGCGCGCCATCGTCTATCGCCGCCGCGCGAGGATTTTGGCCTATATGGCTGATTTTACGTATGAAGCGCTGTTTGCGCGTTTCGGCTATATCTTCGAGACGCCAGCCGGTTCCGGCTATCCGCCCATACTGGACCCCGTGGTTCTGGCGCAGGACGCAAGCTTTTCGGTTGAAGGGGCAGGCGGGCGTATCGAGGGGCGCTTTTTTACCGTCGATCACGGATCTGCGCCGTGCAGCGGTGTGCGCATCGGTCCGGTGGCATACACGCCGGACGTCAAGGAGATGCCGGATAGCGCCTTTTATGCAATTTCCGGCATAAGCCTATGGATTGCTGATGCTTTGCGTGACAAGCCGCATCCATCCCATTCGCATCTGGATCAGACGCTCGGCTGGGCCAGGCGCGCCGGCGTGGCGCACACCGTGCTCACCAACATGCATATCGATCTCGATTACCGGGCGCTGCTGGCGCGCTGTCCGGACGGCGTACGGCCGGGCTATGACGGGCTGACGCTTGTTATCGCTGAGGCCACAGGCGAAATTCTCACCGCAGATCCGGTCTAGAAACGCCCATAAGGCCGGATATCGTCATCGCATATTTCTCATAATATTTATTATGCGACGGGCCGATGTAAGCGCAAAGTAGTAATCTTGCATCTGTGCCGCAGAGAAATCTTGCACGCTAGCCTCCTCCCGCGCGGTCATTTGGAGGAGGCCCCAACGATGCTGGATGTGTTTGACGTGAGGCGGAAAGAACTGCAGCGCGCCGAAATCCTTGACGATGTGAAAGCCGGGCGCCTGAGCCCCAACGAGGCTGCCGAGCGGATGGGATTAACCCGCCAACATGCGGGCATTCTGTTCAGAGCCTACCGCCAGGACGGCATAGAGGCCCTGCGATCAAAAAAGCGCGGACGGCCCTCAAACCGCGCTTTGCCAGCCCGGGTGCGTGACTACACGCTGATGCTGATCAGAGACCATTATGCCGATTTCGGACCCACCCTCGCCGCTGAAATGCTGGCGGAGCGGCACGGTCTGGTCCTGTCGCGCGAAACCACACGAAAGTGGATGATCGAGGACGGGCTGTGGCGCACGCGCGGGTCGCGGCGGCTTATCCATCAGGACCGCCCGCGGCGCGAACGCTTCGGCGAGCTGGTCCAGATTGATGGGTCGCATCATCGCTGGCTGGAAGATCGCGGCCCGCCCTGCACGCTGATCGTGTTTATCGACGATGCTACGGGCCGGCTGGTGGAGCTGCGCTTTTGCCAGAGTGAGACCACCTTCGACCATTTCCTCGCCGCCAAACGCTACATGGAACGCTACGGCAAGCCTTGCGCCTTCTACTCGGACAAGCACGGCATATTCCGGCCCACCCACCAAACCTCGGTCGGCGGGGTCAACCAGACCCCCCTGCGTGCCGCACATACCGGAGATAGACACGGGATGGGAGCAACACCATCCCGGTCAGGGCACCCCCCTGCCCGGCCCCGATGAGTTCGCCCGCGCCAGTGAGGCTGTACGCAAGGTATCGCGCGC
This sequence comes from Glycocaulis abyssi, assembly GCF_041429775.1. Classification (NCBI taxonomy): domain Bacteria; kingdom Pseudomonadati; phylum Pseudomonadota; class Alphaproteobacteria; order Maricaulales; family Maricaulaceae; genus Glycocaulis; species Glycocaulis abyssi. Next base: position 841,837 of record NZ_CP163421.1, on the reverse strand, counting down.
CATGACGGTGAACCATCGTGGCCAGCGCTACCGGTTGTCATGGCCGCATCCCGAGCAGCTGATCGGGGCGAAAGTGCCGATCCGCGAGTTTCCCGATGGCCGCGTGGAGATTTACAACAAGAGCCACGCCCTCCCCTGGAAACGCCGCTTTGCCTACAGCGTCCTGGAAGACGACGGGCGCTCCTTCGTCTACTCCAGAGTGCGAGAGCTGACGGGCGAATAACACGGGCCAGAAAACTAACGGCCCAGGTCTGGATCAATCCCCCAAGGCGCATGCAACGCATCGTATGACCGCAGGGTCGGCTTCCAGCCGCTTCAAGGCGGTGGCCTCACCGCATTCATCGCACCAGCCGAACTCGCCCGCCTCCAAGCGGGTCAGTGCGTCCTGAAGATGACGGCGGCGGGCGGTGCGGCGGCGCTCGGCGGCCTGCGCCATGGCCTGGACCTGAAGCGAGTCGATACGCGAAACCCGGCCAATACTCTGCTGGTCCAGCTCGACCGGCGAGCGGTCGGCACTAGCGGCCTTGGTCAGCGCGTGGGGGCGTAGCCCGGCCCTTACAAGACCGCCACTTTGCCTGCCAGGAAAGCCAGCTGGTCAGTCGTCTGGAGGAAGCCGCGTATAGGCCGCCTTCTGGAACCTCTCGAGCGTGGCCTCGTTCGCGCCGGGTCCCGGTCTGAACCGCAGGTCCTCAATCGTCAGAACATGGCCGCTGGCAGATGTCACTGACAGATGCGCGATTGGAGCTTTGTCGCGTCTATCAACAATTCTGAGCGGAGCCTTGTCTTCTCCCAAGACCCACCGATCCCCCCATTGCATGAGCGCTACGAGCACGGGCATCAGCGCCTCACCCTTTTTTGTCAGCCGATAGGCGTAGCGGTCTACGCCCGGCTTCGGGCGCTCACGGGCCATGATGCCGTGCGCCACCAGTACCGAGAGGCGCTCCGTCAGGACATTCTTTGCGATCCCGAGCTGTTCTTCGAACTGCGAAAAAGTGGTGGTTCCGTAGAACGCCTCGCGCACCAGAAGCAGCGTCCACCAGTCTCCTATCTGCTCCAGAGCCTGAGCAGCCGCGCAGTTCATCTCCTTGAATCGTTTTCTGGCCATGCTGTTGCCTAGACATTTTGGTTGCGTAATACAACCTTTTCGATTATGCATTTGGTTGCGTAAAGAAACCAAACGGAGAGCAGGCGATGCCCACCATTACCGTGACGGCGCCCCAGGGGGCGATAGACCAAGGTCAGCGGGACGCCCTGATGAAGCAGCTTAGCGACACCCTGCTAAAGTTCGAAGGTGCGTCGACCGGGAACCCCGCAGCACAGGCAATCGCCTGGACTTACTTTCAGGAAGCTCCCTCCGGCACGTTCTATGTCGGGGGCGAAGCGACAAGCTCGCCGCGCTTCAAAATCGAGGTCACGACCCCTCAAGGGGCATTGAATGACAGTTCGCGTGCAGGCCTGTCAGAAGCCATCAACGCGATTGTTCACGATGTGATCGGCGAAGCCGGATCCGGGTTCAACCACTGGGTTCTGTTCGGCGAGATCGCCGAAGGGCACTGGGGCGTAGCCGGGAAGATTTTCCGTCATGCCGACATTATTGCGGCTGTCCGGGGACCCCGCGCTTCTGCCTGACCGGCTTCCTGAAGGAGATATGCCATGCCTCTTATCACTGTTGAGCACCCGTCCGGCTCACTCACTGCCGAACAGAAAGCCAGCCTCGCAGAAGACCTGACTCACGTCATTCTTCAGATTGAAGGCGGCGTGGACAATTCGGCGTCCCGCTCAATTGCCTGGGTTCGCTTCAAGGAGCTCGACGGCGCTGACTGGTTCATTGGGGGCCTCAATGACGGCACGCACGAATCTGCATCGGGCAAGTTTCTGATCGAACTGAATGTGCCGGAAGGCTCCATGGACCAGCCACGCAAATCCGACTGTCATAGGGCGATCACGGCAGCTGTGCTCAAGGCGAAGGGCGTCGACAGTGCCGACGGGGCAGCGCGGTCGGTTTGGATCCAGATCGTGGAGTGGCCCGAAGGGCATCTGGCGACCAGCGGCCGGACATCCAGCTTGCTGGGTATCGCGCGCCTCGCGGGCATTCCCGCCGACCATCCCCTGCTGGCATTCCCCCGCGCCTACTTTGCCGCTAAGGATCGCTTATATGACCAGAACGGGTTTCCCGACCAAACTGCGGGGCGTGCCATCGTCCGCTATTGAGAAGCAGATGGAACACACTTCACGCACCGCGTCACGACCGGGTCGGCTTCCAGACGCTTCAACGCGATGGCCTCACCGCATTCATCGCACCAGCCGAACTCGCCCGCCTCCAGGCGGGTCAGTGCGTCCTGAAGATGACGGCGGCGGGCGGTGCGGCGGCGCTCAGCGGCCTGCGCCATGGCCTGGACCTGAAGCGAGTCGATACGCGAAACCCGGCCGATACTCTGCTGGTCCAGCTCTACCGGCGAGCGGTCGGCGCTGCCCGCATCGGTAAGTGCCCGCAACTGTTCCAGCTCCGCTTCTATCAGCGGGCGGAAATGGGCGCCAAGCGCTTCGGGGGAGAGGCTCTCTTCCGTCATCAATCCCGATACTAGCGGAACAGCATCACCGGCACAGGGCAGGAGCGCAGCATTTCGGTCGTCGTGCTGCCGATGACGAGATTGCGGATGCGCGAATGACCATACGCGCCCATAACCAGCAGGCCGATGCCGCGTGCCGCTATGCGCTGCGAGATCGCCTCCTCGGGTTTGCCGGGGACGATCCCGGCGGTCACGTCATGCCCGCCTGCGCTCAACAGGGTGGCGGCATTGTCCAGCTTTGCCCGGCGCTCAGGGGTCTCCTCACCCACTGACACGATATCAATGGGCGTTCCGGCCAGCAGCCGGCCTTTGGCCAGATGGGCAACCGCCCTGTCCCCGCTTGCCCCGCCATCATAGGCGATGAGGGCGCGTTCCATGGGCTGGAACGCCCGCGACGCCGCCAGCACGGGCTTCGTCGCTGCGCGCACGATGCGCTCCAGATTGGAACCCAGATGGCCCTTGGCGAAGTCTGCCGCCTCGCCGCGCTTGCCCAGTATGATCAGGTCGGCCTCCGCCTCGACATCGTGGATTGCTTCCACGATATCGCCGTGGCGCAGGCGCGTGGTGACAGGGTTGACGCCTGCCGCCTCCATCTCGGCTTTTGCCGCACCCAGAATGATCCGTCCGCGCTCCTTGGCGAGCTTTGCGCGTTCGGCATCATGTTGCGCGAGCTTTTCCAGAAGCTCTGAGCGCGCGCCAAGGGTGAGATTGCCGGAAAGATTGACCGGCCGACTGGCAGTATCCCGGCGGCCAAGCACATGGAGAAGCTCCACGCTCGCGCCGGTTTTCGAGGCGGCCCACGCTGCGTGATCGCAGACGCTGCTGGCGTACATCGAGCCGTCAATCAGAGCCAGGATATGGGTCATGTCCGGCCTCCTAATGGCCCATCAGGCGTTCAAGCGCGCCGGGTTTGTCGTGAATGCCAAGACGGTCAACGAGGGTGCGGCTGGCCGTGTTCATGCCCTTGAGCTCTACCTCCGCCCCTTCGCGGCGGAACTTCAGCACGGCCATGTCAATCGCCGCGACGCTGGAGAGATCCCAGATGTGGGCAGCGGACAGGTCTATTGTCACCTTGTCCAGCACTTCCTTGAAATCAAACGCCTTCATGAAGTCCTCCGAAGAGGCGAAAAAGAGCTGGCCGGTGACGGTATAGGTCCGCTCGCGGCCATCCTCGCTGGCAAGCGTGCTGACGGCGAAATTACGTGAGACCCGCCAGGCAAAGAAAATCCCGGAGAGCAGCACGCCCACCCCCACACCAATGGCAAGGTTATGGCTGAAGATGACCGTGACCACCGTGGCGATCATCACAAAGCTGGAGCTTTTGGGGTGATCGCGCAGATTCTTCACCGAGCGCCATGAGAAGGTGCCGATAGACACCATGATCATGATGGCCACCAGCGCGGGCATCGGGATCAGCCCCACCCATTCTCCCAGCACCAGGATCATGAAGAGCAGAAACAGGCCCGCCATCAGCGTGGAGAGCCGTCCGCGCCCGCCCGATTTTATGTTGATGATGGACTGGCCGATCATGGCGCAGCCCGCCATGCCGCCAATGAAGCCGGTCGCGGTATTGGCAATGCCCTGCCCGATGCATTCCCGATTGCGGTCCGAAGGCGTGTCGGTCAGATCATCGACGATCTGCGCGGTCAGCAGCGATTCCAGCAGGCCCACCATCGCGACGGCTGCCGAATAGGGCAGGATGATCATCAGGGTTTCCAGATTGAACGGAATGTCCGGGATCAAGAAGACCGGCAGGGTGGAGGGCAGCTCGCCCATGTCCGAGACGGTACGCACATCCATACCCAGCCACATGGCGAGCCCTGTCAGCACCACGATGCAGACCAGCGGCGAGGGGATGGCTTTGGTCAGATACGGAAAGCCGTAAATGATCGCCAATCCGCCTGCGACCATGGCGTAGGTCACCCACGTCACATTGGTCAGTTCGGGTATCTGGGCCAGGAAGATCAGGATCGCCAGCGCATTGACGAAGCCGGTCAGAACCGAGCGCGACACAAAGCGCATGACAAAGCCGAGTTTCAGCACCCCCGCACCGATCTGGATAAGCCCTGCCAGCACCGTCGCGGCCAGCAGATATTGCAGGCCGTGATCGCGCACCAGCGTCACCATCAACACCGCCGTGGCCGCCGAAGCCGCCGAGATCATGCCCGGACGGCCACCGGTAAAGGCAATCAGCACCGCAATGGAGAAGCTGGCATAGAGCCCAACCTGCGGATCGACACCGGCAATAATGGAAAACGCGATGGCTTCGGGTATCAGCGCCAGCGCGACGACCAGCCCGGCGAGCACGTCGCCTCGCACATTGCCAAACCATTCAGCGCGAATACGGCGCAGAATCTCGAAATCAAGGGAAGGAAGAGTCATGGGCGGTCCCGCAAGGCGCGCGCCGGGCCGCTGACTACCTGCGCTCAGGTTAGCCATGGGTGCCGGACACCGATTGTCAGATTGCGCGCCAAGCCGCAGCGAGGGCGGGAGCGCTGTTCAGCGCCGCTCTATATGCTGCAGTGCCGCATTGCAAGGCGGAATACGGGCCTGCATGGCGGCTATGCGCCGCGTTGGAAGCGAGACTGGCGCCGCCGGATCACCCGCGACCCGAAGGCCAGACATACGCTCGCGGCGACACACCACCCGGCCATGAAGATCAGCTGGGTTGGCAGATTGATGCCCTGGTCGATCAGCACGCCGGTCAGACCGGGGCCGATAGCGGTGGAGAGCACCATTGCCGAAACGATAATGGCACGCACCCCGCCCAGATGCGTGACGCCATAAACTTCCGGCCAGAGCGCGCCGAGCAGGGTTGCCGTAAAGCCATAGCTGACCCCGACCAGAAACATGAAGAGATAGACGCCCCATACAGGCGTCAGGAGCCCTGCCGCGAGGCTGGCTATGGTCAGGGGTGCGAGGAAGAAGGGCAGTATTCTTACCGCGCCAAACCGGTCGATAAGCGCCCCGCACACCAGACCGAAAACAATCGTCGTCACTGCCATCAGCGGAAACGCGCTGGCAAAAACCAGCGCATCGTAGCCGCGCAATTCGATGAAATGGCCCTGATGGAAAAAGATCGTGGTGCCGATAAAGGGCGGGGCTAGCACACCGGTCAGCAACAGGTAGAATACCGGATCGCGCAAAACCTCGGCGCGTGTCCATTGACGCTGCTGCGAGCCGGGCCCGACTTCACCGTGCGGGTTTCCCGGTATGCGGTCCTCTCTCAGCAGCCAGACCATCACCGGCAGCATGACCAGGATGAAAAGCGCCGAGGCGGTCCATGCGCCCTGCCAGCCCAGCAGGGCTGCAAGCGAAACAAAGAGGATCGGCAGGGCGGCCTCGCCCAGCTGGTGACCGGGCACCACCAGCGACACGGCCCGTCCCCGGCTGGCCGCGAACCAGCGGCCTGTCTGTGTGAGCGCGATATGGGTCATCATGCCCTGCCCGAACAGGCGCAATAGCCAGATGGCGATGGCGAGGACGGCCACATGGGGCGCAATGACGACCAGCAGACACGCCGCCGCCAGCCCCGGCATGGAGAAGGCGGCCACTTTCCAGGCAGGCATGTAATCCAGCAAACGCCCTACGAAGGGCAGGCTGACCGCGCTGGCCAGAGTGGCGGCCATATAGAGCAGGCCGAACCCGCCCTCTGACAGGGCGAACTGCTCGCGCAGCGCATTGCCCGACAATCCGATGAAGAAGGTCTGGCCGAAAGAGGAGAGGAAGGTGAGGATCACCCCCGCGCCGAGCCAGCGTGCATTGGCACGGATAAAAATCCACATGTACGGACCGCCTGCGTGTAAGTTCCAGATGTCAGCTTTAGCGGTACTTGCCGGGGGGTGAAAGGTGCCCGTCTCGCTCCGCCTGAAAGCCCGTGGCGACATAACGCTTGCGTTATGAGCACCGGCAAAACCTTGAAACTCAGGGCTGAAGGACGACAGTATAGGGCTGACGCCCGCTTGCAGGGCGCTGCTCGCGTAGCTTGCTGACCCGCGCGCTACCCCATGACAAGGCTACCCCGCTGACGGAGCGCCGATGATCAGGACCGCCCCGATAAGTCTGCTTGCTGCTGCCATGCTGCTGCTTGGCGCGTGCGGCTCCGACAGCGCGGCTGAAAACAGCTCCGGCGGAGGACAGGGCGAATACCGCCAGCCCGTCGCGGCGTCGGAGATCATCCGGCGCGATCTGTCACGCCAGCTCGCTACATCGGCGGTCGTTGAACCCTATTCGCGTTCGCGCCTGGCGAGCCGCACGGCCGGGATCGTCGATGACGTGCTCGTCGAAGCGGGAGACCGTGTCGAGGCCGGAGCGCTTCTGGCGCGCATCGATATGAGCGAACAGCGCGCTGAACTCGCCCGTATCGAAGCCCAGCGGGAACAGGCCCGCCGCGCCTATGAGCGCGCCTCGCAGCTGCGCGAGCGCGGGACGATGGCCACGGCGGACTACGAAGCGGCGCGCCTTGAGCTTCAGGTGGCCGAGCGCGATGCCGCTGTCTGGTCTACCCGCATCGGGTTTGGAGAGGTGCGCGCCCCAATGAATGCGGTTGTGACGGCGCGCCATGTCGAACCCGGCGAGGGCGTGCAGGCACAGGACACTCTGTTCGAACTGACCGCGATGGACCTTCTCGTCATGCGCATCGGCGTCTCCGAGCTGGATGTGGTCCATCTTCGCCCCGGACAGTCCGCGCCAATCCTGCTTGATGCCATGCCGGGCAATAGCGTCGAGGGCACGATACGGCGCATCTTCCCGACGGCTGAGGCCGATACACGCCTTGTCACCGTGGAGATCGCCCTGCCGGAAGGATCGGAGACGCGCGGCGTCCGCCCCGGCTTTCTCGGCCGGGTCCGTATGGCGATTGACCCGCGGCCCGATGTGATCGCTGCGCCGGTGACCGCGCTCGAGCGGGAGAATGACCAAGACTATCTGTTCGTGATTACAGGTGACCGGCTCGAATACCGCGTGGTGGAGCGCGGCGTGACACGCGGTGACTGGGTCGAGATTGTCTCCGGGCTGGAAGAAGGCGAGGTGGTGCTGGCGACCAACCCGTCCGAGCTTACCGACGGCCAGCTTGTGCGGATCGTCGGATGGAGGGGCTAGCCGATGGCTGAGCCTTCCCAGCGCGGCGGCATAGTCCATCATGCCATACGCAGGCCGGTCGGCACGCTGGCTATTGCGTCTGTCGTGTTGGTGCTGGGCCTGTTCTTTGTCACCCGCCTGCCCGTCGATCTCCTGCCCCGGATCGAATACCCGCAGATTACCGTGACGGTGAACTATCCGGGCGCCGCTCCCGAAGTGATGGAACAGCAGATCACGCGGGTGCTGGAAAGCAATCTGGCGGCCACCGAGAACCTTATCCGGATAGACAGCCGGGCGTCTGAAGGCCGTACGAATGTCAATCTGCACTTCGATTACGGCACCAATCTCGATATCGCCCTGCAGGATGCCTCGCGCTATCTGGAACTGGCGCGCACCCAGCTGCCGCCGGGTATCGAGCCGCCGCGCATCTACAAGCGTGACCCGTCCCAGGCCCCGGTCTGGACAGCCGGTTTCAGCTCCCCCACCCGCTCGCAGGTTGAGGTGAATGAATGGGTGGAACGCCGTCTCGCGCCCCAGCTTCTGGCTATTGGCGGGGTGTCCGGCGTGGAAGCGGCGGGTGGTCAGGTGCGCGAGATGGAGGTTCTGGTCGATCAGGACCGGCTGGCCTCCTACGGCCTGTCCATGCAGGACGTGATCGACGCGCTGGCCGATGAAAATGTCGATATCGCTGCAGGCTGGGTAACGTCCGCCAGCTTTGATGTCATGGCCAAGACCGACGGGCTTTTCACCTCCGCTGAAGATGTCGCCAATGTGCTGATCAACCTGCCGGGCGGGAATGGACGGCGCATTCCATTGTCAGAACTGGCCGAGGTGCGGGACGGTCATCGCGAGCAGCGCCTGTTTGCCAGGCTCGATGGCACGCCTGCGGTGCAGGTTTCCGTTTTCAAATTGCCAGGCGCCAACACCGTCGAGGTCGTCGACGAGGTCAATGACGCCATCGGCCAGCTCTCCCGCTCCGGCTTCATCCCTGACGATATCGTCTTCGAGGTGATCGGCGACACCGCCTTTTTCATCCGCTCCGCCGTCAGCTCGGTGGCGAGCGCTGCTATTCTGGGCGGTGTGCTGGCCATGGTGTTTGTCCTGTTTTTCCTGGGCAGCCTGCGGCGCAGCTTCGTGATCGGGCTGGCCATACCCATCGCCCTTCTGGCCACGTTCGTGATGATGGGGCTGGGCGGTCTGACCTTGAACATCATCTCGCTGGGCGGGCTGGCGCTCGGTGTCGGCCTCCTGCTCGATAACTCCATCGTCATGCTGGAAAACATCCACCGGCACCGGCAGGAGCTGGGCAAGGATCCGGAGCGCGCGGCCCATGACGGGGCAGGCGAAGTGGCCGGTGCGATCATCGCAGGCACGCTCACCAATCTCGCCGCCGTTGTGCCCTTCCTGCTGATTACGGGCCTCGCCGCGCTCATCTTCCGCGAGCTGATGCTGACCATCTCCTTTGCCATCATCGCCACGCTCGCCGCCGCGCTCACCCTCACCCCGATGCTGGCCGTGCTTGTCAGCCGTGCGCGGTTCGAAAGCGGGCTTGCGGGATCACGCCCGATCCGGGCCTTCGATGGCGGTGTGCAGTTCCTGCGCCGCCGCTACCGGCGTGTGCTGCCGCGCCTGCTGCGCTGGCGGGCCGCCGTTATTGCCGCAGCCCTCGCTGTCTTTGCCGGATCGCTCTGGCTGGGCTCTAATCTTGGCACGGAGTTTCTGCCACAGGTCGATGATGGCCAGGTCTCGGTGCGCTTGTCTCTGCCGCCGGGTAGTCCACCACACGAGACCGACGCAGCCGCCAGGCAGATCGAGGCGGTTCTGGGCGCTGACCCTTATGTACAGTCCATGTTCACGCTGGTTGGCGGCCATCTGGGCGGCGGTATCGTCAATGAGCGCCCCGGCACGTCCAATATCCGTGTCCAGCTGACCGATGCGCGCGAGCGGCCTGAAATGCCAGCCGGTGTGTGGGTGGCAAATATGCGCGAGGCCCTTGAGGCCCTCGATATTCCCGGCGCGCGCATCTGGGTCCGCCCGCCGTCGATCTCAGGGCTCAATTTCGGCCCCGGCGAGGGCAGTTTCTCCATCTCGGTCGTTGGCGAGGACCTCACCCTCTCCCGGCAGGCCGCCCGCCAGATCAGCGCGCGCCTGCAGGGTATCCGCGGTCTGGAAGGTGTGGAGGTTGGCCGCGAGGATGAAAGCCCGCTCATGCGCATCAGCGTGGACACCGAACGGGCGAGCGCGCTGGGCCTGCGCACCTCCGAGATCGGCGCCGCGGTGCGTGCTGCGGTCGATGGCGCGGTGCCGACCCGCTTCATGGCCGATGCGCAGGAATACGAGCTGCGCGTGCGCCTGCCACGCAGCCAGACCGGTGACAGCGCGGCGCTCGCCAATCTCATCCTCTTCCGCCCGCAAGGTGCGCCGGTGCGCCTTGGTGATGTCGCCACGATCAGCCTTGGTGCCGGTCCTGCCCATATCGAGCGCGATAACCAGAACCGCGTGGTGCGGGTAAACGGAGAGATCAATACCGCCGTCTCCGATGTCTCCACCGTGATGGCGCAGGTGGAAGGGCGGCTGGCGGACATGGACCTGCCAGACGAGATCGGCCTCGTCTTCGAGGGCCAGTGGCAGACCATTCAGGAAACCAACCGGGAGCTGACCACCGTTGTCCTGCTCGCCCTCTTCCTCGTCTTCGTGGTGATGGCCGTGCAGTATGAGCGCATCTCCAATCCGCTGGTTATCCTCGCGACAGCGCCGCTGGCGATCACCGGCGTGGTGCTGGCACTGGTGCTGACCGGCACGCCCCTGTCCGCGCCGGTGATGATTGGCGCGATCCTGCTGATCGGCATTGTGGTCAACAATGCCATCCTGCTGGTGGAATATATCGAGAAGGGACGCCGGGAGCGTGGCCTGTCACCGGCGCGTGCGGTGGTCTCTGCAGGCACGGCGCGCCTGCGGCCCGTTCTGATGACCACAGCCACGACCGCGCTTGGCATGTCGCCACTGGCCTTCGGCGCCGGGCCGGGCGGAGAGATCATGCAGCCGCTGGCGCTCGCCGTGATTGGCGGGCTTCTGGTGGCGACCGTGCTCACACTGCTCGTGATCCCCAGCCTCTACCTGATCGTGGACGGCGCTTCTCGCAGGCTGACATCGCTGATGACGGGGCGATAACTGCGTTCTAGAGAGCGCCATCGTCATTCTCTTCGTGCCCGCTTGCGTGTGTGTCCCGGTCAGCCTCATGCTTCCGCGGCGACCGGTGTTGAGCTAACCAGTCCAGATGGAGGTTAACCTCGCCAATCTCATTCAAGTGGCGCTAGCCACTATTGCCCTGACCGGCCTGGCGCTGAGCCTGGGCCTGCCGCGCCTGCACGCAGCGGCGGCGCTGATGGCGATGACGGCAGCGTTGATGGTGTTCAACCTGCTGGAGGAAGCCGCCGGATTCCGGGAGGTCTGGCTTGTCACACCAGCATTCCGCCTGCTCTTTCCGCCCCTCTTTTATCTGCTGGTCCGAAGTCTGATCTTCGCCGGTCCGGCCCTGCGCCCGGCCGATATGCTGCACGGTCTGCCTTTCCTCGCCGGGCTAACGTTGACCGGCTCGCAGCTTGACCTTGTCGAGCATGGCGCGCGGATGAGCTTGCTGGCCTATGCCGGCGCCTCGGCCTGGCTGGTGCACCGTTTTCACAAGGCCTTGCCGGAGCGGCGCTCGGATGCGGCGCGTGTGCGGCTGAACCTGCTCTACGCGATGATCACCGTGTTTGTCGTGAATGGTGGTTTCGACAGTCTGCGCATTGATGGGCGTTGGCTGCACGGTGACTGGCCCTGGCTCGCCTCGACCGAAGCCTATGTCGTCCAGCTCAGCATATCGCTGGCCATGGCGGCGGCGCTGGTCGGCTTGGCTGTGCGCCGCGAAAGCCTGTTTGAAGGTCTGGCGCCGGGCAGTCTGGGCGGCGAAGCGCCGCCGCCGGAACAGCTCGCGCTACAGCCCCCGTCACAGGCCATTCCTGCTCCCGATCACACGGTGTTCGCGCGTATTGAGAGGGTATTGCGCGAAGAGGCGCTCTATAGCGAACCGCGCCTGACGCGGGCCGAGCTGGCCACCGCAGTGCAACTACCCGACCGCCAGGTTTCACAGGCCATACGGCAGGCTACAGGACGTAATTTCAACGACTATATCAACGCGCTACGCCTTGAAGATGTCTGCGCCATGCTGGAGGAGGCCGCCGCCGGTCAGTCCAACGGCAGCGTGCTGGATATCGCCTACACCGCCGGTTTCAGTTCAAAGTCAGTCTTCAATGCGGTTTTCAAGCGCGAGACAGGACAGACGCCCACGCACTGGCTCGCAGCCCGCCGCAGCGTTCTGTCCGGCGCCTCGTCTGCCGACTGATCCGGTCTGGCCCGGGCTTTCCGGAAATTTCCGCACGTCCTGAATCCGGATTTCGGACGACCGGACTCCTTTCCCCCTCCAGGCTTGCCCGTCTTGAGCAACAAGGAGACGGGCATGACCCAGTTAAAAGCCGTTCTGATCGTTTTTTTGGGGCTTGCTCTCTTGCCGCATTTGGCCGCATGCGGCGTACCGTCGGCGCTGGACCGGCCCGAGCGGGCGTCCGCCTACCTCATTCGTGATGTCGCTGTGCTCGATCCGGATGAGGACACGCTGCACCCGCCGCAGGACTTGCTTGTCATCGGCGGACTGATCGAGGCTGTGGGCGATCTGGCAAGCCATGGCATGCCGGTGGACGCCCACGTGATCGACGGGACGGGGCTCGTACTGATGCCCGGCCTGATCGATATGCATGTGCACATCTTCGACGAAGCTGATCTGGCGGCCAATCTGGTGCATGGCGTGACCACGGTGCGCAATCTCGCCGGCATGCCTTTCCATCTGCCAATGGCACAGCGCATCGCCGATGGGCGTCTCGCCGGGCCGCGCCTGCTCACGACCGGGCCGATCCTCAATGAGCGCGGTGGGCGGAACACCAATCCGCTTCAGACACTGATCTCGGGGCCTGACGAGGCGCGTCAGGCCGTACGCCGGCAATACAGGCAGGGCTATCGCCATCTCAAACTCTATTCCAACGTATCGCGTGGGAGCTTAGCCGCCATTCTCGACGAGGCCCGCCAGCTGGACATGACCGTCTCGGGTCACCCGGTTGAGGGCACGGAGGCGGACCCGATACCCATCGACGACACTCTGGCCGCCGGTTTCCTGACCATAGAGCACGCTGAATCTATCATCTGGCACGCCCTGAATGACGATATTGATCCTGAACGCATGCGCGCCCTCGCGGCAGATATCGCGCGCGGCGGCGCGACGGTGACGCCCACGCTGATCGTGCACGCCAATCTTGCCGGTATCGTGGAAACGCGCGGCGCCCATCTTGAGCGTAGCGACATGGCAGGTTTCAACCCGGTCATACTCGACAGCCAGCGCGGTGAGTACGACTTCTGGGCCAGCCAGGAGACAACCGACCGGCTCCACATGCAGACGGCGTACGAGATATTCACCGGCATGCTGCACGATGCCGGTGTTCCGCTCCTTCTCGGCAGCGATGCTGGCGTGATGGCCACGCCACATGGCGTCTCGGCCATCGAGGAGCTGGAGGCGCTGGTGCGTGCCGGACTGACACCGGACGCTGCCTTGCGTGCAGGCACAGTGAATGCGGCTGCGATCCTGACGCCGGAGGTCAGCACCGGACGGATCGCGCCGGGCTTCGCTGCCGATCTTGTGCTGCTCGGCGCCGATCCGCGCGAAGATTTCCAGGTCCTGCGCCGACCGCTTGGCGTCATGGCGAACGGGTACTGGTATGATACGGACGCGCTGGAGGCGCTGCGGCATGCGTCGCGACGACCGGGTGTGTGGCGTACACGGCTGCGGCTTCTGATGTATATACTGGCGCGGTAGGGCATCCACGGGTGCTGTCAGAGGAAAGCGGCCACAGTGCATTTCTGGTGGAACCGGCCCAGCCTGAGTTTCGCCAATCATGCCGCCAAGCGAGTTTACGGCTGCAACGGCTAACCCAGCTCCGCGACGAGCAGGTCAAAGACCAGCCTTACCCGGCGGCTTGTACGCAATCCGCGGTGGGCAACCAGCCAGCTTGGAAACAGTATCGGATCATGGTCAGCCAAGACCCGCTGGACTGACGGTTCAAGATCGCCCACCGCTTCCAGCATCAACCCAATGCCAAGGCCGCGTTTCACCCACTCCCATTGAACCAGCTGGTTTAGCGTCAGAAGCGGGAAATTGCGGTAGCTAACGCTCAAACCGTGCTGGTTCAGAAGGTCAATGAGCCGCTCTGTGTCGTCAAACCCGATATATTCGGCCGCCAGGAGATTGGGTTGGCCATCAACCTGTTCCAGCTGGGCCAGATACTCAGGCGTGGCATAAAGACGAACCCGGGAGTCCTGTACCCGCCTTGCGATCAGGTCGGGTTGTTCCGGTCGAAACCCCCGCAATGCAATATCCGCTTCGCGGCGGAGAAGATCGCTCGTGCTGTTCGTTGCCAGCACCTCGACCGACATCTGAGGCGCCGTTCGCCGCACTCGCCCAAGCACATCGGGCAGAACATGGGCGGCGGCGACCTCACTGGCAGAAATGCGCGTCACCCCTTCTATGGATTGGGTCTGCCCTGCAGCGGCCAACGACATCTGGCTGGCAGCCAGCCCCATAGCCCGCACATGTTCGATCAGCTCGAACCCGCTGGCAGTAAGCTCGAGGCTTTTCCCGGTACGCTTGAACAGCTCGACGCCCAGTTCCTGCTCAAGGGCTCTCACCTGACGTCCAAGGGTCGGTTGTGTCAGCCCAAGTGCGTTCGCCGCCGCTGACAGAGAGCCCTCTTCCGCCGCCACGAGGAACGCGCGGGCTCTATTCCAGTCGAACTGCACTGATCGCCACTCCATGCAATTACGCATATAGCTTGTGCATTAATTGTCAATTTACACGATAAAATCGCATGGCTACGCCTCAGTCTAGAGTGTCCTGCCAGCAGCCGACATCTGGACGGCTGGCGGGTCTGCCATTGGCGAGAGGTAAGGCCATTGCTTGTAATTCATATCTTGTCCGGCTCGGTTGCGCTGTTGACCGGGCTGGTCGCGTTAGGGGCCCGCAAGGGCAGCGGTCCGCATAGAGGGGCGGGCAACATATTCACGCTTACCATGCTGGTTATGGCCATAAGCGGCGTGCTCATTGCCCTCGACATTCCAGCTGCTCTATCGGCCGCCGCAGGCACACTTACCGCCTATCAGGTCGCAACTGCCTGGCTGACTGTCAGGCGAAGGGAGAATCAGGCCGGACGCGCTGAATGGGCTGCGATGGCCTTCGCAATCATTGCGGCGGCAGGCTGCCTGATCTTCGGCATGATGGTCGCGCGCGGTGACCTTACGGAATATGCGGCTGGCGCACCTATTCCGGCCGGGACGTATTTCTTTTATGGCGGCATAGCCCTGTTGAGTGCCGTGCTTGACTGGACTGTCATTCAGCGCGGCGGTCTTGCGGGCCGCCAGCGCATCGCCCGGCATGTCTGGAGAATGGGCTTCGCCCTCTTTACCGCCGCCTCATCGTTCTTTCTCGGTCAGCCTCAAGTGTTCCCCGAGCCGGTTCGCGAGACTCCGTTTCTTCTTGCCGCACCGGTCATCATCATTGTTGTACTGACGGATTTCTGGTTCGTCCGTGTGTTGTTCACGCGCTGGGCAGACCGGCCATAATGACAGGGTGCGCATTATCGCGCGGTAGATCACTTGCCCTATCTGGCCGCCGGTGAACGCCAACTGGTCAGCGCGGCCATCTGCACGACGGCGAATAGCCCGACAGGAATTGCTGTGGCTATCACCACAATCACCCCGGTGTTTGTGAATGCTTGACCGGTCAGACCCAGCAGCCCTGCTGCCAGCACGACCCATGCGGTATCGAGCACGGTTATAAGAATGACGAGCCCCCGCCTGCTCACCGGATTGCGTGCCACCCAGCCCACGAAGATGGCAAAGGCAACCAGACCAGCGCCGATGCTTCCCAGAACTACCGCCGTGGATATTCCGGCAATTGCGCCGAGCGTCAGCAAGGCCCCCGACAGCCCACTCGCGAATATGAGAGCGGCGAGGCCGCTCGCAGCGGAATAGATTGCGTTGGCAAGCAAGGCCGTCCGCAAGAGCGAATTAATCCGGGCGTCTTCCGGCTGCCGTGACAGCATATTTGAAACGTATGTGGTAATGGCACAGGACTGCATAGGGTATCTCCTCCGAACGCCGGAATCCCGCAGGATTGATGGCACCGGCTTGTTCGTATGAGCGGGCGAAAGGTTACAGCCGCGTACGTTATCTGCGTCAGTTGTTGCAGTCGCCCTTGCCGGTCTGCACCGGCGGGCAGTGGCCTCAACACACGCCCGCACCCCCGGCAGTCATAAAAGTACTGACACGCGTTGGCGGGCATTTCCTCGCGCGCGAGATATCCGCATTGCGGGCAGGTCAGGGTTGAGCGGGTGGTGATCAGCGCCATTGACGGCTCCCTGCATCTTGCCAGATCGCCGCATCCACACTGAGCGCTCCGGGGCCAAACAGCGCTACCAGTGCGATGAACACCAGGATCATGATCTCCGAATTATAAAGCAGGCCGGACAGGGAGAAGAACGGGCCACCCCATTCAATATGCTTCCGGCCAACCGTCATGAAGGCCACGAAGGTGATCACCGCCAGCACGGCACCGCTAAGAAGCGTGAACGCACCAACAAGAAAGAGGAAGCCGAACACGAACTCGCTGGCCGAGACGAACCAGGTGTTTAGCCAGGGCAGAGGAATGCCCGCCTCCCGCAATGTCTGGTGCATGATGCGGCGGCGATCAGGACGGAAAAGCTTGGTGTACCCGGCCCAGAAGAACATGAAGCCGACGACAAATCGCGCGACAAAGCTCAACACATCAATCGGAGCACCGAGCCCCATCGCTATACCGGAGTAGCTGTGTATGGCGTCGTTCAGAACGGGCGACAGCCCGGCAAGCGTCAATATCGGGTCGAAATGCATGATATCAGTCCGAGCAAAAGGGTTCGGATCAGGCGATCCGCCGGATGACGATGGGGTTTTTTGGCTTTCTAGACGGCTCAGCCGTCCCAGCGGCGGCTTTCGAACGGCGCGTCCAGCGGCGTATCGAACAGATGGTTGGCGTAATTGCTGATGGTCTTGACGCTCAAGGCCAGCACGATGCCGAGAACGTGCCTTTCCTCGTATCCTGCATTCAGGAACGCCGTGACGTCTTCCCTCGCGGGCCAGCCGCGCGTGTCGAACATGACCTTGGTGAACCGGGTGAGCGCGTCGAGTTTTGCATCTGGCAGGGACTTGCCATCGCGCAGGGCATCGGTGACCTCTTTGGCAAGGCCCGACGCATTATCAGCGAGGAAGCTATGGGCGCTGACGCAATACTTGCAGCCATTCTCCCGGCTGATTGTGATGAAGACCACTTCCTGCTCCGGCGCATTAAAACCGCTCTGCTGGCGGAACAGGTCATACCCGTGGGCATAGCTGCCCAGCAGCGCAGGCAGGTTGGCCATGGTCCGGTACATATTGGGGACCATGCCCATTTTCTGCTGGGCCCCATCCATGACCTCCCTGGCGGGGGATTTTGCCTCGCTGGTCTGGAGCGGTTTGAGCGATTGAAAGGTGTAGTGTGTCATTGCAGGCCTCGTTTGTGGGGGACGCAGCGGGTCAAGTTGGCGGGACAGGCTGCGCGCTGCCCGCACCGATGAAATCAGGGGCTGGGAGGGAGGATTCCGGTGCGCTCTCCCCACTGCACATAGGTCGAGCCGCGCCTTTGCTTCAGGGCACTGTCATCCGGGTTCTGGTACTCCAGACCCGGGGTGAGACCCGCTGCCTCCACGATGCGGTTCATATAGTTGTAGAGCGCACACACAGAGACCGCTTCATAAAGCGCCTCGTCACTCCATCCGGCAGCGTGCACCTCATCGATTGCAGGGCGGGGTATCCGTGAGGGCGTGCGCGTCAGATAAGACAGATAGCGCAGAAGGGGCTTCAACCTGTCGTCCACGGGCGCGGCGTCCAGGTCGGTTACAAGCGCTTCAAGAAGTGTCGGCTCAACACCAAATGCCTGCGCCATCAGCGTATGGGCCCCATAGCAGAAATCGCAGCCATTCAGACCCGACACATAGGCGGCTATCAGTTCGCGCTGGGCGATTGTCAGCGCGCCATCGTCCCGTAGCAGCGCGTCATGCAGCTCAAGGAGCGGTCGCAAGCCTTTGGGAAAACGCTTGAAGACATCGCTCAGATGGGCGTCGGCAGGCAGGGATGGAAACAGGCTCATCAGATTGCCTCATCTTGCTGATCGAGCCACTTCAGCGCTTCGGCCTCCAGGGCAAAAGCGCGCGCGGTGAACCCGCTTGATGCGAGGACTCGTGTCATCTTGATGGCGTGAGCCAGCTGATCAGGGCGATGAATAACGGCAAAGCGTAAACCGGCAGGCAGATGTGACCCGAACGCCATCGCGACCTCGGTCAGCTCGGCCACGTTGTGAGTCATCACGCAGGCGCGCCAGTCCATGGCCAGACCTTGATATTTCTTCTGGCCGATATGGGCCGAGATGTGCTGCGCATTCTCAAGGCTCACCGCCGGCACGTTCTCCCCGGTCAGCTCGACGCGCGCCACACGTCCAAACCGGCCCGAAGGAAGCAGCCGCATGGAGAGCGGCTCGATATGCCGATCCGGCGTTTTCATGATGCGGACGCCCGCGGGGACACGAGGCGGGCGGCCAGATGATCCATCGAGATGCGTCCTGGCCCGCGGCCAATGATGAAGAGCAGCATGGCCGCCCAAAGCGCATGGGTTGCCCACCAGGCATCCGGGAACACGAAAATCTGGATGACGAGTGTCATCACCAGCAAGCCGGCTGCGGCGAACCGGGTGAACAGGCCGATAACCAGCAGGATCGGAAGAATGAACTCGCCAAGGGTCGCCATCCAGGCCGCGAGCTCGGCAGGCAGCAGCGGCAAGGCGAAATCACCACGGAACTGGGCAAGGGTCGTTGCCTTCATGTCCAGCGGCAGCTCGGGCAGACGTATGTGAAACTTCTCGATCTCGAAATCGTTGATCACCTCGACATAACGCCAGACACCAAATGTCTCCACCTTGGTCAGGAAGGAGCGCCAGAAGACGCCCGCAATCGTGAGCCGCATGAACAGGGAAAGAAGGTCGTGCGCGATGATGCGTTCGGCCAGGGCGGCAGCCTTGCCATGGAGGCGGTGAAGGGTTGCGAACATTCGGGCAGGCTGCGAAGGCGCAACCGGGTTGGAGCTCGTCATCATGGAGTCCTTTCAAAAACACCGGCCCGGATAAGGCTGAAGGCCGCAGAAACGGGATCGCTGCCGGGGGCGATGGCATGGGCGGCCGCGCAGGCTTCCTCAAAGGCAGCACCGGAGAAGAGCGCATTGAGGAGCACATGCTCCCCGGCGCTGGTCTTGCGGTGACGCACTTCTCCGGACTGCCGCCAGACGAGAGCCGTCTCCGCGCCATCGGCAAGCCGTATCCGGCTGACCTGGCGGTCTTCGCGATTGGTCCGCCAGATGGAATAGGCGGGCAGGTCGAAGGCGAGTATCTGGCTTGCCGGATGCGGGCCGAGACGTAAGCTGGCAAGGGCGCCATCGCCTGCCGCAATGATGTCCCGCATCTCGAGGGCTGGTCTGTCCGGCGCGTGATGAGCGAGCAACCAGGCCCGGTCCAGCCGTGCAATATCGGGCAGATAGGGAAGACTGGATGCCGGTTCGAACTGTTCGATGAACCCGTCAAATCCCTCGCCATATAGAGCCAATACTGGGCTATGGGGCGGACTGGTGCCGCGAAAGGCGGCGGCCATGGCAGAGAAGAAGCGCTCACCGACCAGGCGCTGCACGGCCGGGTAGGCCCGGGCCAGCGTTTCGACCGCAGCGCGGGCCACATTATTTCGGTAAACGGCAAGGCCCGGCGCCGGGCTGTCTGCCAGAAAAGCAGCCAGGTCCGGCGCATCACGGCCTGCAACCATCACTGCGAACGCCTTGTAGAACCCTCTATCGGCCGCGTCAGACATGAGCTGCCTCACGGTGTGTTGCAGCACGTACCGCCATCATCATCCCGGCAGCGCGGTTGCGCTCGGCCATGAGATCAGCGAAGGGCGGGATGTCATTGTCGCGCTCGATAAGCGTGGGCACGGCCCCGAACCGGTCGAGTGCCTTTGCATACAATGCCCAGACCTCCCCGGAGATGGACGCGCCATGCGTATCGATCAAAAGGCCGGGTTCGCGCGTATCGGGAGCGTGTCCGGCGAGGTGAATCTCGCCAATCGCGGCGGCGGGCAGATCATTGATGAAGGCGTAAGGGTCGCGGCCGGTATTGTGCGCGGTGACATGGACATTGTTCACATCCAGCAGCAGTCCGCACCCGGTGCGCCGCACGGTTTCGGCGAGGAACTCGGCCTCACCCATCTCGCCGTTCAGCGCCACATAAAGCGCCGGGTTTTCGATGAGTATGCGCCGCCCGAGCGCCTCCTGGGTCTCGTCCACATGCTCGCAGAAGCGTTTCAGCGCGGCCTGTGTATAGGGAAGCGGCAGAAGATCGGCGAAGTGCTCGCCGTCGTGTGCGCACCAGGCAAGATGCTCGGAGATCTCGAAAGGCGCATAACGCTCGGCAAGCAGGCGCAGGGCCCGCAAATGCGCCCGGCTGGGCCGGTCAAGGCCACCAAGAGACAGGCCCACACCGTGAAGGGATAACGGATGTGCCTCGCGGATGGCGGCCAGCCATTGATGGCGCGGCCCGCCGGGCGTCATGTAGTTTTCCGGATGCACCTCGACCCAGAAACCGGACGCATTAACGGACAGGACGTCACGGTAATGGGCGGGCTTCAAACCGATCCCGGCACTGGGGGGATAAGGACCGGTCATCGCGGGGGGATGATGAACCATGAGATGCATCCGGAAAGCTGCTGCGGACTACGGACGCTCGATCTCTTCGAGCGAGCCCGGGCCGTACGGCGTCTGGATGTCCTCGCAGGTGCCCTCAGGGACCAGCGTCCAGGCATTGCCCTGGAAATCGACCGTGGAAGTGCCCGCGCACGTCGTGCCGGGACCGGCCGCGCAGTCATTTTCGCCGGCCAGAGCGATGCCGTAGCAGCGCTCCATACCGTCTTCGTTTGGCATTTCTTCGTCAGCGTGAGCCGCTGCTGCACCAAGCGTGGTAGCTGCTGCAGCCGCGAACAGAGCGTGAGTAAACTTCATGGGAGTGTCTCCTCCGGTGTTGGACAGAATGTGACCGCACCGGGTCACACCTGTCTGTTCGCACCGGTAGGAGGAAGGGTTACACGCCGGGCCGCATTTTTTGCGTCAGGACCGGTATTCGGGGTTCTCGAAACCGAAACGGTGACCCTGCTGCCAGGCGCGGCGGTCATTGCCCATAGACGACAGGCCGTCTGCCTGTTTGAGCAGATTCGCCATGTGCATGAGGTTCCACGTCATTATCGTGGTGTTGCGCCGGGTGAAGTCGTTGTCGAACCCGGCGCCGTCATCTCCATAGCTGGGCCCGGGTCCGGCCTCGCCAATCCACCC
Source organism: Glycocaulis abyssi (assembly GCF_041429775.1). Classification (NCBI taxonomy): domain Bacteria; kingdom Pseudomonadati; phylum Pseudomonadota; class Alphaproteobacteria; order Maricaulales; family Maricaulaceae; genus Glycocaulis; species Glycocaulis abyssi. The sequence continues at coordinate 820,623 of NZ_CP163421.1, read as the reverse complement.
GCAATCGGCCTGGGGCGGGATGGTGTAGCCCAGATGGCCCAGCGCATAGAGCACCGACATCGCGCAGTGCTTGATACCGTCCTCATTACCGGTCACCACCAAACCGCCGACCTTGCCATAATAGATGGACTGACCGCTGGAATTGAGCTCTCCCGACATGGCGTAGAGGCGTTCGATAATCAGGCGGCAGAGAGAAAACTCCTCACCCAGCCAGATCGGGGTGCCGATCACCAGAATGTCGGCGGCAAGGATGCGCGGCCAGAGTTCCGGCCAGTCATCGCGGGTCCAGCCATGCTCTGTCATGTCGGGCTGCACGCCCGGCGCGATGGCATGCGCAGTCGGACGGATAAGGTCCACACTGACGCCCGCCTTGCGCATGATTTTCGCTGACGCCTCCATCAAAAGGCCGGTATGGGAAAGCTCTGCGGGCGGTTTGAGTGTGCAGTTGATAAAAACCGCCTTCAGCCCGGCATGCGCGTAGACATTTTCTACAGCCGCAGGATGTGTATCGGGCGAATTGGTCATGGGCTTTGCCTTTCCTTGCCCGAGTTGGCCGACACGCCCTACCAGCGCGCGATGCGCGGTGCGATCAGGGTGGACATCCCTGCGACGGCCAGTATGCCTAGCTGGTACCAGCTAGCGATAAATGGCAGGGCGTCCTCATTGCAGGCCAGCGAGTAGAGCGCGGCAGCCAGCCCACCGGCCACCAGGCCCAGCGCAAATCCGGCAAGGTGCGGTCGTACCGGCGCCATACGCCGCAGCGCCCAGAACCCGCCTGCAAGGAAGGCCAGTCCGAACGCGCCCACGCTCATCAGGCATTTCTGCCAGGACTGACCGAACAGAACAGGCAGGCGCGTCTCGGCGGGCAGGCTGGCAAGACTGGCAAGGCCCGCCAAGGCGAAGATGGCCATGGCGGCCAGCGCGATCACCAGGCCGGGTCCGGCCGGTGTGCCGGGGCGTGACAGGTGCGCGAGCGCAACACCTGCCGCGGCCACCAGAATGGCCGGCAGGGCCAGCTTGATCCAGAAGGGCATGGCCATAAGGGCGCTGCCCATATCCGGACGCAAGCCGTAATAGAAGACGATCGCGGCCAGCGGCAAAAGCGCTGCCACTGCCAGCGGCAGACCGAATATGGCAATGGCCGGACGTGAAGGAGCCGGTTCGAGTCCATCAACAAGTTCATCGATAAGACGCGTCATGACCGGTCCACCTGTTTCAGTCCCACCAGGGATGCTGCCGCTTTCAGGCCGCGATGCACATTCACCTTCACGAGGGACTCGCTGATATTCATGGCGCTGGCGGTTTCGCTGACGCTTTGCCCGTTGAGCTTCGTCCGGCGTATGGCCTCGGCCTGACCGGCAGGCAGGCGGGCAAGCAGTGTCTCCAGATCGAGCCGGGCCATCGCCGCGCGGGTATCGTCGGTTTCATCGGCAATGCCGCCCGCAACCTCCTCCGGTTCGGTACGCCGCAAACGGTAGCGCCGGTAATGGTCGATCAGCTTGTAGCGCGCGATGGCGTACAGCCAGGGCATGAAGGGATGGCGCGCATCATAGGTGGCGCGTTTGGTGTGAATGGCGATCAGGGTTTCCTGCACGAGATCGTCCGCGCTGGCCGGATCTTCCTTCAGGCGGTAACGGAAATAGGCTGCGAGCTGCGCCCGCGCGGTGTCGAGCACGCTGCGATAGGCCGCCTTGTCACCGGCCTGGGCAAGCACCATCAGCGCCCTCAGCTTGGCATCAGCCTCGCTCGTCACGGCCTTCTCCCCGCATGCCTGCCCGGCGGCGCCCGAGGCGCGCGCACTGCGTGCCACCGACACACGTGGCAGACTAGGCGATGGGACGGCAACGGCCAGCATAATCGTTCACTCTCCAGATCACATCGTGTTGAGCGCGCAGCTCACAGGCTGGTGGTCAGCCGGGTGAGCCATTCGGGCGACAGCTCGACCAGCCAGGCTTCCAGCGCCTTGTCCATGCCGGTCGCGACGAGAACGCCGATCAGTAGCAGGAAGCCGCCGAGCAGCATCTTGCCCATCGAACCGGCAGCCAGCATGCGGGTGCGCCATTTCATCAGAACCTCGCGCGAGGCGAGCCCGATAATCGCCAGCGGCAGGGCAGCGCCGAGGCCGAAGAGCAGCATGACGAGACCCACTTGCCCAAGCGACTGGCCTTGCGCGGCGAGCAGCGAGGCAGCGCCCAGCGTCGGCCCGACACACGGGCTCCAGACCGTGCCCAGTACCAGCCCCATGGCAAATTGCGGAGCCAGGCCTTCATTATCGCCCACACCGCCAAGGCGGCTTTCGATCCAGTTGCTGGCCGGACCCGCCGCCGTGGCAAAGCGGGCGGAAAAGACCGGGACCAGCAATACCAGCCCAACCGCCGCCAGCAATACCCCGCTACCCTGCCGGACGATCTCGCCATCAAGCCCGATGGCAAAACCGATGGTGGCCACGAACAGGCCGACAGCCGTGAACGAGACGGTCAACCCTGCGGCCAGAGCCAGCGGCCCATAGCGATGCTTGCTGGCCGCTGCGCCCAGAACGATGGGCAGCAGCGGCAATATACACGGCGAGAGAATGGACAGTGTTCCGGCCAGGAAACCGAACACATAGCTTTCAGGACCCATGGACGAGGCCTCCGGCAGGGTGTGGGATGAAGCGTTTTCTGCGCTAGTCGGCGTAGGCCGTGGCGATCAGGGCGGCGATATCGCTTTCGCTGGTGATCCCGGCCGCGCGCCCGGTCTCGTTTTGCCCCCGGAACACGATCAGCGTGCTCTGGGTCGTAGCGCGGAACTGCCGGGCCACATCGCGCTGATCGTCGTAATCCACACGGAACACAGCCAGTCCGTCGAAGCGCTGCTCATCTCGAAGGGAGCCAATCACTGCGGCCTGACGGCGGCAGGTGGGGCACCAGTCGGCCGCGACCTCGACAAGGATCGGCTTGTTCTGCGCCTGAGCCGCGGAAAACGCCTCTTGCGTGAACGGTTCGTTGGCCAGCGCGGATGTGGCCAGGGCAAAAGCGCCGATAGTGCCGGCAGCAAGGGTCTTGATGAACATGGCAGGTCTCCCAATCGGTTGATCGGCCGGTACGGGCTTTGCGCACCGGCTTGCACCTGCCAGTTCGTGCAAGACGCGCTTTCGGTTACACGCCTGCTGCCCCTCGCCCCGGCATCAGGTGCCAGGGCAGATCGCCTTCAGCTCGCTGTAGAGATAATCAAATACCATTTTGACGCGCCGGCTGGTTTTCAGGTCACGGTGCATCACCAACCACATTGAACGGACCATCGCAAAGTCCGGCAGAACCCGCTGCATGGAGGGTTCGGCATCACCGATCATTTCCAGAGTCGTCACAATGCCGACACCCTGCTTCGCAAGCTCCCACTGCAGAAGATGGCTTTCCGCGCGCACCGGAAAATTGCGAGGCGCGAGGTTGAAACCGAGCTGGTTGAGATATCCGCGATACGCGCCGGTATCATCAAAATCGATAAAATCAGCCCCGCACAGCGCTTCCCTGGTCTGGGGATAGCCTGCTCTCTCGAGATAGTCGGACGAGGCGTAAAAGCGGCTCGCCATATCACACACTTTCTCCGCGAACAGATCAGGATGCGTCAGCCGTATATCCGCGTGTGACGGCTGAAAAGCACGAAAGGCGATATCCGCTTCACGGCGCCGCAAATCACTGGTGCTGTTCGATGCGACGATTTCGATCTCTATACCGGGTTCCTGCCTGCGCAGTTTCTCGATGATGGGCGGCAACGCATGACCGGCGAACATCTCGCCCGCCGATATACACACACTGCCCTCGATAGCCTGCGACTGTCCCGAAGCGGTCAGCGATGCGCGGGCTGCCGCATCACTCATGGCCTGCGCATGTTGCACCAGCTCAAGCCCGGCCGCGGTCAGTTCCAGCCGGGTGCCAACCCGTTCGAACAACGCCACGCCAAGCTCATCCTCCAGTGCGGACACCTGTCTGCCAATCGTGGGCTGCGAACTATTGAGAGAGCGCGCCGCTGCTGACAAAGACCCCTCTTCCGCGGTTACGAGAAAGGCCCGCATGCGATTCCAGTCGAAACTGACGGATTTCCATCCCATTCAATAATGAATGGCATTTATACAGAAATTGTCAATTTCCATACATAGAGGAATGGATACGATACACCTCCAACCGCTGAAGCACCCTTCAGTGAACGAGAGGGCTGAATCGTGAAAAAGAACGCCAAACGGTCCATTGAAAAAGTCCGCGTACCGGCCCCAGTCAGGTTGTCTTTATTGTGGGCATCCCTGATGTCGCTGTACATCTACAATGATTATCTTGTCATGTTCACGCCCGGCATGATTGACGAGATGTCGGCCGGATCGCTGGGGCCGCTTGGAGAGGCTACAGACCTGACCCTGCTTGGAGTCGCAGTGGTCATGGCCATCCCGGCCAGCATGATCTTCTTGTCCTCAATGTTACCGTCACATGCCTCCCGGTGGTTAAACATGCTGTTGGGGGCCATTTACACCGCGATCCAGGCGTTGACGCTTTTCGGGTCCCCGCCATTCTACCAGTTCATCGTGTCGGTCGAAATCATCGCCACGCTGCTCATCATCTGGACTGCCGCGCGGTGGCCAGTCTCAGAATCGTGAACATTATACGGACCTGTTTCGTGTGAGTGCGCCAGCCCTCCGCTGGCGAATTTCCACACCACAGGGGCCCATCGATTGAACCACACATATCGTTTTCTATCGCGGGATAGGACATCCCGGTGCTTGGTGTCAGAGCATGTTGCAGCGTCGCTGCCGCTGATCGTGCTTCGGGGATCGCTCCAACACTGATCAGTCAGCCTCCAATTACAACGCCGCGCGGTCGGAAAAAGCGGGTGTAAGGCCCGGCTCGCCGAGCTACGCGATGGCTCCGCTCGCCGGGCTGGCGAGGCCGGTGCGCGACGAAAAGCTGGTGCGTGGGGAAGACGTTGAATATTTCTGTACTCAGAGCGGGCAATAATTCTAAATCGGCTTCACAGCCGGTGCTTTCAAAAGTGGTGCGCAGCCACCACTATGCACCTCCCCGATGTTCAAGATTTCCACAATTCTTGAACGAACTTCGCTCCAACACCGCCTCTCAGCCTCATTGTGCCAATGTTGACAAAGAGAGAGCAGCGGCAAGCGCATCGACCCTGTCCGCTGGTCTTGAGGCGTGAATCCTATGGCGGCATCTCAAGCTCGAACGGTCCAGCTGGCAAGCCAGCTTCATCATAAAGATTGAGGATCGGGGCATCGGCCCAGCCAAAGCGGACCCGGACCGGCCGCGGTTCCGCCCCGGACTCCAAAAGAACCGACGACGGACCAGCCAGATACCCCGGTACAAACCGGCACGTCAGCGCCTCATCGCATAGCTCGAACCCCGTGGCCACATTGCCGCCAGCGAGCATCAACGCCCCATCTGCCGCGAACTCCACGCGGATGGCGTTACCCTGTGAGGTTGCGCGCAAAGGACGAGGCCCCCAGGGCGCCGGAATCCTCTCCCCCGCCAGAAAACGCGCCGTCCGCAAGGCCCGCTGGGCCACAGCCTGCTTGTTGGGCGGATGGATGTCGAAGCGGTCACCAACATCAATGGCAACCACCAGCCCGGTCAGCGGGTCTGCTTCAGCGATGCGCCGCTGCGCGTCGCGCACGCCCGCCCAGCCAGAGGGCGCAGGTTCGCCGCGCAGTTGGCCAAAATTGGCCAGCTGGATTACGGCGACTGGCAAATCAGCCCCGAACTGCCCGCGCCAGCCAGTCAGCAGGGCCGCAAGCAAGGCTTCATAGGTTTCCGGCCGGCCGGTATTGGACTCGCCCTGATACCAGAGCACGCCTGCGAGCCCCGCCGGACCAAGCGGTGCAATCATCCCATTGTGAAGCCCGGTAAGGCCGCCGATCGACTGCCACGGCATGGCTGGCGGCGCGCCGCGGGCGGGATCGACGCGCTGATAGCTCCAGCCGGTATCGAGCGGAAGCGTTTGCGCGCCGTCAAAGCTGAGAGCGAGGTCAGCCGCCGGCCCGGTCATGCCGCCCGCACCCCAGCTATTGTATACGTTGACGCTCAGCGTGTTCTGCCCGGAACGGAGCATATCGGCTGGAATGGTGTAGGTGCGCGGCGTGCCCCAGCCGAACGACCCCGCCAGAAAGCGGCCATTGATCCAGACAGCGTCAATTTCATCGATTCCGCCAAGCGAGAGCGTAGCCGGGCTGGCGGCCTGTTCTGCGGAAAGATCGAACCGGGTCTGGTACCAGACCATGCCGAGATGGCCGCGCATCGCCTCATCGTCCCAGCCGCGCCAGTCTGCAAAGTCCGGCACCGGCGCCCACGGTCCGGGGGCATCCTCCCATGGCAATGACGGATCAGATCCGGCCCTCCACCATGCCTCCCAGATATCGCCATAGCGGGTCATGCCCGCCCGAGGATCGCTGACATAGAGCTCCAGCAGGTCCAGCCCCTCTTGCGCCACACCGGCGTTGTACAGGGCCTCTGCGCTCATCCACGCCTCGATCTGGGAGCCGCCCCAGGACGCATCGATCAGGCCGACCGGCAGCCCGGTTTGCGCGCGCCTATCGCGTCCGAAGAAGTAGCAGATGGCCGAAAACCTGGCCGCCGTCTCCGGCGTGGATGCTACCCATGCGGTGCCTTCCGGCAGGCTTTGCATGGCCTGCAACTGGCTGGTCCGGGGAATGGAGAGCAGTTGCAGCCCGCGATCACTGGCTGATGCCAGCTCGGTATCCGGGTTGAGCGCCCGCCTGACCGGAAATTCCATATTCGACTGTCCGGCGCACAGCCACACTTCGCCGGCACGGGCATCGGAGACGCGCGCCTGGCGTGTTCCGCTTCGTACAGCGAGATCGACCGTATCGCCGCCCTCAAGCGCTTCAAACGTGGCAACCCAGCGCCCCCCGGCGTCGGCTGTCACGGCCTGGCGATGCGTATTGAGCGAAACGTCAATCGCCGCGAGCGGCTCTGCATGCCCCCAGAGAGTTACCGGCTGTCCGTACTGGATCACCATCCCGTCAGAGAAAAACGACGAAAGAAGCGGTGGGTTTTCATTGGCTCTGGCGGTAGCGCCTAGCACGCCGGAAAAGAGACCAAGCCAGATCAGCGAAAGCACCCAAATTCTCATGCCACCCTCCCTCGCCCGTCCTCGCCAGCGCCGGTTTGCTTGACCCCCGGCCCTTGCCCTGTCAACGTTTATGGTAGCGCTACCAATAGGCCAAGAAGAGCCAGCACGCCAGTAAGGGGTATTCTCGCCACAGGCGAGACCACCAATCGATAAAAAAGGGGGACGGGACATGACACGCTTTTCCATGCTGGCCGGAGCGGGCCTTGCCGCGCTGATGACGGCCTCTGCCATTGCCGATGAGCCGGGAGCGCTACGCCTCAGCCAGATCGGGTTTGAAGCGGGCGGGCACAAGCGCGCGATCCTTGTTAGCGACGCTGTCACGCCGCTCTCCTGGCGACTTGTGGATGTCTCCGGCGCGGTAGTGGTGACAGGGGAAACTACACCCTTCGGCGCCGATGAGTCCTCCGGCGAGAGCACCCATCAGATCAGCTTCTCCGGCGCGATTGAGGCGGGCGAAGGCTACCGCCTGATCGTCAATGGCGAGGAGAGCCGCCCGTTCGCGGTATCAGAGCGGCCATGGCAGGAACTCGCACAGGACTCGCTGAACCTCTTCCACCAGAACCGGGCTGGGATCGCGATTGAGGAACGCCATGTAGAGCGGCCAGACCTTGCCCGCCCCGCCGCACACGAGAACGAGGTACTGACCTGCTTTTCCGGCGAGGACACAGCCGGCAATCACTGGGCGGGCTGCGATCATTCGCTGGACGTGACCGGCGGCTGGTATGACGCGGGCGATCACGGCAAGTATGTCGTCAATAGCGGCATCACGGTGTGGACACTGCTGGACGCCTATACCCGCTTTGGCACGGCCTATGGCGATGGCACACTGCCCATCCCGGAGGCGGGCAATGGCGTCAACGACCTGCTGGATGAGATCCGCTGGAATCTGGACTTCATGCTGGCCATGCAGATCCCCGAAGGGGTGACCATGGACATGCCGGTGGGTCCGTTGACGCGTGGTGAGCCACTGGTCTTCACGCCCACCGATGTTTCGGGCATGGCCCACCACAAGACCCATAACGAGGTTTGGACGCCCCTGCCCTACGCGCCGCACACCGATGATGTACCGCGCTATCTCTATCCGCCAAGCACAGCCGCCACGCTCAATCTCGCCGCTGCCGCCGCCATTGGCGCACGGGCCTGGGCCGATGTGGACGCCGGGTACGCCAGCCGCGCACTTGCCGCCGCTATCCGCGCCTATGACGCCGCGCTCGCCAATCCGGATATCTACACCCCCGGCACGTTCGATGGCGGGGGCGGATATGGCGACAGCGATGTGAGCGACGAGTTCTACTGGGCCGCCGCCGAACTCTATGCCGCCACGGGCGAAGAGCGCTATCTTGATGATTTGCGCGCCTCCCCGCATTTCCTAGGCGCGCCTGGCGTTGAAGGCTCTCCCACAGGCAGCATTGCCTGGCCGAGCGTCGGCGCGCTCGGCACCATCACGCTTGCCATGGTGGAAACCGGCCTCACCGCTGCCGAACGCGAGACGGCCCGCGCCCATCTCGTCACGGCGGCAGACGCGTATCTCGAAGTGCGAAATAGCGAGGGCTACGCCATCCCGTTCGGCCCCGGCGATTATGTCTGGGGCTCGACCTCAAATCTGCTCAACCGGGCCGTCGTTATCGCGCTCGCGCACGAGATCACCGGTGAGGCGCGCTATCGCGAGGCGGTCGTGGATGTGATGGACTACATCATGGGGCGCAATGCGCTCGATCAGTCCTATGTATCGGGCTATGGCGAGCGGCCGATGCGCAATCCGCATCACCGCTTCTGGGCGCATGCGGCTGACCCCGCCTTCCCGCTGCCGCCAGCGGGCATTCTGTCGGGCGGGCCGAATAATCAGAACATGTCAGACCCGATCGCGCAGACAATGCGCGGCACCTGCGCGCCGCAAGCCTGCTGGGCGGACCATATCGATTCCTACGCCATGAACGAGGTGGCGATTAACTGGAACGCGCCGCTCTTCTGGGTCGCAGGCTGGCTGGATGCGGAGTGAGGTGGGTAAACCTCGCGTCATTCCGGCAACAGCGATGTCCTCCCCCGTTTACGGGGGAGGTGGCCTGAAAGGCCGGAGGGGGGACTTTATTTAATTATCCCCCCCTCGCCGCTTCGCGCGTTCGAAGCTTCGCTTCTCACCCCGCCCGCAAGCGGTGGGAGAAACCACACCCGGAAAACTTGAACCCCTACTCCGCCGGGCAGATGGCATCGCCCTCATTGGAAGCGAGACGCGCGGTTTCAAAGCTGATCGCGGCCACGCCATCGGCGCGCAGGGAGAAAGGCTCCTCCACGGCGCTGATGCTGGTACCAAGATCGCGGAAGCAGGACAGGCGCACCTTGATTTCCTGCCAGCTGCCGGTTTCAGCCATGAAGGGCGTGAGGTCGACTTCCGCCTCGCCCACACCCAGCCACACACGCCCCTCCGGCGTGCTGTCGGCGCGGTAGCGCAGCAGCAGTGCCATCTCGCCATTGGCCTGTCGGGTCAGGTCCACCGCCGTACCCCAGGCCAGCGCCCGGGCTGGACCCGTAAAGGTCAGCGAACGGGCAGATTCCTGCGCCGACCCATCCACAGTGCGCATGGCCACAGCCCCGCGCGGGCTTTCACCCGAAGGGGCAAGGCCCGGACGGCTGTCCCCGCCCTCATCACGCAGCAGAAGCGACCATGGCGCGATGAAGCGTCCTTCGACGAAATACCTGTCCGGATTGGCAGCATCGCCGGACACGCCGGACTCTTCAGAGAGCACGTCCAGCGCGCCATCATCGGCATAGGTCAGGCCAAACCCGTAGGCAAAAAGCGGGTCGTAATCGTCCATATCCCGGTTCAGCGGCGCCTGCAGCGCATGGCGCGGCCAGGAGAAGGAGAGCGTGCCGGTAAAGTCATACCGAGCCTCGCCCGCATCATCCCCGATCAGAACGTCGGCCACTCCGCCGCCTTCACTGCCCGGCAGCCAGGCCGCGACAAAGGCGTTGGAGGCGTTGATCTCCGGATTGGTCCACATCGGACGGCCCGAGATGAACACCGAGACGGTCGGGATGCCAGCTTCCTGCAAGGACCGCAGCACGCGCAAGGGCTCCGGATCGGCGAAGGCCAGATGATCGAGATCGCCCTGGAACTCGGCATAGGGCGTCTCGCCGAACACCACGATTGCCACATCCGGCGCTTCATCATAGCTGCCATCGGCGCTGAGCACGGCGGTGCCACCGGCAGCCGTCACGGCTTCCTCGATGCCACCCCAGATGGAGGTGGCGCCGGGGAAGTCGGCATTCGTGGTGCCGGTGCCCTGCCAGCTCAGCGTCCAGCCGCCTGATTGCTGGCCGATATTGTCCGCCGCGCTGCCCGCGACGAGCACGCGCGCATTGGCGCGGACCGGCAAGACACCATCATTCTTCAGCAGCACGAGAGACTGACGCACCGCATCGCGGGCGACAGCGCGGTGTTCCGGCGCGCCGATAAGGTCATAGCGGCCTTCCAGCGGGCGTTCGGTCTCGAACAGCCCCGCACGGATTTTCACACGCAATATGCGGCGCACCGCCTCGTCCAGACGTTCCATGGTGATCGCGCCGGAACGCACCTGTTCGAGCGTGCTGTAGTAGAGCGGACGCCAGCTATCGGGCGCCATGAACATGTCGATACCCGCATTGAAGGCTTCCGGGCAGCTCTCATTGGTGCAGCCGGGGATCTGGCCGTGGGCGTTCCAGTCGGAGACGACAAAGCCCTCAAAGCCCAACGGCCCACGCAGCACATCGTCCAGCAGCGTGTGATTGCCGGTGATCTTCACCCCGTTCCAGCTGGAGAAGGAGGCCATGACGGTCAGCACGCCCGCATCAATGGTCGGCGGATAGCCTGCATTGTGCACGCGGATCAGCTCTTCTTCCGAGATCGGGGCGTTGCCCTGGTCCACGCCGTCCACCGTGCCGCCATCGGCCAGGAAGTGCTTGGCAGACCCGGCAATGCGGCCTACGCCCAGCACCTCGCCCGCGCGCAGCTCGCCCTGCAGGCCAAGCGTGACCGGACCGGCATAGCTCGCCACGATTTCGGGATCCTCGCCATAGCCCTCATAGGTGCGTCCCCAGCGCAGATCGCGCGGAACAGCCACCGTGGGGCCGAACGTCCAGTCGGCGCCCGTGGCGGCGACTTCGAGCGCGGTCACTTCGGCGATACGGCCCACCAGTTCCGGGTTCCGCGCTGCGCCAAGGCCGATATTGTGCGGGAAGATGGTCGCGCCGATGACATTGTTATGTCCGTGTACGGCGTCGATGCCGAAGATGAGCGGGATGCGCGCACCTTCACGTGCGTCGACCGCCGCGCGGAAATCGCGCGCCAGCTGCACCCAGTCTTCCGCACTCGCCCAGTTGCGCCCACCAGGGGCGGAATTACCGCCCGCCAGGATCGATCCCAGCGGATAATTGGCCATGTCTTCAGGTGTGATGGCAGAGATATCGGCCTGAATGGTCTGGCCAACCTTCTCCTCTAGCGTCATCTCAGCCAGCAGGGAGTCGATAAAGGCTTCAGCGGCCTCATCGGTGATGGCAGACGGCGTCGCCGAACGCGGCCAGACATCCGGATTGGCGCGCGCTTCGGGCGGCAGATCCACGAGCACACCGCGCGCTTCGGGTGCATTTTCAGAAGCCTCGTCCAGCGCGGTCTGTTGCGCCATCTCGGCGGCAGGCTCCTCGCAAGCCGCCAGCCCCATCACACCCAGCAAGGCCGCCAGCGCCGCTACATATCTCAAGTCCATGACATTCCTCCCCATATTGTCTTGCTCAACGGGCCTTATGGCCGCGGTTCAGCGGCTATCAGCGCGTCGGCAATCGCCTGGCGCAGCGGCTTGGGCTGGAAGTTTTCGTCATAGGGCGTCGGGCGCTTGGCCACCCCGTCCTCGCGCACCCAGTGTTCCTGGTACCAGGAATACTGATCGGCCATGCCCCAGACGAGGATGTCCTTGGTCTGCGGATAGGAGAACATCAGGTCGAGATAGCGCCGGGCGAGCTCGGCCACCTCCCGGTCCCGCGTCTCGATATCAGCGGGCAGATTCTTGTCGTGCACGTCAAACTCGGTGATCGAGAGGCTCAAATCCTGTGCGACCACTGCATCGAGGAACTGCCGCCAGGTGTCCTCACGCGCGGTATCAAAGCCGGTGGAGTAGTCATAATTGCCAGAGCCGATATGGCTCTGCACGCCAAGGCCGTCGACAGGCACGCCGCGAGCCTTGAGACGCTCGAGAAGGCGCAGCACGCCCTCCTGCTGGCGCTCATAGCCAGCCTCCCAGCTCATATAGTCGTTATAGAGCAGCTCGGCGTCCGGATCGGTTTCCTTTGCGACGTGGAAGGCGAGATCGATGACCTCCTCACCGAGATGGCGCGATAGCGCCGTCTCGCGGAAACGCCCGGCCTCGTCGATGGTTTCGTTGACGACATCCCAGGAATAGATGCGGCCCTTATAGCGCTCGACCAGCGTACGCACGTGCTCGGTCAGCATGCGTTCGGCCTCACTGGCCGGGCGCGAGCCGAAATCGTGATTGTTTATCCAGTCAGGAAACCAGTTGGTGTGATGCCACAGCAAGGTATGACCGCGCATCTCCATGCCGTTTTCCTCGGCAAAATCCATGATGATGTCGGCGCGTTCGAAATCGAATGTCTCGGCATCAGGCCGCGCGACATACCATTTCAGCTCGTTCTCATGGACCAGAACGCCGCACTCATCGATCAGAAGCTGGCGGTATTGCGGATCGTGGAAGGCCCCGGAAACCGTGCCCGGAGGGCTCACCCCGATGGCGCTGCCAAAGCGCATCCCCTTGGCCTGTGCCAGCTCGTGCAGGGACGGTCCGCGATCCTCCCGGCCCATGACGAGGCCCGGTGCCCCCATCGCCGCCAGGCCGCCCGCACCAAGGGCCAGGGTCTGTCTACGCGTCAGCATGATATCACTCCGCAAGCTGCTTCTTCTCTGACGGCACCGGGTCGGCACCGCCCCCCTCTTCCAGCGCGCCGAGCCGGCCCGCCTGTCTTGCCTTGCGCCCGTACACCCACTCGAAGAGCGGTGTGGCCATCAGCGTGGTTGCCACAGCCATCACGACCAGAATGGAGAACAGAGACGGGCCGATTATGCCCGCTTGCAAGGCGATATTGATGATGATGAGTTCCATCAGCCCGCGCGCATTCATAAGCGCGCCAATGCCAAGGGCGGTCGCATTATCCTGACCAGTCAGACGCGCCGCCGCCCAGCAAGCGCCGAACTTCGCCAGCACTGACGCCGCGAGCACAGCGATCGCAACAATAATCAGGTCCGGGCTGTTCACTAGCGTCAGCTGGGTATGCAGGCCCGAATAGGTGAAGAACATGGGCAGGAAGAGCACGACCGCGACCGGTTCCAGCATGCGGCGCACTTCGCTGGCAAAGACCCCGCGCGGCATCACTGCGCCCAGGAGGAACCCCCCGAACACGGCGTGAATGCCGATGGCGTCCATCGCAAAGGCGGCCAGCAGGAAGAGTACCAGCGTGACCGCCAGCACGCCATGGCTGACCTTGCCTTCACGCTCCACGATACGGCCGAGAGGGGCGAGCAGGCGCGGGGCGAACGTGACCATGAAGACGGTAAAGGCAATCGCGCCGGCAATGGTGATCCAGGCCGCGCCCATACCCCCGCCAAAACTTGCCACGACAACGGCCAGCACGATCCACGCCGCCGCATCACCAATCGCCCCGGACGAAAGCGAGAGCGTACCGAGCGGCGTTCCGGAGAGCCCGCGCTCGTGAATGATCCGCGCCAGCATGGGGAAGGCGGTGATCGCAATGGCTGCGCCCATGAAGAGGCTGGCCTGCAGCTGGGTCGCAGCCTCGGAAAAGAGCCCCGGCACCTCCATCAGCCAAGGTGTGAGCACCACGGCGATGAGGAACGGCGCGGCGATGCCCGATAATGAGACAGCGGCCGCGCTGCCGGCCTTGGCGCGGAACTCGCCGGTCCGGAAGCCCAGCCCGACAAGGAACATGTAAAGCCCGACGCCGAGTTGTGCGCCGGAATAGAGAAGGCCGCGGGATTCTTCAGGGAAGATGACGGCCTGAAACTCAGGCAGAAAAAGACCGAAAAGAGAGGGGCCGAGAATGATGCCGGCGATCATCTCGCCTACGACCTGTGGCTGGCCGAGATAGCGGCGCGCCAGCCAGCCAACCGTCCGGCATGCGGCGATAATCACAGCAAGCTGCGCGAAGAAGATTACGCTGAGCTCTGCTACGCTCATTACCCCTCACCTCTCCTTGATGTCTTCGCGCAGAAGAAGAGGGCGTGTGGCCCAAGGCAAGCCTTTGACCACACGCCCACCAGGAGAAAGACCTCTTAGTAGCTGGCGCGGACCACGAAGGTGAAGCGCCGGTCGTTCATAAACCACGACCGCGGGGCGGTCAGAAGGTCATTGTCGAGCACCTGGCTGGTACGGGTGACTTCGTTGGTGAGGTTCACGCCTTGCAGCCCGATCCGCACGTTCTCGTTGACGGAGAAGAAGATCGACCCGTCAAGCTGCCCTGAGTCTTCCTGGATGATCGGGGCGAACGGCACGATCACGTCGCGCACCGTCACCACGAATTCCGACCGCCAGGCATAGGCCAGGCGCGCCGACCAGCGCTCGCCTTCATAGAAGGCCGCGAGGTTGGCCGTGTGCTCCGACAGGCCCTGCAGTGGCAGACGGGACGTGTCCACATTGGCCACGTTGCCTGCAGCCACATCCGGGTCGGTCGCTGACAAGGTCGACTGGCTCACGCCCGAGGAGTCTACATAGGTGTAGTTCGCCTGGACACCGAGCCCGTTGAACGGCGCCGGCAGCATGTCATAGACCTGCTGGTAGGCGATCTCGAAGCCCTGCACCGTGCCGGTGCTGTCGGAGTTGACCGGTGTCGTCACCACCGCGTCGAAGGTCGCACCGTTATTGGTAAAGGACAGCCGCTCGGTACCATTCGTGTGGACATCGTGCAGACGCTTGTAGAAGAGCGACAGAGTAAGCGAGCCGACATCTGCGAAATACCACTCGGCCGACAGGTCGAAATTATCCGAGCGGATTGGACGCAGCAGGGGATTACCCACATTGAACCGGCCCGTAGGACGGCCATCAATGATATCCTGCGCATTGGTCGACAGCTCGATATCGTAGAAGTTCCGGGTCAGGCCGATATCCGGCCATGTCAGAGCCTTCGAGAGGCCAAGACGGAACTGCCAGCCGTTTTCAAGCCGCAGCACGGCATTGAAACTCGGCAACCAGAAATCATCCGTATAGCTCGCGTCATTTGCCTCCAGCGAGCCATCGGCAAATACACGGGCGTCGGCCCTGACCTGCGGATCAAGCTGACAGAAGGTGGACGGCGTCTGAAGCGGATCGGCAGCCTGTGCAGCACATTCCGCGTCCGACAGGAAGCCCTGCTGGTTGAATGAAAGCCAGCCGCTCGCCGTCCTGTCGAAGCGCACGAAGCGCACCCCGAAATTGCCGCTCAGGCTTGCGCCGCGGTCAAGATCCACATTGTAGCGGGCCATGGCATAGAGTGCATCGGTCTGCTCCCGCGACGGATTGATCTCCTGCAACAGGAAGGGCGAGTCCGCGCCGACACCGCAGCGCAGATGCAGCGGCTGCCAGTTCTGCGGCTGGCCGCAGGCCGTGTCAGGACGCCACGCATCATTCACACCGCGCGCGTAATTGATCATGCGCTGATAGTTTTGAACGGTGTCCGAATTCCAGAACAGGCGCGGCTGATCGCCGGTCGGCACCGGAACATCGCCCCGCATGAAGTTATCGAAGCCGAACGGGCTGTGATAATTGGCAAGGTTGCCAATGCCAGCCACGTTGCCATCCAGCCAGATCGGACCGCCACTGCCCCACTGCTCGGAGACCACACCCCAGTTATACGTGGAGAAGCGGGTTGTCTGGTTGCGGACCGAACGCCGGGCACCGAAGCGGATCGATTGCAGCCAGCTGGAGTCGTCAAAGCTGTAATCGGCATCGAACCGGAAGGCGTCCAGCGTGCCTTCGCTACGTTCGATATGATCCATGGCCGAGCGGGTGAATGTGGCCGCTGGCGAACTCAGATTGGTATGACCGGGATAGTCCGGGCAGTCATTGGCCGTGACCGTACAGGGAACACCAGCAGGTGCCTCGCCCGGATTGCCTGGCGTGACAAACCGGCCGGGATTGTGGAACCGGACAATCGGAATATCGCTGCCACGCAACTGGATTTCAGCATCCTGATAGGTGGAGTTCCACAAGGTGAAATCGAGCACGTCCACCGAGGATTCCACGCGCTGGTAATCGACGTTGAACGACCAGGGGCCTTCCGGCGCCCAGCGCAGATTGAAGCCGTAATCGGTCGTCACATACTGCTGTTGCTGGTCCCGGCGGATATTATTGCTTTGCAGACCCCAGCCTGGCGTGCGCACACCGCGTGACCCCGGACCATCGAACTGGCCGTCACGCCAGCCCGTAAAATCGCTGGTAATCAGGCCGGACGTAAACACGCCGTCCGGGCCGAAGGAAAGCGTGGTTCCGGGAAAGGCACGGGAGTCGCCCTGATCGGCCACGTTGTCGGTCGCGATTTCAATCGCATGCTCGGTCCAGGCTTGCTGCGAGTCCGAGCGCAGGAACTGGGCGGTGGCCTCAATGGTCCGGTCCGGGCTGCGCCACTGCGCCGCCGCACCGATACCTTCACGCTCGCGCTCAAAATCCTGGGTCCGGAAGGCCGCACCGCGCGGGAACCAAACAGGCCCGACGGCCGTGGCAGAGCCGTCATTGATAACGTCGCCATTATCGTAAAGCGTACGCTGGCCGAAATTGGAAATCTGCTGACCATCGCTGCGCGCGGCGAGCTGGGAGTTCACATAATTGATCAGGAAACCGAACTCGCCAGAATTGGCCGTCTCCCAACGATTAGAGAACAGCGCGGAAACGGTTGGCCTCCACTCCTCCGAGAAGTCGCCATAGCTCGCCTCGAAGGACGCCGCAAGCATGCGCCCCGATGAGTCGAAGGGCACGCGGGTGCGCAGGTTCACGCTGCCCGAAATGCCGCCCTCGATCATATCGGCTGACTGGTTCTTGAAGACATCGACGCCGCCGAGGAGCTCGGCCGGCACGTCGGCGAAACTCAGTATCCGGCCGTTATTGGCGCTGAATGTATCCCGTCCGTTCAGTTCCGAACGGACCCAGGTCAGGCCGCGCACGACAACGCCGCTGCCTTCGATGGAGAAGTGATCCGGGTCTACGCCCGCCTGGAAGCGGTCAATCGACACGCCGGGCACACGTTGAAGCGCCTCGGTGACCGAACGGTCCGGCAGGGCGCCTATATCCTCGGCGGTGATCGAGTCCACGAACACCTGCGCGTCGCGCTTGATATCCTGCGAAGTCTGCAGGCTGGCACGAAAACCGGTGACAACAATCACCTCGGCGCTTGAAGCCTCGGCTCCCTCATCGTCCTCTTCCTGGACCTGCGCGAGAGCGGGGCCGGTAAACATACAGGCCGCCAGCACCATGGCCGACGCCCCCGACAACAGGCGCTCGTGCGTGGACAGCCGACGGCGGACGCACTTCTCCTCAAACGATACAAACATCAGACTTCCCTCCCCTTATGTTCGTTTATATTTTTATGTTAGCGCTACCATTTTGGTTTGGCGCTTATGTCTGATTAATAAATCCGTAGCGCAACATCAGTCCACCCGCAACCCCTTTCCGTCCTACCAATTCAAAAAACTTTAACAGCCGACACAAACGCGACACGCGGGGCAGCCAGCCCGCGTTGACCACCCGGCACAAGCGTGAATAGGATGATGTGCAGGGCAAGATGGCAGCGCCGCTTGTCTGACAAATAAGAACAGGCTGAGCCAATGAGCACGCCGGGGAGGCAGATTTCAAAGGTCGTCATTGTCGGCGGCGGCACCGCCGGCTGGATGGCGGCCGCTGCGCTCTCGCACGGCCTGAAAGGCACCGGCACGGCCATCGAACTGGTCGAATCAGAGGCGATAGGCACCGTCGGAGTCGGCGAATCCACCCTGCCTCATATCCGCCATTTCAACCAGACGCTGGGAATTGATGAGGCGGGATTCCTGAGAGACACCAAGGCCACGATCAAGCTGGGGATCGAATTCCGCAACTGGGCGCGCAAGGGCGATGCCTATATTCACCCCTTCGGTGATTACGGACATCCCGATGACCCGGTCAGCTTTCACCATCACTGGCAGAGGCTGGGCGGGGAAGCGGCCATGGGGCCGATCGACGATTACTCCCTGCCCATCCAGATGGCGCGGCGCGAGCGCTTTGCACGCCCAACGACGGATATGGGCTCGCTCCTGTCCACCTTCTCCTATGCTTACCAGTTCGACGCGGCGCTTTATGCGCGCTTCCTGCGCGGTTTCTCTGAAGCGCGCGGGGTGAAGCGCACCGAAGGGCGTGTTGTCGATGTGGCGCTGGACGGGGAGACGGGATTTGTCACGTCGATCACGCTGGAGGACAGCACCAGGATTGAGAGTGATCTCTTTATCGATTGTTCCGGCTTCCGGGGTCTCATCATCGAGCAGGCGCTAAAAGCCGGATATGAGGACTGGTCGCACTGGCTGCCGTGTGACCGCGCCATTGCCATGCCGAGTGCGTCCACGCACGAGCTGCCGCCCTTCACCCGCGCCACCGCGCAGGAGGCGGGCTGGTGCTGGCGCATCCCGCTTCAGCACCGCGTCGGTAACGGCCATGTCTACTCCAGCGCCTTCATGGACGATGCGCGCGCCGAAGACATCCTGATGAACGCGCTGGAAAACGAGGCGCTGGCTGAACCCAACCGGTTGCGTTTCCTGACTGGCAAACGCCGCCAGCAATGGAGCAAGAACTGCGTCGCGATAGGTCTCGCCAGTGGCTTCCTGGAACCGCTGGAATCGACCTCCATCCACCTTATCCAGGTGGCGCTTGGGTATCTGCTGGACTTCTTCCCCACCGGCGCGTGGGATCCGGCTGACGCCGAGGAATTCAACCAATCCATGAGCATGGAGTACGAGCGGGTGCGCGACTTCCTGATCCTGCACTATCACGCGACCGAGCGGGACGACACGCCCTTCTGGGACTATTGCCGGGCCATGGACATTCCGGACTCCCTCAAATGGAAGATGGAGCTGTTCCGCGAGCGCGGCGTGCCCACCGCTTATGAATACGGCGTTTTCCTGCCGCCAAGCTGGATCGCGGTCTATATTGGCCAGCGCATCCTGCCCAGGCGCTTCGATCCGCTGGCAGAAGCCATACCTGAAGACGCCGCGCGCGCGCGCTTTGCCCGCATGAAGACCGAGATCGCGGCGCTCGCGGATACCCTGCCCCATCACGGCGTGGCCATCGGCATGACCCGCCCGCCAGCCAGCGCAGCAGGCTGAGCCATGAGCGGCGCACCCCGACATATCCTGATTGCCGGCGGCGGGGTCGCCGGGTGGCTGATTGCGCTGGCGAGCGCACGCGCGCTTCTCCCCCTCGGCACGCAGATCAGTGTGACCCATGATGGGGCGGATGAGAGCCTTGGCAGTCACACGCTGGCGCTGTCCACCCTGCCCGGCATTCAGGACCACCATCATGCGCTGGGTATCGATGACATCGCGGCCCTGCGCGCTGCGCGCGGCAGTTTCAAGCTGGGTGAGAGCTATACTGGCTGGACGACCGGCGGCACGGCCATCCTGCCCTATGGAGATACAGGCGCGGATGTCGGCCCGGTGCGCTTTCATCAGCAATTGATGCGGCTCGGCACCCGGGTGCGCGATATGGACCTCGCCGCCTTCTCGCTCGCTGGATCAGCAGCCCGTCTTGGCCGGTTTGCGCCGCCCTCGCCCGATCCTGCCTCGATCCTCTCCACGCTGGATTTCGGCCTGCATCTGGAGTCGGGCGGCTATGCCCGGCACCTGCGGGACGCAGCCTTGAAGGCTGGTGCGACAGCAGTCGAGGGCTGTGTGGTGTCGGCAGAGCGCGGCGCAGATGGCAGGCTGACCGCCGCCGTACTGGACGATGGCCGCAAGATTAGCGCCGACCTCTTCATCGACGCCACAGGTGAGCGCGCGGCGCTGATATCCGGCGTGCTAGGCGTGGCATGGGAAAGCTGGGCGGTGCCGGGGCTTGACCAGATCGCCAGCGCCCTGGCCGACGACAGCGCCTCGCCTTCTCCCCTGACCCGCAATGAAGCGATCGGCGCTGGCTGGCAGCGCAGCATGCCGCTCTACAAAGCCACCGCCAGCCAGATCATCTTTTCCTCCGGCGAAATGGATGATGACGCCGCAGTAAAACGCCTGGGCGGCAATGCGAACATATCCGCCTTCAATCCCGGCAGGCGGGGGACACCATGGAGCGCCAACTGCCTCGCCATTGGCGCAGCGGCGTGCATTCCAGACCCCCTTGCAAGCGCCGAGCATCATCTCGCGGCGAGTGCGGCCTTGCGCTTCCTTAAACTTGTTCCGCATGAGGGTGGCGGGGTGGTGGAAGCGCGCGAGTACTGCCGCGTCTTCGCCGCCGAGACCAGCTCGGCCCGCGATTTCACCGCCCTCTTCTACACCGCACAAACGCGCGAAGAGACGCCCTGGAAGGCCGCTCGCACGCTTGAGCCTTCTGCGGAACTCACCCGCCACAGGGCGCTCTTTGACGCCAGAGGCCGCATTCCGCGCAGCGAGGACGGACTTTATAACGAGGCGATGTGGGCCGCGGCCTTCATCGCTGCACGCGTGGAGCCGCGTGACCATGATCCGCTGGCCAACGGTCTGAATGAAGCGGCGCTGAAACAGCGCTGCGAGCAGGTGCGCCAGCTCGTAGCCAACACCGCCCAGCGCCTGCCAGCCCATGGCGACATGCTGGCCCAGCTGCATGGGAGCCGGCCATGAGCGCGCCGCCCATAAGGCAAGTGGTGATCGTGGGCGGCGGCACGGCCGGCTGGATGGCAGCCGCTGCGCTTTCGCGCCTTATCGGCAATGGCGTCACGCAGATCACGCTGGTTGAGTCCGAGGAGATCGGCATTGTCGGCGTCGGCGAAGCCACCATCCCGCCCATCCGCCAGTTCAACGAGGTGCTGGGGATTGATGAGCGCGAATTCCTGAAAGCCACACAAGGCAGCTACAAGCTGGGTATCGAGTTCGTGGACTGGACCCGGCCCGGCCATCGCTACATCCATCCGTTCGGCCCGTTCGGCGCGGACATGAATGCGGTGAAGTTCCACCAGTACTGGCTGAAACTGCGCAGGCTAGGCCGGGCAGCCGATTTCGCCGAGTACAATCTGTGTGCCGTTGCAGCCTATCAGAACCGGTTTGGCGGCATCTCCCCGCAATTCCGCAATCCGGTGACCCAGCTTCACTGGGCCTATCATTTCGACGCCTCGCTCTATGCCCGCTTCCTTCGCCGCTATTCCGAGGCACGCGGGGTGAAGCGCCAGGAAGGCAAGATCACAAAGGTTCACCAGCGTAGTGAGGACGGCTTCATCGAGAGCGTGGAGCTGGAAAGCGGGCAGCGCGTGGAAGGCGAGCTCTTCATCGACTGCTCCGGCTTCAGAGGGCTGCTAATCGAGCAGACGCTAAAGGCCGGATATGAGGACTGGACCCACTGGCTGCCCTGTGACCGCGCCGTCGCCGTGCCGTGCGCGCACGGGGATGGCGCGTTTACGCCCTACACGCGTTCGACAGCACGCGAGGCAGGCTGGCAATGGCGTATCCCGCTGCAGCACCGGATCGGCAATGGCTATGTCTATTCCAGCCAGTTCATTTCCGACGACGAGGCTGCGGCCAAGCTGATGGCCAATCTCGATGGCGAGGCGCTGGCCGATCCGCGCCCGCTACGCTTTGTGACCGGCAGACGCAAAAAGGCGTGGGTGAAGAACGTTGTCGCTCTGGGGCTGGCTTCAGGCTTCCTCGAACCGCTAGAATCCACCTCTATCCACCTCATCCAGAGCGGGATATCACGGCTTCTGGCGCTATTTCCCGATAGCGGTTTTTCGAACGTCGAGATTGATGAGTATAACCGGCTGACCGACCAGCAGATCGGGTTCATCCGCGACTTCATCATCCTGCATTATCACGCCAATGAGCGCGAAGGCGTACCGCTCTGGGATGCCTGCCGCCACATGGACGTGCCGGAGACGCTGGCGCGCAAGCTCGCCCTGTTCCGTAGCAAGGGCCGCCTCTTCCGCTATGAGGATGAACTCTTCGCCGAAGCCAGCTGGTATGCGGTCCTGCTGGGCCAGAACGTGATGCCGGACGGCTACGACCCGCTGGTCGATGCCGCGCCGGTGGACAACATTGCCCGCGCGCTGGACGAGATACGCGCCATGGTACGCGATGCCGCTGGCTCCATGCCGTTGCACGCCGACTTCATCAATCAGCATTGCCGCGCGCCAGAGGCCGCCTGAGGGGGACGAGATGGACGGGAACCGGATACGCAAAATCGTAATCGTGGGCGGCGGCACGGCCGGCTGGATGACGGCAGCCGCCTTCGCGAAAATCCTTGGCCCCCGCTATGCCGACATCACGCTCGTTGAATCTGAAGAGATCGGCATTGTCGGTGTCGGCGAGGCCACCATCCCGCAGATCAATATCTATAACCGCATGCTGGGGCTGGATGAGGACGATTTCGTCCGCGAGACGCAAGGCTCATTCAAGCTGGGTATCGAGTTCGTCGACTGGGGCAAGAAGAACCACACCTATTTCCACCCGTTCGGACCGTTCGGCGTGGATATGGACGGCGTGTCCTTCCATGCCTACTGGCTGCGCATGATGCATGGCGGCGATCCGCGCCTTGTGACCGATTATTCGCTGACCTCGGTCGCGGCGAGCCAGAACCGCTTCATGCGGCCGGTGAATGCAGGCAATTCGCCCCTTTCGCGCATCGCCTATGCCTTCCATTTCGACGCCTCGCTCTATGCGCGTTTCCTGCGCCGCTATTCGCAGGCGCGCGGGGTGAAGCGCCAGGAAGGCAAGATCACAAAGGTTCACCAGCGTAGTGAGGACGGCTTCATCGAGAGCGTGGAGCTGGAAAGCGGACAGAAGATCGAAGGCGAGCTCTTCATCGACTGTTCCGGTTTTCGGGGCCTACTGATCGAGCAGACCCTAAAGGCCGGTTATGAGGACTGGACCCACTGGCTGCCCTGCGACCGCGCCGTGGCGGTGCCGTGCGCGCACGGGGATGGCGAGTTTACGCCCTACACGCGCTCCACTGCGCGCGAGGCAGGCTGGCAGTGGCGTATCCCGCTCCAGCATCGCATCGGCAATGGATATGTCTATTCCAGCCAGTTCATTTCCGACGATGAGGCTGCGGCCAAGCTGATGGCGAATCTCGACGGCGAGGCGCTGGCCGATCCGCGCCCGCTGCGCTTCGTGACCGGCAGACGCAAAAAGGCGTGGGTGAAGAATGTGGTGGCACTGGGGCTGGCTTCAGGCTTCCTCGAACCACTGGAATCCACCTCTATCCACCTCATACAGAGCGGGATTGCGCGCCTGCTTACCCTCTTCCCCAGCCGCGATTTCGAGCCGGCCGATATCGAGCGCTACAACTTCATGATCGCGCGCGAGTTCGCGCAGGTGCGTGACTTCATCATCCTGCACTATCACCTCACCGAGCGCGACAACACGCCGCTCTGGGAATACTGCCGCTCCATGGACGTGCCGGAAACCCTGAAAGAGAAATACCGCATCTTCGAGAGCCACGGGCGGATCTTCCGCGATAATGACGAGCTGTTCAACGATACCAGCTGGTTCGCCGTAATGATCGGTCAGGGCCTGGTGCCGCGCAGCTATGACCCGGTGGTCGAGGCCATGGACGAGGCCACGCTGCGCGCGCGCATGAACGAGTTGCATTCGGTGATCGGCAATTGTGCAGACCAGATGCCGGGCCATGCTGACTTCATCGCCATGAACTGCGCCGCGAAAGCGGCGTGAGGTATCCCGGTTTTCCTTGCGCGGTGTGATTTCACCTGAAATGATAGCGCTAACAATTATGGAGGCGAAACGCCCCGCAACCGATCTGAGGGAGGAACACCATGACCCGGAAAAGCAACTCCGCGCTCCTGACCGGAGCCAGCGCGCTGGCGCTTATGCTGGCAGCCTGTGAAGCGCCGGAAGCAGGTGACAACGCAGCGCCGCCTGCACCCCCGCACGCTGGCAATTCCGATAGCGAAGCCGAAGCACCGCAAGCCGGTGAGGACGGCCCGCTGCTGGCCCGGCTCGACTGGTTCCATTATGAGGGCGGCGATCCAGCCCACGAGGCCTTCCCGGCAGGCGAGGGCGAGTTCCAGAACCCGGTTCTGGGCGGCTTCTATCCGGATCCCAACATCCTGCAGGTGGGCGAGGATTATTACCTGACCACCTCCACCTTCGCCTATTTTCCCGGCCTTCCGGTGTTTCACAGCCGCGATCTGGTGAACTGGACGCAGATCGGCAATGCGCTGGACCGCACCGACATGGTGGATTTCGGCAATCTGGGGCTCTCGCGCGGCATTTTCGCGCCAGCCATGGCCTACCATGACGGCACATTTTACATGCTCAACACGTGTGTGGATTGCGGCGATAATTTCATCATCAGCGCAACCGATCCGGCAGGGCCGTGGTCCGCTCCGGTCTGGCTGCCTGATCTCGCGGGCGGGATCGACCCCTCCCTCTTCGTCGACGAGGACGGACGCGCCTACATCCTCAACAATGGCCCGCCAGACCGCGAGCCGGAATATGACGGCCACCGCGCGGTATGGATCCAGCAGTTTGATCTGGAAACCCTCACCACATTCGGCGAGCGCATCGTGCTGGTCGATGGCGGGGTGGATTTCTCTACCCAGCCGATCTGGATCGAAGGCCCGCACATCTACAAGGTGGACGGGCTGTACTATCTGATCTGCGCCGAGGGCGGCACGGCAGAAGGCCACTCACAGGTCGTCCTGCGCAGTGAGAATCCGATGGGGCCCTACGAGGCGTGGGACGGTAATCCCATCCTCACCCAGCGCGATCTGCCGCGCGACCGGCCCTTCCCCATCACCTCTGCCGGCCATGCCAGCTTCGTCACCACACCGTCGGGCGAATGGTGGGGCACCTTCCTCGCCGTGCGGCCCTATGGCGATGATCTCTACAATACGGGCCGCGAGACCTTCCTGATGCCG
This sequence comes from Glycocaulis abyssi, assembly GCF_041429775.1. Taxonomy (NCBI): domain Bacteria; kingdom Pseudomonadati; phylum Pseudomonadota; class Alphaproteobacteria; order Maricaulales; family Maricaulaceae; genus Glycocaulis; species Glycocaulis abyssi. The sequence continues at coordinate 795,393 of NZ_CP163421.1, read as the reverse complement.
GTAAGCTGGGAGGAGGGCTGGCCGCGCATGACCGGGGACGGCGATCTCATCCCTTATGCCTATCGCCGCCCGGACCTGCCGCCGCAGGAACCGGCCGATCCGCCCATGGCGGGCGCGTTCGAGGTGCATGAGGACTTTTCAGGCCCCCTGCCCCCGCACTGGATGATGCTGCGCCTGCCGCAGGAAAGCTGGCATGATCTCGACAGCGAGCCGGGCAGCCTGGTGCTGACCGCGCGCAATGTGGCGCTGGGCGAGAACGCCAACCCGTCCTATCTCGGACGCCGCCAGCAGCACATGTATGCCAGCGCTTCCATGCGCATGCGCTTTGAGCCGCAGGCGGCGGGCGACCGGGCCGGGCTCGTGGCCCTGCAGAGCGATGAGTACTGGTACTTCATCGGGCTTGCCCGCGATGGAGACGGCGATGTGATCCGGGTGGAGCGCCGCGCCGGGCCGGAGCAGGACGTGCATGGCGAAATCCTTGCCAGCGTCCCCTTTGAAGGCGAGGCGGGCGCACCGATCGACCTGCGCATCACCGCCCGGGCAGGCGAATACGACTTCCACTACGCGCTTGAGGAAGGCCGGTGGCAGCCTTTGCTGGAAGACGCGGACGGCACGCTGCTCTCCACCCGGATTGCAGGCGGGTTTGTCGGCGTGACCATGGGGCCGTACGCGTATTCAGGCGAATAGGAACAGGCGCTGAAACCCCGGACAGCGCTGCGTGCTTCCGGGGGGGCAGCCCCCGAGCCGGGCCCATAACTATATAGATAACAAATATTTGCGTTTCACCGGCGCAAGCAGGTGCCTAGTTTTTTCTGGGTCCCGGCTTTCGCCGGGAAAACGAGGGGAGGCGGAACTGTGAGCACCCGAACCCACCCCCTACCGTCCCCGCCAGCTCTCCGGCGGGCCGAGATAGGTCTGTGGCAGCTGCCCACGCGCGATCACGATGCGCTGGAAGACGGGGCCGGTATCAACCATCCAGATGCGCAAGACTTGCGGGCCTGCCTCCACGGTGTGGCGGCTGGTATGGACGACCGAATTATTGCCGACATTGCGTTCCCATGTGGCGTCACTGTCATCGAGATGCATGTTGATGATCTGCGGGACTTCGTCCCCGATGGAGACGGCATAGCGCAAACCGCCCAGCCCTCTGAAATCGAGCGTCGGGGATAGCGTGACCTGCACCTCCACCTCACCGGCTTCAAGCAGGTGGATATCGTATTCCAGCCGCGGGGACTCGCCGCCGGGCGTGACGGCCTCTGCGGTCGGCGGGAAGAGCGTCACCGATGAGAGCGTCCGGCCGAGATTTGGCACGGTGCGCCACTCCACGCTCTCGCCATCAATCGCACGGGCGAAATGCGCCGCCTCCATGGCGACGAAGCCATCGGCTTCCACGAACGCGCCTTCAGCAGGCATGATAGCGGGGTTCACCGCCCTCACCTCGATCTCGATAACGTTCCGGTCAGGACCCGTGACGGAGATGACCGCGCTGGCCTCATCTTCGGGCGCCGAATCCCAGTCGATGGAGACCGCGACCCGGCCATCGCCGCGTCCCTGCGTCTGCGACAGGCGCACCCAGGGCGCGCCGGCAGCGAGCGTATAGCGGGCCGGGCTTATACCTCTGTCGAACAGATCGATATGGCGGGTCTGACGGCCATAGCGGTAGAAGACGGGCAGAGCTGGCGTGCCGTCTGCACCCGGCCAGGCCCGTTCATCGCCCTCCACGGCAATACCCAGCACCGCGCCGCGCGCCGGTGTCACGCTTTCCAGATCCGGCAGGATATCTTCTTCAGGCTGCTGCCAGTAGGTATAGGAGATGCGGGTCTGCGCCATCATGTGGACCCAACGGCCATCGGCCACGTCCTCTTCGTAGATGCGGTCGAGTTCATGGCTGCGCTCAAACGCTTCGCGCACCGCATCCGCGCTGGCATTGGCCGCCACGCGCCCTTGCGCGGCATAGAGCCGGTTGCGCGCGGTCTCGATATGCAGCCGGTTCAGATTGCCCGCCGCGATCACCGGATACCAGACCAGCTGGACGAAAGCGTCGTGATATTCAGGATCGAGGCGCTCCCGCACGGCATCGGCCAGCTCTGCCAGAGCGTCCCATTCGGCGAGGATGCGCTCGGCCTCATCGAAATTGACAAGGCTGTACGTATCCGGCCCGACCATCTCCGGCTTGCGGCGTGAATTGTAGTTCGTGTAGCCCGTCAGCAGCGCGGCGATATCGTCGGCATGATCCTCGCCAAACTGCTGGGCGGCCCAGCCGCGCGTGAAGCCTTCCATCACGTCCTGGGTCATAGCCTCGGGATTCCATGCGTGGGTCAGGAAGTGGCTGATCGGCAGTTCCATGGGCTTCAGATCACCGACATTGACCAGCCAGAGCTGATCGGCGCCGAACTCCCACGCAATATTCATCTGCTCCCAGGTGCGCGCGATCTGGGTGGTGTTGATCCATTTGTAGTTACGCGGACCGCCCACATAGTCGAAATGATAGTACATGCCGAACCCGCCCGCGCGTTCCTCGCCCGGTTGCGGCACGCGGCGGATATTGCCCCAATTGTCATTGGCAAACAGGATCATCACGTCGTCGGGCATCTGCATGCCCTCGTCGTAATAATCGAGCACCTCCTTGTAGAGCGCCCACATCTGCGGTGTCTCGCTGGCGGGGCGGCCCGTCACCTCCTCGATGATGGCGCGCTGGTCAGCGACAATACGCTCCATCAGCTCCACCTCGGTCTCGTCGCTCATGGCTTCATCGCCATCGCCGCGCATGCCGAGCACGACCGGCGTCTGATGGCGCGCAAGCCGGGTGATCCCCTCACGCCAGAAGCGCTGGAGATTGTCCGCATTGGTGCGGTAATTCCACTCGCCGGTGCCATAGCGCTCCCACTCGATATGGGCGCGCAGCATGGGTTCGTGATGGGTGGTGCCGACGACGACGCCCATCGCCTCTGCCGTGATGGGATTGAGCGCATCTTCATCGTAGAAGGCTTTCCCCCACATGGCCGACCAGAGATAATTGCCGCGCAAGCGCAGGATCAGCTCGAACACATCGCCATAGAAGCGGTGATTGAAGCCGCCATAGGTCTCGTTGACCCAGCCGAGCAGGGCCGGGTTCTCGTTATTGAGGAAGATGCCCCGGTAGCGCACGTGCGGGCGCTCTGCCCGGCGTCCTTCGGTGACGTAGAGATCGCTGCGGCGCTCGATTGGCACATCAGCCCACCAGTACCAGGGCGAGACGCCCATGCGCTCTGAGAGGTCATAAATGCCGAATATGGCCCCGCGCATATCGGAGCCGGCAATCACCAGCGCGCGGTCTATGCCGGGGGCGGGGTTATCGACCACCTGCTGGACATAAGCCTCCCACTCGCCGGCCACACCGGATACATCCAGCCGGCCCTCTTCGACCAGCCGGTCAATATCGTGATTGCGCCCCAGAACCCCGGCGATAACGGCCATGCCGCGGCCGTCCACACGCCGCAGATTGGTGATTTCTACAGGGATTTCCCCGCGCGACACGCGGTCAAGATCATCGCGCAGATCCTGCGCGGCGCGCAGCAGGCCCGGATAATCGCCGGGATCGGTACGCACAACAGTCGGCTCGCCAGAAACGATCAGGGGAAAGGCGGAAACCGGCGGAGACCCGGCACACACGCCGGCAGGGCCATCGCATACCCCGCGGACCGGATGCTGGGCCGCCACCGGCCCCGTCAGGAAAAGCAAGGCCAGAAGCGCCGGGAGCACGAGACCGCGGGAGATTGGACAAATGCTCATCGGGCTGGCCTTCCTTTTCCTGTTGGGTCAGATGGCCGTCATTCCGCTACAGTCAGGGTCGCCGACTGCAGCTCTGCCGAGTTCGGACCCGCCGAGATGGTGAAGGTGCCCGGCTCGACAACCCGCTCCATCTGCAGATTCCACAGCGACAGCGCGTCCGGCCCAAGCTCGAAGCGTACTGTGCGCCGCTCGCCCGGACGCAGGGTGATACGTTCAAAGCCCTTCAACTCCAGCACCGGCCGCGTGATGGATGCCACATCGTCGCGCACATAGAGCTGGACGACCTCATCGCCTTCCCTGTCGCCGGTGTTGCGCACATCAACCTCCACAATCGCCGTCTCGCCTACGCGAATGGTGGAGCGCTGGAAGCGCGGCGCGGACATCTCGAACGACGTATAGGACAGGCCAAAGCCGAACGGCAGGAGCGGGCTTACTTCGTCGAGCAGATAGCCACGCCGGGCGGTCGGCTTGTGGTTATAGAAAACCGGCAAATGGCCGGCAGAACGGGCAAAGCTCACCGGCAGGCGGCCGCCCGGATTGACCGCGCCGAACACCACATCGGCGACCGCATTGCCGGTCTCCTGACCCAGATACCAGCCCTCGATCACCGCATCGGCTTCTTCCAGCAATTCCTGGATCGCCAGCGGACGGCCATTGAGCAGCAGGACGACGGTCGGCTTGCCGAGCGCGAAAATCTCCCGCGCCAGATCCATCTGCTGGCCAAACAGCTCCAGCGTCGGACGGTCGCCCAGATGATCGTAGGCCCATGCCTCGCGGCTGAGCTGCTCGTTCTCGCCCAGCACCATCAGGATCACGTCTGCCCCGCGCGCAGCCTCCACGGCCTCCGCGATCAGGCGTTCATTGACCTCGGCAGGCACGGGATCGACCTCGTCGGCGGCCCATTCGCGGCTTTCGGTCAGGCGCACGCCTTCAGAATAGATGACGTTGAAATTGCCGTGCTCCTCGGCGGCGTTCTGCATGCCTTCCAGCACGCTGACCACATGGCGGGGGATATCGCTATACCCGCCCAGCGGTGTGTCCACCGCATGGGTGCCCAGCACGGCAAGCGTGCCGGTGCGGGCGGGGTCCAGCGGCAGGGTGCCATTGTTCGACAGCAGCACCATGGCCCGCTGAGCCGCTTCACGCGCCAGCGCAATGGCATCAGGTGTCGCCGTCAGACCTTCGGCAGCATCCTCGTCGACGTAAGGATCATCGAAGAGACCGGCGAGGAATTTCATCGCCAGGAGGCGCCGCACCGCAGCGTCAATCGCCTCCTCCGAGACGCGTCCCTCCTGAACCAGGCGGACCAGGTGGGGGAAGCCATCGGGATCAGGCAGTTCGATATCTACCGTCGCATCAATTGCGCGCACGACGGCGTCATCGATATCGTCGAGCATCTGGTGGCGGGTGATGATCTCGCGAACCGCGAAGTAATCGCTGACCACCACACCATCAAAGCCCCATTCCTCGCGCAGCACGTCGTTGAGCAACCAGCGATTGGCATGGCTCGGCAGACCGTCAATCTCGTTATAGGAGGCCATGACCGACATGACGGGAAGCTGCGTGATCGCCGCCTCGAAGGGCGGGAAGAACACTTCGCGCAGGGTGCGCTCGGAGATATTGGCCGGGCCGATATTGATGCCCGATTCCGGCTCGCCATGGCCGGTCATGTGCTTGAGCGTCACAAACACACGCTCCGGCTCCAGCGGCAGGGTCTCGCCCTGGAAGCCGCGAATGGCGGCAAGGCCGATCTCGGTGACCAGATAGGGGTCTTCGCCATAGGTCTCCTCGATCCGGCCCCAGCGCGGATCGCGCGCCACATCGACCACAGGCGACAGGACCAGACGTGCCCCGCGGGCGCGCACCTCACGCGAGGCGACATTGAAGACGCGCTCAACGAGATCGCGGTCCCAGGTGCTGGCCAGCGCAATCGATTGCGGGAAGCTGGTCGAACCGCGCGCCACATAACCGTGCAGCGCCTCCTCGTGGAACATGATCGGAATGCCAAGGCGCGTTTCCTCAATCGCCCAGCGCTGGGCGGCATTGATGTATTCGGCGGTCTGGCGCTCGGTACGGTTGACCGCGCCTTCGGAGACACCCGCCGCGACGTTTTCAGGGTCCGCGCCCCGGAAATCGGAGGGACGCGAAATCTGGCCAATGCCGTGGGGGTAGTTCTGCGACGCGTTCTCCGGGGAGAATTCGCCCTCGGGCGTCTCCAAATCACCCTTGGACAGCCAGATGCCGATCATCTGGGCGACCTTCTCCTCCAGCGTCATGCGTGAGAGCAGGTCTTCGACCCGCGCGTCGACCGGCTGGGAGGCGTCGCGATACAGAGGGGTTTCGTCCTGCGCGGCACCGCCGCGCGAATAGGCAGCCGTCCATCCGGCCAGCATCAACAGCACCGCGCCGCCTGCGACAACCCCGGCCACAGCGTGCAAAGGTCTGCGTATTTGCCCCATTATCATCATGCTTTCCTCCCCGGCGTTCCGGCTCGTGTAGCGGCCGGCCATGTTAGCGTTACCATACCGTAGTTTGGAGATGCGCTTCAGGTCAATGAATTTGTCCGACTAGTTGCTTCAGGTGGACAGCAGCACCGCTTCGCACTATCACGGCATTTGCAGGTTGATATGTCTGATTGCCGACCCTGTCGGGTCCGGCGGCATCAATCCGGAGAAGTCGCAAATGGATGCCCGGCACCGTGCTGACATGAGCGCCCTGGTCCGCCCGGGGCAACCTGCAGCCCGTATTCACGGTACGATTGCACACGATCTTGGCGTGGCCATCGTGTCGGGAAAGTATCGGTCTGGCGAAATATTACCGACCGAGATCGAGTTCAGCGAAAGACTGAAAGTCTCCCGCAGCGCCTACCGCGAAGCGGTGCGCACTCTCGCCGCGAAGGGGCTGGTCGAAAGCCGCCCGAAAACCGGCACGCGTGTTACCGAACAGGCCAGGTGGAATCTGCTCGATCCGGACGTGCTAGCCTGGTTCTTCGAAGCAGAGCCTTCACCAGAGCTGGTAAACGGCCTTTTCGAGTTGCGCCTGATAGTGGAGCCCGCCGCCGCCGCTCTGGCTGCAGCCCGCCGTGATACCCGCCAGCTTACCCGGATGCGCGAAGCGCTGATGCGCATGGAGCAGCACACCGTGATGACGGCGGAGGGGCGCGACGCCGACCGCGAGTTTCATGCCATCATTCTTGAAGCGACCGGCAACCCGCCCTTGGTCTGCCTTGCCAGCACAATTGGCGCGGGCGTCCACTGGACCACTGTCTACAAGGCCCGCAAGGACGAGCTTCCCCGCGACCCCATGCCCGAGCACTGGAAAGTGTTCGACGCCATCGCTGCGGGCGGGCCGGACGATGCGAGAGCCGCGATGGAAATCCTCGTGCGGGCCGCACTCCAGGACACATCACGCGCACTCAAACGGCCCACGCCAGCCGGCCGGAAACGGCGCAGCGCCGCAAGCTGACCCTGCCTTCCGCGCTTTTTCCGAGCTGCCGCGCTGCACCATGCGTGACTGCACGCACTTGCGAAGATGCAGAATTGGCTATAATTGTCTGACTTATCGAGCATCTCCAAAACCATGATCTGGCACGGCCGGATCGGGTACGCAGAGATATCCCCAACTGGCTTGTATACAGGCTGTTGAACAAGGCAGATCAGTTATGTCCAAGCGGCTGCGCTCCCGGCAATGGTTTGACAACCCTGAAAACCCGGACATGACTGCGCTCTATCTCGAGCGTTATCTCAATTACGGCCTGACATTGGAGGAGCTGCGATCGGGCAAACCCATTATCGGCATCGCCCAGACCGGCTCTGATCTCGCGCCGTGTAACCGCCATCACATAACCCTCGCCCAGCGCGTGCGCGAAGGCATACGTGAGGCTGGCGGTATTGCGCTGGAGTTTCCCGTTCACCCCATCCAGGAGACCGGCAAGCGGCCTACCGCCGGGCTGGACCGCAATCTGGCCTATATGGGTCTTGTTGAGCTGCTTTACGGCTACCCGCTGGACGGGGTGGTGCTGACCATTGGCTGTGACAAGACCACACCGGCCTGCCTGATGGCGGCGGCGACCGTGGACATCCCGGCAATCGCGCTCTCTGTCGGGCCCATGCTCAATGGCTGGCATGAAGGCAAGCGCGTCGGCTCCGGCTCCATCATCTGGCAGGCGCGCCAGATGATGGCGGCGGGCGAGCTGGACTATGAAGGCTTTATCGAGCTCGTCGCCACCAGCGCGCCTTCAGTCGGCTATTGCAACACGATGGGCACGGCCACCACCATGAACTCGCTGACCGAGGCGCTGGGCATGAGTTTGCCCGGCAGCGCGGCCATTCCCGCGCCGTACCGGGAACGCCCGCAAATGGCCTATGTGACGGGCAAGCGCATCGTGGAGATGGTCCATGAGGACCTCAAGCCGTCGGGCATCCTCACCCGCGACGCCTTCCTGAACGCCATTGCGGTCAATTCTGCCATTGGTGGGTCGACCAATGCGGTGGTCCACTTGATGGCACTGGCGCGTCATTCAGGGGTCGAACTGGAGCTGTCCGACTGGCAAAAACACGGCCATGATATTCCGCTTCTGGTCAATCTGCAGCCCGCTGGCACCTATCTGGGCGAGGACTTCCATCAGGCAGGCGGTGTTCCGGCCGTGGTTCGCCAGCTTATGGACCAGGGCCTGATCCGCGAGCAGGCCCTCACGGTCAACGGACAGATGATCGGTGAGAACTGCAAGGACGCCCGTATCATCCTGCCGGACGTCATCCGGACCTTTGACGCGCCGCTGATGGAGAAAGCCGGCTTTCTCGTACTGACCGGCAATCTGTTTGACAGCGCGGTGATGAAGACCAGCGTTATCTCGCCGGAATTCCGGCAACGCTATCTGTCCGATCCGCAGGCTCCCAACGTATTCGAGGGGGTGGTGACCGTTTTCGACGGGCCGGAGGACTACCATCACCGCATCGACGACCCGGCCGAAAACATCACGGAAAACTCCATTCTGGTCATGCGCGGATCAGGACCGATCGGTCATCCCGGAGCGGCCGAGGTGGTGAATATGCGCCCGCCCGCCTACCTCATCAAACAGGGTGTCACCGCCCTGCCCTGCATGGGTGACGGGCGGCAATCTGGCACATCCGGCTCGGCTTCCATCCTGCACGCGAGTCCGGAGGCGGCCGCCATGGGCAATATCGCCCTGCTGGAAAACGGTGACCGGCTGCGTGTTGATCTCAACACTGCCCGTGTGGACTGGCTGGTTTCCGAGGACGACATCGCGAAACGCCGCAAAATGCTGGAAGAGGCCGGCGGATATGCCTATCCGGCCTCACAAACGCCGTGGCAGGAGATCCAGCGCTCCATGACAGGCCAGCTTGATACCGGCGCCACGCTCGAGCCTGCGGTCAAATATCACCGGATCATCGATACGCTCGGCAACCCGCGCGACAATCACTGAGCGGGTTGGGAGGCTGTTGTGTTGACGGCCGAGATTTCCATCCGCAGCGACGTTTGCGCGCCGGGTTCGATAACGGGCATGCCCGGTTCATCCGGCCGGGCATTCAGAGCGTCGGGGCGGTGCGTAACCGGCTCCACACAGCAGAACCCGCCTGCCTGCGGCGCGTAGATATGGACCCGTCCGGTATCAGCTTTCACCGTCACACTGCGCTCCGCTATCGTCAGCTCCGCCACCCCGTCCCAGCCCTCATAGCAATGATCGATGAGTGTGCGGGCGGGCAGGCGTTCACCTTGCGCAAAATCGTAGATGGCGGACGCATCGGCGAGCGTCGAGGGGATGAGCGTCTCGTCGCTCAGCCACACCTTTTTCGCTGTCAGGCTCAGCCGCCCGCCCGCACCCAGCGGGAAATACGGATGCAGACCCAGCCCCGCAGGCACGCGATTGTCATCGCAGTTCGTCAGGCGAAGATCGATGCGCAGCCCGGCATCCGTCAGGGTGATGTCCTGTTCAGCCACGAACCGCCAGGGCCAGCCGCCATCACCGCCGGCATCAAGGCGTAGCTGGGCAGCACTATCGTTCACGCCATTGACCTGCCAGGCGCGCTGCCAGCCCACCCCGTGTATGGCGTGCGGCGCAAAGCCTGGCAGAACTGGCAACTGCACGGCGTCTCCCGCCCAGATGAAGCGCCCATTGGCCACACGGTTGGCATAGGGAAAGAGCGGAAAGCAGGAAGTTGCCAGAACATCCGCCGTCCCGGATGGCGTGGGCCGCAATACGTCGCACCCTCTAAAGCTGAGCGAGCCGATGGCACCGCCAAGACCCGGCAGGAGCGTGGCCCGCCAGCCACCAGCGGCAAGCTCCAGCGTCACAGCCGGATCAGGTTCTGTGGCAGGCCGGGCGTGTCAACGCGCACGCTGTAGAGCCCGCCCGCCAGCGGCTGCGCGGCGCGGGCCTCTGCGCTCTGGTGCAGCCAGGCGGTCGTGCAGTAGAGGGTTTTGAGGTCATCCCCGCCAAAAGCCGCCTTGGTGACGGCGGAGACCGGAAACGCGATTTTGCCGAGATAGCGCCCGTCTGAAGCAAACTTCGCCACGCCCCACCCGCCGAACAGGCCGACATGGAGTGTGCCGGCGCTGTCCACGCTCGGCCCGTCGCAATAGCCCTCCTCGGTGCGCGCAAACACGCGCTTTCCCGAGATGCGGCCACCGGCATGGCCGAAGGCGTAGATGGTCTTGTCCAGCGTGTCGTGATGGTAGAGCGTGGCGCCATCGGGGCTCAGCGCGGGACCGTTGGTGACGCCGTAGCCGTCATCCATCAGCGTCAGCACACCGTTAGCCCAGCGATAGAGCGCGCCGGACTTTTCCGCCTCGCTATCATCCATCGTGCCGAACCAGAGCGAGCCGTCAGGTGCCACAAACCCGTCATTGATGCGGTTTTGCGGGCGGTCGCGCTCCACTTCGATCAGGGCAGAGAAATCCCCCGTGCCGGGATCAAACCGGTGAAGCCCGCCACGCACACCGCACACCAGGGAGCCATCATCGGCCGGCAGGGCAAACCCGGTCTGGTCCGGCGTCGCCCAGCTGGCCTTGCTACCGTCCTCAACGCCATAGCGGTGCAGGCGGCGCCCCTTGATATCGACAAACCAGACGCAACGCCGCGCCGCGTCCCACACCGGGCCTTCGCCCAGCTCGCATCTGGCATCCCACAGGAGTTCCGGCGCGCTCATCGCAGACTACGACCAGCTATAGGCGGTCTTCACCTGGGTGAAGAACTCGGCCGCCGCAAAGCCCTGCTCGCGCGGGCCGTAGGAGGAGGATTTGGTCCCGCCAAACGGCACGTGATAGTCCACGCCCGCCGTCGGCAGATTGACCATCACCATCCCTGCCCTCGCGCGGCGCTGGAAGTCACGCGCATATTTCAGCGACGTGGTCGCGATGCCCGCCGACAGGCCGAATTCCACCCCATTGGCGATGTGAAGCGCTTCCTCGTAATCCTTCGCGCGGATCACAGAGGCGACGGGGCCAAACACCTCCTCATTATTGATCCGCATGGCGGCTTCAGTGTCCGTTATCAGGGTCGGCTGGACATACCAGCCGGGCTTTTCCATCTGCGGGCGGTCACCGCCAGCGACAATCCTGCCGCCCTCCTGCGTGGCGACCTCGATATAGCGATAGCTCGTCTCGCGCTGGTCCTCGCTGACTGCAGGGCCAATTTGCGTCTCCTTGTCGAGCGCATCACCAACGCGAAGCGCCTTCACACGTTCGGCAAGGGCGGCAACGAATTTGTCATGGATGCCGTCTTCCACGATCAGGCGGGAGGAGGCCGTGCAGCGCTGGCCGGTCGAGAAGAAGGCACCGTCGAGCGCGATGGTCACCGCCCGCTCGATATCAGCATCATTGAGGACGATGAGCGGGTTCTTGCCACCCATTTCCAGCTGCACACGCGCCTGACGGGCGACAGCCCCGGCCGCCACGCCGGCGCCCACTTTCTGCGAGCCTGTAAACGAGATGGCGTTGACATCCGGGTGGTCGACAATGGCCTGACCCACCCCGCCCCGGCCAATCACCATGTTCAGTACGCCCTCAGGCAGGCCCGCCTCGTGCAGGATCGCCACCAGCGCCTCTGCCGTAGCCGGTGTATGGCCGGCGGGTTTGAGCACCACCGTATTGCCGAAGGCCAGCGCAGGCGCGGCCTTCCAGGCAGGGATGGCAATCGGGAAGTTCCACGGCGTGATGAGGCCATAGACACCCACCGCCTGACGATAGGTCTGCACCTCCACCCCCGGACGGGTGGACGCGAGGTTCTGCCCGTGCAGGCGCAATGCCTCCCCGGCGAAGTATTTCAGTATGCGCGCCGCGCGCATCGTCTCGCCAATGCCTTCGGGAAGCGTCTTGCCTTCCTCGCGGGATAGCAGTGCGCCGACCTCCTGCGCACGTTGCATCAGCAGCGTGCCCGCCTTGTCGAGCACGTCAGAGCGCACTTCCGGCGAAGCCGCTGACCAGGCCGGGAAGGCAGCGCGGGCGGCCGCCACGGCGGCGTTCACATCGTCCGGCGAGCCATCAGGCACCCTGGCCACCACATCGCGGGTATCGGACGGGTTGAGGCTTTCGGCCGGACGGTCTCCCCCCTGCTTCTTGCCCCCGATCCAGTGCGACAGTTCGAGTGTGGTGGCCATGATATTTGGTCCCTTTCTGGCTATCCGGTCATCTGTTCCAGCTCCTTGCCGCGTGTCTCACGCACGATCGCCAGCACGAAGAAGAAGGAGATCAGCGCGCACACGGCGTAGAAGCTGTAGGTGGTCATCAGGCCGAGCCCGGCCGCCATGATCGGGAAGCTCATCGTGATCCCGAAATTGGCGATCCACTGGGCAAAGCCGGAAACGGCCAGCCCCGAGCCACGGATCTGGTTGGGGAACATCTCGCCGAGCATCACCCACATGACGGGACCCCAGGAGAAGTTGAAGAACATCACATAGATATTCGCCGACACAAGCGCGAGCAGGCCCATTTCGGGGCGCAGGTCGAGCATGCTATTGGTCAGCACCGCGCCTTCAGGATAGGCCGTGCCGCTGGCCAGCACCGTACCGGCCTCCAGCACCGTGCCTGCGGCCAGGAAATTGCCCGTGGAGAAGGCATAGGCGACAAGGCCCAGCGTCACCGCCATGCCCAGCGATCCGAAAAGCAGCATGGGCTTGCGGCCGATCCGGTCGATGACCAGAAGGCCCGCAATCACCGCCGCGATCGACAGCGCGCCTGAGACCACATTGATCATCAGCGCATCGCCTTCGCTCAGGCCCACCGACTGCCAGAGCACCGCGCCGTAATAGAAGACGATATTGATGCCCACGAGTTGCTGGAAGACAGCCAGGCCGATGCCGGCCCAGACGATCAGGCGCACGCCGCCCTTCTCGCGGTCAAACAGGTCGGCGAGCTTGGGCTTGTGGTCAGAGGCGAGCGAGGACTTGATCTCCTCCACCTTCAGCTTGGCCGCCTCGGCGCCGAACAGGCGGGTCAGCACCGCGTTGGCCTGATCGGTCTTGCCTTTGATGACCAGGAAGCGCGGGCTTTCAGGGATACGGAACAGGGCGATGAAGAACACGATGGCCGGAATCAGCTCCACCCAGAACATCCAGCGCCAGGTCTGGAAGCCAAGCCAGAACTCCGCCGTCGAGCCGCCGGCCATGTTGGCCAGCAGATAGTTGGCGAGGAAGGAGAAGAAGAGGCCGGAAATGATCGCGATCTGCTGGATCGTGGTCAGCCGCCCGCGCATCCGCGCCGGCGCGATTTCCGAAATGTAGGCCGGCGCCATGACGCTGGCCGCACCCACCGCAAGACCGCCGAGAATGCGGAAGAAGACAAACTCGCCGGAACTGTTGGCAACGCCCGAGCCCCACGCGCTGATTACGAAGAAGACCGCCGCCACGATCATCATGGTGCGCCGGCCGAAAATGTCGGCCGCCCGGCCCGCAAAGGCCGCACCAACCGCGCAGCCCAGCAACATGGAGGCGACATTGAAGCCGGTGCCGATATCCTCGGAGCCGAACGCGCCCCTCAGCCCGTCTACCGTACCGTTTATCACCCCGCTATCGTAACCGAACAGGAAGCCCCCTATCGTGGCAACCAGCGCGGTAGTGATGATGAAGCCCATATTGGTCTGTTCAGCCTCTACCGAACCGACCGCTCCCGTAGCCGAGAGATTGGCCATGTCTATTCCTCCCCATGGGCCTCTTTGGCGGGCCCGTTGTTCAAGGCTGGGCGAGCTATCGCCAGCCGGCGTCGACTATGTATTCATGTCCTGTGCAGGCACGTGCGTCGTCTGATGCCAGAAACATAGCGATGGCCGCTATGTCGCTGGGTTCTATGCGGAGTTTCAATGCCTGCTGGGCCACGATCTCCGCTTCCTGTTCCGGTGAGTACCATTTGGCCTGCCGCGGCGTCTTCACATTGCCGGGCACGATGCAGACCACGCGGATACCGTCCGCGCCGAGCTCACGAGCCATGGCTCGCGTCATGCCCTCCACCCCGGCCTTGGCGGTCTCGTAGACGGAGAGGTCTGCCAGCCCCAGATGCCAGGACAAAGAGCCCAGATTGACGATCACGCCACTGCCACGCGCGCGCATCGCCTCGATGACGGCCTGGCTGGCGAAAAACTGGTGGCGCAGATTGACCGCGATCCGGTTATCCCAATAGGCGGGCGTGACCTCCTCGATGCGGTGGCGGTCATCATTGGCGGCATTGTTCACCAGCACATCAACCGGGCCGACCTCCTCCGCGATACGGGCCAGAACCGCCAATAGTGCGTCGATATCGGTGAGATCGCAGTGATAATAGGACGGCGCAGGATCAAGCCCTGAAAGCGACTGATCCAGCGCACGCGAGGCGTCCTCGGCCATGTCGATAAAGGCCACGCGCGCGCCCTGACGGGCGAACCCTTCCGTCAGCGCTGCCCCAATGCCCGAACCCCCGCCTGTCACTACAACAACGCGGCCCTTAAGGGACGGATATACCGCCGCGTTGCCGTTCACCTTTGCAATCATGCTTCCTCCAGAAGTCCGCGGGCGGCGAGATTGCGCATCAGTGCCGAAACCCCGAACGTCCAGGGCGGCGCCTTGTCACAACTCGTTACCTTGTTTTCCAGAACGCCGAGGCGCTCCGATGCCAGGCGCACGATGTCGCCCACCTTGTGTGTAAAGCCCCTGCCCGGCGCGTCGCGGTCCTCAATGGGTGCGAACATCGTACCCAGCATCAGCGCCATGCCGTCGGGATACTGATGGTGCCGGCCGAATGCCTGACGGATCAGATCCAGGGGGTCGCGGCTGATCAGGCTCATCGAACTTTCGCCGGTGAGGACGAAGCCGTCCTCGCCCTCCACCCGAAGCGAGACGGTGGCCGCGCGCACATCGTCGAGCGTGAATTCCTTGTCGAAAATGCGGATGAACGGTCCCAGCGCGCAGGAGGCGTTATTGTCCTTCGCCTTACCAAGCAGCAGGGCGGAGCGGCCTTCAAAATCGCGCAGGTTCACATCATTGCCCAGCGTCGCGCCGATAGCCTTGCCGGCGGGGTCACAGACCATCACGACTTCCGGCTCCGGATTGTTCCAGCGCGAGTCCGAACGCACGCCGACATGGGCACCATAGCCGACTGCCGCCAGCACCGGGCATTTGGTGAAAACTTCCGCGTCCGGCCCGATGGCCACTTCAAGATATTGCGACCAGAGCCCGTCCTTGATCAGCGCCGCCTTCAGGCGTGCCGCGCTTTCAGAGCCGGGCTTGACCGAAGCGAGATCGCCGCCGATCCGCTCCTGCAGCGTCTCGCGGATATCCGTGGCGCGGCCGATATCGCCGCCTGCGCGTTCCTCGATCACGCGCTCGATGGTAGAGGTGGCGAAGGTGACCCCCGCCGCCTTGACGGCCTGCAGATCGACCGGAGCCAGTATCTCGATCGCGCCCGGCTTTTCGCGCGCCCAGACCGTTTTGACGGTGAAGGTGTCGACGGCCCCGATATCGCGTCCGCTGGTGGCGTCCAGCCCGCCGAGGCGGGCCAGAAGGTCGGCCGAGGTCGGTGCAACACCAGACATGTCGTACAGATGCCCATCGCGGATCATCACCGGCGTCGGCCCGTCATGCAGGGCAATGCGGCCGACAAGCGTTGCAAAACGCCAGTCTGCCGGCAAGCAATCGATGAGACGGGTCATTTCTCCCCCCGGGCTCTTGTCAGACCTGTCCGCAAGAGCACTGTTTGTTAGCGCTACCATCGCCGCTCACAGGCATGAGTGTCAAGCTGACGATGAACCAGACGCTTATACTCTTCCTACAGGCCCCGTCGAAGCCCGTATCACAAGCTTGTAGGGCAACAGGCGGTCAACGGGTTTGGCCGTCACACCGGGTGTCTGGCCCCGCCCGCCATCGGCAATGATGCGCACAGCCGCTTCGGTCATTTCAGCCACAGGCTGATGAATGGTTGTCAGTTCAGGCCAGACCGCAGTGGTGATGGGCGTATCGTCAAAGCCCGCCACGGAAAGCTGCTCGGGCACGGCAAAGCCGCGGTGATGCGCTGCCGCCAGCACCCCTGCGGCCATATCGTCATTACTGGCGAAAATGGCGGTCGGGGGCTCCTTGCTGGAGAGCAGGCGCTTGGCCGCTTCCAGTCCTGACCGGTAGGTGAAGTCGCCCTCCTCCACCAGTGAGGTGGCCTTGGGCCGTGCACGGCTGATCTCCGCCTCAAACCCGCTCAGACGCTCGGCGCTGGCGGTCTGGTTGGCAGCGCCCTTGATGAAGCCGATGCGTGTATGCCCCAATGACAGGAGGTGACGCGTCATCTCTGCGGCGGCAGCAAAGTCGTCAATGCGGACCGAATTGGCCTCCTGCCGCAGCAGCCCCGTGCCGACGGCCACGGCAGCGACACCATGCAATTTCAACTCGGCATGGGCGTCGGCGGATTCGGCGTGAGGCGAAGGAAGGACGACACCGGCCACGCCGCCTGCCACAAGACGCGCGATAGCGGCTTTCTCGCTGGCGGCTGTGGTGCCGCACTTCTCGATCATCAGCAGCGATCCGCTAAGCTGCGCGCCATCTAGCGCCCCCACGAGGAACTCGCTGAGATATCCTGCACTGGGGTTGGAATAGAGCAGGCCGACCCGGCGTCCGCCATGACGCGCCAGGCTTCTCGCTGCCGGATTGGGCGAATAGCCGAGCTCTTCCACCGCCTGACGAACCGCATCGCGTGTCGACTGTTTCACGCCGGCAAAATTATTGATAACGCGCGATACAGTCATAGGCGAAACGCCGACACGGCGCGCCACGTCCTCTATCGTCACTGCCCCGCGCCTATCCCTTGTTCTGGCCAATACTTCCCGTCCTGCGCTGGCAGCTATTGCATGTAACGCCTTTACGGCGCCTCTTTCTGCGATAGCGGATAATCAAATTGCGGTCCAGCTACCGGTCCTGCCCCCAATCCGTTTGTGCGCCCGGAACACGTGTGGCGCGCCACGCCAGGAAAGGGAGAAATGACAGCGGTTGCACCGGGCAGTGAAGCGAGGCAGTCTTTAACTTGTCAGACATGAAACCTTCGTCATGCCTGCTGCGCACCCCTTGTATCACCAGAGACACGGACACACCGAAGACACATGGCTGAACTCGTTCCGGTTGAAGCCTTTGACATGGTCATTTTCGGCGCGACCGGCGATCTGGCGCGGCGCAAGATTCTGCCTGCGCTGTTCCATCGCTGGTGTGACGGACAGATACCGGAAAATTCCCGCATTATCGCGGCGGCCCGCGAGGATATAAGCACGGGCGAGTATCTGGAGCGCGCCAGCGAGTTCGTGAACGGCGACAAGAAGGCGAAAGCCTGGGCCGCGTTTTCGGATCGCGTCAGCTACACCGCCATCGACGCCCATGGTGACGGCTCTGGCTGGGAGACGGTAAAAGACGCGCTGGACGATGATCCGGCGAAGGTGCGCCTGTTTTATCTTGCCCTGCCGCCATCGGTATACGGCCCGGTCTGCGCCGCGATCGAGAGCCACGGCCTTGTCACGCCGCGCGCGCGCATCGTGCTGGAAAAGCCGATAGGCCATGACTTCCACTCGGCCCGCCACATCAATGAAGCGGTTGGCGCTGTGTTTGACGAGGCGTCAATCTTCCGCATCGACCACTATCTGGGCAAGGAGACGGTCCAAAACCTGCTGGTGCTGCGCTTTGCCAACATGCTGCTGGAGCCGGTGTGGAACGCGAACGGCATTGACCACGTCCAGATCACCGTCGCCGAAACGCTCGGTGCAGGCGAGCGTGCGGAGTATTATGACCGCGCCGGGGCCCTGCGCGACATGGTGCAGAATCATTTGCTGCAGCTTTTGTGTCTTGTGGCCATGGAGCCGCCGGTAAGCCTGGACGGCGATGCGGTACGCACGGAAAAGCTGAAAGTGTTGCACGCGCTGCGCCTGATCCGCGCCGAAGATGCCGGCCAATGCCTTGTACGCGGGCAATATGGCGCGGGCCTGATTGATGGCGCGAAGGTGCCGGGCTATGCGGATGAACTCGGCCAGCCGACGAAAACCGAAACCTTCACTGCCATCCGGGCCAGCATTGATAACTGGCGCTGGGCGGGCGTGCCCTTCTATCTGCGCACCGGCAAGCGCATGGCAACGCGCCGTTCGGAGATCATTGTCCAGTTCAAGCCGGTGCCGCATGACATCATCCGCGCCGATGCCGGCGTGCTGCAGCCCAACCGTCTCGTCATCCGCCTGCAGCCCGATGAGGGCGTGAAGCTGATGATGATGACGAAGGACCCCGGTCCCGGCGGGATGCGTCTGCGCTATGTGCCGCTGAATCTGAGCTATGCGGACGCGTTCGAGGCTGGCTACCCGGACGCCTATGAGCGCCTGTTGATGGCGGTGGTGCGGGGCAATCTTGCCCTCTTCATGCGCCGCGACGAGGTTGAAGTGGCGTGGCGGTGGACCGATGCGGTGATCCGCGCCTGGCATGATGGCGCATGCCCGTTGCACGCCTACGCTGCCGGTACGGACGGCCCGTCGCAAGGATCGCTTCTGCTCAGCCGGGAAGGACGCGAATGGTTCGATGGCCACCATGCCTGAGACGTTCCACCCGTTCGGGAATGGCGATGCCGCTGCAAGAGCTCTCGCTGACGCGCTAGCCGATACCCTGCAGCACGCGCTGGCCACGCGCGCACGCGCCAGCCTGATCGTGTCGGGCGGCTCAACGCCTGAACCCGTTTACCGCCGCCTTTCGGTCACGGACCTCGACTGGACCCGCATCGATGTGGTGCTCGCAGACGAACGCTGGGTGGAACCGGGCGAAGAAGGATCAAACGCGGATTTCATCTGCCGTACGCTGCTGACGGGCAAGGCTGCGCAGGCGCGCTTTACGGGCCTCAAAAGCCCCGGCGCGCGAGCGGCCGACGGCCTTCCCGCCACCGAGGCAAGGCTCGCAGCTCTTCACTGGCCTGCCGACTGCGCCGTGCTCGGCATGGGCGATGACGGCCACACCCTGTCATGGTTCCCGCATGCTGACGGGCTGCAGGATGCGCTGTCCGAAGACGGTCCGCGCGTGGCAAGCATCACGGCAAGGCAAAGCGTCGTTACCGGCATGCTGACCGAACGCATCACCCTGACCATGCGCGCGCTGGAGGATCTGAAGCTCTGCGCCCTCCTCATCCGGGGCGATGCCAAGCGCGCTGCCTTGGAAAAGGCGCTGCTGCCCGGCCCGGTTGAAGACATGCCGGTGCGCGCCCTGCTGAACCATCCCCTGATCGATTTACAGATATTCTGGTCGCCCTGAAGCGACGCAAACCCCGAAGGCGCAGCCGATGTCCGCCCCGCTCCATCCCGTCCTGAAAGACGTCACTGCGCGTATAGAGACACGCAGCAGAGAGACTCGCGCCGCATATCTGGACCTGATCGCCAAGGCCAAGGCCGATGGCGTGCAGCGCAAAATCCTCTCCTGCGGCAATCTCGCCCACGGCTTTGCGGCCTCGGGCGAAGACAAGAATGCGCTCAAAGACCTTGTCTGGCCGAATGTGGGCCTCGTCACCGCGTTCAACGACATGCTGTCGGCCCATCAGCCGCTGGAGAGCTATCCGGCTCTAATCAAACAGACTTTACGCGAAGCGGGCGCGACCGCGCAGGTCGCAGGCGGTGTGCCGGCCATGTGTGATGGTGTCACGCAAGGCCAGCCGGGCATGGAGCTGTCGCTCTTCTCGCGTGATGTGATCGCGATGGCGACTGCCGTCTCGCTCTCCCACAACATGTTCGACGCCGCGATCTGTCTTGGCGTGTGCGACAAGATCGTGCCGGGCCTGCTGATCGGCGCGCTGCGCTTTGGCCACCTTCCCGTGCTCTTCCTGCCCGCCGGGCCGATGCCTTCAGGGCTCTCCAATGACAGGAAGGCTGAGGTTCGCCAGCTCTTTGCTGAAGGCAAAATCGGGCGCGACAAGCTACTGGACGCGGAAAGCGCCAGCTATCACAGCCCCGGCACCTGCACCTTCTACGGCACGGCGAACTCCAACCAGATGATGATGGAGATCATGGGCCTGCATGTGCCGGGCTCGGCCTTCATCAATCCCGGCACGCCCCTGCGCGAGGCGATGGTCAAGGCGACCGCAAAGCGCGCAGCGAAGATCACGGCGCTGGGGAGCGATTACCGCCCGCTCGGCGAGGCGATTGATGCCCGCGCCATCGTCAACGCGATTGTGGGGCTGCACGCGACCGGTGGGTCGACCAACCACACCCTGCACCTCGTCGCCATCGCGCGTGCGGCCGGGCTCATCATCAACTGGGATGACTTTGACGATCTCTCGCGCGTCACCCCGCTGCTGACACGCATCTATCCCAACGGCAAGGCGGACGTGAACCATTTCCACGCGGCAGGCGGCATGGCCTTTCTGGTACGCGAACTGCTGGAGGCAGGTCTGCTGCACGGCGATGTGCTCACCCTGGGTGCAGACAGCCTTGCTGCCTTTGCCACCGAACCCTTCCTTGACGGAGACACACTCGGCTTCCGCCCGGCCGCGTCAGAGAGCCTTGACCTCGACGTGCTGCGCCCTGCCTCCGATCCGGTGGCAAAGGATGGCGGTTTGCGCGTGCTGGACGGCCCGCTTGGCCGCGCCGTGATCAAGGTGTCTGCCGTCAAGCCCGAACACCGTGTGGTCGAAGCGCCTGCCCTCGTTTTTGACAGTCAGGACGCCATGCTGGCGGCGTTCAGGGAAGGAAAGCTGGAGCGCGACTGCGTCGTCGTGGTGCGCTTCCAAGGCCCGATGGCCAATGGCATGCCCGAGCTGCACAAGCTGACCCCGGCGCTCGGCGTCTTGCAGGACAGGGGCTTCAAGGTCGCGCTGCTGACCGATGGGCGTATGTCGGGTGCCAGCGGCAAGGTGCCCGCCGCCATCCACTTAAGCCCCGAAGCACTGGCGGGCGGCATGATTGGAAGGCTGCGCGACGGCGATGTGATCCGCGTCGATGCTGATAATTGCCGCCTCGATGTGCGGGTGGATGCTGCCGAGCTGGCCGCGCGCGAAGCCGCAGCCTGCGACCTCACCGCCAGCCATTCCGGACTTGGCCGGGAATTGTTTGCCGGTATGCGATCCCGGGTTTCCACCGCCGAGGAAGGCGCCATGGCCCTGCCCGGCCTGTGCGAGCCCGCCGCGCCCATACCCGTCACGGAGACTGTCGCATGAGCACCACACCCTCTCTGGACGCCGTCATCGACGCGGCAAGCGTCATTCCGGTGCTGACGGTTGAAGATATCAAGACCGCAGCCCCGCTGGCACGCGCGCTAGCCGCAGGCGGGCTGAAGGTGATCGAGCTGACCTTGCGCACGCCCATCGCCCTTGATGCGATGAAGGCGATGCAGGATGCCGCGCCGGACCTGATGGTCGGCATGGGCACGGTGCGCACGCCTGAGCAGGCACACGCATCCGCAGAGGCGGGCGCGGCCTTCCTCGTCAGCCCCGGTTTGACGCCTGCGCTGGGAGACGCGATGCTGGCCACCGGACTTGCCTGCCTACCGGGTGTTGCCACCGCTGGCGAAGCGATGGCCGCACGCGAGCAGGGCTTTGAGGTGCTCAAATTCTTCCCCGCAGAGCCCGCAGGCGGGATCGCTTACCTGAAAGCCCTCGCCGGGCCGCTGCCAGATGTGCGCTTCTGCCCAACCGGCTCGATCAGCCGGGAGCGAGCGCCGGACTATCTCGCCCTGCCCAACGTGGTGTGTGTCGGCGGGTCATGGATCGCGGACACGAAGGACATTACCAGCGGCAACTGGGCCGCCATCACCGCCAATGCCCGCGCTGCGCAGGCGATGAAGCGCTAGGTGTTCGCTCATGCAAACCTCTCCCTTTCGCGACGCAGTTTTCTGCGGCTAATGTGAAATAATCGCGGCGGAAGGCGAAACGCGGCCCCGCCCCCTTCCAATGGAGCGCCCGACATGACGACCCATCTCAACGCCGCAGTATTCGGCGAGGTCATGCTGCGCCTGAGTGCGCCGGGACGTGAACCGCTCCTGCGTTCGGCGAGGCTGGACACCTGTTTCGGAGGCGCAGAAGCCAATGTCGCAGCGGGCCTGGCCACCCTTGGCCACACAGCGCGCGTCATTACTGCCCTGCCTGACAATGCGATTGGCGATGCCTGCCTTGGCGAACTGCGCCGGTCAGGCCTCGACACCGCGCATGTCATCCGCGGCATGGGCCGGATGGGGCTTTACTTTCACGCCAGCGGAGCGATGCAACGCCCTGCCGAAATTGTCTATGACCGCGCTCATTCGGCATTCAGCCTGATGCCTGCTGAAGGCTGGAACTGGGACGCGGCACTGGCCGGGGTGGACTGGTTGCATCTTTCAGGCATTACGCCTGCTCTTGGCGCGGCCCCGGCGCAAGCGGCCCTTGATGCCGCGCAGCACGCCCGCGAGCAGGGCGCAAAGGTATCTTTCGATTTCAATTTCCGGCCCATGCTCTGGCAGGGGCGCGAGGCCGAGGCCGGCGGGATACTCGGCAAGCTGGTGGCGCAAGCGACCGTGCTCTTTTCCAGCGCCGGTGATCTGGCCCGCATCATGCCGCTTGAACTGACCGGAAATCGCGTGGCCGATTTCGACAGCGCCGCAAAGGCCGCTTTCGCCCGCTTCACCGGCCTTGAATACATCGTCACGACCTTCCGCCAGTCGCGCGGGACACTTGAACAGACGCTGGAAGCCCGGCTTGCCAGCCGGGACGGCGTGATCGCTGCCGGTCCGGAGACACTGGCGGGGATCGTTGAACGCATTGGCGGCGGCGATGCATTTGCAGCCGGCCTGATAGACGCTCTGGCAAGCGGTGCAGACCATCAGACAGCACTCGCCGATGCGCTAACGGTAACAGCGGTCAAACACTCCATTCCCGGCGATCAGTGTACAGTGCGGCGCAGTGATATCGCCGCATGGCGTGAGGGTAGCGACCTGAAACGCTAAGGCTGCGCGCGCACCTTTTTTTGCGGCTGAATGAAAGCAGATGACGAGATCGTCCCCGCCCGGCAACACCTTCCCCTGCTCGCTGTGATCGCGCCGCGCGATCAGCATGCTTTCGCGGCGAGCGGTGTTGGGCCAACCAGTCCAGATAGCGGTTAACCTCGCCAATCTCATTCAAGTGGCGCTAGCCAGTATTGCCCTGACCGGCCTTTCGCCCGGATGCGGCGCGTGTGCGGTTGAATCTGCGCTACGCGATGATCTCGGTGTTTCTCGTTGATGGCAGCCTCGACAGCCTGCGCATGGACGGGCGCTGGCTCGGCTCGGCTGGACCCTATGTCGCCCAGCCCAGCATATCGCTGTCCATGGCGGCTCCACTCGCCGGGCTGGTAAGGCCGGTGCGCGACGAAAAGCTGGTGCGTGGGGAAGACGTTGAATATTTCTGTACTCAGAGCGGGCAATAATTCTAAATCGGCTTCACACTATGCTGCCCCCCCGAAATGGCTCCAAGGAAGGCGCAAACACGATGAACTCACTCGAAACCCGCATCCCGCCTCCTCTTGTCGTGCTGGTGAGCGGCGCGCTGGGCTGGGGTCTCACGGCCCTGACGCCTGGCCTGACCATCAGCCTTCCCGGCCAGGGCGCGCTCGGCCTGCTGGTGGCCGCGCTGGGCGTTGCCATTGCTGCCTCCGGCATTCTCGCCTTCAGCAAGGCCCGCACCACGGTAAGCCCGATTGATCCGGGTGCCGCGACCGCGCTCGTCGTCACCGGCATCTACAACTACACCCGCAACCCGATGTATCTGGGCATGGTGGTCATGCTGCTCGGCTGGACGATCATCCTGGGCCATCTAGGCGGGCTCGTGGGCGCCGCCCTCTTCGTCGCCTATATCGACCGGTTCCAGATACAGCCCGAAGAACGCGCCCTGCAGGCTCTTTTCGGTGATGCGTTCACCGCCTACCGCGCCCGCGTACGCCGCTGGATCTGAACCTGCCTCGCCTTTCGCATTGACCTTCCCATGATGGTAAGGTTCAGGGTGTGCGCCAGCCGCACCCATGAATGCCGATGGAAAGGACACCGTGATGACTGGCAAGACCGCTACCCTCTACCGCATGGATATGCCGGACCATACCTGCCCCTACGGGCTGAAGAGCCGCCACCTCCTGCGCAGCAAGGGCTACGAGGTTGAGGACCACCTGCTCACCAGCCGCGAGGAAACTGACGCATTCAAGGCCGAGCATGGCGTGAAAACGACTCCGCAGACCTTCATCGATGGAAAACGCATTGGCGGGTATGAGGCGCTGCGCGAGCATTTTGGCCTCTCTACCGGCAAAGGTACCAGCTACACGCCGGTCATCGCCCTGTTCTCGGTGGCCGCCCTGCTGGCCCTCGCCGTCGCCTGGCAATCGAACATGCCGATCGTGGGCCTGCACACGGTGGAATACTTCATTGCCATCGCCATGGTGTTGCTGGGCCTGCAGAAGCTGACCAATATCGAGTCCTTCTCGACCATGTTCCTGAACTACGATTTGCTGGCGCGGCGCTGGGTGCCTTATGGGCGCATCTATCCGTTTGCCGAGGCCGGTGCGGGCCTTCTCATGCTGGCGGGCAGCCTTATCTGGCTCGCCTCCCCGGTTGCGCTCTTCATCGGCACCATAGGGGCCATTTCGGTCTTCAAAGCGGTCTATATCGAGCGGCGCGAGCTGAAATGCGCCTGCATGGGCGGCGACAGCCGCGTACCGCTCGGCTTCATCTCGCTGACCGAGAACCTGATCATGATCGCCATGGCGATCTGGATGCCGCTGCGCATGTATGGCGTGATCTAGATGAATATTGGCGAAGCGGCGAAAGCCTCGGGCATTTCACGCAAGATGATCCGCTATTACGAGGAGATCGCCCTGCTCCAGCCGGGGCGCACGGCCAACGGCTATCGCGTCTACGCCCCGCAGGACATCCACACGCTGCGCTTTATCGGCGCTGCCCGGCGGCTGGGCTTTTCGGTGCCCGATGTGAAGGCCCTGCTGGCCCTGTGGCAGGACCGCTCGCGCTCCAGCGCCGATGTCAAACGCCTGACAGACGGGCATATCAAGGCGCTGCGCGCCCGCGTGGCGGAGATGAACGCGATGATCGGGACACTGGAAACCCTCGCCAGAGCCTGTGACGGCAATGACCGGCCCGACTGCCCGATCATCAACGCGATTGCGGCGCATGATCCCGGTTCACAGCGCAGGTGAACACGGCTGGTAATCACACCCATCGCAAGAAACGGGCTGCTCCGGCCGCAAGCCCGCTCCATAAGCCTCCATCGCCATCACAGGCGCGGCAATGGAGGTATCAATGAGTTATATCGTCAGGGGGCTGGACCCTCAGCCCTTCGCACACCTGTTCGGTCAGTCCGGCGAAGCACTTGAAGTTCAAGGCGTGTTCCGCTTTCAGGCCGAAGCCGGGTCCGGACTGCCCGACCGTGTGGAGCTGCGCGATCTGGAACCGGGCGAAACGGCACTGCTGGTGAATCATGTTCATCAGCCTGCCAATACGCCCTACCGGGCAAGCCACGCCATCTTCGTTCTGGAAAATGCCGTCAATCCGGCAGTTTACGAGAACATCATGCCGCCCGCCCTGCAGACGCGCCTGTTATCGCTGCGGGCGTTGGACGCGGCGCACATGATGGTGGACGGCGATGTTGTGGAAGGCCGCGAAGCGCCCGGCCTCATCACGCGCATGTTTGCCAATCGGGCGGTTTCCTATATCCACGCGCATTATGCCAGACGCGGATGTTTTGCCGCGCTCATCGACCGTGGATAAGGACGCCGGGATGCCACAAGCCAGCCAGGCCGAAATCGGGAAAGCCCCATCGCCGCTGGAACGCCTTCTTGCCATCATGGCGCGCCTGCGAGACCCGCAAACGGGCTGTCCCTGGGATGTGGAGCAGGATTTCGGCTCCATCGCGCCCTATACGATCGAGGAAGCCTACGAAGTTGCCGACGCCATCGCGCGCGGTGACATGGCAGATCTGAAATCCGAGCTGGGTGATCTGCTGTTTCAGGTCGTTTTCCACAGCCAGATGGCATCCGAGGCCGGGCACTTCTCCTTTGATGATGTCGCTGACGCCATCGCCGAAAAGATGGAGCGGCGTCATCCGCACGTGTTTGGTGATGGCGATGCGCGCGACGCACAAGGCCAGACAATCGCCTGGGAGGCGCAAAAGGCCGAAGAGCGCGCGGCGCGAAACCCGGACAGCTCTGCCCTCGCCGACATCCCCCTCGCCCTGCCCGCGCTGCTGCGGGCGCTGAAGCTCACCAAGCGGGCCGCCCGCGTCGGGTTTGACTGGCCGGATGCGGAACGCGTGCTCGAAAAGTTCGAGGAAGAAGCGCGCGAGCTGCGCGAGGCTATCGCCGCGAAAGACACCGCGAACATCAAGGAAGAAATAGGCGATTTATTGTTTGTTTGCGCCAATCTGGCGCGAAAACTTGATGTTGACCCGGAAGATGCCTTGCGCGAAGCCAACGCCAAGTTCGAGCGCCGATTCCGCGCCGTAGAGGCGCGCATGGACGCCGCTGGAAATCCGGTTGCGTCGGCCAGTCTTGACGAGATGGAAGCCGAATGGGGCCGCGTAAAGCAGGCTGAGCGAGCAGGCGGCGAGAGCAGCTAGCCTCTACGCATCCGCCCCGTCATTCAGCACGGCAGCGAATTTCGACCGGAAACGGCCGGCATCCGGCCCGGCGAGCCGCGCCTCGATCCGTATCTGCCCGGTCTTGGCGTCGCGCCGGTCACTGACAACCTCGCCATGTTCATGCAGCCAGGCGGCGATTTCGGCCTGTTCGGGCGGCAAATCCAGCACGATACGCTCATCATTACGGCCAAGCGCCGCGTCGACAGCTTCCAGAAGCGCAGCCACCCCCTCGCCCGTGACGGCGGAAACCGGGTGGACCGATACCCGCGACTTGCTGGCAGCGATGCGTGCCGCCCAGACCACATCGTCGCGCGCTTCCTCGTCAAGCCGGTCGATCTTGTTCCACGCCTCAATCAGGGGCTGGCCATGGGCCGGACCGCAATCGAGCGCCGTCAGCACGCTTTCCACATCGGCCTTGCGCCCTTCATGGTCGGGATCTGACAGATCACGCACATGGACGAGGATGTCGGCCTCCCTCACCTCTTCCAGCGTGGCGCGGAAGGCGGCGATCAGCTCGGTCGGCAGATCGGTGATGAAGCCCACAGTATCCGACACCAGCACGCGGCGGCCCGATGGCAGGCGCACGCCGCGCACGGTCGGGTCCAGCGTGGCAAAGGGCATGTCCTTGGCCAGCACTCCGGCTGCGGTCAGACGGTTAAACAGGGTGGACTTGCCCGCATTCGTGTAGCCGACCAGAGCGATTGAGGGCCATGGCGCGGCCTGCCTGCGCGTGCGGTGCAGGGCGCGGGTACGCTTTACCTGCTCCAGCTCGCGGCGCAGCTTGGCCATCTTGCTGGCCAGCAGCCGGCGGTCGGTCTCGATCTGGGTTTCACCGGGGCCGGCCAGGAAGCCGCGTCCGCCGCGCTGGCGCTCAAGGTGGGTCCAGGTGCGTACCAGGCGCGAGCGCTCATAGGTCAGGCGCGCGAGCTCCACCTGCAGCGTCCCCTCACGGGTACGGGCGCGCTCGGCGAAGATTTCAAGGATCAGGCCGGTCCGGTCGATCACCTTGACCTGCCAGCGCTTTTCCAGATTGCGCTGCTGGACCGGGGACAATGCGCTGTCGATGATGACGGCCTGCGCCTCAAGCGCCTGAATACGCTCATGGAGCGTTTCCAGCTTGCCCTTGCCGAAAAACGTGCCCGCTTCCAGCTTGCGCACAGGCTCGATTATGGCGTCGACGGCCTCAAGGCCCAGCGCGATGGCGAGACCTGAGGCTTCCTCAAGGCGCGCATCGGCCCGGCTGGCATCCGTGCCCGGCGGCAATGGATGGATGACCAGCGCGCGTGTCGATGCCGGTGCGGTTTGGGTCAATCGCTATCCCCGTCCGCGCCGTCTTCGGCGCCGTCAAACAGCTGCACCGGCTGGCTTGGCATGATGGTCGAGATCGCATGCTTGTAGACCAGCTGGACCTGACCATCGCGGCGCAGGAGCACGCAGAAATTGTCAAACCAGGTGACAATACCCTGCAGCTTCACCCCGTTCACCAGGAAGATCGTCAGCGGCGTCTTGGTTTTACGGACTGTATTGAGAAACACGTCCTGAAGATTCTGTTTTTTATCGTTCGACATGGCCATCCACCTTTTCCCCGCCCACACAAAGGGCATCACACACAAGGAACGCCATAGGTAGCGGGCGTTGGCCGCGCCTGCAATGGGGTAAGAGGCGGGGCTTCACGCCCTCACCCTTCGAGGCCCGCCTCGTAAGACTCCCTAAGCGCCCCGGCAAGCGAACCGGGTGCGCCATTGGCCACCGGCCGCCCGTCAATGCTGACGACAGGCATCACCATGGAGGTGGCCGAGCTGATGAATGCCTCGCGCGCGCTCAACGCCTCCTCCACCGTGAAGGCCCGCTCTTCCAGGCGCAGTCCTTGGGCAGCGGCGATGCGGATAATGCGCTGGCGGGTAATGCCGTTGAGGATGTCATCGCCTGCGGGCCGCGTTACCAGCACCCCCTCACCCGTCACGATCCATGCATTGCTGGAGCTGCCTTCGGTCACCTCTCCGCCTGCGTTGATCAGCCAGGCTTCAAACGCGCCGGCTTCGCGCGCTGCCTGCTTGGCCAGCACATTGGGAAGTAGCGATATACTTTTGATATCACAGCGTTTCCAGCGGATATCATCGGTCGTGATAACGCCAATGCCCGTTTCCGCGCGCGCTGCCACCGGCGCGCGCGGGGCTGGCCGGATCGTGATGATGATGCTGGGCCTGACCGGCTTTACCGGAAAGGCGTGGTCGCGCTTTGAAACCCCGCGCGTCACCTGCAGATAGACCAGCGCATCGCCCAGCCGGTTGCGGCGTAGCGTCTCACGCAAGGCGATATCCAGCGCCGCATCGCTCATCGGCAGATCAATGCGCAGCTCGCCGAGCGAGCGTTTCAGGCGTGCCAGATGCCCGGCATGGTCAAGGAAGTTTCCATCGCGGACCAGCCAGACCTCGTAGACACCGTCGGAGAACTGAAAGCCCCGGTCCTCGATCTGGACGGCCGGCGCATCGATGGGCAGGTAGCGGCCATTTACATAGGCGATGCGGGCCATGATGCGTCAGTCTCCGCTGAACAGAAGGAACAGGACCGCAGCCAGCGGCAATATCTCGATCCGGCCGAGAATCATCAGGATCGAGGCGATTATCAGGCCGCCAGTGCCCACTTCGCCATAGGCTTGCCCCGCAATCGGACCGGCATTTGTCAGCGCCGCGCCCGCCACTGACCAGGCAAGCCCCATATCAGCCGCAAACGGCCCCAGCGCGAGAGCGCCAAGCGCCAGAACCACCGGATAGGCGAGCGCATACGCCCAGACCGATACCAGAGCCGCCTCGTTGACGGCGCGCCCGGCAAAGCGTGATCCGCCAGCGGCAGAGGGCTGGACCAGAAGCAGGATGTCGCGCCCTGCCCGCCGGACCAGCAGGCGCAGGCGCGCCATCTTGATCCCGCCCGATGTGGAAACGGCTGCGCCACCGGCCAGCGCCAGCATCAAGAGGGCAATCACGGGCAGACCCGCATCTGCCGGACTGACCGAATAGCCAGACGTGGTGACCGCGAACAGCGCATCGAAGAATCCGGCAATCCCCGCCGCAGGGCTGGCCACAAGGGCCAGCATGGCGCCGCAAACCACCGAAACGATCAGCATGGAGCGCACATCGCCGAAGCGGCGCGTCACCCGGCCGCGCGAGACATGCTCGTAAAGCACGGCCATATTGCCGGCACCGAGGACGCACAGGACGGCCAGCACGGCTATGGCGGGCATTGGCAGCCATTCTGTCAGCTCGCCCCCGCGCGGCACGTAGCCGCCTGTGGAAATGCCCGACAGCGCCAGGTTGAAGGCTTCGAACCCGCTCGCGCCAGCAAAAGCCAGCACCACGAAACCGATCACAGTCAGGCCCGTATACACCCCGCCCAGCCGGACAAGCGCGCGTCCCAGATTGGAGAACAGATCACCACTATCGATGGTGAGAAGTGATGAGCGGCGCAAGCCGGCACGCCGGTCATCCAGCCCTGCCAGTACCGTGACGGCCAGCACCAGCGTCGCCAGCCCGCCCAGCCATTGCAGCATGGAGCGCCAAACCACCAGGCTGCGCGGCATGGCGTCCGGCTCTGTCAGCGTTGCGCCCGTGGTGGTCAGCGCCGACACCGCCTCGAAAATCGCCTCTATCCAGCCGTCCGATACGGTCCCGAAAGAGGGGGCTGCCACCAGCGGGCCGGTGATCCAGCCCAGCACGAGAAGGCGCAAGGCCGCTGGCGCGCGGACCCTGCGATCAAGCCCCAGCGTGGCCGCCAGGCACGCCCCGCCTGCGAATATCCCGATCAGGGCGCTGGTGCCCAGCCCCCGCGCGGCAGATGCCTCGCCAAGAGCCGTGGCATAGAGCGTCACGGGCAATGCAGACAGACCGATGACAAGCCAGCTCCAGCCCAGGGCGCGTATCGTGCGGGGAGATGGCTGCATGGGATCAGAAATATTCGAGGGAAACCCGGAAGAGCTGCTCCACCTTGGGAACAGCCGCTTTCAGGGCAAACACCACCAGCCGGTCATTGGTCTCGATCGTCACATTATCCCGGCGGAAATAGACCTTCTCGCCGCGCACAAGGGCGCAGACCGAGACGTCTTCAGGCAGTTCCAGATCGCGCAGCGACTTGCCCACGAGCGGCGATGTCGCCAGCGCCACGCCCTCCAGCGCCTCGGCCTGACCGTCAGCCAGCGTTTGCAGGCCGGTGATGCGCCCCCGGCGAATGTGCTGGAGGATGGTGGACACGGTGACGCCGCGCGGATCGATCATAATGTCGATCCCAAGCTCGGTGCGGACATCCTTCAGGCCCGGCTCGTTGACGAGGCAAAGCGTGCGCTGCGCCCCTTCGCGCTTGGCCATGACCGCCGACAGCAGATTAACCTTGTCATCATTGGTCAGGCAGATCGCGAGTTCGGCATCCTCGACGCCCGCTTCACGCAGCAGGCGGCGGTCAAGGCCATCGCCATGGAGAACGACGGTGCGCGACAGGCTGTCAGCGGCGCGTTCCGCCCTCGCCTTGTCAGCCTCGATGATCCGTACGCGCACCCCCGCCATGCGCTCCAGCGCCCGCGCCACATATACGCCGATATTACCAGCCCCGATAATCACCACGCGGCGCGCGCGCTGAACCTGATGGCCGAAAACATCCAGCACCCGTGGCACATGCGGCCCGGCCACGGCCACATAGGCGTCATCACCGACGCTGAGCGGGTCGCGGTCTTCGGGAATGAACACGCCGCTGTCGCGGCGCACGCCGACAACATCCATGCCCAGATCGGGAAACAGCTCACGCAGATGCTCGCGATTGGTACCGGCTATGGGGGAGCCGTCATCGACGCGCAGGCCCAGAAGCTGAAGCCGGTTATTGGCAAAAGGCGCCGTTGCCGACGCCCCCGGCGTCTCCAGACGCTGCAGGATGGAGCGGCTGACCTCCAGCTCCGGCGAGATCGTCACATCGATGGGCAGCGCACCGCGCGCAAACAGGTCTCGCCAGGACTTTGCCAGATAACTCTGGGCGCGCACGCGGGCGATCTTCAGCGGCGTATCGAAAATCGAATGCGCCACCTGGCACGCGACCATGTTCGTTTCGTCCGAATAGGTGACGGCGACCAGCAGGTCAGCATCGGCAATACCGGCGCGTTCCAGCGTATCGGGATGCGAGCCATGGCCGACAACACCGCGTACATCCAGATCCGTTGTCACCCGGTCGATGAGCGTTTGCGACCAGTCCACCACCGTAACCGAATTGCCCTCGGCGGCCAGCTCGCGCGCGATACCGTACCCTACCCGCCCGGCTCCGCAAACGACGGCTTTCATCAGCCTTCACTCCCCGTGGCGGGCGTGTCGTCGCCATCCCCGTCACCGCGATCAGTTCCGCCCACGCCAAGGCTTTTCAGCTTGCGGTGGAGTGCCGAGCGCTCCATGCCGATAAACGTGGCTGTACGCGAGATATTGCCGCCAAACCGGCTGATCTGCGCCTTGAGGTATTCACGCTCGAAATTCTCGCGTGCATCGCGCAGGGGCAGCGCAATCATCCGCTCTGTATCCAGTCCGCCAGGACCGCTATCGCGTCCCACGACCTCTGAAGGCAGCGCATCAAGGGTGATGGCCTCGTTCGGGTCTCCCGTAG
Organism: Glycocaulis abyssi; assembly: GCF_041429775.1. Taxonomy (NCBI): domain Bacteria; kingdom Pseudomonadati; phylum Pseudomonadota; class Alphaproteobacteria; order Maricaulales; family Maricaulaceae; genus Glycocaulis; species Glycocaulis abyssi. Next base: position 762,939 of record NZ_CP163421.1, on the reverse strand, counting down.
CCAGAATGAGCACGCGCTCCACATTATTGCGTAGCTGGCGGACATTGCCGGGCCAGCTATGCGCCTGCAGGGCCGCCATGGCGTCAGGTCCGATCTTGCGCGGGGTCAGGCCCGACATGGCCGTCAGACGCTCCAGAAAGTGGCTCACCAGCAGCGGAATGTCTTCGCGCCGGTCCGACAATGGCGGCACCTCGATCGGCACGACCGCCAGCCGGTGATAGAGATCCTCGCGAAAGCGCCCCTGCCCGATCAGCGCACGCAAATCGCGCGAGCTGGACGACAGCACCCGCACATTCACTTCCACGTCCACGCCGCCGCCCAGACGCCGGAAGCGCTGCTCCACCAGCATGCGCAGCAGCTTGCCTTGGGTCGCCAGCGGCATGTCGCCGACTTCATCGAGGAATAGCGTGCCGCCATGGGCCTGCTCGAGCAGGCCGACACGTTCAACGCTGCCATCGGTGCGTTCGGCGCCGAACAGCTCCTCTTCAACCCGGTCGGGGTTCATCATGGCCGCACTGACAGGCACAAAGTTTCCGCCTACCCGTGGAGAGCCAGCGTGGATGAGCCGGGCGATCAGCTCCTTGCCGGAGCCAGCCGGCCCGCTTATCAGAACACGTGAATTAGCTGCCGCAACCCTCTCAATTGTCTGACGAAGCTGATTTGCCGCAGTTGACTTGCCGATCAGCTCGTTATGCATTTCGGTGCGCGCGCGCAGCTCGGCCACTTCGCGGCGCAACTGGCTGGCTTCCAGCGCCCGCTCCACCGTCAGCAGCAGCTTGTCGGACTTGAAGGGCTTCTCGATGAAATCATAGGCGCCCTTGCGGATGGCCGCGACGGCGGTTTCGATCGTGCCGTGTCCGGAAATGACGATAACGGGCAGTCCGGGATCAGCCGCGCGGATTTCGTCCAGCAGTGCGATGCCGTCCAGCCGGCTGCCCTGCAGCCAGACATCGAGGATGGCCAGCGAGGGCTTGCGCTGGCGCACAGCGGCCAGCGCCTCGTCGGCGTCGCCGGCATAGCGCGCCATATACCCTTCGTCTTCCAGCAAGCCGCCAATCAGCTCGCGGATATCGGCTTCATCATCAACGACCAGAATGTCGTGTGCCATGCGTTATGCCTCTCGGGACAGTGCGGACTCATTGGCCGCGTTCGTTGTTTCAAGCAAGGGAAAGGCCAACCGGACCAGCGCGCCGCGATTGCCATCCTCGCGTTCATCAAGCTCCAGCCGGCCGCCATGGTCTTCCATGACCCGCCGCACAATGGCGAGACCCAGGCCGGTCCCCTTGTCGCGTGTCGTCATATAGGGTTCGGTCAGCTTTGCGCGGTCAGCAAAGGGCCATCCCAGCCCGTTATCGCGCACCTCGATCACGGCCGTGTCGTCTTCAAGCTTCAAGGTCACGGCAATCTCGCCGCCCTGCTTGGCGCCTTCCTCATCCAGCCGCGCCAGCACGCTTTCACCGGCGTTTTTCAGGATGTTGGCCAGGGCCTGCGCCGTAAGGCGGCTATCGCACTCCACGATGACCGGATGGTCTGGCGTCTCCAGCGGCAGCTTGATACGCGGTGACGCGACGCGCTGCGAGAACACCGCCCCCTCAACCACGCCTACCAGATCGGCGGCCTCCATCTTGGGTGTGGGCATGCGCGCGAACGCCGAGAACTCATCGACCATCCGGCCAATATCGCTGACCTGACGGACAATGGTCTCGATGCATTTGTCGAAAATCTCTGCCTGATCGTCCGGTATCCCGCTGCGGTATTTGCGCCGGATACGCTCTGCTGACAGCTGGATCGGGGTGAGCGGGTTCTTGATCTCGTGCGCGATGCGGCGCGCGACATCGCGCCATGCGGCGTTACGCTGGGCAGAGACCAGCCGCGTCACATCGTCAAAGGTGATAACCAGCTCGCCCTCATCGTCGGTGGAGGCGCGCACATTCAGATTGAGCAGCGCGCCATCGTTGCCCGGAATGTCGATCTGGCGCTCGATAAGGACCGCGCGCGAGCGCCGCGCCTCCTCGACGATGGGCGCAAACATGCCCAGCGCGGCGTCCACCGGTTCGCCTGTGAGCGTGCCTGCCTCCACATCCAGCAGGGTTTCGGCGGAGCGGTTGACGAGCGTGATGCGGTTTTGCGGATCGAGACCCACCACGCCCGCGCTGACGCCGGTCAGCACCGCCTCGATGAAGTTGCGCCGGCTTTCCGATTCCGCATTCGCCTCCAGCAGGGCGCGGCGCTGACTGTTCAGCTGGCGCGTCATCCGGTTGAAGGCGCGGCCAAGAGCGGCGATCTCGTCGTCCTCGCGCTGGACCAGAACGCGGGCATCGAGATCACCGCGCCGGACCCGCTCAGCCGCGCCCACAAGGCGGGCAACCGGCGTGACCACGCGCGTAGCCGCGCTCAAGGCGAGCCATAGCGCGCCCACCAGGATCAGCGCCACAGCCGCGAAATAGACCAGGATGAAGACCTGGCGCATCCCCTCCTCGCGCGCCACGGCCTGGCGGTAGGAGGCGGTTGCCTCCTCGGCAGCGGTCAGCACGCCCAGATCGACGTACCAGACGACATAGAGGTATGCGTCCTCATAGGCTGGCAGGTTCACCAGGAGGCGCACATAGGCCGGCCCATCCTCGCGCTGGGTCGGGTCGCTCACGCCGATATCGCGCGATCCTGCGAACTCGTACATTAGCTGTGACGGGGCCACGAAGGGCGGCGCGCCCGGTGCCTCGGCGCGCGCCAGCACGGTCGACTGGCTGTCAATGACATAGGCGGCGGCGAAATTGCGCCCGATGGCCTGGTTGCGCAAATATTGCGTGTACTCGATACGGCTCTCGCTCATCGCCGCGACGGCTTCTGGGTAGGACAGATCGCCCGCCATGCTGACCAGTTGCAGCTCGGCCAGATTCAGCTCCAGCGGCGCTTGCGCGCGCCCGACCTCGGCCATGGTCTCGACAAGGGTAGTGACCCGCTCACCAAACCAGAATTCAACACCCCGGCCCAGCACCAGCGCCAGCAGCAAAGCCATCAGGATTGAGGGTGCCACCGCCGCCAGCGCAAACAGCGCCATGAAGCGCATATGCAGGCGCGGTGCGGGCGCGCCAAAGCGCCGCCCCATGAAAATGCGGGCCGCCCGCACACTGACCGCGCCGGCCAGAGCCGCGATGATGAAAGCCGATATTGTCAGCAGGGTGTAGAATAGCGGCGCCAGGCTGCCGATCGCGCCCTGTTCCGATACAGCCAGAACCGCGCATGCGACCACCCCGGTCGCTGCCACGAGAAACCCCGTGGCAAAAAGCGACATGCGCAGGGATTCGACACTGTTTTTAAGCCAGGATGGCAAGCTGATGCGCCTATGTTCGATACGCCCCGGCGCATGTTGGACCGGGTGTGGCCAAATATCAACGCCTAGTGTTGCAACTATTCCTCACCGCCGCCATCCATGCCCAGCGCCGTCAGGCGGCGCGCGAGCGTGTTGCGGTTCAGTCCCAGATATCGCGCTGCGTCGCGCCGCACCCCGCCGGTATGGGCCAGCACGGTTTCAATCATCGCCTTGTCGACGATAGCCGCCACATCATTTGCCACATCCTGGCTATGCTCGCTCAGCCGGGAGCCGACAAAAGCGCGCACGGCATCTTCAAGGACTGCGCCTGTACCCGGCGCTGCAGGGGCCGCCAGCGCCTCCTGCAGGGCCGCAAGCCCCAGCGTTCCCTTGTCGCCCTGCACGGCGAGGCGGGCGGCGCTGCGCTCCAGCTCGGCCACCTCGCCGGGCCAGGGATAGGCGTTGATGAACTCTGCCGCATCGCGGGCAATCGCAAAATCGGTGCGTCCGTGCTTTTTCAGGAAATGCTCGAACAGGCGCACACGGTCCTCGCCGCGCGTACGCAGAGGCGGCAGCTCGACATGGCCGACCGCCAGACGCTCGAACAAGGCCGGCGCCATAACGGTGCGCACATCGGCCAGAGCGGTGACGTAAAGGCGTGTGTCCCCCATCTGGTCAAGCTGCTCCAGGACCATGTCCTGAACGGCGTCGTCCCAGCGCTCAGCGCGGCGCAGCAACAAGCCTGCTCCGCTCGCTTCGGCAAACACCTGCACGCCTTCGCGTTTCAGCCGGTCAGGCCCGGCTTCGACCAAGGCTTTACCCGGCTTGCTCGCGCGGTGGAGCGTGCGCGCCGCACTCGCCCGGCCAGACCCGTCTGGCCCTGTGAAGAGGACAGGCGCGCTGACGCGCGACAGGCGCGCCAGCAGGCGGAAGGCTGTCTGCATGGCCGGGGACCGCCCGACGAGATCCGGGAAGGGGTTGGCACCGGAGCGCTGCTGGCCTGCGCGCTCACCGGTATCGAGCGCGCGGCAGGCGGCATCTACCAGATCGTCCAGATCGAACGGCTTGGGCAGGTATTCATAGGCCCCGCCCCGCACCGCCTGAATGGCCGTTGCCGCCGTCGTCTGCGCACTGATGACCAGCACCGGCGCATCGGGCCGGACATGCTGCAGCTCTTCCAGCCGGTCGAGAAAGTTTTCATCGCCCAGCAGCACGTCGGCTACCAGAAGGTCAGCGTCGCGCCTTGCCATGCGCTCAATGGCTGATGAGGGCGAAGCGGTAGCACGCACGTCAAAGCCTGCACGGGTGAGCGCGCGCGAGATGACCAGGCGCAAGGTCTCATCGTCTTCAAGGACGAGAATGCGCCGTCCGCCGCCACTATCCTGTGTCATGCCGCCTCCTCGCGCAGATAGATCCGGAACACGGTGCGTCCCGCCCGGCTTTCATATTCCAGCCCGCCGGCATGCAGCTCTGCCACCCGCGAGACCAGCGCCAGCCCCAGCCCCTCGCCTGCCGGCTTGCCGGTGACGAAGGGGGAGAAAATCAACTCGCCGAGCTCCTCCGGAACACCGGGGCCATTATCGGTGATATCAATCTGCAGGCGCGCCTCAGGCGCCACCCCGCCGGGCCGCGCGGTGCGATAGCGGGTGGTGATCTCGATAACGCCATCACCCTGGCCAGCCAGTGCCTCGGCAGCGTTGACGAGCAGGTTCAGCACGGCCTGAAGCACCAGATCACGGTCTCCGAAAGCATCGGGCAGCGAAGGATCATAATCCTCCACCAGAGCCAGCCCCTTGCCGCTGGCCGCCGACATGGAGCGCAGCGCCTCATTGGCCACTTCATTCAGGCTGAACGGCGCGAACGGGTGCGGCGCGATATCGCCGACCTTGCTCCAGCGGTCTGCAATGCGCAGCGCCCGGTCCAGCTCGGCCATGATGAGAGCGGCCATCTCCGCCGTTTCAGGGTCTGCCGATGAGGCAATCAGCTGCGCGGCACCGCGCGCGCCGGCCATCGGGTTTTTCAGCTCGTGGGAGAGCATTCGGCCAAATCCGGCTGCGGCATTGGCCGCCCGGTCACCGCGCGCGACCGCACCGGCCTCCGGCCAGAGGCGGATGGAGATGCAGGCACCATCCTTGTGAGGCGCGGCATCAATCGCTGCCCGGCGTGTGCCGTCGGGAAACTCCACGCGCACATCATGGGCGAACACCGCCCTGCCCTCGCCAACCGCCCGGCTGGCGACCGTTCTGGCTGCCATGCCCCACGGACCCAGCCCGTCCAGCCTCTCTCCGGTCAGACGCCGCGCGGATCGCTCGAACAGCGCCTCGGCCGCGTCGTTCACATAGGAGATGACGCCACCGGCATTGATGAGCAGTACCGCGCTGGGCAGATAATCGGCAGCCTGGGCGGTCGTGGCATCTGACGGGTTCATGCGGCGCTGCGTATCCCGGCTTCGCGGGCCAGACGCTCCAGCCCGGCAATGGCCCCTGTAACACTGGCCGCCTTGCACAGCACGCCGCGCCAGTTTCGCGCCTCGCCCGGATCATCAAACAGATGATCGACAAAGCCCGCATAGTGCTTTCGCATGCAGCGCACGCCCAGAATTTCGCCATGAAGGGCCGCGGAGTCCTCTGTCGCCCGCACCAGAGCATCAATCATGTCCGCCATGGGCGGGTCGAGCGCATCGCCGCCCTCAAGCAATGCCCGGCCAATAGCGCCAGGCAACCAGGGGCGCCCGGTGGCGGCCCTGCCCACCATCACGGCGTCCGCGCCCGATTGTGCCAGCGCCGCGCGCGCCTCATCGGCATTGGTGATGTCTCCATTGACCACCACGGGGACGGATACGGCATCCTTCACGGGCCGCACCGCCGCCCAGTCGGCCGTGCCGGTGTAGAATTGCTGGCGGGTACGTCCGTGGACCGTGACCATACGGATACCGGCATCCTCAGCGCGGCGTGCCAGCTGCGGCGCGTTGATCGTGTCGTGGTCCCAGCCGAGCCGCATCTTCAGCGTGACAGGTATGTCAGTGGCATTGACCGTCGCCTCGACCAGCTCCAGCGCATGGTCAAGATCTCGCATCAGGGCAGAGCCGGAGAGGCCGCGCGTCACCTGCCGCGCCGGGCAGCCCATATTGATATCGATGATTTCGGCCCCGGCATCGGCAGCGATGCGCGCGCCGATATCCATCCATTTCGCTTCACGCCCTGCCAGCTGGATGACACGCGGTGCAACATCTGAATCTCCTGCCATGCGCCGCACCACATCAGCACGGCCCTGCGCCAGCGTTTCACACGCCACCATTTCCGATACGACCAGTCCCGCTCCGAAGGCTTTGGCCTGTTTGCGGATGGCATAGTCGGTCACGCCCGACATAGGCGCGAGAATGCACGGCACGTCCACGCGCACCGCGCCGACGCTGAAACCCGGCCCCTCGGCCATATGTGACACCCTTGTCATGAGGCTGCAGATACAGTGTATGGACGCGAACCGCCAGACGCCGCACAGCGCTCTGCACGGTTTTGGTGCCAGAGTGCTGCACGAAAGAGACCTGATGACGCCATTCAGTGCATGCATCGTTGCCGCAGGAAGCGGCACGCGGGCTGGGCGCAGCGTGCCCAAGCAGTTCGAGCGTGTTGGGGGCAAGCCCCTGCTGCGCTGGTCGGCCGAGGCGTTCGCCGCGCATACGCTGTGCCGCGAGATCATCGTCGCAGTGCCCGTAGCCCATATGGATACGGCGCGCGAGGCGCTTCAAGGCCTTGATGTCATCCTCGTGGAGGGTGGCGACAGCCGCACGCGCTCGGTAAAGACCTGCATCGACAGGGCCAGCCAGCCGCTTGTCTTCATTCACGATGCGGCACGTCCGGGATTGAGCCAGCCGCTCATTGACCGCCTGCTGCAAGCGCTGGAAGACACTTCCGGCGCCGCGCCTGCCCTGCCCGTCGCTGATGCGCTGGCGCGTGAGGGCGAGGCTGGCGTCGAGGCCGTTTCCCGCGATGGGCTGATGCGTATCCAGACGCCGCAAGCGTTTCACCTTGCCGCTTTGAGCTCGGCGTTCGATGAGACGCGCGGCAGAGACTATCCCGACGAAATTTCCCTGGTCCGCGCGGCGGGGCTTCAGGTTAAGCTGGTTGAAGGCGATGAGGCGGTGTTCAAGGTGACCTACCCGGACGATTTTGCACGCGCCGAAACCCTGCTGGGCGGGCCGTCCGGCCTGCCGGTCATGGGTACGGGCTTTGATGTTCACCGGCTGACGGCAGGAGACGGCATCCATCTGTGCGGTGTGTTCGTTCCGTGCGATCTGGCGCTGGTTGGCCATTCCGACGCCGATGTGGGCCTGCACGCACTGACGGACGCCATTCTGGGCGCTGCTGGCGCAGGCGATATCGGCCAGCATTTTCCGCCGAGCGATGAACGCTGGCGCGGCGCCGACAGTGCGCAATTCCTCGTTCACGCCATGCAGCTTGCCCGCGAGGCGGGCATAAGCCCCGTTCACGCCGATATCACGCTGATCTGTGAGCGCCCGAAGATCGGCCCCGTACGCGATGCGATGCGCGCCCGCGTGGCAGAGCTGACCGGTCTGGCGCTGGCGCGGGTGAACATCAAGGCGACCACTACCGAAAAGCTGGGCTTTACCGGCCGGGGCGAAGGGATCGCCGCGCAGGCCGCCTTCACCGGAGTTCTCACATGAGCACCCTGCCCGCCATTCTCGCCGAAACGGCCCGCGAACTGGTGGCGTTGGCCACGGATAAGGGCGTTACGCTCGCCACCGCCGAAAGCTGTACTGGCGGGCTGGTCGCGGCATCCATTACGGAAATCGCTGGCAGTTCTGCCGTGCTGGAGCGCGGGTTTGTTACCTATTCCAACGCAGCCAAGGCCGAGAGCCTTGCTGTGCCGGTTGCGATGATCGCCCAGCACGGCGCGGTGAGCGAGCAGGTGGCGAGCGCGATGGCCGAAGGCGCGCTTTTCAACTCCCACGCCGATATTGCCGTGTCGATTACCGGCATTGCCGGACCGGGTGGCGGTAGCGATGAAAAGCCGGTGGGACTGGTCTGGTTCGGGCTGGCCCGACGCGGAGAAGCTACACGCACCGAACGGCATTTTTTCGACCATCTTGACCGTCATGGCGTGCGCGAGGCAGCGGCCTTCGAGGCGCTACGCCTTCTCGCCGACGCGGCCCGCATCTGAACCGACCGGCGTGTAGCGCCGGGCCGCCTCCTCGCGGAAACGTTCGATCAGATAGCGGATGGCGCGTGAACGGCTGGCATCCATCAGGGCGTTGAGTACCGGATTGCGGAAGCGGTAGCGGATCCAGAAGCTGACTTGCGTCGAGCCGTCCTCCAGCTCTGCAAAGCTCCATTCATTGGCCAGTTCGTGGAAGGGACCGGAAAGGTAAGAGACCTTGATGGTCCTGGCCGGACGGTCCAGCAGGACGCGCGTCGTGAAGCTTTCGCGAACGAAGCGGAACTGCACGCGTGCTTCGGCATCCAGCTCACCAACACCCTCATCCACATCATCACGTATCACGCGCAATGCGCTGATAAGCGGAATGAATCTGGGATAGGCGCGTACATCGCTGACGAGATCGAACAGCTCGTCAGGCCGGTATGGCAGGCGCAGGCTCTCGCGGTGTTCGGAGGTCATCAGCTCGCCGCGCTTCAGACCTTGCGGCCCGCTTTCAGCGCCGCCTCACGCGCGTCGCGCAGCCGGGCAAAGTCCTCGCCCGCATGGTAGCTGGACCGGGTCAGCGGCGAAGCGGACACCATCAGGAAGCCCTTGGCGCGCGCAATCGTCTCATAGCCCTTGAACTCGTCCGGCGTGACGAAGCGGTCAACGGCCGCGTGCTTGCGCGTCGGCTGCAGGTACTGGCCGATGGTAAGAAAATCGATACCGGCTGAACGCATATCGTCCATCACCTGCATCACCTCCTCCTTGGTCTCGCCAAGGCCGACCATGATGCCAGATTTGGTGAACTGGGAAGGGTCGCGCTCTTTCACCCGCTCCAGCAGGCGCAGTGAGTGGTAATAGCGCGCGCCGGGCCGGATGGAGAGATAGAGCCGCGGCACGGTCTCCAGATTATGGTTGAACACATCCGGGCGCGCGTCGATCACGATCTCCGCTGCGCCGGGCTTCCTCAGGAAGTCGGGGGTGAGAATCTCGATCGTCGTGTCCGGGTTCAGCCGGCGGATGGCGCGGATCGTCTGTGCGAAATGCTCCGCCCCGCCATCGGCCAGATCATCACGGTCCACCGAGGTGATGACGACGTGTTTGAGCTCCATGGCGGCGGTGGCTTCGGCAACTCGGCGCGGCTCATCAGTATCGAGCGGCGCGGGCATGCCCGTCTTCACATTGCAGAAGCTGCATGCGCGGGTGCAGGTGTCGCCCATAATCATGAAGGTGGCGTGCTTTTGCGCCCAGCATTCGCCGATATTGGGGCAGCCTGCCTCCTCGCACACGGTGACGAGATTATTCTCTCGCACCACTTTGCGGGTCTCGGAGAACACACCGCCTGCGGGGGCCTTGACGCGAATCCATTCCGGCTTTCGCAGCACCGGCGTGTCGGGCCGCTTCTGCTTTTCGGGATGGCGCTCGGCGCGCTGCTGCTGGCGGGTATCGAAGAGTGTTGTCATGGCGGGAACATGGCGCGCAAAGCGGCCCGGTTCAAGCGCTGTGAACCGGGCCGCTGCGCAAGTCAGTTATGCGTTGGCGGGCTAGATCGCTGCCCCGCCATTGCGCTCGGCTGCCACGAGACGTGGATTGCGGTTGAAAAGCGCCAGCGTCCAGGCCCCCAGGCCGATGAAGAAGACGATCGACCCGATGAGGAAGCCGAGGGCCGGCACCACACCCAGCGCCCCGACAACGGCCAGCACCAGGAAGAATGACAGCACCCGCAGACCAAGGCCGATGCCTTCGCCAGAGCGGTTGAAGATCAGGTCTCCGAGCACCACTGCGCCAAATGCGTAGGCCAGCACCATGATGAAGGGGAAAGCAAAAAGCAGGATGATGCCCAGCGGTATGCCGATGACCGTGATGGCCAGGAAGACAAACACCGCCACCAGCAGGATTGGCAGGAAGGCGGCCAGCACCAGCCCCAGCAGGCCGGAAGCCCAGGGACGCGCCCGGAAATGATCGGCAATGCCCGATACGGCGCGCGGCGAAATCAGGCAGGCCAGCAGGCCGAGCACAAAGGCGGCGATGCCCATGGCCGTTCCAAACGCCCACACCGGCGGGCCAAAATCGGATACGCGCGGCCCTGAGTAGACGCGGGCACGGCGCTGGTCGCTGAACGGCGCTTCCTCATAGCTGGTTTCGCCGATGATCTGCGCGCCTTCGGCGATGACCGGCGCGTTGGGACCGCGCACACGCAGCTGGCCGGCGATCTGCGCGCCCGGCATGATTTCCACGTTCTCGGCGTGCAGTTCCACATCACCGGCTACCGTGCCTTCGATAATCACGGTGCGCGCACGGCCCTTCATGCGGCCTTGAGCCGTGCCGGACATGCGGATTTCACTGCCAGCGAGATCCATATTGCCGCCAATCGAACCGCTTTCATCAATGGCGATCAACGCGCCCCCTGCGGCCAGATCACGGCCAATGCGCCCGCCAACGCGGATATCCGCACCCGCCAGGTCAGCGCCGCCCGAAACGTCCGCGAGGATGGATATGTTGGCACCCGCCAGCGATACATCCCGGCCTACCGTGCCACGAATGATGATGTCACCGGCCGCCAGCTGGACGCTGCCTCCAACATCAGCGGTGATATCCACATTGCCCGCAAGCCCGCTGATATCGCCACCGACACGGCCGCGCAGGGTCACATCGCCAGCCAGGAACTGGGCGGAGCGGTCCTGATCGAGATCGAGATTGAGGTCGCCGCCAATATACTGCGCGTGGGCGGGCGACATGGCGAGCATCAGCCCGGCCAGTATGCCCGTCTGGGCGAAACGCGCTATCCACTTGCTAAACATCGGTTCAAGCCTTTCTGTGCTGGCTCAGGAATTTGGAATCTGGCGGCACCTAGCGGCGGCAACGTGCATCGCCGCGCGGGGTATATTCAAGCTGGGGCGCCGAACCGTCTCCGGTAAACGTGACGGCCTCCAGCGCGCGGACATTCAGCGGCCCGGTAACGGTGCCGGATATGACAACGCGCCGTGCGCAGATTGTTCCGCCAGCCAGCTCTCCGCTGATTTCCACGCGGCCATCGCTTTCGCGGCGATGCCAGCGACGGCCTTCATCAGCATTGATATCAATCTCGCCGGCAACAGACCCGCCAATCCGGGCACTGCGCACATTGGCGTAAAGCGTGCCGTCAATCCGGGCCTCGGTATCCAGGAAAGCAGCGTTCACGCGGATATCCCGGTCGACCACCGAACCGGACGACAGGCGGATATCCGCCCCGTTGGCGCGAAGACTGCCCAGCCGCCCGTTGAAGCTGGCATCGGCAAAGCTGCCATCCACCTCTCCGGCAACATTACCCTCCAGACGCAAATCGGCGCCGCGAACGCGCAGATCGCCACCGATATTACCCCGGATGGATATGTCAGCCCCCGTCACACGGGCATCGCCCAGGACAGCGCCGGCAAAACTGACATCAGCGCCCGTGGCGGTGAGCGAACCAACGGACATGTCCTGCAAGGTGATATCAGCGCCCGTCACGCGCAGTTCGCGCCCGACCCGGCCATCCAGCCGTACATCAGCGCCGGTTATGCGGGCATCCCCGTCATCATTCAGCGACAGGCGGATATCACCGCCCATGACGCGTGTGCCATCCTGAGCAGACGAGCTGGACGACACAGGAGCCGGCATGCAGGCGACCAGAATGACCGCCGTGGCGGTGACGGTAGAGAGGAGGAGACGATTTTTCATTTTTCTTACCTCTTGTGATGAGGGACCAACCATATCGAAACTCGATAACATATCGAAACTCGATAAGGAAGCACTTTTTTCGAAAAACGATAAATTTTTGCCGTCTCTCGTGAAATCTCCTGCGGATTTGAGGGGTTGGTTACTGCCTAGTAATGCAGCGCGCGGCCATACGCATCGAGCACGCTCTCATGCATCATTTCGGAGAGCGTGGGATGGGCGAAAACGGTGTGCATCAGCTCGGCTTCGGTCGTTTCCAGCTGGCGCGCAACGACATAGCCCTGAATGAGCTCGGTCACTTCCGCACCGATCATGTGGGCGCCCAGAAGCTCGCCGGTCTTCTTGTCGAACACCGTCTTGATGAGGCCCTGATCCTCGCCGAGCGCAATTGCCTTGCCATTACCGACGAAGGGGAAGCGGCCGACGCGCACTTCATGGCCCGCCTCCTTCGCTTTCGCTTCGGTAAGCCCCACCGAGGCGATCTGCGGATGGCAATAGGTGCAGCCGGGGATGTTGGACTTGTCCATCGGGTGGACGTCCTGACCTGCGATCTTCTCCACGCAGATCACGCCTTCATGGCTTGCCTTGTGGGCGAGCCAGGGCGCGCCGGTGACATCGCCGATGGCGTAGAGGCCGGAGACGCCGGTTGCGCCATAGCCGTCGGTGACGATATGGCCCCGCTCGATTTTCGCGCCGAGCGCTTCCAGCCCCAGATTTTCGACATTGCCGGTAATGCCGATGGCGAGAATCACCTTCTCGACCTCGATCACTTCCGACTTGCCATCGACTTTTATCGTCGCCTTCGCGCCGGACTTGGCTGTTTCCAGCTTCTCCACCTGCGCCTCGGTGATGATTTTCAGGCCCTGTTTCTCGAACGCCTTCTTCGCGAACTGGCTGATCTCTTCGTCCTCGGCAGGCAGGATGCGGTCCACCATCTCCACCACGGTCACCTTGGAGCCCAGCGTGGAATAGAAGCTGGCAAACTCCATCCCGATTGCGCCGGAACCGATGACGAGGATGGATTTGGGCAGCGCGTCCGGCACCATGGCTTCCTTGTAGGTCCAGATGGTCTTGCCGTCCGGCTCCAGCCCCGCTGCCGGAATGGTGCGCGCACGGGCACCTGTGGCCAGGATGACGTGTTTGGCCTCGTAGGTGGCATTCTTGCCGTCCTTGCCCTTCACGGCGACTTTGGGGGCCTTCGAGCCCTTTTCCAGCTTCGCCTCCCCGTCAATGACGGTCACCTTGTTCTTCTTTAGCAGGTGGCCCACCCCGCCCGACAGCCGCCCGGCGACTTTGCGCGAGCGCTTGACGATGGCCTCGATGTCAAAGCGCACATTGTCCGCCTTCAGGCCGAATTCCTCGGCGCGCTGGAAGAGATGGTAGATGTCGGAGGTGCGCAGGAGCGCCTTGGTGGGGATGCAGCCCCAGTTCAGGCAGATCCCGCCCAGATGCTCGCGCTCCACTACGGCCGTTTTAAGCCCTAGCTGCGCCGCGCGTATTGCCGCGACATAGCCGCCAGGCCCGCCGCCAATGACGATGAGATCAAACTGGGAATCGGCCACGGCCCTGTCCTTTCACCTTTTGTGCGGCTCAACTGGCCGCAACGTTTCTCTGTCTTGCCACCAGCCCTGGGGCAGGCGACGGCTTGCCGTTTTCATCAACCGCCACGATGACAAACTCGGCGCGCGCCACGGTGCGCCTATCCCCGCTCATCAGGTTCTCGGCGTCCATCTGCACGCCGACCCGCATCGAGGTGCGTCCCACATCAATCACCTCAGAGTGCAGATCGATCATCTCGCCTTCATGGGCGGGCTTTTCAAAGCTGATCTTGTCGGAGGCTGCCATGGTGACATTCATCCGGGCGTGGCGGTAGGCGGCGATCACCGCCGCCTTGCCCATGCGCTCCATCGCGCCGCCGCCATAAAGACGGCCGAGATGATCGGTGTCGCCGGGGAAGATGATCTCCACCATGCGGCTGGCGCCATTGGAGGGGTCCAGCTCCGGCAGACGCGTGCGCGGCACAGGCGGCAGGGCCTCCGGGTTCTCCTTGCGGTCCGCCGCGACCATGACGAATTCGCCTTGCGTGCACCGGTGGCGCTCGCCGGTGAGCATGTCCTCGGCGTCCAGCTGCACACGCACGCTCAGCGAATGATGGCCGACCATACGCACCTGGCCGGTCAGCTCAAGAAGATGGCCGAGGCGCGCGGGCGCGCGAAACTCGATCTTGTCGGAAGAGGCCGTCACAAAGGGCCGGCGCGCATGACGCGCGGCGACCAGAAAGGCCACCTTGTCCATATGCGCCATCGCCGTGCCGCCGAACAGGCTGCCCTGGTGGTTGGTCTGCTGCGGGAAGACCAGATCGCACAGGCGAATGGCACTGTCAGGGCTGGGTTGGATGACCATCTAGAGCAACATCGTCACCGGATCTTCGACGAGCGGTTTCAGCGCTTCGAGGAATTTCGCGCCGGTCGCGCCATCAACCACGCGGTGATCGCAGGTCAGCGTGATCGTCATCACCGTCGCGATGGCCAGCGCATCATTCTTCACTATCGCGCGCTTCTCCCCTGCCCCGACAGACAGGATCATGCCTTGCGGCTCGTTGATGATGGAGGCGAAGGACTTGATGCCCATCATGCCCAGGTTTGAGATGGAGAAGGTGCCGCCCTGGAACTCTTCCGGTTTCAGCTTGCGCTCGCGGGCACGGGCGGCGAGGTCTTTCATCTCTTCGGAGATTTTCGCGAGCCCCTTGGTCTCCGCCTTTTTGATCACCGGCGTGATAAGCCCGCCATCAATCGCGACGGCCACCGCCACATCGGCGTGCTTGTGCATGACCAGCCCCTCATCGGTATAGCTGGCATTGCTTTCGGGAACGCGGATCAGCGCCAGCGCGCAGGCGCGGATCAGCATGTCGTTGACCGACACCTTCACGCCCTCAGGTGCTTTGGCGTTCAGCTCGGAGCGCAGTTTCAGCAGCGCATCCAGCTCCAGATCAATGCTCAGCGGGAAGTGCGGCACATCGCGGAAGCTCGCCGTCATGCGGCGCGCGATGGTCTTGCGCATGCCGTCGAGCGGGACGATCTCGTAGGTGCCCTCTTCCAGATTGAGGCTCGCCACGCTGATCTTGCCGGGCTCGGCCTTTGCGGGCGCGCCCGTCTTGTCCTGCGCGGCGTCTTTCTTCGCGGCCTTGGAAACGCCTTGCGACAGCGCAGCCTCGACATCGCGCTTCACGATGCGGCCATTCGGGCCGGAGCCTTCCAGATCGCTTAAATCCAGCCCTTCCAGCTGCGCCATGCGCTTTGCCAGCGGCGAGGCTTTGAGGCGGGTGCCTTCGTTATTTTGAGCTGAACTCCCGGACGCGCTTTTGGCGCGATCCGGGACCTCGTCTTTATCCTGCTCCCGGCCCCGGCTCTCGCTGCGCTCGGCCGGGGTTTCAGACGATTTCGGTTCCTTGCCTTTGCCCTCATCCTTGGGAGCAGGCTTTTGCGAAGCGGAAGACTGCGCACTTTCAAGCGCGCTCTCATCTTCGCCTTCTTCCAGCAGCACGGCGATGACGGCATTGACCTTCACGCCTTCAGTGCCGCCTTCCACGAGAATTTTACCGACGCGGCCCTCATCGACGGCCTCGACCTCCATGGTTGCCTTGTCGGTCTCGATCTCGGCGATGACATCGCCGGATTTCACCTCATCGCCCTCTTTGACGAGCCAGCGCGAGAGCGTGCCTTCCTCCATGGTCGGCGAGAGTGCGGGCATCAGGACTTCAATGGGCATTGTCAGCTCCGCTGGATCGTACGGCGTGGGGAACGAGGGTATCGATCATCAGTTCGCTATCCCGCCACGCGGGGTATCGGTGGGGTTGTTTATCTCGGCCTGAAACAGGCCCAGCATCTCGTTTAACGCAGCATCAGGGCTCGCGGCCTTCCCCGTCTGAGCCAGTGCTATCGCCATATGCCGGGAAAAGTCGGCCAGCAGAATGCCCGCATGGCTGCCGCTTTCTATCACCTCGGTATCGATGTGCACGGTGACGTCGCCGTCATCGGCACGAAAAGCAACGAAGAATGGAGAAGCATCCTGCTGCATGGCACCTACTCCGCGTACGTGACGGCTTTGACCGCCTTGATGATGTCATCGACACCCGGCAAAGCGAGTTTTTCAAGGTTCGCGGCATAGGGCAGCGGCACATCTTCCTGATGCACACGCGCGGGCGGCGCATCGAGATAGTCAAACGCCTCTGCGGTGACGACGGCGGCGATTTCCGCGCCGACGCCCATGCGGCCCCAGCCCTCTTCGGCGCAGACGATGCGATTGGTCTTCTTCACGCTTTCCACCACCGTCTCGGTATCCAGCGGGCGCAGGGTGCGAAGATCAATCACCTCGCACTCAATGCCCTCCTGGCTGAGCTTTTCGGCCGCCTGCAGGGCGAAGCCGACCATGCGCGAATGCGCCGTAATGGTACAATCAGAGCCCTCGCGGCGGATTTTCGCCTTGCCGATGGGCAGCACCCAGTCGTCCACATCCGGCACGTCAAAGCTTTCGCCATAGATGAGCTCGTGTTCCAGGAACACGACCGGGTTGGGATCACGGATCGCGGCTTTCAGAAGGCCCTTGGCGTCCGCAGCATCATAGGGCGCGACGACTTTCAGGCCTGGCACATTGGCATACCAGGCCGAATAGTCCTGGCTGTGCTGAGCGCCGACGCGGCTCGCCGCGCTGTTCGGCCCACGGAACACGATGGGACAGCCCATCTGCCCGCCGGACATGTAGAGCGTTTTCGCGGCCGAGTTGATGATGTGGTCAATCGCCTGCATGGCGAAGTTGAAGGTCATGAACTCCACGACGGGTTTCAGGCCCGCAAACGCTGCCCCGACGCCAACACCGGCAAAGCCGTGCTCGGTGATCGGGGTATCAACGACGCGTTTGGCTCCGAATTCCTCCAGCAGCCCGCGCGTGACCTTGTAGGCCCCCTCATACTCGGCCACTTCCTCGCCCATGACGAAGACGCGCTCATCGCGGCGCATTTCCTCGGCCATCGCATCGCGCAGCGCGTCGCGCACCGTGGTGGAGACCATCTTGGTGCCTTCAGGGATTTCCGGGTCCTTGAGGGAGGAGGATTTGGCCTTCTTCTCACCGCCCTCGTCCTTCGAGACGGATGCTTTCGCATCCTCCTCAGGATGAGGGCTAGCCTCCTCCGAATCCTTTTCCTCCTCATCCTGAGGAGCGCTCTTCTGCGAAGAGGCCGATTTCACCGCCTCATCGCTCTCGCCTTCCTCTTTCAGGATCGCGATGGGCGCGTTGACCTTCACGCCTTCACTGCCCTCTTCGACCAGCAGCTTGGCAACGATGCCTTCCTCGACGGCTTCCACTTCCATGGTGGCCTTGTCGGTCTCGATCTCGGCGATCACATCGCCGGATTTCACCTCATCGCCTTCCTTGACGAGCCAGCGGGCGAGCGTGCCTTCCTCCATCGTGGGAGAGAGAGCGGGCATGAGAACTTCGATGGTCATGGTCAATTATGCTCCGCATGGGAGCCGCGCGCCGGCGGCGTCTGATCGAGTGGAAAGTCGCATTCCGGGCGTGGTCGCTCAGGGATTCCGCGCAGTCCTCCCGGTGGGACCTGTATCTCGACGATGCCAGTTTCCGGATCGGGCTCGCTTTCAATCAGTTGTTCTTGCGACTGCCAGTAGGCGTCATAGAACGCGACCCAGTTTTCTATCGATAATTCGCATCCTTGGCGGCGCGCCCAATAGCCCTCCACGACCACCCCGGACATATCATCGGCGTGTTGAAAACCCGTGTCGCGCAGTTCCTGTGCTAGAGGGGTATCGGGATAAATCCAGTTGTTCCTGATCCACATCCCCAAGCCGAAGTGCGTACGTCCGAGGAGTTCGTTATATGCCATCCCGTCAAGCTGAGACTTCGATTCCGCAGTCAACAACTCATCGAGGCAATCCAGCGCGCCGTCATAGTCCTCAGGAATACAAGAGGGTTCGGTCTGCACAAGCAGCGCGGCAGCCAACACCATAGAGAAAATTCCCGAAAGCATATCAGCCCTCCACCAGCACGTCGGTGTAGAGCTCGGACGGATCGGGCTCGGGGCTCGACTGGGCGAACTCGGCCAATTCCTGGACGATCTTCCTGATCTCTTTTTCCATCTCTTTGAGCTGGTCCTCGGTGGCAAACTTGCCATCCAGGATGCGCTTGCGGGCGAGATCAATCGGGTCCTTGTGCTCGCGATACTCGTTGACCTCGTCACGCGTGCGGTATTTGGCCGGATCGGACATGGAGTGGCCGCGATAGCGGTAGGTCTTCATCTCCAGAATGTACGGTCCCTTGCCCGAGCGGGCGTGCTCCACGGCCTTTTTCGCGGCTTCATAGACGGCGTTCACGTCCATCCCGTCGACTTCCTCGCCGGGGATATTGAACGAGACGCCGCGCTTGAACAGATGGGTTTCGGACGAGGAGCGTTTTACGCTTGTGCCCATGGCGTACTGGTTGTTCTCGATGACATAGACCACCGGCAGGTTCCAGATCTTGGCCATGTTGAAGCTCTCATAGACCTGGCCCTGATTGGCGGCGCCGTCACCGAAATAGGTGGCGCACACCTTTCCGTCCTCGCGATAGGCATTGGCGAAGGCGAGGCCCGTTCCCAGCGAGACCTGCGCACCCACAATGCCGTGCCCGCCAAAGAACTGCTTCTCGCGGCTGAACATGTGCATGGAGCCGCCCTTGCCGCGCGAATAGCCCCCTTCCCGGCCCGTCAGCTCCGCCATCACGCCATTGGCCGTCATGCCGGCTGCCAGCATGTGACCGTGATCGCGGTAGCCGGTGATGACCTGATCGCCCTCGCGCAACGCGCTCTGCACGCCGACCACGACCGCTTCCTGGCCAATATAGAGATGGCAGAAACCGGCAATCAGACCCATGCCGTAAAGCTGGCCCGCCTTCTCCTCGAAGCGGCGGATCAGCAGCATGTCGCGATACCAGCCGATATATTCGTCTGCGCCGGGCCCTGCGGCCTTCTTGGCGCGGGACGGAGATTTGGAGGAGGCAGATCGGCGAGCAGCCATACTTCACACGCGAAATAATATCGCGCTCCCTTGTCAAGAACTGACGCGGGAGTATCAGACAGACGCCTGCCGGGTAAAGCCTGAAACGGTAGTTTCGCGCATGCGAATAATCGTGCTGCGACGCAGCAATATTCAGTATGCGATGGGTTGTGGCTCCAGGCGCACAATGATCTCGTGCGGATGGGCGAAGTTGAGCACGTCCCTCGCCCTCTCCTCGACATAATCGAGATCAAGTTCGCCGGAGCTGGGGGAAAGCCGGGCCACCCGGTCTTCCAGCCGCATACGCTCGGCGCGCGCATCAGCGAGTTCCGCTTCGGCCTGGGCAATGCGCGCCGAAACGACCGCCTGCTGCACGAAGCCGCGGTCAGAATAGAAGGCGTGATGGGCGACATAGCCCAGCACGCCCACCATAACGCCTATCAGGATGAAGCGCTTTAGCGCATTCATACCCGCCTCCATCCACCGTCCGCCTTTTGCGGATCGAACGGCCGGAGACTATCGCGATAGCGTAAAGGAAACGTTAGGCGAATCGTTAATCAGGGTGATTCGAATGCCTACTCCGCAGCGATTGAACTGCGCCCGGCATAGACCGCCATATCGCCCAGCTCGGCTTCGATACGCAGAAGCTGGTTGTACTTTGCCGTGCGGTCTGCGCGCGCCAGCGAACCGGTCTTGATCTGCCCGCAATTGGTGGCGACGGCGAGGTCGGCAATCGTGTTGTCCTCGGTTTCGCCAGAGCGGTGGCTCATCACTGCGCCATAGCCGGCACGCAGGGCCATCTCGACCGCATCCAGCGTTTCAGAGAGCGTGCCGATCTGGTTGACCTTCACCAGAATGGCGTTGGCTGCACCCTCCTGGATGCCACGGTGGAGACGCTCAGGGTTGGTCACGAACAGATCATCGCCTACGAGCTGGCAATCGCCTTCCAGCGCTGCGGTAAGGAGGTTCCAGCCCTCCCAGTCATCCTCGGCCATGCCGTCTTCGACGGAGATGATGGGATAGGAAGCGACGAGGCCCTGCAGATAGGCGGTGAAGCCCACGCCATCATAGGTCTTGCCCGCGCCTTCCAGCACATATTTGCCATCGCGGAAAAATTCGGTGGAGGCGACATCCAGCGCCAGCACCACGTTCTCGCCCGGCTTGTAGCCCGCATTCTCGACGGCCGCCATGATGGCATCGAGCGCCTCTTCGGGGCTGCGCAGATTGGGCGCAAAGCCCCCCTCATCGCCGACATTGGTGTTGAAACCATCAGCCTTCAGGCGCGCGCGCAGGGCGTGGAAGATTTCCGCGCCGCACTGGAGCGCATCGGAAAACCGGTCAAAGCCGGTCGGCATGATCATGAATTCCTGGAAATCGATGGGATTATCCGCGTGTGCGCCGCCATTGATGATGTTCATCATCGGGGTCGGCAGGACGCGCGCATTCACCCCGCCCAGATAGCGGTAGAGAGGCATATTGACCGAAAGGGCCGACGCCTTGGCCGCTGCCAGCGACACGCCCAGCATGGCGTTCGCGCCCAGACGCGCCTTGTTGGGCGTGCCGTCGAGCGCAATCAGCGTCTGGTCGATGCGGCGCTGCTCCTCGGCGTCAAAGCCCGCCAGCGCATCGAAAATCTCGCCCTCGACCGCCTCAATCGCCTTGCGGACACCCTTGCCGCCATACCGGTCACCGCCATCGCGCAGCTCTACCGCCTCGTGCGCGCCCGTGGAGGCACCGCTGGGGACGGCTGCGCGGCCGACGGAGCCATCTTCCAGCTCGACATCCACCTCGATCGTGGGATTGCCCCGGCTGTCGAGAATCTCGCGCGCAATGATGTCGGTGATGGCGGTCATGGGGCATTGTCCTTGGCATTAAAGGCGCGGAGAGGGTTCACCCGCGCCGAAAAGGGTTTCTGGCGCGCTTGATAGCCGAGGGCCGGTCAAGACAAAAGCCCCGCGCGGGGAATCGCGCAGGGCTTTTGATAAGCTGTCAGACTTGCCCGCGCCGCAGCGCGAAAGGGCTAGTCTTCTTTCGGCGTGAGAATCTGCTTGCCGCGATACATGCCGGTCTTCAGGTCGACATGGTGCGGACGGCGCAGCTCGCCGGTGTCCTTGTCCTCGACATAGGCCGTGGTGCCGATCGCGTCGTGGCCGCGGCGCATGCCACGCTTGGACGGGGAGGTTTTGCGCTTAGGGACCGCCATGGGTCTCTCCTGAACTTGTCGTTTTCAAAAATCTGTCTGGCCTCGCGATTGCACGCGAAGCAGTGAGCGGCGGGCTATACCTGTTTGCAAAGACCAAGGCAACCGCTCTGGTGCGCCGTGTATGCGAGTGTGATCGGGTTACAGGTGATTCGCATCGCGTTTTGCGCTAGTATCCCCTCAAGCAGTCCCGCCCGCAGGCCAGACGACATCAAGGCTCGGAACTTACTGTTGAGATGAGTCGGTAGGACCTCTGGCGCGGACTGCGGTTCTATGATCCCCCTACACCAGCCTTGAATGCTCCATGGCTGCCGCGATGAAGCTGGCAAACAGCGGATGCGGATCGAAGGGGCGTGATTTGTATTCCGGGTGGAACTGCACCCCGACAAACCAGGGATGGTCCTTGTGCTCGACGATCTCCGGCAGCAGGCCGTCCGGTGACAGTCCGGAGAAGATGAGGCCGTGGGCCTCCAGCTGCTCACGGTAGGCGATATTCACCTCATAGCGGTGGCGGTGGCGCTCGGAAATAAGCTCCTCGCTGTAGATTTCCCGCGCTTTGGTACCGGCAACCAGCTGGGCCGGGTAGGCCCCCAGACGCATCGTGCCGCCGAGATCGCCCGCTTTCGAGCGGCGTTCCAGCTCATTGCCCTTGGCCCATTCGGTCATCAGGCCGACCAGCGGCACTTTGGGCTCGCCAAATTCGCTGCTGCCCGCGCCATCAATGCCCGCCAGATTGCGCGCGGCCTCGATGACGGCCATCTGCATGCCAAAGCAGATGCCGAAATAGGGAATCTTGCGCTCGCGGGCGAATTTCGCTGCCGCGATCTTGCCTTCCGCGCCGCGCTCTCCAAACCCGCCCGGCACCAGAATGCCGTGCACGTCTTCCAGAGCGCTGAACGCGTCAGGCTGCTCGAACTGCTCAGAATCCAGCCAGCGCAGCTTGACCTTCACCTCATTGGCGATGCCGCCATGATTGAGGGCTTCCATCAGCGATTTGTAGGCGTCGATCAGCACGGTGTATTTGCCGACAATCGCAATCGTCACCTGCCCGTCAGGCTCGTTCACCGCCTTTGAAATGGCCTGCCACTGCGTCAGGTCAGGCTCCGGCGCATCGGTCAGGCCAAAGCGCTCCAGCACTACGCGGTCAAAGCCCTGGGCATGGTATTCCAGCGGCACGTCATAGAGCGAGGACGCGTCGCGCCCCTCGATGACGGCGTTTTCCGGCACATTGCAGAACAGGGCGATCTTGCGCTTGTCAGAGGGTTCGATCGGTATCTCGCACCGGCACAGCAGAATGTCCGGCTGGATGCCGATGGAGCGAAGCTCCTTGACCGAGTGCTGGGTCGGCTTGGTCTTCATCTCGCCGGCAGCCTTAATGAAGGGCAGCAAGGTGACGTGGATGAAGATGGCGCGGTCGCGGCCAAGCTCCTGACCGAGCTGGCGGATGGCTTCAAAGAAGGGCAGACCCTCGATATCGCCAACCGTGCCGCCAATTTCGCACAGTACGAAATCGACATCGCCTGCGTCAGAGAGGACGAATTGCTTGATGGTGTCGGTAACGTGGGGGATCACCTGCACGGTGGCGCCGAGATAATCGCCCCGGCGCTCGCGCTCGATAATGGTGGAATAGATCCGCCCCGTCGTGATGTTGTCGCCGCGCGTGGCCGATACGCCGGTAAAGCGCTCGTAATGGCCAAGATCGAGATCGGTCTCCGCCCCGTCTTCGGTGACATACACCTCGCCATGCTGATAGGGCGACATCGTGCCCGGATCGACATTGAGATAGGGATCGAGCTTGCGCAGCCGGACGCGGTATCCGCGTGCCTGCAGGAGCGCACCAAGAGCGGCTGAAGCGAGGCCCTTACCAAGAGAGGAGACCACGCCGCCGGTTATGAAAATGTATCGCGGCATGGAAGGACGGGTTAGCGCAGAATCACGCGGCGGGAAAGCCACGCCCTGTCACCGCATGTGATAAAACCGAAAAAAGCGCAGCGCGTCAGCTCAGCTGCCGCAACAGGAACAGCAGCCATAATCCGGCAAGTGCGAGAAAATTGATCGTGAAAACTGCTCCGCGCAGCGGCACATTGCCGGTAAGCGTCTGAACGCCTGTGTGCAGCACCCGTCCGGCGACGAACAGCCAGGCAAGGCAAACAGCGGCGAATGTGACGGACTGCGTGGCCCACAGCACCAGCACTAGCGGGTAGAACAGTACGGGCGCTTCAAACTGGTTGCGCAGGTTGGCGGCAACACGGGCGCCGCGCTCCACATCTGCGCCTGCAAATTGCAAATCAGCATAGGTGCGCTTGCGCGCCCTGACGGCCAGCAGGCGCTCCGCGGTAAGCCACGTGTACAGAAAGGCGACCAGCGCGAGATGAGCCGCAGCAGGCAGCAGGATCGACCGGGCCTCGGCGTTTGCAAGAAGCCCTTCCATATCCGCCCTAGCGGCCCGGCTCTTCGTCAGCGCCCGCAGGTGTGTCGCCGGTATCGCCCTCGAACGGCGCAGGCACGTCTGCGGGCTGATCAGCGGTTTCAGCGGCGGGTGCCTCGTCTGCCGGTATTGGCTCGCCGTCATCATCAAAGCTGAAGGGCAGCGGTCCGCGCTCGTCCTGCGTGCCGACACGGTCGATGACCGATTGCCCGGAAACATCCATTCTCGACAGCGCTGCAAGGGCAATCGAGTTGGCCATGAACACGACGCCCAGGATCATGGTGGTCCGGGTCAGCAGATTGGCTGCGCCCCGGCCCGACATCATGCCGCCCGGTCCGCCGCCGCCAATACCCAGGGCACCGCCCTCGGAACGCTGCATCAGCACGACCGCGACCAGCGCAATCGCCACAAGAATCTGAATGATAAGCAGAATAGTGGTCATGGAGCCTTGAAACGCCTTGTTTTCCGCAAGGCGAAGGCCCGGCGGAGGATCAACTTGCCGCGCGTTGTAGCTCAGCCTCTTTGGATTTGCCACTCTCCAACTGCCGCACAGGCGCAAGCCGCCGGCGAAGGGCCTCAACCGTCATCTCGATTTCCTTGACCGAGGATTCAACAGAGGCCCCGCCCGCAAAGGCCGTCAGCACGCCCATTGCCAGCTCCTTTATCAGGTTCAGATTGGCCATCGTGAACCCGCCCTCGCCCATCATTTCTTCGCAGACCTGATAAAGCGCGAACGCAATCCGGGACGCCTCGCCTGCGCTCTGGCGCGCCAGACGCAGCCGCAATTCCTTGGCCGTGCGCGCCATATCCTCAAGGTCGAGCACTGCCACGTTTCCGGAGCCCAGCTCGCGCAGGCCGACCTCAACACCGACGGTCAGGCGCATGCACAGGCGGCGAATGCGTTCGGCCTCCACCGTGCGGCGCGCTTCGGCAATCCAGCGATTGGCCTCGTCAATCGCGCCCTCATCACCTTCGGTGACCACCTGCAGCGTATTGGGCGCGTCCACCCGGTTGCCCGCACCGATACCCCGGTCGAGGTCCTTGCGGCGGTCCGGCCCGATATAATCACTCGTGACAACGAAGGGCTTGCGTGCCTTGACCAGCGTGCGGATGCGCTCTTCGGCAAAGGCGGTGGAGAACGGCCGGATGATGACGTCATCAACGCCAGAATCGATGGCCTGCTTCATCACAACCCCGTCGCGCACCCAGCTGGTGAACGCGAAGACAACAAACGGATTGCGGCCGAGCTCGCCTGCGCGCACGGCACGCACCGCGCGCAGAAGCTCGTTCTCGTTATTGACGAGTTCGGCAATGATCAGATCCGGGGATGTGTCTTCCAGGCGCCGCTTGAACTCGTTGATCGAGCTCAGGCAGCTGATCTCCCGGAAGCCGATCTCGTGCAGCGCATAGCGCGTATTACGCAGATTGACCCCTACCGGGTCGAACAGCAGCACTGAGGCGCGCCGATAATCGATATTCCTCATCATACCACCCATCACAGGAGGTCTGTTGCCTCCCCCGCTTGATGGCACGATGCCAGTGAAGTCTGAAAATCGCCTTACGAAGATAGGTTAACAAGGCGTGCAAAAACTCGCGGATCAAGGCTAGCCCCGCCGACCAGCGCACCATCAACATCCGGGCAGGCCAGCAACTCACCGGCATTGTCCGGTTTCACCGACCCGCCATAAAGGATGCGCAACGCCTGTGCGTCCGCTCCGGGCCATGCCGCGCGGATTGCCGCATGCATTTCCTGCGCCTCGTCCGGTCCGGCGCTTCGTCCGGTGCCAATAGCCCAGACAGGCTCATAGGCGATGACGATTTTTTCTGCACTGGCTTCAGGCAGGCTGCCCGCCAGCTGCGCCAGAACCGTTTCAATCGCCCGACCCACCTCGCGCTCGTCGAGGTTTTCACCGATGCAGATAATCGGCGTCAGCCCTTCGCGCAGCGCAGCCTCGGCCTTGCTGCGTATCAGAGCATCGCTCTCGCCGTGACCGCTACGGCGTTCGGAATGGCCGACAATGACGTAGCTGCAACCAATATCTTTTAGCATTCCTGCGGAGATATCGCCCGTATAGGCACCGTCGGGCTCAGGCGAACAATCCTGCGCGCCCAGCGCAATGGCCCGGCTGGCGAGCAGCTCCCCAAACGCATGCAGCAAGGTGGCAGGCGGGCAGACCAGAATGTCCACCTCACTGGCCACAAGGGCGTCCTGAAAACGCTCCACCCAGGCCGTATCGGCCAGGCGGCCATTCATTTTCCAGTTGCCTGCGATCAACGGGCGGCGAATTGTCATGATAGGTCAGTCCCCTGCGGCAAGCACGAGTGAGCGATACCAGCCCGCCCGGCGCGGAGCAAACCCTGTTGGTTTCGCGCAGGCAGCAGCCTTGCCGGAAGCGCCCGCCATGGTTAGGGTCCGCGGCCTTGGCCAGCCAAGCCTGTCACAGCCTCTCTCACCGGTGTAATTGACGCTCCATGCTTTCATCGATCCGAAACCTTGCCCGCTCTCCGATTGCCGTTCTGGTCATCATCGTTCCGGTGGTCGCCGCCTTTGCGCTGTTCGGAATCAACGACATCTTCACCGGCACCGGCAATGCGGTCGCCACGGTAGGATCCGAACGCGTGACGCTGCAGGATGTAAGCCGGACGATGCAGCGCGAAATGCGCCGTATCCAGATGGAAAATCCGCGCATGACGCAGCAGGAAGCTGATGAGGCAGGGCTGGGCGATAATGTCATGAACCTGCTGGTTGCGCAGGCCGCGATCAATGCGCAGGCCCGTGAACTGGGCATTGCGGCAACCGATGAGCAGGTCTTTGAGCTGATCCACGGCGCCCCGGCCTTCCAGAGCGTGTTCTCCAACCGCTTTGACCCGGCAGCCTATCAGGAATGGCTGCGTCAGGAGGGCTGGACCGCCAATGCTTTCGAGGCGCAATTGCGCGGTGATCTGCGCCGCCAGCAGTTTATCGATGCCGCTCTTGCCGGTGCGACACCGCCCGCGATCTTCGGTGAAATGCGCGCGCGCTATCAGGGCGAGACGCGCACGATCCGCGCCCTCCTGATCCCGCCTGCGCTGGCTGGCGAGGTGGGAACACCGGACGACGAGACGCTGGAAGCGTTCATTGCCGAGAACGCGGCATTCTTCACCCTGCCCGAACAGCGCCGCATCACGCTGGTACGCCTTGATCCGCAACTGGTGGCGCCGGACGTCGCCGTGGACGAGGACGAGCTGCGCGAACTTTACGAGATGCGCCTGGAGACGGGTGAGCTGGCCGACGCGCCGCTGCGCACTTTCCTGCAATGGGTGACGCCCGACCAGCAGACTGCCGAAAACATCGTCGAGCGGCTGGGTGCTGGCGAATCTCCGTCCAGCATCGCTGCGGCAACCGGGCTGGGCGATCCGGTGCGTCTTGAAGACGTGGAACAGTTTGCCGTTCCCGATCAGGTCATCGGCCGGGCAGCGTTCGAGATGACACAGGGCGAAGCGCGCGCGGTTCAAGGGCGTCTTGGCTGGCGCGCGGTCTATGTTGAAGCGGCGACCGATCCCGAAATTCCCGCGTTTGAAGCCGTTGCCGACGAACTTCGCACCGAGCTGGCTGGCGACGCAGCAGACTACCGCGTGCTTGACGCACTGGCCGAGTTCGAGGACCAGCGCGGGCGGGGCGCCACGCTGGAAGAGGCCGCAGAGGGCGCAGGCATTCCGCTGGAACGCTTCGACTACATGACGCCGGACGCGTTTGAAATTTCGTCTGGCGCGCCGCTGATGAGCATTATCCGCGAGGAAACCATTCTGGAGGCCGCGCGGACCACGCAGGAAGGTTTCGAATCCGATCTCACCCCCTTTGGTGACGGCGGATATTTCATTCTCCGCGTCGACGCCGTCCGGGCCAGCGAGCTTGCACCGCTGGCTGATGTCCGCGAACAGGCCGAAGCTTTCTGGCGTCTGCGCCAGATCGACGACCGGCTGCAGGACACCGTCACAGAGGCCCTGTCGCGGGCGGAAGCCGGTGAAAGCCTTGATGCTATTGCCGCCAGCATTCCCGGGACCCGTGTGGAGGAAACCACGCTGACGCGCGGGCAGACCGCAGGCCCGTTCACGCAAACCCTGGTCAACGCCGCTTTCCGCGCCCGCCCGGACACGCCCTTTGAAGCGCGCGCAGGCGATCAGCGCACGCGGACGGTTGCTATTGTCACGGCCATTACGCCCGGCTCTGCCGAGCTTGATAGCGATGCACGCCAGGCCGTGATCGAGGGCTATGAGAGCGATATCGTCATCGCGCTGGAGCGGGCTCTGCTCGACAGCTACGATGTGCGTATCAATACCCAGTTGCGAGACGCGGCCCTTGGCCGCACAGACATCGACTAGGCGGTGGCTCCATGGCGCTATCGCGAGCCGATATCGACGCGGCGATTGCCCGCTGTCAGTCGCATGGGCGGGTTCTCGTAACCGCGCAGCGCGTCGATGATCTGGAAACACCTGTGTCCGCCTATCTGAAACTGTCGGGCGCAGCGCCTTACAGCTGCCTTCTGGAGAGCGTTGAGGGCGGTGCCTATCGGGGGCGCTACTCGGCCATCGGCCTTGATCCTGACCTGATCTGGAAAAGCGAAAACGGCGCAGCTTCCATAGCGCGCGCCGACAGCTCCAATGGCCGTCCTGACCGGTTTGAACCGGCTGGCGCGCCGCTGGAGTCACTCAGGGCACTGATTGAGGAATCGGCGCTGGACATGCCCGGCGGGCTTGCACCCATCGCTGCGGGGCTATTCGGCTATCTTGGCTATGACATGATCCGCGAGGTCGAGCGGCTGCCATCACTGGCCGCGCCTGATCCGCTAGGCACACCGGACGGGCTGCTGATGCGCCCGCGCGTGATGATCGTGTTCGATGCCATCGCCCAGGAAATCACCGCCGCCGCTCCGGCGCGCATCAGCAAGGGCGAAACCGCGCGCGAGGCGGTCGAGGCCGCCGTCAGGCGTATCGAAGCGGTGTTTGAGCGCCTTGATGCGCCCGCATCCGGCCACCGGGCCGGGACACCGGCTGCTCCCATGGACGCCCCTGCCAGCAATATGGCCGAAACGGCCTTCCGGGGGAATGTGGAGAAGGCAAAGGCGTATATCCGCGCCGGTGACGCCTTCCAGATTGTGGGAAGCCAGCGCTTTTCCGCGCCGTTCAGCCTGCCGCCTTTTGCGCTCTACCGCTCGCTCAGACGCACCAACCCGTCGCCATTTCTGTTCTTCTTCGATTTTGACGGCTTTGCCATTGCAGGCTCCAGCCCGGAAATCCAGGTGCGTGTGCGCGATGGCAAGGTGACGCTGCGGCCGCTGGCAGGCACACGCCCGCGCGGTTCAACGCCCGAACAGGACGCGGCCAACGAAGCGGAGCTGAAAGCCGATCCCAAGGAGCTGGCAGAGCACCTGATGTTGCTGGATCTCGGCCGCAATGATGTGGGCCGTGTGGCAAAGCCCGGCAGCGTGCGCGTGACAGAACGCGAAGTTATCGAGCGCTACAGCCATGTCATGCATATCGTGTCCAATGTGGAAGGCGAGCTTGATCCTGAGCACGACGCGGTATCGGCGCTCTTTGCCGGCTTTCCAGCCGGTACGGTTTCAGGTGCGCCCAAGGTGCGCGCCATGGAGATCATCGACGAGATGGAACCCCACCGGCGCGGGATATATTCCGGCGCGGTCGGCTATTTCGGCGCCGATGGCAGCCTTGATACCTGCATCGCCCTGCGCACCGCCATCATCAAGGACGGCACGATGTATGTGCAGGCAGGCGCAGGCATGGTGCTCGATTCCGATCCCGAAGCCGAGCGTCAGGAATCGATCAACAAAGCAAAAGCGGTGTTCCGCGCCGCCGACGAGGCGTGGCGTTTCGTCTAGCTCGACCGGCGCTGCGCGCGTGCTGCGGCGAGTTGCGAGACGGTCACCAGTTCCACACCCGCCCGTTCGGCGCGCTCTGCCAGCGTTTCCAGCGCCGCCAGCGTCATCGCATGGGGGTGGCCGATGGCTATAGCCGACCCGTTAGCCAGCGCGCGGTCCAGCGCCTGATCAATCGCCGCGTCTACTGCCTCGCGCGTCCGCACATGATCGAGAAAAATGTCGCGGCGCAGCGCCGGAAGGCCCGCGCGCGCTGCTGCGCCGGCTGCCACGCTGCGCGGATGGGTGAGCGAATCGACGAAGATCAGCTGCGACCCGCGAAGGGATTCAAACACCCGCTCCATGGCCGCCGCGTCTGCGGTCATGGCGCTGCCCATGTGGTTGTTGAAACCGGCCGCGCCCGGCACACGCGACAGCGCCCAGCCGAGCCTGCGGGACATCTCCGCCGCATCATGCGCACGGATCAGCGCATTGGGGCCGGGGTCTGCCAGACCTACCGGCTCCATTGGCAGGTGCAAGAACACCTCCAGACCTTCGCGCGACGCCGCACGCGCAATCTCCGGCGCGGCCTGCGCAAATGGCAGGATAGACAGCGTGATGGGCAGACCAGCGCCGATAAACGCATCGGCCACCGCCCGGTCCGGCCCGATATCGTCAATGATGACGGCCAGCATGGGCCGGGAGCCCGCAGCTACGGGCATGGCACCGGAAAGAGATGGCAAAGCCGCGTCCGGCAGGGCTGGTGCCAGATCAACCATAGGCTCTGCGTGTGCGGTCCTGTCTGCCGGTTGCGCGGCAGGCTCCACCGCATCCCGGTTGCCCAGCTGAAACGCCAACCCGGCAAGCAGCAGCATCGCCGCGGCGGCGGCGCTGGCCATGTGGATGACGCTGGTTGCGGGCGAGGACATGAAAATCATGCATAAGGTGAGTCGCAAACGTTGGCGGCCTTGCATTGCCCGACTAGATTGCCTTGCCGCGCCGCAATATGGACCGCCCAGACATGCTGCTAATCATCGACAATTACGACAGCTTCACCTTCAACCTGGTTCACTATTTCCAGGAGCTCGGCGCGCAGACCCGCGTGATCCGCAATGATGCGATGAGCGCTGCGGACGCGCTGGCGCTGGGTGCTGAGGCTATCGTCCTGTCGCCCGGACCGTGCGACCCTGACCGCGCGGGCATGTGCCTTGATGTACTGCGCGAGGCACCGGCGGATCTGCCAATTCTTGGCGTGTGCCTTGGCCATCAGGCGATGGGACAGGTCTATGGCGGCAAGGTGGTGCAGGCGCGCGAGATCATGCACGGCAAGACCAGCCCGATCACGCATGACGCTACGGGCGTGTTTGCCGGCCTGCCTTCGCCCTTCGCCGCAACGCGCTACCACTCACTGGCCGTCGAGCTGCCGCAAACCAGCGACATGATCGTCAATGCCCGCACGGCTGACGGCGAGATCATGGGGCTGCGTCACCGCTCCCGGCCCGTGCATGGCGTCCAGTTCCACCCTGAATCCATCGCCTCCGAACACGGCCACACCCTGTTGAAGAACTTTCTGGGCGAAATCCCGCGCCGGACAGGCAAAGCCGCATGAGCCAGATGCGCCCGGCCATATCCGCCCTGGCGGGCGGGAATCTGCCATCCACGCACGCGCTGGAGGCGGCCTTTGACGCGCTGATGGACGGGGAGGCTGATCCGGCGGAGATTGGCGGCTTCCTGATTGGTCTGGCCGCCATTGGCGAGAATCCGGGCGTTCTGGCAACCGGCGCACGCGCCATGCGCGCGCGCATGCGCTCCATCACCGCGCCTGCTGATGCCATCGACACGTGCGGAACTGGCGGCGACGCACGGGGAACCTGGAATATCTCCACCGCCGCCGCACTGGTCGCCGCCAGCGCCGGAGCGGTTGTCGCAAAGCACGGTAACAAGGCCGCATCATCAAAGTCGGGCTCGGCAGAAGTGCTGGAATCGTCCGGCGTCAATCTGATGGCCTCACCAGAGCAGACCGAACGCGCGCTGAAAGAGGCTGGCGTCGCCTTCCTGTTCGCGCAGGCCCATCACGGCGCGGTGCGCCACGTGGCCCCGGCACGCAAGACGCTGGGCGTGCGCACCGTGTTCAACCTGCTGGGTCCGCTATCCAATCCGGCCGGCACGCGCCGCCAGCTGCTGGGCGTGTTCGACCGGCGCTGGCTGGTGCCGATGGCGCAGGCTTTGCGCGATCTGGGCGCCGAACGGGCCTGGATCGTCCATGGCGAAGACGGCCTCGACGAGATCACCACCACCGGCGCGACCCATATTGCGAGTCTGGAGGCTGATGGCAGCGTGCGCGAGTTTACCGTCACGCCTGAAGATGCAGGATTGCCCCGCGCGAGCCTCGATGATCTCAAGGGCGGGGAACCGGCCGAGAATGCCGCAGCCCTGCACCGCCTGCTACAAGGCGAAAAGGGGCCTTACCGCGATATCGTGCTGTTCAATGCCAGCGCCGCGCTGGTGCTTGCCGGAAAGGCAGAGGGCCTCAAAGACGGGGTGGCACTGGCAGCCGCCGCCATCGACGATGGCCGCGCCGCCGCCACGCTGGAAAAGCTCGTCCAGATTACCAACACCTGAGGAATGCCGCCCATGACTGACACGCTGGAGCGCATCGGCGTCTACAAGCGCGCTGACACCGCGCGCCGCAAGGCGGCCCTGAGCTATGCGCAGATATCGGAAAAGGCCCAGGCTGCGCCGCCAGTGCGCGGCTTTCTTGATAACCTGCAATCCCGGCAAGCCGCAGATGGGCTGGCCCTGATCGCGGAGATCAAGAAGGCAAGCCCCTCACGCGGCCTGATCCGCGCTGATTTCAACCCGCCAGCCCTTGCCCGCGCCTATGAGGCGGGCGGCGCGGCCTGCCTCTCCATCCTCACCGATACCGAAAGCTTTCAGGGAGCCGACCACCATCTTGTAGAGGCGCGCGCGGCCGTGTCCCTGCCCGTATTGCGCAAGGACTTCCTCTACGATCCGTGGCAGGTGGCAGAATCGCGCGCGCTGGGGGCTGACTGCATTCTCGTCATCATGGCGGCCGTGGACGACGCCCTTGCCGCCGATCTGGTGGCGGAGGCCGCGCACTGGAATATGGATGCCCTTATCGAGGTGCATGACCGCGCAGAGCTGGAGCGGGCGCTCGCCCTGCCCTCGCCGCTGATCGGCATCAATAACCGCAATCTGCGCACGTTCGACGTGACGCTGGCCACATTCGAGGCGCTGAGCGCCTCGGTGCCGGATGACCGCTTCCTGGTCGCCGAAAGCGGGATTTTCAACGCCGATGACGCTGAGCGCGTGCGCCGGTCCGGCGCAAAAGCCCTGCTGGTCGGTGAAAGCCTGATGCGCCAGGCCGATGTTGCCGCAGCGGTGAAAACGCTGATGAACTTCGCGTGAGAGCGGGCACAACCCTTGACGGGCGAGCGGAACAGGCGTAGAACAAACCGTGGCCTTTCTGGCTTTGTTCCTTTGTTGACTGGAGATCAGACCCCCTCATGCTGACCCGCAAACAACACGAGCTTCTGCTCTTCATTCACAAGCGCCTGTCCGAGGATGGCGTTTCTCCTTCTTTTGACGAGATGAAAGAGGCTTTGCAGCTGGCGTCGAAATCCGGTGTGCACCGTCTGGTCAGCGCGCTGGAGGAGCGCGGCTTCATTCGCCGTCTTGCCCACCGCGCCCGCGCGCTCGAAGTGCTCAAACTCCCCGATGCCTCAGCGCCGCGCGTCAATCCGGCCAGCAATGTGGTCAGCGGCAATTTCGCGCGCCGGGAAATGGAAACAGATTCGGTTGATGTACCGCTGCTGGGCAGAATCGCAGCCGGCGTACCGATCGAGGCGATCCAGCACGAAACCGACCGGTTTGGCGTTCCCTCCCAGATGGTGTCTTCGGGCGAGCATTTCGCGCTGGAGGTCGAAGGCGATTCCATGATCGAAGCAGGCATTCTCGACGGTGATTTTGTCATCATCCGCCGCGGTGATACCGCCAATAATGGCGAGATTGTCGTGGCACTCGTGGATAATGAGGAAGCTACGCTGAAACGCATCCGCCGCAAGGGCGGGTCGATTGCTCTTGAAGCCGCCAACCCGGCCTATGAAACCCGCATTTTCGGGCCGGACCGGGTACAGGTTCAGGGCCGCCTGGTCGGGCTGATCCGCCGCTATCACTGACCCTTTGGAGCCGAGGGCGGGAAAAGGCAGCTAGCTCTCCCGCTCGCGTCCCCAGACGCGGGCTGCGCTGCCATCATTGGCACCGCGAAGGCGGATGATGCGCCCGTCACGGACCCAGAATTCGGCGCTGCCCAACTCTGCGCGGGCCGCATCGTCCAGAACCGGCACCGCGCAACGGCGCTTCTGCCAGGCGCTTACCGTGCCGCGCGCGACCACCAGGTCTGCGCGTACGCAGTCTTCCTCCAGCGAGGCGGGATGCTCGCTGACCGCTACACGCAGCCCCTCGGCCGTGACGACAAGACAGCCCAGCGGATCGCACGCATAATCGCCGCGCGGCGCGGTGCTGAGCCCGGTTCCGGCACGCTGCAACAGTACGCCTGCCTCAAACCGGCCACGGCGGCGGTCACTGACCTGCCAGTCCAGACGCTCGCCGGTTTCACTCGAAATGCTTCTCGAAACCAGAACGCCAGACGAGGTAATCATCATGTCCGGCGGGGCCTGCAACGCCCATAGGGACAATGCCCCGGCAGCAAACGGAATTCCGGCCACCCGCACCAGCCCGCGCCCCAGCGTGGCCAGTGCAAACCCGGTCGCGTAGAGACCTAGCACGATCCCGCCCGGTGCCAGCGCAGGCAAGGCGGCGCCGGGCAGCGATGACGTCCATGTCGCGATGGCCAGCACGATATCCATGCCCATAGCGCTTATCATCAACGGCAAGCCTTCCAGCCCGAATGGGGCCAAGAGCAGCCCCACGACGCCGGCCGGCATCACCCAGAAGCTGAATACCGGCATGGCGACAAGGTTTGCGCCAAACCCATAGGCGGCCATGCGCTGGAAATGGAAGGCGGCAAACAGCCCGGTTGCGCTGCCCGCCACAAGGCTGGTCACGGCGAGCCCTGTAAACGCCGCCTGTACGCGCGCAAACCAGCCATAATCGGCCATGTCGCGGGTGATCCGCCACCTCTGCCAGGCTTCGTAGACGGCGATCAGGGCGGCGGTGGCAGCAAAGCTCATCTGGAAACCCGGCTCGATCACGCTTTCCGGGTTGAACGCGATGATGATGAGTGCGGCCAGTGCAAGCGACTGAAACGACACCGCTCTGCGGCCTATCAGTATCGCCGTGAACATGACCGCAGCCATGACGAAGGCGCGCTGGGTGGAGATAGCGCCGCCCGACAGCAGCAGATAGCCAAGGGCGGCGAGAAGCGCGATCAGCGCTGCGGGCTTTCGCGGATCGTGCGCACGGGCGAAGGGTTCAATCGAGGCGATGAGCCAGCGCACAGCGAAGTAAATACCGCCGGCCAGCAGCGCCATGTGCATGCCTGATATGGCCAGCAGATGACCAAGACCGGACAGCCGCAACGCCTCGGCATGGGCCTCGGTGACGCCTGAGCGCTCCCCGGTCAGCAGCGCGGCGATGACCGGTCCTGAGTTTGGCCCGGCTGCATCGGAAATGCGCTGCGCCAGCCGCCATCGCCACGCCAGAAACGCCCGCTGGCTCTCGGCTCCGGCAATGTCTTCCGGCTGGGGCTGGGAGATGGAAAATCCTGAGAGCGCAACCCGCTGGTACCAGGCCGCCCGCGCACCGTCATAGCCGCCCGCCGCCGCAGGTCCGCGCGGAGGCGACAGGACAGCGCTGACGCGAATGCCATCGCCGGGGGTCAGGGTTTCGGTATTGATCCGCAGGCGCACCCGGTAAGGCGCCGTATCGGCGCGCTGGAGGCTGTCGACACGCAGCAGCACGCGCCCCGAACGCCCCCGGCGCTCAATGCGCTCCACCCAGCCCGTCACGGTGCGGGCGCGGTCGCTGATCTCGATATGGGGCGGGGCAAGGGACAGCGTCCGGCTGTGAACATGGGCATGGCCCGCCAGCGCGCACGCACTCAGCACCACCGCCGCCAGCAGAGCGGGCCGCGCCGTCAGCAACAGACCGGCGGCAAGGCAGATCAGGGCGGACAGCCAGAATACAGGGATCAGCGCCGCATCGGGCTCAATAGGGACGGAGAGATAGACCGCCGCACCCAGCCCTGCAGCAAGCGGCACCCACAAGATCAGATCGGCCGGACGGACGGCCCTTGACGGCAATACAGGTTGCAAAAGACGGCTCAGTGCCGCGGCCATGCCGCCCGACGCCGGGCTGCATTCCCGCCTGATTGACGCCCGTACCGCGTGGATGTAGCGGCGCATGCAGCCACCCTGTGTTGTCACTTCAGCGGTGAGACTATCTCTTTACGTGCCTAACATGCTAATCATCCCGCTCCTTCGCAGCGCAGCAACATCTCGCACGTGCAAAACAGACAAGACATCATCACGCGCTTTGCGCCCTCGCCCACCGGCTTCCTCCATATCGGAGGGGCGCGTACCGCCTTGTTCAACTATCTTTTTGCGCGCCAGGCGGGTGGTCAATTCAAGCTGCGAATTGAAGATACCGACCGCGAGCGCTCCACCACACAAGCCGTGGATGCGATTCTGGCCGGCATGAGCTGGCTGGGCCTGGAATGGGATGGCGATGCCGTGTCCCAGCATGCGCGCGCCGACCGGCACCGCGAAGTGGCCGAAGAGCTGGTCGTGCAAGGAAAGGCATTCCGCTGCTATTGCACGCACGAAGAAGTGGAAAAGCTGCGTGAAGAAGCCTTTGCTGAAGGCCGCGCCCTGCGCTCTCCCTGGCGCGATGGCGGCACGCCGCCCGATGATCGCCGGTTTACGGTCCGCTTTCGCGCGCCGGACAGCGATGTCACGCTGAATGACGCCGTTCAGGGCGAAGTGCGCTGGGCCTCCAAGGAGTTTGACGACCTCATCCTGCTGCGTGCCGATGGCAACCCGACCTATAATCTCGCCGTGGTGGTCGATGACCATGATATGGGCGTGACCCACATCATCCGCGGTGACGATCATCTGGTGAATGGCGGGCGCCAGGCCCAGCTTTACGACGCGCTGGGCTGGGATCGGCCGATCTTTGCCCATATCCCGCTCATTCACGGGCCTGATGGCAAGAAACTGTCCAAGCGCCATGGCGCGCTGGGCGCGGAAGCCTATCGCGATATGGGCTATCTGCCGGAGGGCTTGCGCAATTATCTGGCACGGCTTGGCTGGAGCCATGGCGACCAGGAATTGTTCAGCGATGCGGAACTGATCGCCGCCTTCTCGCTTGAAGGGCTGAACAAGGCCCCTGCCCGGCTCGATTTCGACAAGATGGCGTTTGTGAACCACCATCATATCCGCCAGGCCGACAATACGCGGCTTCTGGCGCTGCTGATGGAACGCCTGGAGGGTCAGGACGGGCTGGTCAGCGGCGCGGTGGCGAACGCCCGGTTAACGCCTGCGATGGATATGCTGAAAGAGCGTTCAAAAACACTCGCCGAAATGGAATCGCAAGCCTATTTTCTCCTCCGCGAACGCCCGTTCAGCCTTGATGATGCGGCGCGCAAGCACCTGTCTCCCGATGCACTCGCGCGGCTTTCCCGCCTGCGCGGTGTGCTCGCCGCACATAATGACTGGAACAGCGAATCCCTGGGCACCGTGCTCAAGGCATTTGCAGAATCCGAAGGCGTTGGCTTTGGCAAGATTGGCCAGCCTTTGCGCGCCGTACTGACCGGAGGCGCCCCGGCGCCCGATATGAGCCTGGTGCTGGGATTGCTGGGCCGCGATGAAACACTTGCCAGGCTGGACGATCACGCCCGCCTGGACTGAACAGACCTGAATTACGTGAAGGGATTGGACCGATGAAGAACAAGACCGACAAAACGGGCTCCGCCCAGCTGACCATTAACGGGAAAACGATCGAGCTGCCGGTTCTGGCTGGCTCCGTAGGCCCCGATGTCATCGATATCCGCACGCTCTACCGCGATGCGGGCGTGTTCACCTACGATCCGGGCTTCACCTCCACAGCCAGCTGTGAAAGCCAGATCACCTATATTGACGGCGATGAAGGCGTGCTGCTCTATCGCGGCTATCCCATTGACCAGCTGGCGGAAAACTCCTCCTTCATCGAGGTGTCCTACCTGCTGCTGCACGGCGAGCTGCCCTCGGCCAAAGAGCTGGAGACGTTTGACTGGACGATCCGCCGGCACACCATGCTGCACGACCAGTTCGACCAGTTCTTCCGCGGCTATCGGCGCGATGCGCACCCGATGGCGGTGATGGTCGGCACGGTCGGCGCGCTGGCCGCCTTCTACCACGACTCCACCGACATCAATGATCCCAAGGCGCGCACCATTGCCAGCCACCGCATGATCGCAAAAATGCCGACGATTGCGGCGCGGGCGTTCAAATACTCGGTCGGCCAGCCCTTCATCAGCCCGCGCAACGAGCTGGACTACGCCTCCAACTTCCTGCGCATGTGCTTTGCCGTGCCTGCCGAGGATTATGAAGTTTCTCCCACGCTGGCCCGCGCGATGGACCGCATCTTCATCCTGCACGCCGATCACGAGCAGAACGCCTCCACCTCGACGGTGCGCCTTGCCGGTTCGTCCGGTGCCAATCCGTTCGCCTGTATCGCGGCCGGCATTGCCTCGCTGTGGGGCCCTGCCCATGGCGGTGCCAACGAGGCCGCGCTCAACATGCTGGAAGAGATCGGGTCGGTTGACCGTATCCCTGAATTCATCAAGCGCGCCAAGGACAAGGATGATCCGTTCCGCCTGATGGGCTTTGGCCACCGCGTCTACAAGAATTACGACCCGCGCGCGAAAGTCATGCGCACCACCTGCCATGAGGTGCTCGACGAGCTGGGCGTGAAGGACGATCCGCTGCTTCAGGTGGCGCTGGAACTGGAGCGTATCGCGCTGGAAGATCCGTATTTTGTCGAGAAGAAGCTCTACCCGAATATCGACTTCTATTCGGGCATCACGCTGCGCGCGATGGGCTTCCCCACCGAGATGTTCACGGTGCTCTTCGCCTTGGCCCGCACGGTTGGCTGGATCGCGCAATGGTCTGAAATGATTGAAGACCCGACCCAGAAGATCGGCCGCCCGCGTCAGGTCTTCACTGGCGCCACCGAGCGTGCCTACCTGCCGGTCAGCAAGCGCTAGACCTTATTTCGGGCCAAGGTCAATGAGGGCGCGGGCGGCATTGACGCTCGCGCCCTCGCCGTTTCCCGCCATGCGTTTCGTGGTTTCCACCAGCGCCTTGGAGACCGCGCGCCGGTGTTCCGCGTCATCGAGCAGCCTTGCCATTTCCGGCACCAGATATTCGGGCACGGCGCGGTTCTGCAGACGTTCGGGCAATAGCTCCCGGCCGGCTGCCAGATTGACCAGGCTGACATAGGGCGCCTTGAGCATGAAGTTCCAGGCGATGGTCCAGGCAACAGGCCCCAGCCGGTAGCCGACCACGCCCGGCACGCCCATGCGTGACAGCTCCAGTGTTACCGTACCGGAGCACGCAAGGGCGGCATCGGCAGCGGCAAAGGCGTCGAGGCGCTCTTCCGGTCCCACCACGATCATTCCAGAGAGCGTATCGCGGCTCGCCAGACGGTCGCGCACAGACTCCGCGACCGACGGCGCCACTACCGTCACCAGACGCAGGTCAGGGCGGTCTTTCGCCAGCGCCTCGGCCGTATCGGCAAAATCATCAAACAGCCTTTCGACCTCCGCCTTCCGGCTGCCAAACAGGACCAGCATGACGCGCGCATCGTCAGCAATTGCGTGCTGGCGGCGGAAGCCTGCGCCGTCCCCGGTCAGATCGCGTTCCAGCGCGGGATTGCCCACCACGATGGTCGGCAGGCCGTAGGGCTCAAAATACTCCGGGTCGAATGGATGAATGGCCAGAAGATTGTCGACCGCCCGCGCAAGCGTCTTGGCCCGGCCGGGCCGCGTCGCAAAGGCTTGCGGGCCGATATATTTGACGATGCGCGCCCCCGGGCAGGCTTCACGCACTTTCCACGCCACGCGCAGCATGAAGCCCCAGGAATCGATCAGCACGACCTGATCGGCATTGAACGCTGCCGCCGCGCGCGCACACGCATTCGCGCGCTCATGCACCTGCCGCCAGACGCGCAAGCCGTCAAAGAGGCCCAGAACCGACAGCGCTGACAGATCGATATCAGTGGCGACGCCTTCAGCCGCCATGGCTTCCCGGCCCACGCCGGCAATCTCCACGTTCGGGTTTGCGGCGCGCAAGGCGCGGATAAGCTCGGCGCCCACCATGTCGCCAGAGGGCTCGGCGGCCACGACAAATACGCGTAAAGGCCGGTTAGCGGAGGCCATGGGAGTTTGTCCGTTCAGCTGTCCGGCGAAACGCCGATAACGAATATGCCGTGGCGGCGCGCGGCGTCGTCAACGGCGTCACTGCCCAGGATCAGCGCCGCACCCGCCTCTACAGCGATACCTGCAAGCCCCGCTGCGGCCGCCCGCTCAACCGTTTCTACCCCCACGACCGGAAGATCGATCCGGCGCTCCTGCTGCGGTTTTGGACGCTTGGCCAGAACACCGCGCGGGGTCTGGCGCGTGCCGCGAATATTCTCCGGCAGGCTGGCGACGCGTTCCAGCATGGCGTCAGTGCCTTCCTGCGCCTCCAGCGCCAGCACCAGCCCGTCGCACACGACGGCGCCCTGCCCGGCATCCAGCGCCCCGATAGCGGCCGCCATCTGCATGGCCTTGGCGATGTCAGGCTGGTGAGGCCCGGCATCTACATCGCCGCCAATCATTCCGGCGGGCGCCAATAGGGAGGAGGACAACTCGTCTGCGCCCACAACCTTCAATCCGCGTGCCTCGAAAGCCTTTACCACCACGCGAAGCAGCGCGTCGTCGCCGCGCACGGCAGCGGCGAGCAGTTTTGGCAGAAGCTTCGCGCCCTCAAGGTCCGGCACGAAGCTGCGAAAATCAGGACGCGTCACGATGCCGGCAAAACAGACCGCATCACATCCTGCAACCCTGAGATCTTCCACCACATGGCCGAACTGGCCGATCGTGCGCACCAGCGGATCGGTGTAGTCGGCCGGATCAGCAAAGCCGGACAGCGCAATCACACAGCCAAGCCGTCCGTCAGCTTCACACGCCTGCGCCACCAGGCGCGGCAATGTACCGCCACCTGCGATCAGGCCAAGGCGTGTCCAGCTGGTGTCCATCAGCGCCTAGCCCTGTTCGGGGCCGCAAAGCGGGCGTGCTGCTGGCGCCTTCACGAAATTGATGATTTCCATCACTTCGGGGCGCTGCTCGAACAGGCGGCTGGCATCCTCTACCCGTTCAGAAAACGCGCCTTCTGCGGCAAATACCAGCCGGTAGGCGGCGCGCAGATCGTGGATGAGGTCGCGTGAAAAGCCGCGCCGCTTCATACCCACCAGATTCAACCCGGCCAGATAGCCGTGATTGTCGACCATGCCAT
The DNA here is from genome assembly GCF_041429775.1 of Glycocaulis abyssi. Classification (NCBI taxonomy): domain Bacteria; kingdom Pseudomonadati; phylum Pseudomonadota; class Alphaproteobacteria; order Maricaulales; family Maricaulaceae; genus Glycocaulis; species Glycocaulis abyssi. The sequence goes on along the minus strand of NZ_CP163421.1, from coordinate 721,734 downwards.
AAGGGATGATGTCGCCCGTCACCGGCGCGCCGCCGCCTACAAACGCATAGCGGCCCACGCGGCATTTCTGATGAATGGCTGATAGCCCGCCCATGATGACGTAATCGCCTATCACTACCTCGCCGCCGAGCGTAGCATTGTTGGCGAACACCACATTATCGCCAACGATGCAGTCATGCCCGACATGGGCACCGACCATGAAATAGCCCCCGGAGCCAACGCGCGTCGTGCCGCGGGCGGTCTCGGTGCCCAGATGCATGGTCACGTGCTCACGCATCGTGTTGCGGTCGCCGATCACCAGGCTGACATCGCCGCCCTTGTATTTGAAATCCTGCGGCGGCGAGCCGAGCGCCGCAAACGGGTGCACCAGGCAGTCAGCACCGATTTCCGTCTGGTTGCGCACGCTGACATGGGAGACGAGACGTGTACGGTCCCCGATCTTCACTTTCGGACCGATCTGGCAGAACGGTCCGATTTCGACATCCTTGCCCAGCTCGGCTCCCGGTTCGACAATCGCGGACGGGTGGATAAACGTGCTCACGATGCCTCTCCCTGGCGCTGCGCCGATGTCGCGGAGAACGCGGCATCGGCCACTTTCACCCCGTTGACCAGCGCGTCGCCCTCAAACCTGAACAATCCTCTGCGGTTGGCGACCACACGGACCGGCATCTCCAGTACATCGCCCGGACGCACCGGCTTGCGAAACCGCGCCCTGTCCACGCCGATAAACAGAATCACGGTGTTGGAGATATCGGCGTCGAGTGTTTTCGACATCAGCAAGGCGCCTGTCTGTGCCAGCGCCTCTATCATCAGCACGCCGGGCATGACGGGATTTTCGGGGAAGTGGCCCTGAAAATAGGGCTCTCCGGCTGACACGCATTTGATGCCGGTTATGGACTCGCCCTCGACATAGCTATGCGCGCGATCCACCAGCAGAAACGGGAACCGGTGCGGCAGGCGCATCAGGATTTCATCCGGCCCGATAACACTGGCAAGGTCGGTCATGCGCACCCCATTGCTCACCAGAAGGTCACTCGTCATCCTTGTCCTGCCCTGCAGCGCGGCCAGCGTCAACCGTGCGCCGTTTCGGCGCCGCCAGGCGTTTGAGCACGGCAAGCTCGCGAAGCCAGCTTCGGATAGGCTGGGCAGGCTGTCCGGCCCAGGTTTCACCCGCTGGCACATCTCCGGCTGGTGAGGCATTGGCCGCAAGCCGCACCCCGTCACCAATGGTGACGTGGTCAACGACCCCGACCCGGCCACCGAACTGGGCTCCGCGGCCGATATTCACGCTGCCTGAAACCCCCGCGAACGCGGCCATCAACGTGTGGGCGCCCACCTGAACATTGTGCGCGATGTGACACAGATTATCGAGCTTCACCCCATCGCCCAGCACGGTGTCGCCGAACATCCCGCGATCTATGGTGCAGTTGGCGCCGATACGTACATCGCCGCCGATCACGACGCGGCCGAAATGGGGAAGTTCCAGAAGACCTTGCGGGCCTGGCACCAGGCCAAAACCGGCCTCGCCGATCACGCTGCCCGGTCCGATCCGGCAATTGCGCCCGATCACCGCAAATCCGATGACAGCACACGCGCCAACATGTGTGCCATCGCCGATCTCGACGCCGGTGCCGATGACCGCGTTCGGACCGATATGGCAGTTCTCGCCAATAGATGCACCGGCACCGACATAGACGCCGGGACTGATAACCGCGCCCTGCCCGATTACAGCGGAGGGGTGGATCGCGCTGGAGGAATCATTGCCGCGCGGGGCAATCACCCGTGGTGCCATGACAGCAAAGGCTGCCTTGGGGTGTTTAACCGTAATCAGCGCCGATCCGGGATGAAAACTCTGGCCTTTCAGCGCTTCTGCGGACGCGATGATGACGCATGGGTGGGAGGCAATTGCCTCCAGCGCTTTCGTTGACTCAACGAATACCAGCGCTCCGGGGGATGGAGCGCTGGCGGAGGCTACATCAACAGCGCTGCAAACAGGATTGCCGGCGAGCTCGGCATCGAGCTCGCCGGCAATGTCCTTCGCGTTCAGCTCGCCGACACGGTGATAAAACCGGAAGTCAACGGCCACTGGACTAACGTCTACTGACCATTCTCGGGCGCGCGGACACGCGTCACCGGCGTCGTCTGGATACGCTGGTTCAGACGCTCGACCACCGTAGACGTCACATCCACGCTGTCAGCCGCGAAAACGACCTGCGAACGGTCAAGGAGCACAGTCGCATTGCGCTCGTTCACGACCTCCTGAAGGACGGCTTCCAGCGCCTGCAGAACAGGCTGGAGGGCCTGACGCTCGGTCGCCACAAGCTCCTGCTGACGCAAACGGCGCAGACGCTCAAGCTGCTGGGCGTTCTGCTGCAGCTGCTGAGCGCGCTGGATAAGGTCCGGGCGCTGCTGAATGGCTTCCTGGCTGAGAGCCGACGTTTCTGCCTGCAGGGCTTCGTTCTCCTGCGTGAGAGGCTGAGCTGCCGCCTCCAGTTCGGTCTGGATTTCACGGCCGATCACCTCCAGCTGGCCGGCAATATGCCGCCCGACCTGGCTTTCGGTCAGAATGGTCTCTTCGTTAATCACCAGAATGTTCTGTGCGTGAGCGACGCCGAGCGTGCCCAGAGCAAGAACGATACCGGCAAAAAACGCACGCAAGCGCTTGCTTGCAATCCGGCTGGCTTGGAAAGTCATGATGTTAGAACCCTGTGCTTGTGCTGAAACGGAAGAACTCTCGGCGATCATAGTCCTGATAAACCACGGCCTCGGCAAAATCGAAGCGCACGGGGCCGAATGGCGAGTCCCAGAAAATACTGACGCCAACCGACACGCGCGGTGCCAGCTCATCGATAGTGAAGGGCGATGTTGTTCCACCTGCGTCAGCAATCTGGTCAACTGAAGGCAGAACACCCATCGTCCCGAACTCGGTAAACACGCTGCCGCGGACGCCATACTGCTCAGGCAGGCCCAGCGGGAAGCCCAGCTCAAGCGCACCGATAGCATAGAAATTGCCGCCCAGCGCATCACCCCGGACAAGCTGGCCGTCTGCGTTACGCTGAACCACGCGCGGCCCTATGCCGGCAGTTTCAAAGCCACGGAAGGAATTGCCGCCCTTGAAGAAGCGGTCATTGATGCGCACGTCATCGCCGCCCCAGCCGACGATCAGTCCTGACTCGCCAGTCAGGCTGAGAACAACATCCGGCCGGAAGACGTTACGATAGATCGATCCGCGCCCTTCGGTGCGGATATATCGCACATCCCCGCCAAAACCGGCCAATTCCTGGTTCAGGCTCAGCCGGAAACCGTTTGTCGGCATCTGGAAGTCGTTGACCCGGTTCCAGGCCACCGAATACCCGACAAGAGAGGTCAGGCGCGATCCGGCGGCGCGGGCAATCGCACTCGACACGCCGGAGAAAGTCCGCACCTCATCGTTACGGAGCGTGAAATTCACCCCTGCCTCAACCGACGCTGTAAGCGGGAAGCCGGTACGAAGGCTGAAACCTGTGGATTCTGTCTCAAACGAGGCTTCGCGCGAGAAGTTGGAGCGGACCTGGAACAGGTCGAAGCCCGCCGCCAGATTGCGATCCAGGAAACGCGGCTCGGTGAAGCGGATATCGATCTGACGGCGGCGCGAGCTTTCAGACACGCGCAAGCGCAGGAACTGGCCGCGGCCGCGCAGATTGCGCTCGGACACCGAAAAATCGACAAGGAATGAGTCGGTCGACGAGTAGCCTACGCCGAACGCCAGCTCGCCCGTCGGCTGCTCGGTCACGGCAACCTGCAGCTGCGCGCGATCTGCGCTGCTTCCCTGTACGGGTGTAATCTCGACGTCTTCAAAGAAGCCCAGACGGCGGACGCGCTGGCGTGACAGATTGACCAGCACCTGGTTGAACGCGTCGCCCTCGACCAGTTCCATCTCGCGCCGGATCACGCGGTCCAGCGTACGGGTATTCCCCGCAATATCGATCCGCTCGATATACACGCGCGGTGCCGGGTTGATGACGTATTCGATGTCTACGGTTTGTGTCTCGCGGTTCGTGCGCACGCGCGGACGCACATCCACGAACGCATATCCCGCCGCACCCGCAGCAAATGTCAGCGTGTCTACCAACTCCTCAATACGACTGCCCACATACAGCGCATCAGGCCGGGTCGACACGATGGCTTGCAGATATTCCGGGTCGAGATCTTCAATCTCGGTCGTAACCGTGATCTCGCCAAAGCTGTAAACCTGCCCTTCGTCGACCGTGTAGGTGACGTAGAATCCCGACTGGTCGGGCACCAGCTCGGCGATAGCCGAACTCACGCGGAAGTCGGCATAGCCCCGGTCGGCATAGAATTCGCGCAACTGCTCGCGGTCAAACTCGAGCCGGTCGGGATCGTAATTGTCATTCGAATCGAAGAACCGCCACCAGCGCGACTCGCTGGTCACGACTTCTCCGCGCAAACGCCGGTCAGAATAGGCCCGGTTGCCGACAAAATTGATCCGCCGGACGCCTGTCGTCGGCCCTTCGGAAATCTCGAACACCAGATCCACGCGGTTCTGCGGCAGCTCCACGATCTGTGGATTCACCTGGACGGCAAAACGTCCAGACCGGCGATATACCTCAAGGATGCGCTGAACATCCGCCTGCACGCGGGTGCGCGTGAACAGGGCGCGCGGGCCGAGCTGTATCTCGTCTGTAATCCGGCTGTCATTGATCGCCCGGTTACCTTCCAGCACGACCCGGTTGATGACCGGATTCTCGCGCACATAGACGATCAGTGTGGCCTCTTCGATCGCGACCCGGACGTCGGCAAACAGATTGGTCGCAAACAGCGTCTGGATAGACAGGTTAATCAGGCGCGGGTCTGCCACGTCACCAGGGCGAACCAGCATGTAGGACAGGATGGTATCCGCCTCGACGCGCTGATTGCCCTCAACAAATATCTGAAGGATCCGGGGAGCTTCCTGATTTCCCTGCGCACCCGGCAATTCCGCAGCGGCGGCGTCTTCGCGGGCCGGCTGGGCATGGGCGAGCGGCGAGCACAGAAGCGCCAGGGCCGCTATCGTCCAGACGAAAACCTTCATTGACTGCACCACCCTGGTCCCGTTCCGCCAGCCATCAGGAGAAGAGGCCGGCCAGATAATTCAAATCATTCCATGTGGCGACCACCATCAGCCCGAGTATCAGCGCCAAGCCGGCCTTGAGGCCAAGCGACTGAACCGAGGGGCTGGGTGGATGTTTCGCCACGGCTTCGTAGGCGTAATACACAAGGTGGCCACCGTCTAGAACCGGGATTGGCAGGAGATTCATCAATCCGATCGCCACGGACAGGATTCCGGCCAGCAGAATGAGATTGGTAGCCAGACGCATCAGCGCTACGCCGACATCATAGCCGCTGCCGTCTTCCGCGCCCGGATCGCTGACGGCAATGTTGGCGACCTGCCCAGCCGTAGTCGCGATGCCCAGCGGGCCATTTATGTGTTCGAGCGACGCCTGGAACGTGACCAGCCGTGCCAGATAATCAACAATTGTTACCAATACGCGGCCCGTCTGGGTGACGCCGTGACCTACCGCCTCAACGGGACCGAACCGGCGCTGCATGATTTGCGCTTCGGGAGACAGGCCAACACCCAGAAAGCCGAACGCGCGCGTGCCGCCCAGCCCGTCAGCACGCATTTCCCGGCGCGGCGTGGCGTGCAGGGTCAGCTCCTCGCCGTCGCGTTCCACGGTAAAGCGCATGGGCTGTCCTGCCCGCGTCATCACCGCCTGTGAAAGGTCGGTGAAGGTGCGGACGCGCTGACCATCAATTGTGAGCAGCAGATCGCCGGTCTGGAAGCCTGCCGCTTCGGCGGGGCTTTCAGCCGTGATCTCGCCGATGAGCGGCTCAATGGTCGCCTCGCCGCGGGCCATGCCGACCGCGGCAAAAAGGACTATGGCGAGCAGAAAATTGGCCGCCGGACCGGCCAGCACGATGATCGCGCGCTGCCATACCGGTTTGAAATGAAACACCTTGCCTGCGTCGGCGCGCGCGGCCTTCAGCCGCTCTAGCGTTGCCAGATCGCGGGCACTGGCTGCATCGGCATCACCCAGAAAGCGGACATAGCCACCCAGCGGCAAGCCGGCGATACGCCAGAGCGTACCTTTTCTGTCATGCCAGCTGGCCAGGGTCGGGCCGAACCCGATTGAAAACACTTCCGCGTGCACGCCGAAATACCGGCCTGCCAGATAGTGACCAAGCTCATGGATGACCACGACAAACGAGATCACGGCCACAAAGGCCGCGACGCTGAGCAGTCCCGATCCAAGCAAGTCCGTCACGCTGCCTTATGCTCCCTGTACGCGGCTGGCGCTATGCTGCGCGCGCGCCTTCACCAGCGATGCCGCCAGCTCGCGTGCCGCAGCGTCCGCCGCATATACCGTATCGAAATCGGTCAATGAACCTCTGGCTACCCCCTCACCCCGCTCCAGAGACTCCGCAACGATTGCGGCGATGTCAAGGAAGCCGACATGACCATTCAGAAAGGCATCAACCGCAATCTCGTTGGCCGCGTTCAGTACCAGCGGGCTGGTACCGCCCTGCCGGAACGCATCGCGCGCCAGTTCGAGCGCCGGAAAGCGCTCCGGATCAGGCGCTTCAAAGGTCAGCCTGCCCAGGGCTGGCAGATCAAGACGCGAAACACTGGTCTCCATACGGTCCGGCCAGCCCAGCGCATGGGCTATCGGCGTGCGCATGTCCGGCGTGCCCATCTGGGCCAGAAGCCCGCCATCATAATGCTCCACCAGCCCGTGCAGGATCGATTCAGGGTGGACGATCACATCCACCTTTTCCGGCGGCAGGGCGAAGAGATGGCAAGCCTCGATAACCTCCAGGCCCTTATTCATCATCGTCGCCGAATCCACCGAGATCTTGGCACCCATTGACCAGACCGGGTGGGCGACGGCGTCGCGCACGCTGGCGCGCGCCATGGTCTCAAGGCTGGAATTGCGGAACGGGCCGCCAGATGCGGTCAGGATGATCCGGCGCACATTGGCGGGATCGCTGCCGCCAAGCGCCTGAAAGACCGCATTGTGTTCAGAATCGACCGGCAGAACCGTCGCGCCTGAGCGGCGTGCGCTCTCCATGAATAGCGGGCCGGCACACACCAGCGCTTCCTTGTTGGCCAGCGCGACGACCTGGCCGCGTTTTACGGCTGCCAGCGTGGGCGCTAGCCCGGCCGCGCCGACAATCGCCGCCATGGTCCAGTCGGCTTCCATGGACGCGGCTTCAGCGACGGCTGACGGCCCTGCACCCCATTTGAGACCGGAACCGGCCAGCGCCGCCTCCAGCACAGGTGCGTGACGCGCATCGCCAAGTGCCGTAAAGCGCGGACGCAGGCGCAGGGCGATGTCTGCCAGCTCCTGCGCGCGGGTATTGGCCGTGAGCGCTACAAGCTCGTAGCGGCCCTCCGGCGCGGCACCGATCAGGTCCAGCGTCGCCAACCCGACAGAGCCCGTAGCCCCCAGAATGGAGATCGTGCGCGTCATCTAGATACCACTGCCCGGCCAGCCAGCGGGAGCCAGCATTGCAAACAGGCCGGCAAAAACGGTCGCAAGCATCAAGGCATCCACCCGGTCGAGCACCCCGCCATGCCCGGGGATCAGCGTGCCTGCATCCTTCACGCCAAACCGGCGCTTGGCGAGTGACATTACCAGATCACCCGCAACAGCCGTGCCAGCAGCCGGCAGAGCTGCGGCCAGGGCATAAGCCGGGTCCAGCCCCCACAGCCCTGCCACAATCACCCCGGCAGCCGCGCCGCACCCGACACCGGCGACCAGCCCGGTCCAGGTCTTGTTGGGACTGGCCGCGGGCAGAAGCTTCGGACCGCCAAGCCAGGTGCCCGCCAGATAGGCGAACGTGTCAGCCGCCCACACCACCGCCAGCAGGAACAGGACCGCGCCCAGCCCGCCATCCATACCGCGCAAGCCGACAAGAATACTCGCCGCGCTGGCGACATAGATCACACCCAGCGGAGCCTCCCACGCCCTGCCCCGCCTGCGCCGGTCGAGATAGGCTGATACCGCACCGGCCAGCACCCACAGGGCGCACCACGCCCACTCGCCACTGGCTGCCAGCAGGACGCTGCCGACGGCCGTTCCGGTGGCAATCGAGAAGGCGCGCGGCGGCGCATCGCGGTCAGACATGCGCACCCACTCCCACGCCATGGCGGCGGCGAAGGCAGCCACGAAAATCGCGAACGGATAGCCGCCATACCACACCAGGCCGAGCGCCAGCGGCGCCAGCACCAGCGCGGACGCCAGCCGGCGCAGGAAAACCGGGTCGCGCGGTCCGGGAAGGCGTGCCAACAAACTCACGGGCGCCCGCCAAACCGGCGACTGCGTGACTGGTAGATGCCAATCGCCTCTTTCATGTGATCGATGGAAAAGTCCGGCCACAGCACATCCATGAAGACCAGCTCCGAATACGCGCCCTGCCAGAGCAGGAAGTTGGATATGCGCATTTCGCCGCTGGTGCGGATAATCAGGTCCGGATCGGGCAGCCCGCTGGTATCCAGGCGGGCGGCGAAGGCTTTTTCGTCAATCTCGCCCTGCAGGGCGCCGGCCTGAAACTCCGCGAGCAAGGCTCTGACCGTCCGGACGATTTCGTCGCGGCCGCCATAGTTGAAGGCCACATTGAGATTGAAGCGCGTATTGACGGCAGTGCGGGCCTCAGCCCGGTCAATGATCTCGCGGATGTCGGCGGACAAGCCGTCCCGGCTGCCCAGGATGCGCACCCGCACGCCATTTTTCGCCAGATCGTCCAGATCCGCGTCGACAAACTGCTTGAGCAGGTCGAAAAGCGTACTCACCTCTTCGGTGGACCGCCGCCAGTTCTCGGTAGAAAATCCGAACAGTGTCAGATGAGTAACGCCTAGGTCGGCAGAGCCACGCACAAGCGCGCGAACCGCCTCTACGCCCTGACGATGCCCCATGGCCCTTGGCAGGCCGCGCGCCGCAGCCCAGCGCCCGTTACCGTCCATGATGACGGCCACGTGACGCGGCACGGTGATCTGGCCGCCGGGTTCAGCTGACATCGCAAACAGTCCTCCCCGGACCTGTCAGACAGCAAACAGGTCATCAGACCTGCGTGATTTCGTCCTGCTTGGCTTTCAGGAGCTCGTCAATCGAGCCGATGCTGTTATCGGTCGCCTTCTGGACCTGATCGGAATAGCGCTTGTGCTCATCCTCGCTGATCAGATTGTCCTTCTCGGCGCGCTTGAGCGCTTCCATGCCATCACGGCGGACATTGCGCACCGCCACGCGGGCCTGTTCGGCATAGCTTCCGGCTGTCTTGGCAAGCTCGGCGCGGCGTTCTTCGTTGAGCGGCGGGATCGGAATGCGGATCAGCGTGCCTTCCACCACCGGATTGAGACCCAGCGATGAGTTGCGGATCGCCTTGTCGACAGCCGGTGCCAGATTCTTGTCCCAGACCTGGACCGACAGCATGCGCGGCTCCGGCACAGAGACCGTCCCCACCTGATTGATCGGTGTGGGGCTGCCATAGGCGTCGATCTTGATCGGATCGAGCAGCGCAATGCTGGCGCGACCGGTTCGCAGCCCGGCGAACTCCTTCTTCAGTGCTTCCACAGCGCCGTCCATGCGGCGCTCAATGTCCTTGAGATCAAAATCGCCAGCCTTGCTCATGCTGTCCTCACTGTTTCATCGCCGGCCGGGGCCCGACCACGGTGCATACACCCCGTCCGTCGAGCACATCGGCCAGGCCGTTTGTACGGTGGATATCGAACACGACGATGGGAATCTGGTTGTCGCGCATAAGCGTGACGGCTGATGCGTCCATGACCTTCAGGTCGCGCGCGATCACGTCCAGGTAATCCAGCTGGTCATAGCGCTCGGCCTTCGGGTCTTTCTTGGGATCAGCCGAATACACGCCGTCAACCTGGGTACCCTTGAACAGCGCGTCACAGCCCATCTCTGCTGCGCGCAGCGCTGCCGCCGTGTCGGTGGTAAAGAAGGGATTGCCGGTACCAGCCGCGAAAATGACCACCCGGCCCTTTTCCATGTGGCGGACCGCCCGGCGGCGGATATAGGGCTCGCACACCGTCGTCATGGGGATGGCAGACTGGACACGTGTCTGTACGCCCCGGCGCTCCAGCGCCGTCTGCATGGCCAGCGCGTTCATCACCGTCGCCAGCATGCCCATATAGTCCGCCGCAGCGCGGTCCATGCCCTTGGCGGCTGCCTGCAGGCCACGGAAAATATTCCCGCCGCCAATCACCAGACACATTTCATATCCGGCCTTCACCGCAGCGCCGACTTCCTCGGCGATGCGTTCGGCCGTTTCCATGTCGATCCCGTAGGACTGGCTTCCCATCAACGCTTCGCCCGAAACCTTCAAAAGGACCCTGCGATAGGGTCCGGAGGGAACCGGGCGGGCGTCGGCGGGAATCTCGCTCACGGGGATCGTTGCTCCGTTCTGGAAAGCAGTTCCGGCGGCTGGATGATCCAGCCGCCGGAGGTATTCAGATCACGATTTGCCGAGCGCGGCCACTTCGGCAGCGAAATCTTCTTCTTTGCGCTCGACGCCTTCACCGAGCACCATGCGGACAAAGCCGGTGAGCTTGATGGGGGCGCCTGCATCCTTGGCCGCCGCCGCAATGGCGCCTTCAACCGTCAGATCCGGATCAAAGACGAAGACCTGCTTTAACAGCACGACTTCCTCGTAGAATTTGCGAAGGCGCCCTTCCACCATCTTCTCGATAATGGCTTCGGGCTTGCCGGACTGGCGTGCCTGGTCAGCAAACACGGCCTTCTCACGCTCGATGACGTCAGCAGACAGCTCGTCCACATCGACCGCCAGCGCCACAGCCGGCGAACCGGCGGCAACGTGCATGGCCACCTTGCGGCCGAGCTCTGCGAGCACGGCCTTGTCGCCGGTGGACTCCAGAGCCACCAGCACGCCGATCTTGCCAAGCCCGTCGGCCGCAGCGTTGTGGACATAGCTGGCCACCACACCGGCATTGACCGACAGGGCCGACACACGGCGCAGGGACATGTTCTCGCCGATCTTGGCGATCAGATTGGTCAGACTGGCTTCCACGGTTTCACCAGAAGCCATCTTGGCCTGGCGCAGGGCATCAACATCGCCTGCATCAATGCCCAGCGTGGTGATTTCGGAAACAGCAGCCTGGAACAGCTCGTTACGCGCGACGAAATCGGTCTCGGCATTCACCTCGACCGCAGCCGCCGCCATACCGTCGCCCCGATCAACCGACGCGACGCCGACCAGACCGTCAGCGGCAACACGGTCAGCTTTCTTGGCAGCCTTGGACAGGCCCTTCTTGCGAAGCCAGTCAATGGCGGCTTCGACGTCACCATTGGTTTCGGCGAGCGCTTTCTTGCAGTCCATCATGCCCGCGCCGGTGCGTTCGCGCAGGTCCTTGACGAGAGCGGCTGTGATCTCGGCCATGGGGAGTCTCCTGTTATTTTTTGTGTCGTTCGACTTAGGCTTTGGCGTCTTCGCTGGCAGGCTCGGCCGCAGCGGCCTCACCTTCCGCGGGGGCCGCATCAGCCGGCGCCTCGGGGGATTCTTCGGCCAGCGCAGGCTCCACAACCGGGTTTACCGCAGCGCCCATATCGACGCCCAGCGATGCCTGGCTGTCAGAAATGCCGTCCAGCACCGCATCGGCGACGAGGTCGCAGTAAAGCGCGATGGCGCGGGCCGCATCATCATTGCCGGGGATCGGGAAATCGATCGGATCGGGATCGCAATTGGTATCAACCACGGCCACGACCGGAATGTTCAGACGGCGGGCTTCCTGGATCGCGATCGCTTCCTTGTTGGTGTCGATCACGAAGATGAGGTCCGGCGTGCCGCCCATTTCCTTGATTCCGCCCAGCGAGCGCTCAAGCTTCTCGCGTTCGCGGGTGAGCATCAGGATCTCTTTCTTGGTGAGGCCCTGCGGGCCGCCATCCTGATCGAGAATGCCTTCCAGCTCACGCAGGCGGGCGATCGAAATAGAGATCGTGCGCCAGTTGGTCAGCGTGCCGCCGAGCCAGCGATGATTCATGTAGTACTGCGCGCAACGCTGTGCAGCCTGCGCGACCGGCTCGGACGCCTGACGCTTGGTGCCGACAAACAGGACGCGGCCGCCATTGGCGGCAACTTCGCGCACCTTCACCAATGCCTGGTGGAGCAGCGGAACCGTCTGTGACAGGTCAATAATGTGGATGTTGGAACGCTCACCGAAGATGAACGGACGCATCTTGGGGTTCCAGCGGTGGGTCTGGTGACCGAAGTGCGCACCAGCTTCAAGGAGCTGACGCATGGAGAAGTCAGGAAGGGCCATATCGATTTTCCTTTTCCGGTTGGCCTCCGCAGGGCGGAGCCGGTCTCCCTGCAAAACAGGAAAAGCCAGGCACCGGATCGACGGGTCCGAACACCGAACCTGCCGTTGCCCCACGTGCGGGATTGCGGGCGCGCTTATAGGCGTGCTTTGCCTTGCAGACAAGCGCCCGTGTGCGGTGAGCGGCCAGAACGCCGCCGCGCCCGCCGGTCAGACAGCCAGCGCCTCGACCGCGCTGACGCCCGGCACTTCTTTCAGCGCGCTGCGCAAGGCCGGATCAAGCCGGTATCCGCCTGGCAGGCGTACGCGCGCCCGCGCGCGTCCATCCACCGGCAAATCGAGCACCACGACCCCGCGCGCCTCGCCTCCAGCCTCGCCCAGGCGCGACAGCCGGGCATGAATGCCCTCCAGCGCGGCCGCATCATCAAGTTCCACGCACAGGCCGGGCAATTGTGCCTCACGCAGGAGCCCTTCCAGAGGCTCACAGCCATCCATGATGAGGCGTATCTGCTCATCCTGATCCTCGACGCGGAAGGTGGCGAGAACGCCTTGCCCAGCCTCCAGCAGGTCGCGCACCTCGGCAAACACCTTTGGCGGCACCAGCGCCTCGAACTCTCCGCTGGGATCAGACAGGGTGAGGAAGGCAAAGCGTTCATTGGAACGGCGGGAGATTTTCTCCTGACGGCGCCGGACGATGCCGGCCATACGCGCCGCCCTTACCCCGCCCTCCTGGACGCGCTGGACCAGTTCCGACCAGCCGATCGCGCCGCGCCGGGCGAGCACCTCGCTGAACGCATCAAGCGGGTGACCGGACAGGTAGAAGCCGATGGCTGCCAGCTCTTCGTCGAGGCGGCGCGACGCCTCCCATGGCTCTGCTGCTGGCAGGTCGGGCCGTTCAAGCGCAACCTTGTCGCCGCCCCCTCCGCCAAACAGGGAAACTTGTGCTGAATCGCGTTCGGCCTGCGCGGCCTGCGCAATCGCGCACAGCGTTTCAGCAGCGGCCATGACGCGCGCCCGGTCCGGCTCGATACTGTCAAAAGCCCCTGCCCTTGCCAGCGTTTCGAGCAGGCGCTTGTTGATATTGCGCGCATCCACGCGCGCGGCAAAATCATAAAGGTCCGCAAACGCGCCGCCATTACTGCGCGCGCGCACCACCTCCTCCATGGCGCCCATGCCGGCACTGCGCACTGCGCCCAGACCGTAGCGCACCGCGCCGTCCTCGACCGAAAAATCGGCCAGGGAGCGGTTGATGTCCGGCCCCAGCACCGCAACGCCCATATGGCGGCACTCCTGGAAGAACACGGCAAGCTTGTCGGTATTGGCCGCGTCGAGGCTCATCAGCGCGGCCATGAACGCGACCGGGTGATGTGCTTTGAGCCAGGCTGTCCGATAGGCGATGAGCGCGTAGGCCGCCGCGTGGGATTTGTTGAAGCCGTAACCGGCAAATTCGGCCACGAGGTCGAAAATGTAAGAGGCTTTCTCCTCCCCAACCCCGCGCTCGGCCGCGCCTTTGAGGAAGCGCTCTCGCTGCTTGTCCATCTCCTCCTTCTTCTTCTTGCCCATGGCGCGGCGCAGAAGATCGGCCTCGCCGAGCGAGTAGCCGGAGAGTATCTGGGCGATCTGCATCACCTGTTCCTGATAGATGATGACCCCGTGGGTCTCTTTCAGGACAGGCTCCAGATCGGGATGGAGGAAGTCAGGTTCAGACCGGCCGAACTTGCGCTCGACATAGATGTCGATGTTCTTCATCGGGCCGGGACGATAGAGCGAGATCAGCGCGATAATGTCTTCAAACGTGTCCGGCTTCACCTTTTTCAGCGTGTCGCGCATGCCGGAACTTTCCAGCTGGAACACGCCGATCGTGCTGCCCAATGCCATCAGCGCATAGGCCGCCGGGTCATCGAGCGGCACCGCATCCAGATCAATGTCTTCGCCCGTGGACGCCTTGATATACTCCACCGCACGCGCCATCACAGTCAGCGTTTTGAGGCCCAGAAAGTCGAACTTCACGAGGCCCGCGGGCTCCACCCATTTCATGTTGAACTGGGTGGCGGGGATATCAGAGCGCGGATCGCGGTAGAGCGGCACAAATTCGGTCAGCGGCCTGTCACCGATCACGATGCCGGCTGCGTGTGTGGAGGCGTTCCGGTAGAGCCCTTCCAGCTGCAGCGCGACGGTCATCAACCGGTCAACGGCCGCATCCTCGCGGCGCATCGCTTGCAGCTTGGGTTCGGTGTCCACCGCCTCGGCCAGCGTGACAGGCTGGGCCGGATTGTTCGGGACCAGCTTGGCAATCCGGTCCACGACAGGAAACGGTATCTGCAGGACACGCCCGACATCGCGCACGACTGCGCGCGCCTGCAGCGTGCCAAAAGTGATGATCTGCGCGACGCGGTCAGAGCCATAGCGCTCCTGCACATAGCGGATGACCTCGCCCCGGCGTTCCTGACAGAAATCGATATCGAAGTCCGGCATGGAGACGCGTTCGGGGTTCAGGAAACGCTCGAACAGAAGCCCAAAGCGCAGCGGATCGAGATCGGTAATGGTCAGCGCCCAGGCCACGACAGAACCGGCACCCGAGCCCCGTCCCGGCCCGACCGGAATGCCTTGCGCCTTGGACCACTGGATGAAGTCGGCAACGATGAGAAAGTAGCCGGGGAAACCCATCCGCTCGATCACGCCCAGCTCGAAGGCCAGCCGGTCCTCGTATTCCTTCACGGACGCCGCCGGTTCCACCGCCTCCAGACGTGCCTTGAGTCCGGCCTGCGCCCGCGCGGCGAGCTCTTCCGCCTCGGTGCGCCCCTCAAGCCCCGGAAAGCGTGGCAGCACCGGATCGCCTGTACGCGGCCGGTAGGCGCAGCGGCGCGCAATATCCACCGTATTCGCGATGGCCTCCGGCAGGTCGGAGAACACCGCCGCCATTTCAGCGCCGCTCTTGAAGTAGTGCTCCGGCGTCACCTTGCGGCGGTCATCGACGATTACATAGGTCGACTGAGCGATGCACATCAGTGCGTCGTGCGCTTCATGGCGTTCGGCGGTGGCAAAGTACGGCTCATTGGTCGCCACCAGCGGCAGGCCGCGCGCATAGGCAACCGGGATCAGCCAGTCCTCGGCTGTCACATCATCGGCCCGTCCATGGCGCTGCAGCTCGATATAGAGCCGACTCGAAAATGCCTCGCAAAGCCGGTCCAGCACTGCCTCGGCCCGCGGCGCCTTGCCGGAGACAACCAGACGGTTGAGCACCCCGTCATATCCGCCTGTGAGACAGATCAGACCTTCGCTGTGCTCCAGTATCGCGCTGAGCGGCACCGAAGGCTCGTCAGCAGGGCCGACATCGAGATAGGCGGAGGAGGAGAGCGAAACGAGATTGCGGTAACCGGCCTCGTTCTGGACCAGCAGAACGAGCGTGCCAGTGGGGACAATTCTCTCCCCGGGCCTCTCCGCTTCCAGCTTCACAGACAGTGTGCAGCCGATGATCGGCTGCACGCCTGCACCGGACAGATATTCGGAAAACTCAAGCGCGCCGAACAGATTATTGCTGTCGGTCAGCGCCAGCGCAGGCATATCCATCTCGCCGCAGAGCTTTGCCAGCTCCGGAATGCGCGTCGCCCCTTCCAGCAGGGAATAGGGCGAGCGGCTGCGTAGATGGACGAATGCGCTATCGTTCATACCCGTCTCCTGTAGCCCCACCCGTTAGGCAAGCCGCCAACTCTCGCCGGATTCGGACGGGCCACCGACCTGCCATGTCAGCCCTAGCCTATGAGCGCCGTGCTCCATGTCAGCACAACGGCCACGAACCCTAGCGTAACAAAGGCGGTGCTGGCTTCTTCGATCAAGCGCTTCATGTGAGAACTCCTGTTGATATCGATGATATTCGCTGTTTGTTCTCCTTGAAATATTCGCCTTTTGTTCCGCCGTCAAGCAGAATCGGCCCAGCTGCGGGCACAAAGTCCGTCCGCGTTGATTTCATGGGAAAATCAGGATGCCGTCAGGCCGCGACAACGCGGCCATTCTCCAGCGTGACGACCCTGTCCATCCGCCCCGCAAGCGCGAGATTGTGGGTGGCGACAAGAGCCGCCGCACCCGCCTCGCGGCACGCCGCCGCCAGCGCGTCAAACACCTGATCGGAGGTCGCCGGATCGAGATTGCCAGTCGGCTCATCGGCCAGCACGACACGCGGCTCGCCCACCAGCGCGCGGGCGATGGCCACGCGTTGCTGCTCCCCGCCGGAAAGCTGCGCTGGCAGGTGTGTGAGCCGGGCGCCAAGGCCGAGCTTGGTCAGCCAGTCGCGCGCCTTGCCACGCGCCTTCGCCTTGCTCTCGCCCGCGATCAGGCGCGGCAGGGCAACATTGTCCAGCGCATCAAGCTCAGGCAGCAAATGGTGGAATTGATAGACAAATCCGATTTCCCGCCGGCGCAGTGCGGTACGTCCGCGTTCGTTCAGCGCCAACCCGTCAATGCCCGCAACCCGCACCGACCCGGCATTGGGCTTTTCCAGCAGAGCCGCTGCGTGCAGCAGCGAGGATTTTCCCGAACCGGAGGGGCCGACAAGGCCGACCAGCTCGCCGGGCATCAGGTCGAGATCGGCGCCGCTCAGCACCTCGATCAGCTCGGCATCGGTCTGGTACTGGCGCACCAGGCCGCGAATGGAGAGAGCCGGATCACTCATAGCGCAGCGCCTCCACCGGATCGATCCGCCCTGCCCGCCAGGATGGCGGCAGCGTGGCGATCAGCGCGGTGGCAAAGCCCCACACGGCCACGAACGCCACTTCAGCCCAGTCCAGCCGGGCAGGCAGGCGGTAGAGCATGTAGACCGACGGATCGAACACATCAACGCCCGTCACGAAGGCGAGGAAATCCTGTATCGGGCCGATAAATATGGCGATCAGCACGCCCAGAATGATGCCCGTAATAGTACCCAGCACGCCGATGGCCGCGCCGGAGATGAGGAATACGCGCATCACCGCGCCCTGCGTCGCGCCCATCGTGCGCAGGATCGCGATATCGCGGCTCTTGTTCTTCACCAGCATGACAAGGCCCGAAATGATGTTCATCGCCGCAATCAGCACGATGATGGACAAGATCATCCGCATCGCCATGCGTTCCACCTGCAGCGCCGTCCACCAAGACTGGTTCTGCCGGCGCCAGTCGAACACGGCAGAGCCTGCGGGCACCAGCTCGCGCACCGCCGCCACGACCGCCTCGGGATCATCGGGATTGGTGATGCGGATATCGATATAGTCCGCCCCGCCCGATCGTCCGAAAAACAGGGCGGCCTGCTCCAGCGGCATGAAGACATAGATCCGGTCAAGATCGAGAACGCCCATGGAAACAACGCCTTCCACGACATAGCTCTTGCGCCGTGGCACGGTGCCCATGGGCGTGGACGCGCCCTGCGGTGCCAGCAGTGTCACCGTGTCGCCCGCGCTGACGCCCAGCTGTGCGGCGATGCCGGAACCGATCAATATGCCGTCGCCGCCATTATGGCCGACACCGAAATTATCGGCAGACCCTTGCACGATGCCGCCGCCCGCCGCAGCGGCCTCACCTTCACCGGCAATGAGGTCGAACTGGCTGAGATCAGAGGGACGCACGCCGATCACCTGCGCGCCGGAGGCGGCACGCTCGGAGCTGATCAGGGCCTGCGCCGCGATGATCGGTCCGGCCTGGCGCACGCCCGGCACCTGATTGATCCGGTCCACCAGATCACCCGTCAGCGCCGCGCTTTCAGCGGTGTAGACATAGACATGCGGCTGCACGCCCAGAAGGCGCGACAGCAATTCGTGGCGAAAGCCATTCATGATCGACATGACGGCAATCAGGGCGGTTACCGCCAGCGTGATGCCGATGAAGGAAATCACCGATATCAGCGTCACCCCGCCATGCTTGCGCCGGGTTCTGAGATAACGGAAAGCCAGCAGGAATTCCCAGGCGCTGAACGCGCCTGCGCCTTTGCTATTGCCTGGCTGTGCTTTCGCTGCGCTCATTTGCCCGCCTGCACGGTCGTGAGCTGCGAGAGTGCGCTTTCAAGGCTGGCTTCAAAGCGCTCGCCGGTGGCGCGCCGCTTGATCTCCACCTTGCCCTCTTTCAGCCCGCGCGGGCCGATAATGAGCTGCCAGGGCACGCCGATCAGGTCCATGGTGGCAAACTTGCCGCCGGGACGCTCATTGGTGTCGTCAAGCAGCGGGTCCTTGCCAGCCTTCACCAGCGCGTCATAGGCGCTCTGGCAGGCCGCATCGGTATCCGCATCACCGGGTTTGAGATTGATGATGCCCACGCCGAAGGGCGCGACGCTTTCCGGCCAGATACACCCGGCCTCGTCATGGTGCGCCTCGATGATCGCGCCCAGAAGCCGTGACACGCCTACCCCGTAGGAGCCCATATGGACCGGCCGGTCCTTGCCGTCAGGATGGGTGACGTTCGCGCCCAGCGGCTCCGAGTACTTGGTGCCGAAATAGAAGATATGGCCCACTTCAATGCCGCGCGCCGAAAGGCGCCGCTCCTCAGGCACTTCCGATGCAAAGCGGTCCGCCTCATGCATTTCCTCGGTCGCGGCATAAAGCGAGGTGCGCGCATCAACGAGCGGCTGGAGATCGCCCTCAAAGTCCACATCAAGACCCGGCGCGCCCATATCGACGAGGGCTGAATCGCAGAACACCTCGCTCTCCCCGGTCTCGGCCAGGATGATGAATTCGTGACTGAGATCACCGCCGATAGGGCCGGTATCGGCGCGCATGGGCACGGCTTTCAGGCCCAGCCGGTCGAACGTGTTGAGATAGGCCACGAACATGCGGTTATAGGCGCGGCGGGCCGATGCCTCGTCCAGATCGAACGAATAGCTGTCCTTCATCAGGAATTCGCGCCCGCGCATCACGCCGAATCGGGGCCGGATCTCGTCGCGGAACTTCCACTGGATGTGATAAAGGATCTTCGGCAAGTCCTTGTAGGACCGGCAGTATGAGCGGAAAATCGCCGTGATCATCTCCTCATTGGTCGGCCCGTAGAGCAGGTCGCGCTCATGGCGGTCGACAATGCGCAGCATCTCCTTGCCATAGCCGTCATAGCGCCCGCTCTCGCGCCAGAGATCGGCCGGCTGCAAGGTCGGCATGAGCAGCTCGATCGCCCCTGCCCGGTCCTGTTCCTCGCGCACGATCTGTTCGATTTTCTTGAGCACCCGGAAGCCCAGCGGCAGCCAGGAATAAACGCCGGCGGCTTCCTGCCGGATCATCCCGGCACGCAGCATCAGCCGGTGCGAGACGATCTGCGCATCGGCAGGCGTTTCCTTCAGGACGGGCAGGAAAAAGCGGCTAAGGCGCATGGAAACGGTCTCGCGTCAGGGCGGGTTGAACAACTGGATCAACGATTAGACCGCACCGTCAACACCCGCAAGGCACGCATTGCGGCTAAGGTGGTTGAAACGTGTCATGGCCCGCGCCTTCAGGGTTTCTTCCCCCGCCTGCGGGGGGAGTGGTCCGAAGGACCGAGGGGGGGGTAAAACGAAAACTTCCCCCCTCCGCCTTCTTCGAAGGCACCTCCCCCGTAAACGGGGAAGGAAAGAGCAGCACGCTCCGAGCATGAATCACCAGCACAAGCCGGGTGATGACAATGCAGGCAAGCCAGACTGCAGGCTACCGGTACTCCGGACCCCAGAGCGTGTTGAGGTCGATAATCCCCAGCTCCATCACCGCGAAGAAAACCAGCCAGAGCACGCTGGTCAGGACAGTGGTCAGGAAGGCTTTCTCCTTCAGGCGCGGATTCACCGGCGCACCGGGTTCGGAGCCCTCGACGATCTCGCCGGTCTCGTACTGTCCCTGTATGCGAAAGGGCAGCACGGTGAAAATCACGATCCACCAGGTGATGAGATAGACCACCAGCCCTTCAACGAAGCCAACCTCGCCAGAGGGGGTGAATAGCTGGGCAAACATGATCACCGGCGCCAGCACGGCGAGGAATATGGCGAGATAGCGAAAGGCGGGCTGGACGGTGATGGGGAAACGCTCTGCCATCAGTGCGCTCCCTCGCCCGGTGCCTGCATCAGCTCGACCAGCACGCCGCCCGTATCCTTGGGGTGGACGAAGATCACCGGCACGCCGTGCGCGCCGATATAGGGCTCGCCGGTGCCGAGCACTGTTGCGCCGCGTTCACGCATCGCATCACGTGCTGCCACTATGTCGCTGACTTCAAAGCACATATGGTGCTGGCCACCCTTCGGATTCTTCTCCAGGAATTTGTGGATCGGGCTGTCAGCGCCCAGCGGTTCGATCAGCTCGATCTGCATGTTCGGCACGGAGACGAACACGACGCGCACACCCAGATGCGGAAAATCCTTCGCCTCGGTCGCGTCTGTCGCGCCATAGAGATCGGCATAGGTTTTCGCCGCCGCCTTCACGTCCGGCGTGGCTACGCCGACATGGTTCAATCGTCCGATTTTCATGGACACGCCTTCCCTAGACCATCAATACCATGGCTTCGACGATGGGCTTCTTGCCCCAGAGCCGGTTGGCCTCGCGGCGCACGGCCTGTCTCACCACTTCCTCCACCTCGTCCTCGTCGCGGCGCGCCTTGTTACCCATTTTGGCAAAGGCACGCTCGGCGGCATCGGCCAGAGCGTCGAGGAATTCATCCATATCATCACCGCCCGTGTCGGGTACGCCCAGCGCCCGCAGGTCCGGACCGGACACGATCTCGCCCTTGCCGGAGACAGCCATCGCCACGCTGATCGCGCCGCCATAGGCCATTTTGCGCCGTTCGCGCATGGAGCTCGCCTCGGCATCCACGATGAAATTGCCATCGAGATGCAGGCGGCCTGCCGGTGCCTCATCGATAATGCGCGCGCCGTCCGCATTGATGGCAATCAGGCTGCCATTCGCCGGAATGACGGCGGAGGGCACGCCAAGCTGCTTGGCGTAGGCCGCGTGTTCGATCAGATGGCGCGCCTCGCCATGCACGGGGATCGCCACTTTCGGCTTCGCCCATTCATACATCTGCTTGAGCTCATCGCGGCAGGGATGGCCGGAGACGTGGATATGCCGGTCGCGCTCGGTGATGATCTTCACGCCGCGCAGGGCCAGCCTGTTCATCAGATCATAGATACTGCGCTCATTGCCGGGGATCACGCGCGAGGAAAAGATGACCGTATCGCCGTCGGTGAGGGTCACATTGCGGTGCGAACGGTCAGCGATACGCGAGAGCGCGGCTCGCGGCTCGCCTTGTGATCCGGTGCAGACAAAGGCGATCTTGTCGCTAGGGAAATAGCCAGCCTCTTCCTCTTCGACGAAGGGCGCGCAGGACTGCAACAGCCCCACAGACTTCGCCGCACCCGCCATGCGGTGCATGGAGCGGCCAACCAGGCAGACGCGCCGGCCATTGGCCTCAGCCGCCAGGATAGCCGTTTCAAGGCGTGCGACGTTGGAGGCGAAGGCAGCAATCGCCACCTTGCCCTTCTGCTCGGCGATGACCTTGGTCAGGCTTTCGCGTACGCCGGCTTCAGAGCCCGCTTCGCCTGGCGTGAACACATTGGTGCTGTCACACACCATGGCCAGAATGCCCTCACGGCCCAGCGCCTTGATGGCTTCGGGATCGGTTGGCGCGCCGATCAGGGGTTCGGGATCGATCTTCCAGTCGCCGGTGTGCAGGATCAGACCCGCAGGTGTGCGGATGGCTAGACCGTTCGGCTCAGGGATGGAGTGGGTCAGCGTGATGAGTTCAAGGTCGAACGGGCCGATATCGAACCGGCCGGTCAGCGAAATCTCGCGCACCTTGGCTTCATTCGACAGGCCACGCTCGGCCAGCCGGTCACGCATCAGATAGGCGGTAAAGGGCGTAGCCCAGATGGGGCAGCGTAGCCGCTCCCACAGATAGGCCACCGCGCCCATATGGTCTTCGTGGGCGTGGGTCAGCACGATACCGAGAAGCTGGTGCTTGCGCTCTTCGATGAAGCGCGGGTCGGGCATGATGACGTCAACGCCGGGCGTCGTCAGATCACCGAATGTCACCCCGCAATCAACGATGATCCATTTGCGGTCCTCTTCCGGCCCGAAGCCGTAGAGGTTCAGATTCATGCCGATCTCGCCTGAACCGCCCAGCGGCAGGAAATAGACCGTGTTTTCACTCTCACTCACGCCTCAGGCTCCTTTGCGGACGCTATTGAGGCGCCAGACTTCTAGAAGGCCGCGGATGGTCACATCCGCGTCAAAATGATCGATGGCGCGCGAGGCGCCCTCAAAGAGTGACGCCACGCCGCCGGTTGCGATAACACTCATGGGCTGGCCGTATTCGGCGCGGATACGCCCGATCAGCCCGTCTATGAGGTCGATATAGCCCCAGAACACGCCAGACTGCATGGCACCTACTGTGTTCTTCCCGATAACACGCTCTGGCCGCTCTATGGCGATACGCGGCAGCTGCGCCGCCGCATTGTGCAAAGCCTGCATGGAGAGGTTGATGCCGGGCGCGATGATGCCGCCCTCAAACACACCGTCGGCGGACACGATATCGAAAGTCGTCGCCGTGCCGGAATCCACGATGATGAGATGGCCGGGATATTTCACCTTGCAGCCCAGCGCATTGACCAGACGATCCGCGCCCGCCTCTCCCGGCCGGTCCAGATTGACGCTGATGCCGAGATTGACGCCCGTATCACCGATCACCACCGGATCGGTCTTCAGATAGCGCTTTGACAGATTGCGCAGATTGAACAGCGATTGCGGCACCACCGATGAAATGACGCAGGCCGAGAGATCGTCGAAGCTCAGCCCCTGCAGGCTCATCAGCTGGGCCAGCCAGACCGCATACTCGTCTGCCGTACGCGGGCTGTAGGTGGCGGTGCGCCATTGCGCACGCCAGTCCTGCCCGTCATGGACGGCAAACAGCGTATTGGTATTGCCGCAATCAATCGCCAGCAGCATCGCGTTCAGCCTTGTAGGTTAGCCGGAAAGAAGACATCGCCTGCGGAGATAAGCCGTCTTGTGCCATCTGCCAAATCCAGCCGCAGTGCGCCATCGGGCATCAGATCGGCGAATATGCCTTCCACCGTCTCATTCTCCAGCCGCGCGACGACCCGCTCGCCAAGCCCGTGCGCGCGGGCAAGCCAGGCATCACGTATCGGCGCAAAGCCCGCCCCCTGCCAGCGCTGCAGCCAGGTGTCGAAATGATGGGCCAGCCGCTCTCCGGCATGCGCCGGATCAACTGCCGCACCATGGGCGGCAAGGCTGGTTGCAGGGCGCTCGGAATCTTCCGGGTGATGGGCGAGGTTCACGCCAATACCGGCGGCGAGCCACAGACCGCCGCCGGGCGCTGCGCCCGATTCCAGCAATATGCCACACACCTTGCGGCCCTCGATCAGTACGTCATTGGGCCATTTCAGGCGCGGGTTCAGGCCGGGGCTGAGCTCCTCGATCAGATCGGCAACGCTCAAGGCTGCCGCAAAGGAGAGGCGCGCCGCATCTCCGGCGCTGGTGTCGAGCACATAAAGTCCGGTGATGAAGAGATTACCCGGCTTGCTGACCCATTCCCGTCCACGCCGTCCTCGCCCGGCGCCCTGCAGGTCGGCGCGTATCCAGACCGGCCCGCGCTCGCCCGATAGCGCCCGGCGGCGGGCCTCTTCATTGGTGGAGTCAATCTCGGCGTGGTGGTCGATGCGTAGCACGCTCTAGCCGCCAATGGCCGAGCCCGCCTCGATGACACGGGTAAGCATGAACGGCACCAGCAGGAGCAGGCCCACGGTCGCAATGCCGGTCACGCGCGTGATGACGGCCACGCTGGCGGGCGGGTTGAGGAACTCGCCGCCCGTGGGTTCGTCAAACCAGACGCGCTTCAGGATCATCAGATAGTAGGCGATCGAGACGGTGGAGAAGATACCGGCCAGTACCACCAGCCAGACAAGGCCCGCCTGCACGGCAGCGTAGAACACGAACAGCTTGCCGAAGAAGCCGACGAGGAAGGGCATGCCGCCAATGGACAGCAGCAGGCCGGTAAAGGCGAGCGCGAGGCCGGGGCGGGACTTGGAGAGACCCGCCAGATCCTCGATCCGCTCCACCATGCCCTCAGCACGCCGCATGGAGAGGATGACGCCGAACGCGCCAGCCACACCGATCACATAGAGCGTCATGTAGAGCAGCACCGCCCACACCGCCGCCTCGCTGGCCGCAGACAGGCCAACCAGCGCATAGCCCATATTGCCGATAGAGGAATAGGCCATCAGGCGCTTGATGTTGGTCTGCAGCAGCGCGCCCAGCGCGCCGATGCCCATGGAAAGGATCGCCAGAATGATGGTGATCTGCTGCCACTGGTCTGCCATGGCACCAAACGGCTCCATCAGCACGCGGATGAGCAGCACCATGGCGGCAAGCTTCGGCGCGGTCGCGAAGAAGGCAGCAACCGGTGTCGGCGCGCCCTCATAGACGTCCGGCGTCCACATGTGGAAGGGCGCAGCGGAGATCTTGAAGGCGAGGCCGGAGACCACGAATACCAGGCCGAAGATGAGGCCGACAGATGGGTTCTCTGCGGCCAGCGCGATCGCGCCAAACTCGGTGGAACCAGCAAAGCCGTAAACCAGCGACGCGCCGTAGAGCAGCAGGCCGGAGGAGAGCGCGCCGAGCACGAAGTATTTCAGGCCGGCTTCCGAGGCGCGAAGGCTGTCACGGTTGAAGGCAGCGAGGATATAGAGCGCCAGCGATTGCAGCTCGAGGCCGAGATAGAGCGCGATGAGATCACCGGCGGAGACCATGACCGACATGCCAAGCGTCGCCAGCAGGATCAGCACCGGGAACTCGAAACGCGCCAGGCGCTCGGTGCGCAGATAATGTCCGGCCAGAACCAGGGCGATAGCCGCCGCGAGATAGACGACCGCCTTGGCGTAGAGCGAGAAGCTGTCGAGCACGAACGCGCCGTAGAAGGCCGTGCCGCCACCTTGCGGGGCCAGGAACACCGCCACGCCCGCGCACAGCACCAGAAGCCCCATCGAGGCCAGCGAGACCAGACGCGCGGCCGTTTCCTCACCCTTGATGAAGACACCCGCCAGCAGGAGCGCCATGGCGCCAACGGCGAGGATCAGCTCAGGAACGATGAGGCTGAGATCGGCAAGAAGCATGGATCCGGTCATGGGCATCAAGCCTTGAAGCTTACGGGTTGGCGGAGGCGGCCAGCGCCCCCTGATATTGCGAGATCAGCGCTTCGACCGAAGCGGTGGTGATGTCGGTGATCGGCGTGGTGAAGAAGCCAAGCCAGATGGCCAGGAAAGCCAGCACACCCAGATTGATCCATTCACGCCAGTCGAGATCGGTGGCCGATTCCAGTTTCGGGTTCGTCATCTCGCCAAACACGACCTTCTTGTAGAGGGTCAGCATGTAGACGGCAGAGACGATCACGCCGAAGGCAGCACCAAAAGCGACGCGCGGGTCATACTCGAACGCGCCCATCATGGTCATGATCTCGCCGACAAAGCCCGAAGTGCCCGGCAGGCCGACATTGGCCATGGTGAACAGGGCGAAGAAGGCGGCATAGACCGGCATTTTGTGCACAAGCCCGCCATAGAAGGCGATGTCGCGGGTGTGGAAGCGGTCATAGATCACGCCGACGCACAGGAAGAGCGCGCCGGAGATGACGCCGTGCGAGATCATCTGGAAGATCGCGCCCTGCACACCCAGCACGTTCATCGTGAAGATACCCATTGTCACGAAGCCCATGTGGGCGACCGACGAATAGGCGATCAGCTTCTTGATATCGGTCTGCCGGAAGGCGACCAGCGAGGTGTAGATGATCGCGATGACCGACAGCACCATCACCATCGGCGCAAAGAAGGCGCTGGCGTCGGGGAACATGGGAATGGAGAAGCGCAGGAAGCCGTAGCCGCCGAGCTTCAGGAGGATGCCCGCCAGGATGACCGAGCCGGCCGTGGGCGCTTCCACGTGCGCATCGGGCAGCCAGGTATGAACCGGCCACATTGGCATCTTCACCGCGAACGAGGCGAAGAAGGCGAGCCATAGCCACATCTGCGCATCGCGCAGGAATTCATGCTGCAGCAGAACCGTGATGTCGGTCGTGCCGGACACAACGAACATGTAGATCATCGCCACCAGCATCAGCACCGAGCCGAGGAAGGTGTAGAGGAAGAATTTGAACGCCGCGTAGATGCGGTTGGCCCCGCCCCACACCCCGATGATGAGGAACATCGGGATCAGCGAACCTTCAAAGAAGATGTAGAAGAGGACCAGGTCGAGCGCGCAGAAAATGCCGATGACCAGCGCTTCGAGCAGCAGGAAAGCGGCCATGTAGTCGGCCACGCGCTTTTCCAGCTTCCAGCTTGCCAGAATGCAGATCGGCATCAGGAAGGCGGTCAGCAGGACGAACAGGACAGACAGGCCGTCCACGCCCATGCGGTAATTGATACCCAGAGCGGTCAGCCAGTCGGCCGTCTCGACAAACTGGAAGCCGGGCTGGGCGGTATCAAACTCCAGCACGAGCAGGATCGACAGCGCGAACACGAACAGCGTCACGAACAGGGCTACGCCGCGCGCATTGCGGTCCAGCGCCGGGCGGTCCTCTGAACGCATCAGCGCACGCAGCACCAGTATCGCCACCGCGCCCAGCGCAGGCAGGAAGGTCAGCGCAGTAAGGATGGGCAGTTGTCCCAGCATGCCTATTGTCCCCCGGCCCGCGCGACCAGCCAGACGGCAAGGCCCAGAACGCCGATCAGCATCACGAAGGCGTAGTGATAAAGATAGCCCGACTGCAGGCGCACAATGCGGCGGCCCGCCTGCATGACGGTCCCGGCAACGCCATCCGGGCCAAGCCCGTCAATGATGCGCCGGTCGCCCACCTTCCAGAACAGGTCGCCAAGTCCGCGCGCGCCGCGCACGAAGATGAAGTCGTAGATCTCGTCGAAATACCATTTATTGGCGAGGAAGCTGTGAAGCGGACCGCCACGCGCAGCGATCTTCGCGGGCAGACCTTCCTTCACCACGTAGAACCAGTAGGCCAGCACGAAGCCGACCACCGTCACCGCAATCGGGCTGAACAGCACCCAGGTCGGCGGATGGTGGCCGGTGGCCCCCTCCCCGTAATTGCCCTCGGCGTAAGGCCCGGCAGGCAGGCTGCCACCCCAGAATTCCAGCGCGCCGCGCGCCACGAAATCGCTGCGGAAGAGACCGCCAGCGAACACCGCGCCAACGGCCAGCAGCAGAAGCGGAACGATCATGATCCACGGGCTTTCATGGGCGTGGTCAAGCGTGTGCTTGTCGCCGCGGAACTTGCCGTGGAAGGTCATGAAGATGAGGCGCCAGGAGTAGAAGGAGGTCAGGCCCGCCGCGATGATGGCCACCATGAAGGCGAAATAACCAAAGGCCACGCCGTCCGCGCCCGCCATGAAGGCTTCCTCGATAATCATGTCTTTCGAGTAGAAGCCGGCAAAGCCGAGATTAAGCAGCGGAATGCCCACGCCCGTCAGGGCTAGCGTGCCGATAATCATCATGATCCAGGTCACGGGCAGCAGCTTGTAGATGCCGCCCATATTGCGCATGTCCTGCTCGTGATGGAGGCCGTGAATGACCGAACCGGCACCCAGGAAGAGCAGCGCCTTGAAGAAGGCGTGCGTAAACAGGTGGAACATGGCCGCCGAGTAGAGGCCAAGGCCCGCCGCGAAGAACATGTAGCCCAGCTGCGAGCAGGTGGAGTACGCGATCACGCGCTTGATATCGTTCTGTGCAAGGCCAACCGTTGCGGCAAACAGCGCCGTCGTCGCACCGATAAAGGTGATGATGGCCGAGGTGTTCGGTGCCAGCTCGTAGATCGGGTAGCAGCGGCAGACCAGGAACACGCCCGCCGTCACCATGGTCGCGGCGTGGATGAGGGCGGAGACCGGCGTCGGGCCTTCCATCGCGTCGGGAAGCCAGACATGCAGGAAGAATTGCGCCGATTTGCCCATCGCCCCGATGAAGAGCAGGAAGGCAATCAGCTCCAGCGCCATGAATTCGAGGCCGAACAGGGTGAGCGTCTGGACGGTGCCGTCATCGACCTGACCAAACACGGCATCGAAATCGAGCGTGCCAAACACGGCAAACACCGCCATCACGCCCAGCGCCAGACCGAAATCGCCCACGCGGTTGGTGACGAACGCCTTGATCGCCGCGTCATTGGCCGACTTCTTCTTGTACCAGAAGCCGATCAGCAGATATGAGGCGAGGCCGACGCCCTCCCAGCCGAAGAACATCTGCAGGAAGTTGTCAGCCGTCACCAGCGACAGCATGGCGAAGGTGAAGAGCGACAGATAGGCAAAGAAGCGCGCGCGGTGCGGGTCGTCGGCCATATAGCCCCACGAATACACGTGCACGAGCGCGGACACGCTGGTCACGACGACCAACATTACCGCCGAGAGCGAGTCCAGCCGGATGTCCCAGCTAATGTCGAAATTGCCGACGGCCATCCACTGCGCGAGCTCGTAGGTGCGCGCATTGCCGAGAATTGCCACGTCCACAAACAGCCATGCCGATGCCAAGGCGGCGGCAATCGTGGCCCCGGTGGTGATGAGCTGGCTGGCGCGCGTGCCGATCTGTTTATGGAACAGGCCGGCAATGATGGCTGCCAGAAGGGGTCCGAAAACGACGATAAAAGCCATGATAGCCGCTCTAGCCCTTCATCAGGTTGACGCCCTCAACCGCGATATCACCGCGGTTGCGGAAGAAGACGACGAGGATGGCAAGGCCGACAGCGGCTTCAGCCGCTGCGACCGTGAGGATCAGCATCGCGAAGACCTGCCCTGTCATGTCGCCCAGATGGGCAGAGAACGCGACCATGTTCACATTCACCGCCAGCAGGATCAGCTCGATCGACATCAGGAGAATGATGACGTTCTTGCGGTTCACGAAAATGCCGAACACGCCAATCGTGAACAGGATCGCGGCCAGCGTCAGATAGTGTCCCAGACCAATCTCGAACATTAGCCGATCCCCTCGCCCGATTTGACTTCGACCAGCTCGACGCCTTCCTCGCGGCGGCGCTGCACCTGGCGCGCGATGTTCTGGCGGCGCACGCCCTCGCGGTGACGCAAGGTGAGCACGATGGCGCCAATCATCGCCACCAGCAGGACAAGGCCGGCCAGCTGGAAGAAGAAGACGTAGCGGTCATAGAGGATGGAGCCGAGCGCCTCGGCATTCGTCATGTCCGCCGGCACAGGCGTCTGCAGCGCAGCGCCCGCCGTATCCGACACCACCCAGGTGATGCCCGTCAGGGACAGAATGCCCACCAGCGCCAGCGCGACCGCGCCACCTAGCGGCAGATAGTTGAGGAAGCCCTCTTTGAGCGCGGCAAAGTCCACATCCAGCATCATCACGACGAAGAGGAAGAGCACCGCCACCGCGCCGACATAGACAATGACCAGCAGCATGGCGAGGAACTCGGCCCCCAGCATCACGAACAGGCCCGCCGCCGAGAAGAAGGTCAGGATCAGGAACAATACGGCGCGCACGGGATTGCGTGCGGCCACCACCATGAAGGCGGAGATAACCGCCGTCCCTGCCAGAATGTAAAACGCCGCTGCCTGCAGCATGGTCCCCCCCTTGGGCCCGAACGGGCTGTGGGCTGTCTGGTCAATAACAGCACCGGAAAGGCTTTCCGGGCCGGGTTAATATGAGTTGGGCGCCCTTCTAGCGTTACCGGTAGCGGGCGTCGAGTTCGAGGTTGCGGGCAATCTCACGTTCCCAGCGATCCCCGTTCTCGAGAAGCTTGTCCTTATCGTAGTAGAGTTCTTCGCGCGTTTCGGTCGCGTACTCGAAGTTCGGGCCTTCCACGATGGCATCGACCGGGCAGGCTTCCTGGCAGAAGCCGCAATAGATGCATTTGACCATGTCGATATCGTAGCGCGTGGTGCGGCGTGAGCCGTCCTCGCGCGGTTCGGCTTCGATGGTGATGGCCTGCGCCGGGCACACCGCCTCGCACAGCTTGCACGCGATGCAGCGCTCTTCGCCATTGGCGTAGCGGCGCAGCGCGTGCTGGCCGCGGAAACGCGGGCTAAGGCGGCCCTTCTCGAACGGATAGTTCACGGTCGGCTTCGGCGTGAAAAGCTGGCGCATGCCAAGGCCGAACGCGCCCCAGAAATCCATCAGGGCGGCTCCGCGCAGGGTTTGGGCGATACGGCTCATTGGATTGTCCTAGCTTGCATTCGAGTAGACAACGACAGCGCCCATCACCGCGACCGCGACGAGCGAGGTCGGCAGGAAGATTTTCCAGCCCAGACGCATCAGCTGGTCATAGCGGTAGCGGGGTACGAGCGCCTTCACCATGGCGAACATGAAGAACAGGAACAGCACTTTGAGCGCGAACCAGAAGACCGGCGGTATCCAGGTGAAGGGCGCGACATCAAAGGGCGCATGCCAGCCGCCGAGGAACAGCACGGTCATCAGCGAGCACATCAGCACGATGTTGAGATATTCGCCGATCATGAAGAGGAGGTAGGGCGTGGAGGAGTATTCCACCTGATAGCCCGCCACCAGTTCGGATTCCGCTTCCGGCAGGTCAAACGGCGGGCGGTTAGTTTCTGCCAGCGCCGAGATAAAGAAGATCACGAACATCGGAATGGTGATGACGAAGACCGGCCAGGGCAACAGATCAAACGACAATACGTGCCAGTTCCAGAAGCCGCCGGCCTGCGCCATCACGATCTCGGAGAGGTTCATCGTGCCGGCCATCAGGAGGATGGTGACGATCACGAAACCGATGGAGACCTCGTAGGAGACCATCTGCGCGGCAGAGCGCAGCGCGCCAAGGAAGGGATATTTCGAGTTGGAAGCCCAGCCGCCAATGATGATGCCGTAAACGCCAAGCGAGGAAATCGCGAACAGGAAGAGGATGCCGACATTAATGTCGGAGATCACCCAGCCCGGCGCAACCGGGATCACCGCCCAGGCTATGAAGGCGAGGGTAAAGGTTATCAGCGGCGCCAGAATGAACAGCGGGCGGTCCGCGCCGGCCGGAATGACGATTTCCTTCAGCACGAACTTCAGGAAGTCAGCGAAGGACTGGAGCAAGCCGAACGCGCCGACCACGTTCGGGCCTTTGCGCATCTGCACCGCCGCCCAGACCTTGCGGTCCATCAGCAGCAGGAAGGCCAGCGACAGGAGCAGCACGACCATGAAGGCGAGGATCTGGCCAACCGCCAGCGCCGTGCCCCAGACCGGACCGAATTCGGTGACGAAATCGTTCATCAGCCCCTACTCCGCTGCCTGCAGCGTGGCACGCGCGGCCTTCGCCGCAGCCGAGCACTCCGCCATCGTTTTAGACGCCCGCGCGATGGCGTTCGTCAGGTAGAAATCGCTTACCCGGCTTGCGAACGGATCAGCCGACACATCGCCCGCCTCGCCCAGCGTGGACGGATCAAAGCTGGCCGCGCCTTCTGCGCCCGGCGCATGGTCGATCTGGCCGAAGCTCTCGATCTCCTCGATCAGCTTTGCCCGCAGCGCATTCAGGCTGTCATAGGGCAGCGTCTTGTTCAGACGCGCCGACAGCGCGCGGAAGATCGCCCAGTCCTCTTTGGCTTCGCCTTTTGGGAACACAGCCCGCTCGGCAATCTGCGCACGGCCTTCGGTATTCACGTAAAGCCCCGGCTTTTCGGTGTAAGCCGCTGACGGCAATATCAGATCGGCGTGCATGGCACCGGCATCGCCGTGATGGCCGACATAGATGACGAAAGCCTTGCCGAGCTTGGCCATATCAATCTCGTCCGAGCCGAGCAATACCACCGTATCCAGCTTGCCCTCATTGGCATCGTCCAGAATGGCCGTAGTGTCGCGTCCGCCCTCGCCCGGCAGGAAGCCCAGATCAAGCCCGCCCACGCGGCTCGCCGCCGTGTGCAGCACCGAAAAGCCATTCCAGTCCCCGCGCACCACACCAGCGGCTTTCGCCAGCTCTCCTGCCGCACGCAGCACCTGTGCGCCATCAGCGCGGGCCGTGGCAGAGCTGCCGAGAATGATGATCGGGTTCTTGGCGTCTTTGAGCGTCTTGATGAAGCCGGAGCGTTTCCTGGCGAGCGCGCCAATGGCATCCGGGCCGCTGCCCAGATGCTCATAGGGGTAGGTCAGATCAACCGCCTCGCCGATCATCGCCACATCGAGCTGGCCATTCAGCCAGCGCTGGCGGATACGGGCGTTGAGCACCGGCGCATCAAGGCGCGGATTGGCGCCGATAAAGAGGATGGCATCGGCCTTGTCGATACCGGCAATCGTCGTGTTGAAGAGATAGCTCTCACGCGGGCCGGCGCCGATCCTGGAGCCGTCCTGACGGCAATCGAGCGATTTGACGCCCAGCGCATCGAACAGGTCCTTGGCCGCTTTCAGGCCCTCGGCATCGTTCAGATCGCCAGCGATTACGCCGATCTTCTCCGGCTTGCCGGAGAGCTTTTCTGCCGCAACGGTCAGTGCCTCATCCCAGCCGATGGCGGTCAGCTTGCCGTTCTTGCGCACATAGGGCTTGTCGAGGCGCTGGCGGGAGAGCCCGTCCCACACAAAGCGGGTCTTGTCGGAGATCCACTCCTCGTTCACGCCCTCATGGATGCGCGGCATGATGCGCAGCACCGCGCCGGAGCGGCTATCCACACGGATGTTGGAGCCAATCGCGTCCATCACGTCGATGGTCTCGGTCTTGTTCAGCTCCCAGGGACGCGCATTGAAGGCATAGGGGCGCGAGGTGAGCGCGCCGACCGGGCACAGGTCGATCACATTGCCGGCGAGCTCCGATGTCATGGACTGTTCCAGATAGGTCGTGATCTCCATGTCCTCGCCGCGCCCGATGGCGCCCAGCTCGGACACACCGGCAATCTCGGTGGCAAAGCGCACACAGCGCGTACACTGGATGCAGCGCGTCATCACCGTCTTGATGAGCGGACCCATGTATTTTTCTTCAACCGCGCGCTTGTTCTCGGCAAAGCGAGACGTGGCGCGGCCATACATGAGCGACTGGTCCTGCAGGTCGCACTCACCGCCCTGGTCACAGATCGGGCAATCCAGCGGGTGGTTGATGAGCAGGAACTCCATCACCCCTTCGCGCGCCTTTTTGACCAGCGGGGAGAGCGTGCGCATCGCGGGCGGCTCGCCATTGGGGCCACCGCGCATGTCACGCACCAGGAAGGCACAGGACGCCACCGGCTTGGGCGCGCCGACCAGCTCCACAAGGCACATGCGGCAATTGCCGGCCACCGACAGGCGCTCATGGTAGCAGAAGCGCGGAATCTCGCGCCCCGCCGCCTCGGCAGCCTGCAGCAGGTTGTAATCCTGCGGGACTGTGATCTCTTCGCCGTCAATGATGATGGTGCGCGTATTATCGCTCATCAAACCTGCTCCACGGCCCCTTCGGGCATCAAACTTTCGTCAGGGCGCCTTCGCCCACTACGGTTGTCCATTCACGCACGCGCCAGTTCGCGATCAGCCCGTTTTGTACATACGGGTCTTCCTGCGCGAAACGCTCGGCCACACTCTTGTCTTCACCCTTGAACACCAGCACCGCGCCATCGGCGGGGTCGGCCAGCGCACCGGCCAGCACCAGCTCGCCGCGCGCCTGAAATTCGCGCGCGAGATTGAGGTGCACCGAACGGAACTCACCCCGGCGCTCCATATAGTCCGGCGCGGTTTCGTAGAAGAGGATGAAGTGTTTCATCATGCCCTACTCCGCTGCGACCGGGACAAACACCGGCTTGCCGGCGCGGTAATTATTGATCCGGTCCTCGATCTCGTGGCGGAAATGGCGGATCAGGCCCTGCACCGGCCAAGCCGCTGCATCGCCGAGCGCGCAGATCGTGTGGCCTTCCACCTGGCCCGCCACGTCCAAGAGATCATCGATCTCGCCGATCTCGGCCTCGCCGCGCGCCATGCGCTCCAGCACGCGCCACATCCAGCCCGTGCCCTCACGGCACGGCGTGCACTGGCCACAGCTTTCGTGCTTGTAGAAATAGCTGATGCGGGCAATCGCCTTCACCACGTCAGTGGAGTTGTCCATCACGATGACGGCAGCGGTGCCCAAGCCCGATTTCACATCGCGCAGCGCGTCGAAATCCATCAGCACGTCGTCGCAGATCTCTTTGGGGATCAGCGGCACGGACGAGCCGCCCGGGATCACGGCTTTCAGATTATCCCAGCCGCCGCGCACACCGCCGGCATAGGTGTCGATCAGTTTTTTAAGCGGGATCGACATCGCCTCTTCCACATTGCACGGCGCGTTTACATGGCCGGAAATGGAGAAGATTTTGGTGCCGGAATTGTTCGGACGGCCAAACTGGAGGAACCACTCCTTGCCCCGGCGCAGGATTGTCGGCGCAACGGCAATGGATTCCACGTTGTTCACGGTGGTCGGGCAGCCATAGAGGCCCGCGCCAGCCGGGAATGGCGGCTTCATGCGCGGCTGGCCCTTCTTGCCCTCAAGGCTTTCAAGAAGCGCCGTTTCCTCGCCGCAGATATAGGCCCCTGCGCCGTGATGGATGTAGACGTCGAAATCCCAGCCGTTCACATTGTCCTTGCCGATGAGTTTGGCTTCATAAGCCTCGGCGACAGCGGCTTCCATGCGCTCGCGCTCATGCACGTACTCGCCGCGCAGATAGATGTAGCAGGCATGGGCCTGCATCGCGAAGCTGGCGATAAGGCAGCCTTCGATCAGATGGTGGGGATCATTGCGCATGATCTCCCGGTCCTTGCAGGTGCCGGGCTCGGACTCGTCCGCATTGACCACCAGATAGTGCGGGCGCGCGCCGACTTCCTTGGGCATGAACGACCATTTCAGGCCCGTCGGGAAGCCTGCCCCGCCGCGTCCGCGCAGGCCAGAGCCCTTCATCTCGTCGATGATCCAGTCACGCCCCTGCTGCAGGATTTCGGCCGTGCCGTTCCAGCATCCGCGCTTCTTTGCACCCTCAAGGCGCCAGTCATGGCGGCCATAGAGATTGGTGAAAATCCGGTCTTTATCGTGAAGAAGCATTATTCAGCATCCTTCTTCGTGGCGGGCTTTTTCGCAGCCGGCTTCTTTGCGGGCGTCTTTTTGGCCGCCGGTTTGGCAGCGGCTTTCGGCGCGGCCTTGGCCGTCTTGCGCGGCGCGCTCTTCACCGCACCGCCAGCCTCGTCGGCATCAGCAGGCTTACGGGCCGGGCGGCCCTTCTTGACCGGTGCCGGGTCCTCACCCTCTTCGGCGGCTTTCGCCTCCGGCGTATTGGGCAGATAGGGCATCGGCTTGGCCCGGCTGCCATCATACAGCTCAGCATCAGCCAGAACGGCGACGTCCGCCTCGGTCGGCTCGGAGCATTTGCGCCCCGTCACCGGCCCCATCTCGACAGGTTTACCCGCTGCCAGATCGTCCAGGATCTGCTCCAGCGCGGCGCCCGTCAGGTCCTCATAGTAGAAATCGCCATCCTTGTTGGCGATCTGGACCATGGGTGCGTTGGAGCAGGCCCCGAGGCACTCCACCTCTTCCCAGGAGAACTTGCCATCGGCGCTGACATTGCCGCGGCCCTTCTTCCCGATGCGCTTTTCGCACACGGCTTTGAGATCATCAGACCCGCGCAGCCAGCACGGCGTTGTGCCGCACACCTGGATCAAGTGTTCACCCACCGGCTCCAGGTTGAACATGGTGTAGAAGGTCGCGACCTCGTAGACACGGATATAGGGCATCTCGCAGCGCGCCGCGATCTCGCGCAGGGCCGGTTCGGATACCCAGCCCTCCTGCTTCTGGGCCAGCCAGAGCAGCGGAATTACGGCAGATGCCTTCCGGTCTTCCGGATATTTGTTCATCCAGAACGTGATCTTCTTCTCGCTTTCCTTTGAAAACGCGAAGCTTTCCGGTTGCACTTCGGCGGCTGCAAGACGGCGCACGCTCATCCCGGCTACCCTTCCCTTATGAAGTCGACGCGCGCGATAAGCCCATCGCGCACGGTGTAGATGACGACAAGATCAATCGGAGCAGACTTGCCCCGGCCTTCCAGCCAGACGCGCTCATGGTCGATCACACGAGACCCGATCACGGCGCGGTGCACGGCGATGGCTTCCAGCCCTTCGGCCTTGAACCGCTCGACATAGCGCGCGCGGAATGCTTCGCGGCCTTTCAGGCTCAGCACGCCGGGGAAATCATAGACTTCTACGTCATCGGCAAAGCACGCGCAGAACGCGTCCAGATCGCGTGCATTGTAAGCGGCGAGCTGGGCTTCAGCGAGGCGTGCGGGGCCAGTGGCCGCGTCAGCGATGGCGTGGGCGGCGAGCATTACCGGTCGACCTCCCCGAACACGATGTCGAGCGAGCCGAGAATGGCCGACACATCGGCCAGCATGTGGCCCTTGTTGAGGTGATCCATGGCCGCAAGGTGGGCAAAGCCCGGCGCGCGGATTTTCACGCGGTAGGGCTTGTTGGAGCCATCAGCGACCAGATACACGCCAAACTCGCCCTTGGGCGCTTCCACGGCGGCGTAGCAATGCCCCTCAGGCACGTGCACGCCTTCGGTGTAGAGCTTGAAGTGGTGGATGAGCGCTTCCATGGAGCGCTTCATCTCGGCCCGGCGCGGCGGCGCGAACTTGGTATCGGTCGGCAGCACTTCGCCCTGATTTTCAGGCTTGGAGAGCCACTCGCAGCATTGCTGCATGATCTTGCAGGACTCGCGCATCTCTTCCATGCGGACGAGATAGCGGTCATAGCAATCACCGTTCTTGCCAATCGCGATCTTGAAATCGAGCTCGTCATAGACCTCGTAGGGCTGCGCGCGGCGCAAGTCCCAGGCCATGCCGGAACCGCGCACCATCACGCCGGAGAAACCCCATGCGAGCGCATCTTCCTTCGACACGACGCCGATATCGGCATTGCGTTGCTTGAAGATGCGGTTGTCGGTCAGCAGCGCGTCGATATCGTTGAGCGCCTTGGGGAAAGCCTCGCACCATCTGGCGATGTCATCGACCAGTTCCTGCGGCAGGTCCTGATGCACGCCGCCGGGGCGGAAATAGTGCGCGTGCAGGCGCGCACCCGACGCGCGCTCATAGAAGATCATCAGCTTTTCGCGCTCTTCAAAGCCCCAGAGCGGCGGGGTGAGCGCGCCAACGTCCATCGCCTGCGTGGTGACGTTCAGCAAATGATTGAGGATGCGGCCGATCTCGCAATAGAGCACGCGCACATACTGGCCGCGCTTCGGGACAGGGATGCCGGCGAGCCGCTCCACCGCCAGGCAGAAAGCGTGCTCCTGGTTCATCGGCGCGACATAGTCCAACCGGTCGAAATAGCCGATGCCCTGCAGATAGGTCTTGTGCTCCAGCAGCTTCTCGGTGCCGCGATGCAACAGGCCGATATGGGGATCAACGCGCTCGACCACCTCGCCATTCAGCTCCAGCACCATGCGCAGCACGCCGTGCGCGGCCGGGTGAACGGGGCCGAAATTGATGGTGAAATTGCGGATGTCTTCGGTGGCTGGCGTATCGGTCACAGCGGCGCACCTCCGTGCAAGAGCGAGTAGCGAGTAGTGAGTAGCGAATAACGGGCGCGCTCTGGCGTCCGGTCTTCAAAGTGGCGTGCGGCGGCGATGCTCATGTCTTTCACTACCCACTCACTGCGCTTTCTCGTCGCCGGGAATGACGAGCTTGGCGCCTTCCCAGGGCGAGAGGAAATCGAAGTCGCGGTATTCCTGGATCAGGTTCACCGGCTCGTAGACCACGCGCTTTTGCGCTGCGTCATAGCGCACCTCGACAAAGCCGGTCAGCGGGAAGTCCTTCCTCAGCGGGAAGCCCTCAAACCCGTAATCGGTGAGGATGCGGCGCAGATCCGGGTGGCCATCAAAGACGATGCCATACATGTCGAACGCTTCGCGCTCGAACCAGTTGGCGGCCGGGAAGATATCCACCACGCTCTCGACACTGGTGTCTTCGGCCACGGCGAGCATCACCCGGATGCGTGTATTCTGGTGCATGGACAGCAGGTGATAGACCACGTCAAACCGGTCAGACCGCGACGGCCAGTCCACCCCGCAAATATCAATCAGCGTCGTGAACCGGCAGGCCGGGTCATCACGCAGGAAGCGCAGCACCTTTTTCACCCGGTCACGATGAATGGTCAGCGTCAGCTCGCCATGGGCAATCGCGTGCTCGCGCACATCCTCGTTCAGCGCGTCGGAGATGTGCGCGGCCAGTTCTGAGAGGGTATCGGGCTTGCTCAAGGGAGGGGCTCGCTTGCTCTGATGGTTCTTACTAGCGCTCTATCGTGCCTTCGCGGCGGATTTTCTTCTGCAGCTGGAGGATGCCATAGACGAGCGCCTCAGCTGTCGGCGGACAGCCCGGCACGTAGATGTCTACCGGCACGATCCGGTCACAGCCACGCACCACGGAATAGGAATAATGGTAATAGCCGCCGCCATTGGCGCAGCTGCCCATGGAGATGACGTAGCGGGGCTCTGGCATCTGGTCGTAGACCTTGCGCAGGGCCGGAGCCATCTTGTTGGTGAGCGTGCCGGCGACGATCATCACGTCGGACTGACGCGGTGAACCGCGCGGGGCGGCGCCAAAGCGTTCGAGATCATAGCGCGGCATGGCCGCCTGCATCATTTCGACCGCGCAGCACGCCAGACCGAACGTCATCCACATCAGCGAGCCGGTGCGCGCCCAGGTGATGAGATCGTCGGCGCGCGCCACCAGGAAGCCCTTGTCGGCCAGCTGGTCGGACAGGCCGTCAAAGAACGGGTCGTGCTTTTTCGGATCGTAAGCGGGAACGCCGGTGCGCGCCGCAGACATTGCCGGAACTGTGGGGGCCGGAACGGTGGGGTTCGCCATGATCGCCTACTCCCAGTCCAGGGCGCCTTTGCGCCACTCATAGAGGAACCCGACGGTGAGAACGCCGAGAAACACCATCATCGACCAGAAAGCGAAGATGTTCCCGTCGAAGATCGGGAATATCCACGGGAACAGGAACGCCACTTCCAGATCGAAGATGATGAACAGGATCGCCACCAGGTAGAAGCGCACATCAAACTTCATGCGCGCGTCCTCGAATGCGTTGAACCCGCACTCATAGGTCGAGACCTTCTCCGGGTCCGGATCAGACGGCGCCAGCACGGCAGCCGCCACGATGAAGCCGATCCCCATTGCCAATGCGATGGCAAAGAAGATCAGAACGGGAAGGTATTCCAGAAGTACCGCGTCCATGGTCCGCCCTGGCGTAGCTGTTCAGCCCCGGATGGCCGAAGCGCAGCTCGCCTGCGTCCAGCCGTTGCAAAAGCCCCTGACAGAAGGAGCACCCTCCTGTCAATTCGGGCGGAAGCTAGTGCGCACCGCCGCCGCCCGCAAGCCATATGCAACACCAATTGAAGCGCATATTGCCGCTGCAAGCACCTGTATTTGCGAGCCATTCTCATCTAGCTGGACGAAACTCAGCACCAGTTCATCTAAGCGACGGAAAATAGGCCGTCATCACGTTAGACCTCACATGGCGCCTTCCAGCTGAAGCCATCTCACATCTCATTCTCGCGGACAGAGCAGATATGAAAAAATTCCTCCTCCCCGGTCTTGCAGCCCTTGTCGCCGCACTGGCTGCGTACTGGGCATGGCAGATGTTTGCGCCGCCCGCCGAAGGCAGGCTGCAGGTGGAAACAGCGCGGGTAGAGGCGCGCGACCTGTCCAGACAGGTCGCATCCACCGGCTCGATCGCGCCGCTGATTACCGTCGAGGTCGGCTCCCAGCTCTCAGGCCAGATACTCGAACTGATGGCGGATTTTAACGATGAGGTGGAGGCTGGGCAGGTCATCGCGCGGCTGGACCCGCAGACCTTCGAGACCCGTGTGCGCGAGGCGCAGGCGAGCCTGGAGGTCGCGCAGTCGCAGGTCTCTGTCAGTCAGGCCAACCTCACCCGCGCCCGCTCCGAGGCACGCGAGGCCGAGCGGGCGTTTGAGCGTGCGCGCGAGCTGGTCGATCGCGGCACCTATTCACAGGTCCAGTTCGATGTTGCCGAGACCGCGCGCGATTCTGCGGCCGCCAACGTTCAGGTCGCCGAAGCCAATCTCAGGAATGCCCGCGCGACGCTGGACCAGCGTCAGGCGAGCCTTGAAAGCGCGCAGGTGGATCTGGACCGCGCCACCATCCGCTCTCCCATTGATGGTGTGGTGATCGACCGGCAGGTCGATGTCGGCCAGACCGTTGCGGCCAGCCTGAATGCGCCGGTGCTGTTCATCATCGCGCGTGACCTGTCACGTATCCAGATCGAGGCGCGGGTGGACGAGTCTGATATCGGCCAGATAGCGGTCGGTCAGCCGGTCAGCTTCGAGGTCGATGCCTATCGCGAGCGCGAGTTCTCCGGCGAGGTCCGCCAGGTGCGCCTGGCGGCGATCACCGAGCAGAATGTTGTCACCTATACGGTGGTGATCGAGGCGGATAATCCCGGCCAGCGCCTGCTGCCGGGCATGACGGCCAACGTCAATATCATCACCGGCGATGTGGCCGGCGCGCTGACGGTTCCGGCAACGGCCTTGCGCTTCCAGCCGCGCGGCGCGGCTGAGAGCCTAGTGGCGCCAAGCTCTGCTGGAAGCACCCCGGCGCAAGCCGGGCGCGGTAATCCTATGGTGACTCGCCTGCTCGATCCGCTGGAACTGACGGATGACCGGCGCGCGCAAGCCGAGCAGGCGCTGCAATCAGCCATGGCCAACACGCAGCGCGGCGGCCCGCGCGGCATGGGCGGCGGCCGGGGCGGCAGCAATATGCAGGCTACGGTGCAACGCGCGCTTAGCGATGTGTTGACCGCTGAAGAAATGGCGCGGCTGAACACGATGATGGCGGACGGCGGACGGCGCGGCGGCGCAGGCCGGGGCGCACGCGAGGAAGTCCAGCGCGGCACGGTCTGGATACGCCGCAGCGACGGACGTCTGGAAGCGCGCGCGGTGCGGGTGGGCCTGTCAGACGGCCAGTACACGCAAATTCTGGGGGAAAGCGTCAGCGAAGGCGACAGCGTGGTCGTGCGCGTGCGTGAGGTGCGCTGATGGCTGATGCGCCAGTTCTTATCCGGGCGCGGCAGCTATCGCGTGTCTACCGGTTGGGCGGCGGCGATGTACATGCCCTGCGCGGTGTCGATTGCGACATCGCCGAAGGCGGCTATGTGGCCGTGATGGGCGCGTCCGGTTCGGGCAAGTCCACCTTTATGAACATGCTCGGCGCGCTCGACACGCCTACCAGCGGGGAGCTGACCATAGCCGGTCAGTCCCTGCTGAACCGCTCGCCCGACGAGCTGGCCAAATTCCGCAACGAGATGGTCGGTTTCGTCTTCCAGCAGTTCAACCTCCTACCACGCACCACGGCGCTGGATAATGTCGCCCTGCCCCTACTCTATCGCGGCATGCCGGCCGCAGAGCGGCGCGAGCGCGCAGCAGCCTGTCTGGAGATGGTGGGGCTTGGCGACCGCATGGATCACCACCCGTCCCAGCTTTCCGGTGGTCAGCAACAGCGCGTGGCGATTGCCCGCGCCCTCTCCAACGAGCCGCGCATCCTGCTTGCCGATGAGCCGACCGGCGCGCTCGATTCCCAGACATCCGAGGATGTCATGGACATATTTGACCAGCTGAACGCATCCGGCATCACCCTGATACTGGTCACGCACGAGGCCGATGTGGGCGCGCGCGCGCGCCGCCGGATAGTGTTCCGGGACGGCAAAATCGTGGAGGACACACAATGAACCTCACCGCTGCTATTGCTGTCGCGCTTACCGCGCTGAGGGTGAATGCGCTGCGCAGCTTCCTGGCCATGCTGGGCGTGATTATCGGCGTCGGCTCGGTGATCGTGATGATCTCGATCTCTCAAGGCGCAAAGGCCGCCGTGGACGCGCAGATCAGCGCGCTCGGGGCCAACTCGCTTCAGGTGCGGCCCGGCTCGTCCTTCCGGGGCGGTGTCCGGGGCGGGTCCGGCTCCGCCACCCCGCTCAGCGATGAGGACGTGGAGGCGATACGCGAGAGCGTCCCTTATGTCATTGCCGCAGCCGGCATCATCCAGCAGCGCGGGCTGACGGCC
Source organism: Glycocaulis abyssi (assembly GCF_041429775.1). Taxonomy (NCBI): domain Bacteria; kingdom Pseudomonadati; phylum Pseudomonadota; class Alphaproteobacteria; order Maricaulales; family Maricaulaceae; genus Glycocaulis; species Glycocaulis abyssi. Next base: position 679,432 of record NZ_CP163421.1, on the reverse strand, counting down.
GTGGTCGACGGTGTGAACTGGTCCACCGAAGTGGCCGGCACCCACCCGGATTATTTCATCGTACGTGACTGGGGCATTGTTGAGGGGCGGCCTTTCAACGTGTCCGAACTGGAGGGCGCGGCGCGCGTTGCCGTGATTGGCCGAACGGTCGCCAGCGAGCTGTTTCCGGCGGGCGGCGCTACAGGCGCAACGGTCCGGATCGGCGGGGTTCCCCTTGAAGTCGTCGGCGTGCTGGCCGAGCGCGGCCAGTCCGGCTGGGGACAGGATCAGGACGACGTGATTTTCGTGCCGACGACCACCATGCGCGACCGGCTGGGCGGCCTCTCCAGCGCGGGCGTGCGCAACCCCGTACAGTCCGCCTGGCTGGGCATCGACCGTGCGCGCAATATGGACGCTGCCGCCGAGGAGATCACTGATCTGATGCGCGTGCGCCGCAATATCCGCATAGGCGGCGCCGATGATTTTGCCGTTGTCAATTTCGCCGAATTCCTGCGCGCGCGCAATGAAACCGAAAGCCAGCTCGGCCTGCTTCTGGCCGCCACTGCCGTCATATCGCTCGTGGTCGGCGGTATCGGCATTATGAATATCATGCTGGTCTCGGTCACAGAGCGCACACGCGAAATCGGGCTGCGGCTGGCCATCGGTGCAAAGCAGGCCGATATCCGCAACCAGTTCCTGATCGAGGCGGTAGTATTGTGCGTTGCGGGCGGACTGGTCGGTATGGCGTGCGGGGCGATTGGCGCACTGGTGGTGGAATCGCTCGGACAATTTCCTGTGTCCATCGAGCCGACGATAGCGCTGGTTGCCATCGGCGCGGCCGCCAGTGTGGGCATATTGTTCGGCTTCTACCCGGCTCACCGCGCCAGCCAGCTCAACCCTATCGACGCCCTGCGTTACGAATAGCCTGCCAGCATGGACAACGAAAAAGGCCGCTCCGGGATGGAGCGGCCTTTTTCGCATGTCTCTGTTTGAAGAAGTGGCGCGAGTGACGGGGCTCGAACCCGCGACCTCCGGCGTGACAGGCCGGCACTCTAACCAACTGAGCTACACCCGCTTGGCACTTCTTCATCGGGGCTGGCCCCGAAGGAGACGCGTTACTTAATCGGCGTGTTCTGGCCGGTCAAGCCGGTTCGGTCAGGCCGCGAAGACGAAATGCACAGACCGCCACACCTAGCCCGAATAATAGCTGCGATAGTTCTTGTAGTAATAGGACGAGCCTTCATAGCCGTAGCGGGCCTGCGCGTTCATATCCACCTGCGCCAGCGCCACGCCCAGCACATTCGCCTTCACGTCGCGCAACGTGTCCAGCGCGCTCACCGCCGCTTCACGCGGGGTGGTCTTCCATTTGACATTCATCACCACGGCGTCGGCCTTGGCCGCGATGACGCGTGTATCGGTAACGGCCAGCACAGGCGCGGTATCTATCAGCACCAGATCGTAGCGCTCGCGCACGGCAGACATGAGCGAGCGGAAGGAATCGGAGCTGAACACATCGCGCGGCGTGAACTGGGATTCTACCACAGGCAGGATGTGAAGCCCCTGTTCGGCGTCCTCCACCAGTACGTCGTCCAGCGTGCAATCGCCCGACAACACCTCCAACAGCCCTTTTTCGGCATCAGGGGCGGCCGCCTTGGTGAGCAGCCGGCGGCGCAGATCGCAATCGAGAATGAGAGTTTTCGACCCCGACATCGCCGATATGCGGCCCAGCGAATAGGTGGTGGTCGTCTTGCCCTCACCTGGCAGCGCCGATGTGATGGCAACGACCTTGTGCACCGTGTCGATATTCGACAGGAGTATGGCGGAGCGAATGACCCGGAAGGACTCCGCAATGCCGGAGAGCGGGTTTTCGCGGACATAGTCATAGGGCTGGCCGTCCGTGCCGGACTTCTTGCGCCCGAAGCGGGCCGGGGCGAGCATCGGTATGGACGCAATATGCCCCACGCCCAGATCGCGTTCGACATCAGCCTCGGTGCGCAGACCGTTATCGAACACCTCCAGCAGCGCCACAACACCGGCGCCCGCCACGCCGGCCAGTATGAGGCCCAGCGCCAGGTTGAGCAGCCAGTTGGGCGCGCTCGGCTCGTACGGCACCGGCGCACGCGCAACAATGCGCGCATCAGCTGTTGCCAGGTCATCCTGCTCGCTGGTCTGCCGGAAGCGGTTCAGGAAGGATTCAAACAGGGTGCGCGAGGCTTCTGCCTCCCGCTCCAGCTCGCGCAGGCGCACCAGCGCCCGGTTATTGGTCACCAGTTCGTCGCGGAAGCCGGAAAGCGTGTTCTGCAGGGAGAAGACACGCTGGCGGGCAACATTCACCTCGGTTTCCAGCCCGGCAACAATGCGTTGAATTTCGCGGGAAATCTGCTCTTCAAGATCGGCCGCTTCACGCTCGACAGCCAGAAATTCCGGATGTCGCGGGCCATAGCGCGAGGAGAGGTCGCTACGCCGGCGGCTGGTTTCGGTCTGCTGCGCGCGCAGGGCGCGGATGGTTTCAGACCGCAGCACCTCGCCAATCGTGTCCAGCGAAGCACCGCGCTGAAGCTGTGCCTGCACGCTGCGCAAGGAGGATTCGGCGGCAGACAGCTCGGCGCGCTGTATCGCAAGCTGTGCGTTGAGATCGGATATCTGCTGCTCTGTCAGGTTGCTGCCGCCCGCATCCAGCAATCCGTGCTCTGCCCGGTACATTTCGACAGCCTGCTCGGCCGTGCGCACTTCCTCGCGCAACGCTTCCAGCCGCGTGTTCAGCCAGGTATTGGCCCGTTCGGTCGCATCAAACTTCGCTTCCAGCTGGGACAGCAGGTAAAGATCGGCGAACTGGTTGGCGATCCGGGCGGCCTTGGCCGGATTCTCCGAACGAAATGAGATGGCGATGACATAAGTCAGCCCCGTACGGCGGGCCGACAGCCGGTCGAGCACCGCTGACGTGACCGCCTCCAATGTACGCTGCTCTTCATCCGCATCGCCCTGAGCCAGCTGTGATGGCACGAGGGCGGAGAAAAACCCGCGCACCGCGCTGGCTACCGCCCCCAGCCCGGAGGGCTGACGCAGACGGACATTGAACTCCGGGTCGGACGCGAGATCGAGGCTGTTTACGACACTGGTAGCCAGTGAGCGGCTCTGTATGAGCTGAACTTCGGTATCCAGTGCCTGGCTGTCAGATCCCAGGCCGGTCAGAACAGCGTCGATATCGATGACCTGCGATTGGCGCGGATCGATAATCACGCTGGCCGTCGCGGTGTATTGCGGCGTCATCTGCATGGTCACAATCACCGTCAGCGCAAAGACGGCAAACGCGACAGCGGCAAAGACTGGCAGGCGGCGGCGGAAAATCCGCCACAACTGGCGCAAGTCAATCAGTTCGTCATCACCGGGCTGATCGGCATGAACCTGCTGCTGGCCTTGATTGAACGCCATGAATACCCCGGATTGTCTCTACACGGCCGTACGGACACGCACCCCCGACGAAGTGCCTAGCCACCAGAAAATGTCAACTGGAAAGCAAAAACAGGGCCAGCGCCGCCCGCATTCCGGCGCGCGCATCAGTACTGCAGCACAACTCCGATCACGAAGCGGTTCGTGCGGAAATCACGCGGGCCTGCCGTGCCTGACGAGCTCTGATCGAGATGGCTGTAGCTGGCCGACAGGCCAACATTGCGGTTCATCAGATAGGTTGCCTGGACAGTGGCGCCCCAGCGCTGGTCCTCACGGTCAATGCCCTGATACTCGTCATTGGCGTAATCAAGCCGGGCCGTCAGTATAACGTTGCGCAACAGCTCATGGTCGGCTTGAGCCGACACCGCCGTTCCCAGATAGCCAGACGACGCCGCGATACCGGAGTCCTCAATGCCGCGGCTGGCGGTGAAGGTAAGGGTGGTCAGCTGGGTGGGGAACCATTCCAGCATGCCGTCAATACTTACGCCATCGACGGTACCGAATGCCGGGCTGTCATACTCCTGTTTCATGTAACCCACGCCGATTTCGCCGCGGGCCAGACCGCCAAGATCAAACTCCACACCCACATCAAATGTGTAACCGTCGGAGTCCCGGTTGGTCGCCACGGCAGGCGGCGCAAGGCGGAAATCACGCTGGTTATAGCGATAGCGGGCAAACAACGCGGTATCAGGGCTGATCGCCAGGTCGCCGCGCAGGGTGAAGCGATGCATGTCCTGGTCGCGGAAGTCCTGGCTGGCAATGCCGCCACCAATCAGACGGGCATCGTCATAGTCAGACTTGGCGAAATCATAGCCGCCGCGCAGGCGCAGGCGGTTGAAGGTATGCTCGGCGCCGATCGCGAAGGTGGTTGTGTCGAAGCGGATGGGCTCAGCGGCAAAACCTGCGGCGCCGGCCGAGGTTCTCGGCTCTGTCCCACGGCTGTGCGACGCAGACGCGCCCACCGACGTGCCGCGATGGATGTCGAGCCGGCCGCCTGCGCCCAGCGAATAGTCGGTCGTGCTCTCGGAGCCGAAATCGGCGTACTCATTGCGCCGTGCATTGGCAAACGCATTGAAGGCGTGCCGCGACCAGGTCGTATCCACCGTCACCGAGGGAGCGATCACAAAGATCGTGTCGGATTCTTCGTTGGTCGCTGTGGCGAAGATATTGTCGTTGAACTCGACACCAAGCTCCAGGGCGGGACGCCAGATGAAGGCGCCAGAGCGCAAGCCCAGCGCATCATATTCCGGCCGGGGCCGCTGCGTGACGCTGACATTGCGGTCACGATCCCAAAGCCATTGGGCATCCGCGTCCGCGGCAGCACCAACGCTGAATGCGCCGCCTGCCGTTACCGTCAGCGCGAATGTGCCAACGCCCGAAAACAGTTTGTTGCTGAGACCAGCCATCACGTCCCCACCTTAGAATGCGTCCCGCCGTGTCCGATGTCCGGATCATCAGGCGGAGTGGCCTGCTTCAGACCATCCGCCGCCGGATCTGTACGTCTTAGTAGTCAGAGCCGCCACGGCCACCAGGAGGCGGAGGCGGGGGCGGTGTGGGCGAGCTCCCGGCAGGGCCGCCTGGCACGCCGGCAACTCCGGAGCTGGCCAGCTGGCCGGATACGCTTTGCGTTGCAGCCTGTGCGGCGGGCGTCTGCATCGCCGGGCTGGCTGACGCGATTGCAACCGCCGCCGCAGCGGTCTGTCTGTCAGCGCCACTGGCGAGGACCGCCGCCACAATGGCCGCCTCGATTTCCGCCGTCGTGGCGTCCGGGCCAAGTGCGGCAACGGCAGCAACGATCGCATCAGCGACTTCCTGCGCGGTAGGCGCTTCCTGCACGGCGGCGATAGCGTGAGCCGTCACACCCATGGCACCTGCTGGCGCAAGCGCGAATGCTGCAGCACCCAAAATGACTTTAGAAAACTTGATAGCGGTTTTCATTGCGAACCCCTCGGATTTACCTTCTGTTTACCGTTATCAAATTTGCATTGACGTGGCCAGTAAAATCACGCCCCAGAAGGCGTGTCCGGGCCGCGAAACGATTATACCGTCCACCAGATGCAGAAATACTACAGCGCCACCCTGCGCGCCCGTGCCGGGACCGCAACGCGAACTGAGTACGCCATTCAATTATTATTTCTTTAAGTGCTTGAATCACAATATTTGACGAGTCGAAAATGTACTGGGGCTAGCGCGATGGCTGCCAATGCACGGTCCGAAACGGCTGACAGCGCCGATGCCCGCGCGCTGCCTGGCGATGCCGATGGCCTTGCCGTTGAGACACAACCGGCACCGCTGCTGGACGCGGCAATGGCTTCAACGCCCCCCGTCCCCTCACCTGCCCATGACCTTCAACGCCATCTTGATACCCAGCTGACAGGCTTCAGCTTTCAGCTGACAGATACAGACCTGCTGGCCGGCACCGGGCGGTGGTCCATGCGCCGGACACTGGCGTTTGTCGTGATCAGCAATGGTCTGGCCTGGACCGCCCTGGCGTGGCTTGCCGCCGCCATACTGGCGGGCTAGCCCCGTCACAGCCATCGCCGTGCCGGTGCGCCACAATGCGTGGCGTGCATGCAGGATGTTCAGTTCAGAAAATTTTCGGGAGGTTCACGCGGTGGCAGGCCCTAGGGGAATCGAACCCCTCTTTCCAGGTTGAAAACCTGGCGTCCTAACCGATAGACGAAGGGCCCGCATCAGCGCGAGAGCGGTTCTATATCCAAGCCGAATCCCGCACGCAAGCCCTGCGGGTAGTTTCTTGTGCAGCCCGGCACATTCCGGCCACGCTCAAACGGCCGGTGCCATATCTTCCAGATGCAGCTCTGCCTTGCGTCCGAAGCGATTATCTTCGGCCTTGATGCGCCCTGCGACATGCCATCTTTGGTCACGTCCGGTTGTCAGCGCGTCGCCCAGCGGCTTTCCAAGCGCCCGGAACGCTATGCCTGACACCTGCGCGCCGGTATCGGCCTCGAAGGTGAAGCGCAGATGGCCGGTCCCCACCTCCTTCACGAAGCGGATATGCAGATCCGACAGGGCAAAGCGCGGTTCGGGATTGCCCACGCCGAAGGGCGCCGCCTGCTTGAGCGACTCGCCAAAATCAAAATCCACCGCGGCCGGGTGGACCACGCCATCAAGGCGCAAGGTGCGGGCCTCATCGGCTGCGGCCCATTCCGGCGCGAGCCGCTCGGCGAGGAAGTCCCGGAATGCGCCGATCCGGGCGGCCTCGACCGTCAGACCCGCCGCCATGGCGTGCCCGCCCCCTTTTTCCAGCAGCCCGGCGTCGCGCGCCGCCATTATCGCATTGCCCAGATGCACGCCGGGGCAGGACCGTCCTGATCCCTTGCCGATGCCGTTCTCCACGCCGATCACGATGGTCGGCCGGTTGAACTGGTCCTTGATGCGCCCGGCCGCGATGCCGATCACGCCGGGATGCCACCCCTCCCCGGCCAGCACGATTACCGGGCCGCTAGCGTCGATGCGCCCGGACTCAATCTCGTCCAGCGCAGCCGTCAGCACACCGTCCTCAATGGCCTTGCGTTCGGCATTCAGCCGGTCCAGCTCCAGCGCAATTTCGCGCACGCGCGCGGCATCATCACTCCCGAGCAGTTCCAGTCCGAGGCCCGCCACGCCCACGCGGCCACCGGCATTGATGCGCGGCCCCAGCAGGAAGCCTGCATAATAGGGGCTGGCCGGTCCTGTCAGGCCGGAAACGTCTGCCAGCGCCGCCAGCCCGGCCTTCTGCCAGCCGCTCATCACCTTCAGGCCCTGCGTGACGATGGCGCGGTTTGGTCCGGTCAGTGGCACGACATCGCAGATCGTCCCCAGCGCCGCCAGATCGGTCATGGCGAGGATATCGGGTTCCTGACCCTTGAAGGCGCCCCTGGCCCGTCCTTCGCGGTTCAACGCCGCCAGAAAAACCAGCGTCACGCCTGCCGCCGCCATATGCCCGCAGCCCGATATGTCGCCGGGCTGGTTGGGATTGACGAGCGCCAGCGCGGGCGGCGGTGGCCCGTCCATCAGATGGTGGTCGATCACCACGACCGGCAGGCCCATGCCAGCGGCGCTTTCCAGCGCGCCATGCGCCGCCGCGCCGCAATCGACCGTCACGACCAGCCCCGCCCCTGCCGCCTTCAGGCTGGTGAAGGCTTCGGCAGAGGGGCCGTAGCCTTCCTCGATGCGGTCGGGCACATAGGTCAGCGCCTCCTGCCCCACCGCCCGCAGCCAGCGTACCAGCTGCGCGCCAGAGCTCGCCCCATCGACATCATAATCGGCAAAGATGGCGATGCGCGTGCCAGCCTCCACGGCGTCCCAGACGGCGCGCGCTGCGGCGTCCATGCCCAGAAAGCTCGACGGATCGGGAAAGCTGTCACGCAGGCGTGGAGACAGGAAGCCGGGCGCATCGTCAACGCCGATACCCCGCGACGCCATCAGGCGCGCCAGCGCGTCATTACACCCTGTGGCGCGCACAATCGCTGCCACCACCTCATCTGGTGCGTCACTGAGCGCCCAGGCGCGTCCTGTTACCGATGCGGTGACGCCAAAGAGCGGTTCGCGGCCAGCCATATGCGGTCAGCCGCCCTCCACGAAGCGCTGTGTGGTGATGATGCGGCGCGAGCGCGGTGCCGAAGACAGCAGGAGCGTTTGTGTTGTCACCGTGCCGGGACTGTGCCGGACAGCATCAAGCAACTGGCCGCCCGTCACGCCGCTGGCCACGAACAGGCAGTCTTTGGACGCCATCTCCGCGCCGGTATATTTGCGGTCGAGATCCTTGATCCCGGTCTTGGCGGCGCGCGCACGTTCGTCATCATTGCGGAAGAAGAGACGGCATTCGATCTGCCCGCCAAGACAGCGCAATACCGCCGCAGAGAGCACGCCCTCCGGCGCCCCGCCCTGCCCGACATACATGTCTACATTCGTCGCCGGGTCTGCCGCTGCGATGATGGCAGCGACATCGCCATCGGGGATCAGCACCACGCGCGCACCCGCAGCGCGGACACCATCAATGATCGACTGGTGGCGTTCCCGCTCCAGCACGCAGACGGTAACTTCTGACACCGGGACGCCTTTGGCTTTAGCCACCGCAGCAACGTTCTCGCCAACCGGCCGGTCCAGATTGATGACGCCGCCGGGCAGGCCCGGCCCGACCGCGATCTTGTCCATATAGGTGTCAGGCGCATGCAGCAGGCCGCCACGCGGAGCCAGCGCCAGCAGGGTCAGCGCTTCGGGCTTGCCGCCAGCGGTCAGCGAGGTGCCTTCCAGCGGATCAAGCGCGATATCGATCTCAGGGCCTTCGCCAGTACCGACTTCCTCGCCGATATAGAGCATCGGGGCTTCGTCGCGCTCGCCTTCCCCGATCACGATACGCCCGCGCATGGGCATATCGTTGAAGGCTTTGCGCATGGCATCGACCGCGGCCTGATCGGCGGCGATCTTGTCACCGCGCCCGGCCAGCCGGGCAGCCGCGATAGCGGCGCGTTCAGCGGCCTCAACAGCACCGAGGGCGAGATTGGATAGAGACGACGAGGTCATTTAACAGACATTCCTTGTGTGAAAGGCAGAGTTGTCGGGCAATTGCGCTCAGTCCCGGCGGGCAGGCGGAGGCGGCGGTGTCGCCCGCTCACGCGCCTGCTGGCCGTACACCAGCGGATCAATGGGGGGAAGCTGGACCAGCTGGGCCTGCGACACCACCAGGTCGCGCGTATCGGCCAGTTCGCGCGCAGCAGATGCCATCCGCCAGCTTTCCACTTGCGGGCGCGGAATTTCGGGCACGAAGGCGGGCGGCTCCCGGTCAGGGTCTTCAGCCATGCGTGCACTGGCCCAGCCCTCCCCGGTGTCCGGCACGGTCACGAGCGCGCAACCGGAAAGAAGCGGGCCGCCAAGCGCCACGCTCATCAGCAAGGCAGTCAGGTTGCGCAAAACAGTTATCCTCCCGAAGGGATTGGACGGATCACACGCTTTCTATACGCTTCGCTTCATCAGTGTCACGCCCTACCGGAAGTGCTGTCTGTCATGGCCGAGAAGAAAACCGCTCCCAAACGCAAGAAACCTGCATCATCGGATAAGAAACCGGCGGCCAAATCAACGGCCGCAAAACGCGCGCGCAAGCCTGAACAGGACGCGGTAAAGCCAGCACCGGCTGGCAGCGCGTCCACGCCGGAGACGCCCTTCCCCAGCCTGCCTGCGGCCGATCTGGAGACGCTGGAAACCATCTCGCGCAATGTCATGCAGTCGGCCCTGAAAAGTCAGAAGCTGATGGCCGACATGATGCGGCGCTCTCTGGACGGCGATCCGGCGCTGAAACCGCAGGCCGATCCGCTGCACGCATCGCCGGAACTGGCAAAGACATGGGAGAATGTGCTGGGTGACCCCGAATTGCTGCTGCAGGCCCAGTCGGACCTCTATCGCGGCTATCTGGACCTGTGGGCCGGTGCCACCAAAAAGATGATGGGCGAGGACGCTCCGCCCGTCATCGAGCCGGAAAAGGGCGACAAGCGCTGGCGGGCAGCTGAGTGGACCGAGCATCCCATGTTCGACGCCATGCGCCAGTCCTATCTGCTAAACCAGCGCTTCCTTTTGAGCCTCGTCAATAATGCCAGGGGCATAGACGAAGAGACGCGGCGCAAGGTGAATTTCGTCACCCGCCAGATGATCGACGCCATGTCGCCGACCAATTTCGCGCTGACCAATCCGGACGTGCTCAAAGCCACGTTCGAGACGAAGGGCGAGAATTTGTCACGCGGGCTGATGAATCTGGTCAATGACCTTGAACGCGGCAATGGCCGCCTCGCCCTCACCCAGACAGACATGGACGGCTTCGAGGTCGGCAAGGATCTCGCCGCGACGCCGGGCGATGTCATCTACCGCAATGGCGTGATGGAGCTGATCCAGTATGCGCCGGCGACCGACACCGTGCGCCAGCGCCCGATCCTGATCGCCCCGCCCTGGATCAACAAGTTCTACATCATGGACATGCGCCCGCAGGGCTCGCTGATCCGCTGGCTGACTGAGCAGGGCTTCACCGTCTTCCTGATCTCGTGGGTCAATCCCGATCAGTCCATGAAGGATGCGACCTTCGAGGACTATATCCGCCAGGGCCTGTTTCAGGCGCTGGAATGCGTGGAGCAAGCCACTGGCGAGCGGCAGGTAGACGCCATCGGCTATTGCATTGGCGGCACCATGCTGGGCAGCGCGCTCGCCCTGATGGCCGCCGAGAAGGATGACCGCATCGCCTCGGCCACCTTCTTTGCCGCACAGCTGGATTTCGAGCTGGCGGGCGAGCTTCTGGTCTTTATCGATGATGAATGGTTCAAGGAGATCGGCCGGCTGATGGATGTGCAGGGCGGCGTGCTGGACGGGCGCACCATGGCTGACACGTTCAACATGCTGCGCGCGAACGATCTGGTCTGGTCTTTCGTCATCAACAACTACCTGCTCGGCAAGACGCCGCAGGCCTTTGACCTGCTCTACTGGAATGCCGACCAGACGCGCATGCCCAAGACGCTGCACCTCTACTATCTGGAGAAGTTCTACAAGCAGAACGCTCTTTCCAAAGGGGAATTGGAGCTTGGCGGGCATCGTCTGAGCCTGAAGAAGGTGAAAATCCCGGTCTTCATGCAGGCCAGCAAGGAAGACCATATCGCGCCGGCGGATTCGGTTTACCGCTCCGCGCGCCTGTTCGGCGGCAAGACGCAATACATGATGGCGGGGTCGGGCCATATCGCGGGCGTGGTCAATCACCCCGACGCGAACAAATACCAGCACTGGATCAATGAGACCCTGCCCGACACCCGCGAGGACTGGCTCAAAGGTGCGAAGGAGCATCCCGGCTCCTGGTGGCCGCACTGGAAGGCGTGGCTCTTGTCAATGAACGACACGCAGGTTCCGGCGAGAAAACCCGGCGGGGGCAAGCTCAAACCCTTGTGCCCGGCCCCGGGCGAATATGTGAAGGTGAGGAGTTAGGGAGCGTGCCCAACGAAAACGGGCGGCGCCATCTGGCACCGCCCGGTTCGTATGATCGGCATGGCTCCGCCGCAAGTGCGGAGAATAAGCCTTAGCGCTTCGAGAACTGGAAGCTGCGGCGGGCTTTCTTCTTGCCGTATTTCTTACGCTCGACCACGCGGCTGTCACGGGTCAGGAAGCCGCCAGCTTTCAGCACACCGCGCAGCGCCGGCTCGTAATAGGTCAGCGCCTTGGAGATGCCGTGACGCACCGCACCGGCCTGGCCGGAGAGGCCGCCACCGGTGACCGTGGCGTACACGTCATACTGGTCGACGCGCTCAGCCGTCTCGAACGGCTGGGCCAGCATCATGCGCAGCACCGGGCGGGCAAAATAGACTTCCTGCTCGCGGCCATTGACGACAATTCTGCCGGCGCCCGGCTTGATCCAGACGCGGGCGATGGCGTTCTTGCGCTTGCCGGTGGCATAGGCGCGGCCATGCTCGTCGATCTTCGGTTCAGCGACGACCGCGTCTTCGGTTTCGGTGACGACCGGAGCGTCGGCCTGCTTCATCGCCGATTTCAGGTCTTCAAGAGAGCGTGCTTGTTCGGCCATTATGCGCTCCGCACGTTTTTGGTGTTAAGGGACTTGAAGTCGACGACTTCCGGCTGCTGGGCCTCGTGCTTGTGCTCAGGGCCAGCATAAACGCGCAGTTTTCCAAACTGGGTGCGCGCCAGCGGGCTTTCTTTCGGCAGCATGCGCTTGACGGCGTTCTCCAGAACGCGCTCGGGGAACTTGCCCTCGATCAGCTTGCGCGGGCTGGTTTCCTTGATGCCGCCCGGGTGGCCGGTGTGGCGGTAATAGCGCTTGTCTTCGTACTTGTTACCCGTGAAAATCACCTTGTCGGCATTGATGACCACAACGTGGTCGCCGCAATCGGTGTGCGGGGTAAAGTCGGGACGGTGCTTGCCGCGCAGACGGGTCGCGATATAGGCGGCAAGACGGCCAACAACGGCCCCCTCGGCATCAATCACAACCCATTTGTGTTCAACGTCTGCGGGCTTGGCGGAGAAGGTCTTCATCGCGTGGGCCTTGAAACTGGACAGCGAAGCCGGAACCGCCCGGCCTCTCATGGGATGCGGGCTGTTACGCCTGCCAACGATTGGTGTCAACACCGTCTGTGAAAAACACTGAAATTCAGGGCGATAGCAATGCGGTATATAAATACCGTAGCTTATTGCGCACTCGCAGCAGAGGTTTGGCGGCGCACTGTCATGCGCCTGACAAATCACCTATAGATTATCATCGCTCAGCCTATCAGCCCGTCAGTCTGGAGAAGAGCCATGCCCCTGTCCCGCCGCCGGTTCCTTGGCACAGCCGCCGCCACTGCAACCGCCTTTGCAGGGCTTGCCGCGCTGACCGGATGTAATGGCAGGTCACCAGGAACTTATCTCAACCAGGTGCGCGGCTATGGCCCGCTGCGGCGGGATGGGCGCGGACTGTTCGACCTGCCGGCGGCTTTTCCTACACCAGCTTTTCTGAAACCGGGCAGACGATGGATGACGGGCTGCTGGTGCCCGGTGACCATGATGGCATGGCCTGTTTTGCCGGTCCCGATACGGACAGCGTAATCCTTGTGCGCAACCACGAGCTCAATCCCGGCGAGGTGGAGAAATCACCCTTCGGGGCCGACCACAACCTGCTCGACCGGATCGATCCGTCCTATCTCTATGACACGCTGCCCGGCGGTGAACCGCATCTGGGCGGCACCACGACCGTCCACTACAATCTGCGCCGCCGCCGCGTGGAGCGGGAATTCCTGTCGCTCGCCGGCACGGTCAATAACTGCGCAGGCGGGCCAACGCCGTGGGGCAGCTGGATCAGCTGCGAGGAAACCCTGATGCAGCAGGGCAGCGTGGCGCGCCTCGACCATGGCTGGAATTTCGAGGTTCCCGCATCGGCTACAACACTGGTTGAACCGATAGCGCTGCGTGGCATGGGCCGTTTCCGCCACGAGGCGGTGGCGGTCGATCCGGCCACCGGCATTGCCTACCAGACAGAAGATGCCGAGCCGGGCCTGTTCACCCGCTTCATTCCCGACCGCCGGGGAGAGTTCTGGCGCGGCGGAAAGCTGCAGGCTCTGGCCATTCGAGGCCGGCCCGGCGCCGATACCCGCAACTGGGAAGGCAGCGCCGATCCCATTCCCGTCGGCGAGACGCTGGATGTGGTCTGGGTGGATATGGAAGCCATCCACAACCCGGAGAATGACCTTGCCGCACGCTCCATTGCTGCGGGCGCGGCCAATTTCACGCGCGGGGAAGGTGCCTGGTTTGGTGAAGGCGAGCTCTATTTCTGCTGTACCGATGGCGGCCCCGCCCAGATCGGCCAGATCTGGCGCTACCGCCCCAGCCCCCATGAAGGCACGCCGCGCGAGCGCGAGGCACCGGGCCAGCTGACGCTCTTTGTGGAATCCACCGATGCGCGCCTGCTTGAGAAATGCGACAACATCACAATTGCGCCCTGGGGCGACCTCATAGTTGTCGAAGATGGCGACGGGGAACAATTCATCCGGGGGGTCACACCCGCCGGACAACTCTACACGATCGGCCGCAACGCGGCTCCTGATGCAGATGGCGAATACAGCGAGATAACAGGCCCATGCTTTTCACCGGACGGAACGACGCTTTTCTTCAACGTGCAAAAGGGGCCGGGGCGCACTTTCGCCGTACGCGGACCTTGGGAGCGGCGCTCGCTAGCCTCTGTCTAGCGGCTACCCTAAGCGCTTGCGAAGAGCCACCGGCCACCGAAGACCGCGAGCGCGCCGGGACGACAGCCAATATCCGCGCGGTTCCGGTCACGGGGATGACGCAGGAGGCCAGCGCCGCCGATCACATCGCGCTGCTGCCCAATGGAGAGGCGCGCGATGCGGGCCTTATCATCGCGGCCGTGCGCGGTGGCGGGTTCGACGCCTTCAACGATTTTGGCGAGCGCGTCTTCCAGACGGCTGGCCCGGCCCTGACCAGCCTGGCCGCCGTACCGGCGTTTGACATGCGCGGAACCACGCTCTCACTGCTGTTTGGCAGCGATGCCGACCGGCTGGTGCGCGGCTTCATCGTTCTGCCGGGCATGCAGGCCGTCGAGCCCCTGCCTCTGGATGTTGCCAGTGTCAGCGATCCGGTCGAGGGCGTCTGCCTCTACCGGCGCGGGACCGGGTTTGTCGAACTTGCCCTGTTGCACGCCAACCGGCGCGCCACCGTCTGGCGGATGATGGATACGGGCGGAGAACGCCTGACGCTCAACCGCACCGCCGAAATCGCCCTGCCCTTCACCGCCGAGCGCTGCGCAGGCGTGGATGGCGACATCATCATCGGCAGTTCAACCGGTGGTCTGGCCCGCGTCGACTCTGAAGGTTCGGTACGCGCCGATGCCGATGGCATATCGGTCCTGCACTTTGCCTATACCGAGCTTTATGGCCGCCCTGTCGTGCTGGTGCCGCTCGCTGCAGAAGGCGTGGTCGGCGTGTTTGACGCACGCACGCTGGAAGAGATTTCGGCCATTGAAGTGCGCAGCGAAATGTCGATTGCCGGGCTGGATCGCCCCGGCGCGCTCACCGTCACCGATTTGCCCTTCAGCGGCATGGGCTTTTCCAATGGCCTCGCCGCCATTCACGATGGCGAAGATGGCCGGATCAAGCTGGTGACGCGCGACGTGCTGGGCCGGGCCGTTACCGCGCCGGAGTAGCCCCGGTCTCCGTCCGCGCCGTCAGCCAGGTCGTAAAGCCCGCCATCAGGAAGAGCGCAATCGCGCCGCCCTGATGGGCGAGCGACAGGTTCAGCGGCGAGGCCGAAACCAGCGTCCAGATGCCCAGCGTTACCTGCCCGGCGATCAGCACCGGCAACACGGTCCCTGCGCGGCGCAAGTCCTCAGCGCCGGTGCGCCACAGCCGGAAGGCCAGCACGCCCCCCAGAATGGCCAACGCATATCCCACCCAGCGATGCTGGAACTGCACCGCTGGCAGGCTTTCAAACACGGCGCGCCAGATGGGCAGGCCGGAGAGATAGTCTTCCGGGATCAGCTGGCCGTCAAAGCCCGGCCAGGTGGTAAAGATGCGCCCTGCCCCGGTGCCCGCCACCAGCGCGCCGAGCGCAATCTGGAACAGCACCGCGCCCCAGAACACGCTGGCGAGCGTGAACAGCTTTCCACGCTGTAGGATGGGCGTCTTGCCGTAGCGCAGCTCCAGCGCCGTCCACAGCGTCAGGCCCAGAATCGCAAATGCCATGATGAGATGGGTGGCTAGCCGGTACTGGCTGACCGAGACGCGCTCTGTCAGCCCGGAGGCGACCATCCACCAGCCAATCGCGCCCTGCAGCCCGCCGAGCGCAAACAGCACCCATAGCCGCGTCTGCAGGCGCGGCGGCACGCGCCGCGTGAACAGGAAGAAAGCGAAGGGCAGCGCAAACGCGAAGCCGAGGAAGCGGCCAAGCTGGCGATGGCCCCACTCCCACCAATAGATGAACTGGAATTCCTCCATGCTCATCCCGCGGTTCTGCAGCTGGTATTGGGGAATCTGCCGGTACTTCTCCAGCTCCTCCTGCCAGCCCTGCTCGGTCATGGGCGGGATGGCGCCGGTGACGGGCCGCCATTCCGTGATCGAGAGGCCGGACCCCGTCAGCCGCGTCGCCCCGCCGACCACGATCATCGCGATCACCAGCGCGGCGATGACCAACAGCCACCAGAACATGGCGCGGCTGGTGCCTTCCTGCGTGAAGGGGCGTGGCAGTGCAGTATGGGCGGACATGGGCAGCCTCTGGTCGGTCAGCGTTGCGCAGCTACTTATCGTGTTGGCGGCGTCCTGCAAGCGATGCGCGCGCTTTCGCCGCGCTGCGTGCGCACACCGAAACGCAAATCGGGGCTGGCGTCACGCGCAGCCTCAGCCTAACCTTGACGTAAACGTAAACGGGAGGAGACCTCGAATGTCCCTTGAAACATTCCGCAAAGAGACCCGCGACTGGCTGGAGGCGAACTGCCCGCCGGGCATGCGCGTGCCCGCCAAGGGCGAGGCCGATATCTGCTGGGGCGGGCGCAACTGGACCTTTGCCAGCGACGACCAGCGCATCTGGCTGGAGCGCATGGCGGAGCGCGGCTGGACCGTACCGGCCTGGCCCAAGGAGTATGGCGGCGGCGGCCTGTCCAAGGAAGAAGCCTTCATCCTCAAGGACGAAATGAAGGCGATGAAGGCGCGCTCGCCGCTGGACAGCTTCGGCATCTGGATGCTTGGACCGGCTTTGCTCAAATACGGCAGCGAAGAGCAGAAGCGCGAGCATCTGCCCAAAATCGCGCGCGGGGAAATCCGCTGGTGTCAGGGCTATTCAGAGCCGGGCGCAGGCTCGGACCTTGCCAGCCTCCGCACCAAGGGCGTGCTGGACGGCGATGAATACGTCATCAACGGCCAGAAGGTGTGGACCTCCTACGCCGACAAGTCCGACTGGATTTTCGCGCTCGTGCGCACCGAGGCTGACGCACCCAAGCACTTAGGCATTTCCTTCATCCTGATCGACATGGATACGCCCGGCGTTTCCACCAAGCCGATCAAGCTGATCTCCGGCAAATCACCCTTCTGCGAGACTTTCTTTGATGATGCGCGCGCGCCGGTCAGCCATGTGGTCGGCAAGCCGGGTCAGGGCTGGGACATCGCCAAATACCTCCTGAGCCACGAGCGCGCGGGTATCGTCTCTGACGCTGTCTCCGGCGGTCTCAACCCGGTGGGCGCGGCCCATCTGGCGGGCGAAGTCGACGAAAAGGGCCAGATCGCCGATCCGATCCTGCGCGGCGATGTCGCGCGCCTGACCATCGATGCGCTGGCGTTTGAAGCCACGCTGCGCCGCGTGAAGGACGAGGCCGACAAGGGCGAAGGCGTCGGCGCCAAAGCCTCGATCCTGAAATATGTCGGTACCGAGCTGAACAAGCGCCGCCATGAGCTGAACATGTCCGCGCTCGGCTCTGACGGCCTCTTGTGGGAAGGTGAGAAGGAAGAGGATGGCGATGCCGCCCGCTCCTGGCTGCGCAGCCGCGCCAATTCCATCGAGGGCGGCACCAGCGAGATCCAGCTCAATATCGTCGCCAAGCGCGTGCTTGAGCTCCCCGGCACCTGATTTTCATAAGGCATTTTATCCATGAGCTTTGTCCTGAACGAAGAAGAGCAGATGCTGCGTGACAGCGCGCGCAGCTTCCTCACCGAAACCGCGCCCGTGACGGCGTTCCGCAAGCTGCGCGACGAAAACAACCCGGACGGCTTCTCGCGCGATCTGTGGTCATCCATGGCCGAGATGGGCTGGACCGGCATTCTGGTCGAGGAAGACCATGGCGGGGCCGATTTCGGCGTGTTCGCCGCTGGCCTCCTCCTGCAGGAGATGGGCCGCACGCTCACCCCCTCCCCCTTCCTCTCCACCGCCGTGCTGGCCGCGACGGCCCTGCGGGCAGCGGGCAGCGACGCGCAGAAAGCCAAATGGCTGCCGAAAATCGTCTCCGGTGAAACCGTGATCGGCTTCGCCGTGGATGAGCGCGCCCGCCACAATCCTGAGCACATCAACACGACCGCGAAAAAGCAGGGCAATGGGCTGGTGCTGAACGGCACCAAGCGCTTTGTCGCCAATGGCGCGGCGGCTGATGCCGTCATCGTGGTGGCCCGCAATGAGGAGGGCGCGCCCTGCCTGGTACTCGTCGACTGCAATCAGAAGGGCGTGACCCGCAAGGCCCGCCGCACGGTCGACAGCCATCTGCCCGCCGACTTCACCTTCGAGGACGTGGCGCTCGACGGTGATGCCCTGCTGGACGGCGCGGAGGACACTGAAGGCGCGCTGAAACACATTCTCGATGTGGGCCGGGCCTGCATCGCGGCTGAAAGCCTTGGCGTTGCCGAACAGGCATTCGATGTCACCATCGATTACATCAAGGAACGCGAGCAGTTCGGCGTGCCGATTGCGAGCTTCCAGGGGCTGCAGCACCGCGCCGCGCACCTGCTGTCTGAAATCGAGATGGCCCGCTCCATCGTGATGAAGGCGCTGCGCACGCTCGATGAAACGCCCTCACAGGCACCGATCTGGGCGGCAGCGGCCAAGGCCAAGGCGACCGCCGTGTCGCGCTTTGCCACCTCCGAAGGCATCCAGATGTTCGGCGGTGTCGGCATGACCGACGAGTACGATATCGGCCTCTACTACAAGCGCGCGCAGGCCGCCGGCGAGTTCCTAGGCGATGATGCCTGGGGCGCAGGCCAGGTGGCGAAACTTTCGGGGTATTAGATAGTCAGGGGTATTAGATCGACGGCCCTTCCTCCTCTTCGTCATTCCAGAAAGCGCGCCAGCGCTTATCTGGAAACCCTATGATTTCTCGGTCCCCCGTCGGGGCGGGGGACCCCGGTGATATATGACACCAAGCTCTCAACCGGGTTCCCGGGCTTGACCCGGGATCCAGCTTTTTTTCGTCCTGCACCGCCGTCTTCTCCGCGTTTCACCGGCGAACGCCGGTGTCCAGCTTTCTGTGCACCGACTTGCGTCGGGGAAACGCCTGGAAGGGCTCCCCGCCCCCGTTCCGCCACAATCGCCCCGGACGGTGTTAACCATGGACGGGCGGGAGCAAGCTGACACCAGGGACAACCCGCATGGCACGGGCGGGGCGATGGCCCGCGCGCTCTTGATCCTGGGCATTATCCTGTTTCCGCCGGGCATCATGCTGCCGCTCTTTGAGGCGCAGAGCCTCATCGTCTTCAAGGTCAGCTATTCCATCCTCGACACCATCGCCGCCCTCATTGGCGCGCGCGAGCCGGTGCTGGCCCTGCTCATCGCGACCTTCTCGCTCGGCACGCCGCTGTTGAAAGTGTCCATGCTGATCGCCATCCACCGCCTGCCCCCCTCGCGCGTCAGTCCTCTGGCCATGCGCTGGATAGAGCTATTGGGCAAATGGTCCTTCACCGATGTGGTGGTCGTGGCGCTGGCTATCGTGATCTGGTCGAACGAGGCACTCTCCACCGCCGCCAGCCAGCCCGGCCTGTGGTTCTTCGCCGCCAGCGCGCTCAGCCTGATGCTGGCCTCCGGCGTGATGGCGCGCGATCTGAGGGAGCGGGGCGTGGGGCAAGCGGCGGGCGGCTACGAATAGTGTCTACGGGAGACTTTGATGGATGAGACGACCGACCGCGCCAGAACAATTGGCTGGTTCCACCAACAGTGCATAGAGCTATGGCCGTGGGCGATTGAGAATGACGGCCTCGTCCTGCTCAATGCCAATGCCAAGCTGGAACAAAGCCTAGCTGCTAAAATGGAACGTTGGCGTGACCCACAAGCCGAGGCCGACTACGAGGAGGCGAGGCTTTCATTTGAAATCGAACGTTTTCACTTCATCAGCACGATTGGTGAGGCAGCCGTTCGCCTGAAGTGGGCCTGCGCGACCTATCCGGAATTGGAACCCCATCTCCAGAAGGCAGCGCACCTGTTCACTGAGGGCCGCGAGCTACGCAATATGACCGTTCACGTGGATGAATACTTTGAAGGCCGTGGCCACCAACAAAGCCGGTTCGAGCGGTCAGACGTTATTCAGGGCGTAACCGCAGACGCGAGTTCAACGGTCATAAATGAACATGGACTGTGGCTCGGCGGTCGGTTCAATGTCCAGATCGCCATCAGCGAGGCTCGCGCGCTGCAGGTAATCTGCCAGGGCCTCATCGCGACCGGACCTCGAATTCCAAGCTAAGCCTGTGCGTCGCCACGACCAGAAAGCAACGCTGTAAACGCTACAGCCCATGGCAGTAAATGGGCCGAATATATAAATTAAATCAACATTATAAATGAGCGACCTGAGAGATAGGTGACGGAACGTACCGGACACATGGGTCACACTTTTGGCTTTGGGCTGGAGGTGGAGATGCCGTGGAAGGAGTGTTCGGTAATGGATGAGCGTGTTCGGTTTGTCGGCCGTCTTCTGGATGGCGAGAGCATGAGCGAGGTCTGCCGCCAGTTCGGCATCTCGCGCAAGACCGGCTACAAGATATGGGGCCGCTACAGGCAAGAGGGTCTGGAGGCGCTGTGCGACCGCTCGCGCCGCCCGGTGCGCTACGCCAACCAGCTGCCTGACCAGATCGAGCGGCTGATCGTGGAAGCCAAGCGCGAGAAGCCTCACTGGGGCGCCAGGAAGATCCGCGAGTTGCTGGTGCGCAAGCTGGCCGGTGATGTGCGCATCCCGGCCAGGAGCACCGTCCATGCGGTGCTTGACCGGCACGGCCTGGTCAGCCGGTCGCGCAAGCGGCGCACGGCCAACAAGGCCGTGGGCACGGCGCTGTCGCAGGCCTTTGAGCCCAACGATCTGTGGTGCGCCGACTTCAAGGGTGAGTTCAAGCTGGGCGACGGGCGCTATTGTTACCCCCTGACCGTCACCGACCAGGCCTCGCGCATGATCCTGGTTTGCGAAGCCCTTGAGAGTACCAAGGAGCGGCCCGTCATCGAGACCTTCGTGAGCGTGTTCAGGGAGCGCGGCCTGCCAGCCGCCATCAGAAGCGATAACGGCCTGCCCTTCGCCAGCCCCAACGGGCTCTACAACCTGTCGCGGCTGTCCGTGCTCTGGCTCAGGCTCGGCATCGCCATCGAGCGCATCAGGCCCGGCCATCCCCAGCAGAACGGCCGCCACGAGCGCATGCACCGGACCCTGAAGCAGGAAACTGCCCGCCCGCCGGGCATGAACGCCCTTCAGCAGCAGGCCCGGTTCGACGCATTCGTCAGCGAGTTCAATACAGAACGCCCGCACGAAGCCATCGCCATGAAGACGCCGGGCGAACTCTACACGCCCGCCTCAAGGCCATGGCAGGGACTGCAGGAGATCGACTACCCCCTCCACGACAAGGACATTCTGGTCACCGCATGCGGGCGCATCTGCATGCACCGCAAGAAGATCAACATCTCAACCGTGCTCGCCGGCCAGAAACTCGGAATCAAGGAAGTCGACGACGGCATCTGGCTCGTCAGCTTCATGACCTACGATCTGGGATATATCGACCTGGAACAGAAAACCCTGCAGACTATCGACAACCCGTTCGGCACGCGGGTGTCACCCATGTCTTAGGTACAATCCGTTACCTATGTCTCCGGGTCGTACAAAAAGAGCAGGTGGCGACCCCGGCAGGATTCGAACCTGCGACCATTCGCTTAGAAGGCGAGCGCTCTATCCAGCTGAGCTACGGGGTCAATCACGCCTGCCGGGCCGCCAGCAAAGCCAAGGTCAGTGCGACCAGGGCTCCTTGCGGTCGGCAGCAAAGTTGGACGCGTAGGATTTGATGCGCCGCGTGGTCTCGCGCGCCTCGCGGATCTGGAAAGGTATGCCATAGCGCTTGGCATAGGCCACCGCCTCGTCGCGCGTATCAAAGGAGAGATGCACCTGACGGCGGGTATCGCCCGAGCCCGCCCAGCCCATCAGCGGATCAGGGCGCTTGGCCTGCGCGGGTTCAAACTCCAGCACCCAGGCTTTGGTCCGGGCGCGGCCCGATTGCATGGCATTTCGCGAAGGCTGATAGATACGTGCGAACATCCCTGCCTCTTTCCTCGCTCGTCCGGGCCAAAGGCCCGGCCGTCAACAATGCTGGTCGGGGCGGCAAGATTCGAACTTGCGACCCTCTGCTCCCAAAGCAGATGCGCTACCAGGCTGCGCTACGCCCCGAATTTCGTGTGCATCGTTTAGGCAAAGCCGTGCGCACGCGCAAGGCCGGGACGCGCCCTACTCCTCAGCGGCCTCTTCCGTGCCGGCATCAGCGTCTTCCGCGTCCGGTTCAACGGCGTCCTCTGCGGCGTCCTCGCCAGCATCCACTTCTTCGGCGTCCACCATCGGCTCATCGGCCATATCGGTGCCAAACAGGGCGTGACGCACCAGATCACCCGGCGCAATGCCGGTCTCCGCAGAGCGCCCGCCCGCGATCTCCAGCACGGCCAGAACCGGGAAGTCCGACGGCAAAGAGCGGCGCGAAAGCGGCTGTGCATTCGCAATGATCTTGGCAATCGTGCCGTCCTCGCGGATGAAGATAATGTCCAGCGGGATCAGCGTGTTGGCCATCCAGATGGCGACCGGCTGCACGACTTCGAAGTCAAACAGCATCGCCTCGTTCGGCTCCATGGATTCGCGGTACATCATGCCGCGCGTCCGCGCCGCATCGGTGGCCGCAATCTCGGCGATAAACTCAACCGGACCTTCGGCTGTCTCGATGATGACCGGGTCCGGCCCGCCATATTCCACCACCGCGCCCGGCGCGGTGGGATCGGTCTGGGCATAAGCCGCAGCGAACAGGACGAGCGCCAGAAACGGCGCGGCGAAAAGGATGAAGCGTTGTATTGTCATGGCCGCACGCTAGCCAAGCGGCGCGCGGCGCGCAATCGCTCATGCAGCCTGGCGGGCGCTTATTGTGCAGTGCAAAATGCGGCTTGCCTCACGCGCTCAAGCCGTTATCACACGGCCAAAACCAGCCCGTCCCGCACGGGCGCACACAAGATCGAAGGCTCCCTGTCATGCGCATCGACCAGATTTCCGCCGGTATTAATCCGCCGACCGACATCAATGTCATCATCGAGGTTCCCGTCGGCGGCGAGCCGGTGAAATACGAGATGGACAAGGCATCCGGCACGGTCTTCGTCGACCGCTTCCTGCACACGCCCATGCGCTATCCGTGCAATTACGGCTTCATGCCGCACACCCTGTCCGAAGATGGTGACCCGATTGATGTCATGGTGCTGGGCCAGACGACGCTGGTGCCGGGCTGTGTGGTGCGAGCGCGGCCCATCGGCGTGCTGATGATGGAAGACGAAAGCGGCATGGACGAGAAAATCCTCGCCTGCCCGCACCCCAAACTCACTCCGCTCTATGATGACATCGTGGAATACACCGATGTCACCAAGGCGCAGATCATGCGCATCACCCACTTTTTCGAGCACTACAAGGATCTTGAACCCAATAAATGGGTGAAAATCCAGGGCTGGGCCGGCAGGGCCCGCGCCGAGGAACTCATCATGGACTCGCTGAAGCGGGTAAAGGGCTGACAAAGCGGTTTGCGGGCCTCGCGGCGTGTGCTGGTATCTCGCTCCATAAGAAGTGAGATGGCGATGAAGAAGACCGAATTTGTGAGTGAAACCCTGCCCGGCGACCCGGTAGAGGCGTATGCGAACCCCGATTTCATGGGGTCGCCTGATGCGCGCCCTTTGCGCATTCTGGCCGAATATCTTTACCCGAAGAAGCAGTTCGAGACCCACAAGGTCGATGACACGATCCTGTTTTTCGGCTCGGCGCGCATTCCCTGCAGGCAGGATGCCGAGGCGGCTCTCGAGACGGCACGCAAAACCAATGCGGATATCAAGGCCGCCGAACGGGCCGTCTTCATGTCGCAATACTATGAGGATACGCGCGAGCTGGCGCGCCGCCTCACCGAATGGTCACTCAATCTGGAGGATTGCCAGGAGCGCCGCTTTGTCATCTGCACCGGCGCCGGTCCCGGCATCATGGAAGCAGCCAATCGCGGCGCGCGCGACGCCGGTGGCGAGACGATCGGGCTGGGCATCACCCTGCCCAAGGAAGAGACCAACAACCCCTACGTGACCCCGGAGCTCAATTTCGAGTTCCACTATTTCTTCACGCGCAAATTCTGGTTCCTCTACCCGGCCAAGGCGCTGGTGCTGATGCCCGGCGGGTTCGGCACGCTCGATGAGCTGTTCGAGACGCTCACCCTGCTGCAGACGCGCAAGATGAAAAAGCGCCTTCCGGTCGTGCTATTCGGCTCGGAATACTGGGACAAGGTGCTCAATCTGCAGGCGCTGGCCGACTTTGGGGCGATCAACCAGGAAGACCTCGACCTCGTCTACCGCACTGACAGCGTGGATGATGCCTTCACCTACATCGTCGACCAGCTGTGCCAGTACGCCCTGCCCAATCCCGGCAAGGGGATGTAGGCCGAGCTTGCTGGCATCGTTCCCGCAGCTCTAGACTGCCCCGATGACCGGGCGGGCGCACCTTGATGACACGCTAGGACAGGACGCGCATTGCCGCAATTGCGGGGCATCATTGAACGCCCGCTATTGCGGCGTATGCGGCCAGCGCGCACTGGACAGAAATGAGCGCCGCTTTGGTCACCTCCTGCGCGACGCATTCGGCACCGTGCTCAATCTGGACGGACGGTTCTGGCGAACATTCCTGGCGCTATTATTCCGGCCCGGCCGGCTTTCGCGGGACTATATCGACGGCAAGCGTGCCTTCTGGCTGGCCCCGTTTACGATCTTCATCCTCGTCAATCTGGTCTATTTCCTGTCACCGGCGCTGACAGACTTTTCTCAGCCCTTCGAATTCCAGGTCCCCGGTCACCTCGCATTGCAGGCTCATCCGGACTCCGAGGCGTTGAACCCGGCCTACCGGGAGTATCTGGAGAACTGGCAGGGTCAGTTTCACAGCCCACTAGCGGCCCGGCTCGTTGAGCGACGCGTGGCGGCTCGTGACGTGGCAAGACGGGAAGCAAGCGCGGACCGCCAAGGCTACACGGTTGCTGACTACAGGCGGGCCTATGAAGCCATCAACCTGGAGGTCAGCAAGCTGCTGATCGGCCTGCATGTCCCCTTCATGGCGCTGGCCCTTACCCTGCTATTCATCCGCAAGCGCCTGTTCTTCGCCGAACATTTTGTATCAGCGCTTCACCTGTTCAGCTTTGCGCTCCTGCTGTTGCAAGTGGTTCTCGGTCCAATCGGCCTTCTTGGCGGGCATATTGGCGGGCCATGGTCGGTGACCGCATTCCAGATACTCATGCCACTGAGCATGATTGCGCTCGCCGTGTATTTTACGATCGCCCTACGGCGCACATATCAAACTCCATGGTGGTGGGTGGTGCCGGCCACGGTGCTTTTCTTGCTGGCAATCGTGGGCATTCACCTGCTGATCTACCGGCCGGTCCAGTTCCTCCTTATACACGCACTGATCTGAAAAACGAAAAGCCCGGCGGTTTCCCGCCGGGCTCTCGAAACCGATTTCAGACCAGCCTACTGGCTGTAGAGCTCGGAAATGTGGAGCTGGGCGTTGGCGTTGCTGTTAGAACCCCAGGTGCCGACCCAGATGTCATACTGGCCGGACATCGGGCTGTTCCAGCGCAGTGACGGGTTCAGCCCCTGACCACCATCATCATTGCAATACCACCGGCCGTCCGGGCCATTGACCACCAGGGTGGTGTCGGAGTTGGAATTTGCCGAGATAATCAGTGGCAGGCTGCCAGCCTGGAAGTGCAGGCGGAAGTCCGGCGCGTTGGCGACGTACCCCACGCAGCTGCCGCCCAGGGTCTGGGCCGCGTTGACGTTTCCGCCAGACTGAAGATTGATGACATACGGATCCGGCGTAAAGCCGCCGCGAAGCGAAACGGTGCCGTAGATCGGGTTAAGCCGGTAATCCTGCGCCATTCCGGCGGCAGCCAGCATTGCCACGCCGATGGCGGCGGTTGCAGCAGTACGAAGCATGGTGGTGATCTCCAGATGCGACCGGCTTGGCTCCCCGCCCCGGCCTGAATGCGTCCCTCTAGCAGTGCAGACGCTATAACGTGACCGTGACGTGGTAAAGGCAAAAACCGGCGATATCTGGACTATCTGGCAAACCTGACCGGAAAGTTCAGATGGAGACTATGGCGCAAACTAGGATACCTGCGCGGCCATGTGGCGCCATGAAAGCAGGTCACCTGGCATTTGCCGCGCGGTCCAGTGATAAGGCGTGTCGGCCCAGGGCAGGATGTAGGGCGTCATGTTGTCGAGGACATAATCGCCCTGGTCTGTGCTGACCACCAATACTGCGTGGCGGCCCGTGGCCAGCGAATAGCCAACCGCCAGAAACAATGCGCTGTCCGGCACACCCGCCGCGATAAGAGCCTGGCGCTTTTCCAGCGCGTAATCTTCGCAATCGCCCTCTGCCGTGCCTTCAAGGGTCAGCGGCAGCGTCCAGTGATCCTCGACACCATAGAGTTCCTGGTCTTCGCGGGGCCGTATCTGCATGTTTATGCTCTGATTGACCCGGTTCAGCGTGGCAAAGAGCCCCGGTGCCGCCACCAGGCGCCCGTCAGCATCCAGTGCCGGCCCATCCACTGCATTCTCTTCGCCAGTCTCGCCGCCCGGCGCTGTGCCGCCCTCCACGTCCCGCGCGGCGCTGCGCTCTTGCAGAAGCGTATCATCCGGCGCGGCGCGCAGTGCCTTGGCCCCGTCACCATACACCGTCAGCGACGTCCCGCCCGTCGCCTCGGTGCTGGCAGTTTCCGCGCTTGCCAGCAGCAGCCCAGAGGCGGTCTCGCCCTGCGCCGCACCGCATATCTCCGGTGCGCGGCGGCACATATCAATCAGTCCGGCCGGGGGCATCGCCACACCAGCGGCGGGCATATGGGATGAAGCCTGCGGCGTCGTTGCGCACGCGGTGACGGCAAACCCTGCGAGGCATGAAATAGCCAGGCTGCGCCATGCGCGCGCCAGCAATCCGGGATCCATCCCCTTCATGTCCACCCCTCCGTCTCGTTGTCGGAGGGCGACATTGAATAATCGGGTTTAAGTTCACGCTATTTATTATAGTTAAGATGTCGTTTATTGTAGTATTTTTTATAGTTAATTGGAGTTAACAATAATATTTAATTTAACAAAAGCAGCGCAGGTTGAATTCTGTTTACCATAAATACCCGCGAACCCGGTCTGCGCGGACGGGCCAGACCGTTATTCGATGAAAGTTCCGGTGGCGCCGTGCAGCGGGTTCAGACCCTAGTTGGCGCGCGACAGAACGGCTTCAACCTCTTCGCGAAACCCGTCTGGCACCTCGGCGGCAAACTGCTGGAGCCAGCGCCTGTCCCTGATTGCCTGTGCGCTCAGCTCCAGCCGTACACCGCTACGGTTGAGACTTGTGAGCTGCTCCCATGCAGACGCCGCGATCTGCAGGCGCCACCGTGCGACATCACGGCTGCCATAGGGGATAAGGTAATAGCTCTGCGCCAGCGCCTCCTGCCCTGCCCCGGTCAGATATCCGTTGCGGACAAGGTCGAGATAGACCAGCCGGTTCCACGCGGTAACCAGCCGGGGCTCGCGGTCTATCGCCGCCAGCGTGGCCCGGTGCGCGAAATCGAGATCACCAATATCGGCTGCAATGGCCCGTGCGGCGTAGGCATCGCGCAGATAGGCCGAGGGCGGCAGGCCATCGCGCTGGGCCACAGCCGCCAGGGCCTCCGGCGCAAGCTCACCCGCCAGGTTGGCGCTGACGCGCATCTGACCCTGCCACCCGGCAAGCCCTGCAAGGACAAAGGCGGCCGTCACAAACCCGGCTCTGGACGCGATTGCGGTCGGGCTGCCGGTGCGCGCCGCGCCGTGTCCTGCCTGACGGGTCTGCTCGCGGCGTCCGGCTGCAGCAATTCCGGCCCCCAGCCCCAAAATCCAGGCCCACCACCACATGACGCCCGGCACTTCCAGCGCAAAGTCGGTCAGGCCATGCAGGGTGACGAAGGCCGATATGCACAGGACCGCGCGCAGATAGCCCCGGTGCCGGCGGCGCAGTTTCAGCCCGCGCCAGACCTGCCAGATCAGCAGCAGGACCACGCCCCACATGGCCAGCGCGCCGCTCCACCCGGCCTGCAGCAGCCATTGGAGGAAGACATTGTGGGCTGCATTGGTGTTGCCCAGAGAGCGTATCGTCTGGCTGGTGGTGATGAGGTCATTGGTAAAGACAAAACTGCCCAGCCCGTGACCGGCAAGAGGAGCGAGCGCCACAGCCTCCCAGTAGGCGGCAAACAGCTCCGCGCGCGGATTCTCACGCAGGCCGCTCTCATAGCGCACGCCGGCCAGTTCGCCGGAGACCGTCCACACCAGCCCGCCGATGACGAAAACGGCCACAATACCCGCAACGCCCAGGCCGGTGCTTCTCTGGCTGACGCCGCCATGGCGCGTCCAGGCGAGTACCTGCCAGCCCGTCAGCGCAACAGCGCAGAGCCCGGCAAAGGCTATGCCTGCACGCGAGGCGGTCAGCACAAGGCAGCTTGCCGAAATCATCACGCAAACCAGTGCCAGAGCCAGTGGAAACGCCCTGCGCGCAAACGCGGGGGGCCTGCTGCCCAAACTCTTGCGGATCTGCCCCAGCAGCTCGGTGAGCCCCATCAGGGCGATGATACCGAAGAAGGTGGCGGCCGTATTCGCAGACAGAAAGCCCCCGCTCAGCCGCGCAGTGGCCGGGCTGCGTGGCTCAAAGGTGAAGCTGACAAAGGCCCATAGCGCGATCAGCGAGCCCACCGTCAGCGTGGCGCGCCAGAGCGCGCTCCCGGCATCGGGCTGGCGTGCGCAGCCATAGCCCATCAGCCATATGCAGCCAGCGGCAGCCAGGGCGGCAAATTCCGGCGCGGCGGTATCCATCCACCCCATGAGCACATGGTGCACGCCAAAGCCGAGCAGGACGGCGAGAACACCCCACAGAACCGGCATGGGCCGGAATACCGGGTTCACGGCAAATGCCAGCCCCGCAACGGCAATGACCACGGAAGAAAAAATCGCCTTGGCCGCCGGAATATCGGCGCCAAAATAGACCGCTGATGCACCCAGAAGCACCAGACACACCCCGGCGGGGAATATCAGCCTGACATATTGAGCGATGGCGTCCGGCATCCCGGCTCCTGGTTCTGGCCCTGACGCGGACAGAGCCTAGAAGAACCGCTCGCCGATCCGGATCGTGTCACCGGGCTGGACCGGCGTGTTGACGGTCAGCGGATACTGGACTTCCCGGTCGGACCCGGCGCGCTTGATGAACACGATGCGGGTATTGGCACGGTAGGAGAACCCGCCCGCCGTGGCGACCGCATTGACCACAGTCAGCCCGGATGTGAACGGATACTCACCCGGCTCGCGCACCTCGCCCATAATGTAGAAGGGGCGGAAATTCATCACCTCGGCGCTGACCCGCGGATCATTGAGATAACCATCGCGCAAGGAAGCTTCCACCGCGCGCTGGAACTCGCGCAAGGACAGGCCGCCAGCCTGGACCTCGCCAATCAGGGGAAGCGAAACCGTGCCGCTGCCATCGACCGTATACTCGCCCGACAGCGTGTCCTCGCCGAACACGATAACGCGCAGCCGGTCGCCCGAGCCGAGGCGGTACTCGACCAGTTCGCGCTGTTCCTGCGACGCGTCGGCCAGCAAAACCTCCGAACCGTCGGCCGTCACCACGCTGGTGGCCGACCCGGACGTGGCGCAGGCGACATTGGAAACGGCAAGAGCAAGCGCAAGCAGCAGGCGGTACATAGAAGCATCCCCTCGATACATCCGGAGCCTTCAGCATGACGGTTTTGCGCACCATGCCAGCGGCAAGGCTTCTGATTTAGCGTTCCCCGCGCCGTGATTGCAAGAAAGTTACGGTCCCGCCCTCCAGCCGGACGGCCGTGAGGACGCCCGTCAGATAGGCCCCGGTATCGATCCCGATGCGGCGGTCATCATGGTAATAATCCTGCTCAGGCGTGTGCCCGTGAACGACCGTGTACTCAAACCGGCGGGAGGAATTGAGGAATTTTTCCCGGATCCAGTAGAAATCCCGCTCTGTCTGTGCCGCCAGCGGCTTTGCCGGGTCCACACCGGCATGGACAAATATGTAGGGTGCCACCACCACATAAGGCTCCAGACGCTCCAGGAATGTACGGTGATGGCCCGGCATCGCCTCGATCAGTGCTGCCCGCGCGTCCTGCCAGGCACTTGCGCCGGCCTGCGCCGATGGCGGCTTCACGCCATAGCCCGCCATCGTCTCGCCGCCGCCATACTGCACCCAGGCGGGGCCAGCAGATGCATCGGCCAGGAAGTCCAGCATGGCCTCTTCATGGTTGCCCTTCAGGAAGCGCACAGCAAAGGGCATGTCCGACAGGGTCGACAGCCGTTCGAGCGCGCGCGCCGACCCCAGCCCGCGATCGATATAGTCGCCCAGCATCACAATGGTGGACTGCACGCTGCCGCCAGCGGCCTCGACATCTGCGCGGATACGCCCGAGCATCATGTCGAGCAGATCGTCCTGACCGTGCACATCGCCAACCGCATAGAGGCGCACGCCCGCTGGCAGGGCGTCACGGCCCGCGGCGCCAGCCTGCAGGCCGAAGAGAGAGGCGAGGCGTCTGAACATGGGTCATGTATAGGCCGCAGGCCCCAGCCCCGCAACGCACCCCTGGCCAGTCTGGCCGGAGACAGGAATCTGACGGGCCGGAGCGAGCAATTCCTTGACATTACGCCGGTTCCGGCAAATCGTCCCGCAGACAGGAGGGGTGGCGTCCGGCGCTGGCAAAGGGGCAGATTTCCGGCGAGGGACCGCGCTCGGGCGCAGGCTGACCGGCCCTGCCGGTTTGCATCTTGCAGCCTGCCATTATCTGGGCGCAGCGCCCATTTGGGGATAGATGCACGATACCGGGAACACACCAGGCCAGCACACGCCAAATGGCGGGCGCTTGCGTGTCCTGTGGGTGTATTTGCAGACCGCAATGCGCAGCCCCAAGGCTGCCAGAATCGCCGGACTGACCGTATTGCGCGGGCTTGCCGCGGTCGGCAGCCTGATCTCCGTTGCGGCTATTGTGCGCCTCTTCCCGGTGGACGCGGCCGGCGAGTTCTTCGTCTTCCTGGCCGCCGCCCAGTTCGTCGCGGGTGCAGCGCTGGGGCCTCTCCTGATGCTGGCGATCCGGTTTGGCTCGGTTCACAAGGCGGACGGGGACCGCGAGGCGCTGGGGCGGCTGATACTCTTCGGCGCAGCGGCCATCGCCCTGCTGGCGGGCATTGTGTGGCTCGCTCATCCGCTGGCATCAGACTTGAGCGGCATGGCACTGGGCGAGGCATGGGTCTTCGCCGTAGTGGCCGCCCTTAGCGGGGCGATGATCTTCCTTGGCGGGCTGGCGCGCGTGAATGGCAAGGTGATCGCGGCCATCGTGCCGGAAAATGTGCTCCGGCCGGC
This sequence comes from Glycocaulis abyssi, assembly GCF_041429775.1. Taxonomy (NCBI): domain Bacteria; kingdom Pseudomonadati; phylum Pseudomonadota; class Alphaproteobacteria; order Maricaulales; family Maricaulaceae; genus Glycocaulis; species Glycocaulis abyssi. The sequence goes on along the minus strand of NZ_CP163421.1, from coordinate 648,099 downwards.
GGGGCTCGCGATTGCGGCCCTGGCGCTGTGGTTTGCCGGTTTGGCCGTTTTTCCAGCGCTCAGCGCGGCCTATGGCGCGGTCCTGCTGGCGGTGTGCGCGGTGCTGGCGGCGATGGGGCCGTGGCGCGCAGCCCGCTTCACGCGCAGCGGGCTCGCGGCCTACCGGCCCTATTTCAAGGCTTACGGCCCCCTGCTGGCCTACGGCCTGGTGTCGACCGCGCTCAGCACGTTCGACATCCTCGTCGTTTCGCATGCTGTGGCGGTGGAGGCGGTACCGGCCTACAAGGCCGCCCTGCAATACGCGACATTGCTGACCACCGGGGTGATCTTCGCCAATCTGATCTACGGTCCGCAGATCGCCATTGCCCACCAGCGCGGCGACCTGCCCGCCCTGCAGAGGCTGGCCCGGTCCTCCTCGCGGCTGGCGCTGGGGTTTTACGCGCTTGCCTTCGCGCCGCTTCTGACCGGCCCCTGGCTGTTCGAGCTTGCCTTTGGCGCGGTAGGCCGCGAGGCATGGCTATTGGCGCTGATCCTGTGTGCCGGACGGTTCGTCAATGCCTGGTTCGGCTCGGTGACGAACCTGGCCAACCTCACCGGCCGCACGACATTGGTCGCCCTTATGCAGGGGGCGGGTGTGGTGATCTTACTCCTGCTCGGCCCGGTTCTGGCCGCGCAGTTTGGCAGCACCGGCGTAGCCATTGCGTCCACGCTGGCACTGACCGGCTGGGTCGTGGCAACCTCTCTTATCCTGCAGCGCAGCCTGAAACTGAAAATGGGACCGATATGATGGCTGAACGCCGCACTCGTGTACTGATACAAATGAACCAGCTCGCTGCTTACCGCGTGCCGGTATTCAACCTGCTGACCGAACATGTGGACCTAGACGTAGCATTTGTTGATGAACTTGGCACCATCGAAAATGTACGTTTTAACACTATTAGAGGAAGTAGCGTTAAACTTGGCCCCACCCTCTATAATAGATTTCCGCTTAAAATTGCAAACTATGACATCATCATCACCGGCTTCGATGGCCGCAATCTGAACAGTTATTATTATACAATGCTATACCCTAAAAAAACTATTATTTTTACTCAAGGGTATGGCGCCAGCCTAATTGCAGCCGTTTTGCGTCGATCGCTTCACAATCGAGCTGTTGCGACTCTCGTTTATACACAAGCAAATGCACAACAACTTATAAGAACAGGAGCGATAGGCGCGAAAGTATTCTTTACAGGCAACACGGTTAAGGTGGGCGGGGCGCCCCAGCGAGGGCGACGCACTTTTCTAAACTTAGGCACACCCCGTACGTTGAAAAGAGTAGATGACGTTCTGAGGGCTGTTGCCCTTATCAAGGACCAACTGCCCGACCACATCAGGTTGACGCTCGCTGGACCAGGAGCGGAGGCAGCTTACGCGCCTGTCGCCCAACAACTTGGTCTTTCAGACAAGGTCGAATTTCACGGTGAGATACGCGATGAGGCGGCAATCGCAGAGCTTTTCGCCGAGGCCATAGCGTTTGTTACCGGCCATGTCGGCCTGAGCGCGCCACAAGCCTTGGGACACGGGGTTCCCATTGTAGCCCGTGCTGACATCAGCCAGGCGCCGGAATACGAGTGCCTGATCGATGGCTATACTGGTCGCACCTATCGCTCTATCGACGAATTGGCGCAAATCCTGCTCGAATTGGCCACCCAGCCCGACAAAGCCGAGGAGCTCGGCCGGACCGGGTTGGCGCTTTACAAGAAAACGCTGACGGCAGAAGCCATGCGCGACCGGATTCTGGAAGCCATTAATTACGCCCTGTCACATGGGCCGCACAAACGCGCAGATAGAGAGCACGGCACCCCATGACAGCCTACGCACTTCGGGATGTCTTCGGCCAGCAAGGCCGCGCGAGCCGGACCCTGGTTTTCCGGCTATTCCTGATCACAGCGTGCGTTCTCATCGCCACCGCGCCCATTTACTGGCTCCCGGGCATCCCGCTTCCAGTGATGGCCGCAGTCAAGAATGCTGCCTTTTTCGGGGCTGTGGGACTGGCTATTCTGGTGTCGGGCATGCGTTTCATCCAGCTTGGTATCGCCTTTCCTTTCATAGTGGCAGCCACGCTGAACTTTATCGCCTTCCAGATAAACGGCTCTGCGGAATATGCTACCTATCAGGCACTGAGCTTTCTGGCGCCCATGGCCTGGGTGCTGGCAATCTGCTCCTTGCGCCGCGAACAGGTAGCGCTCCTGCTCAAATACTTGCCCCTGCCGCTCGGACTGATAGCGCTCGCCGTCGCTTATGCCTTTCTGGCGAAGTTCGGTGCTGTCCCAGACTTTCGCCCTCCAGCTGAAGGTTTGCAGCTTCAGGAACGCCAGCTCTCCGGATTTCAACGGATGGCAACGTCAACTGTTGGTTTCCATTTTACCAGAACTGGTTGGGGCACCGGATCGGGTATGGCCCTGATTCTGCTCGGCACCATTCTCATTGGCCGCAACCGGCAATGGCTGGGCCTTGCCGTTCTGACGCTTGCCGTTCTTGCTCCCGCAGCGATGGGCGGCCGGGGCGCTGCGCTTGGCGCGATGGCAGCTTTCGCCCTTGCCGTGCTGACCATGCGGCAACTGGGCAGCTTGCGGATTTTACTCGTACCCGGAATGGTTCTTTTACCAGTTTTAGCTACCGATTATCTGGTGTCGGCGGGGATTCTGTCTGAGCGGTTTTTCAATATTCAGTCCAACTCGGACTGGTTTGTGGTCGTTGATCAGGCCACCACTGGACGGCTTACAACTTGGATCACCGGCATTGAGACTTTCGCGGCAAATCCCGTCGTGGGAGGTGGGGTAGAGGCGAGTTGGACCTACCGGCAAAGCGGCGAAATTCTAGCAGTGCATAATGCTTGGCTCGCATTTCTGTCAGAGGGTGGCCTCATGGCATTTCTTCCTGCGGTCTTCATTTTCCTCTGGGCTTCACGCGTGATCTTGCGAGTCAACGAGTTTCGCCCACTGATCACGTTCGTTGTCGTGATCTCAATGGTAGAGCCAGGTGTAATGTTTGGGTCTTTTGGAAACCAAGTTTCTATATGGACAGCCGTCGGCTTGGCCATGCATACCATTCGCAAATGACCAAAAGCCGGGCGGTCAACGCAGAGCGCCGTAAAGGGAACAACGACATGCGGCCGACCGTGCTTACTTTTGTTCGCCACTATCTGCCCGGATATAAAGCAGGGGGGCCAATTCGGAGCATCGCCAATTTGGTTGAAGCTCTCGGAGACGAGTTTGACTTTCGTATTGTGACGTCGGATCGCGATTCCATTGATACCAAGCCCTACCCCGGCCTCCCCGCCCCTTCGACATGGATTCCGCGCGGCAAAGCCCACGTTCTGTACCTGCCCCCCAGCAAACGCGACTTTCTGAGCATCGCTCAAATACTACGCACAACGCCGCACAACGCGCTCTATTTGAATAGCTTTTTCGATCCGGTGTTTACAACATTGCCTCTTCTGGCCCGCCGCTTGCGGGTTGCCCCAGAGAAGCGTTGCATCCTTGCGCCGCGCGGGGAATTTTCTGCGGGAGCGTTAAAGTTAAAAGCCAAGAAAAAGGCCGCCTTCATGGCTTTAGTCCGGCCAATTGGCCTTCACAACAAAGTGGTCTGGCAGGCTTCCACAGAATCTGAGCGGACGGATATTCTCTGCGCGTTGAAACTATCGGAAATTGACGTTCACGTTGCAATGGACATTCCGCTCACAGAAACAGCACCTTCAACGAAGCTGGAGACACGGTCAACAGGGGATCCAATTCGATTATGCTTCCTATCGCGTATATCTCCAATGAAGAACCTTGATTTTGCGATTTCCGTCCTTGCGCAGACAAAGTGCAAAGTTATTTTTGATATATATGGCAGCATAAATGACAATTCTTATTGGATTAGATGCAAAAATTTAATGGGGAATTTGCCAAACAACATAACATGCAGATACAAGGGGCATGACCCAGCCCCGTGATCCGGGCCGTGAGTTAGTAGAGTCTGTTCGCCTTTCTTTCTGGGTTGATGTGGTTGGTCAAGGCCCGGTGAGCGGCGCTTGCGCGTAGCTCAAGCGAACCGGGCCGGGGGTGACGTGTTCGCTCGGCGTAGACACAAGGTGCGAGCCCGCCGAGTGCGGTGTGCGGTCTCTCGGTGTTGTAGTCGATCCTCCATGCCTCGATCAGGTCGCGCGCTTCGCCGAGCGAGGAGAACAGGTGTTCGTTCAGGCACTCGTCCCTGAACCGGCCATTGAAGCTTTCCACGAACGCGTTCTGGGTGGGCTTTCCGGGTGCGATGTAATGCCACTCCACACCGCTGTCCTTCTGCCATCGCAGGATCGCGTGACTGGTCAGTTCGGTGCCATTGTCGCTGACGATCATGCGCGGCTTTCCTCGCCGCTCGATCAGACGATCAAGCTCACGGGCCACGCGCACGCCTGACAGCGAGGTATCGACCACGACGGCTAAGGCCTCTCGCGTGAAGTCGTCGACCACGCATAGCGTCCGGAAGCGCCGCCCGTCGATTAGAGCGTCGGAGACGAAGTCGAGGCTCCAGCGATGGTTCGCCGCCGCAGGCAACAGTATCGGGCGACGGGTTCCAACCGACCGCTTGCGGCCACGCCGCCGACGGACCGCCAGCCCTTCTTCCCGGTAGAGCCGGTAGACCTTCTTGTGGTTCGCATAAAGACCCTCCCGTTCCAGCAGGATGCCAAGCCGACGATAGCCGAACCGGCGGCGCTCGCCTGCCAGATCGCGCAAGCGAGCTCGCAAGGCGTCATCACCACCAGAACGCTTCTGATACTGGAACGTGGAGCGATCAAGTTCTGCAAGGGCACACGCCCGACGCTCGCTCAGCCCGTGCCTGGTCACCATGTGGTGCACGGCCTGGCGCTTGACGTCGGGCGTCAGAAGTTTTTTGAGGCGAGGTCCTTCAGGGCCGCATTGTCCAGCATCGCATCGGCCAGAAGCCGCTTCAGCCGGTTGTTCTCCAGCTCCAGCGACTTTAGGCGCTGGGCATCGGATACTGTCATGCCGCCGAACTTCGCCTTGTATTTGTAAAACGTCGCGTCGGAGATGCCGTACTTGCGGCAGACCTCCTTCGTGCTCACACCAGCATCGTGCTCCCTGAGCATGCCGATGATCTGCTCCTCCGAATAACGGCTCTTGCGCATGGTCCATCCTCTTTTCGATGGACTCTACCATTCAATGGCCGGAATTCACGGGGCTGGGTCAGGCATATAGAACACAGCTTGGTAATAAGCACAATTTCGAAATATGATGCGTTTTTTCTACCCAGTCGCGGAGAAAATTTTGGGCACGCAATCGCCAAATCTCTGAGCGCAGGAACGCCAGTATTGATCTCCGACCAAACACCGTGGAACGATGTTGGCGAGCACAACGCTGGCTGGGCGCTCTCGCTGGACCACCCCAGCGAATTTGTTGCGGTCATAGAAAGCATGTCTCAAGATAGCAACGAAATTCGACACGAAAGAAATGTTAGCGCCACGAAATACTATCTATATAAATCAAATCAAATTCCCGCCGTTGATCAAAATAGACGCATGCTGAAGCAACCGTAATGCAAATGAAAAAAATTCATCGGTGCGCCGATAATGTCCAAAATCATACATAAGCTAAAATCTCTCGGTGAGAACGTGCCGATTTCTATTGGCGCTCCGCTGGCGCACCTGCCTTTCGCCTTGCGGCTGGGTCCTTCCTACACCCTTCATCGACATGCGATACGGCGCTATGAAAAGCTCAGCACTGCGGAGCGGGACAGGTGGACGCTGGCCCGCCTTACACAGATCGTCTCACTCGCGCAGCAAAACGTGCCGTTCTACCGGAATCTCTACGGAGCAAGCACGGGCACAATTGAAAGCTTCGCCGACTTCGAGCGACTACCGATCGTGAGCAAAGCGGACTTTCAAAATTCCGGGAACGAATCTCGCACGTGGCGGTCAGGAATGACCGTGAACACCGGAGGAACCTCCGGCGAGCCGCTTGTATTTCAGGTCGAGACCAACGCCTTTGCCCGGGAATGGGCCCATATGCACCACCTCTGGTACAGACGCGGGTATCGCAAGCACCACCTGAAGCTCACGTTTCGCGGGAAGCATTTCGATCGCTCCATACCTGTCCGGTACAATGCGGTTCATAACGAGCTGGTTGTAAACGCCAATGCTGATATGGAGGACGTGCGAGACTACGTATTGGCGTTCAATCGTGTTCATATCCGCTGGATACACGGATATCCCAGCCTTGTTGCGGAGTTCGCAAATATCCTGGACCAGGCCGACGGCGCGGCGAAGGAACAGTTTCTTGCGGGCCTGCACGGAGTGCTTTTAGGATCTGAATATCCAGCAGACGTCTACTATCAACCGATTAGGCGTGTACTGTCGTCAAATGTCCTTAGCTGGTATGGGCATAGCGAGATGGCGGCACTCGCCGGAATGAGCGCTGAAGGTGTTTACCGCTCGCTTCCTACATATGGCTACGTTGAAGCCGTACCCGCGCCAACCGGAGGTCAGTTCCGCCTCGTTTGCACCTCGTACAGCAATCTAGCCCACCCTTTTATCCGATATGACACGGGCGACATCATCGAACCCGTTTCGACGAGCTCCAGCGGCCTTGCGTTCAGAGTGGTTGATGGGCGGATTGGCGACTTCATCACTGATAGAACCGGGCGGCGTCACTCCCTTACGGCGATAATATTCGGACGCCACCACAGGGCTTTTGAACGAATTCAACATATCCAGGTCGCCCAATCCCAGCCGGGAAGCGCGCTTCTTCTTGTCACTCCGAAGAGCGGCCAGGAGACAGCGGAGCAGATCCGGCGGGCATTCGATCTGGACGACCTCGATATCACCTGGTCGATAAAGCTCATACCATCGGCCATTCGAACCCAGGCAGGAAAAATCTCGCTGAAAGTACCCCCTACCGCCACGCCTCAAGACTAGGGATCACGCCGTAATAGCGCTCTGGCGCCATGGGCAGGAGGCCGGGGGTGGCCGTAAACGCGGCGAGCCAGAACACGGTGCCGGGCGTAGTGAAAATCTGGTGGGCGATATTGTCGTATCCGAGGAAGCTTGCCGGGCTCCAGTTCATCCGGCGCGTAACCTGCTTCCAGCCATCCTCCGGCAGGATGCGTTGCGGAGCTGTGAACCTCACACCATCCAGATAGAGCGCGTTGGGAGAGCTGGGGATGGCACATCCCACACTGCCCGATTTCACCAGCACATGAACATTGAAGCTCAGCTCCGGCGGAAGCGGCACCTGGGGCGTGGTGAAGGGCAGGTAGTGCGTGATGCCGTCTATCGTGCGCGCCGTGCTGGTGCCGCTGCCTGCGGTGATCTGCAGGGCGAAGAACTCGACGCCAAAGCGGCGGGAACCGGCGTTTTTCAGCTTGGAGATCAGCGCGTCGATATCCGGGTCCAGCGTGCCTGCGCTGCCACCGTAATCACTATTGTTGTAGATGTATTTCGGGCCTGCGCTGATATCCGCGCCGTTGACCGGGTTGATATAGGCCGGCGCTTCAAAACCGGAAACAACCGCGCTTTGCGGCTCCGGGCTGCCCGCAAAGCGGCCGGCATCTTTGAGCAGGTTGAAACTATTGGCCGCTGGCGGCGTGTTCGGCAGGGCAACCGCGCCGCTTGCGCGGTCTATCACCAGCGCCTCGTGCCAGTCCGATCCGTTGGCACTGACCTTGATGTGGAAGTCATCATCGCCCGCCGTGCCGAATTCGGCGCGGCCGGACCAGCCTGTCTGGTAGAGCACGCTGGCCGTGTCGCCGGGCGCGGCCTTGTTCAGTTTCAGCTGCACACCGCCATTGCCGGGCGTGACATCATCATGGCTGAGCAGCACGGCATCGGATTTGACCGCCAGCCGGTTGGTCTCGTCCGCGTCCGTGTTCACGCCCACCATGGGCGCGGGATTGATGGAGGTTCCGGTAAACGGGCTCCAGCCCTCTCCATCAAAGACGTGCGCCACACCCTCATCGGCAATCCAGGCGATCCAGCCGGTCTGCGGCGCGAAAACCTGCCATGCCCCGTCCTGGAATGCCGCCACATGACCGGCTGGCACACCGGCCCATACTCCGCTTGCCCCCTCCGCCACGATATGGCGCTCGCCGGCTAGCGGGCTTTCAGGGGGCGTGGACAATTGCCGGCTGGCCACGCCCAGCTGCACCAGAGCGTCAAGCATTTGAAGCGCTTCATTGTGGGTGACGTGCTTTTGCGCCTGGGCAGGCATCAGGAAGGGCAGGTTCAGATTGGATGAGGTTTGCATGGGTCGGCGGCCCTGTCTCTGGTTCGACAAGCCGCCATTTTCGGCTCAAAACCGCCCCAGCCGGATTGATTTTGCGAATTTCTCGCTCTCATGCGCGATTTTCACCCTCCGCCCACTGGACAGCTGCCTTTCCTGTCCGCAAGAAAGCAGGCGGGGCAAGCAGGCGGGGCGGGCGTGTGAAACAGCTATTGCAATCGCTTAAGACTGGCGCGACCGAAGTCGCCGACGTGCCTGCACCGCGTGCGGGCAAGGGCCAGGTGCTGATCGCAACTTCGCGCACGCTTGTCTCTGCAGGCACCGAGCGCATGCTGGTGGAGTTCGGCAAGGCCAGCCTGATCGACAAGGCCCGCCAGCAGCCCGACAAGGTGAAAATGGTGCTGGAGAAGGTCCGCACCGATGGCCTGCTGGCAACGTTCGATGCGGTCCAGTCCAAGCTCGATCAGCCTCTGGCGCTGGGATATTGCAATGTCGGCACGGTGATCGAGAGCCGCGCGCCGGGCTTTGCCGCCGGAAACCGCGTCGTTTCCAACGGCCAGCACGCGGGCATAGTCGCCGTCCCGCAAAACCTGTGCGCGCTTATCCCTGACGAGGTGAGTGACAACGCGGCGGCCTTCACCGTACTCGCGGCCATCGGCCTGCAGGGCATACGCCTGGCCGCCCCCACGCTGGGCGAATGCGTGGTCGTCACGGGCCTCGGGCTGATCGGGCTGTTGACCGTGCAGATGCTGCGCGCGCAAGGGTGCCGCGTGATGGGGATCGATTTCGACCCCGAACGCCTCGCCCTCGCCCGGCGGTTCGGCGCAGAGACGGTCAATCCGGGCGCTGACGAGGACGTGCTGGCCCGGGCAAACGCCTTCTCGCGCGGGCGCGGCGTGGATGCGGTGCTCATTGCGGCGTCTACCAAAAGCAATGAGCCGGTCTCGCAGGCGGCGCGGATGTGCCGCAAGCGCGGACGCATCGTGCTGGTCGGCGTGACGGGGCTGGAGCTTAGCCGCGCCGATTTCTACGAGAAGGAGCTGAGCTTTCAGGTCTCCTGCTCCTACGGGCCGGGGCGTTATGATCCAGCCTATGAAGAGGGAGGGCAGGACTATCCCGTGGGCTTCGTGCGCTGGACCGAACAGCGCAATTTCGAGGCCGTACTGGACATGATGGCCGTCGGCACGCTTGACCCGTCCGCGCTCATCTCCCACCGGTTCGATATCGACAACGGCCGCATGGCGATGGATCTTCTGGCCTCTGGCGACCCGTCGCTGGGCATATTGCTGGACTATCCGCAGGCGGAGGACGGCGCATCCTCAAGCATGACCCGCCGCGTGGCGCTGGCAGGAGATGGCGCGCCATCCGGCAGCGCTGCCACTATTGGCGTTCTGGGGGCCGGCAATTATGCCGGGCGGGTGCTCATCCCGGCCTTCAAGGCGGCAGGAGCAGAGCTTCACACGCTCGCCAGCGGCGGCGGGATCAGCGCCGTGCATTTCGGGCGCAAGTTCGGCTTCCGTCAGGCGGTTACTGATGTGGCCGAAATCCTTGAAAACCCGGACATTTCCACAATCGTCATCGCCACGCGCCACGACGCCCATGCCGGACAGGTGCTCGCCGCCTTGCGCGCAGGCAAGCACGTTTTCTGCGAGAAGCCACTCTGTCTGACACTGGACGAGCTGGCCGACATCGAAGCGGAGATATCGTCCCGGCCGGGCCAGCAGCTCATGGTCGGCTTCAACCGTCGCTTCGCCCCTCACACGGTGAAGATGAAGGCGCTGCTGGACACGGTCAGCGCGCCAAAAGCCATCATCATCACCGTCAATGCCGGTGACATTCCCGCCGGCCACTGGATCCAGGACACCGCCGTTGGCGGCGGGCGCATTATCGGCGAAGCCTGCCATTTCATTGATCTGGCGCGCCATCTGACAGGCCATGCCATCGTGTCCGCTGATGCGGCCAGCCTCGGCGCAGAACCCGGTAGTCCGGCCAGTACCGGCAGGGCGACGCTGACCCTCAAATTTGCCGACGGATCAATTGCCTCGATCCACTATCTGGCCAATGGCCATAAGAGCTTCCCCAAGGAACGCGTCGAGGTCTTCACGGCGGGGCGCGTGCTTCAGCTCGATAATTTCCGCGCGCTGAAAGGCTGGGGCTGGCCGGGCTTCTCCCGGATGGCCAGCTTCAATCAGGACAAGGGCCAGCGGGCCTGCGCCGCCGCGTTCGTCCAGTCCATCCGCGACGGTGGAACAGCGCCTATCGGCCGGGAAGAGATTATCGAAGTCAGCCGCGTGACGATTGAATGCGCGGGGAGCATTCACCGATGAGCGCCGTCGCATGGATGGACCGGACCTTCTATCCCGGCTTTGCCCGCAACTGGGACAACATCCTGTTTCGCGAACGCATCCTCGCCGCGATGCCCGATAATGCCGAGATTCTCGATGTCGGTGCAGGCGCGGGCATTATCGAGATGATGAATTTCCGGGGGATTGCCCGCCGGGTCTGCGGGGTTGATCTCGATCCACGCGTCGCCGCCAATCCCTATCTCGACGAGGGGCGCGTGGCCGATGCTGGCGCCATCCCGTTCGAGGACAGCCGGTTCGGCCTTGTCTTCTCCGACAATGTCGTTGAGCACCTCGACGATCCGGCAACGGTTTTTGCCGAGATTTTCCGGGTGTTGAAGCCCGGCGGGCTCTTCCTGTTCAAGACGCCAAACCGCTTCCACTACATGCCCCTGATCGCGCAGGCGACGCCGCATGGGTTCCACCAGTGGATCAACCGAAAGCGCGGACGCGCAGAGGCCGACACCTTCCCGACGCGCTACAGGGCGAACTCCGCGCGAAAGGTGCGCCAGCTCGCTGTTGCGACCGGGTTCAAGCTGGAACAGCTTGAACTGGTAGAGGGGCGGCCGGAATACATGCGCCTGTCGCCGGTCACCTACGCCGCCGGGATTGCTTATGAGCGCACCGTCAATCTCGCCGGCTTTCTGAAGAACCTTCGCATCCTGCTGATAGCCACGCTGCGCAAGCCGGAGTGACCGGGTGATGTAACCTCCCCAATTGCGGCCCGGATCATCGAAGTCAGCCGCGTGACGATCGAATGTGCCGCAAACGCCTTGAAATGACAGACGATGACTTCGACCATGCCTGACACACGACTGGCAAACCTGAAAGCACCTGATCGCAATGCCTGCTTCGCCGCCTTCCCTTCAGCGCTATAGTGCTCATCTACGCGTCACGCTGGACTGGCTTGTCCGCTCCATCCGGCATGGCAAGGGCGGCTCATCGGCCTATTACTCACCTCTACGAGGGTGGTCCGCGCCCTACCCGGAAACCAGCGGCTATATCATCCCCACCCTGCTGGACGCGGCATCGGCGCTTGACGATGCCTCCCTGCGCGCGAGCGCGCTGCAACTGGGAGAATGGCTGCTGGAGCTGCAGGACGAGGCGGGCTGGTGGCCAGGCGGGCTGCTGACATCGCGAAGCTCCCGGCAACCCAGCGTGTTCAACACCGCCCAGATCCTCGACGGCATGGTTGCCCTGGCGCACAACACCGAAGACGAGCGCTGGCGCGCAGCCGCCACGCACGGAGCGTTATGGCTGACACAGACACTCGGCGATGACGGCTGCTGGCAGATCGGCAATTACCGCGAAGGCGTCAATCCCAGCTATTACTCCCAGGTTGCCTGGCCGATGTTGCAAGCATGGACGCTGACCGGTGACGATGAAATCCGCGATGGTGCCAGCCGCGTTCTGGCACGGATCATGGGGCGGCGCGCTCCCAGCGGCCTGATCGAAGGCTGGGGGTTTGACGAAGGCCGCCCCGCCTTCACCCATACTATCGCCTATACGCTGCGCGGCTTCATCGAGAGCGCGCAAGTGCTGGACGCCTGGGATGCCTATGGCGAGCCGTGCATGGCGGCACTGGAAAAGCTCGCCCGCAAGGCGGAACTGGCGAACGGCAGGCTGCCGGGCGCCTATCGCGACAACTGGAGCGCGGTCTCCTGGTATTCCTGCCTGACAGGTAACGCGCAGATCGCGCTCTGTCTTTTGAGGGTGGAGGAACGCAAATCCGATCTGCGCCTGGTCAACAGCGCTGCCAAGCTCACCGATTATGTCTGTTCACGCCAGCAGACCGGTTTTGGTCTGGCCGGCACGCGCGGCGCCGTAGCCGGCTCATCGCCACCCTGGGGGCGTTACATGTTCATGCGCTACCCGAACTGGGCAGCAAAATATCATGCCGATGCGCTGATGATGCTGTCAGCCCGGCTAAAACGCGAGATCGCCCCGTGAAGCCAATACTGCTCATTGCGGGTTACGACAAAGCACCCCACGCGATTGCCATCGCGGAGCAGCTTCGCCGGCTGGGCACGCCGCCTGACCTGATCCTCATCGCCTATCCGCTTTCACTGGCCCGTATCAGCACCGTTCTGCGCACCCGGGGCCTGCCCGCCATATTGCGCTATGCCGCCGGCAAGGGCCGGACAGGTTCCGCGGGGCAATCATCGCCCCTGCGCGCGTATCTGCGTGATGCCGGGCTGGCCGAAGAGCGCTCCCTGAAGAGCTGGGCCCGCCGCTGGAATGTGCGCTGCGCCAGCGTGCGTGACATCAACTCCCCGGCGGCGGTGCGGATCGTTTCCCAACTTGGTCCGTCGGTCGCGGGCTATACCGGCGGCGGCATTCTCAGGCGTCCGTTCCTTGAAGCAGCAGGACGCCATGTCCTCAACGCCCATTCCGGTCCGCTACCGGCGATACGCGGCATGAATGCATGTGAATGGAGCCTGCTGCTGGGGCATCCGCTGGCCGTCACCGTGCACCATATCGATGAGGGTATTGATACCGGCCCGGAACTGGAACGCATTGCGGTCCAGGCGCACGCTGGTGACAAGGTCGACGCCCTGCGCGAGCGATGCGTCGTCGCCGGCATTGATGCGTTGACGCGCCATATCCATGCCGCCGCATGCGGCAAGGCGGCTGTGCCCTGCTCCAGCCCCGGCGAACCGGAACGGCAATGCTTCGTTCTGGCCCCTGCACTACGCGAGGTTCTAGAACTGCGCCTGCCCGAACTGATCTCCAGGCAGCAAGAAATGGTGCAACAGGGATGATTTCAGGCCGCTTCCTGCGAACTGTGCAGCACACACCCATCCGCCAGCTGATGCATCGCGCCAGCCTGATGGCAAAGCGGCGCACGCTCTCAACGCTCGCCTCGCGGTTTCCTGCCATCAAGCGGCCCCCGAACAGGGCCGTGCCGCCGCTCGCCAACGATCTGCCCACGCCGTTTCTTGTCGGGGCTCATGGCAAAGTCAGTGTGACAGACGGGCGCTACACGTTCGACCTTCTGAACGCGCCCCGGCAATTCACGCTCCCTGTCGACTGGCATCACGCAGAGCTGAACACCGGCACGCGGCTGTGGAAGCTCAACCTGCATTATTTCGACTACGCCCATCATCTTGGCGACGCTGACTTCGCGGCATTGGTCACTGACTGGATCGAGCAGAACCGCCCCTTCACACCGCAATACTGGATGGACAGCTGGAACAGCTATGCGATGTCGATAAGGCTCGTGGCGTGGATGGCCGAATACCAGCGCCGGCAGGGGCGGCTGGACAGCGCCTTCGCAGCGCGCCTGACCGCCTCCATCGCCGAGCAGGCCCGCTTTCTCCTCGCCAATCTGGAGGAAGATATCGGGGGCAACCACCTCATCAAGAATATCCGGGCGCTCTATTGGTGCGGGCGCTTTTTTGACGGCGCCTTGTCCCGCAAGGCCACACAGACGGCCGGAAAACTGCTGGCGCGCGAGCTGGACAGGCAGATCCTGCCCGACGGCTTTCATTTTGAGCTGTCACCGGCCTATCACTGCCAGGTCCTGGCAGACCTTCTCGACTGCTACCGGCTTATGCCTGCAAGCGCCCTGCGGACGCGTCTGGAAACCACGCTGGGAAAGATGGCGCAAGCCGCAGCGGACGTGATCCATCCTGATGGGTTTGTGTCGCTGTTCAATGATGGCGGCCTGCACATGACCGTCTCATATGGCGCCCTGAAGGACGCGTTCGAGACAGTGCTGGGGCGCTGGCCGGACACGCAGGCTTCGGGCCAGTATCGCGATGCGGGATACCACGTGATGCGCACGCCGGACATCTTCCTGATCTATGATGCAGGCAGGCTTGGCCCCGACGGATTGCCGGCCCATGCCCAGGGGGACGTGTTTTCGTACGAGCTTACGCTTGGGCCTCAACGGATGATCGTGGATACCGGTGTGTTTGAATACAATGCCGGACCAAGACGCGCACATTCGCGTGCAACAACGGCCCACAATACGCTGACACTGGATGACGAGGATCAGGGCGAGTTCTGGTCTGCATTCCGGCTGGGCCGGCGGCCGCAGGTGACGGTGCATGCAGCCACAACAATTGATGACACGCTAATGGTCGATGCCCGGCACGACGGCTATGCGAAGCTGGGCGGTTCACCCATCCATCGCCGCATGATCTCGGCAGGCAGAAACGGGGTGATCAATGTGTGCGACGAGATCACCGGCGGCAAAGGCCAGCGCGCTGTCTCTCGCCTGTTGTTGCACCCTGATGTGGAGATCATCGAAGAGGACGATAATCACTTCCTCCTCAGGGCTGGCCGGGCAGCGCTGCGCCTGGATGCCCGGACCGCGCAGGTGAGCATTCAGGACGCGCCATGGTGGCCCGATTTCGGATGCGAGATCACGACCCGGCAACTGGTTCTCGATTACGGCACCGCACCGGGAAAGTGGCATTACCAGCTCAGGCTGGAAGCCGCGCCGCGTCGCGCCAGCGCCTGAGGAGCGGATCGCATGCACATCCTCTTCCTCACCGACAATTTTCCGCCTGAGGTGAATGCGCCCGCCAGCCGCACCTACGAGCATGCCCGCGAATGGGTGAAGCAGGGCGCGCAGGTCACGATCATCACCTGTGCCCCCAACTTCCCGCAAGGCAAGGTGTTCGACGGATACAAAAACCGGCTGCGCAGCGTTGAGGACATGGACGGAATCCGCGTCATCCGCGTGTGGACCTACATCACCGCCAATGAAGGCTTCTACAAGCGTACGCTGGACTATGTGAGCTTCATGCTGTCCTCCTTCATCGCCTCGTTCGGCGTGCGCAAGGTGGACGTCATTATCGGTACATCGCCGCAATTCTTCACGGCAATCAGCGCGTTTCTCGTCAGCCTCGCCAAGCGCCGCCCGTGGATATTCGAACTGCGTGATCTGTGGCCAGCAACCATCAAGACCGTGGGGGCCATCAAGAATGGCCGCGTCCTTTCCCTGCTCGAAGCCTTGGAGATGTTCCTTTATCGCCGGGCCACCCGGATCGTCGCCGTTACACACTCGTTCAAGGAAGAACTTGCCGCCCGCGGCATCAATGCGGACAAGATCGATGTCGTGACGAACGGTGCCAATCTTGCCCATTTCAAACCGTCGCCCAAACCGCTGGATCTGGCGCGCACGCTCGGGCTGGAGGGCAGGTTTGTAGCAGGGTATGTGGGCACACACGGCCTGACGCACGGGCTTGAAACTGTTCTGGATGCTGCCGAGATACTTCAGTCGGTGCCGGGCGCGGACCATGTCAGGATAGTCCTTCTCGGAGACGGCGCCCGGAAAGCAGACCTGAAAGCGAATGCCGCCAGACGTTCGCTTACCAATGTTGTGTTTCTCGATAGCGTGCCCAAAGCCCAGGTTCCTGACTATTGGGCTCTTCTGAACGTCTCAATCATTCACCTCAGACGCGATCCGCTCTTCAGGACCGTTATCCCCTCCAAGCTCTTCGAATGTATGGCGATGGGAATACCGGTGCTGCACGCCGTCGAGGGCGAGTCGGCCGAAATCGTGCGGCGCAAAGGCGTCGGTCTCACCGTCACACCTGAAGATGCTGGCGAGCTGGCCGCGAGGATAGCAGAGCTGGCAGCGGCCCCGGAACGGCTGGAGGCTTTCCGGGAAAAATGCCTCGTGTCCGCCGAACGTTATGACCGCGCGAATCTGGCCCGGCGCATGTACGCCATTCTCAGCCAAACCGCTAACACACGCGCCTCTCGACCCTGACGGAGACAAGTATGCCCGAAAACAGCCAGACAAGCCGAACGCGGCCGTTGCGCGCCGTTATCATTACTCAGGACGATCCATTCTTCCTGGGAGATAGTTTCAAGTACCTGTTCAGCAAATTGTCAGATAATATCAATGTAACGAGCTGCGTTCTGCTTTCCGTGTCCCCATTTGGGAAGAAAGAAAGCTTTTTTAAAAAACTACAGAAAACTTATAATGTTTTTGGGTTTTGGTTCTGCCTTCATTACGGCGCTCATTTTGTCATATCAAAATTCCGCATCAACTGGACGGTGGCTGCAGTCATGCGCCGTAACGGCGTTGAAATACTTCGCCTGTCCCGGTCGATTAACCACCCGGACTCGCTGGAGGCGATACGGTCCCGCTCTCCCGATGTCCTGGTTTCGATTGCCGGAAACGAGATATTCAAACAGCCTCTGCTCGATATCGCACCTTACGGGTGTATCAACCTGCACAGCGCGCTACTGCCCAAATATCGAGGTCTTATGCCCAGCTTCTGGGTCCTTCGGCACGAAGAAGAGGAAACCGGTGTCTCGGTCTTTTTTGTAAACGAAGGGATCGATACCGGACCAATATTGGTGCAAAAACGCTTCAAGATCGGAGAAATGAGTCAACGCGACCTGATACGCTACAGCAAGATCATAGGCATGGATGCGATTTGCGAAGCCTTGGAAAAAATTCACGCCGGAGAAACGGAGACCTTGCCCAATGATGACGGAGAAGCGACCTACTTCTCGTTCCCGACAAGAAAGGATGTCGACCAGTTCAGACGGTCGGGCGCACGCTTCTTCTGACATACGGGTCCTGACCTTCGATCTTGAGGACTGGTTTCATCTCCTCGACCTTCCCCAGACTGCCGATCACACGGCATGGCCGGGGTTCGAGTCGCGGTTTCAGCGCAATCTCGCATTGATCCTCGAAGCACTGGAGCAGCTTGACCAGCCCGCCACATTCTTCTGCCTTGGATGGATCGCCAGGAAATTTCCAAAGGAAATCCGCAAAATAGCCGAACTCGGCCATGAAGTGGGCTCTCATTCGATGGTTCACTCGCTGGTCTATCGCCAGACGCCCGCAGCATTCGCCGACGAGGTGCGCGAGTCCAAAGACCTGTTGGAACAGGTGATTGGGGGCCGGGTGCGCGCCTACCGCGCACCAGGCTTTTCCATTACCGGGGCCACACCCTGGGCGTTTGACATACTGGCAAGCCAGGGGTTCGAGATCGACAGTTCGGTGTTCCCCGCGCCACGGGCGCATGGCGGCCTTCCCGGCTTTGACCATGCCACGCCGCACTGGATTGATACGCCATCGGGTGCTCTCAAATCCTTTCCCATGAACACCCGCAAAATAGCAGGCCAACGCCTTGTGTTCACAGGTGGCGGATATTTCCGCCTCATTCCCGGCTTCCTGCTGGAGCGCTGGGTGGGCGATACCGCCTATGTGATGACCTATTTTCATCCGAGAGATTTCGATCCCGGCCAGCCGGTTCTGGAGGGGCTGTCAGCGATCCGCCGGTTTAAAGCCTATGTTGGCCTGCGCGGGGCGCTGCCCAAGCTGGAGCGGCTTCTTGAGCGATACCAGTTTACCGACCTTGCCGGCGCCGATCGTCATGTCGACTGGGCCGCTGCTCCCCGCGTGTTTGTCGCGGACGAGGTTCACGGCGACCCTCGCTGCTTGCCGGATTAACGCCTCCGTGTCCTTCCCTCCCGCCCCAGCCAACCGGTTAACGAAACGTTACGCAAATGCAACATCCCTCCATTAAAGTGGTGGAATTGGACGGGATATCCACAGGCTGGGGCGATTCAGATTGCGGAGCAGGCGCAGCAAGTGTCACGCTTCTCGCGGGACACTGGCGGGAAACATGGCTGGAATGGACGATCGCGGCACTCTTCTGGGGAGGGATGCAGACGGCCTGCTGGTGCTTCAGCAGAGTCCCGCTGGCGGTATGTCTGGCCGCCGGGCGCGTGCCCGGCCCCGCTATGATACTGGCGGCGCAGGCAAGCGTGTCTTTGACCTGCTGGTGGCCGGGACGGCCCTGATCTTCACCCTTCCCCTGCTCGGCGCAACAGCCCTGCTCGTCAGGCTGACCAGTCAGGGGCCGGTCCTTTTCTGGTCGGCGCGCGATAACGGGTGTGGCGGCACGTTTGCGATGCCGAAATTCCGCACCATGCGGGCCGATGCGCCGCTTCATCCGCGCGAACAGTTCGCCAATGCGGCCTCCAGCATGACCGCGCCCGGCCAGTTCCTGCGCCGGACCAGCCTGGACGAGCTGCCCCAGCTGATACCGGTGCTGACTGGCAGGATGAGCCTGATCGGCCCGCGCCCGCTATTGCCTAGCGATCCGGCCGTGTATGAGCGCCTGCGGATTGCCAGTGGCAAGCTGTCCCGGCCCGGCCTTACCGGCCTTGCCCAGATCAGCGGGCGCAATAATCTGACGCCGCGCCGCAAGGCCCGCTACGACCAGTTCTACACCGATCACTGGTCGTGGAGCCTCGATATGTGGATTCTCTGGCGGACGGTGAAGGTCGTCATCTCGCGTGCGGGCGTGCTTTAGCGCGCAACGCTGCCAGCCCGGCAAATGGGGAAGCCTGGTGGGTGGTGACGGGGTCGAACCGCCGACCTACTCGGTGTAAACGAGTTGCTCTACCAGCTGAGCTAACCACCCTTCCAGAAGCCGCTGTTTAGCGCCGCTTGCGCGCGCGGGCAATCGCCGCGCTGCCATCAGACCAGCTCTCCCGCCCGGCGCGATCAGCCGCCCCGCGCGGCAGGCTCCAACCGGTCAGACCCGTAAGACCCGAACGAATGGACAGACACCGCATGGCTGTGCAGGTTTTTCAGCGCCCGCGCGACATTGGGGTGTTCTTCATGCCCGTCGAGATCGAGGAAGAACATTTGCTGCCATGGCTTTCCGGCGATGGGCCGGCTCTCCAGCTTGGTGAGATTGACCCCCTCCTTGCGAAAGCCGTCAAGCGCACTGACGAGCGAGCCGGCGGCATCGGAGGTGACGATCACCAGCGATGTCTTGCACGACAGCAAGGGTGAGGCCGGTTCCGGATCAATCGCCAGTGCCACAAAACGCGTATAGTTTTCGGGGTGGTCGGAGGCGCTGTCATCGATCACATTCAGGCCGAACAGGCGCGCCGCATCGCGCCCGGCCACGGCGGCAATATCCGGCTTGCCCGTCAGCGCCTCGTTGAGCGCCTCGGTGGACGAGCTCACCGCGCGGGTTTTCAGCTCCGGGTGACGGGCAAAGAAGCGCTGGGACTGGCGCAGCGCCTGGGGGTGACCCAGCACGGTGCGCACCGTGCCCAGATCGTGCGCCTTACCCACAATGCAGTGCTCCACGCGGTAATGATGCTCCCCGGCAATCTTCAGCCTGGTATCGCGCAAGAGATCGTAGACCTCCACAATGCCGCCCGTCGTGGTGTTCTCGATGGGAGCAAAGCCGTAATCGGCCTCGCCCTTTTCGACCGCTTCAAAAATACCGGCGAACTCGCGCTGGATAACCGGCATCACGGCGGAGTAGCGCCCGGCGAAATGCGCGTCGGCTGCAAACTGGCTATAGCTGCCCGGCCCGCCAAGATAGGCCACCTTGGCCTCGTTCAGCGTGGCGGTGCGCACGCGCGCGTCCAGCCCCGCGCGCTGACGGCGCAAGGAATCGTCGATGATGAGCTGGAACAGCTTCTCGACAAAACCCTCGTCCAGCCCCTCCTGACGGCCAAGAGCGACCGCCCGGTCCAGAACCGCCCGCTCGCGCTCCACATCGCGCACCAGCGCGCCATCACCGGCTTTTAGCGCGCCCAGCGTCTCGGCCAGCCTGCGCCGCTCCACCAGCGTGCGCACAAGGTTTGCATCGGTCTGGTCGATGGCGGCGCGCAGGCTTGCGCGCTCTTCGGTCCGGTTGTTGCTCTCTGTGGTCATGGCACCCTGCCCTCTTGTCCCTGAAATGAAAAACGGCCCCGTCCGGTTTGATGGAGGGGGCCGTGAAATCCGTCTGGCTGCTTGTTTGCGCGCAGATTTCACCCGCCCCCGGTAAAGAGGCCGAAATAATAGCGGGTGGCAAAAATGCTGCGAGTGCTCATGGGGTGACTGTGGGCGGGAATTGCTGCCGGGTCAACGGGCCATGGCAACATGGCTTGGCTTATTTGCCCGCGCGTGAAACGCTGCTGTCATATCCATCGATACAGGAAGCACGCCGCCATGATCCGCTCCGTCCTCGCGCTCGCCATATTTGCTCTGGCCGCCTGCTCGCCGCCAGATGGCCAGGAGGGGTATGGCACGCCGCAATCGCAGGTGATCCATGCCGAGATCGTCACGTCAGCTGGCGTGATCGGCCTGGAGCTTTATCCCGATGCCGCGCCCGTCAGCGTCGCCAACTTCGTCGAGCATGCGCAGGCGGGGCATTATGATGGGGGCTCCTTCTACCGCGCGGTGCGGCCGGACAATGACCGGCCCGGCGTGGAGCCCATGCATCTCATCCAGGGTGGTTATGGCTTTGACGGCTTGCCGGGCGCCGCCGGTATTGCCCATGAAGCGACAGAAGAGACCGGTCTGTCACATGTTCGCGGTGCCATCTCCATGGCGCGCTTTGATCCGGGCACAGCCACCACAGAATTCTTCATCATGGCCGATGACTATCCGGGTCTGGATTCAGGCCCCGGACGGCGCAACCCCGATGAGGCGGGCTATGCGGTCTTTGGTCAGGTGACATCCGGCATGGAGGTGGTGGGGGCCATCGCGGCGCAGGAAACCGGCCTAGATGACGCACCGGAAGATTTCCAGTACCCGCAATTCATCGTGGAGCCAGTGCGGATCGAGAGCGTGCGGGTTGTGGACGCCGACGCATGGGGACAACAATGAGCGCTGAAAACCAACCGGCATTCAGCTATGGAATAGCCGCAAACGAGGCATCGGCAGACTGCCTTTATCAGAGGGTAAACTCCGATGGCTACGTCACTGTCCGGGACTTTTTCCCGGAAGACCGGGTGCTGAACGCGCGCAATCAGCTTCAGGCGTTGTTCGACGCTGATCTCCAGGACAGGCAACGGGCAGAGCACAGCACGCCCAAATACCCTCCCAACAACTCAACCTTGACCGACCTCATGTGGACGATCGGCTCTCCATCAACAAAGTCGGCGCGGACGGCTAGGCTGATCGCAGACATTCTTGAAAACGAGCCGGTCGCCGAAATGATACGGCGGGTTGTGGGCCCCAACTACCAGCTTCGTCAGGATCTCGTACGCATCTCCTCGGGCAAGAATGACGAGGTGGACACTTTCCAGATCCCGCACGGATGGCATCGCGACACGCTTGGTGCCTGCAATTTCGGGATTTTCTTCGACAACATGACCACGCCCGGCTCTGGCGGGACAGCCGTGATACCGGGCACGCAATGGGAGGCGTTTGCACCCCAATGGGATTTTGCTCTATCGCCGACCGGCAACTTTACCAATGAATTCGGTCACTCACGCCGGTCGAAATACAAGCGCCTGCCAGACGACAAGACCAGACAGCTACCTGCGAACAGCTCACTGAAGGACATCTATCAGGCGAGGCGAACCGAGATCATCGGCAAGCCCGGCGATGTGTATTTCTTTCTCAACGACGCCTGGCACGGGCGTTGGCCGAACACGACGGGCCGGCAGCTGATGACCATCCGGTTCACGCTCTACCCATCCGAACTCGCTACCTTTCCGCCACGAATTTTTCCTGTGCCACGCAACTACCCGGAAGTTCTGCGGCGTCATTATTCAGAGAGCCTGCCCGACAACGCACCCGACACGACCTTGATGCACCGATATGCGGGGCGGCGGCGCGGTCTGGGGCCACAAACGACTGCCTGGCTGGAGAAGCGTCACGCTGTCGCCTTACAAAAGCTGGAACAGGATGGCGGGGCCGGAGCCGTATCCTACACCACGGTCGCGGCTGACAACGGCCCCATCGACCTGGCATTCGAGAAATGCGAACGGGCGCGGCTGCTTGCCCCCGGTGAAGCCGTCAAACCGTTGCGGCAACTGGCTGGAATGATTGCAAATTCCATCAATGCCCGCTCCGACGCCGCAACGCTGCCCGAACTGTACAAGGCGCTCGTCGATGCCGCCGGAGCACGTCCTGATGACACGGACGCGGTTTATTGCGAACGCATGTTCGAGAGCGCAATGGTCCGCATCGAGCGGCTCGACAGCCTTTCCGACGACGAGGCGTCAAAGCGGGACCCCGAAGCCCTGGCCATGGTGTTTATGACCGCCATCGAGGCGCTAAGGCAGGTTTATGTGAGAGGGCGGCGCGCACAAAGTCAGGCCGCAGACGGGAAGCCTGCTCCGAAGGACAGGCCCCCATCTGATTAGCCTAATGCGCCCTTGCCTCGCCCGCCTCGCCAGATGACGGCAGGGCAGCCAGAGCCGCCTCGTCGGCCTCGGTCCATTCCACCGGCTCGACAGGCTCGGCCAGCGCGATGGAGAGCACCTGATCGACCGTTTCCACCGGAATGATGGTCAGGCCCTGCTTCACATTATCGGGCACTTCGGTGAGGTCCTTCTCGTTCTCCTGAGGGATGAGAACGGTCTTCACCCCGCCGCGCAGCGCCGCGAGCAGCTTCTCTTTCAGCCCGCCAATTGGCAGGACGCGGCCGCGCAGCGTGACCTCGCCGGTCATGGCGACATCCTTGCGCACCGGATTGCCGGTCAGAGCAGAGACGATGGCCGTCACCATGGCAATGCCGGCGGACGGGCCGTCCTTGGGCGTTGCGCCTTCGGGCACGTGAACGTGAATGTCGGTGCGGCGGAAAATGGTCGGCTTGATGCCCACCGACGGCGCACGCGACTGCACGAAGGAGTTCGCCGCCGAGATGGATTCCTTCATCACATCGCGCAAATTGCCTGTGACCTTCATCTGGCCGCGGCCGGGCATGGTGACAGCCTCGATGGTCAGCAGGTCGCCGCCAACCTCCGTCCAGGCAAGCCCGGTGACGAGCCCGACGCGGTCTGCCTCCTCGGTCTCGCCAAAACGGTATTTCCTCACGCCCAGGAAGCCCTCCAGGCTCTCCGGCGTAATGACCACCTTGTCGGTCTCGCCCTTCTCCAGCTTAACCACGCTCTTGCGGGCGAGGCGCGCCATTTCACGCTCCAGATTACGCACGCCGGATTCGCGGGTGTAGTAGCGGATGACATCGCGCAGAGCATCGTCCCTCACCGACCATTCGCCGTCTTTCAGCGCGTGGTTCTTCAGCTGACGCGGGATGAGGTGACGCCGGGCAATCTCCAGTTTTTCATCCTCGGTGTAGCCCGCGATACGGATGATCTCCATCCGGTCGAGAAGCGGTTGAGGCATGTTCAGCGTGTTCGCCGTGGTGATGAACATCACGTCGGAAAGGTCGTAATCGACTTCCAGATAGTGGTCGTTGAACGTCGCGTTCTGTTCCGGGTCCAGCACCTCCAGCAGAGCCGAGGCCGGATCGCCGCGATAATCGGCGCCCAGCTTGTCGATCTCGTCCAGCAGGAAGAGCGGGTTGGAATGCTTGGCCTTTTTCATTGACTGGATAACCCGGCCCGGCATGGAGCCGATATAGGTGCGCCGGTGACCCCGGATTTCCGCCTCATCGCGCACGCCGCCCAGCGACACGCGCACGAAGTCGCGCCCCGTGGCCTCCGCAATCGAGCGGCCAAGCGAGGTCTTGCCGACACCCGGAGGGCCGACAAGGCACAGAATCGGCCCGCGGATTTTCTTCGTGCGTGACTGCACGGCCAGATGCTCGACAATGCGCTCCTTGACCTTCTCAAGACCGTAATGGTCGTTATCGAGCGTGGTCTGCGCCTTGGTCAGGTCGATCTTCGAGCGCTTGCGCTTGTTCCACGGAATGGAGAGCAGCCAGTCGAGATAATTGCGCACGACGGTGGATTCCGCTGACATCGGGCTCATTTGGCGCAGCTTCTTGAACTCGGCATCGGCCTTGGTGCGCGCCTCCTTGGAGAGCTTGGTCTTGGCGATGCGCTCCTCAAGCTCGGCCAGTTCCTCGCGGCCATCATCGCCTTCGCCCAGCTCGCGCTGGATCGCCTTCATCTGCTCGTTAAGGTAATATTCCCGCTGGGTTTTTTCCATCTGCCGCTTGACGCGGGAGCGGATTTTCTTCTCCACCTGCAGGACGGAAATCTCGCCCTCCATCAGGCCGAGAACCGTCTCCAGACGGGCCACCACATTCGGGTTGGACAAAAGGCCCTGCTTCTCGGTCAGCTTGACCGCCAGATGGGCTGAAATGGTATCGGCCATCTTGGCCGCGTCCGAGATTTCGCTGACAACCGAGAGGGCTTCGGGCGGCACTTTCTTGTTCAGCTTGGCATATTCATCGAACTTGTCGGCAGCCGCGCGCATCAGCGCCTCGACTTCCGACTGCGCGCCGGTGTCCTCGTCGATCAGCTCGGCTTCAGCCTCGAAATACGCCTGGTTGTCGGTAAACGCCTTGATGGTAACGCGCTGCGAGCCCTCAACCAGCACCTTCACGGTGCCATCGGGCAGCTTCAGAAGCTGGAGGACGGAAGCCAGCACGCCGAACTCATAGATCGCTTCCGGCTTGGGATCATCATCACCAGCGCTTTTCTGGGTAGCCAGAAATATCTGCTTGCCGCCGCGCATCACTTCTTCCAGCGCGCGCACGGACTTCTCGCGTCCCACAAACAGCGGGACGATCATGTGGGGAAACACCACGATGTCGCGCAGGGGCAGCAGCGGCAGTGTCTTGGTCTCAGTCATCTGTCTGTCTCCGTGGGCCGTGGCAGGTCGGATCGCCCGCTTCACAGCCGGAACCCTCCTGGAAGGGTCCGCCAAAGGGTTTAACGGCGCGCTACGCACCTAGCCTCGCGCGCTTCGTCTTGCACAACAAGTGGAAGGTGAAGGCCGCAGGTTCAAGGCGCGGCGCTGCCAGAGCGGCAACTGACAATCTGAGCGCTCCCCTTCCTGCCCCTGAAGGGAGGGGCTGATACGAAAAACGCCCCGGCGGAAAGCCGGGGCGTCAATCCTTGCGTCAGTGTCAGACTGGCTGCTTAAGCGCCCTGACGGGGTGCCTCTTCCAGCTTGGCGCGCGCCTTGGAGTAGATGTAGAGCGGCTTGGCATCGCCATTGACCACTTCGGCGTTGACCACGACCTCTTCCACGCCCTCAAGGCTGGGCAGATCGAACATGGTGTCGAGCAGAATGCCCTCCATGATCGAGCGCAGGCCGCGCGCGCCGGTCTTGCGCAGAATGGCCTTCTGGGCGATGGCGATCAGCGCATCCTCGGTGAAGGAGAGGCCCACGCCTTCCATCTCGAACAGGCGCTGATACTGCTTGACCAGCGCGTTCTTCGGCTCGGTGAGGATCTGCATGAGCGCAGCCTCATCCAGGTCTTCCAGCGTCGCGATGACGGGCAGACGGCCGACGAATTCCGGGATCAGGCCGAAGCGCTGCAGGTCGTCCGGCTCCACATCGCGCAGCACATCGCCCTGACGGCGCGCATCAGGATCGCGCACATCGGCGCCAAAGCCGACCGCAGAGCCCTTGCCACGCTGGGAGATGATCTTCTCAAGGCCGGCGAACGCACCGCCCACGATGAAGAGGATGTTGGTGGTATCCACCTGCAGGAATTCCTGCTGGGGATGCTTGCGCCCGCCCTGCGGCGGCACGGAGGCCACCGTGCCTTCCATGATTTTCAGGAGCGCCTGCTGCACGCCCTCGCCCGACACGTCGCGCGTGATGGAGGGGTTGTCAGACTTGCGGCTGATCTTGTCGATTTCGTCGATATAGACGATGCCGCGCTGGGCGCGCTCGACATTATAGTCCGCCGCCTGCAGCAGTTTCAGGACGATATTTTCCACGTCCTCACCGACATAACCGGCTTCGGTGAGTGTGGTGGCGTCGGCCATTGTGAACGGCACATCCAGGATGCGCGCCAGCGTCTGGGCCAGCAGCGTCTTGCCGCAACCCGTAGGGCCGATCAGCAATATGTTGGATTTGGACAGCTCCACATCGGCGTTCTGGGCCGCGTGGTTCAGGCGCTTGTAGTGATTATGGACGGCCACCGACAGCACGCGCTTGGCGTGCGCCTGACCGATCACATAATCCTGCAGCACCTGGTAGATTTCCTGCGGGCTGGGCACGCCCTCGCGGGACTTCACCAGCGAGGTCTTGTTCTCCTCGCGGATGATATCCATGCACAGCTCAACGCATTCATCGCAGATGAACACGGTTGGCCCGGCGATGAGCTTGCGCACCTCATGCTGGCTCTTGCCGCAGAAGGAGCAATAAAGGGTGCTCTTCCCGTCGCCTGTGGTCGCCTTGGTCATGCTCGCTCCAATCGGCAGCGCCCGTTTGTCTTAACTTAGGGACCTGATCCGTCATCTGCGCCGGTCTGCCACCGGAATCAGTCCGGCAAACTACCCTGCAAGATCAGGGCCGGAGCTTGACGAAAGGTTTCCCTTCAACGCCATTCGATCACCAGCGCGCATGTCAATCAAGCGCGAGGTGCTGCCCGCAGCGTAAACTGCGGTTTCAAAACAACAGGTGAACGGCGGCGAAATTTTGTCAGGCTTTGGATTCAGCCCGGCGCTCATAGACCGTGTCGATGATGCCGAAATCGGCTGCTTCGTTCGCGCTCATATAGGAATCGCGGTCCAGCGTTTTCTCCACCGTCGCCAGATCCTGGCCGGTATGGCGCACATAAATGTCGTACATGCGCCGCTTCATCTTCACCAGATCCTCGCCATGACGTTCGATATCGGCTGTGGTGCCGCGAAAGCCGCCATAGGGCTGGTGCATCATTATCCGCGCATTGGGCGTGGCAAAGCGCATGCCCTTTTCACCGCCGGCCAGCAGCAGCGATCCCATGGACGCCGCCATGCCGATACAGGCCGTCGCCACCGGCGAGGAGATGTATTGCATCGTGTCGTAGATCGCGAGACCGGCCGTCACCACGCCGCCGGGCGAGTTGATATACATGGCGATCTCTTTTTTCGGGTTTTCCGACTCAAGAAACAGCAGCTGGGCCACCATAAGGCTGGCCATATGGTCCTCGATCGGGCCGGTCACGAAGATGATGCGCTCCTTGAGGAGGCGCGAGTAGATATCGAACGCACGCTCGCCCCGGCTGGTCTGTTCCACGACCATGGGAACGAGGTTCATCATCACGTCCTGGGGATCTCTCATCACCGGCTCCGTTCGGAAAAGTGCATTGGTACTGGCGCGGACACCCGGACGGGCAACGCCTTGAAGTGCAAGCTGGTAGGCTTTGCTCAATTTGGCAAGCGAACACCGGACCCGCAAGCGGACCCGGTGTTCATCAGGCTGTCAAAGGCAGTTAAGCGGTCTTTCAGTTCCGCAGCCCATCCGGGCTGCGATGTTCCGCGAATACCCGCCTGCGCGGGCACAGGCAGTCGCGGGCGGGCGGTCGCCCTTTTCGGCGGCCTCTGGCCGCCGCAAGCCCGAACGGGCGTCCGAGCCTATGCGAGGAGCGACGGGGCGGAGCCCCCGGAGCACAAAAGAAAAGCAGCGCGCAGTTGCGCACTAGCCCTTCTTGGCAGCGGCCTTCTTGGCCGGCGCTTTTTTGGCAGGCGCCTTCTTCGCTGCGGCGGCCTTGGGCGCCTCCGCGGCTTTGGCTTCCTTTTTCGCCGGAGCCTTCTTGGCGGGGGTTTTCTTCTCCGCCGCCGGCTTGGCGTCCGCCTTCTTGGCAGCCGCTTTCTTGGCCGGGGCCTTTTTGGCAGGTTTCTTCGCGGGCGCCTCATCCTCTTCGGCAAAGAGCGTGTCGCGGTCGACGCTGACCTCTTTCACGTCTGCCAGCTCGATAATGTAGTCGACGACCTTTTCTTCATAGATCGGCGCGCGCAGAGCCTGAACGGCACCTGGATTGTTCTGGAAATACTCCACGACCTGACGTTCCTGGCCGGGATATTTCATCGCTTCCTGGTTGACCGCGCGGGCCAGCTCTTCCTGCGTCACGTCCACATTGGCGTTGCGGCCGATCTCGGCCAGCACCAGGCCCAAACGCACGCGGCGCTCGGCAATGGCGTGATAGTCAGCCTTAAGCTCGTCGTCGGACTTGTCCTTGTCCTCGTCTTCCAGCTCGCCAGCTTCCTTGGCAGCCAGAACTTCGCGCCAGATATTCTCGAACTCGGCTTCGACCATGCGGCCCGGCAGATCGATATCGCCGTGGGCTTCGTCCAGCTGGTCAAGAAGCTGACGCTTCATTTTCATGCGCGAGGCTTCACTGTGTTCCTGCTCGAAGCGCTTGGTCAGCGCATCTTTCAGGGCCTCAAGATCGGACAGGCCAAGGCGCTCGGCCAGGCTGTCATCGATCTTGCTGTCCTGCGGCGCCTGGACCGACTTCACCTTGGTCTCGAATACGGCGTCCTTGCCGGCGAGATGTTCTGCGCCGTAATCGGCCGGGAAGGTGACCTTGATTTCCACATCATCACCGGCCTTCACGCCGACGAGCTGGTCTTCAAAGCCCGGAATGAATGCGCCATCGCCCAGGGCAACGCGCGAATCGGTTGCCGAACCGCCGGGGAAGACTTCGCCATCAATCTTGCCGACAAAATCGACGACGACAACATCGCCCTTGGCCGCCTTGGCGGTTTTGGGCTTGTCTTCATAAGAACGGCTGTCCTGGGCCAGACGCTCCAGCGCCTCGTTGACCTGCGCGTCCTCGACCTTGGCGACCGGGCGCTCCAGCTTGAGCTTTTTCGGATCTGCCGTCTCGAACTCCGGCATCACCTCGACATTGATCTCGAAGGTGAAGTCCTTGCCGTTCTTCAGAACGTCCTCGGCATCGGATTTCACTTCGACATTCGGCTGGCTGGCCGGGCGCAGCTTGCGCTCGTCGAGGGTGGACTGGGTGGCCTCCGGCACGATTTCCTGAAGAATGTCGCTCATGATCGAGGCGCCGAACATCTTGCGGATGTGGGCAGCAGGCACCTTGCCGGGGCGGAAGCCCTTCAGGCGGACTTGCGGGCGGATTTCCTCGATCTTGGCAGAGAGGCGCGATTGCAGGTCGGACGCAGGCACGACCACTTCAAACGTGCGCGAGAGACCTTCGGCGGATTTTTCCAGGACGTTCATGCGTATTCTGGCCTTGTCTTGACGGGGCCGATAGGGGCCATGCCGGGGATAGTACGGCGCGGACAATGCGCGCAACAGCGCGCAAAAGCCCCATACCGAAACGAGCGCGGGTTATGTCACGCGCCGCAAGAGCGCGCAACGGTCCCTGCATGCGAATTTCCACATGGGCGGGTGGAGGGGTGGCGTTGGATGAAAACGATTGGGCCCCACTCGGAGGCGGGGACCCAAGGCATTTACCACCGAGCCTGTCTACCGGGTTCCCGGGCTTGACCCGGGATCCATCTGTCCAGCTCTCGGACATTCCATGGGTCCCCCGTCGGGGCGGGGGACCCCGGTGGAGAGGCAAGCAGGATATCTGACAGGCCGCAAAGCGGCCTGAAAAGCGCGAACGCGCAGGATTCTTGGTGGTGCTCCGCACATCCGTGCGTCGCGCCTCGCATTAGCTCGGACGCCCGTTCGGGCTTGCGGCGCTGCGCGCCGGGGTGACAGTCCGGCCCCGTCAGGGGCCGCAAGGCCGACCGGCCGACCGCGACTGCCTGCCCCCGCGCAGGCGGGGGTTCGCGGAACCGACTGAACGGAGTGAAGGAGGACAGGAAAAATGGTGCGGGTGAGAGGACTCGAACCTCCACGGATTGCTCCACTGGAACCTAAATCCAGCGCGTCTACCAGTTCCGCCACACCCGCAATGGCGCTATCTCTAGCGAAAGAGATCGCGACGGGAAACCGGATATGACAATGCCTGATGCTGGCGGCGCTCCCGCTGCTCCGATGGACTGGGATGCGCGTTTCCGCGCTGATGATGCGCCGTGGGAGCGCAAGGGGCTGCACCCGGCCTTCGCCCACTGGCAGGCGCTGGGTCTGCTTGAGGGCGGCAAATCCATCTATGTGCCGGGCTGCGGGCGCGGTGAGGAGCCGCTGGCGCTGGCAAGAGCGGGCCTGCACGTCACGGCCATAGACCTCTCACCCACGGCAATCGACTGGCAGGTCGCCCGCTTCGCCGAAGGGAGCCTGACAGCGCATCTGGAAGCCGGTGATGCCCTCGCCTACCGCCCTGACACGCCGTTCGATCTCTATTGGGAGCAGACCTTCCTCTGCGCCATTCCGCCCAAGCTGCGCGAAGCTTATGAAACAGGCGCGCACGCCCAGCTGCGCCCCGGCGGGGTGCTGCTCGCGCTCTTCATGCTGACCCAGCCCCGTGAATTCCGGCCATTGAATGGTAGAGTCCATCGAAAAGAGGATGGACCATGCGCAAGAGCCGTTATTCGGAGGAGCAGATCATCGGCATGCTCAGGGAGCACGATGCTGGTGTGAGCACGAAGGAGGTCTGCCGCAAGTACGGCATCTCCGACGCGACGTTTTACAAATACAAGGCGAAGTTCGGCGGCATGACAGTATCCGATGCCCAGCGCCTAAAGTCGCTGGAGCTGGAGAACAACCGGCTGAAGCGGCTTCTGGCCGATGCGATGCTGGACAATGCGGCCCTGAAGGACCTCGCCTCAAAAAACTTCTGACGCCCGACGTCAAGCGCCAGGCCGTGCACCACATGGTGACCAGGCACGGGCTGAGCGAGCGTCGGGCGTGTGCCCTTGCAGAACTTGATCGCTCCACGTTCCAGTATCAGAAGCGTTCTGGTGGTGATGACGCCTTGCGAGCTCGCTTGCGCGATCTGGCAGGCGAGCGCCGCCGGTTCGGCTATCGTCGGCTTGGCATCCTGCTGGAACGGGAGGGTCTTTATGCGAACCACAAGAAGGTCTACCGGCTCTACCGGGAAGAAGGGCTGGCGGTCCGTCGGCGGCGTGGCCGCAAGCGGTCGGTTGGAACCCGTCGCCCGATACTGTTGCCTGCGGCGGCGAACCATCGCTGGAGCCTCGACTTCGTCTCCGACGCTCTAATCGACGGGCGGCGCTTCCGGACGCTATGCGTGGTCGACAACTTCACGCGAGAGGCCTTAGCCGTCGTGGTCGATACCTCGCTGTCAGGCGTGCGCGTGGCCCGTGAGCTTGATCGTCTGATCGAGCGGCGAGGAAAGCCGCGCATGATCGTCAGCGACAATGGCACCGAACTGACCAGTCACGCGATCCTGCGATGGCAGAAGGACAGCGGTGTGGAGTGGCATTACATCGCACCCGGAAAGCCCACCCAGAACGCGTTCGTGGAAAGCTTCAATGGCCGGTTCAGGGACGAGTGCCTGAACGAACACCTGTTCTCCTCGCTCGGCGAAGCGCGCGACCTGATCGAGGCATGGAGGATCGACTACAACACCGAGAGACCGCACACCGCACTCGGCGGGCTCGCACCTTGTGTCTACGCCGAGCGAACACGTCACCCCCGGCCCGGTTCGCTTGAGCTACGCGCAAGCGCCGCTCACCGGGCCTTGACCAACCACATCAACCCAGAAAGAAAGGCGAACAGACTCTACTAACTCACGGCCCGGATCACGGGGCTGGGTCAATGCAGAAGGAGGAGATGGGCGGCCCGCCCTATGGCTGCGGTATTCCCGCCATGCGCGCCCTTTTCCCGGATACGCGCTGGCAATGGCCGGATGGCGAGCCAACGGCCTTCCCGCATCCGGGCCTCAACGCCAAGGAAGAACTCGCCGTCCCGCTGGTGCGGCGTTAGCTACCCGATAAACCCGCAAATCTGATCCAGCGGCTTCTTGTCGAGCGCGTAGAGCGGCACGCGTGCACCGTCCGCCGGATAACCGGTGACGATCAGCATGACCGGCTTTTCGTTCTCCGGGCGTCCGCACAGCTCGCTTAAGAACCCCATCG
Source organism: Glycocaulis abyssi (assembly GCF_041429775.1). Classification (NCBI taxonomy): domain Bacteria; kingdom Pseudomonadati; phylum Pseudomonadota; class Alphaproteobacteria; order Maricaulales; family Maricaulaceae; genus Glycocaulis; species Glycocaulis abyssi. The sequence goes on along the minus strand of NZ_CP163421.1, from coordinate 615,905 downwards.
GGTTGGGCGTGTGGGTGAGTGTCGCAAGACCGGCCTGGTGCAGGCTCGCCAGCAGGAAGCCGCAGGCAATGCCAACGCTCTCGGAGACATAGTAATTCTTGCGGGTTTCGCCCGGCTTTGGCCCGCCCCGGCGCTGCGCGAACACCGCTATCAGCCAGGGCGCGGTTTCCAGAAACGGCTTGTCGGCATCAGTGCCAAGCGGGGCCAGCGCGTCCAGCCATTCTGCGCCCGCCTTGCCTTCGTAGAAGGCGCGCTCTTCGGCTTCTGCCGCTTCGCGCAAAGGCTTACGCAACGGCCCGCGCCCGATAACGGAAAAGAACCAGGGCTGGTGATTGGCCCCGCTCGGCGCGGTGCCAGCGGTCAGGATGGCCTGTTCAATGAGCTCGCGCGGCACGTCCCGGTCTGAAAAATCCCGCACCGTGCGCCGCGTCTTCATCGCCTCATAAAAGCTGAGCGCCCGCGCGCGCATCTCGCTTTCCGGCAGTCCGGTGAAGTCCAGCGGGACTGTGGGGTGGTCACCCACTATGCCGCATCCCGCCAGTCGAGGATGACCTTGCCTGATTTGCCCGACCGCATCGCGTCAAAGCCGGTCTGGAATTCCTTTGCCGGCAGGCGGTGCGTGATCAGCCTGGAGACATCGAGGCCCGATTGCAGCATGGCCAGCATTTTGTGCCAGGTCTCGAACATCTCGCGTCCGTAAATGCCCTTGAAGGTGATGGCGCGCATGATGAGCGAGCCCATATCGAGGCTGAACGGCTTTGCCGGCAGGCCCAGCATGGCGATATTACCGCCCATCACCATGTGGTCGACCATCTGCTTGAAGGCGGGCTCCGCCCCGCTCATTTCCAGGCCGACATCAAAGCCTTCGGTCATTTTCAGCTCCGCCATCACATCGCGCAGCTCTTCTTTCATCGTGTTGACCGGGCGCACGCTCGGCGCCACGCGGCTGGCCAGCTCCAACCGGTCGGGATTGATGTCGGTCAGTACGATGTGGCGCGCGCCGCAATGGCGCGCGACGGCCGCCGCCATGATGCCGATAGGTCCAGCGCCGGTGATCAGCACATCCTCGCCCACGAGATCAAAGGCCGTCGCGGTGTGCACGGCATTGCCCAGCGGATCGAGGAAGGCGGCGATCTCCATCGGCACATTATCGGGCAGCGGCACCACGTTGAAGGCGGGGATCGACAAGTATTCGGCAAAAGCACCCGGCATGTTCACACCAATGCCGCGCGTTTCAGGATCGAGATGGAAGCGCCCGGCGCGTACCGCACGGCTCTTCTCGCCGACCACATGGCCCTCGCCAGACACGCGCATGCCGGGCTTTACCCGCGTCACATCGCTGCCCACCGCCTCGATGACGCCGCCAAACTCGTGGCCGACCACCATGGGCACGGGCACGTTCTTCTGCGCCCAGTCATCATAATTGTAGATATGGATGTCGGTGCCGCAGATCGCCGTCATGTGGACGCGGATCAGCACATCGTCCGGGCCGATTTCGGGCTTGTCCACATCCTGCATCCAGAGACCTTCACGCGGCTCAGCCTTCACAAGCGCTTTCATTGGTGTTCCTCCGGGCAGGTGATTTTATCTGCCCGCTATCTAGCGCATTGTGGAGGCACGGCGAAGGGGATGGGTGCACTCATTCCAGTATCGTGACGGGCGGGAACAGGCGCGCCATGAAGCCCGTCTTCGGGAAGGGCAGGAGCAGCAGGCGCCTCACCGGCACCCAGGCAGCCCCCAGTACCACCACAATCACGCCGAGGCTGACCAACGTGAACGTGATCACGACCGGCACGCCCAGACCCGATTCGTTCACCAGCAGACCGATAGCGGTGCCGGTGGTGATCAGCCCTGCCACAATCAGCGCACGCCGGTTGATGAGCAGCGATACCAGCGCGAATGCGCCCATCACTATCAGCGTCACGACGGCCGAGCGGGTCACGTCGAACTCCTCGCCGATGGCCTGCGCGGTTGCCTGATCGAAGTATTCGGTCAGCGTCCAGCCCGAATTGGCGATCATCACCGAGTAGGTCAGAAGCGCGGGCGCAGCGAACAGGTTCAGCCAGAATCCGGTGCCCGAAAGCCGCGTAGTCCGCCCCGGATCGCGCATGTCAAAGACCAGGCCCGCAAGGAACAGGAACGCGCCGAATGCCAGCCCCAGCGCTGGCAGATACACCAGCGCAAGCTCCGGAAAGAGCGCAACGAGCGCCGCAATGACGGAAAGTCCCACCCCGACACCGGCGAGGCCGCCCGCGAACGGCAGGCGGAACAGCCGGTAATAGAGCAGAGCCGGCGCAAGAAAGCTGAGTGCGAACACCAGCGGGTACAAGCGGACATAGGCTGGAAGACTTGTCAGATAGCCGACAATAGTCTCAATCGTGAATTGCTGAATGCCATCGTCCTCGCCGCCTGCGTCAGCCGCGCCAGCAGCCTGGATCGCGTCCACGGTCGAGCTGCCGGTAACCAGCCCGACGATCAGTTCGAAGCCGATCACCAGCAGGACGGCGATGTTGTAGACAACGATAAGACAGAGCACGATGCCGGGCAGGATACGCCGCTGCGCGCCCACCAGCAGCGCCGACAGGGCAAGCGCTATAACCGCCAGCACGAGCCCGGACCCCATCATGCTCAAAAACGCGCCCGTCTCGCCAAGAACGCCAGCGTATGCCGCAATGGCCTGGCCTGCGCCCACGGCGAGACCGACAAACAGGATGATGACGCCCAGCGAGGTGAAAATGTCGTGGAAATTGTTGATGAAAGGCAGGAGCTCGTCCTGCGGCCCTTGCGGGCCTTGACCGTCCAGCTTTCTCGCGCGGTCTGCGCTGGCATCTGCAGTCGACGCATCATCGCCAGCATGCGCGCGCTCTCCGGCCCCCGCCGGATCGATACGGTCATCATTCATGGTGCTTGTCCCCCCACCAAAAGTTGAGAGGCAGACTGGCACGACACCGGATTGCCGCCAAGGCTTTCCGTGCCGCATCACACCACCCCCAGCTTCTTGCCTACCTTGGTGAAGGCTTCCACCGCGCGGTCGATCTGGGCTGGCGTGTGGGCGGCGCTCATCTGCGTGCGGATGCGCGCCTTGCCCTTGGGCACCACCGGGTAGAAGAAGCCGATCACATAGACGCCCTCATCCATCAGCGCCGACGCCATGTCCTGGCTGAGCTTGGCGTCCCCCAACATCACAGGGATGATCGGGTGTTCGCCGGGCAGAAGCTCGAACCCGGCATCACTCATGCCTGCGCGGAAGCGTTTCGCATTGCTGAAAAGCCGTGCGCGCAAATCATCGCCCTTGGCGACCATGTCCAGCGCCTTCAGGCTCGCGCCCGCAATCGCCGGGGCCAGCGAGTTGGAGAAGAGATAGGGCCGCGAGCGCTGGCGCAGAATGTCGATCACGTTCTGGCTGGCGCAGGTGAAGCCGCCCATCGCGCCGCCAAGTGCCTTGCCGAGCGTGCCGGTGACAATATCGACCCGGCCGAGCACGCCGCAATGCTCCACACTGCCCCTGCCCTTCGCGCCCATGAAGCCGTGGGCGTGGCAGTCATCGACCATGGTGATGGCGTCATATTTCTCCGCCAGATCGCAGATCTCTTTCAGCTTGGCGATATAGCCATCCATGGAGAACACGCCGTCCGTGGCGATGAGGATGTGGCGGGCGCCGCTCGCGCGCGCTTCTTTCAGCTTGGCTTCGAGATCGTCCATGTCCGAATTGGCGTAGCGGTAGCGCTTGGCCTTGCACAGGCGGATACCGTCAATGATGGAGGCGTGATTGAGCGCATCGGAGATGATGGCGTCATTCTCGTCCAGCAGCGGCTCAAAGAGACCGCCATTGGCGTCAAACGCTGCCGCGTAAAGGATCGCATCCTCATGGCCGGTGAAGGCGGCCAGCGCTTTTTCCAGCTCGCGGTGAACGCTTTGCGTCCCGCAGATGAAGCGCACGGACGCCACGCCGTATCCATAGCGGTCCAGCGCGTCCTTGGCGGCGCTGATCAGCTCAGGCCGGTTGGCGAGGCCCAGATAGTTATTGGCGCAGAAATTGATGACATGGCTTTCGCCGCCATTCTTCGCGACATCGATCTCGGAGAATTGCTGAGAGGTGATGACCCGCTCGCGCTTGTAGAGCCCCTCGGCCTCGATCTCCTGCAAGGTGCTGGCAAGGTGGGCGTAAAAGCTGTTGGCCATGGCGGGTGTCTCCGGTTCTGCATGTTCGCAACCGGGATAGGCCAAGCGCCCGTGAAGGGCAATGTGAAGAGGCGCACTGAACTCCCTCGTGCTTCGAGACACAGGCTTCGCCTGCTCCTCAGCATGAGGGAGCCAGATGTTTTTTGCCCTCATCCTTGCGGACGCGGTGGCGCTCGAAGGACGAGGGCAAAGACAGCCTCTGGCCCCGGCTCTCCCTGCGGTCGGCCGGGAGTTCAGGGTATGGACCTACCGCACCGGTTCCGGCTTGCGTTTCGCGCCGGACTTGCCCTTGCCCTGCGGCTTGATGCGGTCGCCGGGGATGATCTCGAAATCGAGCCGGTCCTCGTCGGCGGCATCAACATCGACCTTCACCACACCGCCCTTGCGCAGCTGGCCAAACAGGATTTCGTCGGCCAGAGGCTTCTTGATGTGCTCCTGGATCACGCGGCCCAGCGGACGCGCGCCGAACTTCTCGTCATAGCCACGCGCCGCCAGCCACGCCTTCGCAGGCTCGGTCAGCTCGAAGGTGACGCCCCGGTCTGTCAGCTGGGCTTCCAGCTCCAGCACGAACTTCTCCACCACGCGGGCGACGACATCCTGTTTCAGGCCGGCAAAGCCGATCACGGCGTCCAGCCGGTTGCGGAATTCCGGCGTGAACAGCTTTTCAATCGCCGCCGTGTCCTCGCCCTCCCGCTTGCCCCGGCCAAAGCCGATGGCCTCCTTGGCGGCATCAGACGCACCCGCATTGGTGGTCATTATGAGGACCACATTGCGGAAATCGATCTTCTTGCCGTTGGCATCGGTCAGCTCGCCATTATCCATGACCTGCAGGAGAATATTGAAGATATCCGGGTGCGCCTTCTCGATCTCGTCCATCAGGAGGACCGAGTGCGGATGCTGGTCGACCGCATCGGAGAGCTGGCCGCCCTGATCGTAGCCGACATAGCCTGGAGGCGCGCCAAGCAGGCGGCTCACCGTGTGGCGCTCCATATACTCGCTCATGTCAAAGCGCAGGAGCTCCACGCCCAGTACCGAGGCCAGCTGGCGGGCAACTTCGGTCTTGCCGACACCGGTGGGGCCGGAGAAGAGGTAGCAGCCAATCGGCTTTCTCGGCTCGCGCAGGCCCGCACGGGCGAGCTTGATGGCGCTGGAGAGTTTCGAGATAGCCTCGTCCTGGCCGAACACGACGCGTTTGAGCGAGACATCGAGATCTTTCAGCACCCGCTCGTCAGATTTGGACACCGATTTGGCCGGAATGCGCGCGATCTTGGCGACGACCGTCTCCACTTCCTTTACGCCAATCGTCTTTTTGCGCTTGGACGGCGCCACGAGGCGCATGGAGGCACCGGCCTCGTCGATCACATCGATGGCCTTGTCCGGCAGCTTGCGGTCGCCGATATAGCGATCAGACAGCTCCACCGCGCTTTTCAGCGCCTCATTGGTGAAGCGCACATCGTGGAAATCCTCGAAATAGGGTTTGAGCCCCTGCAGGATCTTGATGGCGTCGGCGACGCTGGGTTCCACCACATCAATCTTCTGGAAGCGGCGGGCGAGCGCCCGGTCCTTCTCGAAATGCTGGCGATATTCCTTGTAGGTCGTTGACCCCATGCAGCGCAGCGATCCGGACTGCAGGGCCGGTTTGAGAAGATTCGACGCATCCATCGCCCCGCCAGAGGTCGCGCCCGCGCCGATGACGGTGTGAATCTCGTCGATGAACAGCACGGCGTTGGGCCGCGCCTCGAGCGCCTTGACCACCTGCTTGACGCGTTCCTCGAAATCGCCCCGGTAGCGCGTGCCAGCCAGCAGCGCGCCCATATCGAGCGAATAGATCGTCGCCTCTTCGAGCACTTCGGGCACATTGCCTTCCACGATCAGGCGGGCCAGCCCTTCCGCGATGGCCGTCTTGCCCACGCCCGGATCGCCGACCAGAAGCGGGTTGTTCTTGCGGCGGCGGCAGAGAATCTGCACGCAGCGCTCCACCTCTGCGGCGCGCCCGATCAGCGGATCAACGCTGCCCGCTTTCGCCTTGGCGTTGAGATCAACGCAATAGGCGGCCAGCGCATCATCCTTGTCCTCGGCCGCGTCCTCATCGGCCTCGTCAGCGCCCGTGGGGCGGCGGCTCTCGTCCGCGCCCGCCTTCTTGGCAATACCGTGGGAGATGAAATTGACCGCGTCATAGCGGGTCATGTCCCGCTCGGCCAGGAAGTAGGCCGCGTGGCTCTCGCGCTCGGCAAAGAGCGCGACCAGCACGTTCGCGCCGGTCACTTCCTCACGGCCCGAATTCTGGACATGGATCACGGCGCGCTGGATGACGCGCTGGAAACCGGCCGTGGGCTTGGCGTCATCATCATTATCGATGACCAGGCTCGCCAGCTCGTTATCGACATAATCGCCGAGCGTGGTGCGCAGCTCCTCCACATCGACATCGCAGGCGCGCATCACCGCTGCGGCATCCTCGTCATCGCAGAGGGCCAGCAGCAGATGCTCCAGCGTCGCGAATTCGTGCCGGCGCTCATTGGCCGCCGTCAGCGCGATATGCAGGCTTTGCTCAAGGGCAGGCGAAAATGATGGCACGGGACTAGTCCTTTTCCATGGTGCACTGGAGAGGATGCTGTGCCCGGCGTGCCGCGTCCATAACTTGCGCCACCTTGGTCTCAGCTACCTCGTAGGTAAAAACGCCGCAAACCCCCACCCCATTCTGGTGAACATGCAGCATGATGCGAGTCGCGTCTTCCTGGTCCTTGTGAAAAATCACCATCAGAACCTGAATGACGAATTCCATCGGCGTAAAGTCGTCATTGAGCAGCAAGACCTTGTACATGGACGGGCGCTCGGTACGCGGGCGCGTTTTCACGGTAATGCCCGTCTGGCGCTCCGTGTCGCCCGGTCCCGGCGCCGACGGCCCCTTTGGTCCCGATGGTTTGCGCGGGTCCGTCATGCCCATTCGCCGTTTCGCCTCACCTGGTACGCCTCTTCCGGCAGAGCTTCGCTCGTCTGCAAGATTAAATAGGCATGCGGGGGCCAGTGAGAAGCCCCTTCGCGCGGCTTGTTAACAGTGCGCTGTGGCGGAGGGCGGCTCGCAACGCATTTTTGAAGGGGGCTTGGTGAGCCGCCGGGGCTCGAACCCGGTGTGTCCGCGCGCGACGACCGTCAGCGCCCGGACGACAACGAGACTAAGACGCCCTCGACATCTAACCAGCAGCTTTATGAGCTTTTTGTTCCGCATAATAGTCCAGTCCGAGATAGACTTTCTGTGTTGCGCGAGCAAATTCGTCCAAATTCCTAAAGGTGTGGAAATCGTCGAATTGATCGAAAGGCGCCCCGGCCTTCTTCCAAGCCAACCCGACAGAAAAATCAGCAAACAATTCACGTCCGGTAACAATCACGACCTGGGCACGCATTTTACCTTTGACGCTTTCCCACCCCCACCGAGTAAGTTCGATGAGCAAGCATTTTTCCTTTTCCGAAAGCGTATCCTTCAGCATCGAGACGACCACTACCGATCCGGGTAGCTTACTAGCAACCAGCTTTAGCCCCTCCACATCGTCTAAGGTAATCTGGGCAAAGCTCTTCGATTCACCGAAAACAAACCGAGGCTCCTCTCGCTGCCTAAACAGCGCCTCGTCGCCAATCCAAAACGCGAAATCAATCTCACGAGGAAAATTTCTATTTTCACTAAATAGTTTTAAGGCGGCGGAATAAGTCATTTCCATGTCTGAAGACGGAAAGAGTTTTTGTTTGAACATATTTAGGGTTAGCGCGACGCAATAAGAGCCTTCTGCATAATTTGGCACACTGAAGGGACCGATTACTCGGTATCGCCAATTCCTAGAAGTTTCCCCTTGCGGAAAATCAAATTGCTTCAGGCATCGCTCACAATGAACTTCATAATTGACGTCATCAAGACCATACCAGTTGCCATGGTCGCAATGGGGACACTTCGTGCTAAGACCCAACTTGATAACACGCCGCTTTGTAAACTCCTCCAAGGATACGCTCGGCAGTCGGTCTTTACCCCTCTGGGCAATCAACTTTTGCCAATCCTCAAATGATGCTGTCCGGCCCTCAAACTGATGTTTCACGACGTCATCGCCCGTGCCTTTTGACACCTCTTTCATAGCCATCTTGTTTAACAATTGGAGCGTATTTTCATCCGCAATTAGATGCGTAGCCCACAGTCCACCAAGTCTTCCTATCATCTGGCGTGCAATCCGTCCGGCACTGGACAGCTCGGCCCGAAGCCCTCGACGCGCCAGCCATTCGCTTATCGCCTGCGTTCCGTCTTGTAACACCATCCAAGCCGGTAAGTCCTTGTGTTCTAGACCGAGCACCCAGCCTTCCCGTGTCACCATCGTTCGTCCCAGCGAACCGAGAGTGAGCCGCGGCTTAGAGCGGTCTTCAAGATTGGTTGGCAGGGTCAACGCCAGCGCATCGGAACCGTGGCAGTTGAGATTTATAACGTTAACCCAGCGATGACGACCGCCTCCGTACCGGGAAGCAAATGGCGGATCGAGAGTATCGAACCTGACTTCGCCCCCGTCCGTAACCGCCGCATCGATTGTTGCGCTTCCCGCTGTGAAGCCATGGCGCTCGCACGTTGGGCCAAATGGTTCCGTAGGAACCTTCGGATGCCGAACCTCGCCAATGTAGAATGATCCATTCGGGCAGGCCGAAAAATGCTTGTTCACAAGTGCTGCAATCCCATCTTTCTTGATGCTTCGGCCAAAATAGAGCTCGCTATGGAACTTCATACCGGACGGGTTGTTTGGAATTGGGCGATGATTTCGCCTGATCATTTCCACCAAGGCCTCGGCAAGCTCATCGAGCCAGCAAAGCGGCACAGGATAGACCGGCGAAGCGAACAGACGTTTGTTCCAATAGTCGATCAGGTCCACCGGCTTTGTATGATCGAAGATGAAAAAGCTTAGGTCACCATAACCTCGAGGTGCCAACTCGATTTTGTGATTGGTGGGAGAGAAGGGAACTGTCGCTCCGCGTTCAAAGACTTCGAACCAGTGTTGAGGGCCAACATCAACGGCAACCGGCTCGAAAACCTCTTCGTAAATGCATTGAAAGCCCTGGGCGCCTTCCTCTTTCGGGAACGCACCAAACATAGCCTCAACAATTGAGCTGTGTGATGTCTCATTAAAAATTAAAGACGGGCTCTGATCGCGTAATACGAAACGTCGCTGGGATTCGTAGATATCTCGATAGGCGTCTGTCACAGAAAGGCCGAAGCTCAATTCAGGGCGGTGCTCAACCTCCTTCGTGAAAAATTCGTCTAGGTGAATTAGCTGGCTTTGATGTCGGTCGGCACCAAACTCTTCATAGCCGATCGATTCCGCGAGTCCGGGCGCAGCCTCAACAAGCACATCGGGCTCGAAAAAGGTCATGTAGTCCCTCGCTACTTCGCGAGCAGTCCGTCTCAACGCTTTATGTTCGGCGCGCCAGCACGGCGGATAGGGGCCTACAGGGATTATTGGATTTGCACGCCCACCCCAGAGACACGACGCCCAGCGCATGATGCGGCTTAGAGCAGCAGCATCACTGGGCCTGACGAGAAAGCCTATGCGGGTCGGGCGCAGTGAGACGCTACCAGTAACTCTGAGGGATTTCTGACCGGGCATGATTCACACCACAGCAGAAATGCTCTCTCGCCGCCAGCTAACATTTTCGGAAAGTAGGGGTGGACAATGCGCCCGTTCTACATGCTGTTTATTCGCCCGCTCAGCGGGGCCTCCGACGCTGCAGCGTGCCGGTTTGGTCTACCGAAACGTGTCTGTACTCAGGGCTTCTGCCTTTGCCTGCATCCGCCAAATACACGTCCCTTTCGGCCCGCCTGCTCCCATATCCAATCAGCCGCGCCTACGCAGCAGGCAGCGCCGATTTGTCTTTTTAATGTGATTGAAATTCTTGGTGAGCCGGCCGGGGCTCGAACCCGGGACCTACTGATTAAAAGTCAGTTGCTCTACCAGCTGAGCTACCGGCTCTCATCAAGAGTGCGCGTAGATATAGAGGCCCGCACCGCCGGTCAAGGCAGTCAGGTGCGTGATGCACGCGCGTCAGGCAGGCTGTTTGCCATGGCTTTGCCATGATGGGAAGCCAACGTTTGCGCGAGGGAGGACCGGGACGATGAGATTTGCGCTTGTTGCGGCCATGTGCGGGGCGTGCCTTTCCGGGCTGGGTGCCTGCAACACCTCACGCGAGACGTTCGATGAGGCGGCAGGGCGCACCATGCCGGCGGCTTATGATGCGCTGGGCGCGCCGCGCGAGCGTCCCGGAGCCGTGATGGTGGAGGAAGGCGAGCGCACCGTCCCCACGCCCTATGGCGGCTCTGGCGCACGCCGGGTGTGCTCCACTGTGGCCACCGATATCGCCCGCCTGACAGCCGTGCTCGGCCCTGACCGCGAGCAGCCCCCAGCGCCCGATGAAACGGAGGAGGAAGCGCGCGAGCGCTCCATGTGGGATTCGGGCCAGGACCTGCTGGCACGCGCGCCGGACGCGGCGCAGGACGCCGCCGTAGACGCCTATTATTCGGCCATTGTGGGACTGAACCCGGTCCGGCCCGTTGCCCGCTTCGTGCAGAATTCGGCGCGTATCGAGGCACAGGCGCGCGCCCAGCGCGAGATGGCGTGGTCAAGACGTGCCTATTTGCGCGGCCTGTTTGACGGCTATGGCTGCAACCGGCGCATTCTGGAGCAGACCTTCATCCGCTATGGCCTTGCTGATGATGCGTCAGCAGCGCAGTAGCGCTGCCGCTCTGCAATCGGGGTGCGCGGGGCGCATTGCACCACAGGGTCTCCCACGTTATCAGCATGGTTAACGCGGCAGCGCCCCGCCCTTGCCGCCCGGCGATCCAGACAAATCCGACTGAAAGCAGGCTAGACTGATGGCTGACGATATTGCCTTCGAGCTCTCTCACGAGCGCAGGCTGATAATCATCACCTACCCTGAGCACGCCGGTACCAGCGCTATCCGCAAACTGATATCGATCGCGGACGAAGGCGTCATGCCCGAAGGCTTCAACGCCCTGCTGGACTTTTCCGCCACGCGGTCGATCGATTTTCCTGTCGAAGCGATGATCGAGCTGTCCATGGTCCGGCGCCGTCACCTGCCTTACCGGCCAAACGAAGTGCGCAAGACGGCCTATCTGCGCGCGCGGCCCGCGCTGCGAGACGTGCTCGATGCGTGGGAGAGCTTCTTCTACGAAGATCCGCCCGCCCTCATCTTCCGCCATTTCGATGATCGCGAGGCGGCGCTTGAGTGGCTGACCGAGCGCTAACCACCCTCCCTGCGGGGAACCTGCAGACAGAGTTAACCGTTTCTCTCATGTTGATACGCCCGGAAATCCCGTGGCGGATCAGAAGGGAGAGATGAAGATGAAACGCATTCTTGTGACGACAGTTGTCATCGCGTCCTTCGCGGGCGCTGCCCACGCCCAATTGCCCGATGTCACCGGTCAGGTCACCGGTACGGTCAACCAGACCACGGACGCCCGGCTGGGCGTGCTCGGCAGCGAAGCGATGATCGACCAGCGCACCGGGCTTGGCATCGATACCCGCCTGACCGGCCAGCTGGACCGCGCCTTGCCGCGCCATGACCGCACGGCAGCCAATGCGGCGCTGCGCACCCAGCTGGAAACCGAGTCGCGCGCCTATGTGCGCGCCAGCACGCCGAACGCCCCGCGCGCAAGGGCCAGCGCCCGCGTCCACTACGCTCCGGTGCGGGTCTATACCCGTGATGGCTATTATGCCGGCCATGTGTACCGCACGCGCCGGTCCTCGGGGCAGTATCATGTGGTGATCCGCCCTGAGGGCAGCACGCGCACGCATGCGGTGCTGGCCAGCGACGCGGCCTTTGATGCCAGCGCCAATGCCATCGTTCTGGCGGCCACGCAGGCCGAGCTGAACTCACAGCTGAATATCAACCGCTAGCAATAGCGCCTGCAATCCAGCTTCCAGCGGCCTCCCTTTAGCGGAGGCCGCTTTTTATTGGCGCTTGCCCGTGCCCTCTTCCCAGCGGGAAAGGAATTCGGCGCGGAACGCCTCGAACCGGCCTTCAGAGATAGCCGCGCGCATGCGCGCCATCAGATCCTCGTAATAGGCGACATTGTGCCAGGAGAGGATCATGGAGCCGAGATATTCTCCCGCCCGCACCAGGTGATGCAGATAGGCTTTCGAGTAGTCGCGGCTCGCCGGGCAGTCGACCGCCTCATTGAGCGGGCTTTCATCCTCCGCATATTGCGCATTCTTCAGATTGAACGGGCCATAGTCCGACCAGGCCTGACCATGGCGGCCTGAGCGGGTCGGCATCACGCAGTCAAACATGTCGATCCCGCGCGCCACGGCCTCAACGAGGTCAATCGGACGGCCCACCCCCATCAGATAGCGCGGGCGATCCTGTGGCAGGTGCGGCATTGTCACGTCCAGCACGCTGCACATCATTTCAAAGCCTTCGCCCACCGCGAGCCCGCCGACAGCATAGCCGTCAAAGCCGGTCTCCATCAGGGCTTCCGCCGATTGCTGGCGTAAATCCGGATAGACCGAGCCCTGCACGATGCCAAAGAGGTTCTGGGTAGCGCGCTCCCCGAACGCTTGCCTGGAGCGCCGCCCCCAGCGGATGGACAGCTCCATGGATTTCGCCGCCGCATCGCGCTCGCAAGGGAAGGGCGTGCATTCATCCAGCTGCATGGAGATATCGGCGCCGAGGAGGTCTGCCTGAATCTCGATAGAGCGCTCAGGGGTCAGCATGTGCTTTGAGCCATCGATATGGCTTTTGAAGGCGACGCCCTCCTCGCTCATCTTGCGCAGGCCCGCCAGCGACCAGACCTGAAACCCGCCAGAGTCAGTCAGGATCGGCCCGTTCCAGCGCATGAAATGATGCAGGCCGCCAAGGCGCTTTACCCGCTCTGCACCGGGGCGCAGCATCAGGTGGTAGGTATTGCCCAGAAGTATGTCCGCGCCTGCCTGCCTTACCTGATCGGGATAGAGCGCCTTTACTGTCGCTGCCGTCCCCACCGGCATGAAGGCGGGCGTGCGGATATCCCCGCGCGACGTTTTCAGGGTGCCGGTGCGCGCCTGGCCATCGACGGCGGCGATCTCAAAGGGAAAACTGGCCATGTGAGTCGGATGTCCTGATGCGGCGGGAAGGTGGAACGGATGAGCTGGAAAGACGAAATTGACGAGTTGCGCAAGCGTCAGGCGCTGACACGCGCGATGGGCGGGCCGGAAAAACTGGAGCGCCAGCGCGCGGCAGGGCGGCTGAATGTGCGCGAGCGCATCTCCCTTCTATCCGATGAGGGCAGCTTTCGCGAGATCGGCTCCATCGCAGGCACAGCGAGCTATGATGAGGATGGAAACCTTACCGGCCTGATGCCTGCCAACTGCGTCTTTGGCCGCGCTAAAGTGCGTGGCCGCGACGTGGTGCTGGTGGCAGACGATTTCACCGTGCGCGGCGGGGCGGCCGACGCGGCCATCGTTGAAAAGCAGATTCAGGCCGAGGCGATGGCGCGGGATTTACGCCTGCCTATCGTGCGCCTGATCGAAGGCACGGGCGGCGGCGGCTCGGTCAAATCCATTCTCGACATGGGCGCCACTTACGTGCCCTTCAATCCGGCCTGGGATCTGGTGGTGGAGAATCTGGAGACCGTCCCTGTGGTCTCGCTGCTGCTGGGACCGGTGGCGGGGCTTGGTGCCGCGCGCGCCGTCTCCAGCCATTATTCGGTGATGGTGCACGGCCAGGCGCAGATGTTCGTCGCCGGGCCGCCAGTGGTGGCGGGCATTGGCGAGGACGTCACCAAGGAGGAACTGGGCGGTGCGGACATCCAGCTCGCCGCTGGCGCGGTCGATGACGCCTTTGCCAGCGAGGCCGAAGCGATGGAGGCCGCGCGCTGGTTCCTCTCCTATCTGCCAAACTCCGTCCACGAACTGCCCGCGCGCACCACGCCATCAGATGATCCCGCCCGCACCGATCCAGCGCTGTCGGCAATCGTCCCGCGCGACAAGCGCTACGCTTATGACATGCACGCCATCCTCGCCTCGACGATGGACAAGGGATCGGTTTTCGAGATGGGCCGCAATTTCGGCCAGTCCGTCATCACCGCCTTTGCGCGGCTGGATGGCTGGCCGGTCGCCGTTATCGCGTCGAACCCCAAAGTCTATGGCGGCGGGTGGACCGCCGAATCCGCCCAGAAACTGATCCGCTTCATCGATCTGGCCGAAACCTTCCGCCTGCCGATTGTCCATTTCGTGGACATACCCGGCTTCGTTATCGGCACGCGCGCTGAACGCGCCGGGACCATCCGCCATGGCGCGCGGGCGCTCGCCGCGCTTTATCAGGCGAGCGTGCCCATGTGTGCCATCATCGTGCGCAAAGCCTTTGGCGTCGCGGGCGCCGCCATGATGAACCATACCGGCTTCCGTTATCGCTATGCCTGGCCGTCGGGCGACTGGGGCTCCCTGCCGCTTGAAGGCGGGGTGGAGGCAGCGTTCAAGGCAGCGCTGGAAACAGCCGAAGACCCCGCCGCGATGAAGGCGGAACTCTCCCGCCAGATGCGCGCCTTCTCCTCACCCTTCAAGACGGCGGAACGCTTCTGGGTGGAGGAGATTATCGACCCAGCCGAAACCCGGCCCCTGCTGACCGAGTTTGCGAGGCTCTCTGCGCCTTTACGCGAACGGGGGGATAAAAAGCCACGTTATCGGCCTTAGGGGGTGTTCCGCTTCCCCAAACTCCAAACACTGTCATCCTCCGGCCGAGCGGCAGCGAGGTCCGGGGGACCCATGCCTGCAACGAACCCGCTAGCTCCAAGCTCTCAGGCATGGATCACCCGCATGCGCGGGTGATGACAGCTTTTGGGATGGCCATTGACCTGTCCACCGGGGTCCCCCGCCTCGACGGGGGACCCAGATATCAAAGCTGGGTTCCCGCCTGCGCGGGAACGACGAAGGAGATGAGCAGGCCGCCGGGGATTGATGCCTACTCACGCGCGTTTCACCGGCAAAAGCCGGTGCCCAGCCAAGTTCTCCTTCTGGACCCCGACTTTCGTCGGGGAAACGCAGAAAAAAGGGAGCGTTGAGTGATACCGGTTTCCCGGCGCGCAGCGCCGAAAAGCGCGACTGCGCGCCCGCGACTTTTCGCGGAATATCGCAACGCGGATGCGTTGCGGAACTAAAGAGGCATGGGTTCCCCGGACGGCTACGCCGCCAGAGAATGACAATGGGGAGGAGCTAGAAGATATAAATAATTCCAACATCTTGCAAATCTTACCAGCTTCGTCAGATGCAACACGGCACGCTTTGAGAGACGGTCCCTTCCGTTAGCTCCTTTGGGGAGTGAGAAGGAGACCTGAGATGAAACGCATCCTCTTTGCCGGGCTGGCCATGGCCGCCCTTTCCACGCCCGCCCTTGCCCAGCAGGGCCAGGTGATCCGCGCCGGTGATACCGCGCTTTCCTGCCGCGAAGTGATCGTGGAAGCCAATGCTGCCGCCGAAGTGCTGGGCGGTGCGCCGGAAGGCGGTGTTTTCGACTCCACCTATGCGACGGAGGCTGCAACCGGCCTCGCGCAGCAGGCCGCGCTGATGTCAGGAGCGGGTCGGGCCATTCCCGGCATCGGCGCGGTCGGCGGGTTCATGCGTCAGCGGGCGCAACAGCGTGAAGCCGAACTCGCCGCCCAGCGCGAGATCGCCGAGAAGCGCTGGTACTGGCTGTCGGGCCTCTATGAAGGGGGGCAGTGCGACAGCGTGCTGCGCGCCGAAGCCGAGGCGGCAGCTATTGCAGAGCAGGCTGCTGCACAGCCGGAAAGTGATGAGCCGGTCTATCAAATGGGCGATCCGGCAGAAGAGTAAGTCCCTCCTCTTCGCACGGCGCAGGCGCGCTGCCTTCAGTCCGGGCGTCCCCGGTTGCGGCTGAAGGCAGCGCGCAGCGCGTTCATGGCCTCGCGGGACAGCGTGACATTCATGCCGGTTTCGCGCGTCTCGTAGGCGTCCCAGCCGCTGGGCCAGCGCCACGCCGCCCAGTTCGCGCCAGCGCTTTCCAGCGCGGCGATGCGGGTCTGGAAATAGCGGCCCAGATCAGGCGCGTGCAGCGCCGCACCAAACTCCAGACAGGCCCAGCGCGGATAGCCAGCCATCGCCTCTGCCAGATGGCGGCCATCATCATTGAGGCGGACGCCGGCGCGCGCGCCCTGATGGGTGTATTCCCACGGCGCATAGTCATGCACATTGATGATTGTATGCGCAGATGCGCTCTGCATCGCACCTAGCGCCTCTGCCCTCGCCCAGCGGTCCGGGCTGAGGATGAGCGGCACGCCCGAAGACTGCGGCCAGCCACGGTCAATCGCGGCGGCCATGGCGGGCCAGACAGACGGATGGCCCAGATCGCTGCCATTGGGTTCGACCATCGCCAGAATGCCCGCCAGCGCCGGGTGCGAGCCAAAGCTGCGCGCGGCATGCAGGCACATGGCCACCCAGGCGGCCTGTGCCTCCTCATCACGCCAGAGCGAATTGTTCAGCAGGCGGCGCGGATACCAGTCATCATCGGGGTGAAAGGCAAAAGCGCTGCGCCCCGGCCCGGTACGAAAGCCGATAACCGTGTAGAGACCGGCGCGCTGGCACATCTCCAGCCAGCGCCCGATATGGTCCTCAATCGCCGGGTCAACGCCAAAGCGGCCCGTTTCGGCGAACACGCCCGCGCCAGACCAGACGGCCAGATTGGCGCCTGCCTCGGCCAGCGAATCCAGCGCTGCCTGTGACACGGGCGCGCCCAGCAGTCCCGGCCCCAGAAATGTTGTGCCATCGAGCTCAGGATAGACGCGCCGCTGGGAAAAGACGGCACCGCGCAAATGCGGCCCGGTTGTATTGTCCCACAAGGCCAGGCGGCCAGACGGTGATGGATCGTAGGAGGCAAGGCGCAGGCCCGCGGGCGCGAACGCGGCGCTGAACGCCGCCCCGCCAGATGCCAGCAGATTGCGCCGCGTCGTCATGCCACCCTGAACGCGGTGAGCCGGTCAATGCGCCGGAAAGCCCGGCCGGGAAGCGTGGAGATCGGCCCCAGCGGCAGGCGCTCGGCCGCGTCCTCGATTTGGCCGGCCAGCTGCCGCGCGGCACCCAGAAGTGATGGCGCGGCGACATAGCCCGACGCCAGCGGAAACTGCCAGCTGGCCAGCTCGCGTTTGAAGTCGTACTCGCCAGGCCCAAGATGGATTTCTCTCAGGCCCTCACCCGACAGCGTCCGGGCGATTTCGGTAAGCAGGTTCAGCCCCGGCCCCAGCTTTGAAAATTCCGGGTCATAGACCGGGAACCAGTAGTGCAGGACGGTGCCGGAACGCATGCCCACATGAGCGGCGGCAAGCTCGCCGTTGACCTCAAGGCTCGATACCAGCCCGGACGCATTGTCCAGCCCGCCCTTGACGAGCGTATCGATCAGCTTGCGGGTCCAGTCGACCGAGAACACGTCGAAATGGCTGGTGCGCCGGTACTGGCGTGATTTCCATTCCATCGCTTTTTCAAGGACTTCGGGGCGCTCGTCCTGAATGCGGAATTTGAAGCTGGCTGTTTCCTCTTCCAGCTTGCGGCGGCGCGCACGCAGATTGCGGAAAGCCTTTGGCTCCACCGCGCTGCGTGTTTCGACCCACGCGTCATAACCCGCAGACAGATCAATGACCCAGGAACCGTCAACCAGCTGCGCATGGTCGCGGAACGCGGCTTGAGTGCCGATCGCGCCGAAGAAATCGAACACTTTCAGACCGGCAGCTTTCAGGACAGCCTCAAGGTCGAAACGGGCGCCCGGCGCGGCGATAAAGCCATGATGGTCGCTCAGCGGTCCGCCCAGCGGCCGGGCATGGCCCAGCGCGCCCTTGTGAAAGGGAAGAAAGCCCTTGATCTCGCTGCCCTCACGGATCACGAGCACGCGGGTATCGCGCCGCACGGCGGCCATGGCATCGAGAAATCCGAGTGAGAAATACGGGCTGGCAAGGCTCGCGTCTGCCGCCTGAAAGCTGCGCCAGAGATCGCGCTCTGTCTGGCCAAGCGACTGGGCGCGGCATGTCTCGACTTGCATCATTCGCCGTCCCCTCAGATAGGCGCGCTCATGCTGCACCTGACCCATTCCGGAACGGTTTTATACGCTCCAGCCGGTTAAGGCGCTTCTTAAGGCTTGTTATGCATGCTGCGTTCCGCTGCGGCTCCGGCATCGGGCTTGCTAGCAAACACACGATGTAGCGCACCGGAACGCCTGATAATGCTGAACCGCCATCTGCTGACCTATCTGCCGGTCTATGCCGCGCAAATCCTTGTCGGATTTGGCAGCGTGGTGGTGTTCACCCGCGTCCTGTCACCGGAGGAGTATGGCCGCTACACGCTCGTTCTGGCGGGCGCACTGCTCATCCAGACGCTTGTCTTCACCTGGCTGGACGCCGCCGTGGCGCGCCACCATGCGCGCGCGACCGCCAGAGGCCGCCTCGGCGGACATCTCGCGACCGCTTTCTCGATCTATGGCGCGCTGGCGCTGGCAAGCCTTGTCATCTTCGGCGGGGCTATCGCGTTTGCGCCCGTCAGCACCGAAATGAAGACGGTGTGCGCGTTCGCGCTGGTCTCACAGGTGCTGCGATCAGCCATGATGATCGCACTCGAAACACGCCGCGCCGAAGGCGAGGCTGTGCGCTTTGCGCTGCTGGAAAGCTTCATCCTCAGCACCGGTTTCGGCCTTGGCGTGGTGTTCATTCTGGCAGGCGGGATGGGGCCTGCAGGCCCGTTCGCAGGCATGGCGCTGGCGTGCGTGGTGGCCATACTGATCGACATTCCGGTGCTTCTCTCCAAGGCCAAGCGCGACCGGGCGGGACCGCGCCGGGCGGTGCGCTTCTTTGCCTATGGTGCGCCTGTGGCGGTGTCGCTGGTGTTTGAACACCTGCTCTCCACCGGAGACCGTTTCGTCATTGCGGCGCTGATGGGCGAGGCTGCGACGGGTGCCTATGCCGCCGGGTACGGCATTACCGACCGCTCTCTGAACATCATCTTCATCTGGCTGGGCATGACGGCCGGGCCGCTGGCCATCAAGGCGTTCGAGCATGAAGGGGCCGAGGCCGCGCGCGCTGTGCTGCGCCAGGCCGCCGGCCTGATGGGTCTGATCGCGATTCCCGCTGCGACCGGCATCGCGCTTCTGTCAGAGCCCTTCGCCCGGCTTCTCATCGCCGAAAGCCTGGCCGGGGCCGCCGCGCCCATCATGCCGCTGATTGCGCTGGGCGCGATGCTGAACGGCTTCATGACCTATGTTTTCCATGAGAGCTTCGTGATCGGGCGCAAGCCGAAAGTCATGGCTGGCCTGATGGCAGGCAGTGCGGCGCTGAACCTGGCGCTGAACCTCGCCCTGATCCCGATATTGGGCCTGATCGGTGCGGCGCTGGCCACGGTTCTCTCCTACGCCATTGCGCTGGCCGCGTGCGTGGTTATGGGCCGGGGTATATTCCGGCTCTCCCTGCCCATTGATGACTGGGTGAAGGCCGCTACGGCCAGCGTCATCATGGCCGCAGCGCTGATGGCCCTGCCGGTACCGGAAGCCGCCTTCGCGCATCTGGCACTGCACGTGCCTGTAGGCGTGCTGGTCTACGCGATTGTGGCCCTAACGCTGGACGTTGCCGGGTGCCGCAGCGTGTTCGTGATGCCCGCCATGCGCCGCCTCCAATGGAGGGGCGCATGAGCGCGCCCTTCCTCTCTGTCCTCATCCCCTTTCACGGGGATGACCCGTCTGCCCTGCTGGACGCCCTGCTGGCGCAGGCCGGACCGGACATGGAAATCATCCTGTTTGATGATGGCTCGCCCGCAGCAGATGTATTCGAGCGCCTCTCCGCGCATCCCGGCGTTCTGGCAGGCAAGGCGCGCGCGCTCCGCTCAGAGACGAACCTGCAGCGCTCCGGCGCGCGCAATGCGCTGGCCGGGGCGGCAAAGGGCGAATGGCTGCTCTTTCTGGACGCCGATATGGAGCTGCCGGACGGCTTTCTCTCCTGCTGGCAGGCATTGCTCGAAAGCGCGGAGTTTGATGCGGCCTATGGCGGCTATCTCGTGCCGGAGACCAAGGCAGGCCAGTTCGCCGTTCATGCTGCCCTCGCCCGCGCCGGCGATGTCGACGACGCCGCAGCGCGCGCCAAACGCGGGGCATCGGCCTTCGCAGGCTCCAACATGGCAGTGCGGGCAAGCCTGATGGCCAGCACGCCGTTTGACGAAACCTATCGCGGCTGGGGCTGGGAGGATGTGGACTGGGCGGTGCGGGCCGCCAGGTCCGGCAGGCTGGCCCATATCGACAATCCGGCGGGCCATGGCGGATTGCAGAGCGTTGACCGGCTGCTGGCCAAGTTTGCCGAGGGCGGCGTCAATTATGCCCGCTTCCTCGCCCGCCATCCCGATCAGGCAAGCCTGCCCGGCGCGCGTCTCGCACGCCTGCTGGCGCAGTGGCGGCTGTCTGGTCCTGTGCAGGCGCTGGCACCGGCCCTGTCGCGGGCCAGCACCCTGCCGACCCGCGCGCGCGTACTGGCGCTGAAAGCCTACAAGGCAGCGTGCGCGGCAGCAGCCCTGAAGGAGGTGACGCCATGAGCGATATCTACCAGCCCGCAGGCGGTCTGTTTGGCAAGGTGCGCCGTCTGGCAGCACGCGCAGGCGTAAGGCGGCCGATCGGCGTGGCCATCAACGAGCCCATCGTCTCCTTCACCTTTGATGATTTCCCGCGCTCTGCCGCGCTCAACGGCGCGCCCATGCTGGAAAAGCGCGGCTGGCGAGGCACTTTCTACACCGCCATGGGTTTTCTCGGCACGACCACGCATCTGGGCGAGATGATGCAGCGGGCCGACATCGAGGCGCTGCACGCACGCGGCCACGAGATTGCCTGCCACACCTACGCCCATCTCGATGCCAGTCATTGCGAGGCGGACATTTTCGCAGACGATTGCGAGCGCAATTGCGCCGAGCTGATGGATCTGGGCATTCTGCGCCCGCGCACCAGCTTTGCCTTTCCCTATGGAGAGGCGAGCCCGGCCATCAAGCGCGCCCTGCAGCCACGCTATGGCGCGCTGCGCGGGGTGCGCCACGGCATCAACCGCAAGGGCGATGACATGAACCTGCTAAAGGCGGTGGCGCTGGATGGCGGGAAGGCCGGTCTGGACAAGGCGTTGCGGGCCATTCACGAGGTAAGGCGCGAACCGGGCTGGCTGATCTTCTATGGCCATGATGTGCGCGAAAACCCGTCCGAATGGGGTTGCACGCCGGACTTTCTGGCGACCATCTGCGCGGAAGTGGACGCGCAGGACCTGCCCGTGCTGACGGTTGGCGAGACCCTCTCAATGCTGTCAGGCACGCCTGCCAGGATCACGGCATGAGCGAAGACGCCTCCGTCAGCGTGCTGATCCCCACTTTCCGCAGGGCCGAAGGGCTGGCCCGGGCGGTGGCGAGCGTTCTGGCGCAGACCCGCCTGCCCGATGAAATCATGATTGTGGACAATGATCCGGCAGGAAGCGCGCGCGATATGGCCAGCCAGCTCACAGAAGGTTCGCCGGTTGCGATCCGCTATGTTCACGAGCCGCGCCCCGGCGTCGCGAATGCCCGCAATACCGGGTTCGCCACGGCCACGGGACGCATAATCGCCCAGCTGGATGATGATGAGGCAGCTACACCGCAATGGCTGGAAAGCCTGCTGGCTACACGCAGTGCCATGGATTGCCCCATCGTGTTCGGGCCGGTCACGCCGCTGGCAGTGGATGCAGCGCCAACCGCGCGGGCCTTTCTGGAACGCCTCTATGCGCGCACCGGCCCAGACCACGACGCCTTGCGCACCCGCGACTGGGGCTGCGGCAATTCCCTGATCGACCGGGCCGCGGCGACTCTGCCCGATCCGCCCTTTGATGTGCGCACCAATGAGATGGGCGGCGAGGACGATCTTCTGTTCGTTGCATTGCAGGATGCGGGCGTGCGTTTTGCCTGGTCAGCGGGCGCCGAAGTGATCGAGCATGTGGAGGACAAGCGCGCGCGCTGGCCGCACATGCTGGCGCGCAGCTTCGCCTATGGTCAGGGTGCCAGCCAGAACTGCATTCATGGCTCGAAAGTCGATTATCCCGCCCTGCTGGGCTGGATGGCGGTCGGTCTGGGACAGGCAATGGTGTTTGGTCTAGCAGCCCTGCCTGCGCGCCTGGCCGCCGGGCCTGGGGCCGGCGCAGCCTGCCTCGACAAGGCCGTGCAGGGCTTTGGCAAGCTGTTCTGGATGGAAGGCCTTGCGCCGCGCTTTTACGGCGCGGCCTCGCGCGGCTGAGCCAGTTTCGCCGCCGTTGCGGTGAACATCACCCACATGAGCGAATTCTGCTCGGCGAGATTGCTCTCGGAAAAACTGATCAGCCCCCACATGACGAGGAAGGGCAGCGCCCAATAGGTCTCATTGCCCCGGAACAGGCGCATGACCGCGCTGCCCAGCGCGCCAGCGTAAGCAATCAGGGCAATGCCCACCCCGACAAGTCCGGTGGCGAGCGCGGTCTCTATCCAGCCATTATGCGCCGTCGGCACAGGCCAGCTTGTTTCCAGCCGCACCCAGTGCGCCGGCCCCAGCTCCACCTGCCAGAAAACGCCATAGCCAAAACCCAGCAGCGGGCGCTCACGTATCTGGCGGAACAGCGCCTCCCAGATGTCTGTCCGGCCGGTGAAGGTCGCATCGCGGCCCAGCGCTTCGAGCAGGACACCGGGGCCGATCACCAGCACCAGAATGCCCAGTGATACCCCCACAACACCTGCCATTATGGCAATCGCGGATGAGGCCGCATCCCGGCGCGCCATCGCGATCATGCCCGGCCCGGCAATCGCGATGAAGCTCGCCAGCAGCGCCGTGCGCGAGGTGGAGAGCAGGACCAGAGCCAGCGCGGGGATCACGAGGGCCAGCCAAAGCATGCGGCGCTTTGCATCGAACGCCGCTGCGCCCACAAAGGCCAGCACGGCCCAGCCCATCATCGCGCCCAGCGTATTCTTCTCCCACCACAGGCCGCGCCACGCGCCGGGATGGACTTCCTGCATCACGCCAAAGCTTGGCACCAACGCCCCGGCTATCGCGCTGCCAATCAACAAAATGGCAAAGCTGACCGCCAGAATGGTCAGGAGAGACTTCCAGTCGAAACGCGATGCCAGCCACAGGCCGAACAGGGTCGTCATGGCCAGCGCCAGCGCGCGGCGCGAGGTGATGTCCGGATCGATCGACCAGAAGGTGGACAGTCCGGCCAATACCGCCAGCAGCACGAGCGGCCAGGCCCTGAGCGCCGTCTCCAGAAAGGCCAGAGGGCGCATGGCGATCAGGATGAGGGTCACACCGTAAACCGGCAGCCAGACCAGACGCAGCGCCTCTGCCGCATCCGGCTTTAGCGGATCAACCAGCAATGGCCCCAGCAGGGCCTGCGAAAACAACAATATGGCCAGAACCGCCAGCGCCGCTTCCAGCAAGGGCAGGAAGGTCAGGCGGGGAAAGGCCGAGCGCCAGATATCCGCCCGGTGGAGCGCGTTCATTGCGCGGCTCCCCTCGCCTCACCCTGCCAGTCATGGGCGCGGTTCACGATCACGCCCAGCACTTTTGCGCCCAGCTTTTCGATATGGGCCGCGAGGCGTTCGGCATCGGCCCGCTTGTCGCGGCGCGCATTGGCCACAAGGATGACGCCATCAAGATCAGGCGCGACAGCGGCTATGGCCGGTGAGCCATGCGGCACATCAACTACGCTAAGCGGAGCCATGGCGCGCAATTGCTGCCAGTAGCCCGGCGCGCGCTTGTAGACGAGTCGCTCCATCTCACCGGGCTTGTGCTGGAAACGCGTAACCAGCACATAGGCCGCTTCCAGCTTGCGCAGCACGAGACGCCCCGTTCCGGCCGGTTCTGCTGCCCAGAACGGTTCGGCGCCGATTTCGGTGGAATAGGCCGAGCCATTGAGCCGCGCCCGGCTGGCCTGCGGGTTATTGGCAAAATCGAGATCCACCAGCCAGACCGGCCCGCCGGTTTCCACCGCAGCCGCGCGCGCCAGCCCGGCGGCGACGCTGGACGTACCGGCCTTGGCAGTGATGCCGAGCATCATCACGGCTTTGCCCGGCGCCCCGGGAGGGGCCAGCCTGCGTGCCAGATCGGCAAGCTCTGTGGCGAACGGATTCACGCCGTCTGTCTCCGCTAATGGTTCCGAAGGTAGCGCAGGTCCGGGGCCGGTCATGCCCGCCCTGCCCCTTGAATACTACCCGGACCAAAATCCCGCACGCGGGCCAGCACGGCAAGGGGCCTTGCAGCAGGTTGCGCAGACACCGGCGCTGAGTGCTGGCGGCAGGCAGGTGGTGGTGCGGTTCTGGCCGCTTGCCGGTGGGGTACAGGCGCGGGCTCGATGTCTGAAACAGACAGCTCATCGTGCGGCTCTGACTGTGCCGGGCGGCGCAGGGTGCGCGGGTCACGTGTGGCCTCGAAATAGCCTTTGAGCAGGCCAACCAGCACGGCAGCGCCCAGCGCCAGTATCCCGGCCGCCGCTATGGCCGCATTGCGCAAGGAGCGCGCCTGCGCTGGCGGCGTTGCCCGCTCGACGATACGCACCGAATCCGCAATGCCGGATGCACCGCCCCGGCGCGAAGAAGCCGCGGCAAACTGCAAGGCCAGACGCCCTGCAGCCTCGCCGCGCGAACTGGCCTCCCGGCTCAGCCGGTCATACTGGCTGGAAAGCCCGGCCAGCCGGTCGGCCTGAGCGCGGGCGGCCTCCAGCTGCGAGCGAAGCGTGGCGGCAAGACGCGCCTGCGCGGCGGCTTCGGACTCGCGTTGAAGGCGCGCGGTGTCGAGCTCCTGATAGACCGGATTGGCGCCTGTGCGCCGCTGCCCCGCACCATCCGCCCCGCCAGACTGCACCAGCTCGCGCAGGGCGCGGATTTCGCGGTCAAGTGCCTGAACCGGCGGCGCGTCATCCTGATAGCGCGATGTCAGCTCGCGGCGGCGGACCTCCAGCGCGAGAAGCTGGCCCGTCACATCATTTTCCACATAAAGCTCAATGGATTGCGGCATGTCCCGCAAGCGCTGAGACAGGGCCGCAGCCCCTCCACGCGCAGACTGCGTCGCAGCCTCGGCTGCCAGAAGGGAGTTTTCCAGCTCGGTCATGCGCGTGACCAGCGCCAGACGCTCTGCCTGAAAATCGACAATGGCGTTTTCGGTCAGGAAAGTACGCAGATTGGTCTCGGCCACGGCCGCGGCAATTTCGGCGGCGGCCAGGCGCTGGCCCAGCGCGTCGGCGCCGTCTTCGACCAGCACTTCGCGGCGATAGGCAAGGTAGGCATCCACGATGGCGTTCAGCACATTGGCTGCCGATTGCGGTGTCTCCCCGGCATAGCTGGCATGCAGCACGCTGGCATGGGGCGCGCGCTCGACCTGGAAGCTTGTGCGCATCTCGCGCAGCACTGCAGGCTGGGGCGAGCTGCCCTGACGCTCGATGGCGAGGCGGCGAACAGTTTCCGAGTTGAGGATTTCCGCTTCCGACTGCAACACCTGATCGAGCGTGAACGCGCCGCCGGAGCCTGCCGCGCCCGGTGCCTGATCTTCCTGATCCAGCAGGACCAGAAGCCGCGACTGCGCGACATATTCAGGCTTCAGGACAAACCAGGCTGCGGCCGCCATCGGCACGAAAAGAAGCACGAAAACGATGACGATCAGCAGCTTCTGCGACCATGCCAGTGCCAGCAGGTCAAACAGATCCAGCTCCCGGCGGCCCATGCCTGCCGGGGCGGCGTTTCCTGAAGCGGGACCGCGCGTTGATTCCATAAGCGACATCTGGCGGGGGTGCGCTTAATTTTTTCTTAGCCCGGCTCGCTGAAGGCTACACTTCATCAAATATGTCAGTGACTCGAAGGTGGCGACCCATGGGCGAATTTGACTGGACACGGCGCAACGCGCTCGCTGCTCTGCTGGCTGGCAGTGCAGCAATTGGTCTTTCCGCCTGCGGCGGGCGCGCGCGTCCGACTGCCAACGGATTCGAGCCATCGCGCTTCCAGGCATGGACCAGCGGCGATCCGGTTTACCGGCTCTATCCCGGCGATGCGATTGAAGTGACGGTCCACACCGCGCCGGAATTGTCGCGCGAGGTGGAAATCGGCCCGGACGGCCGCGCAAGCCTGCCGCTTGTGGGCGGGGTGATGGTGTCGCAAAAGACAGCGCCGGAAGCTGCACGGGCCATCGCAGACGGGTATTCACGGGTGCTTCGCGACCCCATCGTGGAGGTGCGCCCCCTCAGCTTTGGCTCACAGCGCATTCTGGTCGGCGGCGAGGTGAACGCGCCGGGCCCCTACCCGCTGCCGGACGGCCGGACAGGCGTGCTCGAAGCCATCATGTTTGCTGGCGGCTTCCAGACCACCGCGCGGCGCAACTCGGTCGTCGTCCTGCGGCGTGCGCCCGATGGCGGCGCGATGATGCGCACGGTTGATGTACGCTCCGCACTGCGCGGACAGCCGACCGACATGATCCCGCTGGCCCGGCACGATGTCGTGTTCGTGCCGCGCTCGACCATTGCCGAGGTCAATCTGTTCGTCGACCAGTTCGTGCGCGGCATCCTGCCGCTCGATGCAGGCTTCAACTACCTGCTGTTCGAGGCAACGCGCAACTGACCGGCAGACCAGCCTAGTGACGGGTGGAGAGCCACTCGCGCGCCGCGCGCTGTGCCGCCGCGATGTCTTCGGTACCCATCTCGCTGGACACTTCCCTGCGGTAGTGCTTTGCCGGCTCAGAGCCCATCAGGGCTGCCAGGTTGAACCATTTGTGCGCCTCGACATAGTCGACAACGCCGCCCTGGCCCGTTGAGTAGAGCAGGCCGAGCTTGCACAAATCCTCGCCGGTCGGATCGGTATTGATCGCGTCGTGAACCTGACGGGTTTCCACATCGGTGAAAGCCATTTGTCTTCCCCATTCCATTTGGGTTCTGCGGGGCTTTGCCCTCGTCTCGAACCCGTGATTGACACCCCACCACCCACGCAAGGTTTTGCGTTGGTGTGAGGGCATATTCGCGGGGAATGGTATCCACAGGGTTAAGGCAAACTAAGAATAATGCATTTTAAGCATTTATTTTTGTTAGACTTTCCTACCAAGAAGTAACTCACGCATCGCGATATCGATGCGCTGTCCCAGCCCGGCCCGGCCGGTTACGCGCACGCTGAAAGCCGATGTCAGCGCCGCCAGCACAATGCCAAGAGCCAGCGCGGCAAACACGCCCGCCAGCACAAATCGCTCCCAGGCTTCGGCGGTGACGGGGCTGGCCTGACCCTCACCGCGATCCAGCGCCAGCGCGCCGCGCCCGTGAAAATGCGCCAGCGCCAGCGTGCGCGGCCCCGCCTCCAGCGACAGGCGGCGCAGGCGCGCGGCGTCCTGCGGCGTTTCCAGCAGGGCGGTCAGCCGGATGGCATCAATGTTGGAGGTGTAGCGCGCCACCGCGCCCAGCTCACTGGCAATGGCGTGAAGTGTCTGTTCATTGGCCGATTGAAGTTCTGACCGGAAGGCGTCATCCACTTGCCCGGCCAGCAGGGCGGCGCGCAGCAGGCGCGCGCCCTGTCCCGCCCCGGCATCACGGCCCATGCGCGCCAGCGCGCATTCCAGTGGCTCTCCAGCGGGGCAATGAGCAAGAGCGGCCATCTGGTCGGACTGAAGCCAAAGCTCGCCTGCCCCGGCTGACAGGCCGGGCAGCAGGGCGAGATTGAGCGCGCCGTCCTCATGGCCAGCGAAGAAGGCGGCCTGAAACGGCTGAACTGCGTCGTAGAGCCGCCCGGCGCGTTCTAACCGCGTGCGGACCGCAGCGGGGGCGAGCCCTGCCGCTGCAGCGCGTCCTGAATGTCCTCGCGCATGCTCCATCTGGCGATTCCACGCCGATTCCAGCTCCCGCGTCCGGACCCAGACTGGCAATGCTCTGAGGATGGCCTCTGCCTCCGGGGATGATCGAGCATGCAATTCCGCCCACACCATACTGGAGAAGCGTTCCCGGCCAGCCATCGGCTCGAATGCGGCCAGCAGGCTTGCGGCAAGCGCGTTGTCGGGCGGCAGCCCTGCGCGTGGCTGCATGGCGGTTTCCAGCTCATTGCTCCAGATCGAGGCCGCTGTGGCCGCGTCCGGCGCCAGTGAGGCAAAGGCGTCGTTCACGCGTCCGGCGCGGTCAGGCATATCGGCTACAGGGTTCAGATGGCGCATGCCGTCAAACGCCGAGAAGCCGGCCAAGGCCACGAGAACAGCAAAGACGGCAGGGCGCGCGAGAGCCGCCAGTGCCTGCCAGCCCCACCATATCAGGCGCCGCGGCAATCCGGCTTCACGCGGGTGACGCACGCGCCGCGCGCGCGCCTGAACCCTCTCAAGGCTGTATCTCGATCCCCGTCGTGCCACGCTTTCCCCCTTACGCACGCCCTATCCAAGCATGGCGGGCGGGAGGCTTCAACGTATTGCAGAAAGGTGTCATCCCCCGCTTCATGCGGGGGACCCATGCCTCTGTTGGTTGCGCAACGCGTCCGCGTTGCGATGTTCCGCGAATACCCGCCTACGCGGGCACAGTTAGTCGCGGGCGCGCGTTCGCGCTTTTCAGGCCGCTACGCGGCCTGCAAGTAATCCGTTGTTCAAAGGCCAGAGGCATGGGTGGCCCGGACAAGCCGGGCCATGACAACATGGAAGAACTGAGGTCCTAAAGCGCCTTCTGCCCAAACAATATCGCGCGGGCCTTTTTGGCTTCCTCGGAGTCTTCGGCGAGGTTGGAACGCAGCTCCTTGCCTGCATCGCGGCCCCGGCGCAAAGCCGGGCGCTCTTTCAGCCGCTCCACCCAGGCTTTCAGGTTCGGGAAGTCATCGAGATTCTGGCCCTGCCCCTCAGGCAGTATCCACGGCCAGGCCGCCATGTCGGCGATGGAGTATGGCCCGGCGAGGTATTCGCGGTCGGCAAGCCGCCGGTCGAGCACGCCATAAAGCCGGTTCACCTCATTGGTGTAGCGGTTCGCGCCGTATTCGAGCTTGGTCTCGTCCGGTTCGATCTTTTTCGCGTAGGAGCGGAAATGGTGCGCCTGACCTGCCATCGGCCCCAGCCCGCCCATCTGCCAGTAGAGCCATTGCTCCACCTCTGCCTGCTCGCGCGGATTGGCGCCGTAGAACTTGCCCGTCTTGCGGGCGAGATATTGCAGGATCGCACCGCTTTCAAAAATCGAGATCGGCTTGCCGTCCGGGCCGTCCGGATCAGTAATGGCGGGCATGCGGTTATTGGGGCTGATGGCAAGGAATTCCGGCCTGAACTGCTCGCCCGCGCCGATATTCACCGGCCGGATCACGTAAGGCAGGCCCATCTCCTCCAGCGCAATGGTGACCTTCCAGCCATTAGGCGTCGGCCAGTAAAATACATCGATGGGGGATTGGGACATGGGACACCTTTTGCTTGGCGCGCGACATTGGGCCGCGTGATTATGACTGGCAAGTTGTCCGTCATCGCTGCATCGTCAAGGGTAAGCGCCCTTCATCTCTGCCATAAGACGCGCTAAATGCCCTGCCCCTTTTCCCAAGCTGGTAGACCGACCATGAGCGCCATCCTGCAAGACCTGATAAAGCCCGTTTCTTTCGCGCAGGCTGCACGCGACCCGCAAGGCTTTGCCGATGCGCTGTGCGGCAGTTTCCGCGAGTTCGGCTTTGCGGTGGTCAGCGATCACACGATCGATCAGGACGTGATCGACCGCGCCATTGCCGACACAAAAGCCTTCTTCGCGCTGCCAGACGACACCAAGCGGCAATACCACCAGCCCGGCGGCGGCGGGCAGCGCGGCTATACGCCGTTCGGCGTGGAAGCGGCCAAGGGCGCCGCGGCTGTAGACCTGAAGGAATTCTGGCATCGGGGGCGCGACCTGCCCGAGGGTCACCGCTATTCAGATGTGATGCCTGCCAATGTGCCGGTCAGTGACCCCGCCAGCTTCGACGAGACAACGCGCGATCTGTTTGATGCGCTGGACGCGATGGGCCGCATCCTGCTGAAAGCCATCGCGCGCCATCTGGACTTGCCGGAAAACTGGTTCGAGGCACGCGTCGCCGAGGGCAATTCCATTCTGCGCCTCCTGCACTACCCGCCCGTCAGAGGCGAGCCGGACGGCGTGCGCGCAGGCGCGCATGAGGACATCAATGTCATCACCCTGCTGCTGGGCGCTGAGGAAGCGGGCCTGCAGGTGAAGACGCGCTCCGGCGAATGGCTGGCCATCAACCCGCCGCCGGGCGCTCTGGTGGTCAATGTGGGCGACATGCTGCAACGCCTGACCAACCATGTCCTGCCCTCAACCACGCACCGCGTGGTGAACCCCAGCGCGGAGCGCATGGCCTTCTCACGCTACTCCACGCCCTTCTTCCTGCACTTCGCGCCGGACGTGGAGATCAAGACCCTGCCGCAATGCGTCAGCGCGGATAATCCCGACCGCTATTTGCAGCCCATCACCGCCCATGAGTATCTTATGGAGCGGCTGCGCGAGATTCGCCTCGCTTAAGAGTTTCCTTGCGCGCTGGCCGCCAACGGGGGAGGTCAGCGCATGGCAGGGCAGCGCAGTCCGGAAGACAGTATCCAGATCATCCGCCTGATGACGCGGCTGAACGGCATTGCCATTATCGCCTGGCAGGGCGGAGAGGCTCTCACCCTCATTGGCGGGGCGGGTCTTGGCGTTGGCTATCTCGCCTCGGGCATCGGGTTCGGGGTCTGGCTGGTCAGCGCGATTTTGTGGATATGGATCGTGATTTTCGCCCGCCAGCGCTGGAAGCTGGACATTCTGGGCGATGCCATCGCGCGGCAGGTTTTCATCCGCACCGGGCGGACAGCCTTGCCTGTGCTGGTGGTCTGCCTGGTTGTAGGCGGGGCTGTGACAATGTTCACCGCCATCTCCGGCGAGATTGCCTTGCGGATTTCCATCGCTGCCGTCGCAGGCACTGCGTTGCTCAGCGCGGCAGCGAACGACAAGGCCCTGCGCCCGGCCGCGGCATCTCAATAGACAACAACGATTGCCGCTAGTGGTATTATTTATTTTGTTGATTGCGTGCCAGACCGTATGTTGATGGCAGGCGCAGTTTCTGACTGACCAACCTCTTATACTGTGATCGCTCCTGTTCCCCGGGCAGGAGCGCTTTCTTATGCGGTCATACGCGCCTGCATCACTATTTTGTCACAGGATTTGATGCGGTGCGGCGTTGTATCTGCCGGATCGACTCCCTAGCTTAAGCGTTACGCACATATCTCTGTTCACAAGCAGCCTTGCGCGAGGGCGCGCGAGGCCAGGAGGATTCATGACCCCATCAAAACGTCCCAACCGTCACAATCGCGAACCGCGTATCGATATTGCCCGTGTGGGCGAGGCCGGCACCATTCTGGCACTTGCCGCTCCGGGCTTCTCCGTGCCTGACCTGAACGCCGCGGCCAGCGCCGCCGAGCGCTCCGGCTACAAGCTGAAGGTCGCCTCCAGCGCCCGCGCACTGGTATCTGGCCGCACGGAAACCGGCGAGGAAATGAACTTCGTCGTAGATACCAGTTTTGACGATGTAGCGGCTGATGAGGGCGCGGGGCTGGTGCTTCCCGGCGGCCGGCGCGCAGTCGACGCATTGAACGATTCCAATACGGCGCTGCGGCTTGTCCAAGACATGTTTGCCAGCGGCCGGCCCATCTTCGCTGCCGGCGAGGCTCTTGCCATGCTGGCCGAAGTATCCGGCAAGGAAATCGGCGATGCCGACGCGGCCCTTGCCCTGAATGGCGAGGTGTTTGCCGCCAGCGGCGAAACCGCCCGCGACGATGTCGCCAAGGTGTTCGCGGAGTCGCTGCAGACGCAGACATCTGAAGCCGCGTAACGCACCGCGCCTGAAACAGAAAAAAGCCCCGGAGCATGACGCACCGGGGCTTTTTCATGCCTGACTGGCGATAAGGCCCTAACCTTCCCAGTTGCGCGGCAGCCAGCGTGCCGCCAGGAACATGAAGCCGGCCGCGACCAGATAGAGGCACGAGCCGATCAGGATCGAGTAGCGCAGCGATTCATCGCCAAAGGCAGGCGCCAGCAGGGTGGACAGCTCGCCAAGCACATAGATGCCCACCCCGATCCCCAAGAGATTATTGATCAGCAGGAAGATCGATGACGCCACCGTGCGCATCGATGCGGGCACGAGATTCTGGAAGGCCGACAGGACCGGCCCCAGCCAGGCCAGTGCCAGCGCGTTCGGGATGATGAAGACGAAGAAGGCAATCGTCGCGTTCGGCGCCAGCACACCCACCGCGTAGAACGGCATGGTGAAGAGGAAGGCGATGCCCGGCACCAGCGCGTACCAGGCTTTGGACTTCTTGCCGACCCAGTCGGAGATGAAGCCGCCAAGAATAATCCCTGCCGCACCGCCGATAATCAGCAAGCCGCCGAACATCCAGCCCGTGGTGACGAGATCAAGCCCATAGGAGCGCGCCAGGAAGCTCGGCACCCAGAAGAAAACGCCATAGCCCATCATGGACGAGCAGGCCGCGCCGAAGGTGAGGAACCAGAAGGCGGGCTTCTTCAGAAGCACGCGGATGACCGCAAAGAAGCTCGGCTTGGCTGCCTTGACGTCCAGCTTGACCGTATCCAGCTGGCCGCGCGCGGGCTCGCGCACTGTCAGGCGGAAGATCGGGGCGAGCAGGATGCCGGCAAGACCGACAATGATGAAGGCCCAGCGCCAGTCCAGCCCCTCGCCGATATTGCCGCTGGCGATCTGCGCGCCTGCGATGACGCCAAATGCGCTGCCAAGCGGAATGCCGAGCGAATAGAAGGCGAGCGCGCGGGCGCGTGCCTGCGGCGGGAAATAGTCGGCGATGAGGGAGTAGGACGGGGCCACCCCGCCTGCCTCACCCACGCCGACGCCTACACGCGCGGCAAAGAGTTGCCAGAAATTCTGGGCCATGCCGCACAGCGCGGTAAAGCCGCTCCAGACACCCAGCGCGATGGTGATGATCCATACCCGGTTGGTGCGGTCGGCCAGCCAGGCTATCGGCACGCCCAGCACCGAGTAGAGCAGCGCAAAGGCAATGCCGCCCAGAAGGCCGAGCTGGCGGTCGTCCAGCCCCAGCTCCTCGCGGATCGGGATGGCGAGAATGGAGATGATCTGCCGGTCGAGAAAGTTGAACGCATAGACCAGGAACAGCATCACCATCACATACCCGCGATACAGGTTGGATGGCGGCTTGGGCACGGTGGTCGCAGCGGCTACACCCGGCGCGCCCGGCAGCGTCTCACTCATGGAATATCCCCCGGCAGGTAATGGTTCCGTGCTGATCGCGTCAGCATCTCTTGATGGCATTGTGACCCGCTGGCCTCAGGGTGCAAAAGAAAAACGCCGCCGGAGCTGCAAAGCATCCGGCGGCGTCTTCTCAGCCGTCCCCCGGCCTAGAACCGATAGGCGAAAGTGGCCGTGACGGTACGCGGATCGCCGTAGAAGGCGGTCAGGTTGCCTTCGAGGCCCAGCGTGGTCGCCGTAACGAAGTCGTATCCGGACACTCTGTAGCGCTCGTCGGTCAGGTTGCGGCCATGCAGGCCCGCCTGCCAACGGCCGTCACCGGAGTTCCACACCATGGAGGCGTTCCAGAGCGTGTAGGCATCCTGGTCAAGCGGACCAACAAACTCGAATTGGCTGTAGGAACCGCGATAGGCCAGCGTGTTGATGACCGACAGGTCGCCACCGGCCAGCGGCACGTTATAGGCCAGCGTGCCGGACGCCATCCATTCGGGCGTATTCTGAACGACGGCAGTATCGGAAACATCAACGCCAAGCGCATTGATGAACTGGTCATATTGCGCGTTGATATAGCCAACAGCCCAATTGAAGTTCCAGGAGTCGCCCTGCACGAAAGCGTCCTCGGCAAGAGCCAGATTGCCTTCATACTCGACGCCCCAGATCGTGGCCGCGCCGGCATTGGTGGTCACGCCGGTAAACGTGTCGGCAATGCCATCGCCGGTCGTGTCCTGGCCAATAGAGCCGGGCACCTGCACATCGGTATAATCATTATAGAAGACAGCGAGCGCATGACGGTAGCGCGGTCCGGTGAATTTCCAGCCTGCCTCATACGCGTCCACCGTTTCCGGGTTGAAGCGCATGAACTCGAACACGTCGATACCGGCTGCTACCGCAACCGAGGTCTGGCCGCGCGGATCAAAGCTGCCGCCTTTGAAGCCTTGCGAGAAGCTGGCGTAGAAATTGTGCTCCGGCGAGGGCCGGTAGGCGATCGAGACGCGCGGGCTGAAATCGCTCCAGCTCTCGGAGCCTTCAAAGTCCGAGGTCGTCTGGATCAGCGTCGGGTTGCCGCCAAAGAACTCGGAGAAGCCGCCAATATAGGTCCGGCGCAGCACGCGCGAGGACCGCTCGTCGTGGGTGTAGCGCCCACCAACCGAGAGTGACCATTCCGGGGTCAGGTCATAGGTGAAATCGGCAAAAACCGACCAGGTATCGGTCTCGACATTGCCAAATGTCTGGGCATTCAGTCCGGGAAGGCTGAGAAGGGTGCCAGTCGTGCCTAGCAGCACGTCGAACACCGTCGAGGCAGTGGCGTCGAGATAGTAGAAGCCGATAATCCCGTCCATCCGGTCGCCCGAATAGAGCAGCTGGAATTCCTGGCTGAACTGCTCGTTCTCATAGATAGCCGGCACGTCAAGGTCGGCTGCGGGAAGCGAGTCAAAGTCGATCGGCGTGGTGGAGCTGTCCTCGCGGTAAGCCGTGATCGAGCGCAACGTCCACATATCGTTCAGGCGGAAGTCCGCCGACAATGAAACGCCTTCGCCTTCAACCTGCTGGCGCACCACATCAAGGCCCGCGCGGGTGTCGAACACATTGTCGAGCACCGGAGCACCGGAAAGCGCGCCAGGCAGCAGGCGGTGACCACCGCGCGGGTTGGAGCTGTCCTCAACCCGGTCATAGGCAAGGCGCACGAAGATGGAATCATTGGGCTCGAACTCGGCCGAGATGCGGCCCGCCCACACATCCTTGTTATAGTTGTCGGCGCCGGTGAAGAGATTGGTCCCGAAGCCGTCACGGGTGTAGCGCGCTATGGCACCGCCCACCCGGAAGGTGTCAGACAGCGGGGCGGAGCCGGACAGGATCGTGTCGAACTGGTTATAGGAGCCGACATTGACGCGCGCGGAGAAGGTCGGCTCGTCAGACAGGCGGCGGGTCACATATTTCACCGCGCCACCGACCGTGTTGCGGCCATAGAGCGTGCCCTGCGGGCCGCGCAGCACCTCGATGCGTTCCACATCGAAAATGTCGAGCACGGCGGCCTGCGGACGGTTCAGATACACATCATCGACATAAAGGCCGACGCCCGCTTCAAAGCCCGCCACCGGGTCCTGCTGGCCAATGCCGCGGATGAAGGCAGTCAGCGTGGTGTTGGTGCCGCGTGACACTTCCAGGGTCACGTTCGGCGTCGTCTGGGCGATGACGGTGATGTCCTGTGCGCCAATTTGCTCCAGCTGGGCACCGGAATAGGCGGTAACCGAAACCGGTACGTCCTGGAGCGACTCCTCGCGGCGGCGGGCCGTAACCGTGATGATCTCGGTGCCGGGTGCGGCACCCGTCTCCTGAGCCAGGGCGGCGGGTGTCATGAATGCAAGCGGGGACACGCCGGCAAGCGCAGCGGCCACACCAAATGTGCGCAGTTTCGTTTTCATGGTGATCCTCCCAATCGAATCATCTGGCGCCTGATCCATGCCAAGCGTCTCGCGTCGAATTACTTTCAACGTTGAATGAAATGTCAATTGGTATCACACTCGAAGCGAGTCACGAGCTGAGGAGTGATGCCATGCGGCAACAGATTGCCATCGACGCGCGCGGTGAACCGGCTAAAAGTCGTGCCATGGCCACACGTACAAAAACCCGCCCGCAAAACCGCCGAGGCGAGAAGACCCGCGCCGCGCTGCTGGACGCCGCCGAATCGCTGTTCGCCGAGACCGGTTTTCACGCCGTCACGGTGCGCGAGATTGCCCGCAAGGCAGGCGCCGACCCGGCACTCGTCACCTATTATTTTGGCGGCAAGCGCGAGCTTTTCGACGAGGTGCTGCTGCGCCGCGCCACCGAGCTGAACGCCATCCGCCTGAAAGAGCTCGAAGAGCTGGAGGCCAATGCAGGCCCCGATGGCCCGACGGTGGAGGAGATCATCAATGCCTTCACCCATCCGCTGCTGGACCGTACCGCCAATGGCGGGCCGGGATGGAAAAGCTATTTCGCGCTGATCGGCCAGATCACCAACACGCCCGAATGGGGCGCGGCGGTGATGAACAAGTATTTCGATCCCATCGTGATCCGCTTTCTCGAAGCGCTGCGCCCGAAAATCCCGGACTGCACGGAGGAAGACCTGTTCTGGAGCTATCATTTCCTGTCAGGCGTGCTGGTCCTGACCTTCGCCCAGACCGGCCGGATTGACGTGTTGTCGAAGGGCTTATGCAAATCCTCGGATATTGCCAGCGTGCACGAGCGCATGCCCGGCTTCATCGCGGCCGGCATATTATATCTTCAGGAGCGCTCACGGGCGCAAAAGAATGGCGGAGCGACCAAGGCATGAGCGTGTTCTCACAGCATTATTTCACGGCGCCTGACGGCATCCGCACCGCCTACCGGCGTTATGAAGGTGGCCAGAGCGGCAAGCTTCCCGTGCTCTGCCTGCACGGGCTGACGCGCAATAGCCGCGATTTCGAGGAGGTTTCCCCGCGCATTGCCGCGATGGGTCACACCGTGATCGCGGTGGATGTGCGCGGGCGGGGCCTGTCTGATCGGGGCACCCCGCCGGACAGCTATAACCCGGAAGTCTATGTCAATGACGTGCTGGGCCTTCTGAAGAGCGAAGGGATCGACAAGGTGATCTCGCTTGGCACTTCGATGGGCGGGATCATGACCATGATCCTCGCTGCAAAGCGCCCCGAATTGCTGGCTGGCGCCCTTATCAACGATATCGGGCCGGAGCTGGACCCGGCGGGGCTTGATCGCATCGCGGGCTATGTCGGCCGCACCACCAGCGCATTTGAGAACTGGCACGAGGCCGCCGACGCCATCCGCGCGGTCAATGGCGATGCCTTCCCCGACGAGACGGGCGAAGACTTCTGGCTGGCCTTTGCCCGGCGCACGTGCCGGGAACTGGAAAGCGGGCGGGTGGAGCTGGACTATGATCCGGCGATTGCCGAGCCCTTCCGCCAGCCCGACCGCGCCCTGCCGCCAGACATGTGGCCGCTTTATGATGCGCTGACCCCTGTGCCGCTGGTCGTGGTGCGCGGCGCGATCTCCGACCTGCTCTCACGTGAGGGCTTTGAAAAGATGAAGGCGCGCCATCCGGACTTCACCGGGGTGGAGATACCGCGCGTGGGCCATGCGCCCCTGCTGACCGAGCCGCCTGCACGCGCCGCCATTGATGGCCTGCTGGCACGGCTGAGCTGATAGACGAAAACAGGGGAGTAAGGGCGATGCGCGGATTTCTGCTGACACTTCTTGGCATTCTGATCCTGCTGGCGGTGGTGGCCATTGCCGCCTTTGTCTGGCTGACGCGAACCCCTGAGCCGGCCCCGCCGCCCGAGCCTGCCGCTGGCGAACGCACCGTAGAGGCCGCAGGGCTGAACTGGCGGGTGCGCGAGGACGGCCCTGCAGGCGCGCCTGCCATCGTCCTGATCCACGGCTTTTCGCACTCTCTGGAGAGCTTTGACGGCTGGGCCGAGGCGCTGTCCGGTGACTACCGGATCATCCGTTTTGACCTGCCGGGCCACGGCGTCACCGGCCCGCATCCTGATGGCGCCTATTCCAACGAGGATACGGCTGCGCAAGTGGCGGAACTTCTGGACACGCTGGAGCTGGACCGGTTTGCCATCGGCGGCAATTCGCTGGGCGGGCTGGTGTCATGGCGCTATGCCGCCGCCAACCCCGATCGCGTGGCTGGCCTCGTTCTGGTAAGCCCTGGCGGCTATTCTATCAATAATGTCGGCGATGAGCCGGTGGAGGTGCCGCTACCTGTGCAGCTGTACCTGCGCCTCGCGCCGGATGCCGGCGTGCGCATGGCCACGCAGACATTATACGGCGATCCGTCACGCCTGACCGAGGACCGTATCGCCCAGATCGGCCAGATGATGCGCCAGCCCGGCGTCGGTGAAGCCCTCATTGCCCGGCTGCAGCAATTCACCCTGCCGGATCCAGAGCCCTTGCTCGCCACGATAGACGCCCCAGCCCTCATATTGTGGGGAACAGCTGACACCGTCGTCCCGGCCAGCCACGGCCCGCGCTTTGTCGATGCGATGCCGGGTGCCCGCCTCATCACCTATGATGGTGCAGGCCACATGCTGATGGAGGAATACCCGGCCGAGACGGCTGCCGATGTACAAGTGTTCCTGCAGGTGCTGGACTGGTAGGAGCTAATCCTCGAACACGATCTCCGGTGCCGGGCGGTTCGCCGTCCGGGCCGTCTCCAGCATGGCGCTGGCGGCGCGCTCGAACGCTCCGGCCAGCGGCCCGTCTTCCAGCGCCACCAACCGGCCTTCATCGCTGGCAACCCGCAAGGACGGGTGAAGCGGTATCTCGCCCAGAAACGGAATGCCCATCTGCCCGGCTTCGGCGCGCGCACCGCCGCGCCCGAAAATCTCGCTTCCCTCCCCGCAATGCGGACACAGGAAGAAGCTCATATTCTCGATCATGCCGAGCACCGGAATCTCGGTGCGTTCAAACAGGGCCATCGCCTTGCGCGCATCGTCCAGCGCCACGGTCTGCGGGGTCGATACAATCACCGCGCCGCTGATTGGCACGCCTTGCGCGATGGCGAGCTGGGCATCGCCGGTGCCGGGCGGCATGTCGATAATGAGAACGTCCAGCGGGCCATCGCCGCCGTCCCAGTTCACCTCCGTCAGGAACTGACGGATTGCGCCCGTCACCATCGGGCCGCGCCAGACAACCGGCTCACGCTCACCGACCAGAAAACCGGTGGAGACCAGCTTCACGCCATGCGCGCGCAACGGCTCGATACCGGCATCGGTCTTGCGCAGGCCCGGTGCATCCGTGAGGCCGAACAGGCGCGGCGCGCTGGGTCCGAACACATCGGCGTCCACCAGCCCGGTGCGCAGTCCCTGGCGCACGCAGGCTCCGGCCAGATTGGCCGCGATCGTGGATTTGCCGACCCCGCCCTTGCCGGAACCGACGGCGATAATCACCGGTGCGGGCGGCTTGAACGGCGCAGGCTCGCTGCGTCTCGCGGCAGGCGCAGACTGACGCTCGCTCTCAACGATGACCCTGACCCGCTCAATACCCGCAACGCCCAGCAGTGCGGCCTCGACCGCGGTGCGGACACCAGCTTCATCGGTGCCGCCCGCATCCTCCGGCGGCGCAAGCACCACGGTGGCTACACCCTTGCGCACATCAATGGCTGACACCCGCCGATGCACGTCGGGAAGCTGCGTTTCGAGCGCGCGGCGGGCTGTGTGGGCTGAATCGTCCTGCATCATATGCTGATAAACCAGCTCGCCTCTCGCATCTACCGGCGCTAGCGGCTGGCTTTATGGTTAATTTTTTGGATCAGATGCAAACCTGGTGCGTTTCCACTTTCAGATGAAGGCCCGCACCGCTATGGTTAACAGATGATTACCGTGTGCGGGCTGAGGGGAAAGGTCGGCTACGGTAGCCGCGAGGGGAGTAACGAGCACAATGTCGAGGGAGGGTGATTCCCGGTATTCGCGGCGGCAGGACGACCCGGTCAGTCCCATGGTCGTGCTGTTGTCGGTTGTCGTCCTGCTCGTCATTGTCGTGATCGCGGGCTATGTGATGTGGCCGTGCAGCGACCGGCCCGGCAGTTTCAAGCAGTGCCAGATTGACCGCTTTCTCCTCGGTACGGCGGTAGAGGATGCCTGCCGGCGCGAGGGTCAGTTCACGCAGTTCGGCGACCTTCAGCACAGCGCGTTCAGCGCCGATCCCATTCAGATTCCATCCCGCTATGCCGGATCGCACAACAGGTTTGCATCCCACCGCACACCAGGCCCGGAAGTGCTGGGCCGGCTACCCTCCTATGGCCGATCGGTGGGTTCGCTGCGCCAGCGCGAACGGGCCACAATCAACTGCGCGTGTGTGAGG
Source organism: Glycocaulis abyssi (assembly GCF_041429775.1). NCBI lineage: Bacteria > Pseudomonadati > Pseudomonadota > Alphaproteobacteria > Maricaulales > Maricaulaceae > Glycocaulis > Glycocaulis abyssi. The sequence goes on along the minus strand of NZ_CP163421.1, from coordinate 575,643 downwards.
GACCAGCTTATTTCACTCGGCGGAAGGGGCGGCCTGTCACCGGAAGCCGAGCTAATCATTTACCGGCTGCTGGAGGTGGAGCGGCGCCCCCTGTCGCTGACCAATCTGATGCAGTTCCTGCCTCCGCGGGACACCGCCAGGGTGCAGCAGGCCATTTACAACCCCTCCCCCGGCGGCTGCCGGGAACCCGTTACCCCGCTGGGTGGCACCTATCCGCCCCGGCCCTGGTATGTGCGCTGGGACATGTGCGGTTTTGAGGATGGCGACCCTCACCGGCCACGCGCGGCCCTCTATGTCGATGTCAGCCGCGACTATTATGAATGCATGTCGCGGGAGAATGCCGCCCGGCTATATGCCGAAGGCGCGCGCTACTGGCTGCTGCTGGGCGATGCAGAGCTCGCCCGCACCGACATACAGTGCGTATGGGACAGCGAGTATGACGGGTTCTGCCCCGGCGGTTTCCGCGACGGCTATACCTATCTGCGCCATAATGATTACGAACCTGTCCAGACCGCGCTGGACCTTGCCATGCAAAACTGGCGGCGTGCATCGGACTGGGGACGCCATTTTGGCGCGCAGGCGTCGCTGATGGCCCAGCGGCGGCTGCAGGCGCATACCGTGCAGTGCCAGAGCTCCCCGGACGGTTCCAGCCTGCGGCGGATATCACGCTTCGGCCCGGACGGGGTTGGCGAAGTGATACGCCTCTCCCTGCGCCAGCGTGCGCTGACCTCGCTGGGCTACCATTCCGGGCCGGTAGACGGCTATTACGGCCCCGAAACACGCGAGGCGGTGCGCGGTTTCCAGCGCGAGCTGGGCTTTGACGAGACCGGCGCCCTCACCCCCCGCCAGACCACGCTATTGATCTGCCATGCGGCCCAGACGGCGCGCGAAGCCAGCGTGCAGAACACACTCGGCATCATGTACGCCACCGGGCTGGGCGTGGAGCAGAATACCGATCTGGCGCTGGAATGGCTGGAAACGGCGGCCCGGCGCAATGATGAAGACGCCTATTTCAACCTCGCCATCATCTACGGAACCGGCGCGGTGCTGGGCAGCTACCGGCTGTGCGGCATTATCGAGAATTTCGAACGGGCCGAGTCCTATCTGGCAGAGGCAGCCCGGCTCGGTCACCCGGTCGCCCGGCGCTGGCGGAGCAGCCCTGAGTACAACCGCCTGCCCTCGCCGCGCGCACGCTGGGAAACCATAGCCGAGCGCATCCGGTCAGCGGCCATCGAGGGCGGGGGCCTGTTCTATCTTGAGTGGGAGGACCGCCATGTGCGCCTTCCCGACATTGATCTTCTGCCGCCCGGCTGTCTGGACGCCGAGCGGTTCCAGGGGCGCTGACAATGACTATGCACGCGCTGCCAGCCCCTGTGCGCCAAACCCAAGTTGAAGGATGTATGCCATGAGCCTGGTCCGGATTTCAGCCACTCTTGCGGGCTTTTCGCTGCTGGCGGCCTGCGCTGCCCCGCAGCAATCGGTCCCGGCCCGCGATGTCCATGCGCTCGAGACGGCCGAACGCATCTGCAATATCGGCAGCCTGACGCAGGAATATAACCGCCTGCGCAATGAGGTGCGCACCGTGGTCACCCCGTCACACTGGACGTCCAACTGGATACTCGCGCCCTGGCCGAGGACCTATATGGACAGCCATTCCAGCGAGTCATCCAACCGGGATGAAAACGTGAATGTCCGCCCGCCATTCGGCCCGTCCACGCCGACGATCGATCTGGTGCGCACCTTCGAGGTTGATCTGGACGCGTCCTACCGGGCCTCGACCTCGTCCTGCCAGGCATATGCGGCGTGCATGTATCAGAACCGCTATAGCGAAGTGCACTGCCAGCGCTCCGCTGCCGACTGGCAGATCGCGCAAGACCGCTTCCAGAACCTGTCCTACCGGCTGGCCGATGTGCGCGTCCAGATGGCCCAGATCTGTCCCGACTGCCCGCCGGCCATCGTCGTTCCCCGCCATCGCCATTACGGCCATGGCCATGGCTACCCGCCGCGCCACTACGCGCCCTACCGGCGCGCACGCCATTGCGAGGATTATATCGGCGGAGTGTTCACCACCAGCGCCTGCCGGCGCTAGGGTCCATACTCGATCAGGGTTTGGGGCGTGAAACCGGCCCGTGTGACCATCTGCGCCAGAACCCGATGGCCACTTTGTCAGCGTGCGCGGATATATTGGCTTGATCGCCCTTTGCCATAGCGGCTAAACCGGCCAGTGGAGAGGTGGCCGAGTGGTCGAAGGCGCTCCCCTGCTAAGGGAGTATACGCCAAAAGCGTATCGAGGGTTCGAATCCCTTCCTCTCCGCCAGATTTTCGAACGCGTCATACCCTCAAGCAATTGATTATAATCGTAATTTACAGAAGTTAACTTTTCTGCTCGATCTCTGACGCCTCGATGTGCTATACATTTTGCTGCACAATTTGCGGGGCAGAGCGATGAATATCACCCGGCGTGGGAGCACGTTTTATCTCGTCCGGCGGGTACCGAGACGCTATCAGCGGGTCGAAAAGCGCGCCACGATCTGGATAAGCCTGCACACCGATTCTGAAAGCGAGGCGCAGCGCAAGGCTCCGGCCGCTTGGAGCCTGATGGAAGCTGCTTGGGAAGCGCGGCTTGCTGGAGACAGCGATGATGCCGAGCGCCGCTATGAAGCGGCCCGCGATCTCGCGGCCATGCGCGGCTTTCATTATCTGCCAGCGCAGAAGGTGGCAGCCTTGCCCCGTGAGGAACGCCTGCAACGCATGGAAGCTGTCCTGCGCGATGGCGAACCGGACCGGGTTGAAGCATCGGCCCTTCTTGGCGGCGTTGAACAGCCTGCCATCACGGTCAGCCGCGCGCTGGAACTGTTCTGGACGCTCGCGAGGGACCGCACTCTTGGAAAGAGTGAGGATCAGCTGCGCCGCTGGAAGAACCCGCGCATAAAGGCGGTCCGCAATTTTCTTCAGGTGGTGGGCGACAAGGCGATCAGCGAGATCACGCCCGATGATGTGCTCGAATTCCGCCAATGGTGGATCGACCGGATTGAAGCCGAAGGGCTGACCGCCAACAGCGCCAACAAGGATTTCACGCATCTGGCCGATATGCTGAAAACCGTGAACCGGATGAAGCGGCTGGGTCTGGTTCTGCCCTTTACCGATGTCGCCCTGAAAGAGGGCGAGAAACGCACGCGCCCGCCCTTCTCGGTGGGCTGGATCAGGACGCGGCTGATGGCTCCCGGTGCGCTGGATGGGCTGAACACCCAAGCGCGCTGCCTGGTGCTGGGCATGATCAATACCGGCTACCGGCCAAGCGAGGCGGCGGGGCTTTTAGCCGAGCATATCCGGCTCGATACCGATATTCCCCATATCTCGATCGAGCCGGCCGGGCGTCAGCTGAAAAACGCCACCAGCAAACGCGTCATTCCGCTGGCCGGGATTTCGCTGGAGGCGTTCCGGGCCTGTCCTGACGGATTTCCGGCTTATCGCGGCAAGGACAAGATCAGCGCGACCGTGAACAAATATCTGCGCGAGAATGGCCTTCTGGAAACGCCCGCACACAGTCTTTACGGCCTGCGTCACAGCTTCGAGGACCGCATGATCTCTGCGCACGTGGATGAGCGCGTGCGCCGTGATCTTTTCGGGCATGCCTATAACCGCGAACGCTATGGCAAGGGGGCTGATCTGAAGCATCTTCACAAGGTCGTTTCCAGTGTCGCCTTGTAGGCGCGCTCAAGCGCTTCCAGCTCCTCCAGATCCCGCTCAAAGGCGCGGAATATCGGCAGATAGACCGGATCCTCGCGCACCAGCTTTGCTGCCGCGATATGAGCGCGCCGCACACGGGCAAGTTCGCTCAAACCCTGCGCCGGTAAAGCCCCTCGCCCCTTCCCGGTCTGGCCGGAGTGTTGCGGCGCCGAACGGGCAGGCTTGGCCCCTGGCGGGGCGCAAGTGCGGTTCATATCCCGCCCTCCGGCCCAACCATTTGTCCCGCGAGGCGCGCGCTGAGTTCGGGAGAGTTTTGAGGCCCGATACCGATGCGTTCGGCGGGCATGCGCACGGTGGCCTGGGCCGCATCCTGATTGCGCTGTGAGGGGAAGTTGAACTGCGGGCCATCTGCCATGGCCGCGCCGTGAGAAAGCGCCATAACACAAGCGCTTACACCACCTACAAAACGTATGAATAACGGGCTCATGGGCTCTTTTCCGCCTGTCATAGCGCAGCACAGCCCCTATGGGGCTGCGCATACAAAAAACTGGCGGCCGAGTTTTTGCCCATACGGCCGGGAGGGAGAATGCAGGGAATGTGAGGTGAAGTCAACGGGTTAGCGGGTCAATATGGTTTCTCCCCCGTTAACTTGGCGGCTTCTTCGCGCTTGCCGAAAGGCCCGGTCGGCTTACGGAAGGGAGCATCAGACCAGAGGCGCGGCGAGCGTCAGCGAGAGGGAGGGACGACACCGATGGCCAGAGCATTCTAGATATAGCCCCTGGCGAAGGCGGCAAAGCGGTCGGCCGACTGGCGGGATAGGGATCGATCGGCCATGATGCGTTCGACTGGCATGCGCACACGGGTTCTGTCTTCGCGGGCGATGGCATATTCGCGGGTTGAGCCGAGCGCGGTGCTCACCCGCGCCATGTTCACTGACATCCAGTTTTGCTGGTCGATCGGGTTGGCGTTCTGGGTGATGGAATAGAAGGCTGTGCCCATCGTGGTGATGACGCCGAGCACGGCCATGAGGCGCGTGATCTGGAGGGACATGCGCGCTGTGTGGATGAAGACCTGACCGCCGCATAGCCACGAGGAGTGGGCGGCATTGCTGCCAAGGGAGGTATCGTGACGGGCTATTATTCGCCCTCCCCCTCGATCCATATTTCGGGATTGAGGGCACCGATTGCGGTACATATTTCGAGCGGCGAGAGGATGTTATCGCCGGCCATTCGCACGGCTATATCGACCACATCTTTCTTGTGAGAATCGGGCCAGTTTTCGACCTGGGCGGCGATAAGCGCGAAGCTCAGCCAGCGCAGCGTTTTGAGTATTTCGCGGCGTTCGGATGCACCGTTGAGATGCTCGCGAATAGCGGCACGCACCAGCTCGGTGCGATTGCCAGCCTGGCCAGATTGAACGGTATAATCGATTTGCTGAAGCAGCTCTGTTTCGAGCCGGATACGCAGGTACGGACCCCGATCAGGGTCGGTGATATTTTGCATTAGATGGTCCTCGCTTGATTGGGCAAGGACGATAGGTAGCGAGAGACAATTAGATAAGGATAAATGCCGCCGCCACACAATAGCGTTCATAGTGCCGTGATGCATGAAAGATCGGAAAGGTCATGATGTAACCGGGCGTGGTCACGATGTGACCCTCGGAGGGTTGCATCGCGACCACCCTAACCCCTTGAAATTCCGTATGTTCTGATGATGGCCCAATTCGGACATTAAGGCGTTGCCGCCTTGGTCCAGATGGCTCCCAGCCTCTAAGTAATTGGTTTAATGATGGTAATTCGTCTTGCACAGCATGACGGCACGGTGTGCATACTGTGTGATAAAAAACCAATGCGCTGATGCGCGGGCGGCGGAGCCGCCCGTATCGGCTAACGGACGTAAAGAGGGAGGGGGCCACATCGTCAGAACCGTTGTCGCCAACTCAGCCAGTCGCGAAGACTGGATCGGTGCCCATAGCGGCCAACCTCTCCGGCAAGACGGGAGAGGACCACACCCCTCATAGGGATGTGAATGCGCAAGCGTTCTTTCGGCGCGGATCGCGGCGGGCCGAAAATGGGCACTCATGCCACGTGGGCGCGGTCACCCGACGTCGTGAAAGACCGTAAGGGGAGCGGAAGGAAAACCGTCGCGCACCATGCCCAAAAACGAAGCCCAAATGGCCCACGAGCTGGGCGAAAAATATCTCGGCCAAAACGGACTTGACGGAGAGAACGGATGCTCAATAACCAGCGCCGGGCGGTCAGCGCGCCTCACAGCGCCATACGGCCGTGCGTGTCGATGCCGGTGGGCTTACGCCGCCACTTCCCGGGAAGGCGTTGGCAAGGCACAGCGGGTTCACAAAAGGCTGGGGATGGGATAGACTGAGGGAGTGGGGATTGAGCTTTCGCCCGACCCCCGTTTCTCTAGAACGCGATGAGAGAGACCCGGAGTCTAACTTGCCAGCTAGTCCGGGTCTTTTTCATGTAAGCGCTCCTGAAATAGGTAGTTACGGCGAACAGAAGGCCTCCCATTTTCGTCGCATACCAGCAAACCAAACAGTGGCAGTAGCGGCCTAAGAATGGGACTAAGCCAGCCCCCTTGATATCATCTGATCTCGACTGTTTCTTCCACGCGCGACTGCTCGTCGCTCGTGACGACGGCAACAAAGCGCCCCATCGAAGCGACCGTTTGGACGACGCCCGTCCCCGGATGCCGCCAGTTTGAGTACCTGTCCGCCGACGCAACGAAGAAGTCCGCGCCAATCGTCTCGAGCAGGTTTGGATTATGATTGTGATCCGAGCCATGATGCGGAAGCGTCAGTGTAGAGACTTCATTTAGCAGCAAGCCATAATGATTTTGCAGTGCTAGCGAACGGCTCTGCGGCAACAGCGCGGCGTCCCCTGTGACCCAGCCCCGTGATCCGGGCCGTGAGTTAGTAGAGTCTGTTCGCCTTTCTTTCTGGGTTGATGTGGTTGGTCAAGGCCCGGTGAGCGGCGCTTGCGCGTAGCTCAAGCGAACCGGGCCGGGGGTGACGTGTTCGCTCGGCGTAGACACAAGGTGCGAGCCCGCCGAGTGCGGTGTGCGGTCTCTCGGTGTTGTAGTCGATCCTCCATGCCTCGATCAGGTCGCGCGCTTCGCCGAGCGAGGAGAACAGGTGTTCGTTCAGGCACTCGTCCCTGAACCGGCCATTGAAGCTTTCCACGAACGCGTTCTGGGTGGGCTTTCCGGGTGCGATGTAATGCCACTCCACACCGCTGTCCTTCTGCCATCGCAGGATCGCGTGACTGGTCAGTTCGGTGCCATTGTCGCTGACGATCATGCGCGGCTTTCCTCGCCGCTCGATCAGACGATCAAGCTCACGGGCCACGCGCACGCCTGACAGCGAGGTATCGACCACGACGGCTAAGGCCTCTCGCGTGAAGTCGTCGACCACGCATAGCGTCCGGAAGCGCCGCCCGTCGATTAGAGCGTCGGAGACGAAGTCGAGGCTCCAGCGATGGTTCGCCGCCGCAGGCAACAGTATCGGGCGACGGGTTCCAACCGACCGCTTGCGGCCACGCCGCCGACGGACCGCCAGCCCTTCTTCCCGGTAGAGCCGGTAGACCTTCTTGTGGTTCGCATAAAGACCCTCCCGTTCCAGCAGGATGCCAAGCCGACGATAGCCGAACCGGCGGCGCTCGCCTGCCAGATCGCGCAAGCGAGCTCGCAAGGCGTCATCACCACCAGAACGCTTCTGATACTGGAACGTGGAGCGATCAAGTTCTGCAAGGGCACACGCCCGACGCTCGCTCAGCCCGTGCCTGGTCACCATGTGGTGCACGGCCTGGCGCTTGACGTCGGGCGTCAGAAGTTTTTTGAGGCGAGGTCCTTCAGGGCCGCATTGTCCAGCATCGCATCGGCCAGAAGCCGCTTCAGCCGGTTGTTCTCCAGCTCCAGCGACTTTAGGCGCTGGGCATCGGATACTGTCATGCCGCCGAACTTCGCCTTGTATTTGTAAAACGTCGCGTCGGAGATGCCGTACTTGCGGCAGACCTCCTTCGTGCTCACACCAGCATCGTGCTCCCTGAGCATGCCGATGATCTGCTCCTCCGAATAACGGCTCTTGCGCATGGTCCATCCTCTTTTCGATGGACTCTACCATTCAATGGCCGGAATTCACGGGGCTGGGTCACGAGGGCCGGAATCGCGGAGGGGCGTTCAGCTTCAGCGAAACGGACAGGATTGCGGCGCGACAGTTCCCCCAGCTAGTTATCGGCGAAGACGGCACTCCGAGAATGCTTTACCGTGGACGCACTCATACGTTCAGAAACATTTCTCACCCAACACATGGGGAAGGATGCTGAGATGATACGGATATGCGCGATGTTATTGCTGCCTGTCTCGATAATCTTCTCCGGGGCATGGGCCCAGGACGCAGATCAGCGCAGCAGGCACGATGATCTATATGCATGGCTTGGCGATATGGATGTCGCTGCTCAAATAGCCCCGGGTGCGCGTATTGTGCTGCCGGAAGAGGTGGAGCGCATTCACATATGCAACAGATTGCTGGAAGATCATGTGGGGCCAAACACTTCCAGAATTTACATGATACTGGTCAGTGGATCGCATGGCGCAAATACTGTCGACATGATTCCCTCCCGATTTCTTGCAGGAATACATGATGTGGAGGCGGATACGGTCAGGATGCCCAAGTATATCTGCGGGCAGCACCGCGGGCGTCCGGCGCTGGGCTATAATGATGGTTCGATACCGATACGCTGGGTTCAGCAGGAGTAGTTCCACACCTTCACCAGCTGGCCGCCGGACGGGCTTTATGTCACTTACAGCTATGACACGGCCGGTGCCCTCACCCACATACGTGAGAACGGGGCCTCATCGGGCATCGGGGTGCTGGCGGCCTACGCCTACGATAATCTTGGCCGGGTGACGTCGCTCACGCGCGGCAACGGGGTGGTGACCGGGTTCGACTATGACGCAGCCGGGCGCCTCTCCGAGCTCACCCAGGATCTGGCCGGTACCGCCAACGACCAGACGCTTGCCTTCACCTATAATGCGGCCGGCCAGATCGCCAGCCGCACCATGGCCAATGACATCTATGCCTTTACCGGGCACACCAACCAGGATGTGACGGTGACGGTCGATGGACTGAACCGTCTCCGCGTCATTTTCCTATAGGCGCAGAGCTGCATCCTCCCGTAGAGTAATCGGGCAGATTGCGGATGAGGGCTGCGTGATGGCGGGATGCGCGAAGAAGGGCGGAAGCAGACAGGGTGCGGAACGTTGCCGAACGCCGTCCGACGCTGGCTATACCCTCGCCGAAGTGCTGATCGTTCTCGTGATCATTGCGCTGATTGTGGGCCTGGCCACGCCTGCCTTGATGGGGCGCTTAGGCGCAGCGCAATCTCGCACGGCAGAGATACAGCTGGAGAACCTTGCCACCTCGCTTGACCTGTTCCGGCTTGATATCGGGCGCTATCCAACCACCGAAGAAGGGCTAGCGGCGCTGGTTGCGCCTGCACCTGCGCTGGAGGCGCGGTGGGCGGGGCCTTATGTGCGCAGAGGTGAGCTTCCGGCTGACCCCTGGGGGCGGCCCTACATCTACCGCCCGGCATCAGGCGGAGGATTTGAGCTGGTCAGCTATGGCCGCGATGGAGAACCTGGAGGCACAGGCGAGGACCGCGATATCGTAATCGTGCTGGAACGGTGATGTCCACAATCGAGGCAGAACTCGTTATTGACCGGCGGGCGCGCCGGGCACTTGCGATTGCGGGGCTGGATGCCAACGGACTGCAACGCGTTAGGCAAGTGTGTGGAACCGGCGCTGAACGCCCCGTCATCGCGGCGGCCCGGCTTGGGCTTGTTGACACGCGACGGCTAGCCGAGCTGCTGGCAAACGAGTACGCGCTTGAACGCCCCGGCGGCGATGTGATGGCAGGTGAGGTTCCGGCAGACATGTCTCCGGCCTGGCTACGGCGCAGACGGATGGCGGTTCTTCAGGCCGCGGATGAACGCGGACCTGTTATGGGCGTGGTGGACCCTTCCGACGATGATGCCCTGCGGGCCTGCCGGTTTGCTGTTGGGGGACTCACGAAGTTCGTGGTGCTGTCACTTGATGAGTGGAAGCAGTGCCAGGATGAGCCGGGCCCGGCCAGCGTGCAGGATCAGCGACAGGACAGGGATAGCGAGACCCTTGCCGATCTTTCACGCGGGGCTCCTGCAGTAAGGCTGGTGGAAGACACACTTGCGTCAGCCCGGCGCGCAGGCGCCAGTGATATCCATTTCCGGCCGCGCGAGGACGGCTTTGAAGTCCTGATGCGGGTGGACGGGGAGTTGCACCTCCTGCGCACCGCGCCATTGCATCTTGCCGGGTCGGTGGCCGCCAGGCTGAAGGTTCTGGCGGGTCTCGACCTTGCCGAGCGGCGTGCGCCACAGGACGGTCGCCTGAGCTTTACCGTCGATGGATCGGTTGTCGATGCGCGCCTGTCGACAATCCCCAATGTCTGGGGTGAAGGCGCGGTTGTACGCCTGCTCGGTCGCAGCGAGGCTTTGCTGAACTTTGACGGGCTGGGCTTTTCAGCCCGGCAGACCGACACAATCGCCCGCTGGCTGGCCGCCCGTTCGGGCCTGATCATGGTGGCCGGACCGACCGGAGCCGGCAAGACCACCACGCTCTATGCCGCGATCAATGCGCTGCGCGGCGCGGGGCGCAACATCCTCACCGTGGAGGACCCGGTCGAGTATCTGTTCGAGGACGTCTCCCAGACACAGGTTGACCGGGCGGCAGGCGTTGATTTTTCCAGTGCGCTTCGCGCCTTCCTGCGCCATGACCCGGACGTGATCATGGTCGGCGAGATACGCGACGCGGAAACCGCGGCGCTGGCGGTGCGCGCCGCCCTTACCGGGCATCTGGTCCTGACCAGCATCCACGCCGAAAGCGCGCCCGCTGCCGTTGTGCGCCTCGTTGATCTCGGTGTGGAGCCGTTTCTGGCGGCCAGCACGCTGCGCGGTGTCGTTGCCCAGCGCCTGACCCGGCGTCTGTGCTCTGCCTGTGGCGGGACGGGCTGCAGCATGTGTGGAGGAACAGGCCGGCGGGGCCGTATCGCGCTGATCGAGATGATGAGCGTTGATGAGAGCGTCCGTCAGGCGATCATGGACGGGGCGGATGCCGGGGCTCTGGCAAAGGCTGCCCAGGCCCAGCCCGATAGCCGCATGGCCGGCGATGCTGCGGCTAAAGCCGATGCAGGGCTTGTCGACCGGGCTGAAGCGCTCGCGAGTGTGAGCTGAGCCATGCGTCTTGCCTATGAAGCCATCGACAGCACAGGGCGCCGGCGCAAGGGCGAGCTTGATGCCGAGGATCCCGACGCGGCGCGGGAAATGCTGGCAGAGCGGGGTCTGGGTGTCCTTTCCATAAAGCCCTTGCACGAGACGCGTGGCACTGGCCCTGGCGGCGAGGAGCTGTCCCATCTGGCCGCAGACCTTGCACGCCTCTCGCGTGCCGGCATTCCCTTGGCCTTCGGTATGCGGACGCTGGCGCAGGGACGGACGCGTCAGTCACGGGCCGCACTGGAAGCAGCGGCGGCACGGCTCGAAGCGGGAAGCGCGATCGGCACAGCCATCCGGGAAAGCTTCGGGGAGCGCGCCCAGGTGCTTGCGGCCATGGCCGAGGCCGGGGAGGCTACCGGCCAGCTCGCAATCTGTCTCGACCTTGCCGCCCGCTACCATGCCTCGCGCGCGGAGTTCCGCCGCAAGCTGGTTTCGGCTGCGGTCTATCCGGCCATCGTGCTAGCGCTTACTGCAGCCAGCCTTGGTGTGTTCTTCCTGCTGGTTTTGCCACGCATCGAGATGGCGCTTGCCGATGCGCCTTCCCTGCCAGCACTCACGGCCGGGCTGCTGGCGTTCGGGCGGGTGATGAATGAGTGGGGCGGACTGATCGTAGCGCTTCTGCTGGCGATCCCGCTCGTTCTGATCGTACTGCCGCGTCTGAGGTCGGCCGCACTGGACCGACTTGACCGGGCGCTTCTCGGGCCTGCCGGGCTTGGCATCGTGCGCGACAGCATGGCCAGCGCCTTCTGCAGCACGTTTGCGGTCATGCTGTCATCGGGGATAGCCGTGCCGTCGGCGCTGGCCAGTGCGGCGCGCGCTGTCCCGTCACCGGCTTTTCGCGCCTCAATCGATGAAGTCATACCGGCCGTGCGCGATGGGGAGAGTCTGGCAGATGCCTTCGCGGCAATCGCCTTCATGCCCGCTGCCGTAGTGCGCCTTGCCCGTCTGGCCGAGGAAAGCGGCCGCCTTGCTGACTGCATGAGCGAGGCAGGCACCCTGCTGGACCGGCGCGCCAGGGAGCGCGCAGAACTGGTCGGCTCTCTCGCTCCGACGGGCTTTCTATTGTTTGCCGGCCTTGTCATAGGAACGGTGGTCGCCGCCATCTTCCTGGGACTTGGTGCCATTGCGGACTTCGGGCTGTGATGCGCGAACAGAGCAAACATGATGGTGGCGAGGCAGGCTTCATCCTGTATGAGACCCTGATCGCGCTCACCATCATCGCCATTGCGGTCAGCCTGTTTCTGGCCGGTGCAGCGGCGGTCCTTGGGCACGTGGAACGCGCCAGCCAGCGCGCAGCAGCTGCCCTTGTGGCAAACGATATCGTCGCCGAGCTGCGTCTTGCCAGCAGAAACTGCCCGCAAGACGCTACGGGCGTCCGGGACGGTCTGGCATGGCGGGTGGAAACCGAATGCCTGTCCCAGGCAGAGGCTCCGCTTCATCTGGGGCTGGCGCGCATTGCCGTCACGGTACGCTGGCGCGAGGGCGCGCGTCCCGGCGAACTCCGTCTGGAAACATGGCACTGGGTAAATGATGCGCAATAGAGATGGTGAAGAGGGATATATCCTGCTGGAAACCCTGGTGGCCGTGTCCATCCTTACGGCCGCGGTTCTCGCGGCCGGGCTCAGTATCGCCAATGCCGTTTCGGTGGCGGACCGGGCATCGCGGTCGGCCGCCAGTGTCGATGAACTCAGACAGTCGGTCCATCTGTCCCGAAACGCTGTACGCGCGTGTGCGACGTCCGGCGGGCCGTCCTGCACGATAGGTGCGTCTGGCTGGATTTCTGTTCATGGCAATTCAGGCGAAGTGCGTGCGGCCCACCCGCCGTTGGCCAGCCGTGACTGCCATTTCGACTTCGTAAGCCGTCAATGCCGCCCGCTATGAGCCTTGCAACCCGCAGCAAAGCGTTTCGGGAGGCCCTGTCATCGCTGGCGGCCGGTGTGATCGATGATGCCGGCACATTGGCGGGCCTGAAACCCTTTAAGGGCGAGTACGTCATCATTGACGCCTGGTTGCCGGTACCACGGCTCCGGGCTGCCAGGCGTCTTGTGGCCGCCGATCCCGCAGCCTGGTGCCCCTTACACGAGAGCGAGGCGGTGATAGGCGTTGCAGGTCCGGTAGAGCTGGCTGCCCTGCCGCCCTGGCGTTATCGCGTCGCGATAGCGCGGCGGGTTGATCTTCTCTCACCCGATGGGCGTGCTCTTCGTGAACGCCGTCTCGTTGATGAGGCAACGGGGCTGACCATGACCCTGCCTGCGCCACGGCGATCACTGGCACCCGGAGAGGCTCAGAGGCTTCTGGCTGTTTTAGTCCTCTTCTTGTCGCTCTCGTGGGCGCTGGCCGGCGCGGCCGTGTTTCTGGAGAACTCGGCTGCGGCTACCACAGCATCAGCCCGTGCACTGGCCGTTTCAGCCGGGTCATCACGCGAAGACGCCCGCTCGCACCATGCCGCCGCGCTCCACGACATCATCATACGCCAGGAGGAGGAGCCCGTATCGGCGATCACGATCTCCGGAAGCGAGGTGAGGCTCACTTTGCCGGATGGCAGTGTTCTGGTTCCGGCTGAGTTCGAGAATGGTGCGGCTCAGGGATCAGGAGCTGAGCGCGAACAGACCGGATTGCGAGGAGAGGAGCCATGAGCGCCGCGATGGCTGGCCTCCCGCTTTACCGCCTGGTGCTGATTGGCAGCCTCCTTGTGGCATGCCTTCTTGTAGCTGTACCGGCCTGGCGCCTTGCTGGCAGTACCGAAGCGTTCATCGCGGCGCGCGTGCTCCATGCCTCGGTGGAAGAGCGGGTACAGGGGCGATGCCTTGGAGGTGTTTTCGATGATGTATCCCTGAGCGCGCTCCTTGGAGAACGCTGGGAAGGCGAAACCTCGGTCGTTCACGCGTCGGCTGCCAGCGAGGATGGTCCCTGTAGGGTCCACGACCTGCATCTTGCGGTTCGCACGCACGCAGAAGGGATGGAGCGCATGCTGGCCGATCTCGCCCGGCCCGGCCCGCTCTGGCTCCACGATCTGCAATGCGAGAGCCGGGAAGCCGGGTATTTCGACTGCGCGGTTGAGCTTGAAGCTCATCTGGAGGCGGCACCATGATGGTTCGTCTCCTTTTTGCTTCGGCACTGTTTGCGGTTGTAGCGGGCCTGGCGCTACGCGTGATGCCGCCTGCCCAACCCGGCAACGGAACACGCTCCGCTATCAGCCTGCCAGATGTCAGCGAACCACCCGGCCGCATCCGCCCTGTTCCCGCGACGGGAGAAGCCGGCATGAATGCACTGGTGGACACACAGGCCGACGCGCACTCTTCCGCTTCCGTTTCAGATGTGCCCCGTCTGGTGGGCGTTACGGCGGGACGCGGGGCGCTAAGTCACTTCGAGTATGAGGGCGAGCTTGTCACCGCTGGTTTGGAAGAGCGTATCGGTCCATGGAACGTGCGCGCCATAGATGCTGAAGGCGTGACGGTTGAGGGGCCACAGGGCATGATCCGTTTGCGGGTCTATCCGGCAGAAACCGGTATGGAGGGGGAAGACTGATGCATGGACGCGATTATCTGGTGCTAGTCAGCGCCGTCGCAGCCTTTGCCCTGCTGGCAGGGTGCGCGGCCCGCGAACCCTTTTCCGTACAGCTGGCGCGCTCCCCATTGGAAGCAGCACCCCAGGAAGGCGCCGAAGAGAGCCGGGCAGAAATGCCCGATGCAGCCCCGCGGGATGAACCTCTTCTGCGCTCTCTTGGACGCCCGGTGGCGCAAGGCACTGGCGTCCGCACGGCACATGCCTCCGGCCAGCTGATCGAGTTCGCCTTCGCCGATGCGCCAGCCGGTCAGGTGCTGGAAAGCATCGTGGCTGGGCAGATGGGGCTTGCCTTCATCGCCGAGACAGATCTTGCCATGCGCCTGACAGCGCGCACCCCCGGTCCCGTGCCGGTCTCTACCGCTCTCTCCATCCTGAACCGCGCCGTCAGCACTCATGGTGCCGAGCTGGTTCTGGACGGTGATGTCATCGTGCTGCGTGAAGCTGGCGGATATGCGCCCGCCCGCACCAGCACGCCCAGCGTCGAAGTGATCGCCCTCCAGCATGTCCCCGCCAGCCGCATGGTCACGGCTCTTCAGCCCTTCATCGATAGCAGTGTCCAGCTGTCGGCTGATGACCGCGCCGGGCGCATAACCCTTGCCGGAGCGCCAGAGCGCATTGCCGCCATCCGGGAGGCTGCAAGAGCCCTCGATACGGATTGGATGCGGGCGTTATCCTTTTCGATGATCCGGCTGCGTCATACCGATCCGGACAGTCTCGTTGAGGAGCTGACCGCGATCGCCGCGGTGCAGGGCAGCGGTGAGTCTCTTGAACTCGTACCCCTCAACCGGCTTCAGGCCGTTCTGGCGGTCACGCGCAGCCAGGCCCAGCTGTTGCAGATTGAGGAGTGGATAGCCCGGCTCGATCAGCCACCGCAGCGCCAGCGGGGTTTTCACACCATCCCCGTTCGCAATGCCAGCGCGGTGGCCCTCGCCGAGGACATTGCCGCCACCCTTCACGAGCGCGGGGAAGGCGAGGCACCGGTACGGGTGCGGGCAAACGAGCAGAGCAATACGCTCATCGTCTGGGGCAATGAGGATGACCGGCGAGCCGTGAGCGAACTGGTGCGTCAGCTCGATATCCTGCCTGAGCAGATCCTGATTGAGGTAACGATTGCTGAAGTCGTTCTGAATGACGAGCTGCGCTTTGGCGTCCAGTGGTTCTTCGACACGCGCGATGGAGGCAGCTTCACCTTTTCCGAGCTGGAAACCGGGCAGGTCTCGTCGCGCTTTCCCGGTTTCGCCTACCGGTTTGATTCCCGCTATGTGCAGGCCGCCCTCAATGCGCTGGATTCCGTCAGCAGCGTTGTCGTCCTTTCCTCGCCCCAGATCGTGACGCTGAATAATCGCCCAGCCACTTTGCAGGTCGGTGATCAGGTGCCGGTCATCACCCAGTCAGCGGTAAACGTCACCAATCCCGATGCACCTATCGTCAATAGCGTCCAGTTCCGTGATACAGGGGTCGTGCTTCAGGTCACGCCTCGCATCAGCGGTAACTCGATCATCCTGGAGATCGATCAGGAGGTGAGCGATGTCGCCGAAACGCGAAGCTCAGGGATAGACTCGCCCACCATCCAGCAGCGCCGCTTCCAGACCGTAGTGGCCGCGCGGGCTGGCGAGACGATTGCGCTGGGTGGTCTTATCCGCGAGAACCGGAGCGAGACGCGCAGCGGCGTACCCGGCGCGCGCCGGGTGCCGCTCATTGGCCGCCTGTTCGAAACCGGGGCCGATATCTCGCGGCGCACCGAGCTCATCGCGTTCCTTACCCCGAGACTGGTTTCGGACGCCCGTGATGCGCGCGAGGAGGCGCTGCGCCTCTCACAACGCCTGAGGGAACTCAATGCCCGCAACGTACTTCTTATCGAGGAGTGAGGCCGAGGCCGGCTTCGCGCTCATCAGCGCGCTCTGGTTGTCTCTTGCCCTCGCGCTCGTCGGGTCGATGAGTCTGGCGCTGGCCTGGCGCGCGGTGGTCAGGGCCGAGCTTCTGGTGAGCGAGGTTGAAGAGCGCATGACGCTGGAAGGTGCCACGATCCGGGCCGTGCACGAACTCGGACGCCTTCCAACCCAGCCGGTTCCGTTTTCGGCCACCTACACTATCAATGGCCGCGACATCACAGTGGAAGCCCGGCCAACGACCGCATGGCCTGATCTCAACCATATCGACGCGATATCGCTGGCGGCATTCCTGGAAGTGCTGGGGGCATCTCCCTCACGTGCTGCCGCGCTCGCCGACACGATAGCGGACTGGCGTGAACCGGCAGGTTCATCCCGGCTCAACGCTGCCACATTGGCCGATTACGAAGCCGCAGGCCTGCCGCCGCGTGCCAATCGTCCGTTCGAAAGCATGGCCGAGCTCGCGCTTGTGGCCGGGCTCACAGCCAACGAGGCAGAATGTCTCGCAGGGCATTTTACCCTGCTGTCCGCAAACAGCTCTGCCGACCCCGCTATCGCCGCCCATCCTGCCGTGCGCGCCCGGGCATCCGTCCCGGACTATCCATCACACGCCGCGCGCTGGACCTTCACCGCGAGCGAGCAGCATGCCCCGCACGACGCGCGATCCACCATCCTGCTTACGTCGGCACCGGAAGCTCCGGCCCTGGTGTTCGAGTGGGCGGAGAGAGTATCTGCAGATAGTAGGCCGTGTTTTGGAGATTAGGTGATTGGCGATCGGCTACAGGCCATCGACCGTCACCGTCACATCCTGGTTGGTGTGACCGGTAAAGGCGTAGATGTAGTTGGCTATGGTGCAGCCCGCCTCGCTTGCAAGCGCGCCAGCGCCGAGGACGGGCGCGGGATAAAAGGCCCCGTCTGGCCGACGATGTTCGGTATAGAATGCAAGGCGGTATATTATGCCACAAAAACCTCTTAATTGTCGCTGATACCTTAAATTGAGCTATTGCAACATGCAAATATATAAATCGTCACATTAAATGAAAGATTGAAATCTATTTACAAAACAATATAATTGCTTTCAAATGTGATGGAAATAGACTCTGGGTTGTTGCCGTAAGGTACATGTATTTCTTCTAAATCGAATTTAAGAATTACGCACTTATCATTGACATCGATGCTGGTGAGCTTCTTGTTTCTATAGTTTAAGCTGTTAAATTCACTTGTTGTAAATGGCGGCTTAATAATATAGATATTATCTTTAATGCAAACAATGAACTTAGTAGATATTTCAACAATAATTTTCTTTGAATGAAGCATAATGCTATACTCCATGATAAATACATCATTAAACATTGCTGGAAGGTGCATGCTTATGTCGCGTTTCAATTTATCTGTTGTCATTTCTACCTTCTTATACAGGCGATTGGATTGTGGGTTGCAGAAGCTTCGCCGGGGCGGCCGTCATAAATCGAAATTGGTTGCCCAGTGTTATTGTAAACAATAAAATATCCGCCGGGATAATTGCCAGCAAAGCTCTGCCCTGATCTTCCGCTCCCCATGCCTGGGGGCATTATTCTCACAGTATTGCTTCGTTCCTCGGGTGTGGCGAAAGCCGATGGAGCTGGTCGATCAGGACTGTGAAGCCAATACGCCCCGGTTTCATCTAGACTCTGGATAAAAGACGGATTCGGGCCAAACCTCAGCCGCACTGACCCATCAGACGGATCAGTATATTCAGAGCGTATCGCTCCCCGCATAATAGATTGTGCGCCCCGTGGCATCTGATGCACGGGAAGTACCGGCCTATCCCAAGGCGCTGGACCAACCCACGGCGTATTGCCGGTGGGGCACGGATGTGGCTCCTCCCCCTCCTGTCCGTCTGCGTTTTGTAGGGCGATGGGTGTGAGGACGATGTCATCTGGCGGTTCTGCAAAACCGCTAAAGCCCGCTGTGCCGCCTGAGCGCAGGACGCCCCTTAGACGGGTGCCGATTATAAACATTACCTCTATCGGGTTCTTCTGCAGCCCCCAGGGATCGGTGTAATTGATCGGATCGTTGCTGACGTATGCGTAGAGGTTTATGCCGCCTGCTTGTCCGATGGGGTCGGTCTGCATGAACCGTCCCAGGTTAGGGTTATAGACCCGGTTGCGGTAGTGGTAGAGGCCGATTTCGGCGATCCACATCTGGCCGGTATAGCCGAACCGGGAGGTATTGCCCGAGCCCGGCATGCCATACTCGTCATAGGTGTTGATCTGCACGGCTGCGCCTGAGGCATTGGTCTCGGCGACCACACTGCCGCGCTCATCGGTGATCAGCCAGCGGCGGTTCGTCGTGCCCGTGCCATCATAGCGCACCAGAGGCGCATCGAGGCCCGGCCCCTGCACATAGCGGCGCAGCAGGGTGTTGGAGGCGTCATACTCCCCGATCAGGTTCGCCCCGTCATAGAGGAAGCGGGTCGTGGCGCCCGAGACCTGCGCTGTCTGGTAGAGCCTGCCTGCCGGATCGTAGGTGAGGGAGACGTTCCCGGTGCCCCCGCCGGTGACGGAGGTGAGCCGGTTGTCGAAGTCATAGGCGTAGGCGCGCACGCCATCGGCGGTCATATTGCCGCGATCATCGTAATCGTAGGTGACACCGCCGCCAGAGAGGAAGCGGTTGAGGCCATCGACGGTGAGGGTGACATCCTGGTTCACATGCCCGGTAAAGGCATAGATGTCATTGGCCATGGTGCGGCTGGCGATCTGGCCGGCCGCATTATAGGTGAAGGAGAGGGTCTGGTCGTTCGCCGTGCCGGCCATATCCTGGGTGAGCTCGGTCAGCCGGCTCGCCGCATCATAATCGAACCCGGTCACCACCCCATTGCCGCGCGTGATGGAGGTCACCCGGCCGAGATTATCGTAGGCGTAGGCCGCCAGCACCCCGATGCCCGATGAGGCCCCGTTCTCCCGGATATGGGTCAGCGCCCCTGCCGTATCGTAGCTGTAGGTCACATAGAGCCCGTCCGGCCAGTCCATCCGGGTCCGGCGGCCTGCGGCGTCATATTGATAGCTGACCGTGCCTTGCGGGGTGACAGCGGTGAGGTTCCGGCCCAGCGCATCATGGGTATAGGAGAGCGTGTGCCCCCCGGTCTGGGAGACTTGCGTCACCCGGCCCAGGAGATCGTAAGTGTAGGAGGCATTGGCCTGGCCGGACGGGGTATTGCGCGCCGTGATCCGGTTCAGATTGTCGTAGGTGTAGGTGATGTTGTGGCCCGACCGGCGCCGGTGGGTGACGAGCCTTCCGGCTGCATCATAGGTGAACTGCTCGCGGTCAGCGCTGTTGCTGGCATTGGCGCCCACGGTCTCCTGAGGGTAACGGATCTGGGAGAGCCGGTCATGGCCGTCGCGGACATAGGTGGTGCGGTTGCTCGCCCCGTCGCGCACATAGGCGACATGCCCGTTGGCCCGGTAGTTGTAACGCGCATCGATGCCCGCCTCGGAGGTGCCATAGCCATTGCGCACGATGCTGATCTGATTGGCGGCGGTATAGGTGCGGTGGGTGATCCGGTCAGGGCCATGGGCGCCGGGCGTGCCTGGCACACACGCATCAGACGGGGGCGAGGCGAACTGGGCAGGGTTCATGCGCACCGCCGAGCATTGCAGACGGCCGTCAGCATCATAGCTCACCTGTTGCAGGGCCAGCGTGGTCGAGCCGGATTTGAGCCGGGCGATGACAGGCCGGTAAAGCGCATCATACTCGGTCTCCTGGCGCTCCAGCACGCTCATAGCGTTCAGATGCGAGAGACCCGTACCCGTCACCGTGCCGCGCTCGACGAACGCCTCCTGGCCCGCTGTCGTATAGCCGATGCGCGCAGCCCGGCGTAAAAGAGGCCCGCCGCCATCAGGGTCCGGCCCGATTACCCCCACAGGCCGGCGCAACGCATCGTAATGATAGTGCACCCGCGCCGCAGACCCGCCCACGGCTGGCTGGCTCCAGACCACGTCACCGACCACATTATAGCTCTGCGTCACGGTCGATGAGGGCGTGCCATTACCTGCCGCCACCGTGGTCGAGACCGGCAGGCGGTTATTGGCGACCCCGGCCGAGCCATAGCTGATCGTGGTGCGCGTCTCGTTTGCCGTGCCTACACACGAGGGCGAGGTGCCGCTGGAACAGGTGGAGACCTGCGTCAGGTGCCACACAGGAGATGGCGCTTGTGCGATATTGCCTGTGGAGTTCTTATAAAACGCATACAGCGAGGCGTAGGTATAACGCGTCTGTGGACGCGCGCCCGAACCTGATGGCGCCGGCGCGGTCACTGTCAGCACCCCGCCATGGGTCGTGTTGTAGGTGTAATCGGTCCGGTTGCCGGCCGCATCCTCGGTCCACAAGGGCCGGTTGCAGATCACAGGGTTCGAACACGAGGACGGATAGCCCGCGCTCGTCACCAGATCGGCCAGACCCGTAGATGGCTTGGCGACGCGGCGCACCTCGGTGACATTGCCGCGCGCGTCATAGGTGTAGCGTACCTGATTGCCTTCCGGGTAGGTGACCCGCGTCACCCGGCCATGGCTATCATGAAGAAAGCTCGTCGTATGGCCCGTCCCGTTCGTGCTCGAGACCGGAAGACCCGTCGAGAGGTTCGACACCACCACCTGCGTATGCCCCAGAGGGCTCGTCATCGTCGTGGTGCGCTGGCCGCCAGCATCAGCATAGGTGTAACTCGTGACGAGACCGTTCTGGTTGACCGAGGAGACCCGGCCCGATGCATAGCTGATGATCACATCGTCGCTTGTACTGCCAGGGTGGCGGATGCGGGTGACATTCCCGTTGCCCGCGCGCGTGATGCGCGTCACCCGGCCGAGCGTATCGGTATAGGTACGCTCGGTGGAGCTGACATTCTGGAATGTCAGCTCCGGCCAGGTCTGTGAAAAGCTGCATGAGGAAAAGGCCGCCGTCGGCTCACAATAATCCTGCGTCAGGTTAAACAGGGTGACCCCGGTGGCATTCCACCATTCCGGCATGGTCTGAGTGAGGTTCCCGCCCGGATGGGAATCGCGCTGGTAGTGCACGTGCAACTGATAGCCACGATTGGTCGTCACCGACTGCAGGCGGAAATACGTGTAAGGGATGATGACCGGTTCCGGCCAGGAGGCAATCTGCTCGAATACCGTGACGCTGCGGTAGTGATAATCCATCCGGCTGCCATTGGGACGCGTCACCGAGACGATATTGGCCTGGATGAGGGCGACACCGCTGGCATCACCCAGATTGGCCTCGTCGTACTCTACCACCGTGCCGTCACTCAGCGTGTAGGTATAGATCCCCGTCGAGCTGCTATATGTCAGCGTCGTGCCGCTCGGCCTGTTCGGGGTAAACGTACTGCCCGACTTGGTGAAAATTTCGGCACCGCCACCCAGGCTGATCGTGTATTGCGTGCCGCTCACCCTGACCGATCCCATCAGGCTGTGACGCCAGTCATTGCCGGTGAATATCTGCGTATAGCTCAGCCCCCCGGCATCAGGGTCGCCAATGGATATGACCGGAATCGCGGCCTGTAACAGGCCGGTGGCCATATCCACGCCATTATCGTCAAAGGCCGGGTTGACCAGCGGAAAGGCATGACCCTCCTCCGGCAAGATCTGGGCCTGCACAGCCTCTGCAGCAAAAAGGAAGGAGGCGATGGCAGCCATCAAACTGGCCAGGCGTGGCATCGCTCGAAACGTAGAAAACGTCCGTGTGAAAAATCCCGCAGCAAGCAGCCCCATTCCCGCAATCCCCGCTTTAAATCTGAAAACAAACCCAATCTGAAATTGAACCAGCGGACATACGCCCGCGCGCCCAGGCACAAAAAAAACGGAGCCCGCTAGGCTCCGGTCACCTTCTTGCGTATCCGGTTGAGAGCGGCATCGTACGTGTATTCGGTGCGGATGCCGTGATTGACGCCGCCGCTACGCTGGACATCGACCAGCTGGCCACGCGCGTCATAGGTGTAGGTTTCCGTGGTGGTTCCGCCAGACTGCGCCGAGACAGCCACAGAAACAGCCAGCACCAAAGGTGAAAGGCAGGGAAAAATCATCAATCACGCCCCCATAACTGAATGCATCAAAGCGTCTTGCAACCTGACGGACAGGTCAAATTAAAATTTATGCCTGGGGCCAACTTTCCGCCAAGCAACAGAAATCATTGCAAGTCTCTATATAAAAGCAAGCGCCGGAAACCTGCGGCGTCACCCTCGACCCCGATCAGGACCAGCCATGCCAGAAAAATGCCCACCGCCAGAAACGGACCAAACGGAATCAGGGCGCGGCGAGAAAACGGGCGGCAGGTAAGGACCGTGCTGGCTGCGGCAAAGGCAAGGCCAGACAGGGACGCAAGAGCAACAATCAAGGGGAGCATGAACCAGCCGCACCACGCACCGCCAGCCGCCAGCAACTTGGCATCACCTAAACCCAGAACCGTCCGACCAGTCGTCAGCCGATAGGTGTAAGTCAGCCCTGCAAAGAACGTGAAGCCTGCCACGGCGCCAATGAGATGATCCGTAAACGGCCAGCCCAGCAGGGCAGTCACTATCAGCCCGGCGCCGGTCAGTGGAAGTGTCAACATATCGGGCAGGCGCAAATGCCGGACGTCTATGATCGAAAGCGCAAGCAGGGCCGCAATCAGCAGCAGGCTGGCAGCGATAATGAGCAAACCAAACTCCCCCACAAGACAGGTTGCCCCCCTAAAACCAGGCGCTGCGAAACCTGCCCAGCCAGCATGGACACTCAAGCACTACTCCGTAAGCCCCTTTGCATGACGGGATGGCCAAGGTGCAGCCGCGCAAATTGCTGTACATTTTGCTGTACAGTGCGAAAATCAAAGTTTGTAATTTATTGATATTTATAGTTTTTTAAAAGCTCTTGGAGCGATTTGGCGTACTTCCTCTCCGCCAGATTTCATCCTGTACGACCCGGCCTGGTATCGGGTCCTGAGCCCGGCAGTTTCCAAGCAATACCGCCTGATCACCGATGGCCCTGCCATATCGTGACCCGTTCGCGTGCGTCTGACAGCACCCCTTCTGAGCACCGTTTGCGAGCACCTGACATCCCGCCCTACCCCGCGCTCTAACTCAGTTAGAACGCCCACCGTGCGCGGAACTCGGCGCCGTGATTGCGGGCGTTGGAGCCGATCTCGCCCGCATAGCCCAGCTCCAGGCTGATCCCGCCAAGCGGCTCGATCACCATGCCCGCCTCAATGGCCGCCGCATCGCGGTCAACGCCATTGCCTTCAAAGAAGACCGGAGCGCCAGCCAGATTGCCGGAGACGAACTGGCGATGTCCGCTGAACACGCGCCGCCAGCCAAGCGAGCCCTCAAAACGAAGCGCCGTATCACCTGCCTGCCAGTCATGGGCAAAGCGGCTGCCAAGCCTACCTTGCGTCATCTGGCGGGTTTCGCCGTCAAGGGCGAGCGCGGAAACACCGCCCGCCTCGGCAAATCTTCCGGTATCAAGGCGGACATGAGCAAGTGAGAGGAAGGGCTCAAAACCGGCCGGCCCGGCAAGGCTGGCTTCGCCGAACACCTGCACGCTGTCAGCACTGTGGCTGGAGTTTATGTGCTCGTTGATGCCGGGGAAGCTGACCAGGCGGTTGGTGGACAGATCATGCCAGCCATAGATCGCGCCTGCGCTGAGGCCAAAGCCGCCGAACTGGCCGCCACCATAGACGCCCAGCGAACGGCTTTCAGCCAGGCCAGCCGCGCTGCGCCCGGTGATGTTGAACGCGGTTTCGCCAAAGGCAGCCATGACGCCGATACGGACATCCCCGTTAACCGGCGTATCCAGACCCAGCATCACGCCGGACGTGTCAGCCGAAACGCGCGATGCGCCATCGCGGCTGCCAAGCTGCGCGCCGCCGAAATGCCCGCTGATCCATGCTGACCCGGTCTCTTCGCTACGGGCAGCAGCCAGCCGCGAGGTGACGGCCCGGCGGGTATGGATGGTCTCATCCAGCACCAGCTGGCGGTGCGTGGCATGTATCTCGCCATTGAGCGCTTCGAAGGCGAGCGGAGCAGAGGCTGCGTCGAGCCACACAAGCGCCTGCCAGAGCGGATTGCCTGAGCCGAGCGTATCGGCGGCCTGCGCCACCGACGCCGCATTCCCGCCGGCGGCGAACGAAGCAAAGGGCGTTTCATTGCGTCCGAAGAACAGCGTAACATCGTCGCCGTCTGTCTCCACCGCACTGGTGATGAACGGCAGGCCGGTAATCATGTCACCGAACTGGAATGATCCGGTTACGCCGCCAGCGGCGGACAACACGACTGTCGGAGCACCGACGGATATTCCCGATGCCGACCCGACCGTGATAACCGCGCCGGGACTGATAGTGGCCGCACCGCTGACGGCGATCAGGTCAGCGCTTCCATCGGCTGCAACCGTCACCTCGTAAAGCGAGCCGTCCTCAAACACGAGATCACCGTCAATGGTGAGCGTGCCAACCGAATTGCCCGGCGCGATGGTCGAGCCCGCCAGGGCCGTGGTCGAACCCAGCGTGCCAAAGCCGCGTAACATGCCGCCATCGGCCACCTCGATCGTGCCCCCCAGCGTGCCGTTCATCAGCACATTGCCGGTGATGATGGTGTTGCCTGTAAAGGCCGAACCATTGCCCGTGAAGATGAGCGTACCCGCCCCGGTGAGACCCAGATCGCCCCCGCCGGTCACATGGCCTGCATGGGTGGCCGTGCCTGACCGCACCTGCAGTTCGTTCGTGCCGGAGAAGGTCAGGGTGTTGGAAACGGTGATGCCGTCACCATAAGCGGTATTGGAGTTATTGAGCGTGATCGCGCCCGTGCCCGCGCTGTCGCCGGCCGTCAGCACGAGCTGCGAGCCGAAGACCTGGGTGCCGCCGGCATAACTGTTGCCAGAGCCAAGGGTGAACTCGGCTCCACCGGTAAAGCGGACGAGGCCATTGCCGGACAGTGCCTGATCCAGCGCGGCATCCCCCGCCTGATCGAACACCACCACGCCATCATTGGCGATATCGCCCATGATCGAAGCGGTTGAGCCGATGAGCGTGCCGCTGCGCACCTCGGTTCCGCCGGTATAGCTGTTATGGCCGGTCAGGATGAGGGTGCCGAGATCGGTCTTGACCAGAGCCGCATCGCCGACAAGGTCCGAGCCAATGGTGGCGGTGAAGGCTGCGCCCGCGCCAGTGCCGTTACCGACGCGGAAGATCGCGTCGCCATCGCCATTGCCAGCAAGCGTTATGCCATCGCCATCGATGACATAGCCATCGACCGCGAACTGCGCGCCCGCGATTTCGATCTCACCGTCACTATCATCGACCGTGACATTGCCGGCGGCGGCGGAGAACACGATGAAGCCGGGCGTCGGCCGGGAGGGACCAGAGACGAGCCCGTCGGCATCGGTGAAGGTGAAGGAATTGGCGCTCCACACACCGTCCCCGCCATCGATCAGGCCATTGAGTGCATTGGCAGGATCATCGCCGTCCCAGAACAGCAGGTCGACGCCAATATTGGAGACCAGGTTCACCTCGCCCGCCACGCTTGTCTGGATCGTCAGCTCGCCCGGCAGAAGGTCTGCCACCGGCGCTGAGCCCAGCGCCAGCCCGTTATCGGTCAACGATCCGCCATAAGTGAAAAGCCCGTAGAGACCGGGGCCAAAGCCTCCCATGTCGATCACGTCCAGCGTGCCGTCCAGCGTCAGATCGCCGCCGACGGCGAACAGCTCGCCATCGCCCGGTGCGCCGAGCGCCGCGATCACGAACGAACCGGCGTCCAGTTCCAGATCACCGGTAATGGTGAGCGTGGCGCCCGATGTGCCAAGAAGCGTGCCGCCACTGACCAGAACATCCCCGCCAATCGTGCCGCTGCCTGTCAGGAAGCCCGACCCATCCACGCCCAGTGCCACATCGCCCGAGCCCAGCGTGCCATCGACCGACAGCGCACCACCACCGACAATGACGTCGCCTGCAAATCCGGCGCTGTTACCGGTCAGATGGGTCAGCCCCTCGGCGTGAAGGATAAAGGCCTGGCCGAGCGGATCGCTGGAGATATCGGCGTCAAAAAACAGCCCGCAGCAATTGGTGTGATTGAACACCAGCGCCCCGGTCCCGGCACCGAAGGTCACCGACGGGGTATTGAGAATGCCCGCGCCAGACGGCGCAACGCCATCAGAGCCTATATACACAGTGCCAGTCGAGCCTGCGTTGTTTGCGATTATCACCTCATCGGCGCTCACCTCGCCATCATCGGAAAGGGTCAGCGTGCCTTCGCCGGAGTTCCCGATGTACAGATCGCTATTGATCCAGCTCGACCCTGCGCCCGTGACGGCCGCGGCTCCCGTGGAGCCGGCCTGTTCACCGATATAGCCGATGGCATTGCTGACCTCGCCGCCATCAGCAATCGTCAGCGCGCCTGCGCCAATCCGCCCGACGCTCAGCAGGCCGGTCATGCTCCAGCTGCTGTCCGCGCCGGTGACGGTCACATGCCCGTCGCCGTCTGAATAATAGCCAAGCCGCCCCGTCGCGCTGGTGACCGTTCCGCCATCGGCAATGGTCAGATATCCGGTATCGAAATCACCCACATCCAGATAGTTGGTTGAGGTCCAGCTACTGCCGCTGCCCGTCACGGTCACGCTGCCGCTCGACCCTGCCTGCGCTGCCACAATGGCGTTCACGCTGGTCAGCGTGCCGCCATTGGAAATGGTCAGCGTACCGTCGCCAAACCGGCCGACACGCAAAGAGCCGGTATTCCATGTGCTGTTCGCCCCGGTAACGGTTGCTGTCCCGCTGGATCCGGCATCGGCTCCCACGAGGCCGCCATTGCTGTTGACCACACCGCCATCCGCAATGGTCAGCGTGCCATCGCCGCTACTGCCGACGCGCAGCTCGGATGAATTGATCCATATGCTATCTGCGCCGGTGACAATGGCCGAACCATTGCTGGTTGCACCACTGCCAATGACGCCGACCGTATTACTGACCGAGCCCCCATCGGCGATGGTCAGTATGCCGGTGCCGTTAGCCCCTACAGTCAGGCCGTCAGTGTTCGTCCACCGGCTATCTGGGCCTGTGACGGTTGTATTGCCAGTTCCAGCAGCAAAAAAGCCGAGAGTGCCACCGGCACTGACAACCTCACCGCCATCGGCGATTATCAGCGTTCCATCGCCTTCAATACCCGGATAGATACGGCTGGAACTGGTCCACCGGCTATCCGCGCCGGTGACGGTCACAATGCCGCTTGAGCCGGCAAATCGCCCGATCCAGCCTTCAACGCCGGAAACATGCCCGCCATTCTCGATGTTGAGCGTTCCATCGCCGGAATAGCCAACATAGACGTGATTGGAGTTGGTCCAGCTACTATTCGCCCCCGTGACCGTCACTTCGCCCGTAGAGCCGGCACCAACGCCGATATAGCCGTCGGTATTTGTCACTCCGGCGTCATCGGAGATGGTCAGGGTGCCAAAGCCAGCATTACCCACGCGCAGGGCCGTTCCGGTATTGACCAGGCTGGAGTCTGCGCCGGTAACGGTTATGGCACCAATCGAGCCGGCCATCTCTCCGATCCAGACGCCCTGGTCGGCCACCTCGACACTGCCGCCGTCAGAAATGGTGAGATCGCCATCGCCCGCGGTGCCCACTACAAGATAGACTGAATGCGTCCACAGGCTGTCCGTGCCCGTCACACTGGCAGTACCATTTGATCCGGCAAACCGGCCAATCCACGAGCGCGTGCTGCTTACCTCACCGCCATCTTCGATGTTGAGCGTGCCGGTACCGCTTCTCCCGACCGTCGTTTCGGCGCTGTTCATCATCAGGCTACCGGCACCGGACACGGTTACCAGGCCCGCTGAACCGGCGTCATCACCGATATAGGCAAACTGGCTGCTGACCGAACCGCCATTGAGGATATTGAGCGTAGAGTCATCACCATTCTGGCGGCCGATATAAAAATACCTGTTCGCCGCCAGACTTACCGACCCCCCATCAAAGGTCAGTGTGCCACCGGTGATGGTCGTGTCGCCGGTCCAGGTATTGGCCGCCGTCAGGACCAGCTCACCGTCGCCGATCTTCTCAAACGGGCGCGGGCCGTTGTTTTCCGAGATCACGCCCGACTGCGTGGCTGAGCCGGTCAGCACCTGGAACTGAGTGGTATTGGAGTCGATGACGATGGCGTTCGAGATGTCCACCCCGTCCGCATAATCCACCACAGAGCCGGTCGTGCGGAGCGTCGAGCTGCCCAGCGCATTGTCGCTGGCCAGCGTCAGCGTTCCGACTTCCAGCAGCGTGTCGCCGGTATAGCTGCTATTGCCCGAAAGAATGGTGCGCCCGGACAGAAGCCGGATCGTGCCAGCACCGGAAATGTCGGCATCGAGCTCGAAATCATTATCGGTGTGGTTGAAGACGATGGTTCCGGTGCCCGGGCCGAACGCGATGGTGGGGGTGTCGAGCGTGCCCGCCGCTACGGCCGCATCGCCCGCCGCCGCGCCGAAACTGAGCGTGCCGGTGCCGGCGGCATTGGCGCCAATCGTCAAGCTGGTTGTGCTGACCCTGCCGCCATCAGAGATGATTAGCGTGCCATTGTCGTCATCGCCGACGGTCAGAACGTCAGAGTTGACCCACTCCGACCCGTCGCCGGTGACGGTAACATCGCCAGTGGCACCAAACTCAAATCCAATCCTTCCGGTCGTGTTCTCCACCCGCCCGCCATCGGAAATCGTCAGCGTGCCATTGCCGAAATAGCCGACAAAAAGATCACCTGAATTGATCCACTCCGAATCCGCGCCGGTGACGGTGACATTGCCAGCGTCACCAAAATCAAATCCAAGCCATCCGGTCGCGCTCCCGACCCGCCCGCCATTGCGCACCGTTAACGTGCCGTTGCTCAAAAACCCAATATAGAGATTGCCGGTATTCCAGACGCTGATCTGAGTGGCGGGAGGCGTGCCCGCACCGATGCCGTCGCCGTCCACAATTTCGTGCGCACCACCGCTAATAAGAAACTGAGCCAGCGCTTGCTGCGGCATGAGCGCTGCCAGCGCGCCTGCACCGGCCAGCATGGTCGCCGCCATCAGGGCTGAACGCAGGTGCCCACATTGCCTGGAACCGGAGGCCGTGAGCCTCGGAGTTCGTGGCAGCGCCGAGACTCCCTTGCCCCTGGGAAAGAGAATAAGCTCGCTGCTGCTGCGACTAACGTCACGCGCACTAAAGCCGACCCGCATCATCAGATTGTCCCCCGAACCCAATACTCAATCACGCTCAGCGCGCAGGTGCGCTCGACGTGTCCGTTTCGTTTGCGCCAATAGTGCTATCCGGCAGGCCGCTCGCCAGCTATGGACGCCGTAGCAGCTGACACCACAAATTGCGAACCAGGATATTAGTTATCATTCTGGCAGGGGGTATACGATGATCGCCGTAGAGTTGGCCAAATTGTTGTGAGGCGGGCTTTCGGATGAAGGAATGCTGGTTTCAACCAGCCGGACCAGCCAGCCCGCTGTCGGCACGGGGTCACTGGCGACGGCTCGATCTCTCAGAATGACTATTACCAGCGCTAGTACCAGCCGATCTGGACGGCCGCGCGCACCAGTGCGGCGGTGGACCTGACCCCCAGCTTTCCCATGATGTTCTCTCGGTGCTTGCGGGCTGTTGCCGCGCTGATGGCAAGGCTGCCGGCTATCTGCTCGATGGAGTGCCCCCTGGCGATTTCCCGCAGAACCGCACGCTCGCGCGCTGTCAGATTGCCCGCATTCATGGCCGCAGCAGGCGGGTCTTCACGCGGCGTGGCGGCTTTTTTGCGTACCTGCCTCGCCGCTGTCTCGCGCACGGCGGCGATGAGTGTGTCGCGTTCATCTTCCTTGTGCACGAAACCTTCGACCGCGTCGGCCAGCGCGGCGCGTTCGGTCTCGTCCAAAGGAGCACCCGTCAGCAAAAGCACAGGCGGCCTCCGTCCGGCCCTGTTCATTGCGCTGACCACTTCAAGGCCGGTCATGTCCGGCAAGGTGAAATCGAGAAGGACGAGATCCGGATCGAGTTCAGCAAGCTGCTCGAGCGCACTGACTCCATCGCGGGCTTCCCCGCACACTTCGATGTCTGGTTCGAGCGTAACCGAACGGGCAAGAGCTTCGCGGACCAGGCTATGATCATCCACGATAAAAACCCGGATCAGTGTGGTCCGATCCATATTGCTGTCCCCGCTAAAGACATTGACGCCACCGATGTTCAGGCCCGACATGGCAGAAAGTAATACACAAATCCCGGGGAGCAAATGACGGCAAAAGAATTTCCGCCGATCAGACGCCTGACAGGCCAGTTCACCGATGCGGCGCTGGAGGCGGCCTATTGCGACGACAGCTGGTCCGTTCAGCGCACGCAGATCGCTCTGACCATGGCGGGCCTCGGGCTCGGCCTTATAAGCTCTCTCAGCTCAGATTTCCTCTACCTATATGGAAGTGAATGGTTTTTACCCACCGCCACCTTGCGCGGCAGTGCCGGACTTACCGGCCTTCTGGGATGCGCCTGGCTGCTGATAGCCCGGCCAGGCTGGAAGGAAGTTATGCCATCGCTCGTGATAAGGGTCTGGATAGCGCTGGGCCTGGCGGCTGCCATCATGGTTGCAATGGCGTTCCCGGCGGTCGAGACAACGCCTGAAGGCAGATCCAGCGTACTGGTTTTCACTGCCTTCTGGATCAGCATTTTCGCCATCGTGATCGGTTTTGGCGCAAGTGCGTACCCCGTTGCCGTCGCCCTTTTCTGCTCCGGCCTTGCCATCTGCTATCTGGCGCTTACTGCGTGGTATTGGGACATCGCATCCTACCCCAAAATCACCCAGAGCGTGCTGGTGCTCATGGCCTGTGCGTTTGGGTGGATCATGGCGGTTGTCTCGAATATCCGCGCGCGCCGGCGCTTCCATATCATGCGCCTTTACGCCGCCGCCCGGGACGCCGCGGAGAAGAGCGAGGAGTTCCAGACATTCCTGCTGGCGGCGACCGGCCATGATATCCGCCAGCCGCTTTATGCCCTTGGTCTCAATGCCAGTGCACTCGAAATCATGGCCGAAAGGGGCGATCTTGAGCAAGTCCGTGTCTTGGCCCGGCGGCAAAAGATCGTGGCCCGGAACATGTCGGCCCTCCTGTCATCCATTCTGACGCTTTCCAGCTTTCACCTGGGCAAGCGCGAGTCCGGCTCGCAGATATCCCCGGTAGACAGGCTGATCGCGGACGCTGTCGAGCCGCTTGAGGAGCTGGCTGCCGACAAGGCGATCCAGATCCGGCATAGGCGCAGCCGCCTTGAGGTACAGGCAGACCCCGGCATCGTGGTGCATGTCCTGTCCAATCTCCTGGCGAACGCTATCAGCCACTCGCAAGGAACGAAAATCCTGCTCGGCGGGCGGCGGCGTGGCCAGGAAGTGGATATTTTCGTGATGGATGACGGCGTCGGGTTGAGTTCGCGCGACGTCATCATCACCTCGTTGACAGACTTGCGAAGCGCGGAAGAACAAGCCCGGCTGAATGCCGGGTTGGGTATAGAGATAATGTTCGGGCTGTGCGCGCGCGGCGGGCTGCGCCTGAAACTGCATTCCCGGCCCGGTTTCGGGGTGAAAGCAGTCCTTACTTGCGCAGCGGCGCGCGCATCGTCCCTGTCAGCTGATCTTGAGGCGTAAATGCTATGGCGGCATCTCCAGCTCGAACGGTCCAGCTGGCAAGCCAGCTTCATCATAAAGATTGAGGATCGGGGCATCGGCCCAGCCAAAGCGCACCCGGACCGGCCGCGGCCCCGCCCCGGACTCCAAAAGAACCGACGACGGACCGGCCAGATACCCCGGCACAAACCGGCACGTCAGCGCTTCATCGCATAGCTCGAACCCCGTGGCCACATTGCCGACAGCGAGCATCAGCGCGCCATCTGCCGCGAACTCCACAAAGATGACGCCTAGATTCCGTCCCCGCTGAAGGCTTTTTCCACCACGAAGCTGCCCGGGCGGGCATTGGAACCTTCTGTGAAACCCAGCTCTTCGAAAATGGTTTTCAGCTCTTCGAGCATGGCCAGCGATCCACAGATCATCACGCGGTCCTGTTCGGGATCAAAGCGCGCCTGCTGAATAGATTTGAAGAACAGGCCGGACTGGATGAGATCGGTAATCCGCCCGGTCTGCGGGCCGTCCTCGCGGGTCACGGACGAGAAATAGACCAGCTTTTCCGGTGCGATCTCGCCCACCAGCGGATCATCCTTCAGCCCCGCCACCAGCTCATGGGAATAGGCAAGCTCGGCTGCCGTCCGGCAGGTATGGGTAAGGATCACCTGATCGTAGCGCGCATAGACATCCGGCTCGCGCACAATGCTGGCAAAGGGCGCAACGCCTGTGCCGGTGGAGAGCAGGAAGAGGCGTTTGCCGGGCAGGAGCGCATCCAGCACCAGCGTGCCGGTCGGCTTTCTGCCCACCAGCACCCGGTCACCGGGGCGGATATGCTTCAGACGCGAGGTCAGCGCCCCGTCCTCCACCTTGATGGAGTAAAACTCCAGCGCATCATCCCAGCTCGGACCAGCGAGCGAATAGGCACGCAAGGTCGGCTTGCCTTCACCTGCCAGCCCGATCATCACGAACTCGCCGGTGCGAAAGCGAAAGCTCTGCGGGCGCGCGGTACGGAAGGAGAACAGCGTATCGGTGTAGTGGCGCACCTCCAGCACTTCGCAATCGAAGAAGGCACCGGCCTCGATAACGGGCGCAAGGGTTTCAGCCGCGGCGGGAAGAGCGGTCATGGCAGGTCCTCGTTTTCGATCAGATGGCGTTGCGCGCGCTATCGCCCCTGTCCGTCCAGGGCGGGACGGGCAGGCTGCGCGCGGCAAGATAGTCCGGATTGAACAGCCGGCCCGCATAGCGCGCACCGGAATCGCACAGCAGGGTGATAATCGTCTTGCCCGGCCCGAGCGCGCGCGCCAGCCGGATCGCTCCGGCAATGTTCACGCCCGCCGAACCACCCAGCGACAGTCCCTCATTTTCCACCAGATCAAAGAGGATGGGCAGAAACTCGGTGTCCTCGATGCGATAGGCGTGGTCGGGTTTGAAGCCCTGCAACTGGCCGGTAATGCGCCCCACACCGATGCCTTCGGTGATGGACGACCCCTCACCTTTAAGCTCGCCTGCGGTGAAATAGCTGTGAAGCGCGCTGCCGGACGGATCGGCAAGGCCAATGGCGATGCCGGGCTTTTTCGCGCGCAGGGCGCGGGCAATCCCGGCGAGTGAACCGCCCGTGCCGACCGCGCAGATAAAGCCGTCAATATTGCCGCCGGTCTGGGTCCAGATTTCCTCGCCCGTGGTCGCTGCGTGGAAAGCGGCATTGGCGGGATTATCGAACTGGTTGGCCCAGAACGCGCCTTGCGGTGTCGCGGAAAGTTCTTCGGCCAGCCGGCGGGAGACGTGGACGAAATGGTGCTCGCTGGAGAACGGGGCAGGGTCGACCTCAATGATCTGCGCGCCCGCCGCGATGAGCGCATCCTTCTTGGCCTGGCTTTGCGTGCGCGGCATGACGATCAGCGTCTTGTAGCCGAGCGCGCGGCCTACAATGGCAAGCCCGATGCCCGTATTGCCGGCCGTGCCTTCCACGATGGTGCCGCCGGGTTTGAGCGCGCCAGACGCTTCCGCCGCGCGCACCAGCCCCAGCGCGGTGCGGTCCTTCACCGAGCCGCCCGGATTGAGGAACTCCGCCTTGCCGAGAATCCCGCAGCCCGTGGCGCGTGAAGCTGCCTCAAGCCGGATCAGCGGCGTATTGCCGATAAGGTCGATAATATGGCCTGTCATGCCCGTCCCACTTATCCGATAAGGCGCACGGCCCGCTTGCGCGCCGCGTCCGCCCGCGCTGTGCGGACCGGATCGAAGATACCACACTCACTGCGATCCGATCCGGGCCAGCGCCCGTCACGTGCATTTGCGCCTGATGAGGGCGCGGTGCAAGGCCAGCAGCCCACAGAGGTGTAACCCTGCGTGGCTAGCGGGTGGGCGGGCAGGTCCATTGAACGGTAGAGTGCGGCAATGCCGGCCGGGTCCAGCCCCGCCACCGGATTGATTTTGACCCGCTCGCCATCGAACTCGAAGGGCTGCAGGGTCTGCCGCCCGCCGCCATGGGCGCGCTTGCGCCCGGTGATGACCGCATCAAACCCTTCCAGCCCGGCATTGAGCGGGCGCACTTTCCTCAGATCGCAGCAGGCTTCGCCATCGCGCTCAAACAGCTTGCCGTCATTGTCCTGCGCGCGCGCTTCGGCGGGATCGGGCGTGAGGATGCGCACATCCTGAAGGCCGAGATGGGCCACCAGCTGGTCGCGATAGCTGAGCGTCTGCGGGAAGTGGCGCTGGGTATCGAGGAAGAGCACCGGCACCGACCGGTCCACCTGCGCCAGTAAAGCCAGCCCCAGCGCCGCCTCTATCCCGAAGGAGGAGAGCATGGCGATACGCCCCTCAAACACTTCCAGCGCGACGGCGATGATGGTCTCCGGCGGGGCATCGCCATATTGCTGGTTCAGCGCCTCCACTTGGGCTTTACGGGCGGCAAGCGCGCGGGCGCGATAGGCCGGCAGCCGGTCATTGGCACCCTTGGCAAGACCCGGCTGGTAGGCATGGGTGAAGCTGGCTCTTGCCCAGCGCGGCGAGCCGTCATCCGGCGCGATCACGTCAAACCCGGTGCGGGTGAGATAGCCCTTCTGATCGGGCAGGATATCGCCGGTCGCGCGCAGCTCGCCGGCAAACCCGCTCTCGCGGATCAGCGCGGCCAGAGAATAGCCGCGCCCGTCCTTGAACGCCGGGAAGCGGATATCGATGGCCTGTGCGCTGCGCGCTGCTTCCAGCGCCGCGTCCGGCGTGGTGGCGGTATCGATCTCCACGCGGGCCAGCCGGGGCTTTGTTGCGGTGTCATTGCCCATAGACGGCCTCCTTGAAGGGTTCGAACCCGATACGGGCCAGTGTGTGCGTAAAGGTTTCGCCATCCGCGCGTTCGCGGCGGAAGACGCCGACGCAAGCGGCCACAGCCTCCACCGCCTCGTCAGGCGTCAGGCCGGGGCCGAGTATCTTGCCGATGGCCGCGCCGTTATCGGCCACGCCGCCGAGGGTGAGCTGGTAGACCTCATCGCCCTTCTTATCGACGCCAAGCAGGCCGATATTGGCGATATGGTGATGGCCGCAGGCGTTGATGCAGCCGGAAATCTTGATGGTGAGGTCCTGCGTATCCTCATCCAGACCCCGGTCGATCAGGGCGGCAGACAAAGCCTGCGCCACGGGAATCGAGCGCGCATTGGCCAGGCTGCAATAATCGAGCCCCGGGCAGGTCACGATATCGCTGGCCAGCCCCGCATTGGCGGTCGAAAGCCCGGCCTCGCGCAGACCCTCATAAATCGCAGGCAGATGCGCCGAGATGGCATGGGGGATGACGAGATTCTGCTCCTTGGTGACACGGATTTCCCCGTCCGCGTAGCGTTCGGCCAGGAAGGCGACCGCATCCATCTGGTCGGCGGTCGCATCGCCCGGCGCACCGGCGCGGGGCTTCAAGGAAATCACTACAATCGCCCGGCCCGGCACTTTATGCGGCTTCACATTGACCGCCCGCCAGCGGGCAAAGCCCGGCGCCTCGCTCACCCCTTCAGGGCGGTCCACCGGCGAAGGTTCGGGGAAGAAGCTGGTAATGCGCGCAGCTTCCTCGGCGGGCACGGCCAGGTCACGCCCGCGCAGCTGGCGGTACATCGCTTCCACCTCACCCGTGAAAGCCTCCGCACCCATGGTTTCCACGAGGATTTTGATGCGCGCCTTGTAGATATTGTCGCGCTGCCCGGCGAGATTGTAGACGCGCATGATCGCCGTCAGATAGGCCAGCAACTCGCCCTTGGGCAGGAAGTCACGCAGCTTTACCGCCACGCGCGGCGTGCGCCCCTGACCGCCGCCGGCATGCACCTCGAACCCGGTCTCGCCTGCATCATTCTTCACCAGCTTCAGCCCGATATCGTGCACGCCAATGGCGGCGCGGTCGGCGTCAGAGCCGGTTACCGCGATCTTGAACTTGCGCGGCAGGAAGGTGAATTCGGGGTGGAAGGTGGACCATTGCCGGATCAGCTCGCACCAGGGGCGCGGGTCTTCCACCTCGTCCTGCGCCGCACCGGCAAACGGGTCGGTTGTGGTGTTGCGGATGCAATTGCCCGATGTCTGGATGGCGTGCATCTCCACATCGGCAAGCTGTTCCAGAATTTCAGGAATATCGACCAGCGCCGGCCAGTTATACTGGATGTTCTGGCGCGTGGTGAAATGGCCATAGCCCTTGTCGTAATGGCGCGCGATATGGGCCAGAACCCTCATCTGGCGCGCATCCAGCGTGCCATAGGGGATGGCCACGCGCAGCATGTAGGCGTGCAGCTGCAGATAGACCCCGTTCATCAGGCGCAAGGGCTTGAACTGGTCCTCGCTCAGCGCGCCGGAGAGACGCGCGCCTACCTGCTCGCGGAACTCCTCCACGCGCTCTGTGACTATCGACCGGTCAATCTCGTCATAGCGATACATCGGCCTAGCGCTCCCCGGCGTAAAGCAGGCTGGTGCCGGTGGTTGGGCCTTTCAGCCGGATTGCCTCGCGCACATGCTTGCGCCCGCCGGGCTGCTCGCCGTCGAGCTCGATGAGGTAAGGCGCGACCACGGTCAGGATATCGCGCAGCGCCGCGTTCAGCGCCGGTTCGGCGGCTGCATCATCGCCAAAGCGCTCCGCCTCGATCAGGGAGGGCGTCCAGATGCCGTCTGCACGGCGGTAGACGACATGGCCATCGGTCAGCCGGTTTGCGGTAATCGCCCTCATGCCGCCGCCTCCAGCTCTGCCTGACGGGCAAGCCCGGAGATCATCTCAGGCGCGCGCGCCACCACCTCGCCAATGACGATCACAGCCGGACCCTTGATCTCGTGCGTGTCGATCAGGGCGGGAAGACCGGCCAGCGTGCCGGACACGCGGCGCTCTTCCGGCAGGGAGCCGTTCTCGATAATGCCAACCGGCGTATCGCCGCTGCGCCCTGCCTCGATCAGCTTCGCGCTCAGCACGGGCGCGGTGGCCACGCCCATATAGACAACGAGGGTATGGCGTGCGCTGGCGAGGCTCTGATAATCCAGCTCCGGCCCGTCCGCCTTGGGCTGTCCGGTAACGAAGGTGACGGCCTGTGCCGCCTCGCGGTGGGTGAGCGGTATCTGGGCGGAGGCCGCGCAGGCAAGCGCGGCTGAAATGCCCGGTACGACCTCCACATCGATACTGGCGGCACGCACCGCTTCGGCTTCCTCGCCGCCACGGCCAAAGATGAAGCTGTCCCCGCCTTTCAGGCGCACGACGCGCAGGCCCTTGCGGGCCTCCTCGATGAGGATCTCGCCAATGCGCTCCTGCGGCACGGAGTGATGGCCCCGGCGCTTGCCCACATCGATGCGGCGCGCATCCCGGCGCGCGCGCTGCAGGATCGCTTCAGGCACCAGCCTGTCATGCACGATCACATCCGCATCGCGCAGCACGCGCACGGCTTTCAGCGTCAGGAGTTCGGGATCGCCTGGGCCCGCGCCCACAAGAAACACCCGGCCCGGCTCGGCCGCGCCGTCGCGGAAACGGTCTAGCGTACGGATCAGGGCGCGCGAGGTGCCGGGGCCATCGCCCGCATCGGCTCTGGCTGCCGCCTCGCCGCGCAGGGCGCTTTCCCAGAAGCGGCGGCGCTCATCCACAGTTGGCAGCGCCTCACGCACCGTATCACGTAAGGCATTGGCGCTGCGGGCCAGCAGGCCCACACCCGGCGCGACCAGCCCTTCGAGAGCCGAACGGATATCACGCACCAGCACCGGTGCCGCCCCACCGGTCGAGAGCGCAATCGTCACCGAACCGCGGTCGACCAAAGCGGGCGTGTAGAAATCGCAGAGCGGCAGATTGTCGACCACATTGACCAGAGCGCCTGCCCGGCGCGCACGCGCGGCAAGACGGGCCGCGCGGGTTTCGTCCTCCACCGCGATGAACACGAATTTCGCACCGGAAAAGGCGCCCGGCGGCACAAACCGTCCCGGCACGATACGGGCTCCGGTTTCTCCATCAATAGCCGGGGGAGGATTGATGGTCTTGACCGCCGGACGCCAGACCAGCTCGCAAGGCGCGCTGGCAAACAGGCGTAATTTGGCACGGGCCGCCTCGCCATCACCGATAACGATGACGCGGGCGCCCTTTAAGGGAATGGCAGGCAGGAACTGGTCCATAAGGCATGGTCCTTCAGATCTGAATGGCCAACCTAATGCGCTATGGATTATTTTCTCAAATGAGTTATTCTGCCATTATTAGATAGATTTTCTTTGCAATGGATCATCATGGCCGCCCTGCCCCCTCTCAACGCGCTGCGCGCTTTCGAGGCCGCTGCCCGGCGCGGCAGCTTTGCCGCTGCTGCCGGTGAACTCAATGTCACCCCGGCCGCCATTGGCCAGCAGGTGCGCCAGCTTGAAGCGCTGATCGGCTCTGCCCTGTTCGAACGCGAGGGACGCACCTTGCGCCTGACCGAGCGGGGCGGGGCGGCGCTGGACCGGCTGAGCCGGGCATTCGAGCTGATGGGCGAGGCGAGTGCCGCCATGCGCGAGAGCAAGCGGGCCGCGCGGATCATTCTGGCCGCCCCGCCCGATCTGTCGAGCCTGTGGCTGGCCCCGCGCCTGGGCACACGCGCCTTTACCAGTGGTCTGGAGCTTGTAACCAGTGATCCGCTGGCCGCTCTGGATATGGGCGCTGATCTTGCCATTGTGCGCAGCGCGGGCGCACCGGCCGGGCGGGACGCGCAATTATTGCTGCGCGAGACGCTCAGCCCGCTCGCCGCACCGGCGCTGGCGCGCCAGATACGCACACCCGGCGATCTTGAAACCCTGCCCCTCATTGCCGACACCAGCGCGCCGCTCGGCTGGACAGACTGGCTGGCGCGCCGGGGTGCCTACGGCATCGTGCCGGAACCCGGCTTCATCACGGACAGGGCAGGCCCGGCACTGGCGCTGGCCGCGGCCGGGACGGGCATTGTGCTGGGCCGCAAGCTGCTGGCCGCAGGCGCGGTGAACGATGGCCGTCTGGTCAGCGTCTTTGCCGATGGCGACATGCCCGGCGGAGAAAGCTACTGGCTCGCCTTCGCGCGCGGGCGCAGGCGGTCAGAGGCGGCCAGCGCGCTCGCTGCGTGGATTCGCGCTGAAATGGCCAGCTTCACCGACGCAGCCGACGAATTGTAGCGGCACCGCTTTGCTGCTCGCGCACAGCCGCCCCATTGCGCCCGGCGCTGGCATCGTTAAACCGCCCCCATGCTTACGATCTCAAACCTCGATTACCGCATCGGCGCGCGCTCCTTGTTCGAGAACGCGTCCGCGCAGATTTCCGGCGGCTGGAAAGTCGGCCTGGTCGGCCGCAATGGTACCGGCAAGTCTACGCTCCTGAAACTGATCCGCGAGGAGATCGAACGCCCCTCGCCGGACACGTCCATCCGCATGAACAAGGGCGCGCGTCTGGGCTGGGTGGCGCAGGAAGTGGAGCCGTCAGACGAGACCATCCTTGAGGTGGTGCTGGCCACCGACACAGAGCGCCACGCCCTGATGCTCGAAGCCGAGACCGCGCAGGATCCCGACCGGATCAGCGAAATCCATATGCGCCTTGCCGATATTGACGCGTGGTCAGCAGAGTCCCGCGCCGCGGAAGTCCTGATGGGGCTGGGCTTCAGCGATGCCGATCTCTACCGGCCGACGCGCGAGTTTTCCGGCGGCTGGCGCATGCGCGCTGCCATTGCGGGCGTTCTGTTCTCCGAGCCGGACCTTCTGCTGCTGGACGAGCCGACCAACTATCTGGACCTTGAAGGCGCGGCGTGGCTCGAAACCTATCTGAAGAAATATCCCCATACCGTGCTGCTTGTCTCGCACGACCGCGAAATGCTCAATCGCTGCGTCACCCATACCATGGCGCTCGAGCACAAGCAGCTATCCATCTCGCCGGGCGGGTATGATGCCTGGCTGAAGCTGCGCGCCGCCAGAACCGCATTGCTGGAGAGCCAGCGCGCCAAGCAGGAGGCCGACCGCGCCCATCTGCAATCCTTCATCGACCGCTTCGGCGCCAAGGCGTCCAAGGCCAGTCAGGCGCAGTCGCGCGTGAAGATGCTGCAGAGAATGCAGGAGATCACGGTGCCGCTCGAAGAGCGCACGGTCCCCTTCTCCTTTCCCACCTCCACCGACAAGCTCGCCGCGCCGCTGCTCCAGCTGCGCGGGGCATCGGTCGGCTATAGCGAGGATGCGGTGATCCTCTCCGGCATCGATCTGCGCCTCGACCCCGATGACCGTATCGCCATCGTGGGCGCCAACGGTCAGGGCAAGACGACACTGGTCAAATCCATCGCCCAGCGCCTGCCGCTGATAGCGGGCGAGCGGACCGCGCCGCGCGCCTTGCGTATCGGCTATTTCTCGCAGGACCAGATGGACGAGCTGCGCCCCGGCGAAACGGTGCTCGATCACGTGCGCGATGCCCTGCCCGAAGGCACGCCGCCGGCCAGACAGCGCGCCGTCGCCGCCGCGATGGGTTTTGCCCACGAGAAAGTTGGCACCAATATCGAAAAACTGTCAGGCGGCGAGAAGGTGCGTCTTCTGCTCGGCCTCATGGCGATGGAAAAGCCGCACATCCTGATCCTGGACGAGCCGACCTCCCACCTTGATATCGACAGCCGCGAAGCGCTGATCTACGCGCTGAACGACTATAACGGCGCCGTCATCCTCATCACCCACGATGTCTATCTGGCCGAAGGCACGGCAGACCAGCTCTGGCTGGTCAAGGATGGCCGGGCCACGCGCTATGACGGCGATCTGAACGATTATCGCAAGCTGGTCCTGCAGGCCGACCGGGCCAACGCGGCGTAAGGGCTCAGCCTTGCGCCGCAGCGTGGGCACTCGCCCACGCCCACTGGAAATTATACCCGCCAAGCCAGCCGGTGACGTCCACGCACTCGCCGATGAAATATAGGCCCGGCACGATCCGGCTCTCCATCGTCTTTGATGACAGCTCATCGGTATTGATGCCGCCA
This sequence comes from Glycocaulis abyssi, assembly GCF_041429775.1. Taxonomy (NCBI): domain Bacteria; kingdom Pseudomonadati; phylum Pseudomonadota; class Alphaproteobacteria; order Maricaulales; family Maricaulaceae; genus Glycocaulis; species Glycocaulis abyssi. The sequence goes on along the minus strand of NZ_CP163421.1, from coordinate 534,146 downwards.
GCGGTCACTTCCGCCGTGCGCCAGCCTTCCGTGCCTGCGGGCCGGACGGTCCAGCGCGACAGGCTGTCCACCAGCGCCTCTATCGCCGCGTGGGACATGTCGGCCATGCGCGGCACGTCCGGAATATCGCCGCGCGCCAGCAGAAGCGCCACCAGCCGGTTGGGCAGCAGGGTTTCCATCGCGCTGGCGAGTGACCTTTTGGGATGCTCCGCCTTGAAGGCGGTCAGGGCGGAAACGGCGTTCAACCCTGCCAGCAGATCAATCACCACCGGCTCGCCTGGCTGCCAGTAGGACGAAATCTGCAATATCGCCGGGCCGGAGAGGCCGCGGTGCGTGAACAGCATGGCTTCGTCAAACGCGGCCCGGTCATTGGATGCCCGGACCGGACAGGCCACGCCGGAAATGGCGGCAAAATCCTCCTTGTCGCGGCCCTCAAGCACGAAGGGCACCAGCGCGGCACGCGGCTCGATCACGCTGTGGCCGAACTGGCGCGCGATATCATAGGCAAGCCCGGTCGCACCCATTTTGGGAATGGACAGGCCGCCACTGGCGATGACCAGCCGCGCAGCCTCCACGACACCGCCCGATGTGCTGACCCGGAAGCCGGTATCAGTGCGGGTAACGCTGTTGACCGATGTACCAAGGCGCAGCTCGCCGCCCGTCTCGCGCAGCTCAGCCAGCAGCATGTCGATAATGGCGCCTGAGCGGCCATCGCAGAAAAGCTGGCCCAGCGTCTTCTCGTGCCAGCCGATGTCGTGGCGGGCGAGCCGGCCTAAGAAATCCTGCGGGGTGAAGCACGCCAGCGCCGATTTGGCAAAATGGGGATTGGCGCTGATGAAGTTCTCCGGACGGGTATGGATATTGGTGAAATTGCACCGCCCGCCGCCGGAGATGCGCACCTTCTCGGCGGGCTTGGCGGCGTGATCGATCACCAGCACGCGCAAACCGGCCTCCCCGGCGCGCGCGCCATAGAACAGGCCCGCCGCCCCGGCCCCGATGACCAGCGCGTCAAAGCGTGTGTCTGCGTGAGCGGTGAGTGTCATGGCGTGCTGGCGGGCATGGCAAGCGCCTACTCGGCGTCGGGCTGCTTGTCCGGGGCTGCACTGGCAAACGCATCCAGCGCCAGACACGCCGCTTCGGCGGCCAGAAGGCGCGGAAAGGCATCAACATTCACACCAAAGCGGCGCGCATTACCCAGCTGCGGCACCAGGCACACATCGGCCAGCGTCGGCGTATCGCCAAAGCAGAACGGCCCCGGCTCCCGTGCCGCCATGACCTCCAGCGCCGCCAGCCCGTCAGCGATCACCTCGCCTGCCCATTTCGGACCGGCATTGTCATCACCGGCCAGCGCCGAGACCTTTTTCAGGATGCGCAAATTCTGAAGCGGGTGAATCTCGCACGCTATCGCCAGCGCAAAGGCGCGCACCTGCGCCGCCCTCACCGGATCGGCCGGCACCATGAGCGGCTGCGGCTTTATCGCATCCAGATATTCGATGATGGCCAGCGACTGGGTGAGAACAATTCCGTCATCGGTCTCCAGCGCCGGCACCAGCCCTTGCGGGTTGAGCTTCAAATAGCTTTCAGAGCGCTGCTCGCCAAGGCGCAAATGGTGGGAAACCTGCCTTGCCTCGACACCCTTTAGGCCGAGCACGATGCGAATGCGCCAGGCGGCGGAGGAGCGAAAATATCCGTGCAAGATCATGGGGTTTTCCAATGTTCCTAGTGGCCGGAAGGCTCGCCGACCGTCACGTTCAGCGGCGCCAGCCCGTCAATCGCCACCTCTATCACATCGCCCGGCACCACCGCGCCAACGCCCGCAGGCGTGCCGGTATAGATAAGGTCGCCCGGCTCGATCCGGTACAGGCCGGAGAGATAGGCGATCACATCGGCAACCGGCCAGATCATGTCTGACAGGTCGGCGTCCTGACGTACCGCGCCGTTCACCGAGAGGCTGATACGGCCCTTTGCAGGGTCAAAGCCGTCACTGGCTGTCCGTATAAGACCCAGCGGCTTGGACTGTTCCACATTCTTCGCGGTGTCCCACGGGCGGCCATGGGCCTTGGCATCGGCCTGGAAATCGCGCCGGGTCATGTCCAGCCCGGCGGCATAGCCATAGACATGCTCCATCGCGCTTTCGGCGGGGATATTGCGCCCGCCCTTGCCGATGGCGACGACCAGCTCGGCCTCATAGTGATAATTGCTGGTCTTTTGCGGGTAGGCGATTGTGCCGCCGCCGGTCACGACCGTTTCGGCCCAGGCGGTGAAGAAGAAGGGCGGCTCGCGATCCGGGTCGGCGCCCATCTCGCGCGCATGGTCGGCATAGTTGCGCCCGACACAGAACAGGCGCTGCACGGGGAAGCGCTTGCCATCAGCAACAGGCGCAAGCACTGGCGGGCGGGGTTCGAATACAAGGGTCACGCTGATACTCCCGGAAGGGCGGCGCGGGTTCGCGCGAAAGGGTTGCGGCAAGGAACAGGACCCGGCCCGAAAGTGCAAGAGGGGGTGGGCTGGCGCGTCAGCCGGTTTCGCAGTCTTGGAACATCATCCGGACCCATGGCGTTGCCCGGAGGCAAGCAAGCAAGAGGAGACCATTATGAGTGTCGCCCGTGTAACCGAAATTTCTGCAACATCGGCCAAGAGCTTTGATGACGCGGCGGTTCAGGGAATCGCCCGCGCGTCCAAGACGCTGCGCAATATCAAGAGCGCCTGGATCAAGGAAAAGCATGTGAGTGTGGATGACGGCAAAATCTCCGCATTCCGCGTGAACATGGCCGTCACCTTCCTGCTGGACGAGAGCTGATCAGGCTGCTGCGTGCGCTTCGCCATCGCCTTCCCGGTCATGGCGCAGCGGCGACAGCCCGGCCACCACGCAGAAGGAGCGGATATCCTCGCCGCGATCCTGCCGGACCACGCAAGGATATATTCCGGTAAAGGCAAAGCCTGCCTGCTCCAGCAGCGCGGCGAGATAGTCCCGCCCGTGCGCAAAGCGGCGGCTTTCGCGCAAGACCACATCGCCCTCACCGGCCTCGACCGTGAAGGCCAGCATGCCGCCCTCATTGAGCGCGGCGCGGCACCAGGCAATGACGCCTTCGAGCGCCCCGACATAGGCAAACACGTCAGCGGCCACGATGAGGTTATAGCGCTCGCACGTCAGGTCCAGACGGGCAATGTCGCGCTTGTGCAAGGCGTCGTAGACGCCCTTGGCACCGGCCTCGGCCAGCATGCGCGCCGAAATGTCGATCCCCTCCAGCCGTGTGCAATGTGGACGCAGGGCTTCGCCCATCAGGCCTGTCCCGCAGCCCAGATCAAGCGCGTTGCGGGCGCGCGTGAAGCCATTGGCGATGAGACGCTGCAGAAGGATTTGCGGCCCGCGATACTGAAGGGCGTCGACCAGAGCGGCCTCAAAACGCGGCGCATACTGGTCGAACAGGGACTCTACAAAGGCAGGCGGCATGGACTCCGCCAGCGGCTCGGCACGCGCCAGATCGCGCTTCAGGCTGGCGCCCATCGGATCGGCCGGGTCGATCTCAAGCGCGCGCTCCCACGCAGCGATGGCCGCTTCAATCCGTCCTGCCGCCTCCTCAAATTCACCGAGTTCGGAACCAGCCGGCCGCCCAGGCTGGTACCAGCTCCAGCGCGCCCGCCAGCAATTCGATGGCAGCCTCGATATCACCGCGCTCGCCAAGCTGGTCTGCATAGTCCGCGCGCCGGTCCACAATCGGATCACCGGAAGAAAACCGCATAGCGGTCATGTGCCATCGCTCTTCAGAAGGGTCCGCTCATTTACCCGCATGGGGTCATGCGGCGGACGGGCGCTGCATGCAGCCCGCAAGGGCTGCTGCATCGCCTTCGCCATTACGGGGACGCCACCGTGCTGTCAATCACTCGCGCTTAAAGAATACCGGGCAGGTTGAGGCCATGCTCGCGCGCACAGTCGGCGGCGATGTCATAGCCCGCATCGGCGTGGCGCATCACGCCGGTCGCGGGATCGTTCCACAAAACGCGCTCCAGACGCCGGTCGGCGTCCGCGCTGCCATCACAGCAGATCACCATGCCCGAATGCTGGGAGAAGCCCATGCCGACCCCGCCCCCATGATGCAGGCTCACCCATGTCGCCCCGGACGCGGTGTTCAATAGCGCATTGAGCAGCGGCCAGTCAGAGACCGCATCGGACCCGTCCTTCATCGCCTCGGTCTCGCGGTTGGGCGAGGCGACTGAGCCGCTATCCAGGTGGTCGCGTCCGATCACCACCGGCGCTTTCAGCTCGCCATTGCGTACCATCTCGTTAAAGGCAAGGCCCGCCTTGTGACGGTCGCCGAGGCCAATCCAGCAGATGCGCGCGGGCAAGCCCTGAAACGCGATACGTTCGGCGGCCATGTCGAGCCAGCGGTGAAGATGTGTGTTCTGAGGGAACAGCTCCTTCATCTTCGCATCGGTCTTGCGGATGTCTTCAGGATCGCCCGACAACGCGCACCAGCGGAACGGGCCGATACCCCGGCAGAAGAGCGGGCGAATGTAGGCAGGCACGAAACCGGGGAAAGCGAAGGCGTTCTCCAGCCCCTCCTCCAGCGCGACCTGGCGGATATTATTGCCGTAATCGAGCGTCGGCACGCCTGCCTCATGGAAGGCGACCATGGCCGCGACATGGGTTTTCATGCTGGCGCGGGCCGCGCGCTCGACCGCTTTGGGATCGCTTTCCTGCTTGCTGCGCCAGTCGGCCACGCTCCAGCCCTGCGGCAGATAGCCGTGCAGCGGATCGTGTGCGCTGGTCTGGTCGGTGACGATGTCGGGCCGGATTTCACCGGCCTCCATGCGGCGGACAAGTTCGGGGAAGATATCCGCCGCATTGCCCAGCAGACCGACCGATTTGGCTTCTCCGGCTGCCGTCCAGCGGGCGATCTTTTCCAGCGCCTCATCCAGGTCATGCGCTTTTTCGTCCAGGTATCTGGTGCGTATGCGAAAATCGATGCGCGTCTCGTCGCATTCCACGGCCAGGCAGGAAGCTCCGGCGAAGACAGCGGCCAGCGGCTGCGCCCCGCCCATACCGCCAAGACCGGCGGTGAGTATCCATTTGCCGGTGAGATCACCGCCATAATGCTGGCGGCCAGCCTCGGCGAAGGTCTCATACGTGCCCTGCACGATGCCCTGCGTGCCGATATAGATCCACGAGCCAGCCGTCATCTGGCCGTACATCATCAGGCCCTGCTTATCGAGCGCGTTGAAATGCTCCCAGGTGGCCCAGTGCGGCACCAGGTTGGAATTGGCGATCAGCACGCGCGGCGCATCGGCGTGGGTGCGGAACACGCCCACAGGCTTGCCCGACTGGACCAGCAGGGTCTCGTCCTCATTGAGGTCTTTAAGCGCCGCGACGATGCCGTCGAACGCTTCCCAGTTGCGCGCGGCCCGGCCAATCCCGCCATAGACGACCAGCTCGTGCGGGTTCTCGGCCACATCCGGGTGGAGATTGTTCATCAGCATGCGCAGCGGCGCTTCGGTCATCCAGCTTTTCGCGTTCAGCGTCGTGCCGGTGGGCGGATAGATGTCGCGCGCATTGCGCCGTGTCTGGCTCATGGTGTCACCTTCAGATCGGGCGCCAGCTCTTCCAGCCGGTGCAGGATTTCGGAGAGAATTGCGCGCAGGCTCGCGGCCTTCGCGTCGTCATAGGCAAAGGGCGCGGCCTCGGTTTTCAGATAGGCCGACTGGGCCAGCTCCATCTGGATCGCGTGGACGCCGCTCGCGGGCTTTCCATAATGGCGTGTCGTCCAGCCGCCCTTGAAGCGGCCATTGAGAACATGCCTGTAGCGCTTTGAACTGCCAGCAATTTTCATCACTGCTTCAGACAGAGATTCATCACAGCTAGTCCCGTCCGCCGTGCCGATGCAGAGGTCGGGCAGCGTGCCATCGAACAGAAATGGGATGCGCGAGCGGATGGAATGCGCATCATAGAGAATGGCCACGCCATGGCGGGCTTTGGCCGCCTCCAGCGCCGCAGCAACCGCCGCATGGTAGGGCGCATGAAAGGCCGCCACGCGCGCGGCGGTCTCGTCCGTTGTGGGCGGTTCGGTCCAGATGGGCTCGCCATCGAAATCAGTCGTCGCGACAAGCCCGGTCGTGTTCTGGCCGGGATAGAGGCTCGCCCCGTCGGGCGGCCGGTTCGGGTCGACCACATAGCGATGGAAGTTCGCCACCACCATGGCCGCGCCGGGAAGCAGCCCGTCATAGAGCCGGTCCACATGCCAGTCCGTATCGGCGAGCGTAGCCCCGCGCGCGTTCAGCCGCGCACGCACCTCTTCGGGTAGCCAGGTGCCGGCATGCGGCACGGCGATGACGACCGGGCTGATCCCCTCCTTGACGCTGACAGGGTTCATGGAGCGATCTCCAGCCCGGCAGCCTGAATGAGCGCACCGGAGCGCACCAGCTCTGCGGCGCGCTCAATATCGCCCGCCATATAGCGGTCGGCTTCCAGCACCGGCACGTCCGCGCGCAGCGCCTCAATCGCCGCGAGAAGCTTAGGTGAGGTCTGCAAGGGCGCACGGAAGGCGATGCCCTGCGCCGCGCTCATCGCCTCGACGGCAAGGATGCGGGCAAGGTTCGCGTTCATGCGCATCAGGCGCACGGCGGCGTGGGCCGCCATCGACACATGATCTTCCTGATTGGCGGAGGTGGGCGTTGAATCGGTCGAACACGGATTGGCCAGATGCTTGTTCTCGCTCATCAGGGCGGCGGTGGTCACTTCCGCGATCATGTAACCGGAATTCAGGCCCGGTGCGGGGGTGAGGAAGGGCGGTAGATCGTGATTGAGGTTCGGATCAACCAGAAGCGCGATGCGCCGCTGGGCAATCGCGCCGACTTCGGCGATTGCCAGCGCGATCATGTCGGCGGCGAAGGCCACCGGCTCTGCGTGAAAATTGCCACCCGAAACGATGGCATCATCCAGCACCAGCGGATTGTCGGTGACGGCGTTGGCTTCGATCTCCAGCGTCGCGCCCGCCTGGCGTAAGAGATCCAGCGCCGCGCCCGCCACCTGCGGCTGGCAGCGTATACAGTACGGGTCCTGCACGCGCGTATCATCCTCGCGATGGCTGTCGCGTATCTGCGAGCCGTCCATCAGCGCGCGCATGCGCTCGGCCACCTCTATCTGTCCGCGATGGCCCCGCAGGGCGTGGATTTGCGGATGCAAGGGCGCGGTGGAGCCCATCGCCGCATCAGTGGAGAGGCAGGAAGTGAGCACGGCATTGGCGGTCAGGCGCAACGCATCAAACAGACCCGCGAGCGCCATGGCGGTGGAGAATTGCGTGCCGTTGATGAGGGCAAGCCCCTCCTTGGCCTCCAGCACTATTGGAGTCAGGCCCGCTGCACTGAGTGCCTGCGCACCGGGCAGGCGCTTGCCCGCATGGATCGCTTCGCCCTCCCCGATCAATACGGCGGCCATGTGGGCCAGCGGGGCGAGATCACCCGACGCGCCAACCGAGCCCTGCAAGGGGATGACGGGCGTGACGCCCTTTTCCAGCATGGCTTCGATGAGCGCGATCAGCGCCCAGCGCACGCCGGACGCGCCGCGCCCGAGGCTTAAGAGCTTCAGCGCCATCATCAGGCGCACGGTTGCAGGCTCTGTCTCGTCCCCCACCCCGCAGCAATGGGAGAGGATGAGATTGCGCTGGAGGGTACGCGTATCGCCCGCAGCGATCTTCACATGGGCGAGCTTTCCAAAGCCGGTATTGACGCCGTAAACCGCTTCCGCGCCTTGCGCCGCTTGCGCCACACGCGCAGCAGAGGCTTCCACGCCCTCGCGGGCGGATGGATCGAGGCGGGCGGGCAGGCCCTCGCGCCAGATACGTTCGAGATCAGCGAGGCGGACCGAGCCGGGAATGAGCGTCAGCATGGGCGGCCTCCGAAAATGCGTTGGTGGAGCGGGTTGAAGCCGATACGCCCGGCGAGTTCGGCAGGAATTTCAGCATCCCAGATGGCAAGGTCGGCGCGCTTGCCGGGCGCGATGAGGCCCCGGTCATCAAGACCCAGCGCCTTCGCCGCATTCAGCGTCACACCGCGCAGTGCCTCGTCCGGCGTCAGGCGGAAGAGCGTGCAGCCCATATTCATCGCCAGGAGCAGGGACGTCAGGGGCGAGGAGCCGGGATTGCAGTCCGTCGCCAGCGCCATGGGCACGCCATGCTGGCGCAGTGCGGCGATGGGCGGCAGCTTGGTCTCGCGCAGGAAGTAGAAGGCACCGGGCAGCAGCACGGCGACCATGCCGGCCTTCGCCATGGCCTTCGCATCGTCCTCATCGGCGTATTCGAGATGATCTGCCGACAGCGCGCCATAGCGCGCGGCAAGCTGTGTGCCGCCCTGCTGGGAGAGCTGCTCGGCATGCAGCTTTACGGGCAGGCCCAGCGTCTTGGCTTCAGCGAACACACGCTCGATCTGGTCCGCGCTGAAGGCGATATTCTCGCAGAACCCGTCCACCGCATCGGCTAGGCCCTCGGCGTGCGCGGCACGCAAGGCGGGCAGGCACACCTCATCGAGATAGGCATCCGCCCGGCCCTTGTATTCCGCCGGGATGGCATGCGCGCCAAGGAAGCTGGTGCGGATGGTAACGGGTCGCTCACGCTCCAGTGCGCGCGCCACCCGCAGCATGGCCAGCTCGGTCTCGATATCGAGGCCATAGCCGGATTTGATCTCTACCGTCGCTACCCCTTCTGCCAGCAGCGCATCAAGACGCGGCAGGGCTTCGGCGAGAAGTTGCGCTTCGCCAGCGCCGCGCGTCGCCGTAACGGTGGAGACGATGCCGCCCCCTGCCCGCGCGATTTCCTCATAGCTCGCGCCCTCAAGGCGCAGCTCGAACTCGCGCGTGCGGTTGCCGCCATGAACGAGATGGGTGTGGCAGTCGATCAGCGCAGGCGTCACCAGACGCCCCTCCAGATCACGCGTGGAAGCATTCTGGTATGCGCCCGGCAAATCACCCTCAGGCCCTGCCCACGCAATCCGCTCGCCCTCAATGACGATGGCACCGGCACCGCTTACCGGCTCTGCCGTGACGGCGAGCCTGGCGCCGGTCAGCACATGGGTGCGGGCGTGTTCCACCTTGATTCCTCCTGCAAGCCGGCTCATTAAGTATAGACTTATTATGCGAGTCAACGGAGCGGGCATGGGCGTCATTCACGCGGGCGAAGCACTTCTGGAAACCGGCTGGGCGCGCGATGTACGCGTGGTACTGGACGGCGGCCGCATTACCTCAATAGAGGCAGGCGCTACCCCTCAGAGTGGCGATTACCGCACCGGAATCCTGCTGCCCGCACCCGCAAACCTGCACTCCCACGCCTTCCAGCGGGCGATGGCGGGCCTGACCGAACGCCGGGGCGCCGACCCGTCGGACAATTTCTGGACGTGGCGCAAGGCGATGTACGCCTTTCTCGATGCCCTCACCCCTGATGATGTGGAGGCGATTGCCGCCTTCGTTCAGATGGAAATGCTGGAGGCCGGCTACGCCACCAATGTGGAGTTTCACTATCTCCATCACGGCCCCGATGGCGCGGCCTATGACAATCTGGGCGAGATGAGCCACCGCATCGCAGCAGCGGCCAGCCAGACCGGTGTGGGCCTCACCCTGCTGCCGGTGCTTTACCAGCAGGGCGGGTGCGATGGCCGCCCGCTGGGCGCAGGCCAGATCCGTTTCGGCAATGATGTCAGCCGGTTTGAGCGCCTTGTTGACTCAGCCAGCGACGCTGTAAAGCCTCTGCCCGCCGACACAAGGCTGGGCATTTCCGCGCATTCGCTGCGCGCGGTCAGCCGTGAAGGGCTGGCTGCCTGTATAGCGCTTGCGCCGGGTGCGCCGCTGCACATGCATCTGGCCGAGCAGACCGGCGAGGTGGAGGAGGTGCTGGCGTCTTACGGCGCACGGCCCACTGAATGGCTGCTGGCCAATGCAGACGTGGACGCGCGCTGGTGCCTCATCCACTGCACGCAGATGACAGATGAAGAGACGCGCGCGCTGGCCCGCACTGGCGCGGTGGCGGGCCTGTGCCCGATCACTGAAGGCAATCTGGGCGACGGCATTTTCAACGGCACAACATGGCTGGAGGCTGGTGGCCGGTTCGGCGTTGGGTCCGACAGCAATGTGCGCATCTCCCTGTCAGAGGAATTGCGCCAGCTTGAATACTCCCAGCGCTTGCGCGACCGCAGCCGGGCGGCGCTTGCCACGCGCGAAAAGTCCGCCGGGCGGGTGCTGCTGGAAGGCGTGGCACGAGGCGGCGCGCAGGCGGCAGGGCGCGAAGCGGGCGTGATCGCTGCGGGCAAGCTGGCCGACCTCGTGGCGCTCGATACCGGCCATATCACGCTGGAAGGGCGCTCCGGCGATCTCACGATCGATAGCTGGGTATTCGCGGGCGATGACAACATGGTCAGCGATGTCTGGGCCGCAGGCCGTCATCAGGTACAGGGCGGCCGTCATATCGCCCATGACGCGATTACCGGGCGCTATCGCGCCACGATCCGGCGTCTGGGAGCGCGGCTGTGAGCGCCAGCGCCTATGCGTGGCAAAGCGTGCGGGCAGAAGCCTTGCGGCGCATCCGCACGCGCGAATGGCCGCCGGGCGCGCTGATCCCCAAAGAGGCCGAGATAGCGCAGGAGCTGGGCTGCGCCCGCGCCACGGTGAACCGGGCGCTGCGTGATCTGGCAGAGGCCGGCTATCTCGACCGGCGGCGCAAGGGCGGCACGCGGGTCACCGAAACGCCGGTGCGCCGCGCGGTCTTTGACATTGCCATTATCCGCCATGAGGTGGAGCAGTCTGGCGCCAGCTATGGCTACACGCTGCTGGAAGACCGCACAGAGCGCCTGCCCGATCACCTAGCCGCCACGCTGGACCAGCCGCGCGGCACGCGCTGGCGGCGCGTCATTGCCCTGCACAGCGCGGGCAAGCGGCCCTTCTGCCTGGAGGACCGCTGGCTGAACCCGGATCTGGTGCCAAAGGAACGCGCAGACTTCGCCGCCTCCAGCGCCAATGAATGGCTGGTGCGCAATGTGCCGTTTACGGGCGGGGAGCTGAGCTTTCAGGCCCGCAAGGCCGATACCGCCCTCGCCTCCCGGCTGGGCTGCGCGCGGGGTAGCGCCGTTTTTGGCGTGGAGCGCATCACGCGTACCGACGATGCCGCCGTTACCGCCGTCACGCTGACCTACGCGCCGGGCTATCGCCTCACCACGACGCTAGGCTGACAGCCGCTCGGTAATCGCGCGGCCCATGCCCTCGGTGCCGACAAGGCGCGTATCTTCGCCGCCCAGCAGATCGCCTGTGCGGTAACCGGCGTCGAGCACATCGCTCACGGCCTTTTCGGTCAGGTCTGCCAGGTCCGGCCGGCGCAGCTGGTAGCGCAGTGCCATGGCAAGGCTGAGGATCGCCGCGCACGGATTGGCGATGCCCTTGCCCGCAATGTCCGGCGCGGAGCCGTGGATCGGTTCGTAGAGCCCCGGCATGCCCGGCTCTCCCAGCGCGGCAGATGGCAGCATGCCCAGCGATCCGGTCAGCATGGCCGCCGCATCGGAGAGAATGTCGCCAAACAGATTATCGGTGAGGATCACGTCAAACTGACGCGGATCGCGCACGAGCTGCATCGCGCAGTTATCGGCATACATGTGGGACAGCGCCACATCGTCATATTCGCGCGCGTGCAGGGCGGCGACGGTCTCGCGCCAGAGCAGTCCGGACTCCATCACATTGGCCTTTTCCACCGAGCACACCCTGCCCTCGCGCTGGCGGGCCAGATCGAAGGCGGTGCGCGCGACGCGCTCGATCTCGGGCGTGGTATAGCTTTGCGTGTTGAAGCCGCGCTTCGTGCCGTCGGGCAGCGTTTCGATGCCGCGCGGCTCGCCGAAATACACCCCGCCGATCAGCTCGCGCACAAAGAGAATGTCGAGGCCGTCAATCACGTCGCGTTTAAGCGTGGAGGCATCCGCCAGCGCCGGGAAGCAGAAGGCCGGGCGCAGATTGGCATAGAGGCCCAGCCCTTTGCGCAGATTGAGCAGTCCCTGTTCGGGGCGCAGTTCGTAGGACACGCTCTGCCATTTCGGCCCGCCCACAGCGCCCATCAGCACTGCGTCGCTGGCTTTGGCCATTTCAAGGACGTGTGGTGCCAGCGGCGTGCCGTGCCGGTCCAGCGAAGCCCCGCCTATGTCACCGTTCTCCACGTTCAGGCCAAGACCGTGATGGGCGTTGAGCGTGTCAATAACGCGCCGGACTTCGGCCAGCACTTCGGGGCCAATCCCGTCGCCGGGCAGTAATAGCAACTTCATCAGAATCCCGCCTTGCAATCATGCCGGGCAAACCTGCGCGACACGGAAGGTTTTCGCAAGCGCAGCACGTGCGGCTCAGCCGTCCTCGTCACCGTCCTCTTCGCCATCCTCTTCACCGGCATCGCCTTCATCATCGCTGCCGATACCCGGCTGGCTGGATTCCATGGCCCCTTCCCTGCGGCGTGCTTCCAGCGCATCCAGCTCGCGCAGCGCCGATGTTCCCTCAAACATGCGCCGGAATACGCCCGGAGCCAGCGCCGACAGCGGATTGGCACTGACGCGCGTGGCGTTGAACTGGCCCTCGGCGGTAAAGGTCACGCCCACAACGCCTTCACCCCGGCGAGAGGTGAGCAACTCGCCGACAAGCGGCAGATTGCCCAGTATCGAGTTGATCCCGTAGGAGGGCAGTATCGTGCCAGACAGGTTCAGGCGCTCGCCAGCCGTATCGACCACCCCGGTCCAGGTCAGGCCCAGCGACGGCCCGGCAACGCGGCCCTGACGCATTTCCAGCAGGCCGTCGGCAAAGGCGTAATCCACCTCGAGGCGTTCAAAATCGACACCCTGCCCGGAAAGCAGGCTGCCCAGCCCTTCCAGCGAACCGGCGGCCAGGATGCGCGCCAGCAGCGGCATCTGCTCCAGCCGGAATCCGTTCGCCAGCAGGCGGCCCTGCACACCGCCCGGCATGCCAGCTGGTGGCAGCACGCCGTCCAGCTCCATCGTTCCGCCTGTGATCGTGCCAAACCCGCCCAGCGTCGAGAGCACCGCGCCGGCATCGGCGCTCTGCGCGGACAGCAGCCGCGTTCCGTCAGGCCGAGGGGCGACGGACAGCGATACCGGCCCCCTTGGCAGGGCGGCCTGCAGGTTCAGCCGCTGCAGGCCCTGCTCATCAGCTTCCAGCGCCAGGCCGACGGCGCCATAGCGCACCGCTCCTGCCTGAACCGTCTCCACATCGGCCAGCAGCGATACGGCCCCTGCGCCCTCCCCGCTGAACAGCGTGCCGGACACAAGATTGGAAATCAGATCGCTGGCATCAAGGAAGCGCCCGGTAATACGGATATCCAGCGCGCCATCACTGCCTTCGGGCCGGTTAGCGCTTATCGACAGGTCGGAGCGTCCGCCGATAATCACCCGTTCAAACCCGGCACTGAGCAGCAATCCGTCCGCCGCAAGGCTGGCCTGCCCGCGGATATCGAGATCGTCGCCCAGCACGGCCAGCCGGCTGATATCAAGCCCGCCGCTGGCCGAGCGCACCGCCACCATTTCCAGTGCGGCGGGCATGCCGCGCGGCTTGGTCCACAAATTCTCCGGCAGCTCCAGAGCGGCGTCGGTAAGGTCGCCCATCACCACATAGCGGGAGAAATCAAAGCCATTACCGGCAAAGGTCGCATCCAGGCCGATCTGGCCATCAATGATGCCGCGCGCCGGTATGCCGGCCAGATCAAGATCGCGCGCATCAGCCTCTGAGACGATGCGTACGCGTGTACCCAGCTCACCTTCGGGCGTCTGGAAGCGCTCGTGCCATTCCAGCCGCGCCATTGAACGCCCGATACGCACATCCCCGCTGGCTTCAAGACCTGCACTGTCGGCGTGGAAGCTGATATCGCCATCGGTGAAGCGCACCTCGCCAAGGCCGCTGGGACCGGCGGCACCGGCAAACCGGCCAGACACATCAAACCCGATATCCTCGTAAGGCACGTCACGCAGCATCGGGCGGGTGATCTCGAAGCGCACCGCGCCTTCGCCTTCAAGCGTGAGCGGGTCCAGCCCGTAATCGCTGGCAAGGTTCAGCGGCGGCTGGTCCAGCAGGGCCACCAGGCCGGAGAGTGACCCGCGTCCCTCGCCGCCAAACCGGGCCGGCGCGCCGCGCGGATTGAACCGTGGTATCTCCACAAAAAGCGTGTCGATCTCCAGCGCGTCGATCCGCCCCGACCGCCCCGTCAGGCTGAGGCCGTTGCCGCGCAGCACTGCCGACCCGGAAAGCCCCGTCAATGGTGTCATGGTGGAGATGTAGCGGGCCGTGGCGCCGGAATAGTCAAACGTCACCGACAGGTCATCATCGTCCAGCATGCCGGCATTGAAGGCTTCGGCGGGTATGTTGATGTCGGCGCGCACATTGCGTGCCTCACCAGCCAGCACATTGGCCTCGACCCAGTCGCGTCCGCCCAGCGCAAACTCCACCGGCCACAGGGCCAGCACCGCCTCCTTGCGCACGACGCCCTCGGCTTCACCCTCAAGCTGGATGGCGGGGCGGCGCCCTTCAGCCGTTTCATCAAGCCCCAGCCGCGCTGAAAACCGCGCCACGATATCGAGAAGCTCCGCCTCGGCGCTGTCGATAACGAGCTCCAGGGACTGGGTATCCATACGCCCTGCGAACTCGCCGCGCGACCACTCGACCGGGCCTGGAAGCGTGTTCGGCAGAACCAGCGCGCCCTCCCCCAGCGACAGCTCGAAGCGCGCGCGCGACGGCAGCACGCTGTCATATCCGGCGAACCCGAAAAGCCGGCCTGACGCGTTTAGCGTCAGCAGATCACTGTCAAAGGCTAGCTGGCGCAGATCCAGCTCACCTTCCGCAGCATCCAGCGAGGCGCTGACATGGCCGGACCGGATATCCAGCGGGCCATCGGCGCTACGGAAAAGACCCTCACCGGCATCGAGATTGAGCTCAACAGCCCTCAAACCGCCCGCGCGGCTGGCATCGAGCACAAGATCGAAATCCAGCGGCAGATCGAACGCGGCCAGCTGCGCCCAGCTGCCATGGAGATTGCCGAGCGTGGAGGGAACGAGACCCTGAGCGGAGACGGCAAGAAATATGGTCTCGAAGCTGGACCCTGTCTCCAGCTCGATGGCTACCGGCACGGCCCCGCCCGGTGCCAGAAAGCCCGCCTGCGAGGAAACCCGCAAGGCACGCCCATCGCGTTCGACAGCCAGTTCTGCCCCGGAAAACCGCGCCGAAAGCCCGCTGATCGCGTCGTCAACGCGCAGTTCAGCGCCGCTGATACGCGCGCTCTGCAGCCGGCCCAGAACGGCGCGGGCTGCACCATCATTACCCGCCTCGCCAGCCTGCGCGGTACGCCCGCCGATAGAGGCGCTTACCACGCCTGAGGCATCGCGCCGCACGGTGAACACGCCGCCGACCGCGCTGATCTCCACCGGGCGGATACGGCCTATGACAAGCTGGTCCAGCGCCAGCGCGAGTTCCACCCGCTCTGCAGTGGCCAGCACCTCGCCCCCTGCCCCGGCGACCTCAAGCTCGCGCATATCGACGACCAGGGCGCGGGTGTCGGGCGCAAAGCGGACGCTGGCGCGGCCATAGCTTGCCTCTTCACCGCCCAGAGCGGTGGCAATCGCAGGGCGCAGGCCCGTTGCCAGCGCGTCCACATCCACCGGCCCGCTGGCGAGACGCCATAAAAGCGCCGCCGCCGCGAAGATGACGAGGGCCATCAGGACGGCGACAGCCTCCAGCGTGTAGATCAGGAAAAGTCGGGCGCTTCGGACTAGCACGGGCACCTGTATGTCAGCAGACTACTGGACGGACGCGTCCGGGCACCCACATTTGCCCTGACATCCATTGCCACCCCATTCAGCCATCCAAGGAGCAGATCATTGAGCACCCTGAAGCCCGGCGACACGGCCCCCGATTTCTCGATGCCGACCGACAGCGCAGGCACGGTCTCGTTATCTGACTTCAAGGGCAAGAGCGTGGTTCTCTTTTTCTACCCGAAGGACGACACTCCGGGATGCACAAAGGAAGCAATCGGGTTTAGCGATAAAATTGACGAGTTCGAGGCGGCAGGTGCAGTTGTGGTCGGTGTATCGAAAGATACCACAGCCAAGCATGGCAAGTTCCGCGCCAAGCATGAACTGTCCGTTATCCTGGCTTCCGACGCCGACGGCGACGTGACCGAACGCTACGGCGTCTGGCGGGAAAAGCAGATGTACGGCAAGACCTATTGGGGCATTGAGCGCTCCACCTTCCTGATCGGCCCGGACGGCACGCTGAAAGCGGTCTGGCGCAAGGTGAAGGTGCCCGGCCATGTCGAAGAAGTGCTGGACACGGTGAAATCCGGCTCGTGACGCAATCGGTTCAGGATGCGGCCGTTTCGGTCCTGTTGACGGCAGACCCGGCAGCCAAGGCGGCGCGCGCACGCGAAATCGCGTCGGCCTGGCGGAGCGGCGCGCTGTCCCATGCCCCGGACTGGGACGGGACCGTGCCTGAACGCCCGGCCCGGCCGGAGCGTCCGCATCTGGTACCCCCTGCGCGCGTGCCACGCCGCCGCCTGAACAGTGAGGCCGGGCGCGCGGCTCTGCTGCATGCGGTCGCCCATATCGAGTTCAACGCCATTGATCTGGCCTTTGACATGGCGGTGCGCTTTGGCGGCGCGCCTGAACTGGACGAGGCGGCCCGGCAAGCCTTCCTGACCGACTGGATCGGCGTCGGCGATGACGAGGCGCGCCATTTCGCGATGGTCAGTGACCGGTTGTCAGAGCTAGGCACGGCCTATGGTGATCTGGACGCCCATGACGGTCTGTGGTCTGCGGCCATGGCGACTTCCGACGACATTGCGGCGCGCCTTGCCATCGCGCCTCTGGTGCTGGAGGCGCGCGGGCTGGATGTGACACCGGGCATGATCGAACGCCTGCAATCGGCCGGGGATCAAGCCAGCGCTGACATCCTGACGGTCATCTACAACGAGGAAATCAGCCATGTCGCGGCCGGCCGGCGCTGGCTGGACCATGTCTGCGCACATCGCGGGCAGAACCCGCGCGAGACGTTCCACCGTCTCGTCCGGGAACGATTCCCCGGCGGGTTGAAACTGCCCGTTAATGCCCTGGCCCGCGCCGAAGCGGGACTCGAAGCGGACTTCTACGAAGCGCTGCTTCCGTAATGAGCCGTTAAGACATTGAATTAAAAAAGATTTAATTGCGCCTAACGCAGATGCGGCCCGAAGGTTGCATCCGATTGCATCGAACTGGTTGAAAACCGTCACGTTACTGTGCGAGTGTTTCGTCTTCGAGGCGGGATTTCAACGAAAAACCGGGCGGGAGCGCATGGTGAAACGTCTTCTCGCCGGCCCATGGGAGCTGATAAGGCAACGCTTCCCGGACCGGCAGATATACCATCGCAGTGATGGTCAGGTGCGATACTTCGCCGTGACCACCGAGATGCAGGTTGGTGCGCTGGCAGCCGCATGCGGCTTGGCCATATGGCTGACCATCTCCACTGTAAACATGATCCTGGAGAGCCGGACGGACATGATCCGCTCGGCCCGATTCAACGAAACCATCACGGCTTATCAGGCGCAGCTGGAAGAGGCGCGCGCCGCCGAAGCAGCGGCCATTGCCTTCCTGGAATCGCGCAGCGACGCGTTTGACCGCACGGCCGGCGAGTTTCAGGTCCGCCACGATACAGTCCGCCGCCTGCTAGATTTTGCAGAAGACCTGCAGATTGGCGAACGCCAGCTCAGCCCCAGCCTTGATAATGGCCGCATATTGATGGCCGCCAGCCCGGCCGACACCGCGCCGCGTGAATCCCTTATCCGCACAGCGGCGCATACCGGCGATGGCAGCCCTGCCGAGGAACGCGTGGCAAGCCTGATGACAGATCAGGAGGCTGCGCTGACGCAGGCTGAAGAGTCTGCAGAATCCCGCCTTGAAAACCTGCGCGCCGTTCTGCGGCTGACCGGTTTGCGGCTTGAAGAAGTGGTACGCGAAGGACGGTCAGGCGATGGCGGCACGGGCGGTCCGTTCGTCGCACTGGACAGCTCGGCACTGATGGGGGAAGGACTGGACCTGTCCGATCCCTTCAATGCGCGCGTGGCGCGTATCGCATCGCGGCTGGTGGAGCTGGAAGAGCTTGAGCGGGCCCTGGCCGCCACCCCGCTGAACGTACCGGTATCCGGCCCCTACCGGGACACCAGCCCCTACGGCTCGCGCATTGACCCGTTCACCCGCCGTCCGGCCTTTCACACGGGACGTGATTTTGCCGGTGCACGCGGCACGCCGATCACTGCAGGCGCAGCAGGCAGTGTCGTTTACGCAGGCTGGCGCTCGGGCTATGGTAGGACCGTGGAGATCGATCACGGCTATGGGTTCAGGACGCGCTATGCGCACCTGCACACCATTGATGTCCGCCGCGGTGACGTTGTGGAAGCGGGCCAGCGCCTTGGGGGAATGGGCACAACCGGGCGGTCAACGGCGACGCATCTTCACTATGAAGTCTGGTTCAGGGGTAACCACCTGGATCCTGAGCGTTTCTTGAGAGCAGGACATTATGTTCAATAAAAAGGACTCCCCCGCCCCGGAAACGGGAAGCCCGCCGCCCCCAGCCAAAAGGTCCGCCATGAAATCGAAAGCTCCCTCCATTCTCAGCGCTGATCTCACGATCACGGGCTCCATCTCCTCCGAAGGCGAGGTTCAGCTTGATGGCATCGTCGAAGGCGATGTGCGCGCCGGTTCGCTCAGCATTGGAGAGGAAGCCACGGTAAAGGGCGAAGTGGTCGCCGAGAGCGTTGTCGTGCGCGGCCGTGTGGAGGGCTCCGTGCGCGCCCGCCAGGTGCAGCTGGCCGCCACCGCGCGCATTGAAGGCGACATCATTCACGCCACGCTGGCAGTAGAAAGCGGCGCCTATTTCGACGGCCATTGCCGCCGTTCGTCCGATCCGCTTTCGGACAAGAAATCAGCCACATCTGACTCCATTTCGCAGGACAA
Source organism: Glycocaulis abyssi (assembly GCF_041429775.1). NCBI lineage: Bacteria > Pseudomonadati > Pseudomonadota > Alphaproteobacteria > Maricaulales > Maricaulaceae > Glycocaulis > Glycocaulis abyssi. The sequence goes on along the minus strand of NZ_CP163421.1, from coordinate 515,159 downwards.
GCCCAAAGCGGCCGCGTCCATGCCGCCTGCGCCGCCAAGCTCGGCATCTGCCGCTTCGGCTCCGCGCCCGGCAGCCGCAGCCAATAGCGATCCGTTCGCCTCCAAGGCGTAACACGGGCGTTCAGTACCTGAATGACAAAAGGGCGGCCTCGTTGGGCCGCCCTTTTTCGTTGTCGGTGAAGGATGCGCCGGACGCCCTAGCTGGAGGCCGCCTCTTCCCCGCCGACGCGCGCGGCCAGCGCTGCGGCCATGAAGGCATCGAGATCGCCGTCCAGCACGCCCTGCGTGTCGGAGGTCTCCACGCTGGTGCGCAGATCCTTGACCATCTGGTAGGGCTGCAACACGTAGGAGCGGATCTGGTGGCCCCAGCCGATATCGGTCTTGGCGTCGGCTTCGGCCTGCGCCGCTGCCTCACGCTTTTGCAGCTCCAGCTCATAGAGGCGCGCGCGCAGCATGTTCCACGCGGTTTCGCGGTTCTTGTGCTGGGAACGGTCGGCCTGGCACTGCACCACGATGCCTGTGGGCTCGTGGGTCAGGCGGATCGCGCTGTCGGTCTTGTTGACGTGCTGGCCGCCCGCCCCTGAAGCCCGGAAGGTATCGGTGCGCACATCCTTGTCGAGTATCTCGATTTCGATCGTGTCGTCGATCAGCGGATAGACCCAGACACTGGCAAAGCTGGTATGGCGGCGCCCTGAGCTGTCAAAGGGCGAGATACGCACCAGACGGTGCACCCCGGCTTCGGTTTTCAGCCAGCCATAGGCGTTTTCGCCCTTGATAAGCAGGGTTGCCGATTTCAGCCCGGCTTCCTCGCCGGCCTGCTCCTCGATCACCTCCACCTTGTAGCCGGACGCATTGGCCCAGCGCGTGTACATGCGCGTCAGCATGGCGGCCCAGTCCTGCGCCTCGGTACCACCCGCGCCGGGATGTATCTCGACATAGCAGTCATTGGCGTCAGCCTCACCCGACAGCAGGGCTTCCAGCTCCGCCCGGCCGGCACGCTCCTGAAGCGCCTTCAGCGCGGTGACGGCCTCGCCATAGAGGTCGTCATCGCCTTCGCTGTCAGCCAGTTCGGCCAGCTCCAGCGTGTCGGCGAGTTCGGCTTCGATCTCGCGCACCTTGGTCATCTGCCGGTCGAGTGCATTGCGTTCGCGCATCAGGCTCTGCGCGCGCGCCGCGTCATTCCAGAAATCAGGCGCCTCGGCGCGTGCGTTCAGCTCGTCGAGGCGTGCTTCAGCCTGATCCCAGTCAAAGACGCCTCCTCAGCAGTTCCACTGACTGCTCGATGGAGGTTTTCAAGGACGCAATATCGGCGCGCATGGGAGGGGACCTGTAATGCTGCAAAAGGAAAAGTGCCTGAAGGCGGGCTGACTGGCGCATAGCCAAGCTGGCCACGCCAGACAAGGCCCGCAGTTGTACCGGCTAGTAGATTCCGTCCAGCGTGTCGACCACCTCACCGGATTCGCCGCTCTCGCCATCGCTGTCACGCAGACGGCCCGTGCCAAAGCTGAGCGTCTCTTCCTCGCGGCTGGCCCCGCGTACCGGCTCGGTCCCCGGACGGAATGCCTCCAGGATCACGCCTGGACGGCCCAGCACGGACGGCTCGCCCGACCGCGCATCAATAGGCACGAGGCGCACCCCTTCGGGCACACGGAACGGCGCGACCGGATAGTCTTCCAGAATGGGCGCAAATGCATCGCGCGCAATCGGGGCAGCGGCCCGGCCGCCAGCCTCGCCGGAACCCAGCGGCGCCGGCGTATCAAAGCCGACATAGACGCCGACCACCAGGTCCGGCGTGAAACCGACAAACCAGGCATCGCGGAACTCGTTCGTGGTGCCGGTCTTGCCCGCTACCGGGCGGCCGAGCGCGTTGAGTGCGCTGCCGGTACCGCGGCGCACCGCGCCCTCCAGCATGGAGACGACCTGATAGGCGGTTACCGGGTCGACAACCTCTTCACCCAACTCGGCCAGCTCCGGCTCGGCAAGCCCGTCTGTCCATTCCTCCACATCGCATTGCACGCATTCGCGCTCGTCGTGCACGAAAATGGTCTGTCCGGTGCGGTCCTGTACCCGGTCGATCAGGGTCGGCGTCACGCGCCGTCCGCCATTGACCAGCGCGCCATAGGCGCTCATCAGCCGCCACAGCGTGGTCTCGCCCGCACCCAGCGACATGGCCAGGACCGGATCCATCCGGTCGTAAATCCCGAAGCGCTCGGCATATTCGGCAATGGGCTGCATGCCGGTATCCTGCGCCAGCCGCACCGTCATCACGTTACGCGAGAGCTCCAGCCCCAGACGCATTGTGGAAGGTCCGTAGAACCGGTCGGAATAATTGGACGGGCGGTAGAAGCGGTTGTCCCCGCCGCCTGTGGCCGCGAACGGCGCATCCAGAATGATGCTGGCGGGCGTGAAGCCATTGTCCAGCGCGGCGGCATAGACAAAGGGCTTGAACGAAGAGCCGGGCTGACGGCGCGCCTGCGTGGCGCGATTGAACTGGCTGTGCTGGAAGGAATAGCCGCCAATCATGGCCAGCACCCGGCCGGTATAGGGATCAAGCGCCATCACCGCGCCGTTCACTTCGGGCACCTGGCGCAGGGCGTATTCCTCGCCCTCTTCCGACAGGCGCTCGACCAGTACCACATCGCCCAGTTCCAGCACGTCGGACGGGCGTTGAATGGCAGCACCCAGAGCCGGGAAATTATCAGACGAGCGCCGGGACGGGCGGCGCGCCCAGCGCAATTCGGACAGCGGAATGGAGCCGCGTGCGCGGTCGACCGTGCCGATCAGCACGTCACCATCGCGCACTTCCAGCACGACAGCATGGGTCCAGCCCTCGTCGAGATCGCGCGGCACCTCGACTTCGGCCAGTTGTTCCGGCCAGGCGTCAAAGTTCTCCAGCGTGGTGAGCGGGCCGCGATAGCCGTAGCGCCGGTCATATTCCAGCAGGCCCGCACGCAGCGCCGAGCGGGCGGCCAGCTGGGCGCGGGTATCGAGCGAGGTGCGCACCGACAGGCCGCCGGAGTAAAGCTGCTCCTCGCCATACATGTTGAAGAGTTCGCGGCGCACTTCCTCGACGAAATACTCCGCCGCCAGATAGGTTTCGCCCTGCAGACGGCTGACCGTTTCGAGCGGCTGGGCCTGCGCTTCGCGCATCTCTGCTTCCGTGATGAAGCCGTTCACGTGCATGCGGGCGAGCACGTAGTTGCGCCGTCCAATGGCCGCTTCGGGGCGCCGGGTCGGATGGTAGTTGTTCGGCGCCTTGGGCAGGGCTGCGAGATACGCGATCTCGTGCAGTTCCAGCTCATCGAGTGAGCTGTCGAAATAGTTCAGCGCGGCCGCTGCCACGCCATAGGCGCGGTTACCGAGGAAAATCTCGTTGAGATACAGCTCCAGTATGCGGTCCTTGGTGAAGGCCCGCTCCATGCGCATGGCCAGCACCATTTCCTGAACTTTACGCGCTACACGCTGCTCGGAGGAGAGCAGGAAGTTCTTGGCCACCTGCTGGGTGATGGTCGAACCGCCCTCAAGACGGCGTCCATTGATAATATTGCCGATATTGGACACGGCAGCGCGCACCAGCCCCATCAGGTCGATGCCGCTATGATTATAGAAATTGGCATCCTCTGCCGCGAGGAAGGCGTTCAGGACCTGGGGCGGGATCGCCTCGATCGGCACGAAAACGCGGCGCTCAAACGCATATTCGGCGATCAGCAGCCCGTCGCCGGCATGCATGCGGCTCATAATCGGCGGTTCATACTCGGCCAGCTGCGCGTAATCAGGCAAGTCTTCGGTGACCCGCGCGACGTAGATGGACACCGCGACCAGAGCCACAATGCCGACAACCGCAATGGTCGAGCCTGCCCAGAGAGCCAGCTTGCCGAAGTTTTTCACGCTGAAGACTGCCATGTATTCCGCCTGTCCAGTCGATGCTGCCTGCCTGTCTGGCAGGGCTGCAGACCATGCCCCTCACTGCGGCGGCATTATGGCCTGATGAGGCCGATACGTCCAAGCCGGTTTCAGGGCGGAAGGTCAGCGCAGCGCCGGGCCGCCTGAATTGCCAGCAGCTGCGGTGCGGACCGGGCCGGTATTATTGCAGACTGCGAAATAGGCATCGATGGAGTCCGCCACCGCCGCCATCAGCCGCTGGCGATAGGCCGGAGTGTTCAGATTACGCGAGTCGTCGGGGTTGGTCATAAAGCCCATCTCGAACAGGACGGCGGGGATCTGGGAATCCAGCAGCACCCAGAAGCCGCGCTCCAGCGGCTCGCGGCGGAAGAGCGGCGTGATCGCCGAAGAGGTCTCCAGAATGGAGGCGGCGAAGATAAGCGACTGGTTGCGCTTTTCTTGCAGCGACATTTCCAGCAGCAGATTGTTGACCTGCTCGGTGCGCGCCGCGCTGGTCTGCAGCCACTCACCGTCCTGACGCGCCCGGTTGCGCGCGCGGTTGGTACCGGAGTCAGACAGTGTGTAGACAGCCGCGCCGCGCGGGCCGGTCGCGCTGTTGGGCGCGGCATCGGCGTGCAGCGAGATGAAGATGTCTGCCTGCGCCCGGCGGGCGACCTGGATACGCTCATCAAGCTCCAGAAAAATATCGCGGTCGCGCGTCATAATGACTTCATAACGGCCACGGGCATTGAGAATATCGCGCAGCGCCAGCCCGGCCGCCAGCGCCAGATGGGATTCCGATACGCCGCCAAACCGGCCCGGCGCGCCCGGGTCACGTCCGCCATGGCCCGGATCAATCACGATGCGCGGGCGCTCACAGCGCGGCGGCACGTAAGATACCTGCACACGTTCGGCGAGATACTGGGTGATGGTGTGATCGGTGACGTCAAAGCCGGAGCTGGCCGTCATCACCGCCGCCGGTGCCGGTTCAATGTCAATCACGATACGATAGCCGCCCTCGCCCGGCGGGAGGGCGAAGCTCTCGCGCACCTGCGCGCTCTCGGTCAGATCGAAAATCAGGCGCGGCGTCTGCGCAGCGGGGTCGAAGCGGAACCGTCCGGCGAGCCCGTGGCCCTGCCCCTGCCGGCCATCGAGACCGCTGACCGCCCAGCCTGCGCCCGGAATATCAACGATCAGGCGCGGCGACACCTCGCCAGAGGTGAAGGCGCGAAACTCCATCTCGGAGCGGGTCTCGATCACGATGCGGGTATGGGTGTCGTGCACGCCAAAGCGCACGGCGGTAATGGAATCTGCATGGGCAAAGCCGCTGGCCACCATGACGAGCAGCGCCGCCATGCATGCCTTCAGACCCGATAGTCCATTGATAACCGCCACCGTCATCACCCTCTGTAGCACACCCTCAGCCGGCCTGCTTGAACGCAGGTCTCATACAGAGAATAGCCCGCCCCGGTTTCGATTCGGTTACCAGCGCGTAACGATAATTGCTGGCTAGCACGGATAAGCTTGCTTTTCATCCCGGAGCGAATGGTGCATGGTGTGCTTCGGTGTTGATAACGCTGTCAGCCAGTCCGGCAATTGCTGGCGCCTGACACGCTTCACTACCTCGCCCCGCGCGACCGGGAGCCTGGCGATACGTCGCTGGCTCGCGCAGCGGATCAACGGGGCAGCAAAGATTTACCGGGCAGACGCCGCGGACCGCTCATCCGGTTCTGCGCGCACGCGCCCCAGACCAGTCAAAGCGGCCTGCTCCGCGTGTTTCCCCTGCCTTTCAGGGGGTGCCGGACAGGCCGACAAGGAACCTTGAACATGCGCCAGGCGCGTGCTTTCCCTTCGACCCCTTCAGAAGCGACGCCGCCCTTGCGCTCCCAACTCAGCGCCCAGCTATCTGCTCTGGCCCTTACAGGCCGGATGATTCGTGCTGGCGCGCGCACCGGAGCTCGCCTTTATGTCCCGCAAAATGCTGATCGACGCCTCCCACCCGGAAGAAACCCGGGTGGTCATTGTGGATTCCAACCGCGTTGAAGATTTCGACTTTGAGTCGGCTTCACGCAGCCCCATCCGTGGCAATATCTATCTCGCCCAGGTCACCCGTGTAGAACCCTCGCTTCAGGCCGCCTTTGTCGAATATGGCGGCAACAAGCACGGCTTTCTGGCCTTTAACGAGATCCATCCCGACTACTACCAGATCCCGTTCGAGGACCGTCAGGCCCTGCGCGAGGCCGAAGCCGAGCTGACCGCCGATACCGACAGCGATGGCGGCGACGATGCCGATGATGACGAGGATCTGATGGAGGAGATTGCCCGCAAACGGCGCAACCTGCTTCGCAAATACAAGATCCAGGAGGTCATCAAGCGCCGCCAGGTCATGCTCGTGCAGGTCTCCAAGGAGGAGCGCGGCAATAAAGGCGCGGCGCTGACCACCTATCTGTCGCTGGCCGGACGCTATTGCGTGCTGATGCCCAATACCGACCGTGGGGGCGGCATTTCGCGCAAGATCACCAGCGCGACCGACCGCAAGCGCCTGAAAAGCGCCGTCCAGTCGCTCGATCTGCCGCGCGGCATGGGCCTCATCATCCGCACAGCGGGCGCGGCGCGCACCAAGCTGGAGATCAAGCGTGATTACGACTATCTGATCCGTCTGTGGGAGACGATCCGCGAGACCACGCTGAAATCCGTTGCTCCCTCGCTGATTTACGAGGAAGGCAATCTGGTCAAGCGCGCGATCCGCGACCTTTACGACAAGGATATCGAGCACGTCCTGGTCGAAGGCGAGGAAGCCTACAAGGAAGCCAAGGGCTTCATGCGCATGCTGATGCCGAGCCACGCCACCAAGGTGCAGCCCTATACCGACGACATGCCGCTTTTCCTGCGCCACGGGACCGAAAGCCAGCTTGAGGCGATCTACTCCCCCGTCGCACAGCTGAAATCAGGCGGCTATCTGGTCATCAACCCGACAGAGGCGCTGGTCGCCATCGACGTGAACTCGGGCAAGTCGACCAAAGAGCGCAATATCGAGCAGACCGCGCTGCGCACCAATCTGGAAGCGGCCGAGGAAGCGGCGCGCCAGATGCGCCTGCGTGACCTTGCCGGCCTCATCATTATCGATTTCATCGATATGGAGGACAACAAGAACATCCGCGCCGTCGAGAAGAAGATGAAAGAGGTGCTCGCCAAGGACCGCGCGCGCATCCAGATGGCGAAAATCTCCCAGTTCGGCCTGATGGAAATCTCCCGCCAGCGCCGCCGCACGAGCCTGGTGGAAGGCTCTACAGAGCCCTGCCCGCACTGCAATGGCATTGGCTATCTCAGAAGCGTGGAATCGAGCGCTCTGGCGGCTATCCGCAGCGTTGAGGAAGAGGGCCTTAAAGGGCGCGCCCTGAAGATCGCGCTGCATCTGCCCAACGAGGTGGCGCTCTACCTGCTCAACGAGAAGCGCGACTATCTGCGCGCGGTCGAGCAGCGCTTCGACATGCGCGTCCTGATCGCGACAGATATCGACCTGAAGCGCGACGGATCACGCATCGAGCGGCTGGAAGCGCGTAAAGACGGTGATCGCGGACCCTATGTGCCCAAGCCGATCACCGTCGAAGCCGGTTCGCTGACCGCCGAGGAAGAAGCCGACCGGCAGGCGGCGGAAGAGGAAGCCGCGCTGGAAGCGGGTGCCGCCGCTGAAGAAGCGCACGAAGACACCCGTTCGGAAAAGGCCGATGGTGACGGTGGAGAGCGCAAATCGCGCCGCCGCCGCAGACGGCGCGGTGGCCGTGACCGCGATTCCGATCACGCCGAGGCGCAAGCCGGAGGCGACGCCGAAGCCGCTGATGCCGACAGCGATGGCGACGAAGAGGGCGAAAGCGCTGACAGAGCCCCTGCCACGAGCGCCCAGGACGAGGACGGCAAGCCCAAGCGCCGCCGCCGGGGCCGCCGTGGTGGCCGTGGACGCCGTCGGCGCGGTGATGGTGAGACACGCGACGATCAGGCAGCCGCATCCAGCTCAGGCGAGAGCAGCGAGATTGCCGGCCTGTCGGTGATCGAGCCGGGCGAAAGCGAAGCCATCGGCTCAGGCGAGACGCCGCCTGCCCGCACGCGCCCGTCACGCCGCCGCAAGCAAGCCGTGGAAGACGCGCCTGCGGCAGCTGAAAGCGCGGTTGAGGCCGCTGAGCCAGCCGCCAGCGAAGAGGCACCCAAGCCCAAGCGCACACGGCGCAAGAAGGCAGAACCCGCCGAAGCGGCACCTGCGCAAAGTGAAGCGGCCGTCGAGGCAGAGGCTCCGGCCAAACCGAAGCGCACGCGCAAGGCTGCTCCCAAAAAGGCGGACGCCGAAACCGCCGAGGCTCCAGCTGAAAGCGCTAGCGAAGACGCGCCCAAGCAGAAGAAGGCACCTGCCCGCAAGCCGCGCGCAAAGAAGGCTGAACCGGCATCCGAAGCACCGGCCACCGAAACGGGCGAGGAGAGCGAAAACACCGGGCCGAAGCGTTCGGGCTGGTGGCAACGCTCAGGCAAGCTGTTCGGGATGGGGTCCTGATATCGGTGTGCAGCCTGTCAGTATAAATGTGCTCACGGGCTGCACTTCTGCCATGAAAAGGCTATCGTTGGGGGTGATGCATTGCGGTGGAAGCCGTATCGGAGGTCATGTCTCCATGACGATCATTACCCGCCTGAGAGATTGCTGCGCCTCTGCGACGGCCCTGGCCGCCAGCGCGGCGATGATCCTCGGACCGTCCGCGCCCGCCCATGCCCAGGGCATAAGCCTGATCCGCGACACCGAAATCGAAGCGGTCATGCAGGGCTATACCGACCCCTTGCTGGATGCGGCAGGGCTGGATAGCGATTCGGTAGGCCTCTATCTGGTCGGAAACAACGAGTTCAACGCCTTCGTCACGCGTGGCCAGAACATCTTCATGCATACCGGCGCAATCGTGATTGCCGAATATCCCGGTGAAATCAAAGCCGTTATCGCGCATGAAATCGGCCATATCGAAGGCGCGCATCTGGTGCGCTTTGGCGATGGCACGCGCGGCGCCATGGCGACCATGATTGCCACGCTGGGGCTGGGCATCGTTGCCGCCATGGCCGGTGCCGGTGCGGGCGGGGCGGCCATTATCGCCTCCGCGCCCCAGTTCGCGACGCTGGACATGCTGCGCTATACGCGCACCCAGGAAGCCGCCGCCGATCAGGCCGCCATTACCTTCATGGAGCGCACAGGCCAGTCCTCACGCGGTCTGGTGACCACGTTTGAACGCTTCCGTTATCAGGAGGTGATGAGCGAGGCCCGGCGCTATGAGTATTTCCGCTCTCACCCCCTCTCGTCCCAGCGCATCGAAGCCATGCGGCGCCGGGTAGAGGCATCGCCCTATTACGATGTGGAAGACAGCCCCGAGGAGATCGCCGAGCTGCGGCGCATACAGGCCAAGATCATCGGCTTCACCGTGGCACCGGCCCAGGTGTTCCAGCGTTACCCTGAAAGCGATACCAGCCTTGAGGCCCGGTATGCGCGCTCGGTTGCCTATTTCCGGCAGGGAAGGCTGGACCACGCACGCGAGCGTCTGGCACAGCTGATCGAGATGGAGCCGGAAAACCCGTTCTTCCACGAGCTGGAGGGCCAGATGCTCTACGAGAGCGGACGGATAGCGGACTCGGTCGCACCCCACCGGCGCGCGATCGAGCTGATGCCCGATGCACCGCTTCTGCGCGTGAATCTTGCCGCATCGCTGATTGGAACCGGCGAAGCCGATGCGCTGGATGAGGCGGTCTCCCATTTGCGCTTTGCGCTGGCACGCGAGCAGCAGAATAGCTGGGCCTGGTTCCAGTTGGCGCTCGCCCATGAGGCGCGCGGAGAGACAGCGCTGGCACAGCTTGCAACGGCGGAACGCTTTTTCTCGGTCGGCAATTCGATGCAGGCTTACATCTTTGCCAATCGCGCCCGCGATGAGCTGGACAGCGGCACCCCGGCCTGGGTGCGCGCCAGCGAACTGATCGCAGTTGCAGAACCGACACCACAGGAAATCCGCGAGTGGAACAGGGCCGAGCGCAACCGGCGCCAGCCTCTGGCAAGCCCGGCATTCCACTAACATTCAGGGACTATGACATGCGTTTTCTGACTGGCCTTTTGGCCGCCGGCCTTCTTGTTGCCTGCTCACCCGCCAATGGCGACACCGACGAAACCGATAGCTCGGCCATCGAACAGATCGTGCATCGCTATATCGTGGAAAACCCGGAGGTGATCGAGGAAGCCATCGTGGAATTGCAGCGCCGCGCGCGCGCGCGCGAACAGGCCCAGCTGATCGCCGGGGCGCAGGAGTATCGCGACGCAATCTACGAGGATGCAAGAGACCCGGTGGCCGGCCCGGAAGATGCCGAGCTGACCATTGTCGAATTCTTCGACTATCGCTGCCCGTATTGCGTGCAGGTGAATGACTGGCTGGAAGACGTAATGGAGCGCCATGAGGGGCGCATACGGGTCGTTTACAAGGAGCTGCCGCTGCTGGGACAGGCTTCAGAGGAGGCCGCCCGCGCGGCGCTGGCGGTCTGGAGCCTGTCTCCCGACACCTACCGCGATTTTCACAATGCGCTTATGCAGGCCGGCTCACCGATGAATGCCGAACGCATCGAGCTTATCGCCGCCGAACACGGCATCGAGCCGGACGCGCTGCGCGAAGCCATGGCTTCGCCGGAAATCGAGGAACATCTCGACAGCGTGTATCAGCTGGCCCGTTCGATAGGGGTCAGCGGCACGCCCTTCTTCGTGATCGGCGGCGACATCATACCCGGCGCCGATATCGGACGGCTGAACCGGATCGTGGCCGCCGCGCTGGAGAACTAGCGAGGGCGCGCTCCGTCAGGGAGCCATATTGATCCGCCCTTCGGCGTCTATCGTCCAATGGGGATTGTAGGCGACTTCCCATGCATGGCCGTCCGGGTCGGCGAAATAGCCCGAATACCCGCCCCAATCGGCCTTGTGCGCAGCTTTGAGCAGGCTGCCACCGCTCGCCACAGCATGATCGATAATGGCATCGACCTCCGCTTCGCTGCGGGTGTTGTGCGCGAGCGCGATATGGCCATGACCGGAGTTCTCGCGCGCCATGTCGGCATCAAGGTCGTGCTTGCCGAAGAGCGCCAGCACCAGCCCGCCCATCGGCAGGAAGACAATCTGCTCGTTCTGGAACGCGGTCTTGAATCCCATCGCCTCATAGAAGGCTTTGGAGCGCGCGATATCCGCCACGCCTAGCGTGACGAGGGATAGGCGAGCTTCCATCATGGGCGGAGTTCCTTGTTCCGGTGACTTTGGAGGATCAGAACATTATAGGAACATGTCAAGGGTATGGCTACCCGCCTCGTCATTCCGGGCGAGCGTTAGCGAGGTCCGGAACCCAGACTTTTTAAAATCATCTGGGTTCCAGATAAGCGCTGACGCGCTTTCTGGAATGACGAAGTATGACGAGCGAAGCCTTCTAGATTAGCCCCGCCAGCGGGCTGGAGGGGTCAGCATAGCGCTTCTTGGCCATGCGCCCGGCGAGATAGGATTCGCGCCCCGCAATGACAGCGTGCTTCATCGCGCGCGCCATGCGCACCGGGTCTTTGGCCTCGGCGATAGCGGTGTTCATCAGCACGCCATCACAGCCCAGCTCCATCGCGATGGTGGCGTCAGAGGCGGTGCCGACGCCCGCATCGACGATGACCGGGACTTTAGCTGCTTCGATGATGAGGCGGATATTGACCGGGTTCTGGATACCAAGCCCGGAGCCGATGGGCGCGCCGAGCGGCATGATCGCGCACGCCCCGGCATCCTCCAGCTTGCGGGCATAGACCGGATCGTCAGAGCAATAGACCATCACGTCGAAGCCATCTTCGATGAGCAGTTTTGTGGCCCGCAGCGTCTCTTCCATCTCCGGGTAAAGATGCTTGGGGTCCGACAGCACTTCGAGCTTTACGAGATTCCAGCCGCCCGCCTCGCGCGCCAGGCGCAGCGTGCGCACCGCGTCCTCGCCGGTAAAGCACCCGGCCGTGTTGGGCAGGAAGGTCACCTTCTTCGGGTCGATATGATCGACCAGCATGGGCTGGCTGGAATCGGAGAGATTCACCCGGCGCAATGCGACAGTAATGATCTCCGCGCCGGAGGCCGCCAGCGCCTCGGCATTCTGCGCGTAGCTCTTGTACTTGCCGGTGCCGATGATGAGGCGAGAGTTGAACGTCCGCCCGGCCACCGTGAACGGGCGGTCTTCAGGTAGGGTGGAGGCGGTATCGGGGGAGGTTTTTTCGGTCATGGACGGCGTTGTAACGCGCGGCTATCGTTCCGTCACGCCCCGGATGGACCGGACGTGTATCAAGCGCGAGTGGAGGCTTTTTTTATGCATCCTGCCATTACAGGAATCAGCATCGTTCTGGCCTTTGCCGGTCTGCTCAGCTGGGGCTTCGCAGCCTGGCGCACGTTTGACGGCGTGCCGTTCGAGAACAATCTGCCCCTGATGATTGGCGGGCTGGTGTGCTTCACGATGATTGCCGTTTTCACCGCAGTCGGCAGCAAGAAGAAGGGCTGAACGTCAGACGATTTTCCGCTCCCGCGCTTCCCGCGAAAGCAGGAATAGCCCGATCGCAGGAAAAGCTACCCAGAAGAAGATCATTACGCCGTCCAGCATTTCCTGCTTGTCGGGTCTGGATCTGACAACGGCGCGCGAAGCCAGAACCATCATCACGAGATAGCTGATTGAGGCGATCACTCCACCAGACAGCACCAGCGCAAGCTGGCCTGCCAACGGCCCGCTGGTACCAGCAGACCAGACAAGGCCGGTCAGCAAGAATATCCCGGAGGTGGCAATGAACAGGACCGGGAGGCGGTGGCCCGTCCTCGAGAAAACGTAGACGATGGAGGTGTTGATGAAGACTATAAGCATCAAAATGGCCGCGCTCAAAAAGAGGTAAGCTCCACCATCAACGCTTTCGGCGAACACGGCGACCAGAGCGACTGTCGCTATTGCTGATGCAAGGAAGCGGGCAGGATACCGGATGGGCGCGCGAAGCAGGATGTCTCCGATATCACGCGGGCCATTCTGCTGAGAAATACCAGACATTATTCGCTCACCCCCCACCAACAAACTGGACGATCTCCAGCCGGTCACCATCCTCGACCGCGATCTGCCCATAGGCCGAACGCGGCGCGATCTCCAGGTTACGTTCCACCGCGACTTTGCGCGTGTCCAGCCCCAGATGGGTCAGCAGCCCGGCCAGCGTCAGGCCCGCAGGCAGATGACGCGCCTCCCCGTTCACCGTCACGGCGATGTCAGCAGCGCTGGCGGTCTTCGTCATGGCGGCAATGCTCCCTTAAAATGCCGGTAGTTCTTGTTTATCGCGCCTGAGGCGTCGTAGAAACGACATATGGCGTCAGGCAGGCAGTTTTGCACCGCCTGAACGCATGAGACAGACCAGCCGGGGGACATGCATCAGGTGGCGAGACCAGTTTTCATCCTGAACGGGCCCAATCTCAACCTGCTCGGCACGCGCGAGCCGGAGATTTACGGCTCTGCCACGCTGTCCGATATCGAGGCGGCGTGCGCAGAGCATGCCAGCATGCTGGGCCTGACCATCGATTTTCGCCAGACCAACCATGAAGGCGTGCTGATCGACCATGTACAGGACGCCGGGCGCGACGCATCCGCCCTCATCATCAACCCTGCTGGCTATGGCCATACATCTATTGCGCTGCACGATGCCTTGAAGGCGATTGCCATTCCGGCCATAGAGATACATCTGTCCCAACCGGCTGCGCGCGAGGCGTTCCGCCATCACTCCTATGTTTCCAGCGCCGTTTCCGGCACAATCAGCGGGTTCGGCGCCCGCAGCTACATCCTTGGCATAGAGGCCGTCCACGCGCTGATCGCCGCGTCCGGCCCGAAGACAAAAGCATAAAGGTTCCCTAAATGGCTTCCACGCCCACAAAGACCGGCATTGACCCGAAACTGATCCGCCAGCTGGCCGATATCCTAAACGATACCGAGCTGACCGAGATCGAGGTCGCGCAAGGTGAGCTGCATATCCGCGTCGCGCGCGAAGTCCCGGCGCCTGTCTATACACAGGCCGCGCCCGCAGTTGCTGCTCCGGCGGCGGCTCCTGCCGCGCCGCCCGCACCTGTCGCCGCTGCGCCGTCTGCCGATCCGGCACCGGCCGCTGCCAAGGCCGCCAACGCGGTCAACTCGCCCATGGTCGGCACGGTCTATCTGCGTCCCAACCCGGATGCCGATAATTTCGTCAAACCCGGCCAGAGCGTGAAGGAAGGCGACACCATATTGCTGATCGAGGCGATGAAGACCTTCAACCCGATCACCGCGCCACGCTCGGGCAAGATCGGTGAATTGCTGGTCAGCGATGCCCAGCCTGTCGAATACGGCGAGCCGCTCTTCACCCTCATCTAGGAGCGGCCGATGTTTGAGAAAATCCTGATCGCGAACCGGGGCGAGATTGCCCTGCGCGTGCACCGCGCCTGCCAGGAAATGGGCATCCGCACCGTGGCGGTCCATTCCGAGGCCGATGCCGAGGCCATGCACGTCAAGCTGGCCGATGAGAGCGTGTGCCTTGGCCCGCCCCCGGCGGCCCGCTCCTATCTGCATATCCCGGCCATCATCGCCGCTGCCGAGATTACCGGCGCGCAGGCCATCCACCCCGGCTATGGCTTTCTGTCCGAGAATGCCCGCTTTGCCGAGATCGTGGAGGCCCATGGCCTGACCTTTATCGGTCCGAAGCCCGAGACCATCCGTCTGATGGGTGACAAGATCACCGCCAAGCGCGCCGCCGTGGAAGCGGGCATTCCCGTGGTGCCCGGCTCTGACGGCGCGATCTCGGATATGGCAGAGGCGCGTAAAGTCGCCAAGGAAGTCGGCTTCCCGGTGCTCATCAAGGCGGCTGCCGGTGGCGGCGGGCGCGGCATGAAGGTTGCCGAGACCGAAGACAAGCTGGAAAGCGCGCTGCAGACCGCTTCTACGGAGGCGCAGGCCGCCTTCGGCGATGGCGCTGTCTATATCGAGCGCTATCTGGGCAAGCCGCGCCATATCGAGATACAGGTGATGGCCGATGAGCACGGCAATGTGCTCCATCTGGCCGAGCGGGACTGTTCGCTGCAGCGCCGCCACCAGAAAGTCCTTGAGGAAGCCCCTTCAGTGGCCCTCACCCCTGAGGAACGCTCACGCATTGGCGAGATAGTGCGCAAGGCGGTCGGCGCAATCGGCTATCGCGGCGCCGGCACGGTGGAGTTTCTCTACGAGAACGGCGAGTTCTTCTTCATCGAGATGAATACCCGCCTGCAGGTGGAGCATCCCGTTACCGAGCTCATCACCGGCATCGACCTGGTGCGCGAGCAGATCCGTGTGGCCGCAGGCGAGAAGCTGGAGCTCACCCAGGATGATATCAAGGTCAATGGCTGGTCCATAGAGTGCCGGATCAATGCGGAAAACCCCTACACCTTCACGCCCTCGCCGGGCAAGGTAACGGAATTCCACGCGCCCGGCGGCCCCGGCGTGCGCCTCGATTCCGGCCTCTACGCCGGTTATTCCATCCCGCCCTATTATGACAGCCTGATCGGCAAGCTGATCGTGCATGGCCGCGACCGGCACGAGGCGATCATGCGTCTGAAACGCGCGCTCAAAGAGATGGTCATTGGCGGTATCGAAACGACGATCCCGCTCCATCTCGATCTGCTGGAAGAACCGGACTTCGTCAGCGGCGATTACCATATCCGCTGGCTGGAGAGCTGGCTGGCAGAGCGCAACGCGAAGGCTTAAGCCCTTGGCTGTGCAGCCTAAAGCCGTCACCGGTGTCTCCCCCCGTTTACGGGGGGAGTGGCCCGAAGGGCCGAGGGGGGGATTTCAAAAAAGCTCCCCCCTCCGCCTTCTTCGAAGGCACCTCCCCCGTAAACGGGGGAGGAAATCCGCTCTTGCTGAAGGCACCAGCTAAATGCGCGGGTTTGGCGCAGAAGAGCTGCTGGAATGCTATGCGCGCGGCGTCTTCCCGATGGCCGAGGACCGGGACGATCCGCGCGTCTTCCTGCTTGATCCTGACGAGCGCGGCGTCATTGCGCTCGATCAGTTTCATATTCCGCGCAGCCTGGCCAAGCTGGTGCGCAAGGACCGCTTCCACGTCACCGTGAACCGCTGTTTTGCGATCGTGGTCGATCATTGCGCCGCGCCCGCGCGGGGCCGGGAAAACACCTGGATCAATGATCCGATCCGCAATCTCTATGGAGAATTGCACGAGCGCGGCCACGCCCATTCGCTGGAATGCTGGCATGAGGGCGATCTGGTCGGCGGGCTTTACGGCGTGAGTTTGGGCGGCGCGTTCTTCGGCGAGAGCATGTTCTCGCGCATGACCGATGCGTCAAAAGTGGCGCTGGTCCACCTCGTCGCCCGTCTTAAAGCGGGCGGCTATACCCTGCTTGATACCCAGTTCATCACCGAACATCTGCAGCGCTTTGGCGCGCAGACCATCACGCGCAACGCCTATCACCGGCTGCTGCGCGATGCGCTGAAAGAAGATGGCAATTTCTTCGCGATGCCGGAGGGCCTGAACGGGGCTCAGCTCCTGCAGTCGATCACCCAGACATCATAGACGGGGTGATCGAGCGCGTTCAGCGCGGGGTTGGAGGCAAACATCCAGCCTGAGAACAGGCGTTCGCCCTCGGCGCCGATGCCAAACCCGTCCGTGCGCTGGTCGTTGATCTCCAGAAACACGAAAACTTCCGGCGGCTCCTCGGGCGGGCGGCGGCGGCAATAGCGCACGGTGATATCCAGCGCACCAAACCGGTAGCTTTCGCCAACATTCACCTCGAAATCGCGGGTGCGCGCCGTCACCTTGTCGAGGCCGCGCAGGACCGCAATGGTGCCGGGCCGGGAGCTGAGCTCATCGGAGCGCCGCGTGGCACGCTGTTCCTGCTGCTGCTCCAGCGGCGCGGTCAAATCGCTGTCCGGTTCCTCGATATCCTCTGCCCACTCCTCCAGCGAGCCGGGCTCATCGCCTTCCTGGGCAAGCGCCGCAGAGGCAAGGAGCAGGCTGGCGAGCGCAAACGCGCAAATGGGCAAAAGGCGGATCAGCAATGTCATCGTTGGAAAACTCCCCTCGACCCATACTCACCAGCGCAATGCGGCAGCACAAGGGCGAATCTCCGGGACCAGTGGCCAGAACCCGCAGCGCCTAGCTGTCGCCGCCGCCACGCCCGCCCGACACAAAGCCGCCGATCAGTTCAAACAGGTCGACTGCGCCTTGCGTGTAGATGATCTCACCGCCCTCGGCGATCATGTCATCATCGCCGCCCGCCTCGATCTCAACATAGGCCCCGCCCAGCAGGCCGGAGGCGGTGATCTTGGCGGTGGAATCGGCCGGGATCAGCACATCACGGCGCAGACGAAGCCTGACATTGGCGAAATAGGTTTCGGTATCGAGATCAATCGCTGTCACCGAGCCGACCGGCACGCCGGACACGCGCACTTCTGCACCCCGGGTCAGAGCGCCGATTTCGGAGAACCTCGCCTGCAGCTCATAGCCGCCAACGGAAGGGTCAGAATCGAGACGCCCTTGCGCGAACACCAGGAACGCCGCCGCGACAACCAGCACGATAACGCCAACCAGTGTTTCGAGGACCGCTCCGCCGCGCATCAATCGCCTAGCCTTCCGGGTTCCAGCTTTCATAGTCCGCCGTCGAGCGCGCACGCGGGCGCGGGTCGGCCAGCGAGCCCGCCGGGCGGTAGGCATGGAGTGTGCCTGTCATGTTCGGCTTGTGGTCCAGCTCCCATTCGCGGCGCGGCAAAGGCGCATCGACAGGGGCCTCGGCAAAGGTGTGGTGCAGCCAGCCATGCCAGTCTGCCGGCACGCGCGAGGCATCGGCATAGCCATTATAGATCACCCAGCGGCGCGGCACGCCGTCTGCGCCCGAACCGCTCTTGCGTTCCTGATAATAGCGATTGCCGTAATCATCCTCGCCGACGAGCTTGCCGCCACGGCTAATCGTCCACAGCGCGCCCAGCGTCGCGCCATTCCACCAGGCAAACAGTCGTCCAATGAAGTCGAGCATGGCAGGTCCGCCCCTCGCGAAACATCAAATCAGGTGTGACGGTATATGCCTATCAAGCGCGCCTGCGTCCAGTGCGCGGGGCTGCAGGGTTGTTGCAATGCGCAGGGACAACCCACCCCTTCCTTCGACTCACCTCCCCCGGAGGCGGTATCATTTGCCATGAGTGATTCGCGTCCGCTGCCCGCAAGCCTTCGGGCGCGGCGGGAAGGGCTGCCGCCAGCAAGGCGGCAAACAGGGAAGTGTCCGCGCCATGACGATCCAACGCCGCCTGACCAAAGAAGGTGCCGATCCGCTGGCGGGGCTGGACTTTGCCGAGCATCTGGCAGGCAATGCCGACCCGGACGCGCTCACACCCCATGCGGTCAAGATCAGCGCGCCCGCAGACTGGCCCGAAAGCGCGGTGACGGCGCTGGGGCTTCTTACCGGGGCGGATGTTGCCCATGGCACGCTGGACGGGCGCAAGGCGCTGGAAAGCACCGCCGCGTCGCTGGCCGCTCTGGCGGGCGTGAAGCCTGACAGTATCGAGGCGGCAGAGCTCCTGGCCAGTCTCGCCGCGCGCGAAGCCTGCCCCGCCCCGCATCTCTGGCGCGGCGAGGCGGACGCGGACATGCCGCTGGAAACACTCGCCAGCGGGCCGTTCGAGGCAGGCGCGCTTATCAGCATGATCAACACCGCCGCGATGGCGGGCGCGGCAAGCGATGTCGGTGCGCGCATCGTGCGCGACCGGCTGGAAGCCGTGGCGCTCGCCTGCATCAATTGCGATGGCAGCGAGGGCGAGTGCTTTGACCCGCGCCATAACCGCGCCCTTGCCCGCTCTGTGCGCGCCGCGCGGCGCGACGGTGTGCCGGACGCGATGATCGAGCGCGCGATTGCACGCGCTCGCCAAGGGCTAGACACGATCGAGGATGGCGCAGGTTTCGTACCCGACATGCCGGTCAATCCGGTGATCGAAATCGGCGCGAACCTGTTGACCGATACCGATCAGGGCGCGCGCGCCTTCCTGCGTGATCTCGCCGCGACGATCTGGACCCATGGCCAGCCCGCCTTGCGCTTTGATGACGCGGTTCTGCCTGAACCGGCCATCGTGCTAGACCTCTCTGGCTTTGCGGGCGGCGACGCCGCGCTGGAAAACGCCGCCACGCTGTGGGGCCTCGTGGCAGACAAGGCCGAAGGCAGCCTGCTGCTGGCAGGGCTTGGCGCGGCGCTCGCGCTGGAAGGGCTTGCCTATGACAGCGATGAGGGCCGCGCCCGCGCCGCCGCGCTGGCGAGCCTCGCTCGCAAAGCCAGCGCCGCGCCTGTCATCACCGGGCCTGTATCCGCCGAAATCGCGGGCTATCTGGCGCTTGCCACGCACGGGATCGACCCGGCAGGCATTGCCAGCAACTCGCCCGCTGCGCGCGCCTTTACGCAAGACCTGCTGGCTGAGCTGGACGCAGACACGGCGACGGCCGCCCTCGCCCACGCCTTTGGCGCGGGCACGCTGTCGGGCCTCAATCCCGGCTGGCTGGGCGCGCTGAAAGAGGCGGGGCTGGACGATGGCGCCCTTGCCCGTATCGAGACGATGATCGCCGACGGCGCGCCGGTGCGTCACGCCTTCAACCGCTGGACGGTAGGCGACGAAATCGCCCAGCGCTGCGGGCTGAGCCCGGAGCGGCTGGAGCAGGCAGGCACGCGCCTCCTGGAAGCGTTCGGCGTCTCCGCGCTGGAGATCGAGGCGGCAGAGCGCTGGGTGCATGGCACGGGCGAGCTGCACACGTGTGAGGCCCTGCCAGAGGCGTTTAGAGCCGCGCTGGCGCCCGTGACGCCCGAAGCCCGCCTTGCCATGGCCGCGGCGCTGGAGAGCGCTCTGGAGGCCCCTGCAGGGCTTAATCTGGTCCTGCCGGGCCACGCCACGATTGACGATGTGTCCGCGCTCATCCTGTCGGCAGCGCGTGACGGCCTTAAAGCCATCCGCATCCGCCGCGAGGGCGAGGCGCTCTACGATCTGCTGGCCACGATCGAGTTTGACAGCGCCGACCGGGGCGAGCGCCCCGTCTTTACCGAGGAGCGCATTGTCGAGCGCGTGGTGGAGCGGCCCGTGGAGCGCGCAGCCAGCCGCCGCAAGCTGCCCGACCGGCGCAAAGGCTATATCCAGAAATCGACTGTCGGTGGCCACAAGGTCTATCTACACACCGGCGAGTTTGAAGATGGCGAACTCGGCGAGATTTTCATCGACATGCATAAAGAGGGCGCTGCCTTCCGCTCGCTGATGAACAATTTTGCCATCTCCATCTCCATCGGCCTGCAATACGGCGTGCCGCTGGAAGAATATGTCGACGCCTACGTGTTCACCCGCTTCGAACCCGCCGGCCCGGTGGAAGGCAACGACTCCATCAAGCACGCGACCTCTATCCTCGACTATCTCTTCCGGGAGCTCGGCGTGTCCTACCTGGGCCGCGAGGACCTTGCCCAGACCGATGCGCGCAAATCCGATCCGGGCGGCATCGGCAATGGTGTGGCCAGCGAGAAGGTCATCACCGGCGAGGAGGCGTCACGCCTGATCTCGAAAGGCTTTTCGCGCGGGCAACTGCCCGACAATGTGGTGATGCTGGGCAGCCAGCCGCGCAAGACGACGCCTCCGCCTGCCAGCGGATCAGGGCGCAAGGGCGATGCCTCGCCCGCTACACGGCCCGAACCGGTCTATTCGGGCGAGCCCTGCCCCAGATGCGGACATTTCACGCTGGTTGAAGCGGGTGCCGAGCTGAACTGCGAAGCCTGCGACTGGTCCGGCGCCCTGCCGGAGGGGTGAGGCGCGTTATGCGGTGAGGCGTTGTCCTCCCACGTTTACGGGGGGGACACCCCAGGTGGCCCGCTAAATGCCCTATCACGCCCCGCCCGGCTGGACGATGACCGCGCCGGAGCGCTCCCCGCTCTCCACGCGCTCATGGGCCTTCACAGTCTCTTCCAGAGACCAGACAGAATCGATGAGCGGACGCAAAAGCCCCGCTTCCAGCGCGCTGGTAATGTCAGCTACGGCGCTGGCGCGCTGTTCGGGCGTGATCGCGTAGAGGAAAACGCCGTGCAGGGTGATATTGCGGAACATCAGCGGATAGGCGGCAAAGACCGGCTCGCGCACGCTTTCCGAGCCATACCAGGCAATGGTGCCATGTTCGGCGATGAGCTGCGCTGACTGGGCCAGATTACCGCCGAGCTCCACCTCGACGATATGATCCACGCCCGCGCCCTGCGTGTCGGCAAGAACCGCTTCCACCACGTCCTGCTGGCGGTAATTGATCACATGGTCCGCCCCTGCTGCCATGGCGATGGCCGCTTTAGCGGCGCTGGAGACTGTAGTGATGATCTTTTCCGCGCCGGCCCATTTGGCGATCTGGATCGCGCTGTGGCCCACAGCGCCCGCTCCGCCAGTAACCAGCACGGTCTTGTCCGCCACCCCGCCATTGCAGAACAGGGCGCGATGGGCGGTCATGGCCGGAATGCCCAGCGCCGCACCGGCCTTCACCGATATCTGGTCAGGCAGAGGCACGGCATGCTCGGCGGGCAGCACACACACTTCCGCGCAGGTGCCGCCAACGCGCTTATAGGCCGCGCTGAACAGCCAGACCCGCTCGCCAAGGCGCGCAGGGTCCACCCCCTCGCCGACCGCCTTGATAACGCCTGCGCCATCGGAATGGGGGATTTGCAAGTCCACAGCCATCGGCCCGCGCGCGCCGGAGCGGATTTTCACATCAGACGGGTTCACGCCCGAAGCCTGCACCGTGACGGCAACCTCGCCGGGACCGGGCAAAGGTTCCGCGCGCTCGCCCAGCGTCAGCACATCGCTGGCTGGGCCTTGCGTTTCATACCAGATGGCTTTCACGCGTCCTCGTCCCTATCCGCGCGGCGCTGTTCATCGGCCAGCCGGTCCACCCAGGCTTTCATGCGCCGCGCAAACAGGATGGTGCCAATGCTCGCCGCACCCAAGAGGAAAAGTGCCGCACCTATGGCTTTGGGCGCGGTCTCATCACCAAACCGCCCGGCCAGCATGGCCGCGCCGAGAATGGTGATGCCGCAAAGCGGGATGAGCAGGACTGTGGGGTTCATGAAAATCAGGGCTGCAACAAGCGGCCGGGACTAGCCCGCCTTGCCCTCACGCTCTTCGCGCTGGCGGCGCAGCTCGTTCTTCAATTGACGGGCCTGCTCGCCATAGAAGACGGCAACACCAATACCGAAGGCCAGCATGCAGCCCAGTACGATCCAGGCGGTCAGGTCATCCATGTCCGGCTCGCTCCTGCTGTATCGTGCGGTCCACTTCGATCACGACGTGCGCCAGAAAATGCAGCACCGCCGCCCCCACAATATAGGCGATATTGGTGCCCAATGCACCATCACCAAACAAGGCGAAAGCGGCAGCGCCCAGCGACAAAGCATGCAGCGCATCGCGGAAAAGCTGAGCGTGTGCGCCCATCACTCGCCTGCCTCGTCCTCAAACCCCAGCGCCCCGGGCTTCTCCAGCGCGTCAGCAATGCGCGAGAGGTATTCAATAACGACAGCGAGAAGGAGAATGGGGATCAGAGACGCGAGCATATTTATCAACGACCACACGAGACTGCCGTTTCCGCCAACAATCTCAAATCCGATCAGCGCAACACCCCAAGCGCCCATCGCCAAGGTGAGACCTGCCAGAGCGAGCGCGACTTTATTGCGGAAGAACCGGATCAGACTGCCTTTCATGCCGGCTTCCCCTGTGATTTCGCCAATGTACGCAGCCGACCAGATATGGCCGCGAGCTGAAAAATGATGAGGCCCAGTGCGATCATAAGAAGTCCTCGCGCCATAGAGCCGACGAGGAACGGATATTCAAGCGCTGACACAAGCGTTTCCAAGCCACTCCAGCCTGTCAGCCCGTCCCACAACGCCGTTGCGATGCAGATCGCTCCAAACAGCAAAAACACGCCGACAGGAAGACGCAGCATCTCACGCATGCTCAGAGCTCCTTGCCGCGAGTATCGGCCTTTGACCGAAGGAAGCGCAGGTCGGAGGCAATGCGCGAGGCGTATTCGGCGGCTATTGCCAGAAACAGGACAATGAATCCGGGCACAAAACTGTGAAAAACCGAGCTGACCGGAATGTGCCAACGACCCTCGATACTCATCGAGTCGCCAAACGGATCGACGGTCTGCATGGCAGCGATCCACCCGGCTACTGCCCCAATCACGCCAAACCCCATCAGAATGACCGCCAGCACCGCCGCAATGCGGGCAAAGAGCTGTCTGAAGAAATTCAGCGCGTCACGTATCACCACCATCTCTCCGGCTTGGCGCTGAACCCTGCCGCATCTTCAATCGCGGCGGCAACGGAAAACATGGTTTCCTCGTCCAGCGCGCGGGTGATAACCTGCAAGCCCAGCGGAAGGCCAGCCTTGTCGAGGCCCGCGGGCACGCTCATCGCGGGTATGCCTGCGATATTGGCGGTCACGGTGAAAATGTCATTCAGATACATCTCGATCGGGTCAGCCTTGGATTTCGAGCCAATACCGAACGCGGCGCTGGGCGTGGTGGGGGTGAGGATGGCGTCCACCTTTTCGAACGCGGCCTGGAAATCCTCATAGATGCGGCGGCGCACTTTGAGCGCCTTCACGTAGTACGCGTCGTAATAGCCCGCAGAGAGCACATAGGTGCCAATCAGGATGCGGCGCTGCACTTCCTTGCCGAAGCCGGCCGCGCGCGTCTTTTCATACGTATCGATCAGGTCTTCACCCTCGACGCGCAAGCCATAGCGCATGCCGTCATAGCGGGCGAGGTTGGAGGAGGCCTCCGCCGGCGCGATAATGTAATAGGCGGGCAGCGCGTATTTCGTCATCGGCAGTGAAATGTCGACGATCTCGCATCCTTGCGCCTTTAGCCACTCCACGCCCTTGGCCCAGAGCGTGTCGATCTCGCCCGGCATGCCGTCCATGCGGTATTCCTTCGGCACGCCGATGCGCAGGCCTTTGACCGGCTTGTCACACGCGCCGAGCATGTCCGGCACGGCGCCGGGATAGCTGGTGGAATCCTTCGGATCATGGCCCGCCATGGTCTGCGTCAGCAGAGCGCTGTCGCGCACCGTCTTGCCAAACGCACCGGGGTGATCGAGCGAGGAGGCGAACGCCACCACGCCCCAGCGCGAGCAGCGGCCATAGGTCGGCTTCACACCGACAAGGCCGGTAAAGGCCGCAGGCTGGCGGATGGAGCCGCCGGTATCGGTGCCCGTCGCGCCATAGCCGATGCCCGCGCTGAGCGCGGCCACAGACCCGCCGGACGAGCCGCCCGGCACCAGCTTCTCGGTGGAGCCTGTGGCGCGCCACGGATTGACCACGGGGCCGGTCGCAGCCGTCTCGTTGGATGAGCCCATGGCGAACTCGTCCATGGAGGATTTCGCCACCATCACCGCGCCGGCGTTCCAGAGGTTTTGCGTAACGCTGGATTCGTATTCCGGCTTGAAGCCTTTGAGGATGTTGGAGGATGCGGTGGTCTCCACGCCCTTCACCGCAAACAGATCCTTGATGACCAGCGGCACGCCTTCCAGCACGCCCGCCTCGCCCTTGGCCCGGCGCGCGTCGGAGGCTTTCGCCATACCCAGCGCATGATCGGGGTCGATCACGGTGAAGCAATTGAGCGGACCTTGCGCGGCTTCAGCGGCCTTCACATGGGCTGCGGTCAGCTCCGCGCTGGAGACATCGCCACGGCTAAGCGCGTCGCGGGCTTCGAGGAGAGAGAGGGAAAATACATCAGTCATCAGTTTTGCTTTCGTCCGGTTCGGCGCGGTCGCCATTCCATATGGTTATCGCCCCGGTCATATCGGGGGGCGGTATTGGTGTCGCCGGGGTGTGGATTGCGGCCTCCAGCGCGGCAAGCGCTTTTGAAGGAAATTCTTCGTGATAAGTATTATAGTAGGCCTCAAGACCCATTCGGTCCCGGAGACCGACGAGCAATGAACGGACAGCTTCTACGTAAACATCTGGCTCAACGGAAAAATCTAAATCAACCGCATCAAATGGCGACGTGATTTTTACGACAACAAGCGGTGTTTTTTCTACGTTCCGGCCGTGAATATATGCCAATCCAGCACTTACAATCGTTTCGCCGGGCTCGTGTTCCGCGACAATAGTACACGGAACGTAGCTTCCAGCAGCTATTGCAATTGCTGACAACGCCAATCCTTTGAAGGTCGGGCAAATATCGCTCGCCCATTCCACCTTGGCGCTGCCAACGCCCGTCCGCACCTCAAGGTCCATCCATCCCATTCCAACGAATGAGACGTCGAACTCCAAGGTCTGCGCAAAGGGCGGCACATCCTGCGCCAGAATACCCACAGCCCCTACTCCACGCTCTTCGGGACGACGAAAAAGCCTTCTTCGGCCTTCGGCGCGTTTTTCAGCACCTTTTCGGGGATTTCCCCGTCGGTCACCTTGTCCTCACGCATGGGCAGCGGAGTGGAGACCGGCGTCGTCATGGGCTCTACGCCGTCCACATCCACCTCGTTCAGCATCTCGACCCAGTCGAGGATGCCATTCAGCTCGCCAGTGAGCTTGGCCACCCGGTCCTTGGGTTCGGCGATACGGGCAAGCCGGGCGATCCGGCGGACATCGTCCTCGGTAACGGACATGAGACGCGCACTCCACATGGGTCAGGAAAACGAGCGGCCTGAGTAACAACGCGCATGCCCTCGCGCAAGCGCCCTGCCCTCAACTCTGGCGCTAAGGCGCGCCCTATGGGTAGAGTGCTGCCCAATCGCTCACCGCGCTCATCTGATGGAGCAATCGTCATGGCATTCGATTTCGCCCGCAAACTCGTCCCCGCCTTCGCAGCCGCAACCGCATTGGCGCTGGCTGCCTGTGGCGGCAATTCAGGGGCCAGTGACAACCGCAGCGAGTTCGAGCGTGAGGGTGATTTTGCGCGCGGCTCGGCCGATGCGCCGGTCGTGTTCATCGAGTACGGCTCGACGGCCTGTGGCGGCTGCGCTGCCTTCCATCATGGCGTCTACCCCACGCTGAACCGCTATGTCGAAGACGGCACGGTGCGCCTGGTGTTCCGCGAAATGCTGACCGGCTCGGCCGAACTGGCCCTCGCCGGCTTCATGCTGGCGCGCTGCGCGGGCGAGGAGCGCTATTTCGACGTGCTAGACGTCCTCTTCGAGCAGCAGCAGGCCATCTTCATGGCCGCACAGCGCGGTCAGGCCCGCCAGCAATTCCAGACGATTGCCCGCTCTGCCGGCCTGTCCGACCAGGAATTCCGCGCCTGCATGTCCGATGAGAGCGCGGTGGACGCCATCAACGAGTCCAATCAGCGCGCCGCGCGTGATGGCATCAATGCCACGCCCAGCTTCATCATTAATGGCGAGCGGGTGGAAGCCAACCGCGCCCCGGACGGCTCCGGCGTGGTGTATTTTGCGGGCAATGCGGCCATTGAGGACGATCAGGGTTTCGTCCCGGCGCAATTCACGGGCGACACCTTCTCGCGAATCATCGAGTATTTCCGGTCTCGCGACGAGCAATAGCTCCCTCGCGGTTCGGTGGCATGGTGAAGCCAGTAGCGGATGACTGCAAAGCAGCGGCGCGGGGCTTCAGGCGGGTTTCTGGAGGCGTCTGGTGAAGTTCACCCGTCTGCGCGTTACAGGCTTCAAGTCGTTCGTCGACCCGGCGGAGCTGCGCATTGATGCGGGGCTGACCGGCGTTATCGGCCCGAATGGCTGTGGCAAGTCCAACGTGCTCGAAGCCCTGCGCTGGGTGATGGGGGCAACTTCTGCCAAATCGCTGCGTGGCGGCGGGATGGAAGACGTCATCTTCTCCGGCACCGCGACCCGCCCGGCCCGTGACCGCGCCGAAGTGATCCTGACAATCGACAATTCCGACCGGCGTGCACCCGCCCGCTTCAACGATGCGGATATTCTGGAAGTCACGCGCCGCATCACGCGCGGCAAGGGTTCTGACTACAAGATCAATGGCGAGGACGTACGCGCCAAGGACGTACAGCTTCTCTTCGCTGATGCCGGTACCGGCGCGAACTCGCCCGCCCTCGTGCGTCAGGGCCAGATCAGCGAGCTTATCAACGCCAAGCCGGAAAACCGCCGCCGGGTCCTTGAGGAGGCTGCTGGCGTGGCCGGTCTTCGCGCCCGGCGCCACGAAGCCCAGCTGCGCCTGAACGCGGCTGAAACCAATCTGGACCGGCTGCAGGAAGTCGTCGATACGCTGCAGAGCCGCTATGAGGGCCTGCAGAAACAGGCCCGGCAGGCAGGGCGCTACCGCAAGCTGTCTGCTGACATCCGCGAGCTGGAAGCCGTGCTCTGGCTGCGCCGCTGGCATGAAGCCAGTGAGGCGGCAATCAGCGCCCGCGAGCATCTGGCCGCCTGCGAAGCCCTGGTGGCGGACGCCGCCAGCCTTGCCGCATCAGCCACCAGCGCCGCCGAGGCAGCCTCAAACGCGGTGGCCCCCTTGCGTGAACGCGAAGCGGAGGCGTCGGCCGCCCTGCGCCTGATGGAGCGTGAACGCGACACGCTGGAGCGCGATATCGATCAGGCCAGGACCAATATCGAGCGGCTGACGGCGCGGCTGGAAGAGCTGGCCGTCAACAAGGCACGCGAAGCGGAGCTATCTCAGGAAGCGGCGCAGTCACTGGAGCGGGTTCGCACGTCGCTCAAGACGCTGCAGGACGAGCTGGCGGGCGACGCTGAAGCCCTGGCCAAAGCCGAAGCGGCGATGACAGATGCTGAAACCCGGCGCAACCAGGCCGAGCAGGCGCTGGACCAGGCCAGCGCGCGCCTTGCCGAGGTGAAGGCTGCCCGCGAAGCCGCGCGGCGCGACGCCGACAATGCCCGCCGCCGCCATGAAGCCCTGCGCCGCGAGGCCGACGAGGCCGCTGCGCGCGCCGCCGAACTGCCCGAATCTGACGGCCCCAGCCTTCAGGACCTGGAAAGCGCGGTCAGCGAATCCAGCATCGCAGCCGAAAAGGCCGCCGAGGCGTTCGCCAGGGCCGAGGACGCAGCCCAGGCGCACACCGATGCGGCCAACACCGCCCGCGACGCCCTGCGCGCGGCCGAGGCCGACACGCAATCGCTCTCACGCGAAGCCGACAGCCTGCGCCGTCTGGTCGCTTCCGGCGATAATGATGACGGGCTGGTTGAGCAGGTGCGCGCAAAGCCCGGCACCGAAAAGGCGCTGGCCGCCGCGCTGGGCGATGATCTGGAGGCCGGGCTGTCAGCAGACGCTGCGCGCCGCTGGACCGGAACGAGCGCCCTGCCCCCGGCTCTTCCCTCTGGCGTGACGGCGCTCAGCGAAGTTATCGACGCGCCTTCAGCGCTGAAAGCGCGGCTGGAATCGATCGGTCTGGTTGACGAGACCGATCTCGACCGGCTGGCCGGTATGCTGAAGCCCGGCCAGCGCCTGGTGACGCTGGAAGGCGCGCTGCGCCGCTGGGACGGGTTCGCCGCCAATGCCGGTGCACCGTCCAGCGCCGCCATCCGCCTGGAAACGCGCAACCGGCTGGAGACAATTCTGGCCGAGCTGGAAGCGGCGCGGACACGCGAGGCCAGCGCGCGTGCAGAGCACGACAAAGCCGCTCAGTCAGCCAGTAGATCGGCAACGGCCCTGCGCGCTGCCCGCGAAGCACTCGATCAGGCCCAGCGGGACGTGCGCGAGACCGAACGGGCCTTGAGCGAGGGCCGTGAAGCCGCCGTGCGCGCCGAGGCGCGCCGCGCCAATCTGACAGATACCGCACGCCGGCTGGACACCGAGGCCAGCGGCGCGAAAGACGCGCTGGAGCGCGCCGAAACCGCGCTGAAAGCCGCCATGGACGCCGATGATGGCAGCGTGGCGCTGGAAGCAGCCCGCACCGAAGCCGAACGCGCCCGCGCCGCAGCCGCCGATGCCCGCGCCGCCCTCGAATCGGCTCGGCGTGACGCCCAGAGCCGCCGCCACCGCATTGCCGGGCTGGAGCGCGAGGAAGCCGAATGGTCGCGGCGCGCACAGAGCGCCGCCGAACGCCTGACCGGGATCAACAGTGCTGAAGCCGAGACGCGCAGCGCCCTTGGCGAAGCTGAAGCGGTCCCTGCCCGGCTGGAAGACCGCCGCAGCGTGATCTTCGACCAGCTGGGCGAAGCCGAATCGCGTGCGCGTCTGGCGCGCTCCGAGGTTGAAGCCGCCGAAGCTGCCCTGCGCGAGGCCGATACGACCTTGCGCGCCGCAGAGCGCGAGGCAAGCAGTGCCCGCGAGGCACGCGCCGCCGCCGCCGCTACGCTGGAAGGCGCGCAGACCCGCATCACCGAAACGGCTGAACGCCTCGCCGATGCAACCGGTGAAACGCCGCAAGCCCTGCAAACCCGGTCCGGCCAGAGCGAATACGCAAACCTCTCTTCCGCTGAACTGGAGCGCCGTCTGGACGAGACCCGCCTGTCACGCGAGCGGCTGGGCGCGGTAAACTTGCGCGCGGACGAGGAAGCCGAGGAACTCACCTCCGAGCGCGACCGGCTGACCGCCGAACGCGACGATCTGGTCGAAGCCGTCGCGCGCCTGCGCAAGGCGGTCGATACGCTGTCGCGCGAAGGCCGGGCGCGGCTTCTGGCCGCATTCGAGGTGGTGGACGGACATTTCCGCCAGCTCTTTGCGACGCTCTTTGGCGGGGGCGAGGCCGAGCTGCGCCTGACCGAGCATGATGATCCGCTTGAAGCTGGCCTTGAGATCATGGCCTGCCCGCCGGGCAAGAAGATGGAGACCATGTCGCTCATGTCCGGCGGGGAGCAGGCGCTCACTGCTACCGCGCTGATTTTTGCGGTGTTTCTGTCCAATCCAGCCCCGGTCTGCGTGCTCGATGAGGTGGACGCGCCGCTGGACGACGCCAATGTCGACCGCTTCTGCCGGATGCTGGAGGAAATGCGCGAGCTGACCGATACGCGCTTCCTCATCATCACCCACAATCCCGTCACAATGAGCCGGATGGACCGGCTGTTCGGCGTTACCATGGGTGAGCAGGGCGTATCCCAGCTGGTCTCGGTAAACCTGCGTGCGGCAGAAGCGCTCCTCGCAGCCGAATAGGTAAAATTACCTTATTTATCAGCGCCTTGAAGCACGTCTCCCGTCACTTGACTTGCCTATACCGCGCTTATAGTGTGCGCGCACTTTCCGGGGGGAGTGTCCTTTTCGGGAAGTGACAGGCAGCCATGTCCCGCCCTAGCGATCATACGAACAATCCAGACCCCGACGATTTCGAACACCGTCTTGCCGGCAAGCTGAAGGCGCGCCAGGAGCGGGAAGCGAAAGAGAATGCCGGGCCATCGGGTTGGTCTCAAGGGGTACGCTATGGCTCCGAGTTTTTCGGCGGTGTTCTTGCCGGAACAGGACTCGGCCTGCTTGCAGACCATTTTTTCGGCTGGTCGCCCTTCGGGCTGCTTGCCGGAATGATACTCGGTTTCGCTGCCGGAGCGGTAAATATCGTGCGCGCAGTGAAGTCGATGCAGAACTAGCTCTTGCGCTTCGCGCTCTGTCGCGATAGGCGCACGTCACGTTTTCTGGGCAGGCCGGATTTCCGGCGCGCCGCATCACAATCGAGGGGCCGGGCGTGGCTGACACCAACCCGATCAAGCAGTTCGAAATTCATCCCATCGCTGATCTGAGCGTGGGCGGGCTGGATCTGTCTTTTACCAATTCCAGCTATTTCATGGTGCTGGCCGTGGGCCTGACCGTTGGCCTCCTGGCGATAGCGACCTCGCGCGCTGCCCTGGTACCGGGGCGCGCCCAGTCGGTCGCCGAAATCCTCTACGAGTTTATCGCCGACATGGTGCGCAGTTCTGCGGGCACTGACGGGCTGCGCTTCTTCCCGCTGGTCTTCACCCTGTTCGCGTTCATCCTGATGGCCAACATGCTGGGCATGATGCCCTACTTCCCGGCCCCGGATTTCCACGGCTTCACCGTGACCAGCCACCTCATCGTCACGGTTGCGCTCGCGCTTCTGGTGATGGCGGTTGTGGTCGGATACGGCCTGTTCAAGAACGGGCTCAAATTCTTCTCCATCTTCTTCCCGGCGGGCGTTCCTGTCCCGCTCTACGTGATCGTGACGCCGATCGAGATCATCTCCTTCCTGTCGCGTCCGATCTCGCTGTCCATCCGTCTGTTCGCCAACATGCTGGCCGGTCACATCCTTCTGAAGGTGTTTGCCGGCTTCATCGTCATGCTGGGCGCGGCGGGCGGCGCACTGGCCGCGGTCGGCATCCTGCCACTGCTGATGGTCATCGCGCTGACAGCGCTGGAATTCCTGGTTGCCTTCCTGCAGGCCTACGTGTTCGCCGTTCTGACCTGCATCTACCTCAACGACGCCCTCCATCCCGGGCATCACTGATCCATCCATCCCGTTATCCCAACTACTTCACTATCAAGGAGCTACCTCAATGGAAGCGGAAGCCGCAAGATACATTGGTGCCGGTCTGGCCTGCCTGGGCATGCTGGGTGCCGCCATCGGCGTGGGCAATATTTTCGGATCGTTCCTGCAAGGCGCGATGCGTAACCCGGCTGCAGCCCCGGCGCAGTTCGGCAATCTGATCTTCGGCTTCGCCGTGACGGAAGCCATGGGCATCTTCTCGCTGCTGATCGCCCTGCTGCTCCTGTTCGCGTTCTAGGAACCGGAAGCTATTCGGGACGGGTCTCGGCCCGTTCCAGACGGACCGACGCGCCTCTGCGGTTGACGCAGGGGCGCGTTATGGCGGTTCACAGGAGACCGGCACGCAATGGCACAACCGAGCCCACCTGCGGGATATGAAGACGCCGCCGCTGGCGTGTTCCCGCCCTTCGATCCGACATATTTCGCATCCCAGCTCTTCTGGCTGGCGATCAGCTTTGCCGTCCTCTACTTCCTGCTCTCACGCTGGTTGCTGCCGCGTATCGGCTCGACCATCGAAGAGCGTAAAGACCGCATTGCTGACGATCTCGATGCTGCCGCCAGCCTGAAAACACAGGCCGACGACGCGGTGAAGGCTTACGAAAAGTCTCTGGCCGATGCCCGCGCGAAAGCGCAGGCGGTGGGCGCAGAAGCCCGCGCAGAAGCCGAACGCGAAGCAGCCGCCGAAACCGCATCGATGGAGGCCGAGCTGGACCAGCGCCAGAGCGATGCCGAGGCGCGTATCGCCAAGGCCCGCAATGCGGCCCTGTCCGAAGTGCGCAATGTGGCGGCCGATGTTGCCAGCACGGTCACCGAGCACCTCGCCGGTCTGAAGGTGAAGCGCGAAGACGCTGAATCTGCCGTAGACGCGGTTCGCGGCCAGGAGGCAGCACGATGAGCTATCTTCTTCAGGACACGTCTTTCTGGGCCTTTATCGGCCTGGTCGCCTTCTTCGCCATTATCTGGCGTTTCGGCGTTCACAAGGCCATCGCCAAGGGCCTCGACAGCCGCGCCTATGCCATCCGCACCGAGCTGGATGAGGCACGCCGCCTGCGCGAGGAAGCCCAGGAAATGCTGGCCAAGTATGAGCGCCAGCAGCGCGATGCGGCCAGCGAAGCCGAAGAGATCGTGAAAAAGGCCAAGCTGGACGCCGAATTCATCCGCGAGAACGCCCGCAAGGAACTGGCCCAGCGTATCGAGCGCCGTACCGCCCTTGCCGAGCAGCGCATTGCACAGGCAGAGGCCCAGGCCGCCAAGGACGTGAAAGCGCTGGCCGCGGACATCGCGGTTGAGGCAGCGGCAAAGCTATTGTCAGAAAACCTCACCAAGACGCAGCGTAACGCGCTGGTGAAAGACGCCGCTGGCGAGCTGGCCGAACGGCTGAACTAGGGCCTGTACTCATATCACCGGATACGAAAACGGGGCCAATTGGCCCCGTTTTTTTTGCGCCTGAGGACTTTTTAGTCCTTCTCGCCAAACATGCGCTTTACCCGGTTCCAGACCGGCGGAAAGCGTTTCAGGAAGCCTGTCACGACCCCGTGGGCGGTGCGCGACGAGGCCGCCAGCAACAGGGCGGCGAGGATGAAGAGCGGAATGCCCAGCGGGATGGGCAGGAAGAAGAGCGGGATTGAAACCGCCATCAGGAACAGGCCCAGCGCAACGCCAATCGCGCGCAGCACGAGAACGATAATCCCGCCAATGCGGGATTTGCTGAACTCGTTGACTGCATCATTCATGACCAAAGCTGTCTCCCTGGGCGCGGAACGGACCCTCCCGCCATATGTGAGCCGCTGACCAGAGGCTGCAAGGCGGTCAGCAGCTGATTCCGGGCACGTGTTGCATTCTGGCGATCATCCGCATGCCAATTGTGGCGCAAATGCGGACGGCAGGCGGGCCTCGGCGCTCTTCTGTCGAATAACCCGCCCCGGCAAGGGCCGGTTCCCACATGGGTATACAACTCATCGCGATTGAGCCAGCTTGCGCCGCACGCCGATTGCCTGCCTCCAGCCGCTTCTATAGCGTCCGTTCAAGGCCAGATCTGGAGCCCGAATGCACGCAGCCATCATGCCGCTTCACGCATTGCAGTCCTTGCGGGCTGTGGCTGCGCTGCTTGTACTGGCCGGGCATGGCGCGCAGATCAGCGGGCGCTTCTTCGCCGAGCCGGTTACCAGCGGGCAGTGGACGCTGGGCTTTGCCGGTGTGGACCTGTTCTTCGTCATTTCAGGCTTCGTGATGGTCTACATCACGCAAGGCAAGCCGCGCGCAGATGTCCGCTTTATCGGGCGCTTTGCCTATGCGCGTTTCACCCGCATCTACCCGGTCTACTGGTTCTTCACCGCGCTCGCGCTGGCGGCCTACATATTCATCCCCGCCACACTGACCCGGGAGCTGGCCGATCTGCATATCTGGCAGTCCTTTACCCTGTGGCCGATAGAGAATGCGCTGCCAATCCTGCATGTGGGCTGGACGCTGACCCACGAGATGTATTTCTACGCGGTGTTCGCGCTGATCCTCGTCTTTCCGGAGCGCTGGCTTCCCGCCCTTCTGGCGGGCTGGGCCGCATGCGTGATTGCAGGCTCGCTGATGCTGGATGGCCTGCCTGCCATCGGCGCGCTGATAGTGAACCCACTAACGATAGAGTTCATTCTGGGCGCGCTGGCCGGCATGCTGATCTGTTCGGGCGAGAAACGCTTTGCCCGCACCGCCCTCGTGATCGCTGCACTGTGGCTGGCCGCCGCTGCGTGGCTGATATGGCCCGAGCACGCCGAAGCCTTCCCATCCGGCTGGGCGCGCGTTGCCGCCTTCGGTGCCCCTTCGGCATTGATCGTTTATGGCGCCGTCAGCCTGGAGATGCAGGGCAGGCTGAAACCGCCCGGCTGGCTGGTGATACTGGGGGACTGGTCATACGCGCTCTACCTCTCCCACCTGCTGGTCCTGTCAGCTCTGGTGCGGGTATGGGTGAGCGTCCTGCCAGATTTCGGACCGCTGGCGAATTTCGCCTTCCTCATCATGTCTCTGGTGGCATGCATCGCGGTGTCAGGCGCAGCGTTCCGCCTGCTGGAATATCCAGCCCTGAAAGCTACGCGAAAGCTGGGCGACCGCCTGTTTGAGGGGCCGCACCGCCAGAAGCGCGCACCGGCAGGCCATGAGGATCCGGACGTCCAGACAGGACAGACCGGATTCCCTGACCGGTAGCGCTATTCGGCCGCCTGCGGCTGGTCTTCGCTCTCCTGCCACACCAGCACCGGATTGCGGGCCGCGCGCGTCTCGTCGAGGCGCTTGACCGGGGCATGGACCGGAGCGGACGCGAAACGCGCCGTATCGCCGGATTTCGCCGCCTCTGCGAGGCCCTCCAGCACGTCGCAGAACCGGTCGAGGCCAGACTTGCTTTCGGTCTCGGTCGGCTCGATCAGCATCGCGCCATGCACGACCAGCGGGAAGTACATGGTCATCGGGTGATAGCCCTCATCGATCATGGCTTTGGCAAAGTCGAGCGTGGTGACGCCGGTATCTTTCAGGAAGCGGTCATCAAACAGCGCCTCGTGCATGCAGGTACCCTCAAAGGCGGGCGTCATCACATGCTTCAGGCGCGCCAGCACATAGTTGGCGTTGAGCACGGAATCTTCGGCCACCTGGCGCAGCCCGTCAGAGCCGTGGCTCATCATGTAGGAGAGCGCACGCGTGAACATGCCCATCTGGCCATGGAAGGCGACCATGCGGCCGAAGGGCTCGGCGCCGTCGGCGCGGGCCTCTGCCTCATGCTCGACCATGTGCCAGGTCTCGCCCTTCTGCACCACGTAAGGCACCGGCGCGAACGGGGCGAGCGCCTGCGAGAACACGGTCGGGCCAGAGCCGGGACCGCCGCCGCCATGGGGGGTGGAGAAGGTCTTGTGCAGATTGATGTGCATGGCGTCGATGCCAAGATCGCCGGGGCGCACGCGCCCCACAATGGCGTTGAAGTTCGCGCCATCGCAGTAGAAATACCCGCCTGCCTCGTGGATCAGATCGGCGATTTCCCTGATGTCACGCTCGAACAGGCCGCACGTATTGGGATTGGTCAGCATGATGCCGGCGACATCCGGCCCTAGCTTCGCCTTGAACGCTTCCATATCAACGCGGCCATCGGCATTGGCC
Source organism: Glycocaulis abyssi (assembly GCF_041429775.1). NCBI lineage: Bacteria > Pseudomonadati > Pseudomonadota > Alphaproteobacteria > Maricaulales > Maricaulaceae > Glycocaulis > Glycocaulis abyssi. The sequence continues at coordinate 479,696 of NZ_CP163421.1, read as the reverse complement.
GGGATTTCATCGCAATGGAAACCGCACTGAACGGCGGTGGCCGGGTTGGTGCCGTGCGCACTTTCAGGCACCAGCACGCGGCGGCGGCCGGTTTCGCCGCGCGCATCCAGCGCCGCGCGAATGGCCATCATGCCGCACAGCTCACCATGCGCACCGGCTTTGGGGCTCATCGCCACGCACGGCGTATTGGTCAGCGTCATCAGCCAGTGGGCCAGCTCGCCGATCAGCTCCAGCGCGCCCTGCACCGTCGATTGCGGCTGCAGCGGGTGGACATCGCCAAAGCCCGGCAGGCGCGCCATCTTCTCATTCAGGCGCGGATTATGCTTCATCGTGCACGAGCCGAGCGGATAAATGCCCAGATCGATCGCGTAATTCTTGCGACTGAGGCGCACATAATGGCGCATGGCTTCCGGCTCGGAGAGGCCGGGAAGGCCGATATCACTCTTGCGCTCCAATCCGCCAAGGCGCGTCTTCGTGCCTTTAAGTTCGGGAAAATCGACGCCGGTGAGGTCCGTGCGCCCGCGCTCGAAGATCAGCGGTTCGGCCTGATCGAGGCCGCGCGAGCCGGAGATAGTGTCGGCATAACCGCCCGTGGCGGCGTTTTCGTTCGGACGGGTGGGACGTCCCTGCTGGTTCATGGCCATGGGTTAAAGCACCTCTTTGAGGGCGGACGCGAAGAGCGCAATGTCGGCGTCAGTATTGGTTTCGGTGGCGGCGATGATGAGCCGGTCATCCAGCCCGCCATCGGGCCAGAGGCGGCTGGCCGGAACACCCGCCAGCACGCCCTTGGCGATCAGCGCCTCGGTAACGGCGGCGGCATTTTTCGGCAGCTTCACCGTGAACTCGTTGAAGAAGGCACCGGTCTCGACCGTGACGCCCGGCACACCGCCTAGCGCATCGGCCAGCTCCACCGCCCGCTCGTGATTGAGGGCGGCAAGGTGTTTGAGGCCCTTCTCGCCCAGCAGCGTCATGTGGATGGTGAAGGCTAGCGCCATCAGCCCGGAATTGGTGCAGATGTTCGACGTCGCACGGTCGCGGCGGATATGCTGCTCGCGCGTGGAAAGGGTGAGCACATAGCCACGCCGTCCATCGGCATCAATTGTTTCGCCCGCCAGACGGCCCGGCATGTTGCGTATGAAGCTCTTGTCATTGCGGCAGGCGAAAAGCCCCACATAAGGTCCGCCAAACTGCAGGCCGACCCCGATGGACTGGCCTTCGCCGACCACAATGTCCGCGCCCATCGCGCCGGGGCTTTCGATCAGGCCGAGCGAGACAATCTCGGTGAACACCGCGATCAGCAGCGCGCCCTTGGCGTGAGCTGCCTCGGCAATCGGGCGCAGATCATGGATGCCGCCAAACACGTCGGGGTTCTGCACCACGACGCAGGCGGTTTCCTCGTCGATCTGGCTGATGACATCATCCAGACCACCCGGCACCGGTGCGTCTGCGGCAACGTCGATATTCATGTAGCGCGCGAGCGTACGCGTCGCTTCGGCATAGTGCGGATGGAGATTGCCAGAGAGAACCGCGCGCGAGCGCTTGGTCACCCGCGCCGCCATCAGCACAGCCTCCGCGCACGCGGTCGAACCGTCATACATGGAGGCATTGGCCACATCCATGCCGGTCAGGCGCGCCACTTGGGTCTGGAACTCGAACAGGGTCTGCAGCGTGCCCTGGCTGATTTCCGGCTGGTAGGGCGTGTAGGCGGTGAGAAACTCCGAGCGCTGGATCAGATGATCCACGCTGGCCGGGATATGGTGCTTGTAAGCGCCCGCCCCCACGAAGAACGCCGTTTCGCTGGCAGCGACATTCTTCTTCGCCATGGCCGCAAAGGCGCGCTCCACCTCCAGCTCGGTCGCCCGGCGGGGCAGGTTTACCGGACCGTCGAGGCGCGCGGCCTGCGGCACATCGGCAAACAGCGCATCGACCGAGCTGACGCCGATGACGCCAAGCATTTCGGTGCGGTCTTCAGGGGTAAGCGGCAGATAGCGCATCAACCTCGCTCCAACTCTCTCATCAGGCCCGCCGTCTGGTGGGCATCGGGTTCAGGTTCGGCGTCCAGAAACGCCAGAACCCCGTCAAAATCCGTCCCAGCCTTGTTCTGGCTGAGTTTCTTCACCGCCGTCGCGCTGCTGACCGCCAGCCGAAGGCCGGTAATCCCGCGCAGCAGCGCATCGACATAGTCCTGCGGCGCGTCCGACACCGCCCAGGGCTCCGCCCGTCCGTCCTCGAACCGGCCCGTTAGCGCCTCCAGCAGCGCCCGAAGATCGTCCGCACCGTCAAAGGCTGTCAGGCGTCCATGGGCCTCGGCGGCCACATAGTTCCAGGTCGGCACCGCCCGGCCATGCTCGGCCTTGGACGGGTACGCCGACGCGCTGACATAGGCGTGCGGTCCTGAAAAGAGCGCGACAGCCTCAGCCCCGTCGCCTACCGCCTGCCAGACCGGATTGGCGCGGGACACATGGCCGAGCAGCGCGGTTACACACCCCTCGCGATCCCGCTCCAGCACGACCGGCGTGCGCGCCGTCACCAGCCCCTCAGCGCCGCTCGCCACGAACGTGGCGAAGGGATAGGCCGACATCACCGTCTCGGCCTCGGCCCGGTCCGTTACGGCAAACTGGCGGGGCGGATAGACCATCAGCGCAGAAACATCCCTAGCTGATGTGCTTGGCGTAGGCGGCTTCGTCCATCAGCCCGTCCAGCTCGCCCTTGTCGGCAATTTTCAGCTTCACGAACCAGCCACCGGCCAGCGGCTCGTCATTGACGATCTGGGGCGCGTCCTCGATGCCGTCATTGACTTCGATCACCTCGCCAGAGACCGGCGCATACACCTCGGCGGCGGTTTTCACCGAGTCCACCACGGCGATCTCGTCGCCCTTCTTGAAGCTCTTGCCGACGTCCGGCAGCTCCACGCTGATGACATCGCCGAGCTGTTCGGTCGCGTACTGGGTAATACCGATAAAGGCGACATCGCCCTCAAGGCGGACCCATTCATGGTCTTTGGTAAAGCGGGTGGTCATGGCGCAATCTCCTGTCACAGATGCGATAAATTGAAAAATCAGCCGCGATGGAAGCGGTGCGGCGTGAAGGGCAAGCTGGCAACTTCAGCCGCGCGCGGCTTGCCGCGCACCATCAGCTCCAGCGGCGTGCCGGGCTTGGCAAGGTCTGCGCGGACATAGCCCATGGCGACCGGCGCGCCAAAGCTGGGACCGAACCCGCCAGATGTCACCATGCCGACGACTTCGCCATCATGGACAATCTCGGCGCCTTCGCGCGCCGGCGACTTGTCGTGCGGCTTGATGCCGACGCGCTTCTGCGCCGGACCGTCCGCGATCTGTTTGAGGATTTTGGCCGCGCCCGGAAAGTCCGCGCGCTCGCGGCGCACCTTGGCGATGGCCCATGTGAGCGCTGCCTCGACTGGCGTGCGGTCCTCGTCCATGTCGTGGCCATAAAGGCAAAGCCCGGCTTCCAGCCGCAGACTGTCACGCGCGCCAAGACCAATCGGCTTCACCCGCTCATCAGACAGCAGCAGGCGCGCGATTCTCTCGGCCTTGTCTGCCGGAATCGAAATCTCAAACCCGTCCTCGCCCGTATAGCCAGAGCGCGAGGCGTAGATCTCCACCCCGTCCAGCGTGAACACGCCGCATTGCATGAAGACCAGCTTTGCCGCCTCCGGCACCAGCCCGGTGAACACAGCCGCCGCTGCGGGGCCCTGAAGGGCCAGCAGGGCGCGATCCGCAAGCTCGGTAAGGGTGGTGCCCCGCCCGGCGAAGCCAGCGCGCATATGAGCGAAATCCTTGCCCTTGGTGCCAGCATTGACGACAGCGAAAATCCCGCCATCCGCGCCAAAGGGCCGCGAGACCATGAGATCGTCCATGATCCCGCCCTCGGCATTCAGGAGGAGTGTGTATTTCTGCTCGCCAGCGCCGAGCACCGAGAGATCTGCCGTAATCAGCGCTTCCAGCGCGGCTTCATCGCCGGTGATGTGCGCCTGCCCCATGTGGGAAACGTCAAACAGGCCGGCCTGATTCCGGGTGTGCAGATGCTCGGACATGATGCCGGCCGGGTACTGCACCGGCATGGCATAGCCAGCGAACTCGACCATGCGCGCGCCAAGCTCGACATGCAGGTCATAAAGCGGGGTTTTGAGAAGGTCTGCTGTGTCGGCCATGGGTCACGAAATCCTGAACGCGGGTTTGCAATCACTGCCGTGCGCGAGTTGCCTCGCGTGGCAGCCCTGCCCCCGCTGTCTCGTGACCTGAGAGATTCCCGCTGCAACGGGGCTGACCCCACGTGCCGCTTGCTCCTTCGGTGGGATGCTGCCCTAAGGCAAAATCCTCTTTCCAGCGTCGGCGATCCCAGCGGTCCTGCGGCCTGAGCGTTTCCGGGGCGGTTGCGCCTTCGGCGCCGGCATCTTCGGCCGGTCTCTCCCGCTTGGGTGCCTTATGTCGAACGGGTCTCCCCGGTCGCTGCGCAAACTAGAGCGGCACGCGCGTGAGTCAATCGGGGGGAGCGGAGGAAACGCCCTACATCCGCTCCGGTGCTTCAATACCGATCAGGGAGAGGCCAAGCTCCAGCTGCTTCAGCGTCAGCGCGGCGAGGCCAAGGCGCGAGCGGCGCACAGCCTCGTCCTTTTCAGGCAGAATCGGACAAGCCGCATAGAAGCTGGAAAACGCCTGCGAGAGGCCATAGACGTGCTCGCAGATATGGTTCGGCGCGCGGTCATCATGGGCGCGCATTAACGCACCGTGGAAGCCGTCGAGCCGGCGCACCAGAGCAGCCTCTTCCGGCGCAGAGATGTTGATCTCGCCCGGCTCCAGCCCTTCGCCAGCGGCCTTCCTCATCAGGGATTTGATGCGCACGGCCTGATAGAGCAGGTAAGGCCCGGTCTTGCCCTCGAAGGACACAAACCGGTCCATCTCGAAAATGTAATTCGTGGTGCGGTAGTTCTGCAGATCGGCAAACTTGATCGCCGCATTGGCGACCTTGCGGGCCACATCTTCCAGCGCGCCTGCATCCAGCGTTTCGCCAAGCCCGGCTTCGGCCAGGCGCGCACGCGCACGCTCGCGCGCTTCACCGATCAGATCTGCCAGCCGGAACGTGCCACCGGCGCGGGTACGCAGGCGCTTGCCGTCCGAGCCATTGACCGTCCCGAATTTCACATGCTCCAGCCCGCCCTCGCTGGCGAGACCCGCCTTCACGGCGGCGCGGAAGACCTGCTCGAAATGATCCGACTGGCCGAGATCCACCACGTAGAGGATCAGATCAGGATCAATGCTTTCGCGTCGGTCGAGGATGGTGGCGAGGTCCGTCGTCGCGTAGAGCGCGGAGCCCTGCGAGCTGACGAGGATGAGGGGAGCAAGCTCCTTCTTGTCGTCCTCGCGCGCCACGCGCACGATCCATGCGCCTTCGGATTCTTCCGCCACGCCGCGCGCCTTGAAATCCTCCACTAGTCCGGGGATCAGATCATTGACGTCGCTCTCGCCCTTCCACAGGTCGAAATGCACGCCGAGCGCGGAGAAATCCTCCTTCAGTGCGGCAATCGACACATTGATGAAGTGGCGCAGCAGGGCGCGATAGCCCGCACGCCCCGCCTGCAGCTCGGCCGTGGCCTTGCGCGAGCGCTCCTGCCGGGCCGGGTCTTCCTTGCCCTTGGCACTGGCCTGCGGGTAGAGCCGGGCCAGGTCTTCGATGGTCACGGGTGCATCAGCCGGATACGGGCCGGTAAAGCTGGCATCGAAATAGGGCAGATCCGGCTGCTCATCCTCCAGCTCGGTGATGAGCTGGCCCATCTGCAGGCCCCAGTCGCCTAAGTGGATGTCGCTGGTCACCTCATGGCCGAGAAAGCGCATCAGGCGTTGCAGGCTGTCGCCAATGACCGAGGAGCGTAAGTGGCCGACATGCATGGGCTTGGCGACATTGGGACCGCCAAAATCGATCATCACCTTGAGCGGGGCGTCCACTTGCCCCGCGCCCGTGCGCTCATCGGCGCTGATCGCGCGTGCCCGCGCGGTGTAAAGCTGCGCCGATGGCGTGATATTCAGGAAGCCCGGCCCGGCTATTTCGATATCGAGATCAGGGGCGGTGGCGGCGAGATGCGCCTTCACCCCCTCCGCAATAGCGCGCGGCGGCTTGCCCGCCTGCTTGGCGGCTGCCAGCGCGCCATTGCACTGATAGGGCGCCAGATCGGGACGGTCGCTCTCCGACACCCGGCCCAGCGCCGGATCAAGTTCCATAACAGCAAAGGCATCGCCCAGCAGGGCGCTGAGCTGATCGGCAAGACGGGTCATGGCGGTCCAGAATTATTCGACAGGGACGCGGAAACGCAGGCCGGAGCGGTTGAATTCAACCTGTTCGGCAGTCAGTTCAAACCCGACAATGACTTCAAAATTGGAGCCGGATGTTGACGCTTCTGCACGCGGAATGGTGATTGAACCGATTTCCTCGGTGAGTTCGACCCGGTCTTCCCCTGGCGGGAAGCGCACCGTGATCGGGAAGACCTGACGCTCGATCACCGCACGGTCGGTGCGCGTCACGGCGACAAAATAATGATAGGTTTTCTCACTGCCTTGCGCGGCCGCACCGCGGCCGAAGGCAAAGCGGATGGCCATCTGCATGTCGATGGGTGACGCGCTGCTGTCAGTGTAGGTGCAGGCACTGCGCACATTAAGCACCTCGCCGGTAAAGCCGACATTGCGCAGAACACGCTCCTCGCCGCTGAACTCCACCAGACGGTGGGCATCATACAGCGACAACGCATTGGGACACGGCCCCGGATTGGGCTGCGGTCCGTCGAAGCGGTCCCGCACGCTCTGGCATCCGGTCAGGACAAGGGCGGCGGCAAATACAGCGGCGATTGAGCGCATGGGGTCTCCCGAAGAACCAGTTCATCACCATGTTGCAGACACGGGGCAGTACGGGTTACGGGCGCGCCGGACTCTGCTACACCCCCTAGTGTCTAAGCCCTGCACTGCGCGAGAGCAACGCCGACGCGCCATTGCTACTGAGGAAAACCGTGAGCACGTTGCCGCCCCTCCACATACTGCTTGCCGCGCCGCGCGGGTTCTGCGCCGGTGTGGACCGGGCCATCCAGATCGTGGAGCGCGCGCTGGAGCGCTATGGCGCGCCGGTCTATGTGCGCCACGAGATCGTCCACAACAAGCATGTGGTGAACCGGCTCAAAGCCATGGGCGCGGTCTTCGTCAAGGAGCTGGACGAATGCCCTGACGACCGCCCTGTCGTCTTCTCCGCCCACGGCGTTCCCAAACGCGTGCCGGAGACGGCCAGGGCCCGCAACATGCTCTATGTGGACGCCACCTGCCCGCTGGTTTCCAAAGTGCATGTGGAAGCGAGCCGCCATCACAGGAACGGGCTGGAGATAGTGCTGATCGGCCATGCCGGACACCCTGAAGTGATCGGCACGATGGGTCAGTTGCCCGAAGGCGCGATCCACCTGATCGAGACGGTGGAAGAGGCGCAAAGCTTCACGCCGCGCGATCCGCAAAAGCTCGCTTACGTGACGCAGACCACCCTGTCGGTGGACGATACTGCCGCCATTGTGGAGGCATTGCAGGCGCGCTTTCCCGCCATGGCCGCGCCCCACAAGGAAGATATCTGCTACGCCACCACCAACCGGCAGGAAGCGGTGAAAGCCCTCGCCCCGCGCTCGGACCTCGTGCTGGTGGTCGGCGCGCCGAACTCGTCCAACTCGGTGCGGCTGGTGGAGGTCGCCAAGCGCGCAGGCGCCAAAAATGCCCGCCTTGTGCAGAGCGCCGCTGACCTTGACCGCAGCTGGTTTGATGACGTGGAGACGCTGGGCGTCAGCGCGGGTGCGTCTGCGCCTGAAGAACTGGTCGAGGACGTCCTCACCCAGCTGGCCGGCTTTCGCAAACTGACCATCGCCGAAGTGCGCGTCGCCAGCGAGGACGTGGTGTTCAAACTGCCACGCGAGGTGGCGTGATGGGCGAGAACAAGACCCAGCCGGAAAAGCGGTCTGTTGAGGCCTTCCTTGCCAGCATCGAACCGGATACAAAGCGCGAGGAAGCGCGTCGGCTAGATGCGCTGTTCCGCAAGGTCACCGGCTTCGAACCAGTAATGTGGGGCGCCTCCATGGTGGGCTATGGCCGCTATCACTACCGCTATGAGAGCGGACGTGAAGGCGATTTCTTCGCCACGGGGTTTTCACCCCGCAAGGCCCAGCACTCCATCTATATCATGCCGGGTTACGCCGATTACAGCGCCATTTTGGACCGGCTAGGAAAGCATTCCATGGGCAAGTCCTGCCTCTATGTGAAGCGCCTCACCGATATCGATATGAACGTGCTGGGGGAGCTGATCGCGGCAGGCCTGAAAGACCTTGATACGCAGTGGACGGTGCATGCGCGATGACCCGATCTCCGAAACAGACCGTGCTCGCCTGGGTCGACGCGTTCAACGCGGCCGATATCGACGCCTTGATGGCGTGCTACGCAGACGGGGCGGTCAACCATCAGATCGCGTACGGCCCGCTGGAAGGCAAGGCGGCGATCCGCGCGCTGTTCGAAATGGAATTCGCCCGCGCCAAGATGGTCTGCCAGATTGAAAATCTGTTGGAGGACGGGGAGTGGGCCATTCTTGAGTGGTCTGATCCTTTGGGGCTTCGCGGTTGCGGGTTCTTCCATGTCAAGGACGGTCTGATCCTTCACCAGCGCGGCTATTTCGACCGGCTGAGCTTTTTCGAGGCACAAGGACTGCCGCTCGAGCAGGCACTCAAGGCGTGAGCAGCCTCATCACCATCCACACAGACGGCGCGTGTTCGGGAAACCCCGGTCCCGGCGGCTGGGGCGCGCTGCTGGAATGGAAGGGCCATGAAAAAGAGCTGTTTGGCGGGGAGGCCGACAGCACCAATAACCGCATGGAGCTCAAAGCCGCCATCGAGGCGCTGAATGCGCTCAAGCGCCCCTCGAATGTCCGCCTCGTCACCGACAGTGTCTATGTGCGCGACGGTGTGACGAAATGGATTCATGGCTGGAAGAAGAATGGCTGGAAAACGGCCGCCAAGAAGCCGGTGAAGAATGCCGATCTCTGGCAGGCGCTGGATGAAGCCACGAAGCGCCACTCCATCGAATGGGTGTGGGTGAAGGGCCATAATGGCGATCCGGGCAATGAGCGTGCCGACGCGCTCGCCAGGGCGGGCATTGCGGCGCTGAAGGGTGAGGCGGACACCCCCGCCCCTTGACCTTGCGCCCTTGAGGGGCGACAGAGCGCGCTACCCCCGTGACGGATAAAGAGGCGCGCTGATGATCCCCCGCTATACCCGGCCTGAAATGGAAGCGATCTGGAGCCCGCAGAGCCGCTACCGCATCTGGTTCGAGATCGAGGCGCACGCCACCGACAAGCTGGCAGAGCTGGGCGTGGTCCCTGCCTCTGCCGCCAGGGCCGTGTGGAAAGCCAAGGACATGGAGTTTGACGTCGCGCGCATTGATGAGATCGAGCGCGAGGTGAAGCACGATGTCATCGCCTTCCTCACCCACCTCTCCGAGTTGGTGGGCGAGGAGGCCCGCTTCGTCCATCAGGGGCTCACCAGCTCCGACGTGCTCGACACCTGCCTTGCCGTGCAGCTGACCCGCGCCAGCGATCTCCTGCTGGAGGGGATGGACCGGGTGCTGGCGGCGCTGAAAAAGCGCGCGCTGGAGCACAAGATGACGGTCTGCATCGGGCGCAGTCACGGCATCCATGCCGAGCCGACCACGATGGGTCTGAAATTTGCGCGCTTCCATGCCGAGTTTGCCCGTAACCGCGAGCGTCTGGTGCGGGCGCGCGAGGAAGTGGCAACTTGCGCCATTTCGGGCGCCATCGGCACGTTCGCTAATGTCGACCCGGCGGTGGAAGCCCATGTCGCCGAGAAGCTGGGCCTCACCGTCGAACCCATCTCCACGCAGGTTATCCCGCGCGACCGGCATGCGAATTTCTTCGCCGTGCTGGGCCTGATCGCGTCGGCCATCGAGAACATCGCGGTGGAGGTGCGCCACCTCCAGCGCTCTGAAGTGCGCGAGGCGCAGGAATACTTCTCGCCGGGGCAGAAGGGCTCCTCGGCCATGCCGCACAAGCGCAACCCGATCCTGACCGAGAATCTGACCGGGCTTGCGCGCCTCGTGCGCTCCGCCGTCACGCCCGCCATGGAGAACGTTGCCCTGTGGCATGAGCGCGATATCTCGCACTCATCGGTCGAGCGCGGCATCGGGCCGGACGCCACCGTGCATCTCGACTTTGCCCTGCACCGCACCGCCTCGATGATTGAAGGCCTGATCGTGCATGCCGACCGCTGCCGGGAGAATCTGGAAGCCCATGGCGGCATCCATAATTCCCAGCGCGTACTGCTGGCACTGACCCAGGCCGGGGCCAGCCGCGAGGACTCCTATCGCGTCGTCCAGCGCAATGGCATGAAAACCTGGGATGAGGGCGGCAGGCTCGCCGATCACCTCAAAGCCGACAGCGAAGTCACCGCCCTGCTAAGCCCGGCGCAAATCGATGCCTGCTTTGACGAGGCGTATCACCTCAAGCATGTCGACACGATCTTCGCGCGGGTGTTCGGGTAACCAATCCGGAACACTCGTCCCCCTCTGCCCGTTAACAGGGTGGAGGAGCACATGCCCGAATGGCTCAACGATGCAGGACCGCCCGGCGATATGCTGGAGAGCCTGATGCGGCTGGGACTGGCGGCGCTCGCAGGCGCCGTAATCGGGATCGAGCGCGAGCGCCCGCACCGGCACGTGGGGCTGCGCACCAACATGCTGGTGGCGTTGGCAGCCTGCCTTTTTACCCTGCTGGCTTTCCAGATTGCCATCTCGATGGGTGATGACGAGGCAGGAATCCAGGCCGATCCGGTTCGCGTCATCGAGGCCGTCACTGCGGGCGTCGCCTTCATCGCCGCCGGTGCCATCATTCGCGCTGGCAAGGATATTCACGGCGTTACCACCGCTGCGGCCCTGTGGCTGTCAGGCGCAGTCGGCGTGGCATTTGGTGCCGGTGCATTCGGCATAGGCGGCGGCGCCGTCTTACTGGCGCTGATCGTGCTTACAGTGCTGGTGTCGCTGGAACGCCATGTGCTGGGAAGTAAAGCGCCGCCAGCGCGTGATGATGATGGCGGCTAGCCGACTGCACCCGCCCAGACCGGCCATTGCTTTGGTGTGACTGGTGCCTCTCGCGCGTGCGCACGCCATGAACACAGCTGCGTGAGCCGGGCTGAACCCCACTGGCCAATATGGTAATTTTCCCTTGGTTGCGGCTCCGCAACCAGAGGGGGGAAGGTGGCTGTATGCGGGCAAAATCAGGTTTGGCCCTCTGCGTCGGGCTGGCAATTTTCTGCTCCGGCGTCGCGAACACTGTGCCGTTGGCCACCGCGAGGGGCGTGCAGGAAGCACTCGTTACGATCCCCATGCAGCGCGGCCATGACAATCATTACACCATAGAGGTCTCACTTGGCCGGACTGTCTCCTTCCTCGGATCTCCTGAGGCCTGCCGGCTGCCATTCATCGTGGATACGGGCGCTAACCAGACCGGCGTGCCGCGCCTGATTGCCAACCAGCTTATTACAGACCGGGACATAATTTTCGATCAGACCGGGCATGCGGTTACAGGCCCGTTCGATACCGGCCTCTTCGTGATCGACCATCTTGACTTCGGTCTGGGGCCGCGCGCGGTCGAAGTGGCCGTGTTCCGCGAGCACGACGAAACGGTCCTCAGCGCCGCAGGCATTCTGGGTTCAAACGCATTCCGCGACGAGATCATTGTCCTCGATTATCCCGCCTTGGAACTTCGCTTGATGCCTCAAACCGCCTCAATGGCCGGTATGACGCTCCATTTCGAAGACGGGCTCATCGCTGGCGAGGGCCGGATACGCGGCGTACCCGATCCGGTCCGCGTGTTTGTGGATACCGGGGCCAATGCGTCGATCGTCAACAGGGCTCTGGTCCGGCAACACCGCACCGCCCGTCTTGGCATTGCGGCCAATATTGACGGCGTGGCCAGCCGCATCGTCACGCGCGGTGAATTGCGTCACCTTTTCGGTGGCGTCCAGCTCAGTGAGCTGTGTGCAGGCACCTTCCAGATCACCGTGTCCGATGTCTATTTCTTTGACCGGTTGGGATTGATAGACGAACCGGCCATCCTTCTAGGCATGGATGTGCTCCGCCACGCACGCATCACCGTGGATTACGGCTCTCGATCAGCGAGGATCGAGGGCGTGGACAACTGGAGCTGTCAGACGGGCCGGTGACGCCGGACGGGTCCGTGCGTGCCTACTCGGCCTGAATTTGCGCGCGGGCCAAATCGAGCAGCCGCGTCATCTCGTGGCGCAGCTCGATGTCGGAGACCGCGACGCCCTTGGCATCGAAATCCTTGCGCACCTTGCGGAACACATCCTCATCGCCCACTTCCTCGAAATCGGCAGCGATCACCTCTTTGGCGTAGCTTTCAGCGTCATCGCCCGCCAGGCCCAGCTTCTCAGCCGCCCACAGGCCCAGAAGGCGGTTGCGGCGCGCACCGGCCTTGAATTCCAGCTCCTGCTCGCGCGCATAGCGGTTTTCGTGAGCCTTTTCGCGATCATCAAAGCCGGACATTGGGTGTTTCCTGTAACAGATGGAACGGGGAGTGTTTGATCCCATGGGTATCGCGCCAGCGCGGCTTTATCAATCGTTTGCAGCGCATTGCAGGCCGGTATTGCGGGCACCTGGCCAAGCGCGTATCCTGAACAACAAAGGCGGCCCGTATTGACGGGCCGCTTCGCGTTTGACACGACACCGATTGACCCGCACCCAAGACTCGCGCGCATGAAGGGCCTCATGGCGCAGCGATACGATTTTCCAACGCCCAGCGGAGAGCGATGACCCCCATGTCACGCCGCAAGAAACTCTACGAAGGTAAAGCCAAGATCCTTTATGAGGGCCCGGAACCGGGCACGATCATCCAGCATTTCAAGGATGATGCGACCGCCTTCAACGCCCAGAAGCGCGCGACGCTGGAGGGCAAGGGCGTGCTCAATAACCGGATCAGCGAGTTCATCATGGAACACCTGAACCGGATGGGCGTGCCGACGCACTTCATCCGCCGCCTGAACATGCGCGAGCAGCTGGTACGCGAGGTGGAGATCATTCCGCTGGAAGTCGTCGTGCGTAACGTCGCCGCCGGCTCCATCTCCACGCGCTTCAATATCCCGGAAGGCGAGCCCTTGCCGCGCGCCATCGTGGAATTTTACTTCAAGGATGATGCGCTGGGCGATCCGCTGGTGTCGGAAGAACACATCACGGCCTTCAACTGGGCCAGCCCCCAGGAAATCGACGAGATGATCGCGCTGGCACTGCGCGTGAACGATTTCGTCTCCGGCCTGTTTGCCGGTGCCGGCATCCGGCTTGTGGACTTCAAGCTGGAATTTGGCCGCCTCTACGACCAGAACGACATGCCGCGCGTGGTGCTGGCCGACGAGATCAGCCCGGATTGCTGCCGCCTGTGGGACATGACGACCAACGAGAAGATGGACAAGGACCGCTTCCGCCGCGATCTGGGCAATGTGACCGAAGCCTATGCCGAAGTGGCGCGGCGCCTGGGCATCATGCGCGAGATGGACAGCGCAAACGGCGCGCAGACTGAGTCTGAAGAAAGCGAATAGGATCAAAGAGACGATGAAAGCGAAAATCCACGTCTATCTGAAACCCGGCGTGCTGGACCCGCAAGGGACCGCCGTCGCCAATTCGCTGCGCACGCTCGGCTTTGACGAAGTGACCGGTGCGCGCCAGGGCAAGCTCATCGAGCTCGACCTCTCCAGCCTGGATGCAGAAGAAGCCAGCGAGCGCGTGAAGGCCATGTGCGACAAGCTGCTGACCAATCCGGTGATCGAAAACTACGACATCGAACTGAGCGCGTAGGGCGGAGTGTCGAGCTTTGCAAGACGACACCCAGCTCAGCTCTGGTGGTAGAAACAGCCAGCGCTATCTGGTCGGGTTATCCGTTTTCAGCATCGCGCTAAAACACGAAATTATTTCGGGGGACCATGTAAACATTTATGGTTTTTCGATTTCAACTTCTGGCATCGAGAGACTTTCACTTGCCCTGCTGATAGCAGCTTTCATTTGGTGTCTTTCGCACACCATCCGCTATTATTCATCCCTTTATTCAATAATAGCTGAAAATCAGATTCGCCGCCAAAGCTATAAATTTCACAGCCAATTCGATTTAAAAGAATCTGATGAGGACTGGCATAACAGTGGATACACAGGAGACGAGGGTGTTAATTCAAAATTAATTTTATTAAAAAGCACTCTCGATAACTTAATGTCATTTATTGACATTTGTTTTATTTATGCCGCCCCCTTAATTCCTCTATTGATCGGCCTCATTGCGATTTTGAGTCCCAACTATCTAACGGGCGCTTTTCTAAACCTCTAAAGCTCCACCGACTCCCAGAGCTCGATCTTCACCCCGTCCGGGTCCATGATCCAGGCGAAGCGGCCATAATCGTAAGACTCCGGCTCGCCGATCAGCTCAACGCCCTTCGCCTTGATGCGCTCCAGCAGACCATCAAGATCATCCACCAGAAGATTGATCATGAAGGGCTGGGCAGAGGGCTGGAAATACTCTGTATCAGCCTTGAAGCGCGCGAAGATGGTGCGTGCGCCATCGCCATAACGCGCCGCTGCCTCACCGTGGCGGAAGGTGAAGCCGCCATGCTCGTTCAGCTCCATGCCCAGCACATCGCGATACCAGGCCTTGCTGGCCTCCGGGTCCGCTGATTTCACGAACACACCGCCTACACCCAGAACACTCATGCCTGCCTCCCCGGCTGACCTGGGAGGAGGCTATCACTAGCCCCGGACGCTGGCGAGAATTGCATTTTGCGCAATTTTTAGCAAAAATTGGCAATCGTGCTGCAGACAAGCGAGGAGCGCCCGCCATGGCCACTATGAATATCTCCCTGCCCGACGCCCTGAAATCGGTGGTGGATGCGCAGGTCGGGTCCGGCCAGTACGCCAGCGCAAGCGACTATGTGCGCGACCTGATCCGGCGCGACGACGAGAACAGGCGCAAACGCGCCGAGTTCGAGCGCCTCATCCAGGAAGGCATTGATAGCGGCGTCAGCGAAAAGTCATTCGACGACGTGAAGGAGGACGCCTTCCGGCGCGCGAAGGCCCATGGCGCGCCGGATTGAGTTTTCCTCAGCAGCACTCTCTGACCTGGACGAAATCGCCTATTTCGGCGCCATGGAGTTCGGAATGAGTGCGGCGCGCCGATATTTGCAGGCGCTGGATGACGGGCTGAAACTACTCTTGGCCTTTCCCGATTCCGCGCCAGCTTATGCCTGGTCCGGCACTCGGGTGCGGATCCGGTCCATCAGATCTCATCGCATCGTCTACATGGTCCAACCAGGCAACAGCTTGCGCGTGTTACGTATCCTTCACGCCCGCCAGCTTCCGCCCGAACTGGCGTAATGCCCTATTCCAGCACCGCCAGCATGTCGCCGCTGCGCATATCGGTCATCATCTCCAGATAGGCATCAAGCCAGGGCTTGTGCGCGGAACCGACGATCGCCAACACGCGTCCGCCTACAGCATCGGCCGATGCCTCGCGAATATGGGCGGCCATGCGCAGATTGCGGGTATCCCATTCGGCGATACGTACCCGGCCGGCGTCTTCGGGCCATTCCCGGTCAATCATCACCAGCCACTGCCCTTCCACATCCATCACGCCGTGTTCAGGCGCGTTCAGCCGCCGGAAATAGTCCAGCATAGCTTCCGGGCTCTGCCAGTCATCGGAACCCAGCGCACTAGTGGTGAAAACCGGGTGGTCGAAAATGCTGGCAAATTCCGGTGTCTCCAGCGCGGCAGTCATTGGTCCGGCCACCCGGCTCATCAGATAGGAGGCAGTGTGATCGTCGGCAGCGTAGACCCGCTCTTGGCCAAGCCGCACCGCCAGCGCCACAGCGATCTGGACGTTCTCGTTATGGGAGGCCGAGACCCTCTCCAGCAGGGCCACAAGCTCATCGGTGACGCCATCGCCCGCCACCCGCTCCGCCGCATCAAGGCGCAGCCATTGCACCAGCGCGGAAAAGATGTCGCCGGACGCCGCGAAGAGCGCGGCGAGATGGCGGCGCTGCGCTGCTACAGGTGTGTCCGGCCAGTCTGCCAGCGCCCCGTCTACAGCGACGCGGGCTTGTGGCATATCAAGGCCGGTTTCCTCTCCGGCGAGACTCACGCCTTCGAGCGCGGAACGGGCAAAAAAGCCCGCCGCCCCGTCATAGCGGGTATCATAGGCCCGCATCAGGAAAATCGTTTCCGGGCCAAGCGCCTCAATGGTGATGACGTCCGGTGCCAGCACTTCAAGACGGTCCAGCAGACCGGAGAGCGCCGCCGGATCAAACCCTTCCGCCTGCGCCAGATGCGCCGTGCCCAGCACATACGCCTCCGTCACGTCCCCATGCACCTGGGCGGCGTAGGGCCGCGGATCGAAGGGCTCGAAACGCGCCTGCGCTTCATTGGCGGCGAGTGTTGCGAGACCGGCCAACGCGGCAACGGCAAGTTTCAGCATGATGACATTCTCCCCGTCGGACCGGCACCCGTGTGCGCCAGCCTTCCTGTGTCAGATGCAGCAGATGCTGCCATCGGATGCGGCAAAGATGCAACGCGGTTACCTTAGCCGCACCCGCCTCTCGCCTTGACGGGAATCCCCTGCTAAAGCCTCGCGCCATGAAGACCGCTGTCATTGTATTCCCCGGCTCTAATTGCGACCGCGATGCGGCCGAGGCTTTGCGCATGGTTACGGGGCAGGCCCCGGCCATGATCTGGCACCAGGAAACCAGCCTGCCGGACGGGCTTGATCTCGCCGTCATCCCCGGCGGGTTCTCCTATGGCGACTATCTGCGTTCCGGCGCGATTGCCGCCCGCTCGCCGATCACGCGCGATCTGGTAAAGCGCGCCGGAGATGGCATGCCTGTGCTGGGCGTATGCAACGGCTTCCAGATCCTCATCGAGACGGGGCTTCTGCCCGGCGCGCTGATGCGTAATGCCGGCCTGCTGTTTGTCTGTGAGCGCACCGCGCTGCAGATCGAGAACACCAATTCGCGCTTCACCCGCGCCTATGGCGAGACGCGCGAGGTGACCATCCCCGTCGCGCACCATGATGGCAATTATTTCGCCGATAACGAGACGCTGGACCGGCTGGAGGGCGAAGGCCAGGTGGCCTTCCGCTATCTGAACAATCCCAATGGCTCGATCCGCGATATCGCCGGAATCACCAATGCGGCGGGCAATGTGCTCGGTATGATGCCCCACCCCGAACGCGCGGTTGATCCGCTCCATGGCGGCACGGACGGCCTCGGCGTGTTTGAAAGCCTTCTGGGGCGGGAGTGATGCTCACCAGCCGGGAGGTCATAGCCAGGCTGGAGAAAGCTGGCTGGCGCAAAATCAGACAACGTGGCAGCCATGTGCAGATGAAGAAAGACGGGGTGGCAGCGATCGTGACGGTGCCACATCCCAAAAAGGACCTGAAGCGTGGTACGCTGCGCTCCATCGAACGCGCGAGCGGCGTGCAACTAATCAAGGACTGAGTGCGATGACACTGCATGTCTATCCCGCCATTCTCGAAGGCGATGCTGAAACCGGTTTCAGCGTCTACTTCCCCGATCTTGACGGCTGCGTATCGGCTGGCGACAGCGCCAGCGAAGCCGCGCTGAACGCGCAGGAAGCCCTCGCCTTGCATCTCGAAGGGCTGATGGGAGAGGGCCTGCCTGTTCCTGCCCCGTCAGATCTTTCCGTGATCCGGCCTGAACCTGGCGCGCCGGAGGCTGCCCGCCTTCTGGTTACCGCCTATCTGCCTGATCCCTCCCCGCTCCACCAGCCGCAACGGACGCATGCCGAATGAGTGTTGAACCCAAATACGCCCCCGGCATTACCGAACAAATCGCGCTCGAGCACGTCACGGCAGACGAGTACGAGACCATTTTGCGCGTGCTGGGCCGTGCGCCGAACATGGTCGAGCTCGGCATTTTCTCGGTCATGTGGTCAGAGCACTGCTCCTACAAGTCGAGCCGGGTGCATCTGAAGAAATTCCCGGTGACCGGCGAGCGTGTCGTTTACGGCCCCGGCGAAAATGCCGGTGTGGTCGATATTGGCGATGGCGATGTCGCCGTCTTCAAGATGGAGAGCCACAACCATCCCTCCTATATCGAGCCTTATCAGGGCGCGGCGACGGGCGTGGGCGGCATTCTGCGCGACGTGTTCACCATGGGCGCGCGCCCTGTGGCCCTGATGAATGCGCTGCGCTTTGGCGCGCCGGACCATCCCAAGACCCGCCAGCTTGTCTCCGGCGTTGTCGCGGGCATTGGCGGCTATGGCAATTGCGTCGGCGTGCCGACCGTTGGCGGCGAGACCAATTTCGACAAGGGCTATAACGGCAATATCCTCGTCAACGCGATGGCGGTGGGTCTGGCGAAACGCGAGGGCATCTTCACCGCGGCCGCCAAGGAATCCGGCTTCCCGGTGCTTTATGTTGGCGCGAAGACCGGCCGGGACGGCATTCACGGCGCGACCATGGCCTCAGCCGAGTTTGGCGAAGGCAGTGAGGAAAAGCGCCCGACCGTGCAGGTGGGTGACCCCTTTACCGAGAAGAAGTTGATCGAAGCCTGCCTTGAGCTGATGGCAGAGGACGCGATCAGCTCCATTCAGGACATGGGCGCCGCGGGCCTCACCTCCTCGTCAGTGGAGATGGCCTCGCGTGGCGGGCTGGGTATCGAGCTGGACCTCGACCACGTGCCCCAGCGCGAAACCGGCATGACGGCCTACGAAATGATGCTGTCGGAATCGCAGGAACGCATGCTGATGATCCTGAAGCCCGGCGCGGAACCCATCGCCGAGCGGATTTTCAGGAAATGGGATCTGGACGTCGCCACCATCGGCAAGACGACCGATACCGGCCGCATGGTCCTCAAACACAAGGGCGAAGTGGTCTGCGATCTGCCGCTCGATCCGATTGGCGAGGAGGCCCCGGCCTATACCCGCCCGTGGTTCGAGCCCGAAGCGCGCGCCAGCATTGATCCGCGCTCCATGAAGGGGCCGGAGCACTTAAGCGAAGCGCTACTGACCATCATGGCCAGCCCCGATATGGCCTCCAAACGCTGGATCTGGGGCCAGTATGACCGCCACGTCATGGCCGACACCGTAGCATCCTCCGAAGATCCGGCTGATGCCGCCATCGTGCGCGTGCACGGCACCAACAAGGCGCTCGCCATCACCACCGATTGCACGCCGCGCTATTGCTATGCCGACCCGTTCGAGGGCGGCAAGCAGGCCGTCGCCGAGACCTGGCGCAATCTGACGGCGGTGGGCGCAGACCCCATCGCCATCACTGACTGCCTCAATTTCGGCAATCCCGAACGCCCGGAAATCATGGGGCAATTTGTCGGCTGCGTGGAAGGCATGGCTGAAGCCTGCAAACAGCTTTCCTTCCCCGTCGTGTCGGGCAATGTCTCGCTTTATAACGAGACCGATGGCAAGGCGATCCCGCCCACTCCGGCGGTCGGCGGTTTGGGCCTCCTGCCCGATCTTTCAAAGCGCGCCGGATTCGGCGGCATGAAAGAGGGCGATGTGGTGCTCCTCATCGGCGAGACGCGCGGGGAGCTCGGCGCCTCGCTCTATATGCGTCATGTCGAGGAGAAAGAGGACGGTGCGCCGCCTCATGTCGATCTGGCTGCCGAAAAGCGCAATGGCGACTTTGTCCGCACGGAAATCCGCGCCGGGCATGCGCGTGTGGTCCATGATATTTCCGACGGCGGTCTCGCCTGCGCCATCGCCGACATGGCCATGGCCTCAGGGATGGGCGTGAAGCTCGCCTATAATGGCCCCCTGCCCGCCTATGCCTGGATGTTTGGTGAGGATCAGGCCCGCTACCTGGTCGCCGCTGACGCAGTGACGGCGGAAACCATCCGCCAGAACGCCATTGCAGCCAATGTGCCGGTCAGTGTGGCTGGCATCGCGGGCGGACGCGCCATTTCCATCAATGGTGGCCATGCGCTCGATCTCATCCGCCTCAAACAGGCCCATGAAAACTGGCTGCCATCACTGATGACCGCAGAGACGGCCCGCGCGGCAGAATAGGCAAAAAAAGAGCCGGACTCCATCTGAAGGGGCGTCCGGCTCAACAACGCTGACCGGGCGGGGGATTTGCCCGGCCAGCGGAAATTCTTTTTGCTCTAGCGGCAGGCAGCAGCGTTGGCAGCCGCTTGCGGGCCAGCGCCTTCAATGGCGGCGGCGGCTGCAAAATCAGCCGAGGCAGCGGCCATATTGCCGGCCAGCGCATGGGCCGCGCCGCGATTGTTCAGCGCTTCCCAGCCGCCTTCATTGGCCTCTACGGCCGCATCACAGGCTTCGGCTGCACCAGCATCACCCAGATTGGCAAGCGCACCGCACAGATTGGTGCGGGCAGCGGCCATCGTCGGGGCCGCATTGCGGCGCGACAGCGCCTCATTGGCGAAGTGGGCAGCTTGGCGCCACTGGCCGCGCTCGAAACGCTGGACAGAAGCACGCACCGAGCGGTGCGCGGTGCTTTGGGACACGAAAGCCGGCTCACATGCCTGCGCCTCGGCAGATGTCGCGCTGGCCACAGACAGGCCGGCAGCCATCATCGCGGCAGCGGCAGTCATCAGGATCGGGGAGGAGAATTTGAAGGACATGTCAGTCTCCGAAAGATGGGCGCCCTGTTGGCTGGGCGTTGCGTTGAACTCGCACCGGCAAGATAGGGCTTTGACCGGCGTTTGAAAAGTGAACATCGTTCATTTTTTTGCGAATTCGATGTTGCAATGCAATAGCGCGCCTGTCCAGCAGACCGCTGCAAAACAATCTATCTGATTGCTTTTAATCAGAGACGTTGTGTGCTGCGGGTGCGTAGTTACCGCAGTAGAGTGCGCACCATCGCACGCGCACAAAGGAAAGCGCCGCCGGACAAAATCCGGCGGCGCTGAACCGTAGTACGAAAAGAACCTGCCCTAACTATCCAGGAAGCTGCGCAGTTTGCGGCTGCGGCTGGGGTGTTTCAGCTTGCGCAGGGCCTTGGCCTCGATCTGGCGGATACGCTCGCGCGTCACCGAGAATTGCTGGCCGACTTCCTCCAGCGTGTGATCGGTATTCATGCCGATCCCGAAGCGCATGCGCAGCACACGCTCCTCACGCGGGGTCAGGCTGGCGAGCACCAGCGTCGTGGTCTCGCGCAGGTTGGAATGGATCGCCGCATCGATCGGCAGGACCGCATTCTTGTCCTCGATGAAATCGCCGAGGTGTGAATCTTCCTCATCGCCAATCGGCGTTTCAAGGGAGATCGGCTCCTTGGCGATCTTCATTACCTTGCGCACTTTTTCCAGCGGCATGGAGAGCTTTTCAGCCAGCTCCTCAGGGGTCGGCTCGCGGCCGATCTCGTGGAGCATCTGGCGGCTGGTACGCACGATCTTGTTGATCGTCTCGATCATGTGAACCGGGATACGGATCGTGCGGGCCTGGTCCGCGATGGAGCGGGTAATCGCCTGCCGAATCCACCAGGTAGCATAGGTGGAGAATTTGTAGCCGCGGCGGTATTCGAATTTATCGACCGCCTTCATCAATCCAATGTTGCCTTCCTGGATCAGATCCAGGAATTGCAGGCCACGATTGGTGTATTTTTTCGCGATGGAGATGACGAGGCGCAAATTGGCCTCGACCATTTCCTTCTTGGCAATGCGAGCTTCCCGCGCGCCCTTCTGGACGGTCGCGACGATGCGGCGGAAATCGTCAATCGGCACGCCGGATTCCTGCGCCAGCTCGGCGATCTGGTCGCGGATCTGGGCGGCTTCCTTCTCTTCGCGTTCGGCGAATTTCTTCCACGCAGCCGACTTGGCTTTCCAGTCGTCCAGCCAGTTCGGATCCAGCTCATGGCCCTGATAGGCTTGCATGAATTCGTGGCGCGGCACACCATGCGCCTCGGCAGAGCGCAGGAGCTTGCCTTCCAGCACCACCAGACGCTTGTTGATGGCATCCAGCTGTTCGACCAGCGCCTCGATACGGGCGTTGTTGAGGTTCAGGGAGTTGAGGTTGGCGACGATGGACTCGCGCACGCCCTCATAGGTCTCGCGGTCCTTTTTGGAGAGGTCCTTGCCCTCCATGCGCAGATTGACGAGCTTGTCCTGCAGCTTGCGGAAAGAGGTGAAGTCGCCGGCCACAGCGTCCAGCGTCTCCATGACGCCTTCGCGCAGCTCGGCTTCCATCGCCGCGAGGGACAGGTTTGCACCGTCCTCATCATCGTCCTCATCCTCGGTGGAATTGGCGTTCTCGTTCTCTTCGCCTTCCTCGCCCTCTTTTGCAGCCTTTTCCTCGCTCTCCTCGGCGCGCGAGCGCACCTGGGCGCGGATATTGGCAGCCGGGCCGCGGCCAGCGTCAGGCGCACCGGTTTCGGAGTGATCCTCGCGCACACCGCCATAAGTGGCGTCCAGATCGATGATATCACGCAGCAGCACCTGGCCGGACTGCAGCTCTTCGCGCCAGACCATGATGGCTTCAAACGTCAGCGGGCTTTCGCAAAGCCCGCGGATCATCGCGTTGCGCCCCGCCTCGATGCGCTTGGCGATGGCGATCTCGCCCTCGCGCGACAGGAGTTCCACCGAACCCATCTCGCGCAGATACATGCGCACAGGATCATCGGTGCGGTCTTGCGCAGACGTGGTGTTCTGGCCGGCAATGGCGGTTTTCGACTTGGCGGCTACCGCGCGCGAGCGGCCATCATCTTCCTCGTCGCCTTCGCCGTCGCCAGCAACGGCCTCGCCATCTTCAACATCGTCTTCGGAATCGACGACCGTAATGCCCATCTCCGACAGCTGGGAGAGCACATCCTCGATCTGCTCGGAGGAAAATTCTTCTGACGGGAGAACCTTGTTGAGTTCGTCATGGGTGACATAGCCGCGCTTCTTGGCGGTTTTCACCATCGCCTTGACCGACAGGTCATTGAGATCGAGAAGCGGGCCGTCCTGATTTTCCGGGGCTGCTTCAGCCGTCTCGGTCGCTGCTTTGGTCATGCCTGACTTGAACTCCCTTGGCCGCCGGAATACCAGCTGCCACAAACAAAATCGACCGCCCGTGCGCTATCTGCGACGGCGGCTGGCCTTATACCCTGCGATCAGCTGGTGCACTTCAGCGGCATCGCCGCGCGCCAGCGCCTCGCTTTCAAGAAGACGCGCTTCACCGCGGATGCGTTCCTCTTCAACCCTTTCCATATAGGAAGCCGCCGCTTTTCGCCAAGCGTTCAGCCTGCTCGACGGGTCTGCGTCCTCTCCCCCCATGGCTGCGCGCATCGGTGCCCGTTCAGCTTCCAGCTTGCGAAGGACCGGATGATGTCCCAGCCGCACGAGAGCGGACTTGAGAACCTCATGATCCGCACCTTGACCATTCGAGCATGCGTCTAGAATAGCGTCACGCAAACTGTCAAGCGGGCCGCAGTCCAGCTCGGCAAGCGTCTCGGTCTCGCTAATCGCCAGTTCGGGCCACTCAATGGCCGCCAGCAGCAAATGCCTCACCACCGGCGCCGCACGCCGCGCCTGCGCCAGCTTGCGCGTTTCAGCGACCGGCGGACCGTCAGAGATACCGCTGGCATCCTGCCGCCCACGCCACGGCGCGCGGGCCGGCTTGCGGCCAAAGGCCGATGCCAGGCGCCGGTCAAACTCGGCCTTGTATTCCTCGCGCACATCCGGATCGGCGATCTTCGAGGTCAGTGCACGCAGCCGCCGCCGGAAGCCTGCCCGGCGGTCCGGATCGGTCAGGGGCTCGGCGGCAAACTCCTTGTCCCAGAGCAGCTCGGCCAGTGAGCGCGTATCGGCCACCAGCGCGCGCAGCGCCTCGGCTCCCTTGGCTTTCAGCACATCATCAGGGTCCTGCCCGTCCGGCAGAAACACAAACCGCAAGCTCTTGCCCGGCTCCAGCATGGGAAGGGCGCGCTCTGCGGCCAGCCCCGCCGCGCGCTGGCCCGCAGCATCGCCATCAAGGCAGATCACCGGCTCCGGCCCGGCCCGCCACAATAGGCGTATCTGGTCTTCGGTCAGCGCTGTCCCCAGCGGCGCGACGGCATGAACGAGCCCGGCGCGGTTCAGCGCAATCACGTCCATATAGCCTTCGGCCACGATCAGCCCGCGAATGCCCGCCTTGGGATCGGAGGCGGCGCTGCGCGCTTGCGGGTAGCGATAGAGGACATGGCTTTTGTGAAAGAGCGGGGTCTCTGGCGAGTTGAGATATTTGGCGCGCGCATCCTTTGACAAAGCGCGTCCGCCAAACGCCACCAGCCGCCCGCGCGGATCCTGGATCGGAAACATCACCCGGCCGCGGAAACGGTCAAACGCCGCTCCGCCATCTTCCGGCGCGATCAGCAGCCCTGCCGTCACCAGCTCATCGGGCTTTGCGCCCTTGTTGATGAGAAAGTCCTTCAACCCGGTACGCATTTCCGGCGCATAGCCAAGGCCGAAATTCTCCCAGTCGTGCGGGGAAAGCCCGCGCCGCTCCAGATAGGCGCGCGCCTCGCCCCCTCGCGGTCCGTTCAGCTCGCGCACGAAATATTGCTGGGCCAGCTCGTTCCACTCGGCCAGCTCCTTGCGCCGCTCATCCTTGCGCGCGGCTTCCGGATCAGGCGCAGGCATGGCAAGCCCGGCCTCGGCGGCGAGCGTTTCCACCGCTTCCATGAAGCTGAGACCTTGGGTTTCCTGCAGCCAGTTGACCGCGTCACCATTCTTCTGACTGGAGAAGCAATGGTAGAAGCCTTTCTCGTCATTGACGAAAAAGGACGGCGTGCGCTCTTTCTTGAAGGGTGACAGACCCGCAAACTCGCGTCCCTGACGGCGCAGGGCTACCGTCCGCCCCACCAGATCGGAGAGGCGGATGCGCGCTTTGATTTCGTCAAGGAATCCGTCGGGAAGAGCCATGATTCAGCATAGCACGGCGCGCGTGCCTGCACCCCCCATTATCGGCACACAGAAGAATCAGGCGCGGGTCTGCAGCAAGGTTTTCACCGTCTCGCCCGCCTTGGAAAAGTCCATGCGGCCTGTATAGCGCTGTTTGAGCGCGCCCATGCATTTGCCCATATCCTTGAGGCCCGTGGCACCCAGCTCGTCGACGACCGTCTCGGCGGCCTGCTCGATCTCCTGCTCGCACATCGGCTTGGGCAGATAGGCGCGCACGATTTCAGCTTCTGCGCGCTCTCGTTCGGCAAGGTCCAGCCGGCCGGCATTCTCGTAGGTTTCCGCGCTTTCCTCGCGCTGCTTCACAAGCTTCTGGAGCAGGGCCATGATCTCGCCCTCCCCGCAGCCCTGACAGCGGTCCTCGGCCCGCGCAGCAATGTCCCGGTCCTTGATGGCGGCCTGGACGAGGCGCAGCGTGCTCAGCTTCAGGCCGTCCTTGGCCCGCATCGCGTTTTTCAGGTCTTCGGTTATCTGGTCGCGCAGCGACATTGTTCTTCCATTCGAACGAGTTACAGCGACGCCGCGTAACTCTTTGTTTTCAGGTTTCTTTTTCGGCTTCTAGCTTGCTTGACGTCTAGGCAAGGCTCACATACCGTCCGCGCGTTTGTTTAAAGGGCCGCCCTTTTTGTGCGGCGCACGCGTAATCAGGCGGTGAGATATGACGGAACAGGCCGGGAATCAAGTGCTGACCGCAAACCCCTGGCGCGACAGCGATCTTGACGGGGCGACCGGAGCCATCGTGCTGGCAGACGGCACGATCATCCCCGGCGAAGGTGCCGGGGCATCGGGAATCGCCACCGGAGAGCTCTGCTTCAACACGGCGATGACCGGGCATCAGGAAATTCTCGCCGACCCGTCCTATGCCGGACAAATCGTCTGCTTCACCTTCCCCCATATCGGCAATGTCGGTGCCAATGCGCACGACGAGGAGGCGGCCAGCGGCCGCGCCCGCAAGGCTGCTGTCGGCATGGTCTCCAGAGCGCCCATCACCCCGCCCGCCAACTGGCGCGCCGAACAGAGCTTTGCTGAGTGGCTGGCTGCGCGCGGCGTCGTAGCTGTGACAGGCGTTGACACCCGGGCGCTCACCGCGCGCATCCGCGAGCTTGGCATGCCTATCGCCGCGATCGCGCACGATCCGGGCGGCAAGCTGGACGCCGAAGCCTTGCGCAAGGCGGCTCTCGAAGCGCCCAGCATGGAAGGCGCAGAGCTTGCCCGCCATGTTCTCACCGATGCCGACAGCGACTGGACGGAAGCTGACTGGGCCTGGCCGGACGGCCCCGGCATTGGACCGGCAGACGGCCCGCTGGTCGTGGTTCTGGATTACGGCGTGAAGGCCAACATTCTGCGGCGGCTGGCAGGCGCTGGCGCGCGCGTGAAACTGGTGCCGGGTACGGCCAGCGTGGAGGATGTGCTCTCCCTGTCCCCGGCCGGTATTGTGGTGTCAAACGGCCCCGGCGATCCGGCAGCGACCGGCGAGTATGCGCTGGCCACCATTCGCGGCGTTATTGATGCGGGCGTACCGACGCTGGGCATCTGCCTTGGCCATCAGATGCTCGCCCTGGCCATTGGCGCAAAGACGCAGAAGATGACGCACGGTCATCACGGCGCGAATCATCCGGTGAAAAACCTGCTCTCAGGACAGGTCGAGATCGTCTCCATGAATCACGGGTTTGCGGTGGACCGCGACAGCCTGCCGGACAATGCCGAGGAGACACATGTGTCCCTGTTTGACGGCACCAATTGCGGGTTCCGCCTGACGGACAAGCCGGTCATGTCCGTTCAGCACCACCCGGAAGCCAGCCCCGGCCCGCAGGATTCCTTTGCCGTGTTTGACCAGTTCGTCGGACGTCTGGCAGGTCATTAACCCCGGTTCAAACCCGTTGCGCCAAAGCTGTTTTTCATTCTGCCGTTTCTGATCTAGATTCAGGGACAGGGACAGGATGAAAGCTTCAGGAGGGATCGTGATGATCCGGCGCAACGTCCTGCTTGTCTCGGTTTTCGCCGCGGTCTCGATCGGCCTGACGGGCTGTGGCGGGGGTGGAAGTCCCAGCGTCACACCCACCCCCTCCCCCTTACCGTCTTCACCGCCACCACCTCCTCCGCCTCCTCCGCCGCCTCCACCGCCCTCCGGGATCGACCCCAGTGATTTCGAGACTGCGGAATACAACCGGCAATACGGGCTGGGTCTGATCAACGCATCGACTGCTTATGCCTACGGCGCGACCGGGAGCGGTGTGATCGTTGCGGTTGTCGACACGGGCATCAATCAGTCACACCCCGAATTCACCGGACGGATATCAGCGGCAAGCAGCGATATCGTCAGCAATCGCGGCGTGGAAGACATTGACGGCCACGGAACAGGCGTGGCGGGTGTTATCGCTGCTGCCCGGAACAATATTCGCGGCCATGGCGTGGCGTTTGAAGCCACCATTCTGGCCATTCGCACAGACAGCGTGGGAAGCTGCGAGAACGATGGCGGCGATGACTGCCTTTTCAGCGACCGGAATACCGCCAACGCCATTGATTACGCGGTGTCGAACGGCGCACGCATCATCAATCTTTCACTGGGCAGATCGCCGGACCCCAATGATGACCGGAGCCGAACCTTTGCCGCAATGCGCCGGGCGGCCGAAGCGGGCGTGTTCATGGTCATGTCATCGGGCAATCGCGAGGACGCCGATACTCCGCCAACCAACTCCCCCTCCTTTCCAGCCAGCCTCGCAGCCCATCCGGGCTCGCAAGGCTTTGCTGTGGCGGTTGGCGCGGTAGATGAAAACGCTGTCCGGGCCAACTACTCGAACGGTGCACTGGGCGTGGAAAACTGGTTTCTCTCCGCTCCGGGAAGCCGCATCCTCACACCCTTCCTCAACAATAGTCAGGGCGATCCGCGCTACGTTCTTTATTCGGGTACATCATTTGCGGCGCCCCACGTCGCGGGCGCACTCGCCCTGCTGATAGACGCCTTTCCCAACCTCACCGGCAATGACGCGCTCCAGATTCTCCTCGACACAGCGCTGGACCTCGGCCCGCCCGGACCCGACGCCCAATACGGTATGGGGCTGATCGACCTTGCAGCGGCCTTCCAGCCCATTGGCACAACCAGCGTCGCGTTTGCCGGCACCACCGCCGGACCGGTGCCGGTAGAGGCCATACTTGCAGATCCGGCTGGCGCAGCCGGTGACTGGATATGGGCTGACGGCCTGCTGGACCGGGCGCTTCTGGAAGACCGTTATGGCCGCGCCTTCAGCTTCGACACCGCGCCGCCGCGCGCCAGCGGCGATACGGCATTGGGTGCCTTCGAGACCGCTGCCGGCAATGCGCTGGCACATGTCAGCACCACGCGGGTCGGCCCGGCCGCCGTCAGCATGCGCATGCAGCCCGGCAGGCTTCACGCCTTGACCAATTTGCCCGCCGAAACCTATGCCAGCCAGCCCGATCTGTCCTTTAGCTACCGCCAGGGCGGGCTATCGGTTGCGGCAGGACGGGGCTTTTCCGCTGAAGCGCCAATACGCATGGCAGGCGGATCGGTCCTGTCACGCGTGCCCGCTTCAGGTGCCGTCGCCGGTCTGGCCGGTAACGAGCAATGGTCGTCGGTCAGCTATGACACCGGCACGCTCGGCTTTTCAGCGCGCACGGCCAGCTCGCAGCTGGGTTCGTTCTCGGCTGCCGGTGCTCACCTGCGTCATCGTGGCCATACTTTCGGGCTCGAGACCGGCAGCTCGCAGGAGGCATTCCAGGCGCTTGGCGGACCGTTGGCGAGCCGGTTCGGCGGCACTGACGAGACGGATACACAATTCGTCGGCTGGATGTGGTCTGGCCCTGTTGGCGGTGGCTGGCGCGCCTCTGCCCGGTTCGAACAGGCCAGCGCCTCGGCCAGCCTGCCCTCCGGCATTGCCCTGACCCGTGATATCCGTGCCAGCGCGTGGAGCGCCGGTGCCGAACGCCCCGTTGCAGGCGGGCTGTTTGGCCTCACCCTGAACCAGCCTTTGCGGGTGGAACAGGGCGAGGTGAGCGTGATGGTCCCAGTCGCGCTGGATGAGGACTACGCCTACATCTATGAGGAGCGCCGGGCCTCCCTGTCTCCCTCTGGCCGGGAGATCTCGCTGGAAGCCTCATGGCGGCGCAATCTGACCGAGCGTGTGGATATGACCTTGGCCGCCCGGCTTACCGATCAGCCCGGTCATATTGCCAGTGCACCTTCCGAAGGGTTGGGCTGGGCGGCGGTACGCGCGCGCTGGTAGGCATTGCCAGACGGTCCGTAGCACCGCAAAACTAGGGCGATGAGCAAACATGTCCTCCTGCCCCTATCCCGGCGCGCGCTTCTTGGCGGAGCGGCCAGCGCAGGCACGCTTGCACTCGGTGCCTGCTCGCCGCGCGGGGGCAGCGAGAACGGTCTCTTGCGCGTCGCCATTGATACGGAGCCGGACAGCCTTGATCCGCTCAAAGGCCAGTTCGCTGCCTCGGCCCTCCTCTACAAGCAGCTTCATGCGCCGCTGACCGAATATAGCCCGTCTGGCGGACTGGCACCGGGCCTTGCCCAGAGCTGGCGCTCCGAGGATGGCCGCGTCTGGCGTTTCCGCCTTGCCGAGGGCCTGCAATGGTCTGATGGCATGCCGTTGACCGCTGACGACGTGGTATGGACCGCGCAGCGCGCCGTCGATCCACGCACCGGCTTTGCCAATCTGGGCGATTTCTTTGCCGTGCGGGGCGCACGCACTGCGCTGGCCGGGCGGCTGCCATCAAGTGAAATCGGCGTCTCCGCGCCGGATCCGCGTACCGTCATATTTGAGCTGGACGCGCCCGTCGGGGCCTTCCCGGTATTGATGCGCGAGTTTTACCCCCTGCCCCGTCACGTCGTAGAAGCGCACGGCGACCGGTGGGTACGGCCACTCAACTGGGTCAGCGCCGGGCCATACATTCTGCGCCAGGCCAGCGCCCTGACTTACCTGCTCGCCAGAAACCCGCGTTTTCATGCCGAACGCAGTGTTTCCATCGAGAATATCCGGGTTGATGTGGTGGAAGACGAAGCGACACGCGCGCGCCTTTTCCGCTCTGGCGATCTGGACCTGGCTGACCGGCCGCCGACCGAACAGATCGGCTTTCTGCGCCGCGAGATTGGTGACCGGCTGCACGGCTTTGACGCGCCCATACTGACCTATCTCAAGCTCAATCACCACCGCCCCGGCCTGAACGATGTGCGCGTGCGCCGCGCCATTTCTCTGGCGGTAGACAGGCATTTCCTCGCGGAAAACTTCTTCAGCGGCGAAGCCACGCCCACCATCCATGTCATCACCGCGCAGGCGCTGGAGGAGAACGGCCAGACCGCGCCGGGGCCGGACGCCGATGCCGCCCGTGCCCTGCTGGCCGAGGCCGGTTACGGGCCGGACAATCCGCTGCGCCTGGTCTTGCGGGTGTCATCGGGCAGCCGGGAGCGTATTGCCATCGCGATAGCCGATGATCTGCGCAATGCCGGCCTCGATATCGACATCCTCTCCTCCTACCCGCACGACATCAATCAGGCCGTCGCGGGCGGCGAGTTCGACATGACGCTCGGCTATTTCAACCGGGGCCTGAAATCGGAGCCGGATTTCATGCTGGAGCCGTTCGCCCCGGGCGGATTTGCCGACGACACCGGCTGGTCCGGGCCGGGGCGGGATCGCTTTGCGCAGCTGATGGAAGATGCACGCGGGCGCGTCTCACGCTCTGAACGCATCGCCGTTCACCGCGAGGCCGAGGCGGTTTTCCTAGAAGAGCAATGCAATGTGCCGCTGCTGCACGAGCGGGCCTTCTGGATGATTTCAGACCGCGTGCGGCGGCGCGACGTCAACCTCCAGCCCCAGCTCTGGCGGGATTTGTCACTCGGGTGACACCTACCCCCTCGCCATGGGGGCAAATTGGCGCTAACACCCGCTTCTAGCATGTAATCAGAGTCGACCCGCGCCCGGACTTGCCCCACAAGCCCGGCAGTGCGGCAACGCGCGCAACATACGGGATACACCTCCATGCCCAGACGCACCGATATCAGCTCCATCCTCATCATCGGTGCCGGTCCCATCGTGATCGGGCAGGCCTGCGAGTTCGACTACTCGGGCGTACAGGCGGTCAAGGCGCTGAAAGAAGAGGGCTACCGGGTCATTCTGGTGAACTCCAACCCGGCCACGATCATGACCGATCCGGGCCTGGCTGACGCCACCTATGTCGAGCCGATCACCCCGGAAATGGTCGCCAAGATCATCGAGAAGGAGCGGCCCGACGCGCTGCTGCCCACCATGGGCGGGCAGACCGCGCTCAACTGCGCGCTGGAGCTGGAAAAGCGCGGCGTGCTGGAACTGTTCGGTGTGGAGATGATCGGCGCCAAGGCCGATGTCATCGACAAGGCGGAAAACCGCCAGCGCTTCCGCGATGCGATGGACGCTATCGGCCTTGAAAGCCCGAAATCACGCACCGTGCATTCGCTGGCCGAGGCCGAAGCGGTACTGGACGAGCTGGGCCTGCCGGCCGTCATCCGCCCCTCCTTCACCATGGGCGGCACGGGCGGCGGCATCGCCTATAATGTCGAGGAATACCGCGAGATCGTGTCGTCCGGCCTTGCCGCCTCTCCCGTCACCGAGGTGCTGGTGGAAGAAAGCGTGCTGGGGTGGAAAGAGTTCGAGATGGAGGTGGTGCGCGACCGCGCGGACAATTGCATCATCATCTGCTCCATCGAGAATATCGATCCGATGGGCGTGCATACCGGCGATTCCATCACCGTCGCCCCGGCGCTGACGCTGACCGACAAGGAATACCAGCGCATGCGCTCCGCCTCGATTGCGGTCCTGCGCGAGATCGGTGTGGAAACCGGCGGCTCGAACGTGCAGTTCGCGGTGAACCCGAAGGACGGCCGCATGGTCGTCATCGAGATGAACCCGCGCGTGTCGCGCTCCTCTGCGCTGGCATCGAAAGCCACCGGCTTTCCCATTGCGCGCGTCGCGGCGAAGCTGGCTGTCGGTTACACGCTCGACGAGATCGACAATGACATTACCGGCGGGGCGACGCCGGCAAGCTTTGAACCCTCCATCGACTATGTCGTCACGAAAATCCCGCGCTTTGCGTTCGAGAAATATCCCGGCGCGCAGAACCTGCTCTCCACCTCCATGAAGTCGGTGGGCGAGGCGATGGCCATTGGCCGCACCTTCCAGGAAAGCATGCAAAAAGCGCTGCGCAGTCTGGAAACCGGGCTTTGCGGCTTCGATGAGACCGAGATCGAGGGCTTTGAGTCCGCCGACGGGCCGGAGGGACGCCGGCAGGCGGTCCTGGCCGCGCTCTCCCGTCCGACCCCTGACCGCTTGCGCGTGATTGCCCAAGCCATGCGCGAGGGCCTGAGCGTCGACGATATCTATGCGGCCTGCGCCTATGAGCCCTGGTTCCTGCGCCAGATCGAGGAAATCATCCACGCAGAGGAAGACATCGCCACACTGGGCCTGCCCGAGGACGCGAAGGGCTTTCGCCGCCTGAAGGCGATGGGCTTTTCGGACCAGCGCCTTGCCCAGCTGACGAAATCCACCGAAGCCAAGGTGCGCGAGGCGCGCCGGGCATTGAACGTGCGCCCGGTCTACAAGCGCGTAGATACGTGTGCAGCCGAGTTCGCCACGCCCACCGCCTACATGTATTCCACCTACGAGACTGGCAATTGCGAGAGCCAGCCGACAGAGGCGAAAAAGGCGATCATCCTGGGCGGCGGGCCGAACCGGATCGGTCAGGGCATCGAGTTCGACTATTGCTGCTGCCACGCGGCTTTTGCCTTCGCCGATATGGGCATTGAGTCCATCATGGTGAACTGCAATCCCGAAACCGTCTCCACCGACTACGACACGGCAGACCGGCTCTATTTCGAGCCGCTGAGCGATGAAGACGTGCTGGAACTGATCGAGGCCGAGCGCGCCAATGGCACTCTGCTGGGTGTCGTCGTGCAATATGGCGGGCAGACGCCGCTAAAGCTCGCCAGCGCGCTGGAAAAGGCCGGCATTCCGATCCTTGGCACCAGCCCGGATGCGATTGATCTGGCCGAAGACCGCGAACGCTTCAAGGCGCTGCTGGACAAGCTCGGCCTGCGCCAGCCACCCAACGCCATCGTGCGCTCTGAAGAAGAAGCACTGGAAAGCGCCAAGACGCTCGGCTTCCCGCTGGTGCTGCGTCCCTCCTTCGTGCTGGGCGGGCGGGCGATGGAGATCGTGCGCGATCAGGAAAGCCTTGAGCGCTATATTCGCGCCGCGGTTCACGTTTCTGGCGACAGCCCGCTTCTGCTCGACCGCTATCTCACCGACG
Source organism: Glycocaulis abyssi (assembly GCF_041429775.1). Classification (NCBI taxonomy): domain Bacteria; kingdom Pseudomonadati; phylum Pseudomonadota; class Alphaproteobacteria; order Maricaulales; family Maricaulaceae; genus Glycocaulis; species Glycocaulis abyssi. The sequence goes on along the minus strand of NZ_CP163421.1, from coordinate 446,407 downwards.
CCTCCGAAGTCGATGTCGACGCGGTGTGCGATGGCGATGAGGTGCGCATTGCCGGCGTCATGGAGCATATCGAGGAAGCCGGTGTTCACTCCGGCGACAGCGCCTGCTCCATCCCGCCCCATTCCCTGTCTGCGGAGATTATCGCAGAGCTGCGCGCCGAAACCGTCGCGCTGGCCAGGGCGATTGGCGTGAAGGGCCTGATGAACGTGCAATACGCGGTCAAGGACGGCGAGATCTTCGTGCTGGAGGTCAATCCGCGCGCCAGCCGCACCGTGCCGTTCGTCGCAAAAGCCATCGGCACGCCGGTTGCGGGCATTGCCGCCAAGGTGATGGCAGGTGAGAAGCTTTCCAGCTTCAAGGTCTGGAATGACACGCCCGAGCACGTCGCCGTGAAAGAAGCGGTGATGCCGTTTGCGCGCTTCCCCGGCGTCGACCCGGTGCTAGGCCCGGAAATGCGCTCCACCGGCGAGGTGATGGGCATCGACATGCGCTTTGAGGCCGCATTTGCAAAAGCACAGCTGGGCGCAGGCGTGCGCCTGCCGCGCTCAGGCACCGTTTTTGTCTCGCTCAAAGAATCCGACAAGGCGCAGATGATCGAACCCTGCCGCCAGCTGACGCAGCTGGGCTTCTCGCTTCTGGCCACGGGCGGTACTGCCAAGACGCTGGAAGAGGCCGGTGTGCCGGTAACGCGCATCAACAAGGTGTTTGAGGGCCGCCCGCACATCGTGGACGCCATCAAGAACGGCGAGGTCCAGCTGATCTTCAACACGACCGAAGGCCGCCAGAGCCAGATTGACAGCTACTCGATCCGGCGCACAGCGCTGGAACTGAAAATCCCGTGCTACACCACGGCATCGGCCAGCCGCGCCGCCGTAAAGGCGATTGCGACCATTGATGCAGGGGAGCTTGAACCGCGCGCCTTGCAATCCTATCGTTATTAGTGCGTTCGAGGAGAACGCAAACAGCGCTTGATAGCGGGATCATTTGGGTCTTACGCTCGCAGGCGTAAAAAGAAACGAGTCCTTCCCTATGCAAAAAATCCCTATGACCGCCGAGGGTCACCGGGCCCTCGACGATGAATTGAAGCATCTTAAATCGGTTGAACGCCCGGCGGTGATCCAGGCGATCTCCGAAGCGCGCGACCATGGCGATCTGTCAGAGAACGCGGAATATCACGCGGCCAAGGAACGCCAGAGCTGGATTGAGGGCCGCGTTGTCGAGCTGGAAGACAAGCTGGCGCGCGCGCAGATTATTGACGTCTCGCGCATGTCCGGCGACCAGGTGAAATTCGGCGCCACCGTGACTCTGATCGACGAGGATACCGAGGCGGAAGCCACCTACAAGATCGTCGGCGACGACGAGGCCGACGTGAAATCGGGCAAGATTTCCGTGTCCTCGCCCATCGCGCGCTCCCTTATCAACAAGGAAACCGGCGATGTCGTCGAGGTCAACGCGCCCGGCGGGCTGAAGACCTACGAGATCCTGAAAGTCGAGTGGAAGTAAGCCGTTTAACGGCCCTCTCGAAATGACCGAAGCCGGCGGGTCCCTCCGCCGGCTTCTCACGTTTCTGCCCCGCCGATAGCCCCCCTTGGCTTCCGGCCGCATGAAGGGCTAACTGGCGCACATGGATTCCAGCCCTGCCACAGCCGAACGCGCCTGTTTCGTCGTCACTGACGGCAGGCGGGGCATGGAAAATCAGGCGCTGGGACTGGCGGAAGCCGTCGCCCGGCTGACGCCCATGCGTATCCTGCCCGTTCAGGTGCCGCGTACAGGCGATCTGCCTGATCCCGGCTCCATCGCGCCAGATTTGTGGATTGGATGCGGCATGGCGGCAGTCCGCGCAGCAGGCGAACATCGCAAAGCCTTTCCAGACGCGGTCTTTGTCTATGTGCAGGACCCGAAAATGGCCCGGCACCGCTTCGACCTCATCATCCCGCCTGAACACGACCGGATGCGCGGCGGCAATGTGTTTGAGATCACAGGTTCGCCCAACCGGATAACGCGCGAACGGCTGGACGAGGCAGAGCGGGCCTTTGCCGGACAGATCGCCGCCCTGCCCGCCCCGCGGGCAGCTGTGCTGATTGGCGGCGATTCCAGACATCACCGTTTCACGCCCGCGATTGCCGGGGCGCTGCTGGACCGTCTCAAGCATCTGCGCAGTGAGGGTGCCGGCCTGATGGTCACCACCTCGCGCCGCACGCCCGATAGCTTCGTGGCGGCTCTTGAAGAGGCGTTTGGCGATGATGATGGGGTCTGGCTGCACACCGGAGACGGACCCAATCCCTATTTTGCCTTTCTGGGCGGTGCGGACTGGATTTTCGTCACCGAGGACTCCACCAACATGCTCACGGAGGCCGCGGCGACGGGCACGCCTGTCTACCGGCTGATGCTGGAGGGAAAGCCCGGCAAGTTCGCCCGGCTCTACAGCGCGCTTGAGGCTCATGGCGCGGTGCGGCCCTTCCTGGGGCGGCTGGATAGCTGGACCTACCCGCCTCTTCACGAAACCGAGAGGGCGGCAGGCCGGGTGCTTGAAATCATGGCCCGCAAAGGCGACATCTGAACGCTGGATAATATCCACGCGTCTGAAGGAGACCCCAAATGCTCCGTTACGCCCTCGCCGCTGCCCTGCTGGCCACTTCAGCCGCAGCCGCCATTGCACAACAAACGCCCATGCCGGCAACTCACGACGAGGTGCGTTTTGAGGCGCGGCCCGACGCCAGCTCTGCCCGGTCCTGGGCCAGTGACGGCCAGACCACCGTCATCAATCTGCTGACCGAAGCGGAAATGGAAGCACTCGGCTTCGGCTTTGCAGACAGTGTTATGGAAAACGGCATGATCTACGCTCATGTGCCGGTCTGGTTTTCCACCGGCCCGGAAGCCACCGACACTGTGGCCCATATTCTGACCCAGACAGACGGCCCTGTTGTTGTGATGTGTGCAGGCGCCGTGCGCGCGTCCCACATTCACGCTGCCGCCCGCATCCGCGCGGGCGAAATCACCCGCGACGAGCTTGATGAAGCCTATCCGGGCCGCGAATGGAATGAAGGCTGGCTGAACCGCCTGCTCGGCGAGACGCCAGAGGCCGAATCCACGCAGTAACCTTTCATCGCCCGCCCGCGAACAAGCCTGTATCGTAAACGCCAGAGGATATCAGCCTGCCATGACCGAAACCCGCCATTCCAAAGTCGTCATTATCGGTTCGGGTTCGGCCGGCTACACCGCTGCCATCTATGCCGCGCGCGCCATGCTCTCGCCGATCGTGATTGCCGGGCTGCAGCCGGGCGGCCAGCTGACCATCACGCACGAGGTGGAAAACTACCCCGGCTTTGCCAGCGTCATCGAAGGCCCGTGGCTGATGGAGCAGATGAAGGCACAGGCCGAGAATGTCGGCGCGGAGATCATCGCCGACATCATCGTGGAGGCCGATTTCTCCAAGCGCCCCTTCACGATGAAGGGCGATGGCGGCACGATCTACACCGCTGACAGCGTGATTATTGCCACGGGCGCCAGCGCCAAATGGCTGGGCCTTGAAAGCGAGCAGAGCCTACAGGGCTTTGGCGTGTCAGCCTGCGCGACATGCGACGGCTTTTTCTATCGCGGCAAGGAAGTCGTGGTGGTTGGCGGCGGCAACACCGCCGTTGAGGAAGCCCTGTTCCTCACGCGCTTTGCCAGCAAGGTGACCCTCATCCACCGCCGCGACAGCTTGCGCGCCGAAAAAATCGCCCAGGCGCGCCTGTTCGATAACGAGAAGGTCGAGGTGATCTGGGACAGCGTGGTGGAGGAAATCCTCGCCGAAGGCGATGTCCCCGGCGTTACCGGCGTGCGCGTGAAGAACCTGAAAACCGGTGAGGAAACGAAACTGCCTACCGACGGCGTATTTGTTGCCATCGGCCACGCACCGGCTACCTCGCTCTTTGAGGGCCAGCTTGAGATGAAGGATGGCGGCTATCTGGTGACGAAGCCCGGCTCCACCCTCACCTCTGTTCCCGGCGTGTTTGCGGCAGGCGACGTGACCGACGACATATACCGTCAGGCGATCACGGCCGCCGGCATGGGCTGCATGGCCGCGCTGGAGGCTGAACGCTGGCTGGCCGAGATGGAGCACCACGCCGCCAGCGAAAGCAAAGCCGCCAAGTCCGACGCCGCGTGAGCGAAGCACCTGCCATATCCCTGACCGGCGTGCGCTTCTCCTATGCGCGCAGAGGCCCCGTCGTGCTCGATATGGACCGGTTCGAGGTCGCGGCCGGTGAGAAAGTCTTCCTCAAGGGCGCGAGCGGATCAGGCAAATCCACCCTGCTGGGCCTGATTGCAGGCATCATGGCGCCCACTGCCGGAGATATCGAGGTGCTGGGCGAGCCGATGTCAAAGCTCTCCGGCGGCAAGCGTGACGCGCTGCGCGCCGAGCGGCTGGGCGTCATCTTCCAGATGTTCAACCTGCTGCCCTACCTACCGGCCGGTGCGAACGTAATGTTGCCTGCACGCTTTTCTGCGCAGCGGGCCAAAGCGTGTGAAGCGGCAGGCGGAGCGGAGGCCGAAGCACGCCGCCTGATGACCCGCCTGCAGCTTGATCCCAAACAATACTGGTCCAGCCCGCCTACCGAACTGTCCGTGGGCCAGCAGCAGCGCGTAGCGGCTGCGCGCGCGCTCATTGGCCGCCCCGGTCTGGTGCTGGCCGATGAACCGACCTCGGCGCTCGATGCCGATGCACGCGATGCCTTCCTGTCGCTCCTGATCGAGGAATGCGCGGCCAGCGGCGCGGCGCTCCTCTTTGTCAGCCATGATGGCTCTTTGGCCTCGAAGTTTGACCGCGCCGTCGATCTGTCAGAGCTCAATACGGCGGGGGTCAGCGCATGACCCGCTTCCCGATCCTCTCCCTCGCCTGGCGCTCCATCGCCAACCGGCGCGGCACGGCGCTCCTGACCATCCTCACCGTCGCCATCGCGATGACGCTGTTTCTGGGCGTCGAGAAGGTACGCCACGGCGCGCGGGCGAGCTTTGAGAACACGATTTCCGGGACGGACCTGATCGTCGGCGCGCGCTCCAGCCCGGTCAATTTGCTGCTCTACGCAATCTTCCATATCGGCGATGCGACCAACAACATCACCTGGGAAACCTATGAGCAGGTCGCCAATGCACCCGGCGTCGCCTGGACGGTGCCGATATCGCTGGGCGATTCCCATGCCGGTTTCCGCGTGGTGGGGACGGATAATCGCTATTTCGAGCACTACCGCTATGCCGGGCGGCGGCATCTGGAGTTTGCCGCTGGCCGCCCGCTCGATGATCTGTTCGACACGGTTGTGGGCGCCAGCGTCGCGCGGGAACTCGGCTATTCGCTGGATCAGGAAATCGTCGTCGCCCACGGCACGGGCCGGGTCAGCTTTGTCGAACACGACAATAACCCCTTCACCATTGTCGGCATTCTCGAACCGACAGGCACGCCCGTGGACCGCTCGGTCTTTGTCAGCCTGGAAGCCATCGAGGCGATCCATCTGGAAGGGCCAACAGGCGCAGGCACGAGCCTCTCCATGGACGAGCTGCGGGCCATGGACCTGTCACCCGACCAGATCACAGCCTTCCTTGTCGGGCTCGAGACGCCGGTCGCGGCGCTGCGTCTGCAACGCCAGATCAATACCTACCGGGTGGAGCCGCTGCAGGCGATTATTCCCGGCGTCGCCCTGTCCCAGCTCTGGGGCGTTGTCGGTGTCGCCGAGCGGACACTAGCCGCTGTGGCTGCCTTCGTGGTGCTGATGGGCCTGATCTGCATCCTCACCGCCATCCTGACGAGCCTCAATGAACGGCGCCGGGAAATGGCGATATTGCGGGCGCTGGGCGCGAGGCCGAGGCACATATTCGTGCTGCTGGTCAGTGAAAGCGCGCTGCTGGCGCTGGCGGGCGCGATCATCGGCACCGGCCTCACCTACGGGGCGCTGTCCCTGGGCGCACCTGTGCTGGAACAGCGCTATGGCGTGCATTTAAGCGATACCCTGCCCGGCCTTTATGATCTCGCACTCATCGGCGTAGTCACCGGTGCATCGGCGATACTGGGCGTCATCCCGGCATGGGCGGCCTTCCGCAATTCATTGGCAGACGGGATGACAATTCGCACCTGACGGGGGCGGCGAAGCGCTCTAACGTCAGCGGATGGATTGGGACAAGCTGAAAACCTTTCACGCCGCCGCCGATGCGGGCTCGCTGACCGGCGCAGCCGATGCGCTCGGCCTGTCACAATCAGCGGTCAGCCGGCAAATCTCCGCGCTGGAGGCCGAGCTTGATATCAAGCTGTTTCACCGCCATGCGCGCGGCCTGCTGCTGACGGAGCCGGGGCGGCTCCTGTTTGAAGCAGCGGGCGAGATTTCAAACCGCGTGGCCGTGGCCGAAGCGCGCGTGCAGGACAGCCGCGACAAGCCGACAGGGGCCTTGCGCATCACCGCACCGACCGCGCTGGGCTCAATCTGGCTGATCCCGCGCCTGAAACAGTTTCAGGCCCTCTACCCGAAGATACAGCTTAAACTGCTGCTGGCCGACCATGAGCTGGATCTGGCCGGGCTGGAGGCCGATATCGCCATCCGCCCATGGCCATCCACCCAGAACGAGCTGGTACAGCGCCGCCTGATGCAGGTGGAGCAGCACCTCTACGCCGCGCCTGAGTATCTCGAGAAACACGGCACACCGAAGACGCTGGCCGATCTCGACAAGGGCCATCAGTTCATCGCCTACGGGCCGAAAAAGCTCGCCCCGATCCCCAATCTCAACTGGCAGCTGACCATCGGCCATGAGCCGGGCGCGCAGCCGCGCGAGGCGATTCTCGAGGCCAACACCATCAAGGCGATGATGCGCGCCACCGAAGCCGGGTTCGGCATTTGCGGCCTGCCCGATTATGTCGCGCTGGAAAACCCCGGCCTGGTCCGGGTATTGCCCGACACTGACGGTCCGACATTTGATGTGTATGTCGTTTTCCCCGACGAGCTGAAAGGATCGCGGCGAGTTGCCGCATTCCGCGAGTTTCTGGTGGACACCGCCAAAGCTTGGAAAGCGGAGGCCGCTGAATAATTTCGGCTTTCCGCCCTTAGCCTTGCGTCACATATTCTTCGCAAACCCGTAACGCTGCATTTTTGCATAGCTGATATTCGTTGGAACGCCTTGAAGCGGGCGGACGTTAGCGTCATATCAGACGCGAACGGTTTTCCCCGTTTCTTGTTCGCATACCGTCTCCTCCCCGAACGGATATGCAAGACTGAGCCGGAAAGAGCGCCTCTGCGCCTTCCGGCTCTTTTTTTTGCCTATGGACAGGTGCGCCGCTTGCTGAGCAATAGCATTCCTTGCCGCCCCTGCCCCGGTCCTGCCATGCCAACCATATCCTGGCCGCACATCCTTCCGGTCATCCTGCCGACCAGGTTTGCCTTGATTGCGGCGGGCGCAGCGGTGATCTTCTTCAAACGATGAGCCAGATAAAGCGATCCCTGTCCCTTGCCGGACACCGCACCAGCCTGGCGCTGGAGGCGGAATTCTGGGCGGTGCTGGACGCCGCCTGCGAGGAGCAGGCGCGTTCGCTGGCAAGCCTGATCGCACAGATCGATGAGGCGCGCGTCACGTCCGGTGATGAAGGCGGGCTGGCCAGTGCCTGCCGGGTCTGGGTCTTGCGTCACGTCCAGTCACGCGCTTGAGTAGCATCTGGGTCGGGGCTTTTGAGGGGGAACGACATGAAACACCCTAGCAATGAAGGCATGCTGACATGAGAGGGCCGGGCGGAGCGCTGGCCGCGTTCGTGATCGCGCCCGCCTTCGCGGCCGCTCTGGCCGTGCTGGGTCTGATCGCGCATCTCTACATCACCGACCCGGCGGCGGCTGACGTGCCGTTGGCCGACTATGCCTCCATGGCGGTCAGCGTGTGGATCTCAGCCCTGATGTTTGCCTACCCGGTGGCCTTTGCGCTGTTCGGGCCTCTATGGCTGATCCTGAGAAGTTTGCGTCTCTGGGGTGGTTTTACCGCCCTTCTGACGGGCGCAGCTGCAGGGCTGGCGGCCATGCTGACCTATCTCTATCGCGTTCACGGAGCGGATCTGGAACTTGGGCTGACGGGCGGCGTACCGCTCGGCGAACTCCCGCTGGCAGACAGCCTGTTCAGCCTCACCCTGCCGCTGATCGGTGCCGCGGCCGGTGCGATAGGCGGGCTGGTCTTCACCAGCCTGGAACGTGCCGGACGCTAGCATGCGCAAGGCTCGCACGACCCCTCTCGTTTTTGCTCTCCTGCTGGCGCCCGCAATCGCTGGCACCGTAGGTGGCGCGCTGGTCTGGCTGGCCCTGTCACTACAGCTATTGCCTGACAATCCGGCCCAGGACGTTGCGACCGTCATTATTGTGGGCGGCATTGCGGCCGTATTCGTGGGCGTGATCGTCACCTATGCGCTCGGCGCGCCGGTGATACTGGCCGGCTGGCTCATCGCGCACTTCATGAAATGGCGATCACCTGCGCAGATGGGCGTGGCTATCGGCGTCGCGGGGGTGGTTTTTGCCTTTCTGTTCTTCCTCTCAGGCCGTCTGGGCGGTGAGCAATATATCGATGAAGGCGCGCTGATCGTGCTCGCCACCCTGCCCTGTGGTTTCGCAGCAGGCTTTCTCGCTGGCTGGGCAATCGGAAACCTGGGGTATGAAATGGCTCCGGATGAAACCGTTTCCGCCGCACAGACGTAAATTCTGCTAGGGTGGCTGTTCTGCCATCTGAGTTGCCCGGAGTCGTGCCATGAACGCTCGTCTTGCCATTCTCGCTGCCTTGTCCGGTGCGGCGCTCGCCGCCTGCGCCCCCACCCAGACCACCTATGGACCTGCTACCGGGTCAGCAGGACAGGCAATTGGCTTTGACTCGCTCAGGATCACCGATAATCGCTGGCGCGTGACCTTTACCGCCGGCCCGGACGCGACAGCGGCCTACGCCGAACGCCTGGCCTTGCGCCGCGCCGCCGAGCTGACCCTCGAAAACGGCTATGACTGGTTCCAGCTGGTTGACCGCCATGTGGAAACGCGCGGCAGCGGCTCCAGTCCTGTCCGCGTCGGCGGATCAGCGGGCACGACGATCGGATCAGGCGGCTATCGCGCCTCTGGCGTGGGCCTTGGCGTCAGCCTCAGCCCCGGTCAGGAGCGGCGCACCATTGTCAGCATCGAGATCATTGCCCGCTCCGGCCCGGCAGACGAATACGCCAACACCTATGACGCCCGCTCGCTGATCGCGGCCGTGGGGTAGCCCTGACCGGTTTCCCTTGGAGCTACGCACAGACCATGACACTGTGATCGCGCGCGATCCGTGACGGACCGGCGAACGGAAGGGCGGGCACGTGGCAGAGTTGATCACCCAGTCTGTGTTCTACGAGATTGCGCTGTTGCTGGTAATCGCGGCGGCGCTTGGCCTTCTCGGCCATGTGCTGCGCCAGCCCCTGATCGTCAGCTTCATCATCGTGGGCATCGCGGTAGGCCCGGCCGGGCTCGATATCGTCCACTCCAGCGAGCATATCGACCTGCTCTCCCAGCTCGGCATCGCGCTCCTGCTCTTCCTTGTGGGCATCAAGCTGGATGTGAAGCTGATCCGGTCTCTGGGCCTGGTATCGCTCGCGACCGGTCTCGGTCAGGTCGCCTTCACCTCGATCATCGGCTTTTTCATCGCGCTGGCGCTGGGTTTTGACCCTATCACCAGCATCTATATCGCGGTCGCGCTGACCTTCTCCTCCACGATCATCATCGTGAAGCTGCTCTCCGACAAGCGCGAGATCAACTCCTTGCATGGCCGCATCGCGCTGGGCTTCCTGATCGTGCAGGACCTCGTGGTGGTGCTGGCGATGATCGTGCTCTCCGCCATCGGCATTGGCGGAGCCGAAGATAGCGGCGTCAGCGACCTTCTGATGGTGCTGGTCGCGGGGATCGCCATGGTGGCTGCCGTTATTCTCTTCATCCGCTATATCGCCAACCCGCTGACCACCATTCTGGCGCGCTCGCCGGAATTGCTGATTTCCTTCGGCATTGCGCTCGCAGCGATGTTTGCCGCGCTGGGTGACATATTCGGCCTCGGCAAGGAGCTGGGCGGGCTATTGGCGGGCGTCGCGCTCGCGTCAACGCCCTACCGGGAGGCTATTTCGGCGCGCCTCGCCCCTTTGCGGGACTTCCTGCTGCTCTTCTTCTTCATCGGGCTCGGATCGCGGCTCGATCTGTCGCTGCTGGGCGAGAACATCCCGGCGGCGGCCGTGTTCTCGCTCTTCGTGCTGATCGGCAATCCGCTGATTGTGGTGATCATCATGGGGGTGATGGGCTATCGCAGGCGCACCGGCTTCCTGGCCGGCCTCACCGTGGCACAGATCAGCGAGTTCTCGCTCATCTTCATGGCGATGGGCCTCGCCATCGGCCATGTCAGCAACGAGGCGCTGGGACTGGTCACGCTGGTCGGGCTGATCACGATTGCCGCCTCCACCTATATGATCACCTATTCCCACCGGCTCTATCCACTGGTCGAGCCCCTGCTCTCCCCGTTCGAGCGGCGCAATATCAACCACGCCGAGACGGAAAATGGCGGGGAGGATGCCAGCAAGCATCACGACGTCATCCTGTTCGGGCTGGGCCGCTATGGCGGAGCCATCGCGCAGCGGCTTCTAAACCGGGGCGTGTCGACGCTGGGCGTGGACTTCAACCCCTCTGCAGTGCGGCTGTGGCGCGAGCGCGGGCTGGACGCCATCTACGGCGATCTGACCGATCAGGAGTTTCTCACCCACCTGCCGCTCAACCGCGTGCGCTGGATCATCTCCACGACGTCCGACCATGAAACGGGCGTCACCCATGAGGATACCCGCATCCCGATGATCTCAACCCTGCGCAAGCATGGATATGAAGGCAAAATCGCCGTGACCAGCCAGCGCGGCGCGGCGCTGGAGCGGCTGAAAGAGGCGGGTGCAGATCTCATCCTCTTCCCCTTCCAGGACGCCGCCGATCAGGCGGTGGAGCTGCTCACCGGCGATGCGCCTGAGCCGCAACGCATCGAAACGCCCGAAGACAGCGACGATCAGAAGTTGATCGAGGAAACGAAGGGGATCTAGGGGCGCGGCGCTTACAGCGCCGCGTCCTTGCCCAGCACATCGGCCTGAGCCTCCAGCCTTTCCAGCAGGCGCGATAGCTGGTCGGCCTCTTCAGGGCTGAAACCGGCCAGCAGGGAGCGTTCCCATTCCAGCGCCAGCGGGGCGATCTCTTCATAGATCGACCGGCCATCGCCGGTGAGTGACACCAGGGATGCACGCTTGTCGGTCGGACTGGTGCGCCGGTCCACAAGGGAGCGCTCGGCCAGCGCGCGCAAGGCCCGGCTGACCGTTACCTTGTCCATGGCGGTCGCTTCACAGATGGCCTGCGCGGTGATGGCCTCGCCAGAACCCAGCACCGCGATGACGCGCCATTCCCAGATCGTGAGGCCGAAGCGGGCCTGATAGGCGCGCGCGATGAGCCCGGACGCCTTGTTGGAGACGACCGAGAGCCGGTAGGGCAGATAGTCTGAAAGAATGAGGGCGGGCGGCAGGTCCGCCCGGTTCGCCCGCCCCGTCATGTTCTCTTACTCGGCAGCGTCGGGCTTGAGCACGCCGCGGCGGATCTGATCGAGTTCGATCAATTCAAACAGCGCCTTGAAATTACCTTCACCAAAGCCCTCATTGCCCTTGCGCTGGATGATCTCGAAGAAGATCGGTCCGATATTGGTCGTGGTGAAGATCTGCAGAAGCAGGCCCTGCCCGCTCTCCGGGTCACCATCGACCAGTATGGAGTTCTTTTTCAGACGCTCAAGGTCTTCCCCGTGGCCCGGCACGCGCTCATCAACGAGCTCGTAATAGGTCGGCGGGGTGGACTGGAACTCCACGCCGGCGGCGCGCAGCTTCTCGATCGTGGTGTAGATATCGCTGGTGGTCAGGGCGATGTGCTGGATGCCCTCGCCATTATACTCGCGCAGATATTCGGCAATCTGGGACTTGTCGTCCGAGCTTTCATTCAGGGGGATGCGCAGCTTGCCGCACGGGCCGGTCATGGCACGCGAGAGCAGGCCCGTATGGGCGCCCTTGATGTCGAAATAGCGGATTTCGCGGAAGTTGAAGACGCGCTCATAGAAACCCGCCCAGTGATTCATCCGGCCCATGAACACGTTGTGGGTCAGATGGTCGAGCGTTTCCAGCCCCGCCCCGCCCTTGTCCTCGGCGCCGGGGATCGGCTCGAATGTCTCGTCGTAGATGGTGTTCTCGCCATACTGGTCGACCAGATAGAGCACCGAACCGCCAATGCCCTTGATGGCCGGCAGGTTCTGGTCATCGCCCCAGAGCGGCGTGCCATAGGCTTCCGCCCCGCGCGCTAGCGCGTCCTTATAGGCTTTCTTCGCATCACGCACCCGGAACGCCATGGCGTTGGCAGACGGGCCGTGCTCGGCGCGGAAATCAGCCGCCTGGCCGGTCTTTTCGCGGTTTACCAGGAAGGTGATATCGCCCTGCTTGTAGCGGACAATGTCGCGCGTCTTGTGTTTGGCGACGGCGGTGAAGCCGAGCAGGGTGAATAGCTGGTCGAGCTTTTCCGGCTCCGGGCTGGTGTACTCGACAAACTCGAAACCATCAGTACCCAGCGGGTTCTCGAACAGATCAGCCATGGCGAAGGCTCCTTCACAGCAAAAGGGGGTGGGCCGGAACCGGGGCAGAGCACTCAGCCGCTCCGCCCGTCCGGCGAACTCCCAGCCTTTCTGCCGGAAAATAGTATCATTTGCAACTAATTTGGTGTGCGCTGGAGGGGACATGTAATGTTATCACATGTTTGACAGCCATGCCCCGGCCCGCCGAAATAGCGCGCAACAATGAGACCATACGGGGAGGCTGACATGACACGCATATTTACGGCCCTGCTGGCCGGCATCGCGCTGGCCGGAACGGCGCTGGCGCAAGACAGAGCCGACAGTGAGACAAGCGTCACCATCATCCATGCCGGCCACCTCATCGCCGTTCCCGGCGAGCGGATGCGCAATGGCACCTCCATCATCGTGCGCGACGGACGCATTGATTCCATCGAGGACGGATATGTCACCCGCGACGGCGCAGAGATCGTTGATCTCTCTTCGCACTGGGTTCTGCCCGGCCTGATCGATGCACACGTCCACCTGCTCAGCGAGCGCGGACCGGACAGCCGTATTCAGCCCTTCACCCTGTCCAGTGCCGACCGCGCCTTTATCGGCGTACGCCACGCGCGGCGCACGCTGGAGGCAGGCTTTACAACCGTGCAGGATGTCGGCGGCGATCTTGAAGCGATCCTGGCCCTGCGCAATGCCATCCGGAATGGCGATGCGGTGGGTCCGCGCATGCGTGTGGCTGGTCCCTCCATCACGCCCACTGGCGGGCATGGCGATATCAACGGCTTCAACCAGCGCGTAATCGAGAACTTCTCCAGCCCCGGCGCGTGCAATGGCCCCTCCGACTGCGCCCGCGCCGTGCGCTCGCTCATCCAGGCAGGCGTGGACACGATCAAGATCACGGCCACCGGCGGGGTACTGTCAAACACGGCAGCGGGCCTTGAAGTCCAGTTCATGGATGATGAGCTGCGCGCCATCGTTCAGGCCGCAGAGATGATGGGGCGGCGCGTTACCGCCCACGCCCACGGCGTCACCGGCGTCAACGCCTTCCTGGCTGCGGGCGGCCACTCCATCGAGCACGGCACGTTTCTGGACAATGAGTCGATCCGGCTTTTCCGCAGCTCTGGCGCCTTCCTGGTGCCGACCGTCATGGCCGGTGAATTCGTCACGCTGGAAGCCGAAGCCAATGCGGCGTGGATGACGCCCTTCCAGCGCGCCAAGGCGCTGCAGGTCGGCCCGCAAATGGTGGACATGCTGCGCCGCGCCCACCGGGGCGGGGTCCAGATCGCCTTCGGTACGGATTCAGGCGTCAGCCGTCATGGCGACAATGCGCGCGAGTTCGAGCTGATGGTGGAAGCCGGGATGACGCCTGAGCAGGCCATCATCGCCGCTACCATCAATGGTGCACGCCATCTGCAGATGGAAAGCGAGATCGGCCGCATCGCACCGGGCTTCCACGCCGACATCATCGCGGTGGACGGCAATCCACTGGAAAATATCTCTCAATTGCGCGATGTGGACTTTGTCATGGGCGCCGGCGTGATACACAAGGCTCCATGAGCGATACACAATCCGAACTCGACGCCCAGTTTTCCGGCACCAAATCCGTCGCGGACGCGCTGCGCTTTGACGAAGGCGCGCTGGAAAAATGGATGAAAGCCCAGGTGGACGGGTATGCCGGTCCGCTGGAGGTGAGCCAGTTCCGGGGCGGCCAGTCCAACCCGACCTACAAGCTGGTGACGCCAGGGCGCCAATACGTGCTGCGGCGCAAGCCTCCGGGCGTGCTTCTGCCGTCTGCCCACGCCGTGGAGCGTGAGTACACGGTGATGAAGGCGCTGGGCGAACAGGGCTTCCCTGCGCCGCACATGTTTGGCCTGTGCGAAGACCCGGAAGTTATTGGCACGGCCTTCTACGTGATGGAATTCGTCGAGGGACGCATCTTCTGGGATGCCTATCTGCCCGGCATGGAACCATCAGAGCGCCGCGCGCTCTATAACGCGTCCAACGCCGCACTGGCCCAGCTGCACGCGATTGATGTGGAGAAGGCGGGCCTGGCTGACTATGGCAAGCCCGGCAATTATTTCGAGCGTCAGATCGGCCGCTGGACCAAGCAGTACAAGGCCGCTGAAACCCGCGCCATTCCGGCGATGGACCGGCTGATCGAGTGGCTGCCAGCCAATGCGCCTGCACAGGAGCGCACCAGCGTCGTCCACGGCGATTATCGCCTCGACAACATGATCTTCCACCCCACCGAGCCCCGCGTTATCGCGGTGCTGGACTGGGAGCTCTCAACGCTCGGCGATCCGCTGGCCGACTTCACCTACCAGCTCATGCAATGGCGAACGCCCAAGGAAATACGCTCCGGCTTTCTGGGTGTGGACCTGAAATCGCTCGGCATCCCCACGGAAGAAGAATATGTCGCGGCCTATTGCGAACGCACCGGGCGCAGCGGCATCCCGAAGCTCGATTTCTATATTGCCTACAACATCTTCCGCCTGGCCGGCATCGCGCAGGGCGTCTATGCGCGCGCGCTGCAGGGCAATGCCTCCAACGAGCGCGCGAAGGAACTTGGCGCCCTTGTCGAGCCGATGGCCGAATACGCCTGGACGATAGCGGAGAAGGCTTGAAACCCCGGAAGCGCAAAGCGCTATCCGGGGCCTTGTTCCGCTAGTCCTGCACCAGATCCCGGCTCTGCGCTACGCTTGGCCGGGATTTCAAGGTGGGGGAGACTTGAGAACTCTCGCCCTCGTCCTTCGAGCGCCACTGCGTCCGAAAGGATGAGGGCGTAACGTTTGATCCCTCATCCTGAGGAGGCCGAAGGCCGTCTCGAAGGACGAGGGATCAAATCTCCTACCCCAAGGTCGCCCGCAGCATCCAGGCCATCTTCTCATGCGCCGTCACGCGCGGTGCGACAATGTCCGCCGTTGCCTCGTCGCCATGGGTATTGGCCAGTTCCAGCGCAGCGCGCGCGGTGCGTACCACCGTCTCGTGACCGGCGAGCAGGTTGGCGACCATCTCGTCGGCCTTGGGCGTCTTGCTGTCGGGCCGGATCGAGGCGGAATTGGCAATCTCGTCATAGGAGATCGGGGCCATCACGCCCAGCGCACGGATACGCTCGGCAATGTCATCGGTCGCCGTCCACATCTCGGTGTATTGCGTCTCGAACATGGCGTGGAGGTCGTGAAAGCGCGGCCCCGTCACGTTCCAGTGATAGGCATGTGTCTTGAAATATAGCGCATAGGTGTCGGCCAGCAGCCGCGTCACGGCCTCGGCCATTTCCTCGCGCTGCGCCTGGCTCAGTCCCATATTGATCTGCATGACATACTCCTGTCTGCGAAATGGCGGCGGGGGGGCCGCCCGGTAAGGTCTCATTGCCTTACGTATATGGGAGCTGCGCGTTCCAATCCAACTGGAACGCCGACTGCAATCTATAGAGATCCTCTATACTAGCGCGCCGACGAGCAGAACTCCGCTATGCGTGTGCCAGCCTTTTCCAGCGCCTCATCGGACGTTGCATAGGAGATGCGGAAAGCCGGGCCGGAGCCAAAGGCAGTGCCTGGAACGACGGCGACATGTGCCTCTTCCAGCAGCGCGTCACACACATCGCCATCCGTTTTCAGCGCCTTGCCCTTGCCAGAGGTTTTTCCGATGAGTCCGGCGCAGCTGGCGAAGACATAGAACGCCCCTTCCGGCGTCGGCGCGTCCAGCCCGTCACTGGCCGCAATGTGACGCAGGACCAGATCGCGGCGGCGCATGAACGCCTCGTTGCGCGGTTTCAGGAAATCATGCTGGCCATTCAGCCCCGCCACGGACGCCCACTGGCTGATCGAGCACGGGTTGGATGTCGTCTGCGTCATCACCTTGGCCATCGCCTTGATGAGCGGTTCCGGTCCGGCTGCATAGCCGATGCGCCAGCCCGTCATGGCGTAGGATTTGGACATGCCATTCATGGTCAGCGTGCGGTCGTATAGCGACGGCGCGACCTCGGCGATGGTGGCGAACTTGAACCCGTCATAGACGAGGTGCTCATACATGTCGTCGGTGAGGATCCAGACATGCGGGTGACGCTCCAGAACCTCTGCCAGCGCTTTGAGATCATCGGCCGAATAGGCAGCGCCCGTGGGGTTTGACGGCGAGTTGAGCACCAGCCATTTCGTGCGCGGCGTGATGGCCACTTCCAGTGCTTCGGGGCGCAGCTTGTAGCCGTCCTTCGCGGTGGCCTCAGCAAACACGGGCGTGCCGCCGCACAGCAAGGCCATGTCGGGATAGCTGACCCAGTAAGGCGCAGGCACGATCACCTCGTCTCCGGGGTTCAGCGTGGCGGCAAAGGCGTTGTAGATCACCGGCTTGCCGCCCGGCGACACATTCACCTGCGAGGGCTTGTATTCAAGCTGGTTATCGCGTTTGAACTTTGCGCAGATCGCCTCTTTCAGCTCCGGAATACCGTCTACGGCAGTGTATTTGGTTTCGCCGCGCCGGATCGCCTCAATGGCCGCTTCCTTGATGTGGTCAGGCGTGTCGAAGTCCGGTTCGCCCGCACCCAGCGAGATCACATCAATGCCCTTGGCCTTGAGCTCACGCGCCTTCTGGGTCGCTGCGATGGTGGCAGAGGGCTGGACGCGGGACAGGGCTCTGGAAACCTCGAACGGGGCGGACATGGACACTCCTGATGCGGGTGATGGAAGGCGGAGGGAAACTACCGTCCGTTTACCGTAAACCGCAATACGTGTTGCGCTGCGGCACTGAGATAGGGCCTTCTTTGTGCCGTAATTGATCTTGAGTTCGCCCGATTTTGAACCTTTCCGGGCCGCGAAGCGCAGGAAATCTGTTCATCAGGCATTCATCGGATCAGCGCAGAGCGTGGGCTCTGAGAAAGAGGGAGGGGATCATGGCTGACTTTTCTGCTGGCAATGGCCGTCCGGGCCGGGAGATCAACCTGGGCGCCCTTCTCATCGCGATTGCCATGTTTGGTACCTGCCTGGTTCTGGCTCATGCGTCTGGCGTGCTGGGAGATACGTCTTCAAGCCTGTTCATCGCTCAAGGCAGCGAAGGCTAGCGCGCAGACGCCACTGACATTGCTGCCGATTTAATTTGAACCGGCCGCCACCAGCGGCCATCTCTCATAATCGTGAGCGTTCGTGGACCGGCCCTTTCCCGTGCATCGGCACCCGCGTTCAGCCGCTTGCGGCTGGGCGCCTATATCTGCGCGGGCCTTCTCCATGCAGGGGCTATCGGCGCGATTGCCGCGCTGCCACCGGAAGCTCTTGAGCGTTTCGTCAGCACCGGCACCAGCGTAGAGGTGCGCTTCTTCACCATCAGCGCCAGCGATGCCGAGAGCGATCTGCCGCTCAACGCCCCCTTGCTGGCCGACAGGGGACAAGCGGGCGCTGACAGCGGCGCCGATACCGGCAACGCAAACTCAAGCCAGTCCGACGCGGCCAGTGACACCGAAGGCGAAGAGCTGACACCCGAAGAACCGGAAACGCCGCCCGATACGGCCGTGGAAGCGGAGCCTGACAACACACCGCCCGCGCCAGTATCTGAAACCGGCACCCGGCCTGCGGACCCGGACGCGCCCGAAACACCCCGGCGCCCTGCCCAGCCCCGGACCGATACCGCCGGGCGCGCATTCTCCGTCACACCGCCCGATACGCCGGTAGACACCATCCTGCCTGAAGAAGAAGACGCCGCCATCGTCGAGCGGCGCATACCGACCTTTGCTTCAATCGCCGCGCGCGCCGAAACCGGGCTGCGCGTGGAAGATTTTCAGGTCAGCCCTATCGAGGGCGGTGTAAGCGCGGTCATAGCCGAGGTGTTCTGCCTGTCATCGGGTGATGCCAACCGGGAAATCGGCGATTGCGGCGATGGCCCCAATGCCGCCCAGGCTGAACTGGCGGTCTATCACCTCCGGGCTATAAGCCGGGGACCGCTAGAGTTCGCCGAGAACATGTCGCGGCTGGAGTTCGAACTGGCTCAGCTGGGGGTGAGCCCGTCCACACTTCAGATGCTGCGCGTGCATATGGCCAGTGAGCACCGCGAACAGACACGCCGTTCGCCGCTGCTGAACGCGATGGAACGTGACCGGTCTACCCGCACTGATCATCTGGGTATCGGCCCGTCCATTACCCCGCAGCGCGCACGCGATCCGTCAGGGGAGCGGTGAGAGCCGGTTTACATGGCCCATCTTGCGGCCCGTCCGTGCCTCGCCCTTGCCATAGAGGTGCAGGCACACCCCCGGCTCTGCCGACAATACCTGCCAGTGCTCTGCATCTTCGCCGATCAGATTGTCCATGCGCGCGGCGGTATGGGGGGCCGGATCACCCAGCGTCCAGCCCGCCACGGCGCGGACATGCTGCTGAAACTGGCTGACCGCGCAGGCATCCATCGTCCAGTGGCCGGTATTGTGGACGCGCGGGGCAATCTCGTTCACCCACAGCCGTCCGTCTTCCAGCACGAACAGCTCCACCGCCAGTACACCCACATAGTCCAGCCCTTCAAGGACAGCAGAGGCAATACGAAGGGCCTGCCCGGCCAGCGCGCCGGCGCCGGGTGCGGGCGCTATGGAGGTGCGCAGAATTCCGCCCTCATGGTGGTTTTCGGCCAGCGGGTAGGCCGCGATCTGCCCCTCAACGCTGCGCGCAGCGACAACCGACACTTCCCGCGTGAACGGTGCAAAGGCTTCCAGAATGCAGGCCACGCCGCCCAGTGCCTCGAAGGCAGCAGCAGCGTCTTCGGCCTTGCGGATGACCTGCTGGCCCTTGCCATCATAGCCCATGCGCCGCGTTTTCAGGATGGCAGGCGTGCCAAGCGCGTCTATCGCCTCTACGGCGTCCGCAGCGCTGGAAACCGCCCGCCAGGGTGTCGTCTCGATACCGGCATCGTTGACGAAGCGCTTTTCCGTCACGCGGTCCTGACAGACCTCCAGCGCCTTTACGCCGGGGCGCAGGGGTGCATGTTCACCCGCCTTGCGCGCGGTTTCCACGGGTACATTTTCAAACTCGTAGGTGACAATATCGACATCGGCCGCAAAGCGCGCCACCGCATCCAGATCCTCATAGGGCGCAACCGTGCAGGCCGCCGCCACGCGCGCGGCAGGACTGTTGTCTTCGGGCGTGAAGATGTGCACGTCAAAGCCCAGACGCGCCGCGTCCATCGCCAGCATGCGCCCCAGCTGGCCGCCGCCGAGAATACCGATACGCGCGCCGGGCTTCAGCATGATGGCGGGCCTAGTCCTCTACACTGTCGGGAACGCTATCGCTCTGGCCGGCCCGCCAGGCGGTCAACCGGTCTGCAAGGCCAGTGTCGGACAGCGCGAGGATGGAGGCGGCCAGAAGGCCCGCATTCCGCGCGCCGGCCTCCCCCACAGCCAGCGTGCCGACCGGCACACCGCCCGGCATCTGGACTATGGACAAAAGACTGTCGAGACCTTTGAGCGCTTTCGATTTCACCGGCACGCCCAGCACCGGCAATTCGGTCAGCGAGGCGACCATGCCCGGCAGATGGGCTGCGCCCCCTGCCCCGGCGATGATGACTTTCACGCCGCGCGCCTTTGCCGACCTGGCGAAATCCACCATCCGGTCCGGCGTGCGGTGAGCGGAGATCACGCGCGTATCATGCGCCACGCCCAGAGCATCCAGCGCTTCGGTCGCGTGCTGCATGGTCGGCCAGTCCGAGCGCGAGCCCATAATGACCGCGACGGGCGGTGAGGGATCAGGAAAACGGGTCGCCATACGCAGCCTCCGGGCAGCGGAAAGCGCGCGAGCCTAGCCATAAGCGTTTGCGCGTCAAGCGGCAGGTGAACCACCCTGGCAAACCCGCTTGAGCCTTTATTAACCACGATCACCAAGACTGCGCCTCTGAGTCGATTGGGAAGGATCGGGGATATGCGGGTACGATCCAGTGGAGCAGCGGGCGGTCTGGCGTCTACCGGGCCGGTTGGCGGCACTGTGCGCAGCGAGGCCGCAAGCGCGGCATCTGCCCCCTCTCCGGTGCGGCGCGCCAGCGACACAGCCTCCATCATGGGCGTGCCGGAAGCGGAACTGACCCCGAACGTCCAGCGCGCGCTCCTCACCCTGATGGGAGAGGTTGACCAGCTTCGCAAGGAAACCGATGCGCTGCGCGCCAAGGTACGCGATCTGGAAAGCCTCGCTGACCGTGACGTGCTGCTGCCCGTTCTCAACCGGCGTGCCTTCCTGCGTGAGGTGTCGAAAGCCCTGTCCCTCGCCGAGCGCCATGATGCCCCTTCAGCGCTGGTCTATTTCGATCTTAACGGCTTCAAGGCGATCAACGATACGCACGGCCACGCCGCCGGGGACGAGGCCCTGAAAGTCGTTGCCGATACGCTTGCCTCCCGGTTGCGCGACACCGATGCAGTGGGCCGTCTCGGCGGCGACGAGTTTGGCGTGGTTCTGGTGCTGACCGCTGTCGAAGCCGCAGAACGCAAGGCCGAGGAACTGGCCGAGGCTATCGCAGCAGCGCCAATCCATTTTGAAGGGCACACCCTCAACCTGAGGGCCGCCTGGGGCGTGCAGGCGCTGGAACGCGGCATTACGCCGGAAACCGCCATGGCCGAAGCCGATGCCGCCATGTATGCGCGCAAGCAGGCCGTTGCCTGACACCGCTTCAAGGCGTTGATCGCGCGCCTTTTCTCGTGTCAGCTGCGCGCCCATGAGCTTCCTGTCAGATACCACCGCCCCCGCCCATCCCGCTCTTCTCGATGCGATGGTTCGCGCCAATGAGGGGGCGCAGGCCAGCTATGGCAGTGATAGCGTCTCGGCGCGGGTGAAGGCGCAGCTCAAAGAGATATTTTCCACCGATCTGGAACTGGTGCTTACCGTGTCGGGCACGGCCTCGAACGCGCTGGCGCTGTCTGTACTGGCGCCGGGCGATACGGCGATCCTCTGCCATGACGAGGCGCATATTCACCGCGACGAGCGCGGCGCGCCCGAATTCTTCACCGGCGGGGCCAAGCTGATCGCCTTGCACGGCGACCATGCCCGCCTGACGCCTGCAACGCTGGAAGCAGCACTGGCTGAATGGCCGTCAGACTTCGTGCATACCACCCCGCCCTCGGTCTTGAGCCTGTCCAACCTGACTGAGTCCGGCACCGCCTATGACGTGGCGGCGGTGAAGGCGCTGGCAGGTCTCGCCAAGGCGCGCGGGATGCGCGTTCACATGGACGGGGCGCGCTTTGCCAATGCGCTCAGCTCTCTCAAATGCGACCCGGCAGACATTACATGGCGCGCAGGCGTTGATGTGCTCAGCCTCGGCGCGACCAAGGGCGGGGCGCTGGCGGCGGAGGCCGTGATCCTCTTCCCGTCCGTCATGGACCGCTTCGCTGCCCTGCAGGCGCGCCAGAAGCGCGCCGGGCACATGCTGCCGAAAATGCGCTTTGTCGCCGCCCAGTTCGAGGCCTGGCTGGAGAATGGGCGCTGGCTGGAACTGGCCGGTCACGCCAACGCGATGGCGGCAAAACTGGCCGAGGGCCTTTCCGCTGTTCCCGGCGCGAAACTGCTCCACCCGGTGGAAGGCAATGAGGTCTTTATCGACCTGCCGCAAGAAGCCGCGGATGCGCTGAACGCCGTCAATGCCGGCTTCTACCCCTGGCCCCATGGCGGCTATCGCTTCGTCACCAGCTGGCAGACGAAGGCAGAAGACGTGGCGCGCGTGGTGAAGGCCGCGCGGGGGTAAGATTTTTCAGCTCTCCACCCTTCGTTTTCCCGACGCAAGTCGGGACCCAGAAATGACTGGGCACCGGCTTTCGCCGGTGAAACGCATGAGTTGCGTGTTATAGGTCCCGACTTCCACTTCATAGGTCCTGGCTTCCACTTCGTCGTTCCCGCGCAGGCGGGAACCCAGAGCCATTTGCACCGACAGAGCCCTATGATCTCTGGATCCCCACCTGCGCGGGGATGACGAGGAGAGAGGATGACCGAATCACCCCTCTTGACTCTTGGCCTCAAGAACAAAATAAGAACATATGGCCCGTGCGATCCTCACCGACCTGCCCCTGAAGCGTCTCTCCACGCGCGTGGAGAGTGAGGCTGCACGTCTGGAGGAGAGGCTCGGCGCACCCTTGCAGGGCGTACACGAGATCGCCCCTGCGGCCTTTGCCGACATGGCGGCGGCGCTGGGGCTGGCGGTGGGGTTTGCGCAGACAAGGGGCCACGGAGGCTGGTTGTGGGTGCGCACGCGCCGCCAGCGCCTTGATCTCGGACGGATCAGCGCGCGCGGACTGGCGGCACTCGGCGCAGATCCCGGACGGGTAATGCTGGTGGAAACCCGCGATCACAATGCAGCCTTGCGCGCGATTGACGAGGCCGCACGCTCGCGCGCCATCGGGGCCGTCATCGCGGAGGTTGAAAGCGCCGATTTCACCTTCACCCGCCGCCTGACGCTGGCCCATGAGGCAAGCGCCACGCCCGTCATCCTCGTGCGCTCATGGCGCACCGAAGGGGCGACCGCTGCGCATAATCGCTGGCGGGTGGCGGCGGCGCCTTCTACGCCCAATGCGTTTGACCCACGCGCGCCCGGACGGCCGCGCTGGCAGGTCACGCTGGAGCGCTCGCGCGAGTTTGCGCAAAGGGCCGGAGAGACATTCCTGATGGAGATGGATGATGCGCCGCTTCGTGTGCGTCTGGTTCCCGCACTGGCCGATGGAGCGCCTGAAACGCGCCCGCACCACGCCCTGGCCGGTTGAGGACGGCGCGCCCTTCGTGCTGACGGAGACTTGCCTGCATGGCCGCACGCTGGCGGCGGTGAACGATGGCGCACGTGCGCTGGGGCTGGAGCCGGGCCTTCGCTTCACCGATGCGCGCGCCCGCGTGCCGGAGCTGGTGGCCGAAGAGATAGACCGGGAGGCGGATCATATCGCCCTGAAACGCCTCACCCTCTGGATGACGCGCTTCAGCCCTCTCACCGCCATGGACGGGCCGGACGGCATACGCCTCGACGTGACGGGCTGCGCGCACCTGTTCGGCGGGGAGGACGCCTTTCTGGCCACCATGAAGCGCGCGCTGGAAGCCTTGGGGCTTACCGCCCGCCTTGGCCTCGCCGATAGCGCAGGCGCGGCATGGGCGCTCGCCCGGTTTGGTGACAGCGCGGTGCAGATCAGCGGGCCGGGAAAGGCGCGCGAGGCGTTGACGCCCTTGCCGATAGCCGCCCTGCGGCTGGAGGCTGGAACGGTGCAGACCTTGCGCCGCTTCGGCCTGACGCGCATCGGCCAGCTCTTCGCGATTCAGCGCACCGCTCTTGCTCGCCGTTTCCGCAATCGTGAGGCCGCGCAGGACGTGCTTCTAAGGCTCGATCAGGCGCTTGGGGTCCGCCCTGAGCCGCTCATACCCCTTAAAGCGCCTGCACGCTTCACCGCGCGGATTTCCGGCCCGGAACCGCTCCTTAGCCCTGAGGGAATCGAGGATGCGCTCTCCAAGCTGCTCGCCGAACTGACGCGCCAGCTGGAAGAGGCGGGCAAGGGCGCGCGCCGCTTCATCCTGACCGGCTATCGCTCTGACGGCACGCGCACCAGCGCCAGCCTTGCCCTCTCCCGTCCGGGGCGTGATGCGGGCGCTATCGCGAAGCTCTTCGCGCCGCGTCTTGAGGCGATGGATCCGGGATTTGGCATCGATCTGATGACGCTCACCGCCCATGGCACTGGCCCGCTGGAAGCGATTGCCTCTGCCCTGCCCGATGGCGCGGCCCTGCCGGGCGCAGACCCGGCCGAGACAGCCGCGCTGGTGGACCGGCTGAATGCAAGGCTGGGCGATGATCTGGTCGCCGTTTTCACCCCGTTTGAAAGCCATATGCCGGGACGCAGCGAGGCTCTGACAGTCTTTCCCGGCGCGCTGAAACCCTGGCCTGTCACAGCCCATCGCACCGGCCCGCGCCCGCTCATCGTGCTCGACCGGCCAGAGCCGGTGGAAACAATCGCGATCCTGCCCGACGGTCCGCCTGCCCGCTTCACCTGGCGTCGGGTGACACGCAGCGTGGCGCGTGCAGACGGGCCGGAGCGGATCGGCCCGGAATGGTGGCGGGGCAGCGCGGATGGCGTGCGCGCGCGCGACTATTACCGCGTGGAGGATGAGGACGGGCATCGCTACTGGCTGATGCGCGAAGGGCTTTATGATGACCAGCGCGGCGGCACTCCGCGCTGGTATGTGTGCGGGCTGTTCCCATGAACGCGCCGCCTTATGCCGAGCTTCAGGTGACCACGAACTTCTCCTTCCTGCGCGGGGCAAGCCATGCCGCCGAACTGGTGGAGCAGGCAAAGGCGCTGGGCCTCTCTGCGATTGGCGTGGCGGACCGCAACACGCTGGCCGGTGTGGTGCGCGCCCATATCGCGGCCAAGGAACACGGGCTGAAACTGCTGGCCGGGGCGCGCCTCGACCTGGCCTGCGGGCTAAGCCTTCTCTGCTATCCCGAAACCCGCGCCGCCTATGGCCGCCTCTCTGCCCTCATCTCGCTGGGTAAGATGGAAGCCCCCAAGGGCGAATGCCATCTGACCCTTGAGGATGTGATGGAGGCGGCTGACGGCCAGTGCTTCATCGTGGTGCCGCCGGAGGAACCCGATGCCGCCTTCGAGGCGCTACTGACCAGATTGGGCGCAAGCTGGCCGGGGCGGGTATGGCTGGCTGCTGCGTGGCGATACCGCGGGCGGGACAGGGAGCGGATCGCGACGCTGGACGCGCTTGGCAGGCGCGCAGGCGTGCCGATTGTCACCGTCAATGACGTGCTCTATCACGCGCCCGAGCGCCGCCCCCTGCAGGACGTGATGAGCTGCATACGCGAGCATTGCACGATTGAAGAGGCCGGCTTCCGCCTCGAACCCCATGCCGAGCGGCACCTGAAAAGCCCAGCCGAGATGGCCCGGCTTTTTGCCGGGTTTGAAGCCGCTATCGCCCGCACGCAGCACATCGCCGCGCGCTGCAATTTCAGCCTTGATGAGTTGCGCTATGAATACCCGGACGAGCCGGTGCCGCCTGGCTCCACCCCGCAAGGTCATCTGGAATACCTCACCTGGAAAGGGGCGGAGTGGCGCTATCCGCAAGGCGTGCCGGACAAGGTGAAGGCGCTGCTGGAGAAGGAACTCGCCCTCATCGCGGAGCTGGACTACGCGGCCTATTTCCTCACCGTGCATGACATTGTGGCGTGGGCGCGCGCGCAAGGCATTCTGTGTCAGGGGCGCGGCTCTGCGGCCAATTCCGCTGTCTGCTACTGCCTTGGCATCACAAGCGTCGATCCTGCCACCAGCAGTCTCCTGTTTGAGCGCTTCCTGTCGAAGGAGCGCCGCGAACCGCCTGACATTGACGTGGATTTCGAGCACGAGCGGCGCGAGGAGGTGATGCAATATGTCTATGCCCGCTATGGCCGCCACAGGGCGGGCCTCACCGCCACCGTCATCTCCTACCGCCCGCGTTCGGCCGTACGCGAGGTGTGTAAGGCGCTGGGCCTGACCGAGGACGTGTCGGCGGCGCTCGCCGGCACGGTCTGGGGCTCTTGGGGGCGCACGATCGAGGACCAGCACATCAGAGAGGCGGGCCTCGACCCGCAAAACCCGATGATCCGCCGCGCGATCATCCTCACCCGCCAGCTGATCGGATTTCCGCGTCACCTCTCCCAGCATGTAGGCGGGTTCGTGCTGACAAAGGGCCTGCTGACCGAGACCGTCCCCATCGGCAATGCCGCGATGGAGGACCGCACCTTCATCGAGTGGGACAAGGACGATATCGATGCGCTGGGCATCATGAAGGTGGATGTGCTGGCGCTGGGCATGCTGACCTGCATCCGCAAGGCGTTTGACCTGCTGGAACAGCACAAGGGTATCCGCCACACGCTGGCCAGCATCCCGCCCGATGACACCGCCACCTATGCCATGCTGTGCCGGGCCGACAGTTTGGGCGTGTTCCAGGTGGAAAGCCGCGCGCAGATGAACATGCTGCCGCGCCTCAGGCCCCAAACCTTCTACGATCTCGTCATTCAGGTCGCCATCGTGCGCCCCGGCCCCATACAGGGCGATATGGTCCATCCATATTTGCGCCGCCGCAAAGGCATTGAGGATGTCACCTTCCCCTCGCCCGCCCCGGAGCACGGCCCGGCAGACGAGCTGGAAAGCATTCTGAAACGTACACTCGGCGTACCGCTCTTTCAGGAGCAGGCCATGCAGATCGCCATCGACGCGGCCAAGTTCACGCCCGACGAGGCCAATGGCCTGCGCCGCGCCATGGCGACCTTCCGGCGCGTGGGCACGATCCGCAATTACGAGGAGAAGATGGTGCAGGGCATGGTGCAGCGCGGCTATGCGCCGGAGTTCGCCGCGCGCTGCTTTGACCAGATCAAGGGCTTTGGCGAGTACGGCTTTCCCGAAAGCCATGCCGCCTCGTTTGCGCTGCTCGTTTATGTCTCCTCATGGATCAAATGCCACCACCCGGAGGTGTTTGCCGCCGCCCTGCTGAACGCCCAGCCCATGGGCTTCTACGCGCCCGCCCAGATCGTGCGCGATGCCAAGGAACATGGCGTGGAGGTGCGCCCCGCTGACATCAACCATTCGGCCTGGTACAACACGCTGGAACCCGCGCAAGGCAGCCAATGGCCCTTCGCGCTGCGTCTGGGTCTGCGTCAGATCGATGGGCTGAAAGAAGAGGAGATGGCCCGGCTGACGGCCCTGCGCGGTGATGGCTATGCCAGTCCGGCGGACCTCCGCGTCCGCACGCGCCTGCCGCGCGCCACGCTGGAAAAGCTCGCCAGCGCCGATGCCTTCACTTCGCTAGGGCTTTCACGGCGCGAGGCGCTGTGGGCGATACGCGGCGAGACAGTGGAGGCCCCGGCTCCGCTGCTGGCGCTTGCGGGCGATGGGACGGAGAAGACACGCACAGAGCTGCCGCAAATGCCGCTGTCTGAGCATGTCGTGCAGGACTACCAGACGCTCCGCTTGTCGCTGAAAAGTCATCCCATGGCGCTTTTAAGGGGGCTGTGGCGCGAGGAGCGCCTCGCGACAACGCAAGAGGCCTGCGCCACGCCAACGGGCCGCAGGGTGCGTACAGGCGGGCTGGTGCTGGTGCGTCAGAAACCCGGCACCGCCAAGGGCGTGCTCTTCATCACCATCGAGGACGAAACCGGCATCGCCAATCTCATCGTCTGGAAGAAGGTGGCCGAGCTTTTCCGCCCGGTCGTGATGGGCGCGCGCATCCTCGCCGTGACGGGCCGGGTGCAGACGGCTGACAATGTCACCCACATCATCGCGGAAAGGCTGGAGGACCGCTCCGGCGACCTGCTTTATTTGAGCGAGGATGCCCAGCGCGAGATGCTCGACGGCGCCATGGCCCCGGTCGATGAGGTGCGCCGCCCCGTCATGGCGCGGCGCGGCCCGCCAGCCAGAGACCGCTCACACGCCCGCCATCCGCGCGATGTACGCGTCATCCCCAAAAGCCGGGATTTTCACTAAAGGGGCCTAACGCGGAAAGCTCATGCCGGCCGGCATCTGCATGATCTGGTACCCGGCCGGAACGGTGAACAGGCTGGCATCCTGGGCGCGGCGCGCGAATTGCGTCGCCACCAGCATGGGCACATTGTCCATATCGGTAACGCGCAGGACGATATTGTCGTCTGTCATGCAGCCCAGCGCCTCGCCGCCGGGAATATCCTCGTCCTCGACGCGGTAGATCGTGCAAGGCTCTCCTGCAACCCGGTCACTGCCCACCACTTCGCCGAAGCGTTCATCGGCCAGAGGCAGGGTAACATCATCGTCCATCGGCATCTGTATGGCCATGCGCGCGCCTCCCATATCGGCAAGGACCGTCAGCATGCGATCTGCCGGGCTGGCAAGGAGGATGGCCGAGTGCCCCTGAAACTCGCCTTCCATGCGGAAATCGCCGGCGCGGTGACGCATTTCCATTTCGATTTCCTGCTCCTGGTCGTTGGAGCGGTCATGGATGCGCAACGTCATTTCAAAGTCGGACTGCGGCAGGCGCAGCTCCTGCGCGTTCGCGAGCGTCGAACTCATCAGCGCAGCGGCGCTGGCAGCGATCAGGGTTTTCATCGGCTCAATCCTCAATCATTGACAGGAAGCCCCCGCAAAAGGCGCATACGGGTCAGGTATAGCCGATCCAGACCGCCAGCATCAGAGCCAGCGCCCCGGCTATGGTCAGCTTGATCATCAGCGGAAACACGAAGCGCAGCCAGCGGTCATAGGGAATGCCGGCAAGGCCGAGTATGCCCATCAGCACCGCATTGGTCGGCACGATCATGTTGGAAAAGCCGTCGCCAAACTGGAAGGCCAGCACCGTCACCTGACGGCTCACCCCGACCAGATCACCAATGGGCGCCATGATCGGCATGGTGGCAAAAGCCTGACCACTGCCCGACGGCACAAACAGGTTCAGAAGGCTCTGCAGCAGGAACATGCCGACGGCGGAAAACTCCGCGCGAACCTGCTCAAGCGGCGTTGCCAGCGCGTTGACGATGGTGTGCAGCACCAGCCCGTCTTCCAGAATGAGCGAGATCGAGCGCGCAAAGCCGACCAGCAGCGCCGTTGCCGTCAGCTGCGCCGCCCCGGTGATGAAGCTCTCGGCGGCATCATCAAGGCGCAGACGCCCGAAAATGATGGCGGCCACGGCCAGAGCAAGGAAGATGGCTGCCAGCTCTGTCAGCCACCAGCCCTGCAGCATCACGCCCAGCACAAGGCCGACAATCGTTGCGCCGAGCGAGAGCAGGACCAGACGGCGCTGCCAGTTCATCTTCGGATAGTCTTCCGCCGGCGGCGCGACGGTCGCGGGCAGTCCGGCCATCAGGCTTTTGGACGGATCGGCCT
This sequence comes from Glycocaulis abyssi, assembly GCF_041429775.1. Lineage (NCBI taxonomy): Bacteria > Pseudomonadati > Pseudomonadota > Alphaproteobacteria > Maricaulales > Maricaulaceae > Glycocaulis > Glycocaulis abyssi. The sequence continues at coordinate 416,991 of NZ_CP163421.1, read as the reverse complement.
TCACCTTGCGGGCATAGCTGTAGACGTGATGAAAACCGATGGCGAACATCGGCACGGCGATAGCAAGCCGGTACCACCAGCCCGATAGCGGCTGAAGTTCGGCAATGTCCTGCGCGACCATCACCGTGAACGGGTTCATGAACGAAATGCCGTAGCCGACGCCATAGCCGACAACCATCATCCCGACTGCCGTCATGGAATCGAGCCGCAGCGCGGCGCACAGCGCGACCAGTATGCCCACAAAGGCGATGTATTCTGCGGCCATGCCAAACGTGGCAGAGAACGTCCCAAACACGAACATGGCAGCAAAGATCAGCAGCGCCAACCGGTTACGGAAATGGTGGAGCATGCCGCCAATCGCCGCATCGATAGCGCCTGTGGAGCGCACCACGCCCAGCACGCCGCCAATCAGGAAGACAAAGAAGATGACATCAGATGCCGAAGCCATGGCGCGTGGCACCACGCTGAGCAGGTGCCAGGGCGCCAGTGTCTGCGCGTCCTCGACCACCTCATAGGTGCCGGGCACCACCATCATCCGCCCGGCTTCATTGGGCTGCATCTCGAAACTGCCGGCCGGCAGTATCCAGGTCAGCACCAGCGCCAGCGCCATCATAATGACCATCAAGACCAGCGTATGCGGTACCCGCAGCCAAGAGCGCGTGCCTGCGCCTTCCTGTCCGGTCATCGCTATCCCCTCTTATTGTCTTCGTCCGGTTGCCATTGGTGATGGGCGCGCCGCGAAGGTCAAGCGCACAACCGCGTTAAATGCAGGGGATGGACGGTCCCGGTCTGGTGAGGGCAACGCCCCCGCCAGACCGGGCCGGTATCAGTCGTTATGCACCGCCAGCAAGGGGATGCGCGCCGCGCGGAGGGCCGGGATAAACCCGCCCAGAAAGCCCACGATCATGGCCAGGATCACACCCTGCACCACCGCTTCAGGCGTTACCGCAAAGGCGAACACGATCTGGGTGAAGCCCGAACCGAGCGTGGAGGCGCTGACCCCGTCAAACAGGATCCAGGTCGCCACCGCGCCGACCAGCCCGCCGAAGAAGGCCAGAACGATTGCTTCAACCATGGCGGCGATGAAGGCCGGGAAGCCGCCAAAGCCAATGGCTCTCAGGGTCGCCAGTTCTCGCGTACGGGCATCGACCGAGGCGTACATCGCGTTCCAGGCACCTGCCAGAGCGCCGATCGCCATGGCAATGGCCAGAGGCCAGCCCAGGAACATGATGAGATTGGTCGTGCCCCCCGCCGAGCGGGCGAAATAGGCCCGCTCAGACAACACTTCGAGATTGAGCCGGGGCTCGTTCTCGACATATTCGCGCAAGACTTCGATGGCGTCCGGCGAGGTCAGCCGGGCGCGTACGGTCTGCACGCTGGAACCGCGCTGATAGAGATTCTGCACCACGCCGAGATCGGTCCAGATTTCGGAATCGAACACCGATCCGCCAGTGGAGAACACGCCCACTATCGTCCAGTTATTATTACCGAGCCGGACACTGTCGCCGAGCGCAAAGCCCTCAAACTCGCGTGGCACGCTTTCGCCAACCACCAGCTCAGCCGAGCCGGGCTGGAACATGCGGCCTTCGACCAGGTCAAATTGCGGGCGCATATCCGGGCCATGCAGGCCCAGCCCGCGCAAGGCAAGATTGGCCGGGGTCTGGCTGGCGCGCCTGATCCCGTCAGCAACGACATAGAGCTCCGACGAGATCAGCGGTTCGCCTCCAGGGCTGGCTGCGATGCCCGGCGCAACTTCGAGAAGGCGCACCTCGTCACGGCTTATATTGGAGTTCATCTCCGCCATCGCTCCGCCGCGCAGCATGATGGCCACATCGTCAGAGCCTGCCCCGTCCACCGTTGCGCGAAAACCGCTAGCCATGGCCATGAAGCCGAGCAGCACACCCACCACCAGAGCGATGGAGAGCACCGTGGCCAGCGACATGCCCCAGCGCTGGGGGATGGAACGCAGATTGAGAAGCGTCACCGCTGTTGTTTGCTTTAACATGACATCTCTCCTCAGATCTTGCCGAGCGCTTCGGAAATACGCACCCGCATGGCATTCCAGGCCGGCAGCATGCCGGTAATGAGGCCAAGGGCCACCATGAAGGCAATCGCCGTCAGCGCGTTCGTCCAGCTAAGGCCGAAGCTGGGCAGGAAGCCCGCCAGCGCCGCACTTGCGCCCTGGGCCGCCAGAGCCGCCAGCCCCAGACCGATAAGCCCGCCGATAAAACTGAGCAGCAGGGCTTCCCAGAGCACCATGCGGAAAATGCGCGGCGCGGTGAAGCCGAGCGTTTTCAGGACGGCAATCTCGCGTGTGCGCTCATTGACGGCCATCACCATGGTGGTTCCGACAATCATCAGAATGGTCGCGAACGCCGCCCCGATAACCCAGCTCAGGATGAGGCCGATATTGCCGAACTGCTCCATGAAGGCGGCGTTGAAGGCCGCTTCCGTGGTGGTGGAGGTTTCAGCCGGAGAGTTGGCGAACAGCTCGTCGATTTCCCGGCTGATCCGGTCATTCTGGCCGGGATCTTCGGTGGTGATGGCAATCCAGTGGAAGCTGTCGCGGCCAAAGGCCAGGCTCTCATTGAAATACTCGTAATGGAGCATGAGATAGTTGGTCGGATACGTGCCATCGGCATCATCGAAGATGGCGCAGATATCCAGTTCCCAGGCCTGACTGCCATCCTGCTGTTGCCAGATATTGGACATGAGCGGGATGCGCTCACCCACTGACCAGCCATATTGGGTGGCCAGTGCCTGACCGACCGCAGCGCACGTGCGCCCTTCAATGAAGGCGGTACGCTGATCGTCCTGGAACACCAATTCGGGATAGGCTTCGATATAGCTTTCCGGATCAACTGCGAAGCTCTGCACGAAGTTCTGCGGCTCCTGATAATACCCGCCAAACCAGCTGGCCGGGGCGACCGTGCGCACGCCCTCCACCTGCTGGATACGGCCCCAATAGGCATAAGGCAGGGCGACGGTGAAATTGATCCGGTTGACCGTCACCAGCCGGTCCTGTGCCGCACCCTCCGTACCCATGGAGAACGCGTTCTGCATGGCACCCAGCATGCCGTAGATCAGGAAGGCGATAAGGATCGAGATCGTGAGAAGAACGGCCCGCAACCGCTTGCGGAACAGGTTCTTGCGGATAAGGGTTGCGTCATTCATCAGGCTTTCCCCTTCTCCTCGAAGCGGCCCTTGTTCAGGTGCAGCTCACGCGCGGCATAGCTCGCCGCTTCCGGGTCGTGCGTGACCATGATGATGGTCTTGCCAAGCTCCTTGTTGAGCAGCTGGAGCGTCTGCAGGATTTCATCGGCCGTGGTGCGGTCCAGATCACCCGTCGGCTCGTCAGCCAGCAGGACTTTCGGGTCAGCCACGATGGCGCGGGCGATGGCCACGCGCTGCTGCTGACCACCGGAAAGCTGGCCGGGACGGTGACCCGCCCGTTCCACCATGCCGACGATATCGAGCGCGGTTTTCACCCGTTCTTTACGCGCCTTGCCCGACAGGTTCGTCAGCAGCAGGGGCAGTTCCACATTCTGCGCGGCGGTAAGCGTCGGCATCAGATTGTAGAACTGGAAGATGAAGCCGGCATTCTTGGCGCGCCATTTGGCAAGGCGGCCCTGGCTGAGATTATCAATGCGCTGACCCTCGAACAGGACCTCGCCAGAGCTTGGCTTGTCGATCCCGCCCAGCAGATTAAGGAGGGTCGTCTTGCCCGAACCCGACGGCCCCATGATGGCGATGAAATCGCCCTGCGAGATCGTCATGTCGAGCCCGTCAAAGATCGCGACGCTCTCCTTGCCGCGCGTATAGCGCTTGGAGAGGCCCTTGAGTTCGTAAAGTCCCGATGCGTCTGCCATGATGTCCTGTCCCTTGAAAATTCAGTCCCGGCCGGAGGCCGTCATCACTCGATAAAGGTCACGCGGGCGGCCATGTCCGGCAGGACGCGGGCGTCGCGCTCATTAAGGGCCACACGCACCTTGATGGTCGCGCGGCTGCGGTCTGCAGTGGGTATTATCGCCTCTACGCGGGCGGGTATGCGCCAGTCCGGGTAGGCATCCAGCACCGCCTCGACACGCTGGCCGGGCGACACGCGCTGGATCTGGCCCTCATTCACATCGACCTCGATCTCCAGCGAGGCCATGTCCACCAGCGTCGCGACACCGGTACGGGTGAACCCGCCCCCGGCAGAGCCGGGAAAGAGTATCTCGCCAACTTGCGCATTCTTCGCGATCACGACGCCGGCAAACGGTGCGCGCACGATATGGCGGGCAATCAGGTCCACCTGGCTGGTCCGGCGCACGCGCGCGCTGTCCAGCTCGGCGCGCGCAGCGCGTAGCTGCGCCTCAAGGCTCGATTGCTGGGCCTGCGCCGCGGTCAGTGCCGCTTCGGAGGCAATCTCGCGCTCAAACAGGCTGGACGCCCGGCCCGTCACCGTGCGCGCCTCGCGCGCCTGAAACTCCAGAGAGCGCACACGCGCCTCGGCGGCGGCAATCTGGGAATCGATCAGCTCCAGATCGAGCTGCGCGCGTGTATCGTCCAGCCGGGCCAGCACTTCACCCGCCTCAACCTCGGTGCCTTCTTCCACCAGCACTTCGGCGATCCGCCCGGTAATCTCGGCAGACACCGTCGCCTGACGGCGCGCCACCACATAGCCCGAAGCGACAAGACCCGATGCACGCGGTGCACGCGGCGCCGGAGCAGCCGCTGTCTCGCCCGGCGCACTTGCCGCATTGTCCGCTGGTGCAGGCTGCGAGCTGGCAGCTGTCTGCTGTGCAGGCGCGTCCTGGCCGCCATCATTACCGGTGAGGAACCATACCGCGCCTGCGGCCAGCGCCGCCGCTACCAGCATGGCACCGATCAGCATGACCGGCGAAACGCCGCCCCCGCGGCGCTCATCTTCACGGTCAATACTCAGGGACCGCAATTTGTCCCGGCGATCATCATTCATCTGTGCTGTCCCCTGCCCGTCCGGCGCCCTGATGCGCCACGCTGGCACAAGGGGTAGAAGTTCCGCCACCGGCTGTAAAGCACCCTTTACGATACATTTTTGTAATGTTCCGGTTGATCCCATATTGTCAAATTACTTTGCTTTGCAAAGTTTATGGAGTCAACAGGTGAAGATGCAGGGTGGCCGGGAGCGTGGTGACAGGGTGGCCGGAGATATGGTGACATTGTAGCCGGTGCCGTGGTGAGGTGGCGGCGTGGTGTGCGGCGCGCGATGGCACGGTGACACTGTGGCCCATGCTGGCGTGGTGTGCGCGAGCAATGCGGATCAGGCGGTCTGGTCACCCGTCCGTTGCCGCACCTCTCCTGTCATTACCGGGCACCGCGTCATTGGTTCTCCCCCGGAAGGGCTGCATCAGCATGCGGTCGAGCCACAGATCACGCGGCGTCCGGAACTGGCCGATGCCGATGGTCATCGCGTCATGTCCGGCTTCGGGTTGTGCGCGGTAGGTGCCAAACAGCCTGTCCCACCAGGGCAGGTTGAAACCGTAATTGCTGTCGGTCTCATGGCGCAGGACCGAATGATGGACACGGTGCATATCGGGCGTGACCACTATGAGGCGCAGCACCCGATCAAGGCCCAGCGGCAGGCGGATATTGGAGTGGTTGAACATGGAGGTGGCGTTCAGCAGCACCTCGAACACCAGGACAGCCAGAGCCGGTGCGCCGAGCAGCGCTACCAGCGCCAGCTTGATAAGCATGGACACGACGATCTCGCCGGGGTGAAAGCGCAGGCCCGTGGTGGCGTCAAACTCCAGATCCGCGTGGTGCATACGGTGAAAGCGCCAAAGAAGCGGCACTTTGTGGAACATCACGTGCTGGCCATAGATCGCCAGATCCAGCAGCAGGACTGATAATGGAAGGGACAGCCAGAGCGGCGCGCCCAGAAGATTGAACAGGCCCCAGCCCGCCCCTTCAGCCCATAGGGCAAACGCCACCGCCAGCATCGGAAAGGCAAGGCGCAAAATCGCCGTGTCCAGCACGACCAGCGCCAGATTATTGCTCCAGCGGACAAGGCGTGGAATCTCGCGCCGGCGGCGCGGCGCGGCCAGCTCCCACACCATCATCACGCCCAGCACACCGCCGAACGCGGCGAGGCGCAGCACAGGCTCGGCGGCAAGAATGGTCTCGGGCATGAACAGACCCGGCAGGCTGGAATAGATGGGACAAACGCGGCGCGCCCATCCAATACCGGATCAGGCACCCATGTCGCCACACATTATGCCTGCTATGCCAGGACGATCAGGCTGCGCGTACGGCGGCGAGGAAGTCTCTCACCCTGGCCGCGAGCCCGTCCGCCTCTTCGCGCAGGCGGTCAGACGTCTCGCTGACCGACCCGGCCTGGCCCAGAGTCTCTCCTGACGATTGCGTGACCGACTCAATATTCGCCGCCACACGGCGGGTCTCGCCAGCGGCGTTCTGAGCAGAGCTGGCAATCTCGCCGGCGGCCTGGCGCTACTGACTTACAGCCGCGGAAATGGCCGCTGAGACGGACGACATCTCATCAATGACAGTGCGCATCTCGCGAACCGCCTCGCCTACCGCACCGGTAGCCGCTTGAATCTGGGCAATCTGCTGGACGCCACGCCGAAGAAGGGCGTGCAGATCCTGCTCAATACCCGCGACCATCCGTGGACGGCGAGCGGCTTCAAGACACAGTTCGGCAAAGCCAAGGAGAAGGCGAAGATCAGCGGCAAACGCTTTCACGATCTGCGCGGCACGGCGGCCACCACGCTCTGCCTGGCCGGGCTTGATGACCGGGAGGTGGCAGAAATTCTCGGCTGGAGCGAAAAGCGGGTGGCCGACATGCGCCGGCGTTATGTCAGCCGGGAGGCCATCATCCTGTCCGGCGTCGAGCGTCTGAACCGCGCCAAAGCGGAACAGGCGGGCAACACATAGCGCCGCCGCTGTAAACCGGCCCTGTGAGAAATGAGCTAAGTAATGGCGCGCCCGAAGAGATTCGAACTCCTGACCCCCAGATTCGTAGTCTGGTGCTCTATCCAGCTGAGCTACGGGCGCGCTGTCCTGACCGGCGAGGAAAAGCCCTCTCGTCAAGGCGCGCGAAACTAGCCGCGAGGTGCAGCCTTGGCAAGCGTCTGCTCCGTGAAAATGGCAGAGCCTTTATGCAGGGCCCGCAGCCTTCCCGTTTCAGGCTTGAGCAAGGCGCGGCGCGGGCTGCGCGGCCTCTTCAAAAAACAGCGCCTGGGAGATGGCCGCCTTCACGGCATTGGGCAGGAAGGGCTTGGTTATCAGGAAGGCCGGTTCGGGCCGCTCCCCCGTCAGCAGGCGTTCAGGATAGGCTGTGATGAAGATCACCGGCACCGACAGGCTGGCGAGAATATCATTGGCCGCATCAATGCCCGAGGAATTATCGGCCAGCTGGATATCGGCCAGCACGAGGCCGGGCTGATGGCGGGCCGCTTCGGCAATCGCTTCAGACCGGGTTGTGGCGATGGCACATACCTCATGGCCCAGATCACCCACAATTGCTTCGATATCGGCGGCAATGACCGGTTCGTCCTCGATGATGAGCACACGCGTTTTCAAGGCGAGCTCGATATCGCCGTGCGCGCGGGCGACAAGGCTTTCCACCTCGGCCTCGGGCAGGGCCAGCACCTGGCCAGCCTCCTGCGGTGTGAACCCTTCCATCGCCGTCAGCAGCAGGGCCTGACGGCTGCGCGCTTCCAGCCGCTGCAGGCGCGAATCCGGTCCGCGCTGCGCGTCTGCTCCAACCATGTCCGCCTCTGGCGACGCATCGTGGAAGACCCGGAACAGCGCAATGCGCGGTGCCAGAGCGGTATTGAGCGTCACCTCGCCAGCCACCGCCTTTTCGAGGGCGAGCTGGACCAGCTTATCTCCGCGCTGCTGCTCGCCTGCCAGAGCGCGCGCATAGCGGCGCAGATAGGGCAGATGGGCGAAAACACCATCGATCTTCATCAGTCCCGTCCTTTTTCCACGCACTACCCGCCCGTGTGACAGGGCGCACGAGTACCCGAATACGCGCACGCACGGGCTCCGGTTCCGGCGGGATACAGCTGCCGGACATGCCGAATGCAGGGAACCGCATGATTTCGTGATGCGTTGGACATCTGAGCTAACGCAGCAAAGACCCGTTTCAACACGAATGCATGGATGCCGATCCGATGTCCCAGAATGCGAAGGACGACATGCCAGACCGTCAGCACAACAGGCCGGACCGGGCCGAGGCGGGTCAAAGCGCGCGCCGCCGTGTGCTCGGCGACCAGCTGCGCGCCTATTACGACTCGGTGACCAGCGAGCCGGTGCCGGACACGCTGACCGATCTGATGGCCGAGCTGGCGCGCAAATCCGCAGACCGGAAGGACGCCGCCAGCGGACCTCAAACCAATCCTGCCGAGGGCGGCGATAGCGGACGGGACGGGTAATGAGCGCGCATGATGACGCGGCCGTCACGGCCGCTTTCCAGCAGGAGCTGACCGATGCCATTCCGCACCTGCGCGCGTTTGCACGCTCGCTGTGCGGTAATCCGTCCGAAGCTGATGATCTGGTTCAGGAAACCCTGATCAAGGCGTGGACCCACCGCGAGCGCTTCGAGGATGGTTCGTCCATGCGCGCCTGGACCTTCCGCATATTGCGCAATCATTTCTATTCGGAACGCCGCCGGGCCTGGCGCAAGCAGGAACAGGGCGGCGAAATCCACGAAAACGCCGCTGTGACCAATGAGCGCCAGAGCTGGGCGCTGCAGCTGGACGATGTCCGCCGGGCCCTGCTGGATATCCCTGATGAGCAGCGCGAGGCACTGGTACTCGTCGGCGCGGGGGGATTGAGCTATGAGGAAGCAGCCGGGATATGCGGCTGTGCGGTCGGCACGGTGAAAAGCCGGGTCAGCCGCGCGCGGGCCGCTCTGGAAAAGCGCATGAGCACCGGGGTCTGCCTGAAAGCGTCTCCGGGCGGGGCAGCGAAAGCGGCGGAGGATATTGTTGACCACATCCGCAACGCCAGCGCCGAACGGCTCACCGGCTGACGATGAAAGCTCAGGCTTGAGGAGCCGATCGCGCTGGCGCGCCGGCCTGCGGGTGCGGATGCTGGCCGTCATCGTGCTGGCCCTCATCCCCATACTGACGCTCAGCGGCCTTTACACCCAGTCGCGCTTTGAAACCGCCCGCGACAACCAGCGCGAATTGCTGGCGGCACGCGCGCAGATCACCGCCCAGAGCCAGCGTCAGCTGATTATGGGCGCAGGCAGCATGATGAGTGCACTGGCCCGGCAGGCACCGGTGCGGCTGGGCGGCGCGCTATGCGCACGCGCCCTGGCACAGGCACTGGCCGACCAGACGGCCTATTCCAATCTGGTGCGGGTCAATGCGCGCGGCGTGGTGGCCTGCTCGGCAGAACCCCTTGATGATGCTGTCCGGTTTGACGAAGCGCGCTGGTTTGCCGAGGCACGCGATAGCGGCCAGTTCATCGTCGGCGCGCTGGAGATCGATCCGATCACCAGCCAGGCGGTCATCCGCGCGGTCAGCCCGGTTTTCGATCCCGAAGGCGATTTTGCCGGCGCGCTGGCGACCGGCATCCGCCTGAGTGCTCTGGAGGATCTGGGCCGCGAGAGAGCCGGCGAAGCGCGCTCCGCCCTTGTCGACCGCGAAGGGCGTGTACTCACGCAAAGCCGCGATATGGGACTGGCGCGCGTCGATGCCGCGCTGATGGCCGAGGCAGCACAGGCCGGCAGCGCTCGCTTTACCGGCACAGGACCCGATGGCGCGCCGCGCCAGTTCGTGCTGGTCCCCCTGTTATCGACAGAGCTCTACGCGCTGCTGGCCGAAAGCGCGCCGGAATTTCTTGAATTTGCTCTGGTGGATATCACCGGCACCATTGTGTTGCCGGTTCTCATGCTGGTGCTGGCGGGCGCGGTTATCTGGATCGCCACCGATGTGATGATATTGCGCTGGCTGCGCTATCTGCAGCGTGTGGCCGCCGCCTATGGAAAAGGCCGTTATTCGGTGCGTCCCCACCGCGCCCGGCGCGCGCCGGGCGAATTGCGCGAACTGGCAGCCGGTTTTGACACCATGGCCCGCTCGATTGCCGAGCGCGACGAAGCCCTCACCCGCAGCCTTGCCTATCAGGAAATGCTGCTCAAAGAGGTGCATCACCGGGTGAAGAACAATCTGCAAATCATTACCAGCCTTATCAATCTGCAGATGCGAAGCGTCGATGACCCCAAAGCGGCCAAGGTGCTCGGCGATGCGCAATCGCGTATCAATGCGCTCGCCCTGGTCCATCGCAGCCTCTATGAGGCGGGCGATTTTGCGAAGATCAACTTGAAGCCCTTCTTTGAAGAGCTGTGCACACTCACCCATGCGGCCGTGGGCGGCGAGGAGCGCACGCTCGATCTGGTGACGCAGATCGCCCCGGCACATCTGGGCGCCGAGCGGTGCATTCCGCTGGCCCTGTTTGTCACCGAGGCGATGACCAATGCCTACAAGCACGCGTTTGAGGGGCGTGATAGCGGGACGCTGACCGTTTCGGTGCAAATGGATGACGAAGCGCGCAATCTGACCGCCAGCGTGACCGATAATGGCGTAGGCGCAGCCGGGTCGCCAGAGCCGGGCCGCAGAGGCGTTGGCGGGGCGCTGTTTGATGCCTTCGCGCGCCAGCTTGGCGGCAAGGCCGAAGCAGGCACAGGCCCCGATGGCGGACATGGCGTGTCCATTATATTCCCGCTACTGGACGATGAAGGCCCCGCCGAAGCGTGACACCTGTCTGGCGCGGGTGCGCGATTGGCATTATGTCAGCGCCATGACCCAGCCTGATACCACTCCCACTGATCCCCTGGCGCTAGCGCAGGCCCTGATCCGCGCGCCCTCGGTAACGCCGCTGGACGCGGGCGCTCTGGACACGTTGCAGGCCGCGTTGACCACGCTGGGCTTTGCCTGCCAGCGCATGCCGTTTGGCGAGGTGGACAATCTCTATGCCCGCCTTGGCACGGCTGAGCCGGTCTTCTGCTTTGCAGGTCATACCGATGTGGTACCCGCCGGGCAGGAAGCGGCATGGAGCGCGGCTCCCTTCGCCGGAGAAATCCATGGCGAGGCGCTGATCGGGCGCGGCGCGGTGGACATGAAGGGCGCGATTGCCGCCTTCGTGGCCGCAACGGCGCGCTATCTGGAAGCCCAGGGTAAACCCGCAGGCTCCATCGCCTTCCTGATTACGGGCGATGAGGAAGGCCCGGCCATCAACGGCACGAAGAAAATGCTGCAAGCCCTTGAGGCGCAAGGCGAACGTTTCACGCACTGCCTTGTCGGCGAGCCGACCAACCGGGCCGTGCTGGGCGATATGGTGAAGATTGGCCGGCGCGGCTCGCTCAATGGCATTATCACCGTCACGGGCAGGCAGGGCCATGTCGCCTATCCGGACCGCGCGATCAATCCCATCGGGGCGCTGATGGAGGTGCTGCACGCCCTGACCGCCCGCAGGCTGGACGAGGGCAATGAACATTTCCAGCCGTCCAATCTGGAGGTCACCAGCGTGGATGTCGGCAATCCCGCCCACAATGTCATTCCGGGCGAGGCGCGGGCCAAGTTCAACATACGCTTTAACACCGAGCAGGATGGCGAGGCGCTCAAAAGCTGGATCAGTGATGAAATTGCCAGGGTGCAGCAAGGCTTTGGCGGCACAATTTCAGCTGATCTCACCGTGACCGGCGATGCCTTCCAGACCCCGGAAGGCCCGTTCACGGCGCTGCTGGCCGAGGCCATCCAGGCCCGCACCGGCATCGCACCGGAGCTGAGCACGAGCGGCGGCACCTCGGACGCCCGCTTCATCAAGGACTATGCGCCGGTCGCCGAATTCGGGCTGGTCGGCGCCAGCATGCACCAGATTGACGAGCAGACGCCTGTTGCCGATATCAAAGTGTTAACAGAAATTTACCATGATGTCCTGACACGCTACTTCGAGGTTTTCGCCTGATGGGCGGCGCGATTGCGGATATCCGGTCCGGCACGCGCGGCGTCTGGGCCATGCTGGCCTTCAAGGAGGGCTGGCGTCAGCATTTCGACGTGTCGGTGGACGGGTTTGTCCGCTCCTTCATGGCCGTCCTCTACGCCCTGCCCGCCTTTATCCTGTTGATAATATCGGCCAATCACGTCCTGCCGGAATTCTCCGGTAATCCCGATGCGCATGTCAGCCTCACCGACGCGATCGGCCAGTATGCGCGCATCTGGCTGCTCTTTCCCGTCATCGCCTTTGTGGTGGTGAAAGTGATGGGCCTGAAGGGCGGTTTTTCCGCCTGGGTGGTGGTGCATAACTGGGCCGTTTTCGTGCTGTTGCACGTGCAGGCCCTGTTCTGGCTGCTGGCCGCGGCCGGTATCGCCAATGCGGAGGCGCTGGGCCTGATGCTGGCCCTTTACCAGATCCTCCGCCTTCTCGTGCACTGGCGCGTCGCAGCGGGCACTCTGGGCCTGCACTGGGGGCTGGCGGCGGGCGCGGCCTGCATCCCGCTCGTCATCGACGCGCTGATCGTCTACGGGTTTGCCAGCGCCTCTGGCGGGTAGTCCACAAACGCCAGATAGAGGCCGTCAGGCGGCGCGACAGGTCCGCAGCGCGTACGGTCTGCCGCCTCCAGCGCATCGCGGAAATCATCCACGCTCCAGCGCCCGCGCCCCACCTCCACCAGCGAGCCGGTGATGGAGCGTATCTGCCGGTGCAAAAAGCTGATCGCTTCCACTTTCAGCTCTATCGCTTCGCCGCGCCGCTCCACGCTGATCGCGTCGATGGACTTAACCGGGCTGTCCGCCTGGCACTGCGCATCGCGGAAGGTGGTAAAATCATGCCTGCCTACAAGGCTTTGCGCGGCAATGTTCATCGCATCCACATCAAGTGGAACACGCACCTGCCACGCCTTTCCGGCATCCAGTGCCAGCGGCGCGCGCCGGTCTACAATGCGGTAGACATAGCCGCGCTTTACCGCAGAGAAGCGCGCATGGGTGTCATCCTCCACCGCCCGCGCCGACAGGACCGAGACCGGGTGCGGGCGCAAATGATGGTTCAGCGCATCGCGCACAACGTCCGCCGGCCAGTCCTTGGCAAAATCGACATGAGCCGTCATGGCAAGGGCGTGGACGCCCGAATCCGTGCGCCCTGCCCCATAGACCTCGTGACGGCCCTCTTCGAGCGCATCGGCGGCGCGCTCCATCACGGTCTGCACGGAGAGGCCATTGTCCTGCTTCTGCCAGCCGACAAACGGTCCGCCGTCGTATTCGATAGTGAGGAGATAGCGGGGCATGGCTAAAGCCGCGTCCCCGCAGGCACCGCCGTACCGCGCAGGAACTCGTCCGCGCCCATCACGCCCCTGCCCTCGCGCTGCAGGCGTTTCAGGCGCACCGCGCCGCGCCCGCAGGCGATGAGGAGGCCGCCGTCCAGCGCCTCGCCCGGCTCGCCCTCGCCCTTTTCGGGCTCGGCAAAATGCACCTTCACGCGCACCGCGCCTTTGGGCGTGTCCAGGCTGAACCAGGCACCGGGAAACGGCGACAGCCCGCGGATATGGTCGCACACCTCGCCAGCGGGGCGGGACCAGTCGATACGCGCCTCTGCCGATGAGATTTTCTTTGCGTAGGTAACGCCTTCGTCGACCTGCGCCACCGCCTGCAGCGAACCACGCTCGAGGGCCGCGAGCGTACGCGGCCACAGCTCGGCACCCGTCTCCATCAGCTTGTCGTGCAGGCTGCCGGCGGTGTCGTCGGGCGCAATCGGCACGATCTCGCTCATCAGGACCGGGCCGGTATCCAGCCCCTCCTCCATCTGCATGATCTGCACGCCCGTCACTTCATCGCCCGCCTGTATGGCGCGCTGTATAGGCGCCGCGCCGCGCCAGCGCGGCAGGAGGGAGGCATGCAGGTTCAGACAGCCAAGGCGCGGTGCCTCCAGCGCTTCTTTCGGCAATATCTGGCCATAGGCGACCACGCAGGCGACATCGAGATCAAGGCTGGCAAAGTCTTCCAGCACGTCCGCCTCGCGGAAGCGTTCGGGCGTTTTCACCTCGATGCCGAAGGCCTCGGCCAGCGCATGCACCGGGCTTTTGCGCAATTCCTGTCCGCGCCCGGCGGGCCTAGGCGGCTGGGTGTAGACGCGCACGATTTCGTGGCCCGCACCGGCGATTGTGGCCAGCGAGCGCGCGGCAAATTCCGGCGTTCCCATGAAGGCTATGCGTAAACTCATATTTCTAAACTGTTCCCTTGAACCAGCCAGCCAGGAAATCCACGAACAATCGCACCCGGTGGGCCAGATAGCGGTTGGACGGGAACACGGCCCACAATTCGCGCGCTTCGGGCGTCCAGTCATCCATCAGGGACACTACCCGCCCGTCGGCAATGGCCGCGCGCGCAGCCCAGCTGGGTACACACCCCACGCCCGCTCCGGCGCAGGCGGCGGCAACCGCCGCACTGGCTCCGTTGAGCGATAGCCGCCCGTCCACCTTCACATCGGTCTTCACCCCGTCCTTTTCAAACCGCCACAGATTGGGCGCGGGCCGGTTGCGGTCAATGATGCATGAATGGCGGGCGAGGTCTGACGGGTGGACGGGAGTGCCTTCCGCCTCCAGCCAGGCGGGGCTGGCAATCGTGGTCATCGGCGCATCGGCGAGGCGCTTGGCGATCAGGCTGGAATCCGGCAAATGGCCCAGCCGCACGGCGAGGTCATAGCCCTCATCCACCAGGTCCACCATGCGGTCGGAAAGATCGAGGCGCACCTCCACCGAGGGCCATTGCTCCATGAAGGCCGTCACCGGCTCGATCAGGCGGGCAGAACCGAAATCCACCGGCGCGGCCACGCGCAGAAAACCCGCCGCCGCCGCATTGTCAGCCGCCAGCCCGTGCTCGATCGCCTCATATTCGGTCAGCCAGGGCCGCACCCGCTCCAGCAATGCCCGGCCCGCATCGGTGAGCCTCACAGAGCGCGTGGTGCGCTCCAGGAGGCGCGCCTGCATGCGCTCCTCCAGCGCTGAGATCTGTTTGGACGCCGCGCCGGGGGTCAGCGAGTGACGCTCGGCGGCGCGGGTAAAGCTCTCCAGCTCGGCAACGGCCTGAAACAGGCGCAGGGCATCGATACGGTCCATGGAAATTTCCGCTATGGAATAAGTGAAAGAATTTCACGTCCATTAGCGAAATGAATCGGTCAAGTCATCTGTTGTGTGTGAAAAAGTGTGGGGGTGGGGGGGGCTGCCCACCTGGTTCAATCACGAAATCCCGTTTGGCCCCACATCCTTCATCCACGACTCGTCGAAGGGTGATGGGTTGTCGAACGGCTTGCCATCGCCGCGGTGAGAAAGATCAACCTCGGGAGGCAATATCGGAGGCTCACCAAACCTCCAACGGGCCAGCTTTATTTGCTTCGACGTAACACTCGGTTTTGATACCGCGCCGGACGGTGCATAAAAAACGGTGGAAGAAATATCAGCGCCTTTTATTTGAGCCAGTCGAAAATCGGCTTCGAAGAGCCAAGCTCCCCGCAAATCGACCGAGTCAAGCTTGCAACCTCGAAGATCAGCACAAACTAAGTTGAACCCTCTCATATCAGCCTTCGTGGGCATTCTAAGGCGAAACAGACAAGACCAGGAAAGATCGACACCGCCATCGCTGTCCAGATCAGGGCGATACTCGTACGGCCACGACCTTGATATAACAACAGCAGCTGCTTCCAAATCGACCTTTAACCTATGGCCCTTCAACCTTCCCTTTTCCTGCTCTTCTTGAGCTTCACTATCCCACTCCGAAACGATTTGAGCCATCGACACGGACTGCTCACGAACAAACGCAGCGAGGGTCTCACCGATCTGGCGGCCAAATATCTTGTCACCGCCTTCTGCAAAGGCGCTGCGCATCAGTCCTTCCAGCGCGTAGATGGCACCGAGGCGGATAGCAGTCTGGTCACTGCCAAGCTGATCCACAGCGCGGGAAAAGGTTTCAGCATCTCGTCCGCGTTCCGCGAGGCGATGCTCAGCTTGCTTGAGGCTATGTTCGTCCTGCATCAGCCGTGTGCGGCGCAAGGCGTTAATTAGCGCTGCTCCGGCACCCGCACCACCGAACACAAGGCTGGCGGCCCACAAGAGATTGCGGAAATCCTCGGCGAGATAGCCGGGCCTGATCCACTGCACGGGCGGACACACCCGCGTCGTACCCGCACACGGATCGGCAAGCTGCATGACTACCCAGACGGCGATGCCGGACAGTATCAGCCATGCAGGAACGAATATCTTGATGGCGTGATCAATGGCCCATTGCCAAGACCACACCACCGGCTTCTTGCGAAGCCGCGCCACCAAGAGCCATAAGCCCCAAAGAACCGCTGCCAGCACTATCAGTTGCGGCAACACAGAAGCCAGCCAGAAGCCCAAATCGAAAACCCACCCATCCATATCCCGACTGCGCCCCGGTTTCGGGCGCACGTCAAGCGTGTTGCCGGTTCTGGCCGGGGATTACGGGGGCGAGGTGGAGCGCTCCACGCAAAAAAATGGCCCCGGAAAGCTCCGGGGCCGGTCAGGTGGGGTGTGTTGGTGTGCAAGGCATGAGGGGAACTCCCCCCTCGTCCTTCGAGACGCTCGCTTCGCTCGCCCTCAGGATGAGGGGGAAGATCACCAAGCCCTCATGCTGAGGAGCTTTCGCAAGAAAGCGTCTCGAAGCACGGGGCTTGGCTACCCCTAGTGATACCCGCCCACGCCGCCATCGAGCATCAGGTTGAGGCTGGTGGCGGTGCGGCGCGCGCTGCGGCGCTCGCGCATCGCCGTGTAGCGCTCTTCAAAGCGCACATAGACAAGGCGCACGCCCGGCCCGTAAAGGCGTAGCAGGGAGCGTTCGTTACAGTCGCGCATGGCCTCTGCGGGGGCGCAGAACACCTCCCCGCCGCGCCCGTAACGCAGCGCATCGCCGCGCTGGCACTGGATGACCTGACCATCCTCGAAACTGTCATCGCCGCTTTCCAGACGATGGCCCAGCGTTGCCTGCAGCGTGGTGCCGGCCATGCAGCGGAAAATCTCGCCCTCAAAGCCTTCGCGCACGCGCTCATCGCGTTCCGGGCGGGAGGCCGGGTGCGGCGTACCCCGGTCATCGATGCAGACCGCACGCACCACGCGCCAGCCCTCTACCATCCGCGAATAGCTTTCCTCTTCCATCTCATACTCATCGGCGAGCGCCAGGCCCGCAATGGCGGTCGCTGCCGGGGCGGCACCGCGCGAGATGAAACCGCCCCCGCCATACACGATTGTATTGCTGCTGGCCTGCGCGCCAGCAAACGCCATGGCAGAGGCTTGTGCGTTCACATTCACATTGACCTGATTATTCAGATAGATGCCGCCGATATTGATGCGCGGCCCGCCAATATGAACCGATGGTCCGCCAATGCGGATCGAGGGCGCGCGCACTTGCGGCCCGTGCCCGTGCTGGCAGCAATGATGGCTGGGCGGCGGCGGTGATACCGGCGTCGGCCCGGCATGTGCCGCAGCGGCGGCCGCTGCGCTGGCAAAGGTCGCCGCGATCACCGCGCCGAACGCTTTTGCGTATCGAGTTGAAACGCCCATGGGGTCACTCCCGTCTGTTTGCGCGCTTCCCCGCAAGAAGGATGCCGGTTTCAGGAGGGGCCGCAAAAAAGCACTTGGCAAGCCGCTTGCAGTCCACCGGCCCGACCGGAGCACGCCTGTCCAAAAGCAGGACTGACAACGCGCTCCCCTTAAAGGGACTAAAGAGGACGGGCTGCCGATGCGCCACGAGAACACAAAGACGCTGTTTGCGTACTGGGATGCGAGAAGGCTTGGCCGCTCCGCCCCCACACGCGGCGATATTGCCCCGCGCGATCTGGCCGGGCTGCTCAGCCATCTGTTCATCCTGCGCCGGATGGACCGTGACCATCATATTTTCCGCCTGGCCGGCACCTCGCTGTGCCAGATGCATGCGCGCGAGTTCAAGGACCAGAACTTTCTGGGCCTGTGGCGCGGCCATGACCGCCAGCACATGACGGCCCTGCTGGAAGGCGCAATGAGCGTACCGGCCCCTGCCTGTGCGCTGGCTGATGCGGCCTCGCTTGATGGCCGCTCGGTAGAGGTGGAAATCGCGCTCCTTCCGCTTCGCGGGCCTGAAGGGTGGGTGGACCGGTGTCTCGGCCTCTACCAGCCCTTGCAGGGGCGCAGCCTGGAGGGGCGTCCGGCCGTGCGCCACATATTGAAAGAGCTGCGCCCGGCAGTAGAGCCGGAAAGCTCCGTGCAGGTATTTCGCGGCCTGCGCGACGGGCGCGTACCGGCCCGCGCCGCAAATGACTTCTAGCTTGGCCAAATTTTAACCAGCACCAGTCTAGATTGCCCGCCTGAAATATGAGGCAGGCATGGGACCCGTCACCGATCTGAGCACGCGCCTGGACAAGCGCAAGATACGCATAGCGGCCGCCGGCGCGCAGGAGCAGCGCCGCCACCGCCGTGTACCCTTGCGCCTGCCCGGACGGTTTCTCGATCCCGTACGCGGTGAATTTGCCTGCACGCTCATCGATGTGTCCCCCGGCGGCGCGAAAGTCGCCGCCGAGGCCCCGCCGGCGCTCGGCGAACGCGTTGTCATGCTGTTTGACGGGCTGGGCCGTGTGGAGGGTGATGTGGTGCGCGCCGGTGCGCGCGGCTTTGCCGTGCGCTTCAATGCAACACAGCGCAAGCGCGACCGGCTGGGCGATGCGATCACCTGGCGTTTCAATATGGAGCGCCTGGGCCTTGAAGAAGACCGCGCCGCGCCCAGAAAGCCCGGAACAGGACGGGTGAAAATCCGCCTGAAGGACGGCGTGCTGATCCAGGCAGACCTTGTAGACGTGTCGATTTCAGGGGCCGCCTTTGCCTGTCTGGAGCGTCCGCGCGTTGGCGAGCCGGTCAGCGTGGGCGACCTGACAGGCCGTGTGACTCGCTGGCTGGACAACGGCTTCGCGGTGTCGTTCGATCCGCCCCGGGGTTGAGGTGAGGTTTCCGGCGAGGCTGCCTTTTGTCTGCGCACGCGGCAGAAAAAGTCATGTTTGTGGCCCATAATCGCGCCAACCGGCCTGAATCTTGCCGTAACCCCTGCATAGTCTCTTCGTTAGAGGGCTTGGATGGAGTGTGACCCCAATGCCGCGGGATGATGGAATTGCGATGTCCTGGTTTGTGAAAGTCGATGGCCGTGTGTACGGACCCTATACGGGGGCGCAGATGCGCGCCTTCGTCAGCGAGGGACGCATAGCGGGCCATTCGGTCGTCTCGCAGGACCGCGAGAACGGCTGGGAAAACGCATCCGACGTCGCGCAGTTCAAGGCATGGCTGGACGAAGCCCGCCGCAGCCCCGGCACCAAACGCCCTGCCGCCACCGATGCGCGCACGGCCAATTTCGTCGTTGTTGCCACGCTGGCCGATGACAGCCGTGCCGGGTTCGAGGCCGCGCTAAAAGATTTCGGCGACGCAGAAAGCATTGCGCCGGGCGTATGGCTGCTGCGCGCGCCCGCCACAGCCGCCACCCTGCGCAACGAGCTCAGTCATCTGCTGGCCCGCGATGACAAGCTGATCGTGGTGGATGCCTCACGCGACCGCACCGCCTGGTTCAATTTCGGACGCGAGACCGACCAGCGCATCCGCGAGCTCTGGGGCCGGCCGCAGTAGATTTGTTTTCCCTCGTCCTTCGAGACGCGCTTACGCGCTCCTCAGGATGAGGGAAAAACGTTAGGCCCTCATCCTGAGGGCGAACGAAGTGAGCGTCTCGAAGGACGAGGGCCTAGCCCTACCCCCTCAAACCTCCCTCAGCCCCTCCGCAAAGCGCTTCGCATTGGCGACATAATGGTCGGCGCTGGCCTTGAAGATGTCGCCCATACCCTCTTCGAGCGTTTTCACCACCTTGCCCGGTGAGCCCAGCACCATGGAATTGTCCGGTACCTCCTTGCCTTCGGTGATGAGGGCATGCGCGCCGATGAGGCAGTTCTTTCCAATTTTCGCGCCATTGAGGATGGTCGCGCCAATGCCCACCAGCGAGTAATCGCCAATCTGGCAGCCATGCAGCATGGCCTGATGGCCAACCGTGATGCCCTTGCCAAGGATGGTTGGCTTGCCCGGGTCGGCATGGATGACCGTGCCGTCCTGGATATTGGTGTCATCGCCGATCACGATGTCTTCCACATCGCCGCGCAGCACCGCCCCGAACCAGACCGACACATTGCGCCCCAGCGTGACGCGGCCCAGCACCGTGGCGCCCGGCGCGATCCACACACCCTCGCCGATCTTCGGACGAACCCCGTCCAGCTCGTAAACGCCCATAATGTGTTCCTTCCTGCTCGCTGCGTCAGCATTGCGTGGCGAAACTGCATCGGTTGGATGTGAAGTTTCAGCGACGGACTGACTCATAATTCGTTCACTGTCTTAGCATGAGACTGTAGATGCGATTCGAGAGGGGAACAGCCGCCAAGGTGGTGTCTTCGGATCGATCGTGAGGGATAGACGCTTCTTGCACGGAGGCCCGCGGCACCATGCCGTATGCACCGCCAACGCCAGACCCGGACGGTTCCACCGCGCGCTCCGCATCTGCCCTGTCCAGCCTTCATCGCTTTTGTCCGCCCCTTGTGCACCCGCGCGAGGGGTTTTTTCTTGTCCGGAGGACGCCAACATGAGCAAGCGCACCGCAAAACGCCGTCAGGGCGGGTTCAATGCCGAGCATTATGAGGAAGAGAAGGTCCGCGCCCTCTTCCCCGGCACGAACTGGTCACCTGACGACAATGAACCCATGCGGGACCAGCGCTATATCAAGAACGTCAAGCCACGCTCTGAGGGGCAGGCGCGGCTGATGACGGCGATAGACGACCACAATCTTGTCATGGCCATGGGGCCGGCCGGTACCGGCAAGACCTATCTGGCCGTTTCCAAGGCGGTGGAAGCACTGGAGAGCGGCCAGGTGGGGCGCATCGTGCTGTCACGCCCGGCGGTGGAGGCAGGCGAGCATATCGGCTTCCTGCCCGGCGCTCTGGAAGAAAAGCTCGCGCCCTATTTGCGCCCGCTCTACGACGCGCTGGCAGACCGGCTGAGCCCCAAGCGCCTGAAAGCGCTGATGGCCGAGGGGCTGATCGAGATCGCGCCGATTGCCTATATGCGCGGGCGCACGCTCAACAACGCCTATATCGTCGTCGACGAGGCCCAGAACTGCACCTACGGCCAGCTCAAAATGCTGCTGACCCGTCTGGGCTGGAACTCCACCATGGTCGTCACAGGCGATCCGGCGCAGACCGACCTGCTGCCGGAAATGTCCGGCCTGAAGGATATCTGCGAGCGCCTTGAAGAGGTGGAGGATATCGCGGTTGTCCGGCTGGAAGCCAAGGACATCGTGCGTCACCCGCTCGTCGCCTCGATGCTCGACGTGCTGTAAGCGGGCAGTACATAGGCACATAAAGGCCCCGGCCAGAGGACAGCCGGGGCCTTTTTGCTGACGGCAGTGCATTCCTAGAAGCGGAAATTTGCACCGGCGCGGCTACCACACCGTATCAGGGTGAGGAACGCTCCAGGCGCGCGCGCAGACGCTCCACCGCCTCGCCGACGGAGCGCCGCTCCAGATCGACCACACCGTTCGCCTCGCGCATGGCATCGGCGTCTATCGCGTTGAGCAAGGGTGCCAGCGCCTGAGCAATGGCAGGCCGGCCAGCAGCGGACGGGCTGATGAGCACCAGCGCGTCATAGGGCGGCAATATCCCCGCCGGGTCGTCCAGTATCACCAGATCGAACGCCGATATCCGCCCGTCCGTCGTGTAGGCGGTGATGGCGTCCACCTCGCCATCACGGACCGCGCCGTACATGAAGGTGGAATCCATGGAGCGGGTACGCGCAGAGCCAAGCCCATACGTGTCGCGCAGGCCCGTCCATTCGGCGCGGGCGAAGAACTCTGAGTCTGCGCCGATGGACAGCCCGTCAATCCTGGCCAGATCGCCTACGGAGGCAAGGCCATGACGCTCTGCCGCCGCCTGGCTTACCGCGATGCCATAGGCGTTCTCAAAGCCCAGCGCGCCCAGAACCAGCACGCGGTGGCGCGTCCACATCCAGCTGGTGATCTCCGCCAGCATGACATGACGTCCGGGCATGTCCTCGCGCTGCATGATCGTGGCCCATAGCGTGCCGGAATAATCCACATAGACATCAATCTCGCCGGAAATGAGGGCATCAAAGGCCACGGTGGAGCCCAGATTGTCCCGGCGGCGCACCTGCGCGCCCGCATCGCCCAGCACCTCTTCGAACAGGCCGGCGAGAATATACTGCTCGGTAAAAGCCTTCGCGCCGACCGTGACGGGCTGCTCACCAAATCCGCCTGCGTGCACACCCCGGTCAGCGCGCGCGCCATTCGCCCCTGATGGCCCTGCCAATACGCCCGCAGGCACGAGCGCTAGCGCGGCAATCATCGCCAGCCCCGCCCCGGCAACAAGCGCCCTGCCCGCCTTCCGGCGCGCCGCGGCGCTTTCCATCAGCTTTAAAAGTCCATCGATAACAAGCGCCGAGAGGGCGGCAGCCACACAGCCAAACACGACCAGCGTCCAGTTGCGGGTCTGCAGGCCGGAGAAAATGTAATTACCCAGCGAGGCTGCCCCCACGGGCGTGGCCAGCGTCGCCGCCCCGATAACCCAGACCGACGCCGTGCGCACGCCCGCCATCATGGTCGGCAGGGCCAGCGGCAGCTCAACACGCAGCAGGCTTTGCAGGCGCGTCATGCCGACACCGCGCGCCGCCTCGCGCACCACCGGATCAACGCCCTGAAGCCCCACTATCGTGTTCCGCAGGACCGGGAGGACGGCATAGAGCGTGAGCGCGGTGAAGGCTGGCAGGAAGCCGATACGCCCGCCAAGGAGCGGCACCATCAGGGCCAGCAGCGCCAGGGCAGGAATGGTCTGAAACACGCCTGCAACGGCCAGCGCCGGCCCGGAAATCACCCGGTTGCGCGCCGCCAGCACGCCCAGCGGCAAGGCGATGAGCAGGCCGCACGCCATGGCGCCCAGAGACAGACGCAAATGCCCGCCCAGATATTCCGGCAGCAGGGCAAAGGGCTGGGCGAGCGCCTCCATCATCCCTGCCCCGACAGAGCCGCCACGCGTTCAGCCTCCCGGCGTGGTGTGGCCAGCAGGGTCTCCACATACGGGTCTGCCGGATCGGACAGAAGCTGCGAGGGCGTGCCAAGCTGGATGATGCGCCCGTCACGCATGACGGCAATCTCATCGGCCAGCAGCAGCGCCTCCGCCATGTCGTGCGTCACCATGACAGCCGCAAAGCCCAGCCGGGCGCGCAAAGCCTGAACGTCCTCGCGCAAGCTGTCGCGCGTGATCGGGTCCAGCGCGCCAAACGGTTCATCCATCAGCAGCAGGGGCGGCTCGGCGGCAAGCGCGCGGGCAAGGCCCACACGCTGGCGCTGGCCACCGGACAGCTCTGCGGGATAGCGGTTTTCAAACTCTGCAGGGTCAAGCTGGACCAGTTCCAGCAGCACACTGATGCGCGCCCGTGTCCGCTCGGCATCCCACCCCGCAAGGCGCGGCGTGACCGCGATATTCTCCGCCACGGTGAAATGGGGAAACAGCCCGTCGCCCTGCATCACCCAGCCCATGCGGCGGCGCAGGGTGACGGCGTCCAGCGCGGTCACATCCTCGCCCTTGAAGCTGATCGTGCCGGAGCTCGGCTCCAGCAGGCGATTGATCATTTTCAGCGTGGTCGTCTTGCCGCAACCGGACTCGCCCACCAGCGCCAGCAACGCGCCTTCGCGCACGGTGAAGCTTGCCGCATCGACGGCCAGCGTGCCGCCGGGGAAGGTTTTGGTCAGTGCCTGGACATCAAGTACCAAGCCACCAGCGCCTTACAGATCGTCGAGATCGATATCGAGAATGGTGATCTCGAAGGAATAGGAGGTCTCGCCCTCATCGACATTCTTCGAGACGACGCCAAGGCATTCCGAGCCCAGATAGATCTCGGCGCACTCATCCGGGCGCTGGCGCATCTGGACTTTCAGCTCCGGGTTGAGGCGCTGACGCAGAAAAGCCTCAACCTTGCTGGCTTCGGTGTGATTGAAAACGGTCTGGGACATGGGGGCGTCTCGCCTCAATTGATGATGAACGGACCGGAACCGGTCTGGAAGATGCGGGGATTCGCGCGGGAATGCGCGTTCAGCCGCAAACTAGCGGTCTGCCGGAAAGGATCAATCAGGAAGGCTGTGATCCATGGTGCGTGCCGGCTCTGCGCAGGCCCCGCCCACCGGCTTGGCCGGCACACCGGCCACCGTGCAGCGGGCCGGCACATCGCTCAACACCACCGAACCGGCGGCGATGCGGGCATGGTCGCCGACACTGATATTGCCGAGCACCTTGGCCCCGGCCCCGATCAGCACGCCATTGCCGATTTTCGGGTGGCGGTCGCTTTCCTCAGCGCCCGTGCCGCCCAGCGTCACCTCGTGCAGGATCGACACATCATCGCCCACCACCGCCGTCTCGCCGATCACGACCGAGCTGGCATGATCGATCATAATGCCCCTGCCGATGCGCGCGGCCGGGTGGATGTCCACGCCGAACAGTTCGCTCATGCGCCCCTGCAGATGGAAGGCCAGCGTTTCGCGGCCCTCATTCCACAGCCAGTGGGCAATGCGGTAAGCCTGAAGCGCCTGATAGCCCTTGAAGTAGAAAAAGGGCTGTAGCAGCGACCTGCAGGCCGGGTCGCGCTCGTCCACCGCCAGCATGTCAGCCGCCGCGCTCAGCACGATAGCCTCGTCAGCGCCCAGCGCCTCGCTGACCACATCATGGACCAGCATGGCGTCAAGCTGCCCGTCGGCGAGCTTTAGCGCGATACGATGGGCCAGCGCCTCGGCAAAGCTGCCATGGCGCAATACCCCGGCATTGACGAGACCGGCCAGCATGGGTTCCTCGGCAGCGACCGATGCCGCCTCCAGGCGCAGCCGGTTCCACAGCGCGCGCAGATCAGTGTCCTGCCGGATCGGGGCTACAGCGTCAGCTTGGGCCATGGGGCTCTTCCTTTCCGGCCGGGTTCAGTATCGCTCTGGAAACCGCCTCTGGCAGCTCGCCATGGCGTGCCATGTAGTCAGCCTTCAGCAGCATTGCCAGTGTGAAGGCATCACGAATGCGCCCATCCATCGCCTCGCGCAAGGCTGCGGCAAACGGCACGCGGCGCGTTTCGATGTCCTCGGTGCCTTCCGGCTCCGCCTCACCCTGGCTGATATCCCAGGCGATAAAGGCCACCGCGCGCTCATTGGTGATGGAGTTGGACATGTCCAGCTGGAGAAATTCCAGCCAGTTTGCGGCCTCCAGCCCGGTCTCCTCGGCCAGCTCCCGCTTTGCGCTGTCCAAAGGCGGTTCATTCAGCGGGCCGCCGCCTTCGGGCAGCTCCCAGCTCCAGCAATCGAGCGCAAAACGGTACTGGCCAACCAGCATCACCGTGCCGTCGGCAAATAGCGGCAATATGCCGATGGCGAGGTTTTCCGGCTCCATGACGCCATAAAGGCCCGGCTTGCCGTCTGGCCGCGTCACGTCGTACTCGCGCACCTTCATCCACGGGTTCTGATAGGCCAGCTTCTCGCCGTGAACAGTCCACGGGCCGCGTTCAGTCCCGGCGCGGCGCTTGCGTGAGGTCATGGGACGCGGTCCTTCGTGCAGCAGCAGACCGGCCATCGCTTACGACGCCGGGGCCGTTTCGGGCAAGACCTGCGCGCCAGCCCCTCTGAAACGCACCAGCATCACGAAGGCGGCAGGTGCAAAGATCAGCGCCAGCATGGCAGAGCCGGCCACACCGCCAGCCACAGCCGCCGCAAACGGCAGCCAGAAGGAATCGCCTTCAATGATAAGCGGCGCAAACCCGCCCATCGTGGTCAGGGTCGTTGCGATAATGTGGCGGGTGCAGTCCACCACCGTCTCGCGGATCGCCAGCGCCTCGCCTGCCAGCGCCGCGGCGTTGTTGCGCAAGGCCGACAGCACCACGATCGTGCCATTGATCGACAGGCCCACCAGCCCCATCGAACCGACAATCGCGTTAAAGCCCAAAGGCATGCCAAACAGCCACACCCCGAACAGGGCAAGCCCCACCGATAGCGCGCCGACGGTGAAGACAATCCCTGCATACCGGAACGAGTTGAAGGCCAGCACCACCGATCCGATCATCAGGATCAGCAGGGGTATCGCGGTGGACATGAGATCGGCCATGGCATCGCCCTGGCTTTCGGCCTCGCCGCCAACCACCAGACGATAGCCGGGCGGCATCTCGATGCCGGACGCATCCAGCCGGGCAAAGAAGCTCTCCAGCGCGGGCGCAGGCAGCACGAAGGGGGAGAGATAGCCATAGACCGGATTGGCCCGCTCGCCATCCAGCCGGATGATCGAAGCTGTCTGCGGTACCAGCGTCATCGCGCCCAGCGCGCCGACCGTGCTCATCGCGCCGCCGCCCTGGCCGGGCAAGGGCGTGGCCGCGATACTGCCCGCCGCCGCTCGCCTGTCTGCCGGCCCGACGACCCGCACAGGCAATACTTCCACGCCTTCCACCACGGTGCCGCCAAGCACGCCGTCCAGATCCGCCCGGATACGCCCTGCCACATCGGTAAGGCGCAAACCTGCCAGCGCGGCCGAAGCTTCATCCGTCGACAGGCGGGCCACCGGCTCACCCAGCAGCAATTGGGCCTGCGTATAGGTAACGCCCGGCGTCGAGGCGAGCACGCGGCGTATGTCCTGCCCCAGCGCATCGAGTACCGCCAGTTCCGGGCCGACAATCTTCAACTCGATAGGGGCGGGCGTGGGCGGTCCCTGCTCGAAGGGGGTGGCCAGCACCATCGTGTCGGGGAAGGCTTCGCGTGCGCGCGCCTGAAAGTCCTGCGTGATGGCGCGGGTGTGGACAGGCGAGAGTGTGCGCACCCATCCGGCAGCGTAATTGGGCCGTCCGGCCTGTCCCCGGCGCATATTGTAGTAAACGCGCGGAGAGGAGCCGCCGAGCACCCAGCCGACATCCTCAACACCGTCATACTCGCGCAGCATCGCGGTCACGGCCTCGGTGCGGCGGCGGGTTTCTTCCATGGAAACACCGGACGGCAGGGTGATCGATATCTCGAACATGTCCCGGTCGGTCGGCGGGAAGAATTGTGATGGCAGGGTGGAGGCGGCCAGAAAACCCGTGACCGGCAGGATCACCGCCAGCAGCATGCCGATGGCCGGCTGGGCGATCACCGCATTGAGAAGCTTGCGATAGGCCCAGGCCAGAGGCCGCGAGCGCAGGCCATCGCGCCAGAACGGGCGCGGCCCCTCATCTGCACTCTCCGTGTCGTCAAACCACGCCGCCAGCGACAGAATGATCGTGAAGGCCAGCGCGAAAGAGCTGACAACGGCAAAGATCACCGACACGCCGATCATCGAGATGAACTCGCCCGCAGCACCCGGCATCAGCGCAATCGGCGCGAAGGCGAACACGGTCGTAGCCGTGGACGCCAGCAGGGGGACGAAAAGCGTGCGCGCCGCCTTGTCGACGGCTGCCAGCCGCTCAAGGCCCCGCCGCCGGAGCAGGCGGTAATCATCCACCACCACAATCGCGTTATCGATCAGCAGGCCGAGCGCCACGACAAGGCCCGTCACCGACATCTGGTGCAAGGGCTGGCCGTAGGCATTAATCAGGAACAGGACCAGAAGAACGGTTAGCGGCAGCGCCGACCCGACGATCAGCGCAGAGCGCCAGCCCATCATCAGAAACAGCACGCCGAACACGATCAGGGCCGAATAGCCCAGATTGACCGCCAGCCCGTTCAGCCGCTTCTGGACATAATCGCTCTGGGAAAACACGATATCGACATCGAGGCCCGGCGTGGCAGCGCGGAAACTTTCCACCACGCGCTCGGCCTGACGGCCCCAGTTGTCCACCCGCCGGTCAGGCAGGATGAACGCCCCCACAAACACCGAGCGCGTGCCGTTGAACCAGGCTTGTGTGGCGTCCGGCTCGCGCCGCGCGCGCTCGACAGTTGCAATATCGCCAAGGCGTACAAAGCCCCGCCCCTCACGCCCGCTCAGCGTGACCGCACGCACCTGCTCAAGGGTGTCGAACGCGCCATCCACCTCGACAATGAAGTCATAATCGTCACCGGCCATCCGTCCGGCCGGCGTACGTGCATCAGACCGCGCAAGCAGCGCAGCCACCTCGCCTGCCGTGATGCCAAGGGCCGCCGCCGCTTCAGGATCAAGCACGACGCGGATTTCCTCTTCCGGCGCGCCGAAGAGCTCCGTCCGGTAAGTTGCCTCCAGTCCGCGCAGCCGGTCTTCCAGCTCGCGCGAGAGCCGCCCCAGCGCGCCGATACTGGCATCAGAGCCCTCCGGCCAGGACAGGGCAATGATAATGCTGGAAGCGCCCATATATTCGCGTATGACCTGCGGCGGGGAGACTTCGGCGGGAAGGCCCGCCTGCACGGACGCCACCTGTTCGCGGACTTTGGTCCACGCCTGCTCCACCGCCGCTCCGGTGATGTCCTCGCGGATGCCAAAACTGACCGAAGAGATATTTGCGCGCGAGACAGCCGTCGTCTGGTCGATCTCGGCCAGCTCCATCAGTGCGCGTTCGATACGCTCCGATACCAGCGATTCCACCCGCTCGGCGTCGGCGCCGGGATAGAGCGTGACAACCCGCCCAAACCGTTCGGCCAGATACGGGTCTTCCTGACGCCCCATGGTCGTCAGCGCCGCAATCCCGGCCACGATCATCAGGAACAGCGCCAGGCCCGCCAGGCGCGGAAAGCGGTAGAACAGCGTGGTCATGGCTGGCTGCGCCGTACCGGCATCACCCGCTGTCCGGGCGTGACGCGTTGCACCCCGGCAGCCAGTATCAGGGCCTCGTCATCGACCGCGCCGCGCAAATAGACCCGCCCGCCTGCCGTATGCAGAAACTCCACGCTGCGCGGTTCGAGCGAATAGCCCTCAGCGCCATTGGTCAGCTGGTAAACCGTCCACAGCCCCCTGCGCCCCTCAGCCAGTGCCGTCAGCGGCGCCCAGAAGCCGCGCTCGCGCAAATTGCCGGGCAGTACGAGGCGCGCCACCTCGCCCGGCACCACGCCCTGCCCGCCTTCCAGCTCGAACACCGCCTCGACAGAGCGCGTACTGGCATCAACCACGCCGGTAAGTGCGCGCAGGCGGGCCGTAACCTGCCGGCTGCCCGCATCCAGTGTGTAGTCATGGCCGGGGGTCAGCTGCGCCGCATCGGCAACCGGCACGCCCACCCGGAACTCCAGCACCCCATCCTCGACCAGATGAAAGAGCGGCGTGCCAGCGCCCAGAACCGCACCTTCATCGGCATGGCGCCGCGTTATGACGCCGTCGAATGGCGCTTCCAGACGGGCAAGCTCCAGCTGCACTTCCAGCGCGCGCGCCGCAGCGTTGGCGGCGCTGGCCTGTGCCTCGGCGGCGCGGGCGGTTGCTCCGGCCTCGTCCAGACGCTGGGCCGAGACATGGCCCTGCTCCACCAGCCGCTCCTGACGCGTCAGCGTAGTGCGCGCAAGTGCAGCCTGCGCAGCAGCGGCGCTGGCGTCGGCGCGAGCGGCGGCCAGCTGAGCCTCCAGCGTCCGCGTATCCAGCGCAGCCAGGACATCACCTGCTACCACCCTGTCGCCGACATTCACATGAATGACATCCAGACGCCCGCCTCCGCTGAAGGCCAGAGCGCTCTCGCGCCGCGCCGCGACAAGTCCCGGGAAGCGCGCCTCGATCTCTGCCGACGCCACATAGCGCACGGGAAGAGTTTCCACCGTAACCGGTGCTGCCTCTGAAAACGCCAGATCGGCCTGCGCAGGGCCGCCGCGCAGGGCACTGACCAGCACGGCAATCCCGGCGATAACAATGGCAAGCGAGACAACGCTGGTGGCGAATGCGTGCCGCCGGATTATCTGTGAGCCGGACATGAAGCGATCCCTCGCGCTAGAGGCGGGATCACATATAATTCAATTAACGGCGTTTGAAAAGTGAACGTCGTTCACTTTTTTGCTTTTTTCGCGTCCAGCCACGCATTGAGCTTCGGTGTAGCAAATCCGCGGCCCGTCGCCTCGGCATGAAAGGCGATGAGGTCGTCCAGCGTCAGATGCGCGCACTTTTCCTTGGCACCGGGAAAGTCAGGGATCGTAACCGCAAGCATGGTCAGACCGTGGGCACCGGCCCACACAGACATCGCCGCAACCGTGGGATCGCATTCGCGAAACCAGCCATCGGCGATCGCCTTCTGGATCATCAGTTCCAGGCGCTCCGAGGCGGCATATCCAAAAGAGTCCTGCCGGTCGTCAAAATCGGTCTCGAACCAGCTTGAAAACGCAAGGCGATAATGGGCCGGCTGCTCCAGCCCGGTCTCTACATAGGCACGCAGACATTCCTCGTTCACCTGCGGCCCATCGGTGACGGTATCGGCTACGGCCTGCATGCGCCGGTAGAGGCGCTCGAAGAACTGCTCGCGGATTTCATCGAACAGGGCTTCCTTGGAATCGAAATACTTGTAGAGCGCAGCCGGTGAATAATCGATCCGCTCGGCAATGCGGCGCATGGAAATGCCTGCCTCGCCCTCTTCGGTGAAGATGGCTTCGGCCGCTTCCACAATAGCGTCACGCACCTTGCGCCTGCGGCGCTCGGCCGGGCTCAGATCATCATCCAGCTCTGCATCCACTGCCATTCGGACTTCCTTGGCTTGAGTGCGGCCAGTTTCAACCATACGTGAATCTGTCACACCATACCCATGATATAAGTCCGGCTTTACCAATCCGTCAAAGCCGCCTGCACCCTCAGCAATCGGACCCTCCCCTTCCATGACCCATTTTTCACCGCCCGCCTTCCCCGCTGACAACGATGTTCTGAACGTTCCCAGGCCATCGCATGACATGCTCAACAGGATGGCCAGACGGCGCTCCACGCGCGCCATCGACATGAGCGGGCCCGGCCCGTCACCAGAACAGCTGGAGGCGCTATTAAAGCTCGCCGCGCGTGTACCCGATCATGGCAAACTCTTCCCCTGGCGCTTCATGGTGTTTGAGGGCGAGGCCCGCTCACGCTTCGGCGAAAAACTCGAAGCATTCGCGCGCGCCGACATACCCGATGGAAGCGAGGAGCGCTTCGCGCTGGAGCGGAGCCGGTTTGAGCGCGCGCCATTGGTGATCGCGGTAATTTCCCACGTTACCGTGCCCCATAAAATCCCCGAATGGGAGCAGATCATGTCGGCTGGCGCGGTGTGCCAGAACTTGCTGCTGGCCGCCGACGCGATGGGCTTTGGCGCGCAATGGCTGACTGAATGGTACGCGTTTGACGCGCGGGTGAGAGCCGTGCTCGGCCTGGCTGACAATGAGCGCGTGGCGGGTTTCATCTATGTGGGCACACAGGCCGTCGCGGCAGTGGAACGCCCCCGCAAGCCACCTCAAGTCACGCGCTGGACCGGTAAAGCGTAAGAACGCCCTACCAGCCCAGTGGTCTGCCGCCAGTCACGGGCCGCTGCGTTCGACAGCGCAGATCTGGCGGCCCCTTGGGTCCAGCAGCCGCAAGCGCACCTCGTACACGCCGGCATCACCATTACCTGAAGAGATCACGGTAGTACCCGGCTCGGCGCTGCGCATGGAGGCCATCATCTCGCCAAGCGAGGCACCGCGCCGCGCAGCATTGCCGCCCAGCGTGATCTGGTGGATGCGCTCAGGCATGTCACCGGCGGCGCTGAATGCACCAGACTGGCTGATCTGGGCGTTGCCGCTGGATGAGACCTGATCGATGTCGAGCTCGTAGCTGCCCTCAAGGCCGGGGGCGGCGTAAGCCTCCAGCAAGAGCTGGCCGGACGGGCCGTAATTGAACTCGACCCAGCAGGCCGCCAGCGCGGAAGCGTCCGCCTGGTAATAGTAGTCCGGCCCGGCCGCTGGCGGCGGCGCGCACGCCCCTGCAGCGACCAGCGCGGGAATGACAAGCAGTCCTTTAAAGCGTTTCATGGTCATGCTCCTTTTTGAGAAGGGGCCGCCGCTATCTGATGACCCAGCTACCCTGGATCACCAGCGCATTGCGGTTATTGCCGGTCTGGTCGATGGCCGCATGGGCGCCATTGCCAAACTGGATGACACCGAGCGTGTTGTTATTGCCGGTCTGGTTGGTCACGGCGGTTTGGTTGTTTCCAAACTGGTAGAAACCGACCGTGTTACCTGTGCCGGTCTGGGTCGAGCCGGCCACATTGTTGTAGCCCTGCTGGCGGACCAGCACCTCGTTCAGGCGTCCCAGCTGGTCGACGAAAGCGCCATTGGCACTGCCCGACTGGCGCACCTCGATACCGTTGCGAAGCCCGTCCTGAATGGTCTGGACGAACTGGTGGCGGCCCTGCTGGCTGATTGAAAGCCGGTTCTGATAGCCCTGCTGGCGCGCGGCGAGCTCATGGGCCTGCCCGGCCTGGCGGATATCAACGCGGTTGCGCTGCTGGGCTTCGGCGGCGCTGGCGGTTCCAGCCAGAACCAGCGCGGAAAGGCCAAGGGCGAGAGTGTTGCGAAGGGTCATGGCGGTCTCCTTTTGCGTCTTCAGTTGCTGGCAAGGCAGCCCGAAGGCGCTGGCCATTGCATCTGTTCTAGAGCCCGCCGCGTGAACGGTTGCGGAGCGCGCCATTCAAGCTCCGCTCACCTAGATAAACCGTATATAAACAAGAACTTGCCGCGATAGGCGGACACGGCACAGCAGCGGGGCGCATACGTACCCCGCTGCTCTGGTCAATGGCCGCTAATGCGGATCAGGCAGAAATGTTAGTGACTGCCCTGGATGACGACGGCAACACTGCCCGAGCCCGACTGGCGGACATTGGCGCTCTGGCCGTTGCCGACCTGGATCACGCCGAGCGTGTTGCTATTGCCGCTCTGATTGGTGTTGGCCGTGTTGCCCGAACCGATCTGGGCGATGCCAACGGCATTGTTCGTGCCGGTCTGGATCGCGGTGCCGCGGTTGAACGCGCCTTCCTGACCGACAACTGCGGTATTGCGGCGGCCGAGCTGATCGACATAGGCGTCGTTGGCATACCCGCCCTGACCCACTGTCACACCGTTGCGTGAACCGGCCTGAATGGTCTGGACGTAGTGGTAGGCACCGCGCTGTTCGATCGCGAGACGGTTCTGATAGCCTTGCTGGCGGGCGGCAAGCTCGTGGCTATAGCCGGTCTGGCTGACATTCACGCGGTTACGCTGCTGAGCCTCTGCGGCGCTCGCGGTGCCGGCAAGGACAAGAACGCTGAGGCCGAGGGCGAGGGTGCTGCGAAATTTCATCTGCTTGTCTCCAAATCTCGTCGCTGGGCGCTTCAGTGCGCCGTCAGTAGTGAGAGGTTTAGAGTGGTCAGGCTGAACGCCGTCAGAGCGGCACGTTCAATCTCCGCTCATTGTCATAAACGCCAGATAAATAGCTGGTTTATCGAGATGAACGGCCAGAACAGGGATCAACCGCGCCCGCGATAGGGCTGGACACCCTGATCGGGCACCCACACGCCCTTGGGGCATTCGCCCCACTGGCCGAACACGTCAATCGGGATGCCGCCGCGCGGATACCAGTAGCCGCCAATGCGCAGCCATTTGGGCGCAATCTCGTCCACCAGCCGCTGCCCGATCATCATCGTGCAGGCTTCGTGGAAGGCACCGTGATTGCGGAAACTGGTCAGGAAGAGTTTGAGCGATTTTGATTCGACGATCCACTCGCCGGGCACATAGTCGATCACCAGATGAGCAAAGTCCGGCTGGCCGGTCACCGGGCAGATGGAGGTAAACTCCGGGCAGGTGAAACGGATCAGAAAGTCATTGCCCTGCGCGGGGTTGGAGACCCGCTCAAGACGAGCCGCTTCGGGGCTTTCCGGCGCGCCGGTCTGGGCGCCGAGCTGCTCAAGGCTGGTATAGCGTTCTTCGGTCATGGCGGGGATGTAGCGCCTGTGAAGCCGATTGGCGAGGGCAGGCTCACCCTATTCGGCAGATGTGTGCAGAGTATCCCGATCCGCCCCCCCGTCAGTGCCTCTACGGCCTTGCTTGCGGCCACCAGAAAAATGCGGCCACGCTATGCGCGCCAGTGCCGCCAGAAGAAGGGCACCGGCAAAAATGTTTATGACGAGCAACAGAAGTTCCATGCCCTCACCATACCATATCTTCAGTGCGCCAGCGAACGGCAGTGAAGGAACGCCCCGGCGGCGCAGAGGGCGAGGCCGAACACGGCAATAAGCCCCAGCATGACACTCACAATCTGGGTTCCATCTTTGAAGGTCACGGAACCGATGACGCCACCTGATACCAACCCGCCGCCAATGCTGAGCGAAACGGCTGCAAAAGCACTATCTGTCCGGTCTATCATTCGGCAAACTCCCCTGTCCCGGCACCGGACAATACACCTTAAAGGCGCAAAGGCGAGATAATGAGCGAAGTGGAAGCCATCCTGCCGGCGGTGAAACTGCTGGGCGTCGGCATCGCCGCCATCATGCTGGCGCGGC
This sequence comes from Glycocaulis abyssi, assembly GCF_041429775.1. Classification (NCBI taxonomy): domain Bacteria; kingdom Pseudomonadati; phylum Pseudomonadota; class Alphaproteobacteria; order Maricaulales; family Maricaulaceae; genus Glycocaulis; species Glycocaulis abyssi. The sequence continues at coordinate 382,538 of NZ_CP163421.1, read as the reverse complement.
TCTTGAAAACCTCGCCCATCGTCACCTTCATCGCGGCCGGATTGCTGATCGGACCGTTCGGCCTCGGAATGATCGAGGAGAACGGCACCACGCGCCTGCTGGCACAGCTAGGCGTGGTCTTCCTGCTGTTTGATATCGGGCTGGGCTTCTCGCTGAAGACCGTGCGCGAGAGCAAGGGCGACCTGATCGGCCTTGCGCCCCTGCAGATGATATTGTGTACGGTCGGTTTCGGCCTTGTCGGCTGGCTGGCCGGCATGGACTGGCTGCTGGCTTTGCTGATCGGGGCGGCGGCAGGCATTTCGGCAACGGCCGTGGTGACGCAGACACTTGCCGAGCGCGGCATTGCCACCTGTCCACTGGGCCGCTCTGCGACCGCCGTGCTGGTGTTTCAGGACATAGCCGGCATCTTCCTGCTTGTCATCGCCGTCGCCCTGTCCGAAGGCGGGGGCGGAGACCTTGGCGCCATTCTGGGCATGTCGGCACTCAAAGCCCTGCTGGCCGTTGCCGCCGCCCTGCTGGCCGGACGGTTCGTGATCGGGCCGCTCTTTCGCCTGCTGTCGAAAACCCGCAATGACGAGATTTTCACCGCTGCGGCCCTGTTTCTCGTGCTGGCAACGGCGGCGGCGACCGGCGCGCTGGAGCTCTCCCTGACACTGGGTGCCTTCCTGGCCGGCATGATTATCGCCGACACGCCGTTCAAGACATTGATCCGCACCGAAGCCAGACCCTTTGGCGCGCTGCTTCTCGGCTTCTTCTTCATCACGGTCGGTATGGCGCTGGACTGGCGCATGATGGTGGCCGAGGCCCACTGGATCCTCGCCGCGCTCGCCGTGCTGTTCGTGCTGAAGACAGCCCTTACGTGGGCCGCCGCCATTATCAACAGATGGAGCCTGGCGGGCGGCGCGCAGCTGGGGTTTTCGCTGGCGCAGGGGTCGGAGTTCGGCCTCGTCATCCTGGCCCTGCCGGGCATTGCGGCGGCGTTGGGCGCAGAACTGACAGGGATTCTGGTCGCGGCGAGCGCGCTGTCACTGGCGCTGACGCCGGCCTGGGCATCGCTGGGGCTGAAGCTGGCCCGGCGCATTGCCGATGCCACTGCCAGCCGCAAACCGGTCAGCGCGCCCGAAGAGATGAACTGCCCGGTCCTCATCTACGCCATGACCCCGTCTGGCCGGATGGCCTACAACGCCCTGACGCGTTTTGGCATACCCGTGATCGCGGTGGAGAACGACCCGGACCGGTTCCTCGCCGCCATTACGGACGGCTATGCGGTGACGTTCGGCGATCCTTCCGATACGCGGTTATTAAAGGCCATCGATGTTACTGAGGCACGTGCGCTGGCGGTATGCCAGCCGCGCTATGAAATCTCTGCCGAGATCACGCCCTATATCCGCGAGCACTTCCCCGAGCTGGAACGCTTCGTGGTGGTCAATGACGAACACGATCAGCGCCGCCATCAGGCGCTCGGCATTCACGCCATTCTCAACCGCAGCCAGCCTGAAGGGCTCGACTTCGCGCTGGCCCTTTTGCGCTATGCCGAGATACCCGAAAGCGACATTCAGGAATGGATGCAGGATGTGATCGAGGCTTACACCCCGGACCCGGCTTTCCGGGTGGCCGAGCCGGCCTGACCGCCAGCCAGCGGCAGGGCCGTGCGCGTGAAAACCTTGCGCATGGCGATATTGGAGATGAGGCGCGCCACACCCGGCAGGCCGGACAGCCGCTCGCGGTGCACGCGCTCATAATCGCGCGCATCGCTCACCATCAGGCGCAACAGATAATCTTCCGCGCCGGTGGTGAGGTAGCAGTCCATCACCTCCTCCACCTTCTCCACCGCCGTCTCGAAAGCCTGCATCGTCTCGCGGCGCTGATTCTCCAGCGTGACCAGCACCAGCACAGTCAGCCCCCGCCCTACTGCATCGGCATTCAGCAGGGCAGCATATCCGATCACGACGCCGCGCGCCTCCAGTGCCCGGACACGCCGGTGACAGGCAGAAGGCGACAGCCCCACCCGCTCGGCAAGCTCCGCATTGGTCAGACGTCCTTCGGCCTGCAGAAGGGTCAGCAGGGCGCGATCAGTATCATCAAGGTTCATGGCCCATTTCTCGAAGAGTTTGCGATTTCCGGCCCGCCCGGCACACCCAATATGGCAGGACTCTCCGATTTATTCCACAAATCTGCAATATTATTGCATGATTATCATCCAGATTGCAGATACCTGCCGTTTCCGGTAGCTTCACCGCAACTTCAGGGACACACCTGACAGTCAGAAAACACCGGGAGAGACCCTCATGCGCGTTGGCGTACCCAGAGAGATCAAGGTTCACGAATACCGCGTCGGCCTGACGCCTGCGGGCGCTGCCGAGCTGGTGCAGGCCGGCCATGAAGTGTTTGTCGAGACCAAAGCCGGTGACGGTGTCGGCTTTGCCGATAGCGCCTATGAGGCGGTGGGTGCGAAAATCCTCCCCGACGCGGACGCGGTGTTCCAGACGGGTGAGCTGATCGTGAAGGTGAAAGAGCCGCAAGCCATCGAGTATGCGCGCCTTACCCCCGATCACACCCTCTTCACCTATCTCCACCTCGCGCCCGATCCTGAGCAGACCAAGGGGCTGATGGACTCCGGCTGCATCGCCATCGCCTACGAGACGGTGACCGACAATGAAGGCCGCCTGCCGCTCCTGAAGCCGATGTCGGAAGTTGCGGGCCGCATGTCGATCCAGGTCGGTGCAACGGCGCTGGAAAAATCCCATGGCGGGCGCGGCATGCTGCTGGGCGGTGTGCCGGGCGTGCAGCCTGCCAAAGTCGTCATTCTCGGCGGCGGCGTATCGGGTACCCACGCAGCTGAAATGGCCGTGGGCATGCGCGCGGACGTGACGATCTTCGACCGCTCGATTCGGCGTCTGGCTGAGCTGGACACCCAGTTCCAGGGTCGCGCGAAAACGGCGTTCTCGACCGCAGCCTCGGTGGAAGAAGCCATTATCGGGGCTGACCTTGTGGTCGGCGCAGTGCTGATCCCCGGCGCGGCAGCGCCCAAGCTCGTCACCCGCGAGATGCTCAAGAAAATGAAGGATGGCGCGGTGCTGGTCGATATCGCTATCGATCAGGGCGGCTGTTTCGAAACATCCAAACCCACCACCCACCAGAGCCCGACCTTCATCGTCGACGGCGTGGTCCATTACTGCGTCGCCAACATGCCGGGCGCGGTGGCGCGCACCTCAACCATCGCGCTCACCAACGCCACCCTGCCCTTTACCTTGGCCATCGCCAACAAGGGCGCGAAGAAGGCGATGAATGACGATCCGCATCTGGCGCGCGGGCTGAACGTGGCCGAAGGCCATGTCACCTATGAGCCGGTCGCCCGCGATCTCGGCCACAAATACGTAAAGCCCGACTGGCTGACGAGCATCTAGAGGCTCTCCAACACTGAAATCCCGGCCAAGCGCAGCGCAGAGCCGGGACCTCGTGCAGGATGGTCTGAGACAGGCCCCGAATACGCCTGCGGCGTTCCGGGGTTTCAGCTACAACTAATTCCCCAACTTATCCCCCTCCCCCTCGCCTGCCCGTATGATGTGTCTTGCCGGTCTGGTGGAAGGGCATGTTCGCGGCACGCTCACATGCAGACCGGCGCGAGGGACAAATGTCCCCCGCTCCAGGTGTCTGGCGGTCATGGTCGACGATGGCGCGCCCTTCACTGCCCCTCATGGGGCTTAATGGGGATACGGGAAGACAAAGCCCTTCGCAGTGCGGACGGCCCTTAAAGGCCACGCATGAACTGCCCCGACTACCCTATCCGGCCCCGAAGGGCCGTCCGCACCCCTTCCATACTCTCGCAGGTAAACCTGGCGGAGGTTTTGGTGTGTGGGGTGACGTGTGGTTGTATCGCTTCCTACAATCTCCACATCCGCGTTTTCCCGGCGAAAGCCGGGATCCAGAAAGACTGGGCACCGGCTTGCGCCGGTGAAACGCCAAATAAATGGCCGCTCAGCAAACCCGCTTTTTCGCGGCTGCGTACTGGGCCTTGAGCAGGTCCACATAGTCTGCCGTCGAGCGCACCTTGTCGACCGAGCCGATGCCCTGACCGGAACCCCAGATATCCTTCCATGCCTTGGCGGCCGAATTGCTGCCCGAACCAAAATTCATCTTCGAAGGATCGCTTTCAGGCAGATTATCCGGATCAAGACCGGCATCCGTAATGGATTTTTTCAGATAATTGCCATGCACGCCGGTGAAGAGGTTGGTGTAGACGATATCGTCCGCCCGCCCCTCCACAATGCCCTGCTTGTAGCTCTCGGTCGCGCGCGCCTCAGCCGTCGCAATAAAGGCTGAGCCGATATAGGCATAGTCCGCGCCCATGGCCTGCGCAGCCAGCACGCCAGCGCCGGTCGAGATCGCGCCGGAGACCAGCAACGGGCCGTCGAAAAACTCGCGGATTTCGGCGATCAGCGCGAAGGGAGAAAGCGTGCCGGCATGGCCGCCCGCGCCCGAACACACGGCGATGAGGCCGTCCGCGCCCTTTTCCAGCGCCTTGTTGGCAAAGCGCACATTGATGATGTCGTGCAGCGTCTTGCCGCCCCAGGAGTGGACGGCATTATTGAGGTCTTCACGCGCACCCAGCGAGGTGATGACCAGCGGCACCTTGTATTTCGCGCAGGTTTCCATGTCCGCTTCCAGCCGCTCGTTTGAGCGGTGGACGATCTGGTTCACGGCAAAGGGCGCAGCCGGTTTGTCCGGATTGGCGCGGTTATAGCTGTCCAGCTCTGACGTGATCTGATCCAGCCATTCATCGAGCTGGCTCTGCGGGCGGGCATTGAGCGCCGGGAAGGACCCCACCACCCCTGCCTTGCACTGGGCGATGACCAGATCAGGATGGGAAATGATGAAAAGCGGCGCGCCAATGACAGGCACGCTGAGGCGTCCTTCGAGAATGTCCAGTCCGGCCATCTGGCCCTCCCCTTGAAACATGTTTGCTGCACCGCAAGCTAGCGCGGTTTGACGCGGTGTCGAGATGGGGAAGTGAACGCTGTTCAGCTTTTTACAATCGGCAGATCACCCCGGCCCGCCCATTCGGTCCATGAGCCGTCATACAGCCAGACATCCTTGAAACCCGCTGCCGTGAACCCGGCATGGAGAATGGCGGCCGTCACACCGGACCCGCACGTGCAGATGATGCGCTGGTGACGGTCCGTGGCTGGCAATGCAGCCGCCAGCGCTTCGCCCTGCAGAAACCGCCCCTCCCCGTCCAGCAGGCGGCCAGAGGGCAGATTCACCGCGCCCGGCATGTGGCCGGACTTCAAGCCAGCGCGCGGTTCAGGATCGGTGCCGGCGAAGCGTCCGGGCGGGCGGGCATCGACGATCAGAGCGTCGCCCGCCTCAATGTGGTGGAGCACATCGTTCCAGCGCATGGCATCATCATTGATGAGGTGCAGGTCGGGCCCTGTTGCCGTGACAGCAGGCTCCGGCGCAGGGCCGGTCTCCACCGCCCCGCCCGCGGCACTCCAGGCGGCAAACCCGCCATCGAGGATCAGGGGCGAGAGGCCGAACCGGCGCAGCGTCCACCAGACGCGCGGCGCGGCAAAGCCCGTATTCTGATCGTAGATGATGAGCGTCTGGCCAGGTTGAAGGGCATGTGCCGCGAACCAGCGCGACAGCGTGGCGCTGCCCGGTGCCATATGGGGCAGAGGACTGGTCAGGTCTGCCACCGCATCAATGTCGAAAAAGAGCGCGCCGGCAATGCGGGTCTGCGCAAAGGCATCGCGCCCGGTCCTGCCGCTGGCCGGCATGAACCAGCTCGCATCGATGAACACCGCCTGCTCGCGGACCATGGCCTCTTGTGGGGACACCAGCATGGCGTGTTGCCTCAATGGGGCAGATGCTTGCCGATAAGCGCGCGCAGATCGTCCGGCGTCATCAGATCCAGCTTGGCAAACGGCCCGGCCACATTGGGATAGGCCGAGAGATCCACCCGCTCGAATGTATGAGCCGTAATCAGCAGGATGGCCGCCTGTGGCGCGGCCGGCACAACCAGCGGCAAGGTCTCATCAAAGCTGGAATAAGGCGGCAGGCGCCGGTCGAGGAATACAAGCTGGAAGCTCGCATGCCGGCTGCCATCCAGAAACTCGCTGACCGTCCCGAAGCTCGAAATCTCGACCGCCTCAAATACCTCGTCCATGAGGATGGAGAGGATTTCGGTCTCGACCGGATCGTCATCGATAATGGCTACGCTCAGTTCGCCATTTGATGCCTGCCCCATTCAACATCCTTTCAAAGGCTGTCAGCCTGCAGCCCGCTTGCTCACCAGTTTCGACAATGCGCTCGCCAGCGCCGCGAGATCAACAGGTTTGGCGAGATAATCGTTAGCGCCTGCTTGCAGACACTCTTCGCGATCCTGCAGCGCGGCGTGTGCCGTCAACGCCAGAATGGGTATGTCGCGCCGGCGCGACGTGCTGGCCCGGATCGCGCGGATCGCGTCCAGCCCTGACATGACGGGCATGGAAATATCCATGATGATGAGCGAAAAATCTTCCGCCAGCGCGCGCTCCACCGCGTCGCGTCCATTGGTAACGCAGACCGGGCGGGCCAGGCCCAGCTCATCAAGAAACATCTCCAGCGTCTCGCGATTGGTCGCGTTGTCCTCCGCAACGAGAATACGGCCCATGTCCTTGGGCAGGCTGACGACATTCGCCGCCTCATGCCCGCCATCCGCCCCGGCCCTGGTCGTCACCAGCGGCAGATGAACGGCAAAGCGCGAACCCTCGCCGGGCCGGGAATGCAGGGTAATATGCCCGCCCATCAGGCTGGTGAACTCCTTGCTCAGCGCCAGGCCGAGCCCCGTACCCTCATGCCGGCGGGCATAGGAGGCGTCCACCTGCCGGAAGCGGTCAAAAATATGCTCCGCCTGCTGCGGGCTGATCCCCGGCCCGGTATCGGTCACCTCGAAACGGATGGTTTGCGCGTCCGGGCAGTCCACGTTCAGCCAGACCGATCCGGCCTCGGTGAACTTTACCGCATTGCCCAGCAGATTAATCAGAACCTGGGCCAGGCGCCGCCGGTCGGCCGTTATGTGTCCGGGAACCGCTTCATCAATGGCAAGATCAAGCGCCAGCGCCTTGTTCTGTGCCGTACCCCTGACCGACGACAGAGCCTGTTCACACAAGGCGTCGACCTCAACCGCCTCCGGTTCGATGGTCATCAGGCCGGCCTCAATCTTGGACAGGTCCAGAATGTCGTTGATGATCGACAACAGCGCCTTGCCAGAGGTCTGCACCGTCTCGATCATCCGTGTCTGGCGGGCATCAAGGTCCGTACGGGCCAGCAATTGCGACATCCCCAGCACGCCGTTGAGCGGGGTGCGGATTTCGTGGCTCATATTGGCCAGAAACTCCGACTTCAGCCGGTTGGCCTCTTCGGCCTCGTCGCGCGCGATCCGGAGCGCTTCCTCGTCACGTTTGCGCTCGGTAATGTCGCGCTGCACGCCCAGCCAGTGCGTGTGACGCCCTTCCGTATCGGTGATCGGCACCGCGGCGACATCCATCCAGCGCCCCTCGCCGGACCTGGTATAGTGCACAATCTCGGTCCGTACCGGCGCCATGGCCCTGAACGCTGCAAATATCTCCTCTAGCGTCTCCGGGTCTGTGAGGGGACCACGCAATATGCTGGTTGATTGGCCAACCACCTCGTCGCGGGTATACCCGAACACCCGCTCGAATGCGTCGTTGACATAAACTATTCTGGGCCCTTCATCAGTGACCTTGCTGTCGGCGATAACTACGACATCATTGGCGCGCGCGACCGCCTTTTCCAGAAGATAGAGCTGCTCCTGTGCCTGCCGCTCCTCGGTGATGTCCTGAAAATACACGGCCAGACCGTCCGGGCCGGGATGCACCCTCACCCGGAACCACACACCAAGCTCATCGTACCAGAAGGATGTGTTCGCGCTCTCGCCCGTATCAACCGCCTGCTGGTAGTAGGGCTCCAGCGCTTCACGTGCGCCGGGGAACGCCTCCCAGACATGCTTGCCCAGCAGGTCCTGGCGCGGCGTGCGCAGCGCCCGCTCCGCCTCCTTGTTGACGAAGGAAAAACACATCCCCTCATCAAGCAGGTAGAAGGCATCGCTCATCGTGTTGAGTGTGTTCTGCAGGCGCTCGGCCAGCTCCGCGCTTTCAAGGCGGGCCGACACCAGTTCGGAGATGTCCTGGAACGCGCCGCGTACCGCGATCACCTCCCCAGCAGCATTGCGTTCAGCTTCACCGATCGAGCGGCACCAGACCCGCCTTCCCTTCGCGCTGATGATGACCAGCATCTCGTCGAAGGGTTCTCCGGTATTGATACAGTGCTCATAAACCTCCCGCAGCCGGTCAATGCTTTCCGGTGCGTAGAAGCCGATAGCCTCATCCACCGGCAGTTCCCGCGTGCCGGGCATGTCGTGGATATCCGCCACTTCTTCAGACCACTCGGCGACGCCACGCCCCAGATCCACCCGCCAGGCGCCAAAACGGGCCGATTTGCCAGCCAGACGCAGCAAATGGTCTGCTTCGCTCAGCCGCGCATCGGTTTCCAGCTGGCCGGTAATGTCCTGAACGAACCCGGTGGTCGCCTCGCCCTCCGGGGTTATGGCACGTTCGGCGACACCGCGAACCGTAATCACGCGGCCATCAGGGCGCACGATGCGGTGCCAGAACTCGCCGCTGCGTTCACCGGACTCGATGAAATCGGCAAACCAGCTTTCCATCCTTGCGCGGTCATCAGGGTGAACCAGGCTGACATAGAGATCGTAATCGGGCTCACATGTCTCCGGGTCCAGCCCGTACATCCGGAACGTGCTGTCTGACCATTCCAGCTTCTGGGTCTGCAGGTCGAACCGCCACTGGCCCAGAGCCAGCAGGCGCTCCACCGTGCGTATACTCGCTTCGCGCTCATTGAGCCGCAGCGTCGCTTCGCGCAGCTCGCGTGAATGTACCATCAGGTCGAGCTCGAGCGGCCGCTCCGCCAGCTCGGCAGCCAGCTGGTCGGCATCACGGTTCTGACCGGCAATCAGCCCCGTCACGTCCTCAGACCGGCAGATCACATACTGCGCGCGGCCATCGGGGCCATTGACGGCAGAAAACACAGACAGCCACCAGCGCTCCTCAAACCCGCCGCCCTCTTCTTCTGGCCGTTCAATGGGAAAGCGCACCAGCGGCAGGGCCTCCGACAGCCCGCTATCCTTCACCCGTTCCAGAACAGCGGTGACGGCAGCAACACCATTGGCCTCAGGGTCATCAGGATCATCGGGAAACACGTCGAAAAGCGGCTTGCCCATAATGTCGGACCGGCGGCGCTTCGTGGCGTTCAGATAGGCGTCGCTGATCGCCACGATGGTGTAGTCCTCCGGCTCCAGCACAAGCAGCATGCCCGGCGCGGATTCAAACAGCGACTGGAAATGATAGGCCGCAGCCTCGGCACGGCTGCGCAGAACTTCCTCGCGCTTGAGCGCCTGATCGCGTTCCTTCTCGAAACGTACACGCTCGGTCATGTCACGGGCTACGACCAGCTCGCACGCCTTGCCCTTGTACTCCATCGTATGGGAGGTGATCTCCACATGGATGAACTCGCCGGATTTGAGCCGATGCTGCCAGATCCCGGCCCGATCGAGACCTTCGCTGACCGCTGCCACGTTGGATTCCAGCTTCTCCAGCTCCTCATCGGGGTGGAGATCATCAAGGCGCAGGGTTTTCAGATCATCCTGCGTGTAGCCATAGCGGATCTGGAAGGTCTGGTTGACCACCAGAATACGGCGCGTCGCCAGCTCGTATATGAGCATGGGGTCGGGGTGATTCTGAAAGAAGATGTCACGCGTGATATCGCCGCTCATGACAGCCTAACCCGTTGAAAAACAGGCAAGGCCCGGTCATTGCAGCCCGGCCGGTCAATGCAGAGTGCGCCCATATCCCCGAACATGGCGCATAGCGTTATGCGCGCAGGCCGCCAACGCAAGGGATTCCCGGCGATATCCTTACCTTTCAGGCAAACTTTTTCGCTGCTGCGGTGTGAGCCCGTGCAGGTGTAGCGCGGCCTGCCGGGTACAAGCGCCGTACAAGCGTGGTCCGGCTTCGCTGATATCTCGCCCCCTCCAATTCGTCATTCCAGAAGCCCGGAGGCCTATCTGGAAACCAGCAATTCAGGGAAAAAGACTGCCGCGAAAGCCGATTGCGCTGTTCTTGATTTGTGCCAATATGCTCAGATGAGCCAGAAGCAAAACCACAACCGTCAACGGACTAAAAATAGCCATTGGGTACCTCAAGCTTATCTGCGCGCATTCGCGGCAGAACACGATGCAGAGCGGATCTGGCGGTTCAGCCATACAAAAGGTGATGCCCAATTGAAGCTTATCGAAAAGGTAGCTTACAAGCGTCACCTTTATTCCACCCATGATGACACCACTGGCAGTCTTAACGATGCCTTGGAAAAAAAGCTTGCAGACTTAGAACAATGGTTCGGCAGTCCAATTTGGCGGACACTTCAACGAGATGTTGTTGATCTGAGCTGGCAACCTTTACGGAAGATAGTGTCGCTCTTGGCAGCAACAATGTTTCTTCGCAACCCACGCACACTTGAAGAACACAGCAAGATGCACGAGCATTTGGTGAAGCTGTTTTCCCAGTTCAACGAGCCGCCTGATCGGGTCACAGTTGGCGACCGCACATTCGATTTCGACGATACGTCATGGGAAACTTTTCGTGCCGCTGATACGGATGACGTTAAGAAAATCTGGTTCCGGCAGATTGAAAGCGCTGTCATTTTTGCAAAAATTTTCATGAACATGCGTTGGTCAATGATGATGGCCCCACGCCCTGCTTTCATTACCTCGGATGCGCCGATCACGTTCTGCCATCCGTCTCTGGAATTCAGTGGTATAAATGACCCTGAAACTACCATTCATTTCCCTATTAGCCCAACACGCGTTTTAAACATGGACAATTTTCACAGCGAGCCCGCCAATCAATACTATCCTTGTGATGATGAGTGTTATGTGACCACAAATCTACTCATATGGCGCAGCGCTATAGAATACATGTTCACTCATCGCCACCCGGATTACATCATGGACGAATTACTGCGCAAGGCGGAGGCGGAAGGCTACGCCTAATTGTAGGCCATTGTTTTATATGCATTTGGCCTTGCGGACGGCGTTCCGCCGTCCGAAGAGCGCAACCGCGCGCCCGCGACTTTTCGCGGAACATCGCAGCCCGGATGGGCTGCGGAAACCAAGAGTGGTGCGGGCGGCCGGACTCGAACCGGCACGGAGGTTGCCCTCCAACGGATTTTAAGTCCGGTGCGTCTACCAGTTCCGCCACGCCCGCTAATGTGCGCCTGATACGCCTAGCGCTTGATCTCGTCCTGACGCGTCACGATCTTGTGGCACAGCCCGTATTCGATCGCGTCCTTGGCCGTCAGCCAGAAATCGCGGTCAGTATCCTTCTCGATACGCTCCAGCGACTGGCCCGTGGCTTCGGCAAAGATGCGGTTCAGCCGGTCACGCATCATGCGCATTTCGCGCACCTGGATCTCGATATCGCTGGCCGCGCCGCCCGCGCCGCCCGAAGGCTGGTGGATGAGGAAGCGCGTATTGGGCAGGCAGTAGCGATCCTGCTTCTCGGCACCGACAAAGATCAGCGCGCCCGCAGACGCCACCCAGCCCGACCCCAGCACGATCACGCGCGGTTTGATGAACTTCATCGTGTCATGGATCATGTCGCCAGACTCGACATGCCCGCCGGGCGAGGAAATCACCACCAGGATCGGATCATCGCTCTTGGCCGCCAGCGCGAAAAGCTGCGCGCAGACCGAGCGGGCCACCTTGTCGCTGATACCGCCGGTAATGAGGATGGTGCGGCTTTCAAAGAGGGCCTTGCCGACAAAGTCCTCCCCCGCCGGGGCGGCGTCCTTTTCAGGAGCGTCCTCATCATCATTGCGGATCGGGTGAGCGCGGAAGCCGTCAGCCATCATCGGGAAATATCCTGTCTCGCGGAAATGCGTCATGTGTTGCCCGTCAAGTTAGGCATGCCCGCCAGACGGGGCAAGCGGCGAGTGCCGGTCAGGGCTGTGCAGGCAGCTGTGATTTGAGTGTCTGCTCTGCCTTTGCGAGCGCCGCGCCATCTGCCGAACGCAGCACCACCGCCACGCCGCGCGAAAGCCCGCCGCCTGCCAGCTCCTCAAACCAGGGGTAGGAACCGATGGAGACGGAGGGGGTGGCACGGTCCAAAATCAAATCAAACTTTTCAACTTGTTTATCAAACGCTTCGCATCACCAAATCGCAATCGTTGGCATCACCGCCTTGAAATATTCCAGAGGCAGTGAACGCACCAAATTTACACTTGACTCGTTCGATCAGAATACTCAAGGTTTCAATCGATTCATTAAAATATGCTTCGCCCTTCGAATGAAGCTAATCATAACCTGAAATAATAAATATGAAATTTTCAGCACTCACGAACCGAATCCTACAAATAACTCATGTTCTTGCAAGCATAAGCGAGCTCATAGGTGTATCATTATTTAGCATCCTAACTATTGCGCTTACGTGGGCGCTTGCATTAATATCCATTGATGACACATTAACTACTAGTGAAATTCTTCCAGTTTTGCTGACAGTTATATTAATAACATCTATATTTACCTCTGTATTTTTTATTGCAATAATAGATATGTACAAAAAGACTCGATATTTTCAGCACAGTGAGAATCAATCCATAAGGATCATTTCTCAAAAGCGGCATTGCATTGTAAAAGGCAGGCTGCATCAAGAATTTAATTTTGAGAATAATATAGTGGCACTGAAGTCCGGCGTTCGAAGCTATCTGTTTGGGTACCAATGGACTGGAGATTCACCGCTAGAATTTGTAAGCGATGAAGGCCTGACATTCAGGCCGCTTAACCTTCGCGGCAGGCTAATGAGCTTCATGGAAATTGATTTCGGCGAAGCGCTCATTCCCGGACGCGAACGTGCCTTCAAATTCTCGATCATCGCGCGTTCAGTAAAAAATGCTCCCGAGCCGGTATTTTCGATAATACTTAACCCTTGGCTGCCGAAAAATGTGGAGTTTTATGTTAAATTCCTCGATAGTGTGGACGTTAGGGCGGTGAAAATTTTAACGTTCAGTTCGTCGATGTCGTTTACATGGGCGATTGATGAACAAGAAGCTCCGTTAGATGACACCCGCATTGTGCGGCTGCCCCATAACGCAGCACAACAGCAGGTGTTTGAACGGAAGATAAAAAGAAGGGCTGGCAGGCGATACTGCATCGCTTGGGAGTATAACTCTGACACGTGAGCTGTACGATATGGAAACCTAAGAGCCTGAAGGCTTAAATGACTAACCCTGCCGGGATCCAGTTGGCACTGGCAACGGCAACGCCCAACAATATCGCCCTCCCTACGCGCCGTTTAGCTGGTGGCGGGGGAGGAGGAGCGGTGAAGCAACGGTTGGGCGCGCTTGCTGCTAATCCAACCGCACGCGGCGAGTGCCAGTCAGGGCTGTGCGGGCAGCTGTGATCTGAGTGTCTGCTCTGCCTTTGCGAGCGCCGCGCCATCTGCCGAACGCAGCACCACCGCCACGCCGCGCGAAAGCCCGCCGCCTGCCAGCTCCTCAAACCAGGGGTAGGAACCGATGGAGACGGCAGGAAAGCTGACGGCAGCCTGCCCCAGCATTTCCGCGATATCGCCCTCGCGCACGCCCTCAAGGCGGATGCTGGCCGATTGCGTGACCGCCCCGCCCTTCAGCCGGTGTGCAATGTCTTCCAGCATGCCGCGCGCGATCTTCGGCACCCCCGCCAGCACGAACACGTTTTCGAGCTGGAAGCCCGGCGCGCCGGTAACGGGGTTGGCGATCAGTTCCGCGCCATCGGGAATGCGCGCCATGCGCAGGCGGGCCGGTGTCAGCTGCGTGCCGGAGTTGGCATACCAGGTGTTGAGAATCTCCAGCGCATCGGCACGTACATCGATTGGGCGCCCGAAAGCGGCAGCGACCGCATCTGCGGTGATATCATCGTGTGTGGGACCAATACCGCCAGTCGTGAATACATAGTCCCAGCGGGTCCGCAGCGCGTTCAGCGCCTCCACGATGTCATCTTGCACATCGCTGACCACACGCGCCTCGCCCAGCGTGATGCCAAGCGGGCTGAGGAATTCGGCAATCTGGCGGACATTCACGTCCTGCGTGCGCCCCGAAAGGACTTCATCGCCAATCACCAGCACGGCCGCCTTGACGGGTCGTTCACTCATTTGCGCTCATCCTTTTTGCCATGGTGCGCGTTGACGTCATCATGGACCATGACATATCGCGGTCAGTACAGGCGGACAGCCGCCTGTGACACGAAAACAGGAGTTAGCATGCCGATAGCGCCTACCGATAGCGGTTGGGACCTGCCCTTCCCCTTCGTGCGCAACCGGCGCGTGGACGAGGCGGAGATTGATGATTTCGGCCACGCCAACAACTCGGCCTATCTGCGCTGGGCCGACGAGACCGCCTGGGCGCACTGGGAGGCTGATGGCCTGACCCGGCAGGGCTGCCGTGACGCAGACCGCGGCATGGCCGTGATACGCACTCTGGCGGACTATTCAGGCCATTGCCGGGCCGGCGACGTGCTCACCTGCGCGGTATGGATCGCGCAGAGCGATGGCCGGCTGCGCGCCGAGCGCTGGTACCAGTTCCGCAATCGCGACACCGGCGAGACGGTATTCCGGGCGCGCACCTGGCTGGTATGCTTCCAGCTCTCCACGGGCAAGCCGGCGCGCATGACGCGCGATTTTGCCCGGCACTATCATGTGCCTGACCCCGATCTCTCCGACGCGGTACGCGCCGCCCATGAGCGCTCATCCCTGTGGGTGCTCCAGGACTAGGGGCCATCTGTTCCAAGATGAAAGTTTGGCCATGTTCTGGCCTGCATGATTGAGCCGTCTCCCGCCAGACTGTAGGGCTTCGGGCAGAGGGCGCATGACGCCATAATCGGGGACAAAAACATGATCCGTCACTATCTCGCCGCGGCCGCCAGCGCCGGACTTCTCCTGTCCGCCTGCGCGACAACTGGCTCTGCGCCGGCACCGCAGCCGCCAGCAGCGTCCAGCATCATCACCGCAGGCGCAATCGAGGCGCATATCCGCTTCCTCGCCGACGACCTGCTCGAAGGGCGCGATACGGGGACGCGTGGCTATGACATCGCCGCTGCTTACGTCGAAAGCCATTTCCGCCTGCTGGGCCTGGAGCCGGGCGCATCAGACGGCAGCTATCACGAGCCGGTGCCTTTGCAGAACATGATGGCCGACCCCGCGCGGGCGCGCCTGGCCATCAATGGTGAAGCGCTGGAACACGGCACCGATTTCATCATCAGCGCCCACGCAACGCGCGATGAAAGCGCCATCAGCGCCGACGCGGTCTTCGCTGGCTACGGCATCGTGGCTCCGGGGCTGGGGCTGGACAGCTATGACGGTCTGGACGTGGAAGGACGCATCGTGGTCGTGCTCGCCGGCGCGCCCGGCGATCTGCCCAGCGATGTGGCTGCCCATCTGTCCAACAACCGCACCAAGGCCGAGTTTGCCGCCGAGCGTGGCGCCAGCGGTGTCATCGTGATCATGGCGGACGGTCTGACGCGCTTTCCCTTCTCCCGCCTCGCCGCCATGGCCGCCAATCCGCGCCCTGCCATGACGGTTGCGGCCGCAGCCTCACCGGCCTCCATCGAGGTCAGTGCGGTGGTGGGCACGGCGAGCGCCGAGCATCTGTTTGAAGGGTCAGGCCGGGATTTCAGCCAGATTGTGGACGCCGCCCTTGCCGGTGAAGAGCTGGAAAGCTTTGCGCTCAACACGCATATCGAAGTGGCGCAAGCCACCACCCGCGAGCCGGTCGTCAGCGCGAACGTGATCGGCGTACTGCCCGGATCAGACCCGGCGCTGTCGGCAGAGACCGTCGTGGTCACAGCCCATCTCGACCATATCGGCATCTGCCAGCCAATGGCCGAAAACGCCATCTGCAACGGCGCGCTCGACAACGCGTCCGGCACAGCCGCCATGCTGGAATCCGCGCGCGCGCTAGTTGAGGGGCCGCGCCCGGCCCGCACGGTAGTCTTCATCGCCCTGACGGCTGAGGAAAAGGGCCTGCTGGGGTCGGCCCATGTGGCCGCCAACCCCACACCGGCCATGGGCCGGATGGTGGCCAATATCAATCTGGACATGCCGGTCATGCTCTACGAGTTCAGTGATGTGATCGCGTTTGGCGCGGAGCACTCCACGCTCGGACCGGTCACGGCGCAGGCCGTGGCGCGCGCGGGCGTATCGCTCGCGCCCGATCCCATCCCCGAGCAATCGCTCTTCGTGCGCTCCGACCACTATAATTTCGTGCGTGAAGGCGTGCCGTCCATCTTCCTGATGACCGGCTTCTCCTCACCTGATCCGGAAGACGATGAGGGCGCGGCCTTCCTGCGCTTCCTGGGCGGTAACTACCACGCGCCGGGCGATGACCTGTCGCAGCCCTTGCGCTTCGATCAGGGCGCGAAGTTTGCGTTGATAAATTACGAAATCATCAGCGCCGTCGCCAATACCAGCGAAACGCCGCGCTGGAACGATGACAGTTTTTTCATGCAATAACATATTGATATAGCAGCAATTACTCTATCCGGCCCTCTGAATTTCGGATCAGAGGGCCGGTTTTTATTGAGCCGTGTTCATCCTGCGTGCAGACTCGCTGAAGTCTTATCAGAAGCCTTTGGGGGTCAGGCGCGCTGGGATTGATCGGGCGGGACCTGACAAAAGCAAGTCAGGAGACTGGGATATGAAATACGCCTTCGCCGCCGCCATTTCGCTCGGCCTTGCCACCAGCATGGCCGCCGCACAGGACTTCACACTGTCACCAAGCTATGGCGATACATCGCTACGGGCCGGGTTCATGCCGGACCCCTACACGGTCGACCTGCAATCGGGCGGACCTGTCCGCGCCAACACTCTGAATGACACCGGCTCAGGCAATGCCGACAGGGACCGGCGTTGCCGTGGTTATATCGCCGATGCGCCAGATTTCTCCCTGCAGTTCAGCTCTGGCAGCGGCGCGCTTCCCCTGCGCATCGGCGCAGCTTCCGGCTCTGATACGACCCTCGTCATCAACGGACCGGACGGCAGCTGGTATTGCGACGACGATAGCGGCAACGGCCTGAACCCGCTCATCCAGTTCAACAACCCGTCCAGCGGGCGCTATGACATCTGGGTTGGCACGTTCGGCAGCGCCTCGCTGGCCGATGCCCGGCTGTTTATCTCCGAGCTCGGCAGTGTGACCGCCAGCTCGGTCGGCTATGGCAGCGGTGGCGGCAGCAGCGCGTCCGGACCGGACTGGCGCCTCAATCCAAGCTACGAAACGGTGAACCTGCGCGGCGGCTTCGTACCCGACCCCTATACTGTCGATCTGCAGTCGGGCGGACCGAACCGAGTGCGCGACACGATCAGTGATACAGGGTCTGGCGACGCCCGCAGGGACAATCGTTGCTCCGGCCATATCGCCGACGCCCCCGATGTCCGCCTGAATTTCACACCGGGCTCGCTGCCGCTCATCATTTCAGTGGCGTCCAGCTCGGACACCACGCTGGTCATCAACGCGCCCGATGGCAGGTGGTATTGCGATGATGACAGCGGGCAGGGCACTAATCCGTCCATCCGCTGGGACCGCCCGCAGTCGGGCCAGTACGATATCTGGGTCGGGACCTGGGCCAGCACATCCCTGCGCGATGCCGTGCTCCACATCTCCGAGCTCTATACCGAGTAGCCAGCAGAGCCATTGCCTGACTATTACCGCCCGGAGCGTTTCCTAACGCTCCGGGCGGCGCTATATGGAGGGTTGGACAGACAATCGGGAAGTGTACGTGACTGAAACAGACATGATTGACGATGTGGAACTGATCCGCGACGGACATATCCGCCAGCACGGCCCCGAAGCGTTCGCGGGCATGCGGAAGGCTGGCCAGCTGGCGGCGGCAACGCTCGACCTGCTGGTCGACTTCGTGAAACCCGGCGTGACCACGCAAGCGATCGATGACATCGTGCGGCGCAATTTCATTGCCAATGGCGCGGTGCCGGCCACCCTGTTCTACAAGGGCTATTCAAAGTCCTCGTGCACCTCGCTCAACCATGTGGTCTGCCACGGCATTCCCAATGACAAACCGCTCAAGGACGGTGATATCCTCAATATCGACGTGACCTGCATAGTCGATGGCTGGCATGGCGATACCAGCCGCATGTTCACCGTGGGCGAGGTGCGCCGCAAGGCAGAGCGCCTGATCGAGGTGACCTATGAAGCGCTGATGCGCGGCATTGCCGAGGTGAAACCCGGCAATACGTTTGGCGATATCGGCGCGGCCATCCAGGAATATGCCGAGACCCAGCGCTGCAGCGTGGTGCGCGATTTTTGCGGACACGGTATCGGCCAGCTCTTCCACGATGCGCCCAACGTGCTGCATTTCGGCGACCGGGGTACGGGCGAGGTTCTCAAGCCCGGCATGATCTTCACCATCGAGCCAATGCTCAATGATGGCAAACCGCACGTGAAAATCCTCGCCGATGGCTGGACCGCCGTGACCCGCGACAAATCCCTGTCCGCCCAGTTCGAGCACTCGGTGGGCGTGACGGCAGATGGCGTGGAGATATTCACAAGCTCGCCTGCCGGCTATCACTGCCCGCCGTGGAAATAGGCCCTGATGGAGGCCGGCAAGCCCCATTATCACGGTCATCGCGACCGCCTGCGCGCACGCTTCGCTGAAACGGGCGGCAGGGGGCTGGCGGACTATGAAATCCTTGAGCTTGTCCTGTTCCGGGCCATTCCGCAGCGCGATGTCAAACCGCTGGCCAAAGACCTGCTCGCCCGGTTTGGCGATATCGGGCGGGTATGCGCGGCCCGCCCTGACCAGCTGACCGAGATCAAGGGGGTCTCTGAAAAGGTCGCGCTGGAGCTGAACCTGTTTCAGGAAGTCGCGACACGCATTGCGCGCGAGCAGGTGACGGGCCGGGCCGTGATTTCCTCGTGGTCTGCCCTGCTCGATTATGTCCGCACCGCCCTGCAGAACGCCTCTACCGAAGAGTTCCGGGTGCTGTTCCTCGACAAGAAAAACCGTCTGCTGGCCGACGAGTTTCAGGCGCGCGGCACGGTGGACCATGCGCCGGTCTATCCGCGCGAGATCATCAAGCGGGCGATAGCCCTTGATGCCAGCGCGCTCATCCTTGTGCACAACCACCCCAGCGGTGATCCGACGCCCTCTCACGCCGATATCGAGATGACCCGGCAGGTGATCGAGATCGGCAAGCCGCTATCCATCGTGGTGCATGACCATCTGGTGGTCGGGCGGGAGAAAGTGGCGAGCTTCAAGCAGCTGGGGCTGATGTAGGCGGAAGCCCTCGTCCTTCGAGACGGCCCGATGTCCTCCCCCGTTCACGGGGGAGGTGGTCCGAAGGACCGGAGGGGGGAGCTTTTTTTTTGAACATTCCCCCCCTCGCCCCTTTCAGGGGCACTCCCCCCGTAAACGGGGGGAGACACCGCACATCTCACAACGGCCGTTGGATAATCAGAGCTTCTCGAGCAGGTAATCCGCGCTGGAGACCTTGAAGTCGCCCGGCTCTTCCACGAACAGGTCTAACACCACACCATCCTTGATAATCATGGCGTAGCGCTGCGAACGCGTACCCATGCCGAATTTGGAGCCGTCCATGGTCAGGCCGACGGCCTTGGCAAAGTCGCCATTGCCGTCCGCCAGCATCAGAACGCCTTCACCGGCATTCTGGTCCTTGCCCCAGGCGCTCATCACGAACACATCGTTGACCGAGGTGCAGGCGATCGTATCAACGCCCTTGGCCTTGAGCTGGCTGGCCTTTTCGACAAAGCCGGGCAGGTGCTTGGCCGAACAGGTGGGGGTGTAGGCGCCGGGCACGGCAAACAGGGCCACCGTCTTGCCCTGGCAGAGATCCTGTGTGGTCACAGGAGCGGGGCCTTCAGCGCCCATGGTCATGAAAGTCGCGTCGGGAAGGCGGTCACCGGGCTTGATGGTCATTGGATGCGCTCCTGCAGGGTTGATTGAGGGCAATATGTCTTGTGCGCTAGCTAGTGCGCTGCGCCGCCTGCTGCAAGGCCGCGAACCGGGCTGATGGCCGGATTGTCTGGACAAGACCCCCGTTTTGGCCTGATGCTTTGTTCATGGCATCCCATCGCCCCCTCTTTGATGGCCCCTATCTGAAGGGCAAGATCCTGATCGCCAGCCCGCTGATCGGTGATCCGCGCTTTGACCGCTCGGTCGTGTTCATGTGCGCCCATGGGGACGATCATGCCATGGGCATCATCGTCAACAAGCCGATGCGCCTGCGCCTGCCCACCCTGTTCGAGCAGCTGGGCGTCAAGAGCGAGATAGAGGTTGCAGACCGGGCCGTGCTCGATGGCGGGCCGGTGGACCGTGATCGCGGCTTCGTGCTGCATTCCGATGATTTCGAGCATGAACCCGCCACGCTGAAAATCAGCGACGGCCTGGCCCTGACAGCCACCAATGACGTGCTGGAAGCCATGGCGTCACCCTCGCCGCCACGCCGCTCCACGCTGGCGCTGGGCTATGCGGGCTGGGAAGCCGGGCAGCTGGAAGACGAGATTTCCGCCAATGCCTGGCTGGTCGCCGAAGCCGATGAGGATCTGGTATTTGGCGACAGCCACGAGGAAAAATGGGCCATGGCGCTGCGCAAGATGGGTGTGAACCCGGAGCATCTCACCGGGGCGTCAGGCCACGCCTGACCGCCTGATAGGACGCGGAGCGGCAAACCTGCCGGCCACGCCCTGACTGACCGCCAGCGCTGCCGCCTGCGGGTCCAGCGCGCCGGCATAGTGAAAACCTTGGGCGAAATCACAGCCCATCTCGGCGACCAGATCGGCCATTTCCGCTGTTTCCACGCCCTCGGCGATGATCGTCATGCCCAGATTGCGCGCCAGCTTCACCACCGATGCGGTAATCGCGCGCGCCGAGGCGTCCGCAATCATGGAGCGCACGAAATACTGGTCGATCTTGATGACATCGAAGGGGAACCGGTCGAGCCGGGAGAGCGAGGAATACCCGGTGCCAAAATCATCCAGCACCAGCTTCACGCCCGACGCCTTTACCGCATGGAGAATCTCTGCGGCTTGGTCAGGATCGCGCATGATCTCGGTCTCGGTGATCTCCAGCCGGTAGCGCCCGCGCGGCACTTTTGCCTGTTCCAGCGCGCCCGTGAGCGTGTCTACAAACCCGTCCGAGAGCAGCTCGCCAACGCTGGCATTGGCCGACACGTAAATATCCGGCGCAGCCTGCGCATCAGCAAACCAGCGCGCCAGATTGTCCGCCGCGCTGCCACGCACCTGATCGCCCACCTGCCCCATCAGGCCCAGCCGGTCGGCCAGGAAGAGAAAATCATCAGGCCCCATCACGCCCAGCCCCGGCCGGTGCCAGCGGGCCAGCGCCTCGAACCCGGCCAGATACTCGCCATCCAGAGCGATGATCGGCTGGAAATGGGCGATGATCTCCTTGCTCTCCAGCCCTGCGGTGAGTGCCGCTTCGGCATCAAGCGTGGACAGCGTGGTGCCGGGGCCGGTGCCTGCGGGCAGGAGAAGCGCCGTCACGCCATCGCCCTGCCGCACGCCCAGCAGGCGGACATAGCGCACCGCCTCGCCCGGCGGAGCCAGACGCAGACGCAGATCGACCTGCCCCTCCGCCTGACCGGCCAGAGTTTTGCGGTCCGACGGGGCCACACAGTCCAGAAAATCGCCAACACCGTCGCACGTCAGGCCAAAAGCCTCGGCGGCACCCGAAATACTGGCCTTGCCGGACGCAAGATCAAGCTGGATCGCGAGCGCACCGGCTGCCTCGGCGGCCTTGGACAGCATGCCCTCGCCGCCCGCACTCACCGCAGCAAATCCCCGCGCACAATGGCGAATTTGAGATGGTCGCGCCATTCGCCATTGATCTTGAGATATTTGCGGGCATAGCCCTCCGGGCTGAAGCCTACGCTCATCAAGAGTGAGCGCGATGCTTCGTTCTCGGGGCGTGTTGCCGCCTCGATCCGGTTCAGGTTGAGCTGGGCAAAGGCGAATGTCACCACACGGCGCACCGCTGCGCGGGCATGGCCCCGGCGCACATAGGGCGAGCCCACCCAGTAGCCGATATCGGCTGCCTGCAGGACACCCCGGCGCACATTGTTGAGATTGCACGCACCGACAAGAACACCGTCAGAGGCGCGGAAAATGAAGAAGGGATAGCCCTGCCCCGCCTCGACATCCTGCTGATAGCGGCGCAGGCGGCGCTTGTAGGCGGTGCGCGTCAGCTCATCCTCGCTCCAGGCTGGTTCCCACGGCTCGGTAAGGGCGCGGCTGGCACTTCTCAGCTTCGCCCACGCCTCATAGTCATCAGGACCGGGATGGCGCAGGCGGATGCCCTCACCCGCCAGCGTTGTCTCAGGGATTTCGTCACGCCACAGCGCCAAGGGGGAGCCTCCAGATCAAAGGGCCGGCCAGACTGGCACACTCACTCTTTCCGCCCGGTGAATGACAGCCGTCCTCTGGCAGCGTGAAACACCAGATAAACCACCAGCAGCGCTATCGCCATGCCAAACCACGTCACCGCATAGGCAAAATGGCGCTCCGGCGGGGTGGAGGTGAGGAAGGCGGGCGGCTCACCGGTATCCTCTGCCAGCCACCACAGGGGCGATATCGCGCCCTCCTGCAGGCTCAGCGCCCCGGCCATGCCCGGCCCGTCAAAAGCGTAGAAGGTCCGCTCTGCCGGATCGGAATCGGGTGTGAACGCGCCGGGAGCCGGTGGCGCTTCAATCCGCCAGCGCGATATCATCCTTATGGGCGCGGAGTTTTCCACCAGAGGCTGGAACGCCGCTTCGGCCAGCACTAACGGGGCATCGAGGCAGGCCGGGGCGTCGACCGGCACAAAGATGCGCCAGCCCGGCCGGTTATCGTCCAGCGAACGGCCATAGACGCGCACATTGCCGGCGCGTTCCTCTGGCAGGAAGCCAATACTGCGCCCCTCAAACGGCTCATCCACGCACAGGGCTTCGTCGAGATCACGGGCCGGATTGGCACTGGCTTCCTGCCAGCGCTCCAGCTCGCCTTGCTTCCATGCCATGCGCTGGCTCTGCCACACGCCCAGCGTCAGCAGGAAGGCGAGCGCCGCCAATGTCAGCACGGTGAGGAGCGGCATGGGGCGGAAGTGCATGATCCTTGCGTCCTTCCCGACACGTTTCAGGGCTAGCTGGCGTCCTCGTCCAGACGCGCCTCGCGCGCTGAATGATGCCATTGCAGCGTGAACATGACGCCCCGGAACGGGCGCAGCAAGGCGACACAAAGCCCCAGCGCTAGCGGTAGCCAGAGCACCACATGCAGCCAGAGCGGCGGCTCCATGCTCAGCTCCAGCGCCAGCGCCAGAGGCACCACGATAAAGCCGACGATCAGGATGATGAAAACGGCAGGGCCGTCACCGGCATCTTCGGCCGATATGTCCAGCCCGCAGGATTCGCACGTATCAGCGAATTTCAGGAAGCCGGAAAACAGTCTCCCCTCCCCGCATCGTGGGCAGCGGCCGCTGATCCCTGCGATGACGGGGTGGGGAGTGTTCATAACGCGTCTACTGGAAGATCACGTAGACGAAGGCGAACAGGAACAGCCAGACCACGTCGACGAAGTGCCAGTACCAGGCAGCCGCCTCGAGGCCGAAATGCTTCTGTGGTGTGAAGTGTCCGGCCAGCAGTCTGAGCAGGCACACCGCCAGGAAGATTGTCCCGATGATGACGTGCGCACCGTGGAAGCCGGTCGCCATGAAGAAGGTGGCGCCATAGAGATTGCCGCCAAAGTCGAAATAGGCGTGGGTGTACTCATAAGCCTGAACGACCGTGAACAGCGCACCCAGCGCCACCGTGCACACCAGACCCCACTTGGCGCCATTGCGGTCGCCGTGCTGCAGGGCGTGGTGCGCCCAGGTCACCGTGGTGCCCGACAGCAGCAGGATCAGGGTGTTGATCAACGGCAGGTGGAAGGGGTCGAACGTCTCAACGCCCGGCGGCGGCCAGCTTTCCCAGCCCGCATAGTCCACCCCGATTGGCGTGCCGTCCCAGCTCGCGCCCGCGCGCACATCGTGGAAGATGGCGGCCTCGAAGAACATCCAGAACCAGCCGGCAAAGAACATCACCTCGGAGACGATGAACAGGATCATGCCGTAGCGCAGGCCAAGATCGACAACAGGCGTATGGTCGCCGCGCATCGATTCCTTGATGACGTCGCCCCACCAGCCGATCATCGTGTAGATGATGCCCAGGCCGCCCAGCACGAGCACCCAGGGGGAGCCTTCGCGCAGCAGGAAGTAGGCCCAGCTTTCCTCATTGGTGGAAAGCCCGGCCATGAAGATCACAAGGCCAATAGCCAGGATGAACGCGGCCACAGAGCCGACGAACGGCCATGGGCTCGGATCAACGAGGTGGTAGTCATGTTTGACAGCGCCGCCAGCCATCGGCCTCTCCTGCTCTTCATTCGGGCGATTTGAGACGCAGCTATAGCCGCCCCCATCCCCCTGATCAATAAGGTGGCGCGCTGGTTTTCAGCCCGCCATGGCAAACTCTCCTGACCTAGCGTCCGGTATTGGCCGGTGCGCGCTCGGCAAGGTTACGGGCCCGCGAATCGCTAGCCTCGAAGAATGTGTATGACAGGGTTACCGTCTGCACGTCATCCATGCGCCGTTCTTCATCCATCAGCGGATCGATAAAGAACACCACCGGCATCTCCATGCTCTCGCCCGGCCCCAGCGTCTGCTCGGTAAAGCAGAAGCATTCCAGCTTGGCAAAATACGGCCCCATCTTGAACGGTGTCACATTGTAGGTGGCGATGCCCGTCACAGGCCGGTCGGTGGGGTTGGTGACGCGGTAGAAGGCCAGCGCCGTCTCGCCCACCTGCACGGTCATGTCGCGCTGCAGCGGCTCAAACTCCCAGGGAAATCCGCGCGCGCGGCTGGCATCGAAGCGCACGCGCACCGTGCGGTCGAGAATCTGGTCGGGATCATACTGCGCGGTCTGCGTGGTCCCGCCATAGCCCGTCACCCGGCAGAACAGGTCGTAAAGCGGCACCGCCGCATAGCCCATGCCCACCATGCCCAGCGCAAGGCCAAGGCAGATGGCGAGGACTTTCACGTTGCCTGACAGTACGGGCAGTTTCATCGGTTGGTCAGCCTCCGGCGGCGATATTGCTGCTGAGACGCTGCAGCGTCACAAGGAAGATCAGCACTATAAACCCGATCAGGCTCCAGAAGATCGCGACATTGCGACGCTTGCGCGCCTTTTCCTCTTCCGGGGTCAGCTTGCGGGGCGCTTCAGGGGTTTCGTCACTCATCTCACTCTAGCTCCAGAACCGCGCGAAGGCGAAATGAAGTCCAACGCCGTGCTCGGCGATCAGCGCGGCAAACAGCAGCGCCAGATGGGCAATCGAGAAGGCGAAGAGATCGCGTGCAGCGCGGTCTCCGGCGCGCACCTCATATAGCCCGTCCTCGTCTGTACCGGCTTCACCGGCGCGCGAATTGAACACCCGCCAGGACAGGACCAGAAACAGCGCGCCGCCTAGCAGCGCCGCACCGGCATAGATCATCCCGCCAAGCCCCGTGGCAAGGGGCGCAAGGCTGATCGCCACATAGGCAATCGCGTAGGCCAGGATCTGGCGGCGTGTGGAAGCTGCGCCTTTTGCCACCGGCATCATCGGGATTTTCGCAGCCGCATAATCGCCAGACTTGTAGAGCGCCAGCGCCCAGGAATGGGGCGGCGTCCACAGGAAGATGATGGCAAACAGGATCACCGAATCAAGGCTGACACTGCCCGTCGCGGCGGCCCAGCCGATCATCGGCGGAAACGCGCCTGCCGCACCGCCAATGACGATATTCTGCGGTGTCGAGCGCTTCAGCCAGACCGTGTAGACCAGCGCATAGAAGAAGATCGAGAAGGCCAGCAGCCCGGCCGCCACATAGTTCGCTGTCAGCGCCATCAGCGTGACCGAGGCCAGCGTGAACACGCCGCCAAACGTATAGGCTTCGGATTTTGGCACGATGCCGCGCACGACCGGGCGCAGGCGCGTGCGGCGCATCACCGCATCAATATCGCTGTCATAGGCCATATTGAACGCCCCGGCTGCCCCTGCGCCCAGAGCCAGCGCCAGCATGGCAATCGCCGCCGATATGAGGCTCATCTCCGCCGGTGCGGCCACAAGCCCGGCAAAGCCGGTGAAGACGACAAGCGTCATCACGCGCGGCTTCATCAGCGCGATATAGTCAGCGGGCGAGGCTGCGCTGGCAGCCCCGCCCGTGATGGTTTCAGACGATTTCTCAGTCACAGTAATGTGCCTGACCTCTTTGGCTCAACGCCTGCCTACTTGATTTTCGGCAACTCGTTGAACTGGTGGAAGGGCGGCGGAGAGGACAGCGTCCACTCCAGCGTGGTCGCGCCTTCGCCCCACGGATTGGCCTCGCCCTTGCGCTGGCGGATAATCGATTCGATCAGCAGCACGAAGAACACCACCATGCCCAGGGCCATGATGAGATAGCCGAAAGAGGACACTTCGTTCCAGAACTTGAACGCGTCAGGATAGTCGACATAGCGGCGCGGCATGCCCTGCAGACCCAGGAAGTGCTGCGGGAAGAAGATCACGTTCGCGCCGATGAAGAACAGCCAGAACTGGGCCCGTGCGAGGAAGGAATTGTACTTCACCCCGAAAATCTTCTCGTACCAGTAGTAGAAGCCGGCGAAGATCGAGAAGACGGCGCCCAGGCTCAGCACGTAGTGGAAGTGGGCCACCACATAATAGGTATCGTGCAGCGAGGTGGTCACACCCGCATTGGCCAGCACCACGCCCGTCACACCGCCAACGGTGAACAGGAAGATGAAGCCGACAGCCCAGAGCATGGGCGTGCGGAAGGATATCGAGCCGCCCCACATCGTTGCCAGCCAGGAGAAGATCTTGATGCCGGTCGGCACCGCGATAATCATTGTGGCGGCGACGAAATAGGCCTTCAGGTTCACGTCCATGCCCACCGTGTACATGTGGTGCGCCCACACGATGAAGCCGATAAAGCCGATCGCGACCATGGCGTAAGCCATGCCCAGATAACCGAATACGGGCTTTTTCGAGAAGGTGGCCACGATGTGGGAGATCATGCCGAAGCCCGGCAGGATCAGGATGTACACTTCCGGGTGACCGAAGAACCAGAACAGGTGCTGGAACATGACCGGGTCGCCACCGCCCGCCGGGTCGAAGAAGGTCGTCCCGAAATTACGGTCGGTGATGAGCATTGTCAGCGCAGCGGCCAGAACCGGAACGGCCAGCAGCAGCAGGAAAACGGTGACCAGGATCGACCACACGAACAGCGGCATTTTGTGCAGGGTCATGCCCGGCGCGCGCATGTTGAAAATGGTCGTGATGAAGTTCGTCGCGCCCAGGATCGAGCTGATACCGGCAATGTGAAGCGACAATATCACCAGATCGAAAGCTGGTCCGCCATGGCCGGTGGTAGACAAGGGTGGATACATCACCCAGCCGCCGCCAAACCCGTCGTCCCCGCCAGCGCCCGGCACGAACATCGATATGAGCATGAGCGCGAAGGCGAACGGCAGGAGCCAGAACGAGATATTGTTCAGGCGCGGGAAGGCCATGTCCGGCGCGCCGATCATCAGCGGCACGAACCAGTTGCCAAAACCGCCAATCATGGCCGGCATCACCATGAAGAAGATCATGATGAGGCCGTGCATGCCCACAATCACATTGTAATTGTGCTCATTACCCCAGAAGCCGTTATTGAAGACCTGAAGGCCCGGCTCGGCCAGCTCCCAGCGGATAAGGCCGGACATCGCACCGCCAATGACGCCCGCGATAATCGCGAACACCAGGTACATGGTGCCGATATCCTTGTGGTTGGTCGAATACACCCACCGCTTCCAGTCCCAGATGCTGGGGGTGTGATCGTCGTGATGTTCAGCAGCTTGAGCCGACATGATGATCTTCTCCGGGGATTACTGAGCCGCCGCGACGCGGGTGGCGCGCTGGCTGGCATAATAGGAAGCAAGGACGTCTGACGCGGTGTAAGGATCGGCATTGGCCGCTTCGGTCCAGGCGGTAAACACGGCCTCAGGCACGACATGCACCTCGATGGGCATGAAGGCATGGCGGATGCCGCAGATTTCAGAGCACTGCCCGAAATAGATACCCTCATTGCCTTCCGGCACGTAGAACCAGGTCTCGTTCAGGCGGCCGGGAATACCGTCAATCTTCACACCGAAGGCCGGGACGGCCCAGGAGTGGATGACGTCGGAGGCCGTAACCTGCACGCGCACGGTTGCGCCAGACGGCACGACAATCGGCACATCCGTGCTCAGAAGGCGCCGCTGTTCCCAGCTTTCGCTCGTGATGTCGTCGTCTTCCAGCATGTTGGAGACGAACTCGAACCCGCCATGGTCGGGATACTCATAGGTCCAGTTCCACTGATTGCCGGTCGTTTTGATGGTGAAATCGGCCTCCGGGATCACGTCCTGATAATAGAGCAGGCGGAAGGAGGGCACCGCGATCACGATGAGGATCAGCACCGGCACCGCCGTCCAGATGATTTCGATCAGCGTGTTGTGGCTGAATTTCTTCGGCTCGGGGTTCGTCTTGGCCCGGTAGCGTACGGCGATCCACAAGATCAGGCCGAGCACCAGAAGACAGATCGCCGTGATGATCCACAAAAGCAGATTGTGGAAGGAGACGATATTCTCCATCACCGGTGTCACGGCTTCCTGCAGACCCAGCCCGCCATCTACCGGCGCACCGACAATCGTGGCTGATGCCGCGCCGGTCAGTACGGCGGCTAGCCCCGCTCCGGCTATGAGCTTCAAACGCATGGAACCCCCAAGACTTTCTCTGGCAGCCTGCAGGGCGCGGCCCTGCTTCGTGCAGCGGAATATAGAACCGGCCTGCGCCGGTGTCAGTGCGACATGAGCGCCTTTTTGTCGCAAGGCACCCACATAATTCAGTTCCGCCCGGACATTCGGTTTGATGCGGGCTTGCGCTGTCTGCTAGCCTTACACGAAGAAAATCTCAAGCGCCGGAGACGTTATGAACGCCCTAATTGCGCATACGCGCCGTCAGATCGCCTGCCTCGCCGGTCTTGTAATTGCCGTCACCAGCAGTGCCGGAGCCTTTGCCCAGGAGCGCGCACCCGCCGTACGTTCGGCCATTTCCGAATGTGAGGCAGCGGCGCTTTCAGGCACTGACGCAGCCCGCGCGCTTGGCGCCTGTGACTTTGCGCTGCGTGATTCGAGCCTCGGTGACGAGGAACGCGCCCGCCTGCATCTCAACCGCGCGGCCCTGTCGGCGGCACGCGGCGATGGCCGCAATGCCATGACAGACCTGAATGCGGCGCGCGCCCTGCTGGATGATCTGCCGCAGCTTCATCTGACGCTGTCGGCCGCGCAGATCCGCATCGGGGATTTCAACGGTGCGCAAGCGTCGGCCCGGCGCGCGCTGGAGCTGGGGCTGGAGCCATCGCATCTGGCCCATTTCAACCGCGCTATCGCGCTGGAGCGCCTCGGCCGGTATGACGATGCCTACGAAGCCTATCGCGAAGCGGCCCGGCTGGCGCCTGACAATACCCTGCTCGCCGCCCAGCCCCGCCGTTTTGCAAGGCATCAGCCTTAGGGAAGTTACTTCCGCAACGCATCCCCCGGTCGTAGCCGGGGATCGCGCTTTTCAGGCCGCTATGCGGCCTGTCTGACATCCCGCTTGCCTCTCCACCGGGTCCCCGGCCCCAGAGCCGGGGTCCATTTTTCCAGCCACCTGGCTTGTCCATGGGTCCCCCGTCGGGGCGGGGGACCCCGGTTGAACCAGCGGGGCAGTAAATGGCGCGAAGCCCGGCCTGCCCCCGCGGAGGCGGGGGATGGGCTGAGCATCAGGAAAAGACCTGCGAGAGCAGGGTCGATAAGGCGGGCGCACGTGCCTATGTTGGGTGTGACACGCCCCAGTAGGAGAGTCCGATGGCCAGCACGCCTTCCACCGATCCGTTTGACGGATTTGCCTTCGATGCCGAAGACGCTGGCCGCGTATTGCGCGACAGCCTTGCCGGAGCGGACGATGGTGAGCTGTTCCTTGAAACAGAAGCCAACGAGACTCTGGCCTTCGATGATGGACGACTGAAAGCGGCGAGCTTTGATGCCGGGCGCGGCTTTGGCCTGCGCGGCGTGTTTGGCGAGACCACCGGCTTTGCGCACTCCAATGATGTAAGCCTTGCCGCGCTCAAACGCGCTGGCGAGACAGCCGCTGCCGCCCGGCAGGGCCGCAATGCGGTGATGGCGCCGCCCCCGCACGGCACGAATGTGAAACTTTACGACGATGTCGATGTGATCGGCGAGCCGGGCTTCGAGGCGAAAGCCGCCCTTCTGGGCGAGATTGACGCCTGGCTGCGCGCGCGCGACCCGGAAGTGGTGCAGGTGGGTTGTTCCATCGCCGCCTCGCGCCGCGTGATCGGCATCGTGCGCGCCGATGGCTATATGGCCCATGATGTGCGCCCGCTGGTGCGGCTGAACATCTCCGTCACCGTCGAGCGCAATGGACGGCGCGAAAGCGGCAGCGCTGGCGCTGGTGGCCGCGCGGAGTTCTCCCAATGGCTTTCGGCTGAAAGCTGGCAGGGGCTTGCCGACGAGGCGCTGCGCGTCGCCAAGGTCAATCTCGAAGCGGTGGACGCCCCTGCAGGCGAATGGGAAGCGGTGCTGGGTGCGGGCTGGCCCGCCATATTGCTGCACGAGGCGGTCGGTCACGGCCTGGAAGGCGATTTCAACCGCAAGGGCACCAGCGCGTTTGCGGGTCGGGTCGGCAAGCGCGTCGCCGCGCCGGGCGTCACCGTCATTGATGACGGCACCATCCCCAATCGCCGCGGCTCTCTGACCATAGATGATGAAGGCACGCCGACGGGCCGCACCACGCTGATCGAGGACGGCATTCTGGTTGGCTACATGCAGGACCGGATGAATGCCCGCCTGATGGGCGTTGAGCCGACCGGCAATGGACGGCGCGAAAGCTATGCCCACGCGCCCATGCCGCGCATGACCAACACGATTATGACCGCCGGGGATCACGACCCGGCCGAAATCCTCGAAAGCCTTGATGACGGCATCTATGCCGCCAATTTCGGCGGCGGGCAGGTGGACATCACCTCTGGCAAGTTCGTCTTTCGCTGCACGGAAGCCTACCGCGTGCGCGGCGGCAAAATCGCCGAACCGATCAAGGGCGCAACCCTGATCGGGGACGGGCCCAGCGCGCTGACCCGCATCTCCATGATCGGCAATGATTTTGCCATGGACCCCGGTATCGGCACGTGCGGCAAGGCGGGCCAGGGCGTGCCGGTCGGCGTCGGTCAGCCGACCCTGAAAATCGCCGGGATTACCGTTGGCGGGGCAGGATAAGACCTGGCTCCGCTGCGCTGCATCATTACAGAAAAGCAATTAAATCACTGAAATGTGAGGGATATTTCTGCATCGTAACTATTAAATGACACGCAGGAAGCGCACACACCCTTCCATGTCTTGGGAGGGACCATATTGTGAAACATCTTTTCTGTTCGGCGGCGATCGCGCTGGCCATAGCCACCCCTGCTGCGCTCGCGCAGGAAAGCCTGCCCGTCCAGAGCGGCGCGGCTGAGAACATCCTCGTCTACGAGCCGGACTTCTTCGCGGCCGCCAATCCATCCAATGCGCTGGACATGGTCAATCGCATTCCGGGATTTTCGGTGAGTGACGGCGCCTCGGTGCGCGGGTTTGCGGGCGCGGGCGGCAATGTGCTGATAAACGGGGCGCGGCCGGCCTCCAAGGACGATACCGGCACATCCGTGCTGACGCGCACCCCGGCAAGCCGGGTGGAACGCATCGAGTTGATCCGTGGCGGCGCGCCGGGCATCGACATGCAGGGCCAGAGCGTGGTCGTGAACGTCATTCTGCGCAGCGAGATGTCGCGCCAGCACACGGTTACGGCGCAGGCAATGATCTTCGAGGGCGGCCCTGCATTGCCGGCCGCGCGCTACGAGTTCTCCTCCAGCAATAACGGCACACAATGGGGCTTCCAGGTTGCCCGGACGCTGGCCACCAGCGACTCCACCGGCTGGGGCACATCAACCCGGCGCGACGCCTCTGGCGCAGTTGTCTCCGAAGAGCGCCTGCGCAACCGTTTCGACGGCGGCGGGTGGAGCACGCGCGGCAACTGGTCCGGGCCTGTTGGCGAGGGACGGGTGGAAATCACCGGCGGCTATAACTGGTTTGAATTTGAAGATGAGCTGTCGTTCAGCGTGCCGGGATCGCCTGAACGGCTATTCACGTTCGACGATGATGCCAGCCGGGCCGATCTGGGGCTGAGGTATGAACGCGCGCTGGGTGAGACGCTGAACCTGGAAACCCGCCTGATCCAGAATTACCGCTGGGGCGGGTTCGCCAACAGCGCGCAAGGCCCCGGCCTCGACCAGCGGTTCGAAGCGGACCGCACCTCCGGCGAGACGATTGCGCGCGGCGTGCTGCGCTGGGAGCGCAGCGAGACGCTGACCTGGGAAGGCGGCGGCGAGCTGGCCTACAATTTCATGGATACGACACAGAGCTTTACCAATAACGGCGTGCCGGTTGCCCTGCCGCTGGCGTCCACGCTGGTCGAAGAAATCCGCGGTGAGATGTTCGGCCAGGCCAGCTGGAGACGCTCCGAACGGCTGCGCCTTGAAGCCGGGCTGCGGCTTGAACACTCCACTCTCCGGCAGAGCGGGGACGCCTCGTCCGAACGCAGCTTTTTCTATCCAAAGCCGCGCCTTGCCCTGACCTTCGACCCGGTTGAGAATCGCCAGATACGCCTGCGGTTCGAACGCGAGCTGGGACAGCTCAATTTCGGCGATTTTGCCGCGTCCACCTCGCTGTCGAACGATCAGGTTCGCGGCGGCAATCTGGAACTGAGACCCCAGCAACGCTGGATCAGCGAGGCGGTGTTTGAACAGCGCTTCAATGGCGAGGGTATTGCCACGCTAACCCTGCGCCATGACGAGATTTCCGACGTTATCGATGTGATCCCGCTTGATGGGGGGCTGGCAGCGTTTGGCAATATCGGCGATGGCAGCCTGACGCGCATTGCCGGCAATGTGCGCCTGCCCTTGCGTGATCTCGGCATGGAGCGCGGGCGGGTAACCGTGAACGTGCAGTATGACCACACGCGCGTGACCGATCCCACAACCGGCGAGAGCCGCCAGATCTCGCGCGTGCGTCCGCTAACGGGCTATATCAACTTTGAAAACGATGTGCCGGACTGGAACCTGCGCTGGGGCGTGAATTACACGCCGTATTTCCGCGAAACCACATTCAACCCGGACCAGAAGCGCTGGTTCGAGCTGCACAATTACGTCACGCTGTTTGCCGAATATACATTCGATAACGGGTTGGCGGCCTATCTCGCCGTGACGATCTGGGATGATTTCCGCATCGACCGGGACGTCTATTCGGACCGCGCCACGCAGGCGCTCGCCTTCCGCGAAGAGCAGCGCATTGACCCGCGTGACTTCCTTCAATTCCGCCTGCGCCGGACGTTCTAGGGATCAGAAAATGCGGCCCGGAGGTCACACCTCCGGGCCTGCCTTCTAGTCCCGCACCGGCACGTCCGGTCCCGGCTCTGAAGGTCTGGCCATCTGGTCCTCGGCAAGGCCATGGCCGAGGCGTTTGAGCCAGAAGCTCGCCAGCCCCATCACGACGCCCAGCCCGATCCCGACCAGCCCCACCGTGCCGAACACGTCCGCATAGCCCGCAAGCGCGCGTTCAGGGTCCAGCACCTGCCCGGCCACGGTGTCGGTGGCAGTCAGGGCAGCCAGCAGGCCTGCCACATATTGCGAGAAGGCGAGCGCCAGGAACCAGCCTGCCATCATGAAGCTGACCACGGCCGCCGGGGAGAGCTTGGTGATTGCGGAGAGACCCACCGGCGACAGGCATAGCTCGCCGGTCGTGTGTAAGAGATAGGCGAGCGCCAGGAAGAAGAGCGGCACGCGGTAATTATCGTCCGCAAACTGCATCCCCCAGACCAGCACGAGGAAGCCAAGCCCCACCTGTACCAGAGCCAGGCCGAATTTCAGCGGCGTGTTGGGATTACGCTGCAACTTCGCGAGAAACGCCCACAAGCCCGCAAACAGCGGCGCGAAGACGAGGATGAAACCGGCATTGAAGGACTGGGTCTGCGAGGCGGTCAGCGTCATGTCCAGCGCAATCGGCCCAAATGCGATCAGGCGCTCTGGCGACAGCTCCAGATTGGTATTGCGCGCGGCAAAGAGGTTCATCGACGAACCGGCCTGTTCAAACAGCGCCCAGAACACGACCGAAACCACGGTGAGGATCAGTGCGAGGATGAGCCTTTGTGTCTCCTCGGCCGTGCAGTTGGCGCGCATGAACCAGCCGATATAGCCCATGAAAAGCAGTGCTCCGCCGACCAGCAGGAGCAGCATTACATCCACCCCGCCAACACCGGGCAGCGGCAGGCTGAGCTGGTGGGCCTGGATGAGGAACCAGACGCCGCCCACGCCCAGAAAGCCGAGCAGATAGATCACCGTCTCACGGCTGAGCGGCCCCAGCACGCGCGCTTTCAGGGCCACCGGATCGGGCGGATTGCCGACATCGGCGATCTGGCTCTTGCCGGGCAGGAAGAAGGCGAGGCGCCCGCGCACGAACACGATCCAGCCAAACGCCATGCCAAGGCCGGCCAGCCCGAAACCGGCCCACCAGCCGACCGTCTCGCCCAGCAGGCCGCACAAAATCGCCGCCCAGAAAGCTCCCAGATTGATGCCGTAATAATAGAGCGTGAACCCGCCATCGCGGCGCGGATCATGTTCCTCGTAGAGCTGGCCGACGATGGAAGAGATATTCGCCTTGAGGAAGGCCACGCCCATGATGATGAGCGAGAGCGCGAAGTAGAGGATCGCAAGGCCGCGCCCGTCGCGATAGGTGACTTCCGTCTCGAAGCTGCCGGCAGGCAGAAGGGCGGGCAGGCTGGCCTCTGCGGGCAGGTTCGCAATGATGAGATCGCCCTCCCGGTTGGCCGAGAAGCTGTAAAGCCCGCCATCGACCTCCAGCTGGACGGTGCGCAGGCCCCCGCGCCCTTCGGCAACCAGCGTGTAGGCCGCGCCCTCATAGCGCAGCTCTTCCTCTGACGGGCGGCCCTCAATTCCCATGGCCAGATGCCCCGCGACCAGCAATAGCGCGCCATAAGCAATCGCCTTGCGGGTGCCCAGATAGCGGTCGGCCAGGAAGCCGCCGATAAGCGGCATCAGATAGACCAGCGCCGTATAGGCCCCGTACTGGGTGCTGGCGAAGGCGTCATCAAAGAGGAAGTGCTGGGTCAGGTAGAAAATCAGCAGCGCGCGCATCCCGTAATAGGAGAAGCGCTCCCACATCTCGGCGAAGAAGAGGATATGCAGGCCCCTGGGGTGCTTTCGCATCTGGGTGATGACCGGCACAATCGTCACCAGCGTGACCAGAATCCCCACCAGCACAACGATATTGATGACCATGACTGCCCCCGCGCGGGGCAGGCCTGTAACAGGCCCACCCTGATTTTGATGAGCAGGACTGAATCACGCTCCGGCGTTTCCGGCAAGGCGGGGGCGATGTTGAACGGCGGTTCGCACCGCTGTATGAGTGGCACCGCTCTGGTGGAGCCGCTGGCTGTGACCTGCGAAAACTAAGTGCCCCGCGCCGGACGGTCTCCGGTTTGCGATGGAGCACGAGACCCATGACAACCCGCATCTTCCTTGACGTCGAAGCCGCCTATGATCGCTGGGCGGACAGCTATGACGCGCTCGACAATCCGATGGTGTATGCCGCCACGGCGGCGCTGGAGCGGCAGCTCGAGCGCTTCACCGGTAAGTCCGTAGCAGAGCTGGGCTGCGGCACCGGACGCAATCTGGCGGCCCTGACGCGCGCTGGCGCTACCGAGCTGTGGGGCTGCGACCTATCCGCTGGCATGCTGGAAAAGGCGAAAGACACCGCACCGGGTGCCACACTGGTCCAGCACGACATCACCCGCCCGCTGCCGGTTGAAACCGGCCGCTTTGACTGTGCGCTGGTCAGCCTTGCCTATGAACATGTCGAGAGGCTGGACGAGCCAGCCGCCGAACTCGCGCGCATTCTCCGGCCCGGCGGGTTCGCGCTGATCCTCGAAATCCACCCCTTCATGACGCTCTCCGGCATTGGCGCGCATTTCCCGGACGGGGACCGCGAGGTCTACATGCCAAGCCATCCGCACAGCTTTTCAGACTGGCTTGCCACCTTCCGCCATGCCGGCCTGACGGTTTCGGACTGCACCGAATGGCAGGGCCGCGATTTCGGACCGGACGCCCCGGCAAAGCTGCGCGAACGCCATGCCGACAAGCCCTTTCTCGTAGAGTGGGTGGTGAGTCGGTAGGAGGTTCCTGTCCCGCGTCATCCCCGCGCAGGCGGGAACGACTAAAGAGTGTGAAACCCTAGTTCGCCTTCTTCGGCGGGGTGGGCGCAAAGGGTTCCGGCAAGGGTGCGCACGGCACGCCGTCTTCGGCGAGCTTTGCGCGCTCTTCGGGTGTCGTTTCACCATAGATCAGGCGTTCGGGCTTTTCGCCCTCATGGATGGCGCGGGCTTCTGATGCGAAGTCCGGGCCGACATAGTCGTAATTTTTGCGGATATGGGCGCGCACCTTGCGGGCGACCGCGTCCATGTCCGGCTCGCCATTAGTGCTGGTTTCCCGGCCCTTGCTGGTACGCACCGCAGGCGCCATCACGGCGCGCGTGACAGCGACCGAGCCGCATTCCGGGCATTCGACAAGCCCGCGCGCTTCCTGGCTTTCATAATCGTCGCTGGAGGAGAACCAGCCCTCAAAGCCATGGCCCTCATTGCATTGCAGGGCGTAGCGAATCATGGGCCGGTGAACTCCCGCCCGCCTTTGAGCGCCGGGATGCGCTGGCGCGCCGACAGCGCGTCTTCCGCGTCGATATCGGCATAGAGAATGCCCGGCTCATCATGGTCGAGCACGCCCAGCACATCGCCCCACGGACCCACCACCATGGAGCGTCCCCATGTCTTGCGGCCATCCGCGTGCGTGCCGCCCTGCGCAGGCGCGAGGATGAAGCTGCCGGTCTCGATGGCGCGGGCGCGCAAGAGCACCTCCCAGTGCGCCTTGCCGGTGGGGCGGGTGAATGCGGCCGGTACGGTGATGGCGACCGCCCCCGCCATGGCCAGCGCGCGGTAGAGATAGGCAAAGCGTACATCGTAGCAGATGGTCAGGCCGAGCTTCATGCCCGCCGCCTCTGCGATGACAGCGCGGCTGCCGGGCGCGTAATTGGTGCTCTCTGACCAGATTTCGCCATTGCCGATAGCGACATCGAACATGTGGATCTTGTCGTAATGGGTTTTAAGCGCCCCATCCGGCCCGAACAGCATGGAGCGGTTCACCGCCCTGCCATCTGAACCCTTCAGCGCCATTGACCCGGCCAGCACGTCGATCTTCAGCTCGGACGCCAGCGCCGCGAGGCGTTTGACGCCCCCATCCTCATCCGGCGCACGCAGGGTCTCGAACAGGGCCTTGGCATCCTTCTCAACCAGATTGGTCACTTCCGGCGTTGCCACCAGCTTTGCGCCCCCGCCCGCTGCCTGACGGATCGCGGCCTCGGCGGCATCCATATTGCGCTCCGGGTCGGTCCCTGAACGCATCTGGACAAGGGCGATTTTTGTTTTCGCCATTACGCGCCAGCCTTCAGTAGGGAATCGAGCCTGCCTTCAGCTTCCAGCGCGAAGAGGTCATCACAGCCGCCCACATGCGTCTCGCCGATGAAAATCTGCGGGAAGGTGTTGCGGCCCGAACGCGCCTGCATCTCGGCGCGCAGGGCCGGGTCAAACCCCGCCTCGATCTCCTTCACCGCAACGCCCTTGTCCTTCAACAGCGACAGGGCGCGCGAGCAGAAGGCGCAGAAGGGGCGGGTGTAGATGGTGATGGCAGGCGTGGTCATGGGCTTGGCTTTCGTGAATCAGCAAAATCAGGTCTGGCGCTTATGTAATGACGTCGCTGGTTCTGACAACGCGCGCAAGCGTCAGGGCATCAACGCGCGCCGCCCCTGCCCGTTTCAGGGCACGCGCGCACGCCTCCAGCGTCGCCCCGGTGGTGTAAACGTCATCAATGAGGATCAGGCGCGCGCCCTTGATCCTCTCTTTTGCGCTTTGGCGCACGGCGAAGGCACCGGCGACATTGCGCCTGCGTCCCTTCGCGCTCTGTCCGCCCTGGCTGGGTGTGGCGCGGCGGCGCATGAGAATATGCGGATCGCATGTCACGCCGGAGAGCTTGGCCAGTGATTGCGCCAGCAATAGCGACTGGTTGAAGCGGCGCTGGCGCAGGCGGCGCGGATGCAGCGGCACAGGCACCAGATAATCGGCCTCTGCCAGCATGTCCCTGCCCGCCCGGCGGATCCAGCCGCCAAAGGCGGCAAGCCCGTCCACCCGCCCGCCATGTTTGAGCGACAGGACGAGGCGGCGGCTTTCCGGCGTGTAAACGAAGGCAGAGCGGGCGGTATCAAACGCGGGCGCACGCGCAGCACATGGCCCGCACACCGCGCCCTCGCCCGGCGGCCAGTCGAACGGAAACCCGCACGCGGCACATTGCGGATCATCAAGGAAAACAATCTTCGACCAGTCGGCGGGCGATAGCTGGCCATGGGCCGAAACCGGCTCGTAGGAGAGCAGCGAAACCGGCGGCCATATGAGGTCGGCAAAACCCCTCATCACCCGCGAGGCTTCCCTCGCGAGGCGTGCCGGTCCATATCCGCCCCATGGCATCATCCTCTGACACCCCGCCTCTACTGTTTGACCGCACGCTCCTGCGCCAGCGCCGGACCCGTGCGGCAAGAGGCTATGAGGAATTTGCCTTTCTGGCGAGCCGTGCCGCCGATGATCTCGCTGACCGGCTGATGGCGGTGAACCGCACGTTTGACCGCGCGCTGGTCATTGGCGGGGCAGGCGCGGTGGGCCGGGCGATTGCCGCGCGCCCGGAACTCGCCGCGAAAATCGGAACGCTGATCGAGGCGGATATATCGCCCGCCATGGCCGCCAAAGCATCAGGCGCGTCGCTGGTGATGGATGAGGAGCGCCTGCCGGTTGCCGATGAAAGCGTGGGCCTTGTGGTCTCCTGCCTCTCCCTGCACTGGACGAATGATCTTGTCGGCGCGCTGATCCAGATCAACCGGGCGCTCAAACCCGACGGCTTCTTTGCCTGCGCCATGCTGGGCGGAGCGACCCTGACCGAACTGCGCCAGTCCCTCATGGCCGCCGAAGACGAAATATACGGCCAGGTGTCGGCGCGCGTCTCGCCCTTCGCCGACACGGTAGACCTTGCAGGATTGCTGGCGCGGGCAGGCTTTGCCATGCCGGTATCGGACGTGGACCGGCTGAGCGTACGCTATGGCAATGCGTTCGTGCTGATGCGCGATCTGCGCCGCATGGGCGAGACCAGCGTGCTCGCCAGCCGCCCGCGCACACCCGTCCACCGTCAGTTTTTCGTCAAAACCGCGCAAATCTATGCCGAGCGCTTCGCCGAAGCCGATGGGCGTATTCCGGCGAAGTTTGAAATCCTGCACGCAGCCGGCTGGGCGCCCCATGAAAGCCAGCCCAAACCCTTGCGCCCCGGCTCGGCCAAGGTCCGCCTAGCCGATGCTCTGGGCGTGAAGGAACGCGGCGCAGGCGAGAAGGCGGGCGGCTAGCCTGCCTCAGTCCGCGCGTATGGCCTCCCACACATTCTCCCGGCCGACGCGGGCCTCCCATTCGCGGTACTGCCCGGCCCAGCCTTGCGCATAGTCCGGCAGGCCGCCCGGCGGCGGATCGCTGACATGAAAGGCCATGCCTTCCTTGAACCAGATAGGCGTGCGCTCGCGCCCCAGCAGGCCAAGCTCCTGTGCCTGCAACATGTGTATCAGCTCATGCTCCACGATATATGTCTGCCAGGCATGGGGCGCGATCACGATGCCCAGATCAAACACGGCTACACCGGCGCCCCTGCCCCCGAACGCGCGATAGCATGCGCGCGTCGAGCAGAAGACGGCGCGCGGCGGACGGTTCAGCGCGGTAAGCTTGGCGGCGACGTTCGCCATCCCTTCGCCATAGAGCTGTTCTGCCGTGGGCAGGGCCGCGATATCGTCCACACAGACCGGCCCGGCGCAAACCACGCCGTTCAGCTCAGGCGCGATGATCCGCATAGGCTTGAAAAACATCCAGGCTGCCGCCGGTATCATCACGGCAACCAGCAGCGATGCACCAGCCAGCG
This sequence comes from Glycocaulis abyssi, assembly GCF_041429775.1. NCBI lineage: Bacteria > Pseudomonadati > Pseudomonadota > Alphaproteobacteria > Maricaulales > Maricaulaceae > Glycocaulis > Glycocaulis abyssi. Next base: position 342,187 of record NZ_CP163421.1, on the reverse strand, counting down.
CAATAACCAGCCCACCACGGCCAGACCGCATGCCCTAACCCTTCATCATGCTGGGCGGCTCGCCCGTCCAGCGCTTGAACGCGCGTGAAAACGCCGCCGGATCGGAAAAGCCCAATAGATAGGCCGTCTCCTTCACCGACACCTTGCGTCCGGCCAAGTAATGCAGGGCGAGCTGGTGGCGCAAGGCGTCAAGTATCTGCTCAAAGCTGGTCCCCTCGCCCTTCAGGCGGCGATAGAGCGTCTGGCGGCTGATGCCGAGCTGGCCTGCGACTGTCTCCGCAGAGACACCTCCTGTGTGCAGGGCAGGCAGTGCGGCAGCCTCCACCCGCGCACGCAGGCTTTGTCCCTGCCCGATGCGCTCCAGCATCCGGTCGGCATGGGCGGCCAGCACGCCGAACACATAGCGCGGCTGCTCGGCAATGGTGTGGGAGAGCCACGCCTCGTCGATCCGCATCGCATTCCAGCTCGCTCCAAACCGTACCGGCGCGCGGAAAATCTCCTGATACACGCCGGCATAGCCGGGGTCGGAATAGCTGACCTGCACCTCGTGCACGAAGGGCGTATCGCCAAAACGGCGCGTGCCGCTGACCATCAGGGCAAAGCTGGTTTCCACCAGTTCGGGAAAGTCCGGCGGGATCACCCGGTTATCCACCAGCCACAAGGCACCGCCCTTGCGTTGCAGGGCAAAGCGCTCGCCGCCATCGGTATTGGCCGCCTCCACCACCAGCTGACCATAGCGGTTCATCTGGGCGAACGCGTCCAGCATGGTTTCCGACGCCAGGCAGATCAGGCCCAGTATCGAGATGTCCGACAGATCCACTGCCGCGCCATAGCGCAGCGCAAGAGCCGGATCGCCCGTCATCGCCTTGGCCGCGCGCATGAGGGCCACATAGCGCTCGAACGGAATGCGGGCATCGTGGTCGGCTAGGCTGTCAGGGGCGATGCCCGCAGCCTGCAATAGCGCGTGGCGGCTGGCACCGCTGCGCTGGGCAAAATCCACCAGCGTAGCGGCATACCCGGCTGCGACCGTAGGCCCGCTCAACGGCAACCACCCGTGCTGTGTCCGCAGATCATGCCCGCGATACGTCCGGTCATGGAGCGCCATCCGCGCAGCGATAAGCTCCTGGCAGGTCGATAACTCAAGGATAACAAACCCATGACTCGTCAAACTCCGCCCGGCGGCCTGCCCGCACGCCTGCTGCAAGCTTCGGCCGCGCTCTGGTTCATCATTGCCGCCGCCTTCCAGCTTCTCTTCGCGTTCTACATCGCCGCACTTTACGGCACCGGCACGTTACGCGGCGATAGCGCGGTGTGGAACCTCATCATGCGCAACGGGCATATCGAGGGCGATCCAGCAGGCAATGCCGCCATGATGGCCCATGTGCTGCTGGCCTGCCTGATTACGATTGGCGGACTGGCCCAGCTCACCCCGCAGATACGCAACCGGTTTCCGGCCTTTCACCGCTGGAATGGACGCTTCTACCTCACCCTGGCCGTTATCATCTCGCTCGCCGGCCTGTTCCTGACCTGGACGCGTCCGGCGGCCAGCGGCCTCTCCAACGATATCTCCATCTCGCTCAATGGCGTGCTGATCCTGATTTTCGCTGCCTTCACCGTGCGCCACGCCATGGCCCGCCGGATCGATATTCACCGGCGCTGGGCGACGCGGCTCTTTCTGGCCGTCAGCGGGGTCTGGTTCCTGCGCATCATGATTTCCGGCTGGATCATGCTCCATCAGTCACCACTCTGGCTGGGCGACCGGCTGGACGGCCCGGCAGGCGTATTCTTCGGCTTTGCCTCATTCCTCCTGCCGCTGGCCGTGTACGAGCTCTATCTGCGCGCGGGCGATGGACACAAAGCGGGAGCAAAGCTCGCCATGGCGGCTCTCATCACCGCGCTGGCAGGGCTGACAGCGTTTGGAGGGTTTGCCGCCGCCTTGATTATGTGGCTGCCACACGTCTGACCAATGTGGAAGGCGGCGGGGGCCGTTAGCCCCCCTCGCCCGATAGCGCGCTGGTAACTTCGGTCTGGACGTGAGCCCACATGCCGCCATTCTCCCCGCTCAGAAGCGTCAGCGCGCCAATCAGCACCAGCGCGATCAGACCAGCAATCAGCGAGTACTCGATGGCGGTAGCGCCGCCGGTATCGGCGGTCAGAGCCGGTCGCGCAGCTCGGCGGCCAAGGGAATGTCGGCGGGCAGAAGCGCATACCTGCTCAAATCGTGCGGTTTCACCCAGGCGATGTCCTGGCCCTCTTTCGGGTCCGGGAACCCGTCCCATTTGCGGCACACATAGAGCGGCATCAGCAGATGACGCCCGTCCTCCAGCGGATGGGACGCAAAGGCGAAGGGCTGCAGGCAACGCTCGCATGGCTCCACTCCCAGTTCCTCGCGCAGCTCGCGTACCACGGCTGCTTCGGGGTACTCACCCGCCTCCACCTTGCCGCCGGGAAACTCCCATTGCCCGGCAAATGCCTTGCCTTGAGGGCGCTGCGCGATGAGCACCCGGCCATCGGGATCAACAAGCGCGCACGCCGCCACCAGCAAGAGGTGGGCTTTCTCAGCCGGCATCATGCCTGATCCTTCGTTAAATCGGAGTGTGTGGACACGGTTAGCGCGAACCTAACGCTCAGATGCCTCGCCGGCATCATCCAGGCCGGCATCATCGGGTTCGTCTTCGCCGGATTCTTCAGGGTCACCGGGCTGAACAGGGCCGGGCGCGCGTATCTGGGAGGGGGCGGGCACGCCGCTGCGCGTGACCGGATAGGTCTGGCGCACCGTGTCGAGCAGCGTCTGGATTCCCTCCAGCGTCAGGAAGCGCACGATATTGCCTCGCAGGGACTCCAGCCCCGGACGCGGCTGTACGCGCCGGTCGGTCACCCGCAGCACATGCCAGCCATAATCGGTCTGGAAGGGCTCGGAGATCACGCCCACTTCTGTGTCAAATGCCTGCCGGGAGAAAGCCTGCACCATGCCGTCGCGCGTGAAATAGCCCAGATCCCCGCCATCAAGACGCGTGCCGGGATCCTGGCTGACCTGCCGGGCCAGCTGCGCAAAATCCTCACCCTCGGCCAGCAGGCGGGCAACTTCCTCTGCCTCCTCTCGCGTGGTGACGAGGATGTGGCTGGCACGCACTTCCTCCACACGTGGGGCCAGCCTGTTCTGCTCCTGGTAGATCCGCTCAATGGCCTCGTCCGTGATGGAGTTGGCCACCACCGTCTCGACCAGGATATTGCCCAGAATGCGCTCCTCGGCGGCGGCCAGACGGCGGCGCGCCTCGATATCGCGGTCCATGCCGCGCCGCAGCGCTTCCAGCGCCAGCAGGCGCTGCTCGGTCAGCTCTGACAAAACCTGCTGGAAAACAGGGTCTGACGGCGCAACGCTGGCTGGCTGGTCATGCAGGCTGCGCGCGGCAATCTCCCGGCGCACATCCGAGGCATAGATGACAGTCGTACCCACCTCGGCGACCACGGAATCGTCCGGCCCGGCAGGCTCCAGCGCCAGGAAGCGCGCCAGCACGTCTACCCGCCCCTCGGCCCGCACGGCGGGTTCGGCAGGTTCTGCCTGGCGGTCAGGTTCAGCGCCGCACGCGGCGAGCACAGCGGCAGAGACGAAGATTGCGAGAGCTGCACTGCAGCGTCTGGCGGTCCGGTTCGATTGACACACTATGCCTGCCTCCTTAAGTCCCTGATCTCAAGCGCGCTGCTTCAGGGCCAGCGCCGCACAGGCGCCCAGGCCACGTACGGATTTGCCTTGTACACTGGCCCGGTGCGTCTGATCACCCATTTCGCCCCGCGACGGCTGATAAAACATGCTTTCTTTTACCCGCAAACTCTTTGGCTCCTCAAACGACCGTACCGTAAAGCGCATGATGCCCAAGGTGCATCAGATCAATGCGCTGGAGCCGGAATTTGAGCTGCTCGATGACGCAGCCCTGCAGGCCAAAACCGGCGAATTCAGGGCACGGCTGGAAAAGGGCGACACGCTCGACAGCCTGCTGGTAGAGGCGTTTGCCGCCGTTCGCGAAGCCGCCAAACGCTCCCTCGGCCAGCGCCATTACGATGTGCAGCTTCTCGGCGGGATGGTACTGCACGAGGGCGGTATTGCCGAGATGAAAACCGGCGAAGGCAAGACGCTTGTCTCCACGCTCGCCGCCTATCTCAACGCCCTGCCCGGCAAAGGCGTGCACGTGGTCACGGTCAACGACTATCTGGCCCAGCGCGACTCCGAGTGGATGGGCCGGGTGTTTGAACGCCTCGGCATGAAAACCGGCGTCATTCTCAACCAGATGCTCGATGAAGAGCGCCGCCGCGCCTATGCCTGTGACATCACCTACGGGACGAATAACGAGCTCGGCTTCGACTATCTGCGCGACAACATGAAATACAGCTTGCGCGAGATGGTGCAGCGTGGCCATGCCTACGCCATTGTCGACGAGGTGGACTCTATCCTGATCGACGAGGCGCGCACCCCGCTCATCATTTCCGGGCGCACCGATGACCGCTCCGATTTCTACAAGACGATCGACAAGCTGATCCCCTTCCTGAAGGACGAGGATTTTGCGCTCGACGAGAAGAACCGCTCCGTCACCTTCACCGAGGAAGGCAACGAGCACATTGAGGAGCTGCTGCGCGAGCACGGCCTGCTGGACGAGGGTGATCTCTACGATATCGAGAACATCGCCACGGTTCACCACGTGAACCAGGCCCTCAAGGCCCACAAGATGTTCCAGCGCGACAAGGATTATATCGTCCGCGAGGACAAGGTGATGCTCATCGACGAGTTCACCGGGCGGATGATGACCGGACGGCGCCTGTCAGACGGACTGCACCAGGCCATCGAGGCGAAGGAGAATGTCGAGATCCAGCCTGAGAACCAGACGCTGGCCTCAATCACCTTCCAGAACTATTTCCGCCTCTATAAGAAGCTGTCAGGCATGACCGGCACGGCCTCGACCGAAGCGGAGGAATTTGCCGGCATTTACAGCCTTGGCGTCTCGGAAATCCCGACCAATCGCCCTGTCCAGCGCATTGACGAGGAAGACGAGCTCTACCGCACGGCCAAGGAAAAATACGACGCGATCATTACCAGCATCGAGGAAGCGCACGGGCGCGGCCAGCCCATCCTCGTCGGCACCGTGTCGATCGAGAAATCCGAAGTGCTCTCCGAGCTTCTGAAAAGGCGCAAGATCAAGCACCAGGTCCTCAATGCGCGCTATCACGAGCAGGAAGCCTCCATCATCGCGCAGGCCGGCGTTCCCGGCGCCGTGACCATCGCCACCAACATGGCCGGGCGCGGCACCGACATCCAGCTCGGCGGCAATGTCGATTTTCTGGTCAATGACTGGCTGACCGAGGAGCGAAAAGCCGGACGCGAGCCGGACGACACGGCCGTTTCCGAAAAGCGCAAAGCCATCGAGGCAGAAGTCGCCGAACGCAAGAAAACCGCGCTGGAAGCCGGCGGGCTCTACGTGATCGGCACCGAGCGCCATGAATCGCGCCGGATCGATAACCAGCTGCGCGGACGGACGGGCCGTCAGGGTGATCCGGGCCGCTCGAAATTCTTCATTTCGGTGGAAGACGACCTGTTGCGTATTTTCGCGCCGGAGCGCCTCGACACCATCATGCGCACCATGGGCATGAAGGAAGGCGAAGCCATCCAGCACCCCTGGATGTCCAAGGCGGTCGAGACGTCGCAGAAAAAGGTCGAGCAGCGCAATTTCGACATCCGCAAGAACATTCTCAAATACGACGACGTGATGAACGATCAGCGCAAGGCGATCTTCGAGCAGCGCATCGAGTTCATGGAATCGGAAAATGTGTCCGACGTCGTGAAAGACATGCGCCATCAGTGCGCCGAAGACCTCGTCGAGCGCCACATGCCGCCGCGCGCCTATGCCGACCAGTGGGACACTGAAGGCCTGCAGGAAGAGGTCGAGAAGCACTTCAACCTCCAGCTCCCGATCAAGGAATGGGCGTCAGAAGACGGTATCGCCAACGAGGAAATCCTTGAGCGCATCCTGAAAGCGGCTGACGAGGCGTATGCCGAGAAGGCCGCCAATACCGGGCCGGAGCTGATGCGCCGGATCGAGAAGCAGATGCTGCTACAGACCATCGACCATAACTGGCGCGAGCATCTGCACCAGCTGGACGCGCTGCGCTCGGTAATCGGCCTGCGCGGCTACGCCCAGCGTGATCCGCTGAACGAGTACAAGAGCGAGGCGTTCGCGCTGTTTGAAAACCTGCTGGACAATCTGCGCTTTGAAACCACGCGCATACTGTCCTCGATCCGGGTTGAACCTGCCGCGCCGCCTCCGGAAATGCCGCGCGCGCCGCAAAACATGCAGGCCAGCCGCGTCGATCCGACAACCGGCGAGCCTGTCTCGGGCGATGGTGCGCCCCGGACACCGGCGCGTGGCCCGGCGGTCAGCCGTGCTGCTGCCGCGACCTTGAACCCGAACGATCCATCCACCTGGGGCCGCGTGCAACGCAACGCTCCTTGTCCGTGCGGATCAGGCAAGAAGTACAAGCATTGCCACGGGGCTATCGGGGCTGAATCCCCCGCGTCCTGAACTCCAGGAAGCCCGAAGGGCTATCCGGGACCTCGTGCAAGAAAAGCGGAAAGAGACCCCGGCTAGCTGCTGCGCAGCGTCCGGGGCTTCACCGTGTCAGGCCGCATCCAGATCGACAACGCCGTCAAGATCATCGGCATGCTCGCGGAAATCATCCGGCAGGGCCGTGCCCGTAAAGCATGAGCCGGTAAAGCGGCCGCGCCGCACATCACAGCTTTTCAGGCTGGCGTAGGAGAAATCCGCGCCTGTCGCGCTGATATCGCGCAAGTCCGCACCCTCAAGATCGGCATAGCGCAGCACGGCGGCGGCAAGGCTCGCTGCCAGCTTGCGGTCATTGGGCAGCAGGAGCGCGCCGATCTTCGCGCCGCGCAGATCGGCATTGTTCAGACGCGCGCCGGTGAGGTCGGCCCCGCGCAAATCGGCCCCGCGCAAGGACGCCATGCGCAGATCAGCCTTCTCCAGCCGCGCGCCCTGCAGCTGGGCACCGCCCAGATCAAGCCCGTACAGCGTCGCACCGCGAGCCTGCAAGGCTGTGAGATTGCGCCCGGAGAGCGTCTTCAGCCCGCGCATGTCAGCCCCGTCAAACGTCGATGGCGCGCCCTGCGTCCCGCCGGTCTCGCACCACAACGCATGAGCCTCCAGCGCCTTGGCCGTCTCGTCGGCATTGGCCGCCAGCTCCGGCCCGGTCGGCGTATCGGTCAGTGCGCCGTCCGTGCGCATGCCGCGCGTGTGTGCATGGTCGAGCTTGGTGCCGATGAGCACGGTATGGGTCAGGTCGGCTTCGGTCAGGTCGGCGCCCGACAGGTCAGCGCCTTCCAGATTGGCACCGGGAAAGCGCGAACCGCGCAAGTTTGCCCGCTGCATGCGCGCGCCGATCAGCACCGCGTCGGAAAAGTCCGCGCGCTGGGCGATGGCGCCTGTCATCTTGGAATTGGAGAGGTTCGCGCCGGTGAAATTGGCCTCCACGGCCTCGTTGGGGCGCTGCTCGTGGGTGATGATGGCCAGACCCTTTTCCCGGTCCACCTGGGCTATCGCGCCCTCACGCAGATCAGCCTGGCTGAGATCGGCCCCGGTCAGGTTCGCACCGCGCAATATGGCGCCGCGCATATCGGCCCGGCGCAAGGTCGCTCCGGCCAGATTGGCCCGGCGCATATCGGCGGCAAACAGGTTGGCTGTGGTAAAATTGGTGCCGGCCAGATTGGCGCCTGCCAGCACCGCGCCGGAAAAGTCCGCATCGGTGAGATTTCGACCCGACAGGTCCAGCCCCTCAATCACCTTGTAGGCGAAGCTGGCGCGCGCACCATTCATCCGCCCCTGCAGGAGATTGGCGTGCCGCTGGCAGATATTGTCGACCTCGTCCTGCGAGAGCCGGTGATAGGTTACGGGGCGTCCAATCATTGCGCGCGTCAAGTCCCTGCCGCTTCGCCGGATCCAAAAAGGACCCGGCTACGCGTTACAGGATAGCCCGAACGGGCTTAACGCCGCGTTGATAGACAAAACGCCCGGCCGGGCGGCACTCTAGTGCGCGTCAATGCCCGTCATCGGGGTAAGCGCACGCGCGCCTTCGCGCACCTCATCGCGGGCAGCTTCCGGCAGCGCGACAAGGCCACGATCGGCCAGATAGCCAAACGGGCCGAAGGCATCTTCGCTGGTAAGCTCTTCAACCCATTCGCGGATACCCGGAACGGCCGCAACGTGCTGGTTCTTCACATAGACGAACATGGAACGGGCGATCGGATAAACGCCTTCGGAAATGTCGTCATATTCCGGCTCGACGCCTTCAATGGTCGCGGCCACAAGCCGGTCCATATTCTGTTCGAGATAGGAATAGCCGAACACGCCGACGGCGGTGCCGGAATTGGCTACGGTCTGGACGATCACATTGTCGTTCTCGCCGCCATCAATCCAGGGGCCGTCCTCGCGCAGGCGGCTGGAGATTTCCTCAAACCGGTTGCGGTCGCTGCTGCGCAGTCCATCGAGGCAATCGATCTGGCGCGCGCCCGGCTGGATGGCCAGCTCAATCCAGCTGTCGCGCGTGCCGGAGGTCGGAGGCGGGCCGATCACCTCGATCCGGTCAGACGGCAGATCATTGGAGACATCCGACCAGCGCCGGTGCGGATTGGGAATGAAGGCTTCGCACGAATAACCGGCAACATCGTTGAAATCGCGGTCTGCGAGCATCTGCCCGCTGGCGCTGAACACCGGCTCGCCAGCGTCATCTACCGGCATGGGGATGGTGAAGGCGAGCGCAAGGAAGAGATCGCGGCGCTGGAAATCGATAGAGGGCGTGCCGGCCGCCCGGGTGACGACAATACCGTCATAGCCGACCGGAATTTCGGTGATCTCGCGTACGCCATTGCGCCGGCAGAGCTCAAACTCGCTCGGCAGCATGCGGCGCGATGCACCGGTAATATCGGGATGGCGCAGGCCCACACCGCCGCAGAACAGATTCATGCCACCGCCCGTACCGGTCGATTCCACCACCGGCGTGCGGAAACCGGAGGTGGCACCAAAATTCTCCGACGCGGCCGTGGTGAACGGGAACACGGTGGAGGAACCGACAATGCGGATGGAATCGCGCGATTGCGCCTCAACGCCTGCGCTCAGCGCCAACGAGACCGCTACGGCAGAAACACACGTCAGGACAGCAAATTTCATGTTTTGACCCTTCGGGGTTGAACAAACTTGAACCGCACTTCGCATGGCAAGATGTCAGCTGTGTGACATCTTGCCGGCACATCTTGTCACGTCTGCGTCATCTGCAAGGCCGCTCCTTGTATTCCCTCTAGACCAGCCGCCTGCGCAGCATTTGCGAGATCAGGTCCACGGCCGTCACGGCCGCGATGATAATCAGCAGGATGGTAGCCGTCTTGCCGTATTCGAACGAGCGGATGTTCTGGATCAGCACCTGGCCGATACCGCCCGCACCGATAAGGCCCAGAATGGTCGCCGCGCGGGTGTTGGATTCAAACCGGTAGAGCGCATAGGACGCCCAGAGCGGGATGACCTGCGGGATCACACCCCACACCACCTCATTCATCGGCCCCGCCCCGGTAGCGCGTACGCCCTCCACAGGCCCGTCATCAATGGCTTCGACTGCTTCGGAGAACAGCTTGGCGAGAACCCCTGTAGTGTGCAGCGCCAACGCCATCACACCGGCAAACGGGCCAAGGCCGACCGCCGCCACGAAAATCGCCGCCACGACCAGCTCGTTGATAGCGCGGAAGGCATCCATCAGGCGGCGCACCGGCTGCACGATCCAGACAGGCGCGATATTGCGAGAAGCCAGCAGGCCGAACGGAATGGCCGCGATAACGGCCACCACCGTACCCCACAGCGCGATCTGCACCGTGATGAGGGTCTGGCGGGCATAGGTCTCCCAGCCATCGAGATCGAGCTGGAAGAAGCCGGCGATATACTCACCCATGCGCGGTGCATTCGTGCCCAGAAGCGGCAGCTTGAACATTTCCGCCGGCCAGAAGCTCCAGATCAGCAGGCCGAACAGACCCGACCAGATAGCTGCATCGATCAGACGGTCGCTCATCAGCCGCGACGGGCCAAAGCGCGGCGGGCGCGAGCGGATCATCAGGAGTGTGAAAAGGGCAAGACCGGCCCCGAGGCCGATAAGGCCACGCGTCAGCTCGCTGGCCGTCACCCGCCGGATGCGGCGCTCGACCTCGATGCGGGGCTGGGCAGACAGGAAGGCAGAGACCAGCGTGTTGATGTCGGCGCTGGCAGCGTCCGGTTCGGCCTCCATGCGGGCGCGGGCTTCGATGAGGTCATCAGCAAGGTCGCGCACGGCGACACGCCGTTCTTCGGCGGCGAGCTCACGCATGGCCAGCTCTACCTGCTCCAGCCGCGTTGCCCGTTCGCCCTCTTCCAGCGCGTCGCTGGCTTGCGTCTCGGCCAGATCGCGCATCAGCTCCAGCCGCCGGATCGGCAGCAGATGTTCGTCAGTGGCCGGCAGGAAACCGCCCAGGAACAGGTCTTCCAGTACCGCCTGCTCGTACTCGCGCTGTGCGGCGTCTCCGCGGAACCCGTAGGTGAGGAAGAAGGAGAGGAGTTCGGCTTTCGTCTCCTCAGGCAGATCGCGCCGCCAGACAATCGGGTCAGTCTGGATCAGCGGCGAGGACCAGAGAATGCGCAGACCCGCCAGCGCCTCAGGACGGGTCTGGGCCAGACGGTCTAGATTGGTGGTGTTATTGGTGCCTGCATCGACAAACCCGTTCACAACCGCCAGCGCGGTCTGCTCGTGATTGGCGTTTGTCACTTGTGCAAAGCAGGACTGCGGATCGATACCGCGCGGCGCAAAGATATAGGCCAGCGGTACCAGCGTGCCGGAAGTGGAGTTGGGATCACCCAGCGCGAACGACATTGAGCCATCGCACACCAGCAGGTCTTCCAGCGTACGGATCGGGCTGTCTTCGCGCACCAGGATGACGGAGCGATACCCCTCCTGCCCGCCCGGATAGAGCGTTTTGGCGAACACTTCGGCATCGGCCAGCCGGATCGCCTGCAGGCCGGAGAGGTTGGAGAACCAGCCCACATCCACCTGGCCAAAGCGCATCGCCTCAATCACGCCGGCATAGTCGATCGCCGAGACCAGCTCGATATCACGCCCGGTCGTCTCTTCCATGTCTTCCACGAAGGGCTGCCACAGGGCCTCTACGGCCTCTGTCTGCTCGGTGGAGATGACGGAGAAGACAATGCGGTCGCGCTCCTGTGCGAGCGCTACAGGGGCCGTGAGGGCCATGCCGAGAAGGACAAGCAGGCGAAGGAGGAGACTCATGCGCGCACAGGCTCCTCGTCCATCACATCGCGGTATTCATCGCCGTAGATCTCGATCAGGCGTTCACGCGTCAGCCCGGAAATGGGCCCGTCATAAATGATCTGGCCCGCTTTCAGCGCGACCGCGCGGCGGCAGTATTTCAGCGCGTAATCGACCTGGTGGAGCGTCACCACCACCGTCATGCCGTCCTGTTCGTTCAGCTCTGCCAGAAGGCGCATGACGCGGCGCGCAGACACCGGATCGAGCGAGGCAATGGGTTCGTCGGCGAAAATCGCCTCGGCGCGCTGCACCAGAGCGCGCGCAATCGCGCCGCGCTGCTGCTGGCCGCCAGACAGATTGGCCGCGCGCTTGCCAGCATGCCCGGCCACGCCAACGCGCTCCAGCGCCTCCATGGCGCGCTTGCGTACATCATCCGGGAACGAGCCGGTAATGCCGCGCCAGGGCGCAATCTGGCCGAGCGATCCCAGCATCGCGTTGGCGTAGAGGCTGGCGCGGGTAACAAGATTGAATTGCTGGAAGATGAAACCGACCCTGGCACGTGCCCGGCGCACGCGCGCCGACAGCTTGCCATTCTCCTGCACCTTCTCGCCAAACAGGCGGATAGCGCCAGAACCGGCATCAGCCAGCACCAGGCCCGAGGCCAGACGCAGCAGGGTGGACTTGCCTGAACCCGAAGCGCCGATCAGCGCCACCATCTCGCCCGGCTCTACCGTCAGGCTGGCGCCGGAAAGGGCGACCGCCGTGCCGTAGGTCTTCGTAACCTGGTCAACCGACAAGGCGGGATTCTTCGCGGTCATTTTTTATCCCCTCCACCCGGCACTTTTTGGCCGTTGGCGCGTTCGTGTTATGCCATACGAAATGTCGTGTGCCACCCTTTCCGGCACCGGTTGCCGCATGCCGCTGCGCTGCTGTGGATTTTCTCTTTACAGCGCCGCAGCGAGGCCCTAAATGCGCAGTCCCGGCGGAGGTGACGATGCCGGATTGGGTTAACTGCTGACAGGGGGTCTCGTGAGTTGTCCGAGCACCAAACGCCCCTGGACCTGGTCCGCCTTCGGCCCGTCGATGGCCCGGTCGCGTGCGCGCGCCCTGACCGTCTGGCCGTAGCGTCCCGCTGGTTCCAGGAACATTTTCCGGGTGAAGTTCTCTACGCCGTGAAGGCGAACCCTTCGCCATGGGTGATCGATGCGCTGTATGCAGCGGGTCATCGCTGGTTTGACGTCGCCTCCCTGCCGGAGGTCGAGCTGATTGCCAGCCGGTGTCCTGATGCCACCATGGCCTTCATGCATCCGGTGAAGAGCCGGCGCGCCATCGCGTCCGCCTATCACGACCATGGCGTGAAGATCTTCGTCCTCGATTGCGAAGCCGAGCTGCAGAAAATCCTGCAGGAAACAGGTCATGCGCGCGATCTGACGCTGGTCGTGCGCCTGGCTGTGTCCAATGACGGCGCGACCCTGCCGCTGGCGGGCAAGTTCGGCGCGAACGAGACCGAAGCGCCCGATCTTATCCGGCTGGCCCGCGCGCATGCCTACGAGCTTGGTGTGAGCTTCCATGTCGGCAGCCAGTGCATGGCGCCCAGCGCCTATCGCGCGGCGATGATGGAAGCCTCGCGCCTGATCGCGCGCGCCGGTGTGACGGTGGACATTGTGGATGTGGGCGGCGGTTTTCCGTCCATCTATCCCGGTCTCACCCCGCCGCCGCTGGAAGACTATGTGCGCGCCATCGAGCACGCCTTCGAGGACATGATGGTCCTTGAGAATGCCGATCTGTGGTGTGAGCCTGGCCGCGCGCTGGTTGCCGAGGCCGTATCCGTGCTGACGCGCGTCGAGCTTATCAAGGGCGATGCGGTCTACATGAATGACGGCTCTTATGGCTGCCTGTTTGACATCGTGCATGCACGCTGGAGCTATCCGATGCGTGTGCACCGCGCCAATGGCGAGCCCAGCGCGCAGACCGCGCCGTTCCGCCTCTATGGCCCAACCTGCAATTCCATCGATTCCATGCCCGGCCCGTATGACCTTCCCGCCGACCTGAAAGAAGGCGATGTCATCGAGTTTGGCATGCTGGGCGCCTATGGCACCGCAATGGCCACGCGCTTTAATGGCTTCGGGGATGTGGAGACTGTCACGGTTTCCGACTACCCTTGGCATTCGCTGTACGATCAGCCCGTGCTGGCTTCGCCCGAACGCGAGCAGCAGAGCGAAGGCTCGGTCGTCCCCTTCACCCGGCTGCGACGCCGCCGGCAACGCCTTATCAAGAGACGCTAAGAACGTCACCAAGAGAAGAAAATGACAGATAATTCCAATCGTAAGGCCGAGCTGCTGGCCAGCCCGGTCGAGCATATCGATATTGCGAGCTTTGATGGCCGCGTCATCATCGATGCGTGGGAGAAGATGAGCTTCTCCAGCCGCGATGCCGCGCGCGCTGCCCGCATCCTGCAGGCGGCCGTGGCCGACAAGGACTGCTCGGTCATCCTCACCCTCGCCGGCTCGACCAGCGCAGGCGGCTGCATGCATGTGTGGCGCGACATGGTGCGCAACAACATGGTCGATGCGATCGTGGCCACCGGCGCGTCCATCGTGGACATGGATTTCTTCGAGGCGCTGGGCTTCAAGCACTACCAGGCCAAGGAGATCCCGGACGACCGGGTCTTGCGCGATCTCTATATCGACCGGATCTACGACACCTATATCGACGAGGAAGAGCTGCAGACCACCGATCACACGATCGGTGATATCGCCAACTCGCTCGATCCCAAGCCCATCTCCAGCCGTGCCTTCATCAAGGCGATGGGCAAGTGGCTGGCCGATGGCAACGCCAAGAAAGAGGGCTCCCTCATCGAGGAGTGCTATCGTCACGGCGTCCCGATCTTCGTGCCGGCCTTTGCCGACTGCTCGGCGGGCTTTGGCCTCGTCAAGCACCAGGTCGAGCGCATGAAGGCGAACAAGCCCTATCTCGCCATCGACGCCGTGGCCGATTTCCGCGAGCTGACCGACATCAAGATCAAGGCCGGCAAGACGGGCCTGTTCATGGTCGGCGGCGGCGTGCCGAAAAATTTCGCGCAGGATACTGTTGTCTGCGCCGAAATCCTCGGCCACGAAGTGCCGATGCACGAATACGCCGTGCAGATCACGGTTGCCGATGTGCGCGATGGTGCGTGCTCGTCCTCCACGCTGAAAGAGGCCTGCTCCTGGGGCAAGGTCGATGTCACGCTGGAGCAGATGGTCTATGCCGAAGCGACCACCGTGGCCCCGGTCATCGTGTCGGACGTGTTCCATCGCGGCGCGTGGAAAAACCGTCCGCGCCGGCGCTTTGCGGACATGTTTGAGGATTAGGCGCTGAAACCCCGGGCGAGCTTGCGAGACCCGGGGCCGCTCTCCAGAACGCGAAAACCCCGGATGGCACCATCCGGGGTTTTTTTGTTCACCAATTTTGCGTTTCCCCGACGCAAGTCGGGGTCCAGTCGGCGCGCAGCGCCGCAAGCGCAAACGCGCGTGCGAGCCTCAAGGAAATAAGACTGGGCACCGGCTTACGCCGGTGAAACGCGCAGCTGAAAGTTCTAGTAAGCCGCCTCTTTAAAGATCGGCTCCACGGACCCGCCCCACGGCCCGTTATAGAGCGCCAGCAGGCGTTCAGCCGGCGTGATGCCGCTGGCCGCGATCTCATCGAGATCATCAAGGAAGACCGCCTCGTGCTCGCCATGATGGTTGAGGCGGGCGCGCGCTTTAAGGCCCGAGCGGGCGATGGCCAGCACCTCCTTGGCGAGGTCCTGCATCTTACCGCGGCGGAAAGCGGTCTTCAGCCCGCAATGGGCCGCGCCGAGGCGCAGGGCCACGCGCTCCTCCGCCGTCCAGTCCTTCACAAGGTCCAGCGCAGCGTTGAGGGCGGTATCGTCATAGAGCAGGCCCACCCAGAGCGCGGGCAGCGCACACAGACTGTTCCATGGCCCGCCATCGGCGCCGCGCTGTTCCAGGAAGGTCTTCAGGCGCACCTCAGGGAAAAGCGTGGAGAGGTGATCCTCCCAGTCGCCCATGACGGGCAGCTCACCCGGCAGGGCCGGCAGCTTGCCTTTGAGGAAATCGCGGAAAGACTGCCCCGACGCATCGAGAAAACGCCCCTCGCGCTTGACGAAATACATCGGCGCATCGAGCGCCCAGTCGACATAGTGCTCGTAGGAAAAGCCCTCATCGAACACGAACTGGAGGATGCCGGTGCGGTCCGGGTCCACATCGGTCCAGACATGGGCGCGGTAGGAGACAAAGCCGTTCGGGCGGCCATCGGCGAAGGGCGAGTTGGCAAACAGCGCGGTGGCGATGGGCTGCAGGGCCATGGAGGCGCGGAATTTCGCGCGCATATCGGCCTCTGAGGAAAAATCGAGATTGGTCTGCACGGTGCAGGAGCGGAACATCATCTGGTGGCCCAGCCCGCCGACCTTGGGCATATAAGCCTTCATTATGTTGTAGCGGTCTTTCGGCATCATCGGGGTCTCTTCCAGAGACCATTTCGGCGAGAATCCCAGCCCCAGGAAACCGGCGCCGATCTCGTCGGCCACTTCGCGCACTTCTCTCAGGTGCCCGTTCACCTCAGCGCAGGTCTGGTGGAGCGTTTCGAGCGGCGCGCCGGATAGCTCGAACTGCCCGCCCGGCTCCAGCGTGACCGATGCGCCATTGCGTTTGAGCGCCACCGGCTTGCCGTTCTCCTCGATCACCTCCCAGCCAAACCGGGTAAGACCTTCGAGCATCTTGCGCACGGTCGGCCCGTCGCCGTCATAGGCAAGCGGGCGATGGCCCTCCAGCGTAAAGCCGAACTTCTCGTGCTCGGTGCCGATGCGCCAGCTCTCGCGCGGCTTCTCGCCGGAAGCGAGATGGGCGATCAGCTGGTCTTTCGATTCAATGGGGGGGCCTTCGCCGCCGGGCGTGTAGGTGCCGCTCATATCGCCTCGCTGGCCTCCCGCCGGTTTGTTAGGTTTGCATGACTTATGAAGGCTTTTTGTGCGCGGCAAGAGCCAGCCTGCCGTTATTTTACCCGCGCGGGGCGGATCGCGAGCGATTGCAACTGCATCAACGCCAATCCCCCAGCGCCGCCTGCCAGAGCGTGAGCGCCGCCACCGCTGCCGTGTCAGCGCGCAATATGCGCGGGCCCAGCGTGACGGCGCGCACATAGGGCAGGGAACGCAGATGCGCCCTCTCCGCTTCGTCAAATCCGCCCTCCGGGCCGATGAGGATGGACCACGGGCCAGCGGGACCAGTCTCGGCCCCCAGCATGTCCGCCATGGGCCGCGCGCGGCCTTCCGGCCCGCCCCAGGCACCCTCGCCGTCCCCTGCCTCATCGCAGAAGATCAGGCGCTCGCCGTCCGGCCAGTCCGCCAGCAGGCGCTCCAGCGTCACCGGCTCTGACATTTCCGGCAGGCAGAGCCGCTCGGTCTGTTCAGCCGCTTCGGTGGCAAGGGCGAGCAGGCGGTCGGTACGCACGCGCTCGGACTGGGTGCGGCGGGTAATGACGGGCTGGATCCGCGCCACGCCCAGCTCGGTCGCCTTCTCGACGATGAAATCGGTGCGCGCCTTCTTCACCGGCGCAAAACACAGGCGCAAAGGCGGCACGCCGATCTGCTCTCGCAGACGGGTCTCCACCTGCAGGGACGCGCCCTTGCGCGAAGCGTCGGCGACTTTTGCCTGCCATTCTCCATCACGCCCGTTGAAGACGCGCACGGGCGAACCGGCCTCCCGGCGCATCACATTGACGAGATAGTGCGCCTGCTCGCGCGGCAGGATCAGCTCAGCACTTTCGCTAAGCGGCGCATCGACAAAAAGGCGGGGTGTGGTGACCATGACCTCCCCTCTAGCGCCGGTGCGTCCATACGCCAAGCGTCAAGGGCTATGCGGCAGGCATCCGGCGCGATAACTAGTCGGGCATGAACGCGAAAAGCCCCCACAACAAGGCGCGCGACCGCCGCGTCGCCGATTCCATCCCGCGCACCTTTGTGGACCGCGCGCCGGAAAGCTGGCGGCCATACTTGCGTCTTGCCCGCTATGACCGGCCGATAGGCTTCTGGCTGCTGGCGATTCCCTGCTTCCAGGGGCTGGCGCTGGTGGCTATCGAGACGGGCGTGAGCTCGACCATGGCCGGATATGCGGCCCTGTTTGCCATCGGTGCGATTGCGATGCGCGGAGCGGGCTGCACCTGGAACGACATTGCCGACCGCGATCTTGATGCCAAGGTGGCGCGCACGGCCGACCGTCCGCTGGCCGCCGGTACTGTCACCGTAAAGCAGGCGCTCATCTTTCTGGCCGCTCAGTGCGCAGTGGGCGCTCTGGTGCTCGTGTTCCTGCCGCTCATGGCAATCGGTATTGCTCTGGCGGCATTGCTGCTGGTGGCCGCCTATCCGTTTATGAAGCGCATCACCTGGTGGCCGCAGGTATGGCTGGGCCTCACCTTCAACTGGGGCGTGCTGGTGGGGTATGCGGCGCTCGGCGGCACGGACTGGATCGCCGCCGGCCTGCTCTATGCCGCCGCCGCCCTGTGGACGCTGGGCTATGACACGATCTACGCCTGCCAGGACATGGAGGACGATGCGCTTGTAGGCGTCAAATCCTCCGCCCGCGTGCTGGGCCATGCCATCGGGCCGGCAGTCGGTGCCATATACGGCGCTTCGCTTGTGCTCACCGCTCTGGCCGCCATCAAGGCCGGTGCCGGGCTGGTGTTTGCGCCGGTCTTTGCCGCCTATGCGGTGCACCTCGTATGGCAGGCTTCGCGCTTCCGCCCCGATGACGGCCCGGCCTGCCTTGCCCATTTCAAATCCAACCGCGAGGCGGGCCTGATCCTGCTGGCGGCCCTGCTGCTGGGTGCACTCGCGCCGATGTGATGGGCGGCACGTAACTGGCGGCGCCGCTGGTGCGAACTACATGGTAGAATGAGCGATCAATGGAGCTCCACCATGCTGACGCGCCGCCTTGCCCTTCTCTCCGGCATATCGCTGGCGGCCTGCGGGCCGTCCAACACAGGCTCTGCCAGCACGCCACCCGCCAGCGAGGACGGCATTGACTGGGCCAGCCTGACAGAAGCGCAGTGGCGCGAGCGTCTGAGCCCTGCAGAGTTCAACGTGCTGCGCCGCGAAGGCACCGAGCGGCCCGGCTCCTCCCCGCTGAACGACGAGACCCGTGAGGGCATTTATGCCTGCGCCGGATGCGGCCTGCCGCTCTTTTCCTCTGAAACCAAATACGAATCCGGCACCGGCTGGCCGAGCTTCTGGCAACCGCTGGACGGGGCGGTGAACACAAAGCCAGACTATCGTATCTGGACGCCGCGCACCGAATATCATTGCGCACGCTGTGGCGGGCATCAGGGCCATGTGTTCGAGGATGGCCCACATCCCACCGGCCAGCGCTGGTGCAATAACGGCATTGCGCTGCGCTTCATTCCTGCCGGAGACGCATAGCCCGCTGGCGCAGCGCCTCGCGCGGGGTTAGACGGCAGGCATGATAGCCGATCCGCAATCCTTCATCGCCGCCCACACACGCATCGCCTCCGCGCCGCTGACGCCGGAGCTGCGCTTTCATCTGGCCGATGAGACCATAGCCATCTGGCAGCAGACCGAAGAAGCGCTGGGTGAGGCCGGCCTGCCACCGCCCTTCTGGGCATTTGCGTGGGCAGGCGGGCAGGCGCTGGCGCGCTATCTGATGGACAATTCCGCCCTCGTGACGGGCAGGCATGTGCTGGACTTTGCCAGCGGTTGCGGCATTGCGGGCATTGGCGCGGCCAGGGCAGGCGCCGCACACGTGGACGCCAGCGAGATAGACGCGTTTGCCGTCGAGGCGATTCTCGCCAATGCCGCGCTGAACAGCGTGACGGTTCAGGCCGAGAAAGCCGATCTGGTCGGCATCGACAGGGGCTGGGATGTCGTGCTGGCCGGGGATGTGTTCTACGAAGGCCCCGGCGCACAGCGCATCGCAGACTGGCTGCAAAGCCTGCACCAGCGCGGCTGTGTGGTGCTGATCGGTGATCCGGGGCGCCATTTCCTGCCAAAGGAAAAGCTGGAGCCGCTGGCGCGCTATGACACGCCGGTCAGCCGGGATCTGGAAGACCGCGATGTGCGCCTTGCCCGCGTCTGGCGATTTACCGGCTAGTTCTTCCCAAAAGGCGTTGAATCAAGCCATCAGGGGACATGGCACGCGCTCGCGCCGTTGATCGGCGGCTATATCTCTTGCTGGAAATCACCGCCCGGCGGCTGCACCGGCAGGCCGATGCGCGCCTGCGCAGTGAGGCGGGCGTAACAGCAGCGCAATCTGCCGTCCTGTTCCTGCTGATGCGGCGCGGTGAACGGCGCATGGGCGCGATCTCCGAGACGCTGGCGCTGGGCGCGCCTGCCGTTACCGGCCTTGTCACGCGCATGGAGGCAGCCGGTCTTGTTACGCGTAGCCAGGATTCGGCCGACAAGAGGGGTGCTATCGTCACCCTGACCGAAGCGGGGCGCGAGCTTGCCATCAAGGCCGATCAGATATTGCGCGAGATCAATGGCGAGCTGGCCGAGCGTCTGGGTGAAGAGGATGCTGACCGGCTGCACGATCTGCTCGGCCGGCTGAACATGGACGAGGCGGGGTAGCGCAGAGCCGGGACCTTGTGCAGGAGAAGCGGATAGAGGCCCCGGATAGCCCATCGGGCTTCCGGGGGTTCACTGTCTTGCAGCAAAAACCCCGGATGTTGCCATCCGGGGCTTTCAATTCACTGGCTGGTAGTGGTGAGCCCTAAAGCCCCGGCAGCTTCCGGCCTGAACGGCGCGGACGCACGATGGTCACATCACCGCCGCCGGTCACTTCCGCGATACGGCGGCGCTCTTCGTCCACATCAATGGGCGTTGCACGGTCGGCGCCGGGCACCATGGTTTCCGACCGCCAGAAAATCAGCCGGTCAGCGAAGCCTTCATTCTTCCGGACGACAGCCGCCGTCTCACCATCGATGAGCGCGCGCACATTCGGGTTGGCATCCGCACCGCCGGCGCGGGCGGCCAGAAGGATCTCGCCACGGCTGGCATTCTCTGAAGAGAAGTCACCAAACAGGGCGCGGCGCGCCTGCTGATCCGGGAAGATATCTTCAGGGCGCAGCTGGCCGGGGGCCGGCGGGCGCAGAGAGTATTCCGGCGGCACGGTCAGCGGCGCGATGGTCACGACGCGGAACTCGTCCGGCGCGGTGCGCTCCGTACCCAGAGCCTGACGGACGCCAGACGTGCAGGCGCTCGCCCCGACAAGGGTCATCGCAGCCACAGCAAGAATATTTTGGATGCGCATGGATCAAGACGCTCCTGAAACTGGAAAACTCTTGTTTACTTCTAACAGAGGCTTGGCGGGGAACGCCACCCTTAGCGGCAGGGATGAGGATAGTTTAATCTGACATCCCGTCTGCCGGTGTGGCGGGCTTGCGCTCACTGCCATGCACGATGACGTCCAGCACCAGCCCGGCGACACCCACCGAAATGGCCGCGTCAGCCACGTTGAACACGTAGGGAAACCACAGGCCGGAAAAGTCCAGAAAGTCCGCCACCGCGCCATAGGCGATGCGGTCAATGACATTGCCGATGGCCCCGCCAATGATGAGGCCAAAGGCCAGCGCCTGCAGCTTGCGCTCGGCGCGCGTCAGCCAGAAGGCAATTACGCCCGCTATCGCCAGCGAGAAGCCGATGAGCAAAAGCCGCGTCCACAGGCTTTCCGCCGCAAACAGGCCAAAGCTGACACCCCTATTCCACACCATGGTGAGGTTGAACCAGGGATCGAGCACCTCAATCCGCGTACCCGCCCCGCCTTCCATGAAGCCAAGCCCGTGCAGCACCCACAGCTTGGACGCCTGATCGAGCACGATCACCAGCACGGCAAGCCCTGCGCCTATCGCGGCGAGCCGGTTGGACGGGATATAGCGGGCGAGCGCGCTCATGCGGCATTGCCCTTGCGTGCATCATACCAGGCCACCGCGTCGGCATCGCGCGCCGAAAGGTCCGGATAGCGCGGATCCGAACCGACATCGGTGGTGATCCGCCAGGAGCGGGCGCATTTGCGGCCCTCAGCCGGCTTGAAGACCACGGCGACGCCCGGCGCGTCTTCGGTGCGGAAGGCGTCCGCAGGCCCCTCCCCGTCTTTGAGATGAGCCTGGCTGGTGATGCACAGCTCGGCGAGGAAATCGTCCACCCCGCCGGGCGCTTCGGCGTCCAGCGCGGCACGGTAGGCCGGATCGGTGACATAGACCTCCGGCGCAGCCTCCAGGCTGGAGCCGATCACCTTGTCGCGGCGCATGATCTCCAGTGCCGCCGTCACGCCCCGGCGCAAACGGCGGATGGTCCGCCAGCGCTCGGCGCGCGTCTCGTCCCGCCAGCTGTCTGGCGTGTCCCTGAACGTCTCCAGATGGACGGAAGGCGCATCGTCGCCATAGCGCGAGGCCCAGACCTCCTCCATCGTGAAGGGCAATAGCGGCGCCATCCACAGGGCAAGACGGTCCAGCAGCTCGGCCATCACCGTGCGCGCGGCCCTGCGGCGGATCGCATCCGGCCGGTCGCAATAGAGGCTGTCCTTGCGGATATCGAGATAGAAGGCGGAAAGGTCATTGACGCAGAAATTAAACAAAGCCGACCAGGCCCGCTTGAAGTCATAGGCCGCATAGGCTGCGCGCACGGTCTCATCGAGCTCTGCCATGCGATGCAGCATGAAGCGCTCCAGAGCGGGCATGTCGGCAGGCTCCACCCGCTCGGCATCAGAGAACCCGTCCAGCGCGCCCAGCAGGTATTTCAGCGTATTCCTGAGCTTGCGGTAGGAATCGACCGCCGATTGCAGGATCGCCTCGCCAATGCGCAGATCGCCTGAGTAGTCGGCGCTGGCCGCCCAGAGGCGCAGAATGTCCGCGCCATACTTCTCCGCCACCGCATTGGGTGCGAGCACATTGCCGAGCGATTTGGACATCTTCATGCCCTTCTCGTCGACAATGAAGCCGTGGGTCACGACGGCCTTGTAGGGCGCGCGCCCGCGCGTGCCGCAGCTTTCCAGCAGGCTCGACTGGAACCAGCCGCGATGCTGGTCGGAGCCTTCCAGGTACACGTCTGCCGGCCACTCGCCTTCGCGCAGGGCGAAGGCGTGGGTGGAGCCGGAATCAAACCAGACATCGAGAATGTCGGTGACCTGCTCGTACTCCGACGCGTCGTACTGATCGCCCAGCAGGTCTTGCGCGTCGGCCTCGAACCACGCATCCGCGCCCGCAGATTCCACCGCTTTCACGATGCGGGCATTGACGGCCGCATCATTGAGGATTTCGCCCGTCGCCTTGTGGACGAAGATGGTCAGCGGCACGCCCCAGGCGCGCTGGCGAGAGATCAGCCAGTCCGGCCTGTCCGACACCATGGCATGAATGCGGTTGCGCGCTGTCTTCGGCGTCCATTCGGTAGCGTCAATGGCCTCCAGCGCACGCTGACGCAGCGTCGTGCCATCGCCCATATCCTTGTCGATGGCGATGAACCATTGATTGGTGTTGCGGAAGATGACCGGAGCCTTCGAGCGCCAGGAGTGCGGATAGGAATGCTCCAGCCGCCCGCGCGCCAGAAGATTGCCCGCCTCGATCAGCGTATCAACCACAGCCTTGTTGGCCGGGCCGTCCTGGCCTGCCTTCTTGCCGTCCGTGCGCACGATCTCCAGCCCTGCAAAGAGCGGGATATGCGGCAGATAGGCCCCGTCAGGGCCGACAGTGTGCGGGATCGGCTCCTTGGGATCGTGCCAGACCTTGTTGGCCATCCAGGCGGCATAGTCTTCCGCACCGTGGCCGGGGGCAGTGTGGACAAAGCCCGTACCCTGCTCGTCGGTGACGTGATCGCCATCGAGCAACGGCACGCGGTAATCCCAGTACTTGTCGGTCTTGGCAAACGGGTGGGAGCAGATCAGCCCCTCCACATCGGCATCGCCCAGACGCTTTGCCTTCACGATGAAACCGGCTTTCGCGACATCTTCCCACAGCGCATCGGCCACGATCAGCTTGTCGCCGGGGCGCGCCCAGGGCAGGAAGTCCGCGCCGGTGTCGGCGCCTTCGACTTCATAAAGCCCGTAGGAAATTTTCTTCGAGTAGCAGATCGCCCGGTTGGCCGGGATCGTCCAGGGCGTCGTCGTCCAGATGACCACGCTTGCGCCTGCCATCCCCGGAGCAATGCCCGAACCATCCATCTTCACGCCGCGCACCGGGAATTTCACCCAGATCGTGGTGGAAACCTTGTCGTGATACTCCACCTCGGCTTCGGCCAGAGCCGTCTGCTCCACCGGCGACCACATCACCGGCGAGGAACCGCGATAAACGAGGCCCTTGTCAACAAATTTCAGAAACTCCGAAACGATAGCGGCTTCGGCATCAAACGCCATGGTGGTGTAGGGATCGTCCCACTCACCGGCCACGCCCATGCGCTTGAACTCGGCGCGCTGCACATCGATCCACTCGGCAGCATAGTCGCGGCATGCCTTGCGGAACTCGGCAACCGGCACATCGTCCTTCTTCTTGCCCTTGGCGCGGAAACTCTGCTCCACCTTCCACTCGATGGGCAGGCCGTGGCAGTCCCAGCCTGGACGGTAGGGCGCATCAAACCCGGCCATACGCCGTGTGCGCACGACAAAATCCTTCAGGATCTTGTTCATGCCGGTGCCAAGGTGGATATGCCCGTTGGCGTAAGGCGGGCCGTCATGGAGCACGAACAGCTCCCGGCCTTTGGCCGTTTCGCGCATCTGTTCGTAAAGCTTTGCCGCCTCCCAGCGCTCCAGCCATTTCGGCTCGCTCTGGGGCAGGCCCGCACGCATCGGAAAATCGGTCGCGGGCAGGAAAAGCGTGTCTTTGTAGTCGCGGGTGTCGGTGGCAGTCGCGTCGCTCATGGCGGCGTATCCCGTTTCTGGTATCGGTCGTTTCAGATCATCGTGGCTTGGACAAATCCCGGCTGACGCGCGGCCCGTTGGAGAACGGGATCAGGCGCGGGCCGGGCCGGTAATTCGCGGGATACGCGCGATGATGTGAAAGCGCTGTGTGCTCATGGCTGCCGGTCTATCAGGACGCGCGCTGGCGGTCCAGAAGCGCGCGCGCCTCATCGCTGTCCAGAGCGATCTGGTTTTTCAGCGCGTCCAGCCCGTCAAAGCGGCGCTCCTCGCGGATAAAGCCGATCAGCTCCACCTCCAGCGTCTTTCCATAAAGATCACCGGAAAAGTCGAAGAAGAAAACTTCAAGGCGTTCTTCTGTCCCCTCCACGGTCGGGCGCTTGCCGATGTTGGCTACACCGCCCACGGGCTCTGCATGGCCCGGTAGCTTTGCGCATACCGCATAGACGCCCGCTTTGGGGCGTAGATAGTCGCCAAGCGGGATATTGGCCGTGGGAAAGCCCAGCGTGCGCCCGCGCTTGTCGCCATGGGCCACCTCGCCTTCAATGGCCCAGGGACGGCCCAGCAGGCCCGCGGCCGCCGCCACATCTCCCTCACGAAGAGCATTGCGCACCGCGCTGGATGAGAACTTGCCATGCTCCTCGAGATCATCGGCAATTAGCGTCGGCGCGATATCGACAGCAAGACCATACTGCGCCCCCAGGCTTTTGAGTGTTTCCGCGTTGCCCGCCCGGCCCTTGCCAAAGCAGAAATCCGCCCCCGTCACCACCCCGTCCAGCGCCAGCTGCCCCACCAGCACGTCGCGCACGAAAGCCTCTGGCGTCATCGCCGCCAGAGGCGCATCAAAACGGATCGTGTCCACGCGCTGGGCCCCGGCGGCCAGCAGCGCGCGCTCACGCTGGGCATCGCTCATCAGGCGGAAGGGCGGCTCGTCAGCGCGGAACAGGCGGCGCGGATGCGGGCTGAAAACCGCCGCCACAGGCATAGAGCCGATACGGTCCGCAAGATTGCGGGCAACATCCAGCACTGCACGATGTCCTGCGTGCACACCATCGAAATTGCCCAAAGCGGCAACGCCGCTCATTCGGACGCGGCCCGGCGCTTGCGGACCATCACCTCGGCTTCGGCCTTCATGCACAGCTCGCCTTCGACCTCGCAGGTGCAGTCGAGCATGACGCGGCGCTGCTTGATATCGATGCTGGTTACCGTCGCGCGGGCAATCACGGTATCGCCAAGGCGCACCGGGCGCTCAAAGCGCATCGTCATGCCGGCAAACACCGCGCCGGGACCGGGCAGATGATTGCCCAGCACACACGAGATATAGGAGGCGATCAGCGCGCCATGAGCGATGCGCCCGCGAAAAGGTGTGCGCGCTGCGTACGCCTCATCAAGGTGCAAAGGGTTGAAGTCACCGGACACCTCGGCGAAGCGGCGCACGGCCTCATCGTCCACCATACGTGTGATGAAGGCCGTCTGGCCGACTTCCAACTCGTTGATTCCAAAGCCCTGCATAAGGTCCATCCGCATTGCCGCGCTTTTCTGCCGGGTGTTTAACCGAATTTTGACTGCACTTGTCTAGCTTTGCCACATCGGGAGGAGAAAAGAGCGGGGAAAACCGCCCTGTCCTGCCGGAAACTGGGATGACAAACAAGGTCTGGATGGAGGTGCGGGTATGGCTGTCGAAATGTCGATGCCGATTCTGGTGGTAGATGATTACAAGACGATGATCCGGATTATCCGGAATCTTCTCACCCAGATCGGGTTTGAGAACGTCGATGAAGCCTCGGATGGCACAGAAGCCTTCGAGAAGATGAAAAAGCAGAAATACGGTCTCGTGATTTCCGACTGGAACATGGAACCGATGACCGGTTACGAGCTCCTGCAGCGCGTACGGGCCGATGACGCGACCAAGAGCGTCCCGTTCATCATGGTCACGGCTGAGTCCAAGACGGAAAACGTGATCGCGGCGAAAAAGGCCGGCGTGAACAATTACATCGTCAAGCCGTTCAATGCCGGCACGCTGAAAGCGAAGATGGTCGCGGTTATCGGCGACTTCTGATCCGCTCTGACAGCCGGAATATTGCTGCTTTTTATGAAGGAGGGACGTCATGCCCGCCCCTGAAGTTGCCGCGCGTGTGCGCGAGTCGCTCGCCAGTTTGAAGACCAAGGACCTGAAAGACGGTCAGGTGATGGAAGTGCTGTCGCTTGCGCAGCAGCTGACCGACACCATGCAGCTCTTCTTCGGATCGCTCGACAATTCGATCCATCAGGAATTCGTCTATATCGCCGACTATATCGCCCGGACGCGCACCGAGATTTCCAAGCTGCGCCCGAACGATATCAAGGAACAGCGCATCCCGACCGCAGGCGCGGAACTGGAAGCCGTTGTCACCGACACCGAGCGGGCGACCGAGACCATCATGCAGGAAGCCGAGACCCTGCTCGGCGAGAAGCCTGATGATATCGCTGCCTACAAGGCCCAGGTCGATGAGGCGATGATGCGCATCATTGAAGCCTGCTCGTTCCAGGATCTGTCCGGCCAGCGTGTCTCCAAAGTGGTGGAATCGCTGCGTCATGTGGAAAAGCGCGTCAGCCGCTTTGCCGCCACCATGGGGGTCCATGACGCCGAGGCCGACGAGGATGAGGTTGCCGAATCCGAGCGCAAGAAGAAGCTCCACCTCAATGGCCCGGCCATTGGCGGACCCGAGGTCGCTCAGGACGCGGTTGACGAGCTGATCGCCTCGGACCTCGACCAGAACGCCATCGACGCCCTGTTCGACTAGGGCGCGCCAGCACACAAAATAAAAGCCCGCCGGCACCAACCGGCGGGCTTTTATTTTGGAGCAGGAAGCCTCACGCGGCCTTGGGCGCGGTCACGACCTCATTGTCTTCATCCAGCAGCACCACGCTGGGCACGAACTGGCGCGCGGTTTCGGCGTCCATCTGCGCATAGGCAACCACGATGATGCGGTCACCCACCTGTGCCAGGCGCGCAGCCGCGCCGTTGATCCCGAATGTCTTCGAGCCGCGCGGGGCCGCAATGGCATAGGTGGTGAAGCGCGCACCGGTATTGATGTTGAGCACATCCACCTGCTCGTTCGGCAGAATGCCCGACGCATCAAGCAGGTCTGCATCGATAGAGATCGATCCTTCATAGTGCAGATCGGCGCGCGTCACGCTGGCGCGGTGAAGCTTGGCCTTCATCATGGTGAGCTGCATGGGGTTTCCCGGCTGGCTGATGTTGCACCGCATATAATGCATGAGGGCGCGCAATAACAGACCTGCCCGCACAGGCTTTCCGGTTTTTGCTGCCGTGAAGGGGCGCGGTGTGCTAGACTGGGCTTTCATACCCTGCGGCGGGAGGGACATGAAATTGCAACGATCAGGCTTCCACATCCTGGTGGCGTTAGGCGCCAGCGCCGCGCTGGCCGCGCCCGGCCTTGCCCATTTCAGCCAGCAGCAACAGGAATCCGCGCCGCCGGCAACGGTGCGTGAACAGGCGCTGACGCGCGAGCGCATCCTTCAGGCATTGGAGGCCCAGCCGCAGCGCGAGCAGATCCGGCAACTCGACGCCACTGCCTTGCGCGAAGCCCTCGCCCAGCGTGCGCAAACAGAACAGACAGGGCAGCAAACTCCTGGAACCGCCACGCCAGACATCCAGACGCAGGAGCCCGAATATGACGCGCAGGGCCGGCCGATTGCGCCGATAGACTGGAACACGGCCGCCGTCGATATGCGCCGCGACATGGCGCAGATGAACCAGGACACGCCGGCAAGTTTTGTACCTACCCAGCCGCCGCCGCGCGTGCCGCCCTTCCGCAACACACCGCCTGAAGAACTCGCCCGCCCGCGCCTGCCGGTCCTGCTGCCGCTGGAAACCGAACCCACAGCCACGCGCGGCGATGAAGAGGGCGGCGGCGTTGCCGGCATGATGTTCTTCGCCTCGGACTATTTCTACAGCGCGAGCTTTCACCGGCGCGGCATCATGTACCAGATCAATGGCAGCCGGGTGATCCACGCGGTGGAAAACAGCGCCGCCATAGCAGGCCAGTACATGGCCATGACCGACGCGCAGGGCCAGCTGGTGACCCGCACCGAATATGGCCAGGAGCTGAGCTTTAATCGCTATGGCGCGGCCTATACCCTGCTGATCGCGTGCTCCAACCCGGATGAAAATGCCGAATGCCGCGATGAGAACACGATCCGCGCCTTTGCCGGACGGCTGGTGGTCGCGGGCGGGTCGCCTGAAGGTCTGCCGCCGCGCAATAATCCGCGGAGGCCAAGATGAGTGTCACCCGCGACTACACGCTGGCCGCCATTATCGGCGGAGGTGCGCTGATTGCCGCCATTTTCTGGCCGTCTGCGCCCGAAGATGCACCAGAGCCGGCTGATCCGCCCGAAGAAACCGAAACGCTGGAGCCGGACGAACCAGAAATCCCGGAGCCTGACCCGGAACCAGAACCGGAACCGGAACCAGAACCAGAACCAGAGCCTGAACCGGAACCGGAACCCGTCGTTCTACGGGACTGGCTGGGCGATGAACCCTTCTACACACCCGCTGGCGAACTGCCCGAAGGCTCAGGCAGCGGGGTAGAGACGGCCACTGTCTACGCCGCCAACATGCGTTTTCCCGTTGAGGTGCCACGCGCCTTTCCCAACACACAGCTCTGGCGGCCCGGCGGCATCCATGCCAGCCCGCCCTGGAACCAGTGCGCGGACGAGAATTACGACTATCCCTGGTTTGACAATTTCTGCGAGACGCGCGGCTGGTCTACGCCCTTCTGCCCCGGCGGCACCGGCCATCAGGGACAGGACATCCGCCCGCCGCGCTGTCCGCGCAGCCCCTATGGCGATGAAGACCGCTTCTGGGCCGTGGCGGCCGACAATGGCGTCATCAGCGGCATTTCCAGCCACACCGTCACCTTGCTGGCAGACGATGGCACCAGCTATCTCTACCTGCATCTCGACCCGGCCCGCCTCGATGTGGAAACCGGCGACACGGTCGCGCGCGGCGAGCGGATCGGCGTGATCTGGAACCATTTCGGCGCCACACCGACCACCTTCCACCTGCATTTCGAAATCCGCCAGAGCGTGCTCATCGGAGATCAGATACGCCTGACGCCCGTGCCGCCCTATACCTCGCTGATCGAATCCTTTGAGCGCCTTGCGCGCGGGGACGACCCTGACGGGGACTATCCGGAGCCATATTAGGTTTTGGCGTGTCATCACCCGCAGATGTCCTCCCCCGTCTACGGGGGAGGTGCCTTCGAAGAAGGCGGAGGGGGGAGCTTGTTTCGATTATCCCCCCTCGGTCCTTCGGACCACTCCCCCCGCAGACGGGGGGAGACATCACCTTGCAAAATGCCTTCAGCAGCGTGGCGCTTTCTTCCGTCAGCACGCCGCCGTTTACATCCAGCCTCTGATGGGTACCAACTTCGAGTACGGCACCTCCAAGCGCTGCCGACAGGATTGAGTACAGATGATCCTCTTCTACACACCGAACTCACCCTATGCCCGCACAGCCCGGATAGCGTTGCGCGAGTGGAAGGTTCTGGAGGCCGCAGAGGAGCGGCTTGCTGCCAATCGCGAGGCCGATAATCCGGTGCTCGAATTCAGCCCTGTAGGCCGGGTTCCGACATTGGTTCACGCGGGTCTGGTGATAACCGAAGCCCGGAGCGTATTCGCCTACATCAGGAATTTCGCCGGTGGAGGGAATGCCGGGGAGGCGGACTGGAAGATGGTTGCCGAGGAAGGACAGATTGCCGGCTTCCTCGAAGGCATCGCATTTTGGGTGCGCGAGAAACGCCGAACACCGGAAAGCCGGTCAGACGTCCTGTTGAAGGTCGAACGCGATCGCATGATGCGATGCCTCAACCATCTCGACACTCTGGCAGCTACAGCGGCGCTACCCGATGTCAGCCAGTTCCGGGGCGCAACACTGGCCTCAGCCCTGCACCTGATGGACGCACATCAATTCTGCCGCGATTGGAAGAACAACAAGGCGTTGACCGCCTGGTTTGAACAGCAGCGCGACAGACCATCAATGCGAGAGACTGAACCGCAGATATGATCAGGCTGGAACGGGTCTAGCGGCTCCTCGCGGGGCCGAACTGGCTGAACGGCGCGCAGCGCCGCAAGCGCGAACGCGCGCCCGAGCCTATGCGAGGAGCGACGCACGGATGTGCGGAGCACAAGAAAAGAGTCCTACCCCCGCCTCGCCCTGAAAAACCCTTTCAGGAGCGCAGCGCTTTCCTCTGCCAGCACGCCGCCGCTCACTTCCGGCCGCCAGTGGCAGGTGGGTTGGTCAAAGAAGCGCGGGCCGTGCTCAATCGCCCCGCCCTTCGGATCTGATGCGCCATAGACGAGGCGGCCGATGCGCGCATGGCTGATCGCGCCCGCGCACATGGCGCACGGCTCCAGCGTCACGAACATTTCCAGCCCTGTAAGCCGGTAATTGCCAAGTTTCTGGCCCGCCAGGCGCAGGCTTAGGATTTCCGCATGCGCGCTCGGATCATGGCCCGCAATCGGCGCATTATGGGCGAAAGCGACCACTTCATCGGTCTGAGGATCGACGATCACCGCGCCAATCGGCGCTTCGCCCGCGGCGGCGGCGGCTTGCGCCTGACCCAAGGCTAGCTCCATAAAGCGTATGTCGCGGCTGTCGCTCATGGGAGCCGCTTAAGCCTTCACCGGAGCGCCCGCAAGCCTTGGCCAGACCCCCTGCCCCCAAAAATGCCGATGACAGCGAGCGCATCGCCAAGGTGCTCGCCCATGCCGGCGTCGCCTCGCGCCGCGAGGCCGAACGCATGATCGAGGACGGGCGGGTGAGCCTGAACGGCAAGATCCTCAAAACTCCGGCGGTAAAAGTGGGGCCCGGCGACGATGTGCGTGTGGATGGTAAACCCATCGCGGAACGCCCGCCCACACGCCTGTGGCGCCACCACAAGCCGGACGGGCTGGTCACCACCCATGCCGACCCGCAAGGGCGCGAGACCGTGTTTCAGGCCCTGCCGAAGGATATGGGCCGGGTGATCTCGATCGGACGGCTGGACCTCACCTCCGAAGGTCTGCTGCTGCTGACCAATGATGGCGAGCTGGCACGCGTGCTTGAATTGCCCTCAACGGGGTGGACCCGGCGCTACCGCGTGCGCGCCTATGGCGACATCACCGAAGAGGCCATCGAGAAGCTGAAAAAAGGCATCAATGTCGAGGGCGTGAAATACGGCCCCATCGACGTGGTGGTGGACCGGCGCACCGGCTCCAACACCTGGCTGACCGTCGGCCTGAAAGAAGGCAAGAATCGCGAGGTGCGCAAAGTCCTCTCTGCGGTCGGTCTGACCGTGAACCGGCTCCTTCGCACCGCCTACGGTCCGTTCCAGCTTGGCGCACTGGAAAAGGGCAAGACGGAGGAAATCCGCCGCTCGGTCCTGCGTGAACAGCTGGGCAAGCTCTATCCGCTTGATGGGGATGGCTATCCGATGAAGGAGGGCGCACGCGAGGCCGACATGACCGGCAAGGCCGTCTCCAAGCCGGACCGCCCCCGCCCGCCAGCGCCCGCAGGCAAGGGACCGGCACGCCCCTCGCCCGGTGCCCCGCGTGGCAAATCCACTCCCGGCAAACGCCCTGACAGCAAGACCCGAAAGCCCGATGCGCATCATCGCCGGAAGCCATAAGGGCCGCGCGCTCAGCGCGCCCAGGGGCCGCAAGACCCGCCCCACCGCCGACCGCACCCGCGAAAGCATTTTCAACAAGCTGGCCCATGCCAGCTGGTCTGACGGCATTGCGGACAAGCGGGTGCTCGACCTCTTTGCGGGCTCCGGCGCGCTGGGTTTTGAGGCGATGAGCCGGGGCGCAGCCTTCTGCCTGTTTGTCGAAACCAATGCGGGCGCGCGCGGCGCGATCCGCGACAATGTGGAAGCGCTGCAGCTCTGGGGCGCCGCGCGCATCCACCGGCGTGACGCAACGGCGCTGGGGCCGAAACCGGCCAATCTCGGCGCCCCCTTCGATCTTGTTTTTCTCGATCCGCCCTATGGCAAGGGGCTTG
This sequence comes from Glycocaulis abyssi, assembly GCF_041429775.1. Taxonomy (NCBI): domain Bacteria; kingdom Pseudomonadati; phylum Pseudomonadota; class Alphaproteobacteria; order Maricaulales; family Maricaulaceae; genus Glycocaulis; species Glycocaulis abyssi. Next base: position 309,916 of record NZ_CP163421.1, on the reverse strand, counting down.
GCGAACTGGCCCTCTCCCGCCTCAAAGAGGGTGGCTGGCTCACCGAAGGCGCTATCGCGGTTCTGGAAGTGGGCGTTGAGGAGCGCCCCGAAACACCCGGCTGGGACCGCCTCGATGAAGGCGAATACGGCGCAGCGCGGGTGGTGTATCTGCGGCGGGGGTGATTGAAGCCCCCTCTTTCGTCATTCCGGGCGGAGCGCGTCAGCGCGCAGACCCGGAACCCAGAAAGCCCCCGTGCTTCGAGACGGCTTCTACGAAGCCTCCTCAGCATGAGGGGCGTGATAGCTGGTAGCCCTCATCCTTGCGGACGCAGTGGCGCTCGAAGGATCGAGGGCCACCCCTCACTTCCGCCCAAACAGCCGCTCGATGTCTGAAAGCTTCAGCTCCACATAGGTGGGCCGTCCGTGATTGCACTGGCCGGAATGGGGCGTGGCTTCCATCTCGCGCAGGAGCGCGTTCATCTCCTCGCCCGTGAGACGCCTGCCCGCCCGCACCGAGCCGTGGCAGGCCATCGTGCCGACCACTTCCTCCAGCTTTTCCTTTAGCGACAATGCCTCGTCATACTCGGCGAGTTCATCGGCGAGATCGCGGATCAGGCCCTGCACGTCGAGGCGTTTGAGGAGGGCGGGCGTCTCGCGCACGGCAATCGCGCCGGGGCCGAAGGGTTCGATGACAAGGCCAAGCTCGGCGAGTTCGTCTGTCCGGTCGAGCACGCGGCGCGCCTCGCCCTCGTCCATCTCGACGATCTCCGGCACCAGCAGCGCCTGGCGGGGAACGCCGGTGGAGGCCAACGCCGCCTTCATCCGCTCATAGACAAGGCGCTCATGGGCGGCGTGCTGATCGACGATCACCAGACCGTCCGCCGTCTGCGCGATCACATAGGTCTCGTGCAGCTGCGCGCGCGCCGCGCCCAGCGGAAAGTCTTCCAGCTCACGGGCAGGCTCTGCCTCCACACGGGCGGCGTAAGCCAGGCCGGAGGGGTCGGCGCGCGGCAATCCGGCATCGAAATCGTGGGCGGGGCGCTCGGCGAGTGACGCTTCATAGGCGGGTGATACCCGCGCGCCGTATTCAGCGCGCGAAGGCGCCCAGAGCGAGCCTGTGGGCGTGCTCTGCGGCTGCAGCCTTCCGAGGGTAGCAGCCGCGACGGTGGTGGAGGCACGGTGGCCAGCCCCCGCCAGCGCATGACGCAGCGCGCCAACGATCAGCCCGCGCACGAGACCGGAATCGCGAAAGCGCACCTCGGCCTTGGCGGGGTGCACGTTCACGTCCACCTCGTCGGTCGGCAGATCGACATAGAGCGCCACCACGGGGTGCCGGTCGCGGGCGAGGAAATCCTGATACGCCCCTCGCACCGCCCCCACCAGCAGCTTGTCGCGCACCGGCCGCCCGTTCACGAACAGGAACTGGTGCTGGTTGGTGCCACGATTATAGGTGGGAAGGCTCGCCCAGCCGGTCACGCTCACGCCCTCGCGCACCGTATCGATGGCGAGTGCGTTCTCGGCGAAATCCCGGTCGAGCAGGGCGGCGAGGCGGGAGCGGCGCGCTTCGGGCGTGTCCACCAGGCCGGGTGCCTGCAAGGCGAGGCGCGAGCGGCCATCAAGCGTGAGAAAGAAGCCGACATCGGCCCGCGCGAGCGCGAGGCGCTTCATCACGTCGGTGATGGCCATGCTCTCGGCGCGCTCGGACTTGAGAAATTTCAGGCGCGCAGGGGTAGCGTAGAACAGATCACGCACCTCGATGCGCGTGCCGGTGCGCCCCAGCGGCGGGGCGGGGCGCGGCTCGCCGGTCTTGCCACCTTCCACCTCCAGCGCCCAGCAATCGCCAGAGGGGCCTTGCGTGGTGATGGAGAGCCGCGCGACCGAGCCGATGGAGGGCAAGGCTTCGCCCCGGAAGCCCATGGAGGCGATGTTCAGAAGATCATCCGCGCCATCGGCCCCCACCGGCAGTTTGGAGGTGGCATGGCGCTCCACCGACAGGGCGAGGCTCTCCCGGTCCATGCCATGGCCGTCATCTTCCACGATAAGCCGGGTCAGCCCACCCTGCTCTGCGCGCACATCAATGCGCGTGGCCCCGGCGTCCAGCGCGTTCTCGACCAACTCTTTCAGGGCTGAGGCCGGACGCTCGACCACCTCGCCCGCGGCGATGCGATTGACGGTTTCAGGGGTGAGTCGGCGGATGATGGCCATGGGCGGGAAAGTCGGGTCTGGGGGCGGGCCGGTCAAGCCGCCGGGGCAAATGCCTGCAGGCGGCGCTCCAGCCCCTGGCGCACGGCAGGCCATTCATCCGGCAGAACCGAGAAGTACACCGTGTCGCGCCGGTCGCCCCGCCACGTCACCATATGGCTGCGCAGCTTGCCTTCCTGCACGGCGCCCATACGCAGCATGGCGCGCTGACTGCGCAGATTGCGGCCATGGGTTTTCAACTCCACGCGCTGGGCGCCTGCCTCGAAAGCCCGGCCCAGCATGAGCAGCTTGCAGGCCGGGTTCACAAACCCGCCCCGCCACGGCGCGCCATACCAGGTCCAGCCCACCTCAACGCGGGCATGATCGGGCTCGATGGCGAGGAAGGAGGTATGCCCGGCCAGCTCGCCGGTCTGGCATATCCTCACCGCATGGCCGAACTGGCGGCTGCCGGGCTGGCCGGCCCGCAAGGGATCAAACCAGGCATCAAAACCCGGACCATCACCGCGCACACTCGTCCACTCCCAGAGCTCCGCCTCGCGGGCAAGGATGCGCATCTCCTCACGATGGGAATCATGCAGCGGCTCAAGGCGCACGAAAGCGTTTTCCAGTAGCGCTGGCTCCAGCTTCATCCCGCCCCTCCATTGAGCAACCACACACCCTGCACGAAGTAATATGCGCCGATGAGCGTCACGAGGCGTTTGGTCCAGCGGCGGAACACATCCTCGCTCATCCGGTCGAGCACTTTTGCGCCAAGCGTCGTGCCAATCACGGAGAGCGGGATCGCTACCGCAATCAGCCAGAACGACCCGCCCTCGCCCGCGGCCAGTGCGGGGGCGATATAGTAAGCGATCTTTACCCCGTGGGCGGCAACCTGGGTCGCGGCCTTGGTGGCGACGATCGAGCGCCGGTCAGCCTCCACATTCTGGTAGAAAGTATCGAGCAGCGGCCCCGACACGCCCGCGATCACGTTGAGCCCCGTCACGCTGACCCCGCAGGCAATGCCCTGCCCCGGTTTTGTGGCATCCAGCGCGAAGACCGATTTTGGCAGCCACACGATGAGCGGCACCAGACCCAGCACGATGAAAAGCCAGGGGCGCGGCAGGATGAGGGTGAAGCTGAGAAGGATGAGCGCGACGGCAGCCGAGCCCGCCATGTACCAGCCAATGGATTTCCACAATATGTAGCGGCGCAGAAGCACGGCCCGCCAGCCATTGGACACGCTCTGCACCGCGCCATGCATCACCATCGCCGCCGGCACCGGCAGGATGGCCGCCAGCACGCCCATCAGGATCAATCCGCCCGCCATACCAAACACGGCCGACAGGAAGGCGGTCGCGAGAACCGCAAAAAGAATGATGATGGATGTCATGTCACAGATGGAATCAGCGGCGGGAAGTGCCATGATAGTCCGGACAAACCAAATCGCCCCATGGCGGGCACACGCGAAAACCGCGAGGGAGGACACCCAAGATGAATTTTGAATACTCGGCCCGCTGCAAAGATTATCTGGCCCGTGTACGCGCCTTCATGGACGAGCACGTCTACCCGAACGAGAAGACCTATCACGACCAGCTGGCCGGATTCGGCACCAATCGCTGGCAGGTCCTGCCCATCATCGAGGAGCTGAAAGCCAAGGCGAAAGCGCAAGGGCTGTGGAATCTCTTCCATCCGGACGACAAACATGGCGCGGGCCTCTCCAATGCGGACTACGCCCCGCTGGCCGAGGAGATGGGCAGGGTGGTCTGGGCGAGCGAGGTGTTCAACTGCTCCGCGCCCGACACCGGCAATATGGAAGTGCTCTCGCGCTACGGAACGAAAGAGCATCAGGAGAAATGGCTCAAACCCCTGCTGGCCGGTGAAATCCGCTCCGCCTTCCTGATGACGGAGCCCGCCGTCGCCTCCTCCGACGCAACGAATATCGAATGCTCGATCCGGCGCGATGGCGATGAATACGTCATCAATGGCCGCAAATGGTGGAGCTCCGGCGCCGGTGATCCGCGCTGCGCGGTCTACATCGTCATGGGCAAGACCGACCCCGATGCCGAGCTGCACAAGCAGCAATCCATGATCCTGGTCCCCGCCGACGCCAAGGGCGTGAAGGTGCTGCGTCACCTGCCCGTGTTCGGTTATGACGATGCCCCGCACGGGCATATGGAGGTTGAGCTGAAAGACGTGCGCGTGCCGGCGTCCAACATATTGCTGGGCGAAGGCCGGGGATTCGAAATTGCGCAAGGCCGGCTTGGCCCGGGCCGCATCCACCACTGCATGCGCACGATCGGCGCGGCAGAGCGGGCGCTGGAACTGATGGTCAAGCGCGCCATGAGCCGCACCGCCTTTGGCAAGCCGGTCATCAAGCACTCGATCTGGGAGCACCGCATTGCGCGTGCCCGCATCGATATCGAGACCTCCCGCCTTCTCACCCTGAAAGCCGCCTGGATGATGGACACCGTGGGCAACAAGGCTGCACGCGGCGAGATCGCCATGATCAAAGTGGCCGCCCCGGTCATGGCCCTCAAAGTCATCGATGATGCCATTCAGGCCCATGGCGGCGGCGGCGTGTCCGACGATTTCCCGCTCGCCTCCTCCTATGCCGGTATCCGCACGCTGCGCATCGCCGACGGGCCGGATGAGGTGCATGAGCGCACTATCGCCCGCCTCGAAATGAAGCGCTGGCTCAACGAAGCATAAGGAAACAGGCGATGAACGCTCCTGCAGGGTTTTCCGATGTGCTGGTCGAAGATCACGGCGCAGTCCGTGTGATCCGTTTCAACCGCGCCGCGAAGAAGAACGCCATCACGCGCGCCATGTATTCGGCCATGGCACAAGGGCTGGAGACGGCAGAGACCGACAAGGCCATCCGCGTGGTGGTAATTGCCGGGACCGATGGCATCTTCACCGCCGGCAATGATCTGATCGACTTCATGGAGGCCCCGCCCACCATTGGCGGGGGCGACATGCCGCCCGTGGAGCGCTTCATGCGCGCTCTGCTGGGTGCCTCAAAGCCGGTCATTGCTTGCGTGGACGGGCTGGCCATCGGCATTGGCGTGACCCTGCTCCTGCATTGTGACCTTGCCTATGCGTCAGACCGTTCAACCTTCAAGACGCCGTTCGTGGATCTGGCGCTGGTGCCGGAATTCGGCTCCAGCGCGGTTCTGCCGGGCATTGTCGGGCGGGTGGTGGCGTCAGAACTTCTCCTGCTCGGCGAAACTTGGGATGCGAGCCGCGCAGAAGCGAAAAACCTCGTCAACGCCGTCTTCCCGGCAGCTGATCTCGAAAGCGAGGTGATGAAGCGCGCCGAAGCGCTGGCGGCGAAAGCCCCCAACGCGGTGAAGAAATCCAAGGCGCTGATGACCAAGGGCGTTGAGAGCGTCTACACGCTGATGGCTGAGGAAGGCGCAGAGTTTGCCGCGCAGCTCGCCTCAGAGGAATTCAAGGAGGCAGTGACCGCCTTCCTCGAACGCCGCGCGCCGGACTTCTCCCGGTTCGATTGAAGCATGACCAATACCAGCAAGGGCACACACGAATACGTCGATGATCCGCGCAATGCGGGCATCCTCATCTCGGTCAATGGCGAGCTATTCGCGCGCGAAAAGGCCGTCGTATCGGTCTTCGATTCCGGTTTCATACTGGGCGATGGCGTGTGGGAGGGCCTGCGCGTCCACCATGGCCACATCGTCTTTCTGGACCGGCATCTGGAGCGGCTCTACGAGGGCGCCAAGGCCATCGACATGGATATCGGCCTCAGCCCTGAGGCGCTGGAAAAGCGGCTGTATGAGACGCTGGAAGCCAACGCCATGCATGACGGCGTGCATATCCGCCTGATGGTGACGCGCGGGCTGAAGCGCACGCCCTATCAGGATCCGCGGGTGAATATCGGCCCGGCCACCATCGTCATCATTCCCGAATACAAGAACCCGAAGCCGGAAGCGGCCACGCGCGGGATGAATCTCTTCACCGTGCATGTACGCCGGGGCTACCCGGACGTGCAGGACCAGAAGCTCAATTCCCACTCCAAGCTGAACTGCATCACGGCCTGCATACAGGCCGCCAAGGCGGGCGCGGACGAGGCCCTGATGCTGGACCCGCACGGCTTTGTGGCGACCTGCAACTCCACCCATTTCTTCATCGTGAGGAAGGGCGAGGTATGGACCTCCACCGGCGAGTATTGCATCGGCGGCATTACGCGCGGCGTGGTGATCGAGCTGTGCCAGGAGGCGGGCATACCCGTCTTTGAAAAGCGCTTCTCGCTGACCGATGTCTATGGCGCTCAGGAAGCCTTCGTAACCGGCACCTTTGCCGGCATTGCCCCGGTTTCGAGCGTGGACGGAAGAATTTTAACCACGGAACGCGGACCGATGGTGGAACGCCTGCAAAAACTGTATCTTGCCCGGATTGAACGCGAGAGCACGTAAGGCCGCTCCCCATGAAAACCATCCGCATCTGCCTGTGGTCAGGCCCGCGCAACATCTCCACGGCGATGATGCGCAGCTTTGAAAACCGGGCCGATTGCGAGGTCTGGGACGAGCCCTTCTACGGCTATTATCTAGACCGTACCGGGCTGAACCATCCCGGCCGCGAGGCGGTGCTGGAATTGTGGCCGACCGATCCGAAGAAAATCGCCGCGCGCTGCGCCGGATCAGCGCCCGAAGGTTCGCCGCTCTTCTTCCAGAAACATATGTGCCAACACATGCTGGACGAAGTGGAGCTGAGCTGGACGGCGCGCTGCCGGCATGTCTTCCTGATCCGTGATCCGGCCGATGTGGCTGCCAGCTTCAACGCTACCATGGGCGAGGTGCGCCCCGATGATCTCGGCGCGGTGCGCCAGCACGCACTCTACGAGGTGATTGCCGCCAATACCGGAAGGCGCTGGCCCGTAATCGAGGGCGCGGATGTGCTGGCCGATCCGCGCGGCATGCTGAGCGCGCTGTGCGCCGCGCTGGATATACCGTTCGATGAGGCGATGCTGACCTGGCCGGAAGGACGGCGCGCCAGCGACGGCCCGTGGGCGCCCCACTGGTATAGCCGTGTGGAGGCATCGACAGGCTTTGAAGCGCCCGCGCCTTCGGGCCATCCGCGGCCCGGCACGCTAAAAGCCGTGATAGAGACCTGCCTGCCAGCCTATCAGGCACTCAAGGAACTGAAGCTGACCCCTGCCTGAACCCGTTCACAACGCACTGGAGCGCGCCATGACCGATAAGCCCGACTACACCATCACAAGGGAAGTTTCCGGCTCCAAGGGCCGCTATGTGGCCCGCGCGCCCGGCCTGCCAGACGCCGAGATGACCTTCTCCATCCTCAACCCGCAGACGATCATCATCGACCATACCGGCGTGCCTGATGAATGGCGCGGCAAGGGCGTCGGCAAGGCGCTGGTGGAGCGTGGTGTGCTGGATGCCCGCGCAGAGGGGGTGCGCATCGTGCCGCTGTGCCCATTCGCGAAAGCGCAGATAGAGCGCCACCCCGAATGGCAGGACGTGCTGGGCGGCAAGGCGAAATAGCGATTACCGCACCCCCAAACGAAAACGGGCCGGCGGTGGGGGGTGCCGGCCCGTTCCGTCAAGGAGTCGCACCGAAAGGGGGTATCGGTACGCCCATGAGTGAAACGCGCCGCACGTTTACGCTCCGTTACGCATCTTGCGCACATGGCCGCACTGGCAGACGGGCGCACTGGCGTTATAACCAGACCCGATCACACTGACGGGGCGCACCCATGGCCTATAAATCCCTTCGCGAATTCATGGCTCTGCTGGAGGCGGAAGGCGATCTCAAACGCGTCTCCGCCCCGGTCTCGACCCATCTGGAGATGACGGAGATCCAGACCCGCCTGCTCGCCAGGGGCGGCCCGGCGGTTCTCTTTGAAAACCCGGTTCACGAAGACGGCAGGGCAGCCGAGATGCCTGCCCTCGTCAATCTCTTCGGCACGGTGGAGCGCGTCGCGCGCGCCGTCACCATGGGCGGCGAACCGCGCCGCACAGCGAAGGATTTGCGCGAGGTCGGCGAGCTTTTGGCCTTCCTGCGCCAGCCCGAACCGCCGCGCGGCCTGAAAGACGCGCTCGACATGCTGCCGCTCGCCAAGACCGTGATGGCGATGCGCCCCGGCACGGTGAAAAAGGCGCCCTGCCAGGAGATCGTGCTGACAGGCGATGACATTGATCTTGATCGCCTGCCCATTCAGGGCTGCTGGCCGGGCGAGCCTGCGCCGCTGATCACCTGGCCTCTCGTCGTCACCAAGGGCCCGTCAGAGGACAAGCAGGACGACTATAATCTCGGCATCTACCGGATGCAGAAGCTCTCCAAAAACCGCACGCTGATGCGCTGGCTCAAACATCGCGGCGGGGCGCAGCATTATCAGCGCTGGAAGGGCGCGCGGCCTGACCCCCTGCCCGCGGCAGCCGTGATCGGCGCCGATCCGGGGACCATCCTTGCCGCCGTCACGCCCGTGCCGGACACGCTCTCCGAATATCAGTTTGCGGGGCTGCTCAGAGGCCGCAAGGCGGAGCTGGTCGAGTGCAAGACCGTGCCGCTGAAAGTGCCTGCCGAGGCCGAAATCGTCATCGAGGGTCATGTGCTGCTGGACGAGGACGGGCCGGAAGGGCCTTACGGCGACCACACCGGCTATTACAACTCGGTGGAGCGTTTCCCCGTGTTCGAGATCAGCGCCATCACCATGCGCGCTGACCCGATTTATCTGACCACCTTCACGGGCCGTCCGCCAGACGAGCCGAGCGTGCTGGGCGAGGCGCTCAATGAGGTCTTCATCCCGCTCATCCGCCAGCAATTCCCCGAGATCATCGATTTCTGGCTGCCGCCCGAAGGATGCAGCTACCGCATCGCCGTCATCTCGATGAAGAAGGCCTATCCCGGCCACGCCAAGCGCGTGATGCTGGGCGCGTGGTCATACTTGCGCCAGTTCATGTACACCAAATGGGTGATCGTTGTGGATGACGACATCAACGCGCGCGACTGGAAGGATGTGATGTGGGCCATGTCCACGCGCATGGACCCAGGCCGCGACTGCACCATCATCGAGAACACACCCATCGATTATCTCGATTTCGCCTCGCCCGTTTCCGGGCTCGGCTCCAAGATCGGGCTGGATGCCACCAATAAATGGGAAGGCGAGACGAACCGCGAATGGGGCGAGAAGCTCTTCATGGAGCAGGATATCATCGACAAGGTAGACGCGATGTGGGGGGAGCTGGGGCTTTAGAGTTGTCGGATAGGGAGACTGCTATGATCGCAAGCCCGAAACTGTGGTTAACTTATGCGTGGGCTGACAACGACGACAGAAACGTTGATCATATTGTCGGCAAACTTCGAAGTACCGGCATCGACGTGTATTTGGATCGCGAGCAGCTTCGTAAAGGCCATAGGCTGTGGACGCAAATTGATAAGTTCATATCTTATCCGGCGAGCGTCGATGCTTGGGCGATATACGTAACGCGGAACGCGCTCGAAAGTGAACCTTGCCAAGAGAAACTTGCTTACGCATTGGACCGAGCACTTCGTGCCCGCGGCGGTTCATTTCCCGTAATCGGCATATTCAAGGATCGGCTTCCAAGAGAGATTATACCATCATCAATTGCAACGAGGTTATATGTCCACTTAAGTGACACGAACTGGCACGAAGACATAGCTGCATCGTTGACCGGTGCCCCTCTACCTAGAGTGAATGACCCTGGCCCTGTGGGCTATGAACTAAAAGTCATCGATAATGAACGCTTCTTAATTGCTTGGCCGAGAATCGGGTATTGGCCGACTGCAGCCATCGCATTCCCGGAAGGTGTCTTTACTTCGACCGCGATGCGGGAAAAGCGGCCAGATCGCCCAGTTGTAGCGATGACGCGTTTTACCAACGGCTCATTGGAACGTTCCGGGATGTGGAATCTGGGCGAGAGAAGGGCGACTGTCTTTGGCGTTGCATCCGACGTGTTCACTTTGGGTGGACCATTCGACAGCATTATCCGTTTTGCAGTTAAGCTACCTAGCTACAAAGGGCGAGTCGCAGTGGGCGGCGTCGCCGGCGATAAGTTTCTCGACTTAGTTGAACTCGACATTTCGTAGATGTCTCAGCGAAATGGCCAAGTGCAACACTCTTCCCGTTTCACCGCCTACAAGCCGGTACCCAGTCTTTTTCTGGATCCTTAGCTTGCGCCGGAAAAACGCAATAATACCGATCCCTCGTCACCCCCACGAAGGTGGGGGTCCAGAGATCGCAGAGCGAAGACAGTGCCAGGCGGCTCTGGGTTCCCGCCTGCGCGGGAACGACGAGAGAGGCCGGAGAGTGTGGCAACAATGGATCCCCGGTCAAACCGGGGAACCCGGTTGAGAGTCTGGGCAGAAATCACCGGGGTCCCCGCCCCCGAGCGGGGCCCCAGAAAGCTTACCTCACATGAACAGGGTCGCCGGGTTTTCGAGATAGCCCTTGAGCGCCTGCACCAGCAAAGCGGCCTCATAACCATCGACGATGCGGTGATCGAAGCTGGAGGAGAGGTTCATGATCTTGCGCGGCACCACGCGGCCCGCCTCGTCATAGCGCGGCAGGACCTGCATCTTGTTTACGCCGATAATCGCCGTCTCCGGCAGGTTGATGACCGGCGTGGAGACCAGCCCGCCAATCGCGCCCAGCGAGGTGATGGTGATGGTGGAGCCGGAAAGCTCCTCCTTGGTGGCCTTGCCGTCGCGGCAGGCATCGGCAAGGCGCTTCACCTCGTCGGCGATCTGCCAGAGGTCCAGCGCCTCGGCGTGGCGGATCACCGGCACCATCAGGCCGTTTGGCGTGGCTGTGGCGATGCCGCAATGGATGCCCTCATACTTCGTCAGTACCGACTCTTCCGTGTCGAAATGCGCGTTCGCCTGCGGGAATTGCGGCAAAGCACGCGTCATCGCGGCGACGAGGAAGGGGATGAGGGTGAGCTTGGGCTGGCCGTCCTTGCGGGTTGCATTGAGGTGCGCGCGCAAATCCTCCAGCGCCGTCAGGTCGATCTCGTCCACATAGGTGATGTGGGGGATGGTGCGCTTCGCGGCGGCCATGTTCTGCGCGATCTTGCGGCGCAGGCCGATCACCTTCTCTTCCTTTACGCCCGTGCGGGGGCTACGTGACGGGCCGGAGGCCGAGCCACCCACCTTGGACGCCAGCCGCCCGCCGGACGCGATGAAGTCATCCATGTCCGCATGGGTGATACGGCCGGCCGGGCCGGTGCCCGGCACGGCGGAAAGGTCAATATCAGCCTCCAGAGCGCGCTGACGCACGGCGGGGCTGGCCAAGGGCCGCTCGCCCGACGGGCGGGCGGGGGCAGCAGCAGACGTTTTCGGCGCCGGGGCAGCGGGCTTTGCCGGCGGAACCGCCTGCTTGCCGCCTGCCGGGTCTTCGCTCTTGTCTGCCGTCCGGTCTGGCCCTTCGGCGAGCGCCTTGCCCTTTTCAGGGTCGGCAGCAGGCTTGGCCTCTTCCTTCACCTCGGGCGCGGGCGCCTCTTCCTCGGTTGGAGGCGAGCCATCGATCTCGATGACGAGGATTTCGGTGCCCACGGGGAGCACGTCGCCCGGCGCGCCAACAATCTTCTTCACCACGCCATTGACCGCGCAGGGGATTTCCACCGTCGCCTTGTCGGTCATCACGTCGAGGATGTGCTGGTCCTCGGTGACCTTGTCACCTTCCTTGATGTGCCATTCGACGATCTCGGCCTCGACCACACCTTCGCCGACATCGGGGAGCTTGTACTTGTATTCGCTCATGCTCAGCGTGCCTCCGTGACCGTCTGCAGCGCGCGGATAAAGCGCGCCTGACCGGGGAAATAGGCCCATTCATGGGCGTGGGGATAGGGCGTGTCCCAGCCCGTCAGGCGGAAGATCGGCGCTTCCAGCGCATAGAAACATTCTTCCTGAATCTGCGCGGCGAGCTCCGCCCCGAATCCGGAAGTACGCGGCGCTTCATGCGCGACCACCACCCGGCCCGTCTTGTTCACCGAGGCGGTAATCGTCTCGATATCATAGGGGGCGAGCGTTTTGAGATCGATGATTTCCGCATCAATGCCCGCCTTTGCCGCCGCATTGACCGCGACATGGACCAGCGTGCCATAGGTGATGACCGTGCAGGCCTCACCCTCGCGCACGATTTCCGCCTTGCCCAGCTCCACGCGGTAATGGCCTTCGGGCACCTCGCCCTTGGGGTGTTTGGCCCAGCTGGACAGCGGCGCATCGGGGACGCCATCGAACGGGCCGTTATAGATGCGTTTCGGCTCAAAGAAGATGACCGGGTCATCGCCTTCGCTGGCCGCTATCAGCATGCCCTTGGCATCATACGGATTGGACGGCACCACCACTTTCACACCCGGCACATGGGTGAAGAAGGCTTCGGGACTCATCGAGTGGGTCTGACCGCCCCGGATGCCGCCGCCCCAGGGCGCGCGCACCACAACCGGCGACACGAACTCCCCGGCAGAGCGATAGCGCAAACGGCTCATCTCCGAGACGATCTGGTCGAAGGCCGGGAAGATATAGTCCGCGAACTGAATCTCCGCGATGGGTTTGAGACCCTTGGCCGCCATGCCGATGGCCATGGCCGCAATCGCGGCTTCGTTGATCGGCGCGTCAAACACGCGGTCGAGGCCATACTTCTTCTGCAGGCCCTGCGTGGCGCCAAAGACGCCGCCGAAATAGCCGGAATCCTCGCCGAAAATGACGGTTTCCGGGTGCTTGTCGAGCAGCACATCCATGGCCGAATTGAGGGCCTGCAGCATGTTCATCGCTGGCATCGGTTACACCCCCAGGTCCTGGCGTTGACGGCGCAGGCGCCAGTCTTCGGTCGCGTAGACATCTTCAAAGATGGTGTGGGTCGGCGATAGCGGGCCATCGTGCAGCGTGCCGTGACTTTCCGCTTCCTTGTAGGATTTCACCACCAGCGCCGTCATCTGCTCTTCCAGCTTCGCGTGACGGTCCTCATCCCACTCGCCAAGCCCGATGAGATGGTTCTTCAGCCGCTCGATCGGATCGCCGAGCGGCCAGACCTCGAACTCGTTCTTCGGGCGGTAGCGGGCCGGATCGTCCGAGGTGGAGTGGGCATCGGCGCGGTAGGTGAAGAGCTCGATAAAGGTCGCCCCGCAGCCCTTGCGCGCCCGGTCGGCGGCCCATTTCGTGGCGGCATAGATGGCCAGGAAATCATTGCCATCAACCCGCAGCGAAGCCAGCCCATAGCCCAGCCCTTTAGAGGCGAAGGTCGCCGCATCGCCCTTGGCGATGCCCTCATAGGTGGAGATAGCCCACTGGTTGTTGACCACGTTCAGGATCACCGGCGCGCGATAGGTGGAGGCGAGCGTCATTGCCGCGTGGAAGTCCGGCGCAGCGGTGGTGCCATCACCGATCCAGCTTGCAGCAATCGTGTCCTCGCCCTTGTAGGCGCAGCCCATCGCATAGCCGACCGCTTGCGGGAACTGAGTGCCCAGATTGCCCGAGATGGAGAAGAAATTGCCTTCCGCCCAGGTGTAGTGAACGGGCAGTTGGCGGCCTTTGAGATTATCGCGGCTGTTGGAGATGCAGTGGCACATCATGTCCACGATATTGCGTCCGCGCGCGAACAGAATGCCTTGCTGGCGGTAGGACGGGAACACCATGTCGGACTGTTCCAGCGCCATCGCGCCAGCCACCGCCACCGCCTCTTCGCCCAGCGACTTCATGTAGAAGCTCATCTTGCCCTGACGCTGGAGCTTGAGCATGCGCGCGTCATAGATGCGCGTCAGCACCATGTGCGACAGTCCCTCGCGCAGCACTTCCGGCGACAGGCGCGGATCCCACTCACCCACCGCCTGATGATTGTGGTCGAGCACGCCGATCATGCCGAAAGCCAGATCGGTCATCTTCGCCGGAGCCGTCAACGGGTCGGGGCGTTTCGCCTCACCAGCCTTTTGCAGGTCGAGATGGGAGAAGTCGGGCGCGTCGCCCGGCCGGAAGGGCGGGGCGGGCACATGGAAGCGTGATTGGCCGTTTGACATGAACTTTGTCCGTACCTTTTCGCCTTGTACCATAAGGGTTTTCGCGCATTGGCATGCGCCGGAGGGCGGGTTAGCGGCACGCGGCGGGTTTGTCTACATGCACCGCAGGTGCAAAGGACATGCTGCAAGCGCGAAACACGCTGGTGCCACAAGGCCATTCGCGCACATTCGCGCTACTTCTCTGATATGAGAATTTTTTGCACTATTTGGCCAAGAGACGCCTCCCAGCCAGCGGGGCGCGTGCCGAACGCCGCCTCGAACCGGCTGGAATCCAGCCGGGAATTGGCCGGGCGCGGCGCAGGCGTGGGATACTCGGCAGTCGTGATCGGGATTACCGCCGGGCGGCACCCCCAGTGCGGCGTGGCATGGTCAAAGATCGCATCGGCAAAGCTGGCCCAGCTCGTCTCATCCGCGCCGGCGACGTGGTAGACACCGCCAGCTTTGCTCCCTCCGGCCATCGCTTTGGCCGCCACCAGCAGGCAGCGCGCCAGCTCAGGCGCGGCGGTCGGGCATCCATGCTGATCGTCCACCACGCGCAGCTCATCACGCCCGGCGCCGAGACGCAGCATGGTCTTCACGAAGTTCTGGCCGTGCGCGGAATATACCCACGCGGTACGAGCGATCAGGCTGCGGCCACCGGCATCAAGAACAGCATGCTCACCTGCCAGCTTGGAGCGGCCATAGGCAGTTTGCGGGGCGACGGGATCGGTTTCCATGTAAGGGCCGGGCTTGGTGCCATCAAACACATAGTCGGTGGAGACATGGATGAAAGGCACGCCGCGCCCGGCACATAAAGCGGCCAGCCTGCCCGGCGTTTCGGCGTTGATGGTGTGGGCCAACGCCGCCTCGCTCTCGGCGCGGTCAACGCCGGTGTAGGCCGCGGCGTTGATGACGGCGTCGGCAGGCAGGTGCTCGCCCAGCGCTGCGGCGCAGGCGGCAGGATCGGCAAAGTCCGCCCCGTCGCGGCCCAGCGCAGTCACCTCCCAGCCTTCGCCAGCTGTCTGTGCGACAAGCTCGCTGGCCAGCTGGCCTGTACGGCCAAGGATGAGAAGGCGCGCCACTGCTCCTACCCGCCCTGCCATGTGAAGGGAGAGGCGAAATCACGCCAGAGCGGAGCAGCTGCGTCCTTCTCCGACAGGATCGCGCGCGCCGCTGGCAGGCCCCAGTCTATGGCCAGATCAGGATCGTCAAAGCGCACCGCGCCATCGCTGGCCCTGTCGTAATGGGCATCGACCTTGTACTGGACGTGGCACTCATCCTCCAGCGTCATGAAGCCGTGCAGGAAACCGGCAGGCACGAAGAGCTGCAGGCCATTGTCCGCGCTCAGCTCTGCCTTGAAATGCTGGCCGTAGCTGGGCGAGCCACGGCGCGCATCCACCGCCACATCCATCACCCGCCCCTGAGAGACACGCACCAGCTTGGCCTGCGCAAAGGGCGGGGCCTGATAGTGCAGTCCCCTCACCGTCCCCGCCTTCACCGAGCGGGAATGATTGTCCTGTACGAAGCGCGTATCAATGCCGATGGCGGCGAAGGCGCGCGCATTCCAGCTTTCGGTGAAATAGCCGCGCTCATCCTCGAACCGGCGCGCGCGCACCAGCTTCACGCCATCAAGGGCCTCTGCGACCAGTTCAACCATGAGCGTGCGCTACTCCATTACCATTGCGCTCACCCATACAGGGCTGCGCCGTGCAGGGGCAAGGCGCGAGGCGTCCCGCCCCTCGTTTCCCCGACGAAAGTCGGGGCTCAGTCCTTTTCTGGGTCCCGGCTTGCGCCGGGAGAACGCAGCTACACCCGGAATGACGACAGAAGGCAGTGGAAAAGCAATCTGGATCCCCCGTCGGGGCGGGGGACCCCGGAGGATAGGTCAGTGGTGAAGCTGGAGAAATGACGCAATCGGCTACACAGCCGGGGTCTCCCGCACCGACGGGAGACCCAGCTTTTCTTGATGCGCAGCGCATCCGCGTTGCGGAAACCAAGAGTGGTACGGGCGGCCGGAATCGAACCGGCAAGGCCTTGCGGCCGGCGGATTTTGAGTCCGCTGCGTCTACCAATTCCGCCACGCCCGCAGCCTGACTGGTAACGGGGGTTCTAATAGGCGAGGCATGGCTTCACGTCGAGTGGGAATGGGCAGGCAGGGCCTGTGCTGGACGCAATGCGCCCGCCATGCCAAACAGCGCGTCTATCCTTGTTCCAGCCCCCTCCCGCCCCGAAGGCCGTTACCCATGGAAAACACGGCGCACGACACCGGCATGATCTCCCGTCTGGAGGCGATAGCGGCAGACGCGCCTGAAGATGGTCTGACGCTCGGCGATCTGACCGGACGCCTCGGCGAGCAGGCGTTTGGTGTCGTGCTGTTCGTGCTGGCTGTGCCGGTCTGCATGCCCTTCCTCTACGGCATCCCCCAGATCGTCGCCCTGCCCATGCTGGCGATCTGTGCGCAGCTGGCTCTGGGGCGCGATTCGCTCTGGCTACCAGAGCGCTTCGCCGCGCGGCGCCTCTCCAAGGCTGATCTGGTGAAAACCGCCCAGGGCGCAAAGAAATGGTTCGGCTGGATCGAGCATTTCGCCGCTCCGCGTCTTGCCTTCCTGTCGGGCGCCCTCGCCCACCGCATCGCAGGCGCGATGTTCTGCCTGTTCTGCCTGTCGATTCTGGTGCCGCTGCCCCTGACCAACACGACGCCGGGGGTGGCGCTGGCGCTGGCCGCTCTTGGCCTTATCAACCGGGACGGACTGCTGGTCCTGGCCGGCGTGATCATCGGCACCGGCTGGCTCATCATCCTCTATGGCGGCCTTATCATCCTGGGCCCGGCCTTTATCGAGTTGCTGATAGACCTGCTCCGCCGTGCACTTGATGAAGGTGTGTGGGCGATTGTCCTGCTCGCCTTTGCAGGTCTGGCGGCCCTTGCCGGGATCGTCATCTGGCGGCGCAGGCAGGCACGCACAAAACCCTGACCGCCCCTGCGGCAGTTCGGCCTCTCGCCCGTCCCCGCCAAAGCGCATAAGGTGACGCCATGAGCCTGTTTGCGCCCCTGCCCGCTCCGCTGCGAATCGCGCTGGAGCCGCGAAACTGGCCGCTGATCGCGGCGGGTGTTTCGCTTGCCTTGCTGGCAGGTGCCTTCGCGTTTGAATATATTGGCGGGCTGCTGCCCTGCCCGATGTGCGTCACCCAGCGCTGGGCCCATGCCGCCATCGCAGGCGCGGGCATCACGGTGTTTGTCGCGCTTCGCGCCCTGCCATTGCCAGATTTGTCAGCACGCCTCGGCGTCGGGCTGGTCGGCGTGCTCAGCCTCGTCAGCGCGTGGCATGCGCTCCATCATGTTCTGGTGGAGTATGAGATACTCGACCTGCCGCCCTCATGCGCGGGCGTTTCCAGCGGCCCGGTCAGCCTGGCCCAGATGGAAGCCCTGTTCGACAGCGCGCGCACCATTCCGCAATGCAATGAAGTGGTCTGGTCGCTGTTCGGTGTGTCAATGGCGGGCTGGAACGCGCTTGTATCACTTGGTCTTGCCGCGATCTCATTTCTTGTCCTGATAAACGCCATGAGGAGGCCCCGCTAATGGCTATCCGGCGCCCCGGCCCCGCCCGCAATAATGACGCCATCGCCCGGATGATCCGTATCGACCATGCGGGCGAATATGGCGCGGTGCATATCTATCGCGGCCAGCGCGCCGTGTTTGGCCGCCTGCCTTCCAAGACCCGCATTGCGCGCCAGCTGGAACATATGGAAGCCGACGAGCAGGCCCATCTCGATGCCTTTGACCGCTATATCGCCGAACGCGGCGTGCGCCCGACCGCGCTCAGCCCGGTCTGGCGGCTCGCGGGTTTCGGACTTGGCGTGGCAACCGCCCTGATGGGCGAGAAGGCCGCCCATGCCTGCACAGAGGCCGTCGAAAGCGTGATCGAGGGCCATTATGGCGAGCAGGTCAAAGAGCTCGAAGCCATGGGCGAGACAGAGCTGGCTGCGGACTTTGCCCGCTACCAGGAAGAAGAAGTCGCCCACAAGAATCTCGCCGTGGAAGAAGGCGCGCACGACACGCGGGGCTACCCTCTGCTGTCCGCCCTCATCAAGACCGGCTGCCGCATCGCCATCAAGGTGACAGAGCGGATCTGATCGTTTCCAGCCCGGCAACACTGAGCAGCCGCATGGCATGATTATGCCGCCCGCCCGAATGCCTACATTTCCGGTCAACGTTCAAGGGCTCAACAAGGAGGTCTTGCCATGATCGTGAAACGCGAATTTTCGAGCCTTGGCGGCTTTTCCAACACCTGGCTCAATGCCCGCCACCATTTCAGCTTCGGCCACTACTATGACCCCCACCGGATGGGCTGGGGTGCCTTGCGGGTCTGGAATGATGATGCCATCCGGGCGGGTACGGGCTTTGACCCCCACCCCCATTCGGACATGGAAATAATCACCTATGTCCGCGACGGGGCCATCACCCACATGGACAGCCTTGGCAATGAAGGCCGCACCGTGGCGGGCGATGTGCAGGTGATGAGCGCAGGCTCTGGTATCCGCCATTCCGAATATAACCGCGAGGATGAAATCACCCGCATCTTCCAGATCTGGATCATGCCCGATCAGCGCGGCGGTGAGCCGTACTGGAATGCGCGCGAATTCCCCAAGGACAGCCGCGCAGGCGAGCTGGTCGTGCTGGCTTCCGGCATCGAAGGTGATGAGGACGCCCTGCCGATCCGGGCCAATGCCCGCGTCCTCGGCGCTACCGTGAAGGCCGGTGACAGCATCGAATACAGGCTGGCCGACGGCCGTCACGCCTATCTGGTGCCTGCCACCGGAAAGGTGGAGGTCAATGGCGTATCCCTCGACGCGCGTGACGGTGCGGCGATCAAGGACGAGCCGGTCATCACCATCACTGCTCTGGAGGAATCCGAAGTCGTGATGGTCGATTGTTTGTAGTTCAGATGGCGCAGGTGTCCTCCCCCGTTTACGGGGGAGGTGCCTTCGAAGAAGGCGGAGGGGGGAGCAACAGGCAAATACCTCGCCTTGTAATCTCTGGATCCCGGGTCAAGCCCGGGAACCCGGTTGAGAGGAAAGTGACGTAAACCACCGGGGTCCCCCGCACCGACGGGGCACCCCGCCTCTCAGGCCGCGCAGAGCCGCCTGCGCACCCAACACCGCCCTGTGCATTACACCATACTTCGCTAACCATTTGCGGGCAGGATCAGGGCTGACCAGTCCAAAGGATGCTCCATGCCCCGCTCCACAAACTGCACACCGCGCCTGCTGGCTCTCGCCGCAGGCTTGAGCCTTCTCATGCTGCCGGGCTGTCTGGCGGCAGCGGCCACCGGCGCTGTTGTCGGCGCTGCCGGAGCGACCATTGGCGTTGCAGGCGATATCGCGGAAGGGGCGGTCGATACCGTGACGACCAGCGACGAGGAAGAAGAGCGCCGTAACCGCAGACGCGAACGCGACTAGGTCGTCCCTCCCCTAATCCACCCCGATCCATTTATGGGTCTGGAGCGAGAGGCTCCATTGCGGGTGAGCAAGGCAGTATTCAAACGCGGCTTTGGCGTTTTCCATCTGCTGCGGCCCGTCCATGGGCTGCAGGCGGAAAGCCTTGAAATCGAGACCTTCAAACAGGTCCGGCATGGCGTCTGCCTGCGGATAGACGAGTTTCAGCTCATCGCCAGAACGCTGTTTCAGCGGCGCGGTGGATTTCGGACTGACACAGATCCAGTCGAGGCCAGCGGGCGCTTCAATCGTGCCATTGGTCTCCACCGCAATCTCGAAGCCTTCAGCTTTGAGCGCGCCAATCGCCGCCTCATCCAGCTGCAATAGCGGCTCACCGCCCGTGCATACCACCAGCGGCTTTCCGCCGCCCTGCCAGTAGGTTTTCACATGGACGGCAAGGCTTTCAGCGCTGGCAAACTTGCCCCCGCCCGGACCATCTGTTCCGACAAAATCGGTATCACAGAACTGGCAGACGGCTTTTGCCCGGTCGCGCTCCAGCCCGCTCCACAGATTGCAGCCCGCAAAGCGCAGGAACACGGCCACGCGGCCCGCCTGCCCGCCCTCGCCCTGCACTGTCAGGAAGGTTTCCTTGACCGCATAGCTCATGCGCCTGCCCATTCCTTCCAGCCTGCCGCGCGCAGCTCGCACGCCGGGCAGGTGCCACAGCCATAGCCCCAAGGGTGCCGGTGCTCCCGGTCGCCCATATA
The DNA here is from genome assembly GCF_041429775.1 of Glycocaulis abyssi. Taxonomy (NCBI): domain Bacteria; kingdom Pseudomonadati; phylum Pseudomonadota; class Alphaproteobacteria; order Maricaulales; family Maricaulaceae; genus Glycocaulis; species Glycocaulis abyssi. The sequence goes on along the minus strand of NZ_CP163421.1, from coordinate 289,567 downwards.
GCAGGTGTGGGAATGTTCCACGATCAGGTCGACAAGCGGTTTGCCGCCCAGCGTCTGCGCCAGCGCCCAGGTCTCGCCCTTGGTCAGGAACATGAGCGGCGTATCGATTGTGACCGGCATATCCAGGCCCAGCGACAAAGCGCGCTCCTGTGCCTGAAGCGTATCCTCGCGGCAGTCTGGATAGCCGGAATAGTCCGTCTGGCACATGCCGCCGACCAGCACATCCAGCCCGCGCCGCCAGGCATGGGCCGCCGCCATGACCAGAAATACCAGATTGCGGCCCGGCACGAAGCTGGTCGGCAGGCCACTTTCACCCATCTCGATCACGCGCTCATAGGTCAGAGCGCTTTCGGCCAGCTGGCCATAGCCGGAAATGTCCACCGTCACATCGCCGCCGAGCCTTGCCGCCCATTCCGGCTTCAGCGCGGTCATCGCTTCGCGCACGGTCAGCCGGGCCTCCATCTCCACGCGGTGACGCTGGCCATAGTCAAAGCCGATGGTTTCCACACGCGGATAATGGGTCAGCGCATGGGCCAGACACACAGCCGAATCCTGCCCGCCCGAAAACAGGACGAGCGCGCCTTTCGCGCCGTGTGCAGCCGCTTTGCTTGTCAGGACAACCATGATCTAACCTCTGTGCTACCCGCTATATCCGGGCAGACGGCCCCGACTGCAAGGGAGGCAGCCATGACAACGCACAGTGATGACGCTGCCGATGGCGTGGTTGTGCTCTACACCACCTGGCCAGACGGTGCCGGCGCGCAGACCGTCGCGCAAACGATGCTGGATGAAAAACTGATCGCGTGCGCGAATATCTTTCCCGCCGGGCGGTCTGTCTTCTGCTGGGAGGGGGAGGTGCGGACGGAGACCGAAACCGTGGCGCTGTTCAAGACGTCAAAGGCGCGCGCGGGAGCTGCCCGCACGCGCCTGACTGAACTTCACCCCTATGACGAACCCTGTATCCTTGCCCTGCCCGCAGACACGGACTTCAGCGCCACCGGCTTCGTCCAGTGGGTCGCATCAGAAACCCGCTAGGGCCTGTACTCATAAAGGGTTTGGAGCGTGATATGCGCGAAAATCGTTCAATATCAGGAGCAGGCCCGACGGAAGGGCTGTCCCCTTTCGAGGGGCTGCGACGCAAGAGTGGGCGATTTTCGCCATACTCCTGCGGAGCGCGGCGGATTTCGTCACTGACCGCGTCGAGCCGTCCTTGTGGAGGGATGCTCCACGGCGGGCGTCTCTCCTTGTCAGCAACCAAATCCGCTACGCGTCACGCCCGAAACCTTTATGAGTACAGGCCCTAGGCCGTCCGGCGCAGATAGGCGATAGCCGACGGATCCTCGGCCAGCGCCTCCTCCAGAGCCTGCAGGAGAGGTTCCGAGGTCACCGGTGCGCGCACCAGCACCTCGCCGCCGGCGCGCTGTACGGGCGTCTGAAGGCCCGGCGCGAGGCGCACAATCGGGGTGAGCGAGGCGGTCGAGGCCAGCATGCGGATATCCTGCAGCGCGTCTTCCGGCTCGATATTGCCAAGGTTCATGCCCAGAATGATGCAATCATAGGCTGACGCACCCAGACCTTCGAGCATTTCACTGATGCTGGTGGCGCAGCTGACCACGCAGTTGAAGGATTTGAGATATCCCAGCAGCACCGCGCGGCGGGCCGGATCAGCCTCGCACACCAGCATGCGCAGGCGGCGATTGGCAAAGGCGAGGCGCTCATCCCCGATCCGGCCAGGCCGGTTGGCTGTGCGCACAGGCACCTCATACCAGAAGATGGAACCGGGATTGCCCGGCGTGTAGCCCACCTCACCGCCCATCATCGCGGCGATGCGCTTGGCAAGGTGCAGGGAAAGCCCCGTGCTGCCGCCAGAGCCCGGCTTGGCCGCCTCTTCGGCAAACACGTCAAACAGGCCGGCGCGATGAGCCTCACGCACGCCGCGGCCAGTGTCGCTGACAGCGATCCGCAAGCGGCTGGTGCCATCATCGCCCGGCTCGGAGGCGCTGAAGGTGACACAGACTTCACCGGCCTGGGTAAAGCGCACCGCATTGGCGACGAAAATTTCGGCCATCTGCACAAGCCTGTCCTGATCGCCGCGCAGGTTCAGCTTCTCGTCGATATTCATCTCGACGCGGAAATCCAGCCCCTTGGGCGCCGCACGCTTGGTGCCGAAACGCTCCAGGCGCTCGCGCAGGCGCTCGGCCGGAAAATCATCCAGACGCAGCTCAAAACTGCCTGCCTCGATGCGCGATACATCCAGAATTTCGGCCACCAGCGCTGCAAGGGCGTCCCCGGATTCCGCTACCCGGGCGACCATGCGCCGGGCATCGGCGGGCAGGGCGATATCCTGCAGCATCTGCGTCTGGGCAAGAATGGAGTTGAGCGGCGCACCAAGCTCATGGCTCATATTGGCCAGCATGGCGGCCTTGTGGCGGGCTTCGCCTTCGGCAGCGCCTGCCGCTGCCTCGTGACGCTCGGCAAGGCGGGCCAGCGCCTCGCGCTGCGCCTCGGCATCCTGACGCGCCTCTTCCAGATCAGCATTGGCCTCGACGGTTTCGACCAGACTCTGGCGATAGGTCGCCGCCAGCCGGGTTGTCACCAGAAAGAACAGGAGTGTCATGCCCGCCAGGACAAACCCCGTCACGGACGCGAACGACGCATACCACAGCGCCGCCAGCGACAGGCAGGGCACATTATAGGCGAGCACGACGCGCGGCTCCGCCGCAGAGGTCATGGCTGCGCCCGCCGACATGCCCGAAATCATCACAGCCACGGCCAGGAGTGCGCCTATCGGCGCATCAGAAGGCAGCAGAAAGCCAGCCCCGCCCCAGAGCATACCGACAAAGCCGGTGCAGATCATATAGCTGGTCATCTGGCCAGGCGTCGGCACGGTGCCCGATTTGCGGGCGCGGTTTAGTGATAGCAGGCGCAGGACCGAGGCAACAACCATCGCGGCGACCCAGGCAGCCAGAAGCGGCAGCGGAGCCGATCCGTAGAGCATAGCGCCCACGCCCGCAGCGCCGATGATATTCATCGGCACAGCCTGTTTGGCGCTGCTGGTTATCAGAAGACGCGCGGCTTCACGTACGCGCTGCGCAGTCTCTTGCTCACGCGCAATTGCGCGCGCCTCGGCAAACCCCATATCACACCCTCCAGCCGCTTTTTTCTGCGGTTCTGAAGCGACTATGCGCCAAGGTGCGTTAAAACGGAGTGTGCGGCCCGTTAACCTCGCAGCGAGATTTCCTTCCGGAGCATTGACTTATGCGTACCACGACCCCGCTGGCCCTGATTGCAACTCTTGTCCTCGCAGCCTGCTCGCCTGCCGGAAACGGCGCGGGCGAGCAGCCGGTTGCGGAGGTTCAGGGCGATCTGCATGTCGATCCCGCCGCCGAGGCCGAGCTGCTCAACTGGCGCGACCTGCTGCCCGAGGGGGAGCTGGAAATGCTGCTGGCGCTTGAGGAAGGCATCGCACCGCCCACGCTGATGAGCCAGTTCCAGACCCGCCGGGACGAACAGATGGGTACGTTCAACGTCGTTGATGAGCTTGACGGTCTGATCGTGCGCATGCCGGGCTATATCCTGCCGCTGGACTATGCCGAGCGCGGCCAGGCACGCGAGTTTCTCTTCCTGCCCTATCACGGGGCCTGCATTCACTACCCCCCGCCCCCGCCGAACCAGATTGTCTATCTGCGCTCGGCAGAGCCGATCCGGTTCAGCCAGCTCTGGGAACCGGTATGGGTGGAGGGGCGCATGGAGATACAGCGCGTCGAAACAGACTTGGCCGACGCAGCCTATGCCATGGCTGTGCGCTCCGTGCGCCCATATGATGGCTAGTAGCTGACGCGAATACCCGCCATCACCATGCGCGGCGCACCGGCAAAGGCGGTCGGCTGTTCGTAAACCGTATCAAGCGCGTTCGAGACAATGACATAGGCGCTGAGCTGTTCGCTGAACCGCCACTGGCCTGAGACATTGACCAGCTCATAGCCTGCCACCGGCGCATTGCCGCTGACGAAGAAGCCGTCATCATCATAGGTCACATCGCGCCGCGCGCCGGTGCGCTGATAACGCGCCGACAGGGAGAGCGCCTCGACCGGCCGCCAGACGAGACCGGCCGACCAGCTATGGCGCGGGCGGCGCAGAAGCGGCGTTCCCGTCACCGCATTGGTGGCTTCGATATAGGCATAGTCCACATCAAGCTGCAGATTGGCCATCAGGTCGAACGTGCCAGTAACTTCCACCCCGGAAAGCTCAGCCCGGCCGATATTCTCGTTGGTGCCGGTGAAGGTGACGAAGTCGAACACGTTCTCGATCAGATTATCGATATCGGTCTCGAAATAGCTGATGGACACGCTTAGCTGCCGGTCTCTGGCCAGTGAAAAGCCCGCGCGCGCGCCCACTTCCCAGCTCTCGGCCTCTTCGGGTTGCAGATCCGGATTTGGCGTGGTGAAGGCCGAGCTGACAAACCGCTCTGACAGGGTCGGTGCCTTGAAGGCGGTGGCATAGCGGGCAAACAGCTGGAACGGCGTTTGCGGAACACTCCAGACGGCACCCAGCGACCAGGTGGTCTGTGTGCCAAATCCGCCGAAATCATCGACGCGCAGCGAGCCGGACAAATCAAACATATCCGCTGCCAGCGCCTGTACGTTCACATACGCACCGACATTGTTTTCCGAGCGCGAGAGCGGATCGTCCCACGCGGTGGCCGTGTTGATGGAGTCCCGCTCAGCCTGCACGCCGAACGCAACAACCGGCTCCAGCGCAGCAAACCCTTGCGGCTGCCAAGTGTTCAGCCATTCCACAAAGCTGCGGCGCGCGCCATAAGTGTCGGTGACAATGCTGGCATCACTGCTTTCGCGATCGTTGCGCACCTGGCCAAGGCGCAGCGCGCTGGTCAGGCGGGCATCCTTACTCTGCCACCCAAGACCGGCCCGCCAGAGCGTCTGGTCATTGCGCGACACTTCGAGACCTGGATCATCCGCCCGCTGGGAGAAGCCCGGCCCGCCGGAGAAGGTGTCAAAATCACTCGTGGATTCCCGGTGGCGCACGATGCCTGTCAGGGTAAAACCATTGCCAAGATCATAGGCGGCATTGGCGGTGATGGTCGTGATCGCTCCGCCATCGCGTTCATTACCGGACAGGGCCATGCGGGCGGGCGTCGCGTTAAAGCCATCGCTCTGATAGCGCTCTGCGCTGAGCCCGTATTCCAGCGACCCTGTGGTGCCAGATGCCCCCGCCAGCAGGCGGATCGTGTTGAATGAGCCTGCCGACAGGCCGAGATAGGGTGAGAATTCGCTGTCCCCGCCCCGGCGCGGGACCAGATTTATCACGCCGCCAATCGCGTCCGAGCCGTAAAGCGAGGAGAGCGGCCCGCGCGCAATTTCCACGCGGTCGAGATCACCCAGCGAATCCTGACCGGCATCAAACTGGCCCGCGGGCGTCGAGGCGTCATTCACCCGGATGCCGTCAAACAGGACCAGCGTGTGCTTGGCATTGGTGCCGCGCGCGAAAATGGACGTTGTCGCCCCCACCCCGCCGGACTGGACGACCGAAAAGCCCGGATATCTTGTCAGCGCGCTGACGAGATCGGTCAGACCTTCCACTTCAATCGTGTCGCGGTCCAGCGTATCAACCCGCAGCGCCAGGCGTTCAGCGGCGACCGGCACGCGCGTGCCGGTGACGGTCACGACATCGGAGATATCGCCCGCCTCGCTGGCCAGAGCAGCCGACAGCGCAAGAATACTGACCGAAAACATGAATGTTTCTCCTTATTGAATTCAGACCGGCGAGAAGCCCCCGTCCGGGGCCTCCCGGACGGCAAACACGTTGGCAAGAATGGTGGAACTCAGAGCGGTTGCGGGCGGGCCATCGGCAACGATCCGCCCTTCACCCAGCACAATGACGCGGGCCGCATGGCGGCGCGCCATCGCCAGATCATGCAAGGCGAGAATGATGGCCGTGCCGCTTGCCGCCTCTGCCCGCAGCAGCGCCATAACGTCAAGCTGGTGGCGCGGATCGAGGGCGTTAAGCGGCTCGTCGAGCAAGAGGAGCGGCGCACGGGCGGCCAGCACCCGCGCCAGATGGATGCGGGCCTTCTCACCGCCCGAAAGCGTATCGACCGGACGGTGCGCAAAGCCGGAAGCGCCGCACCGTTCAATCGCGTCATTGACGCTTTCGCGCGCCGCTTGCGGCAGGCGCTCATAGGGCCGCCCTTCATGGGCAAACCGGCCCAGCGCCACCATGTCCACCCCGCGCATGGCCCAGGCCGCACCGCGCTCCTGCGCCAGCCAGGCCATGTGCCCCGCACGCTCGCGCGCGGACAGCGCGAATACGTCCTGCCCGCCAAGGCGCACTTCGCCCTCACGGGCAGGCAGGATCCCGGCGGCAAGTTTGAGCAGGGTCGACTTGCCCGCGCCATTGGGGCCAACAAGACAGATCAGCTCACCCGGCTGCACCGACATGGTGATCGCATGCAGCACCGTACGGTCTGAGTGGCCGGCACTAGCGGCGATGATGTCGAGGCGCGCGCTCATTGGCCCATCCCCCGCGCCCGCGCGGCAATCCAGATGAAGGCGGGCGCACCGATAAGCGCAGCCGTGACGCCAAGCTTCATCTCGATGGCGAATGGCAGCACGCGCACCGCCATGTCGGCCAGCACCAGAACCGTCCCCGCCAGCAGGGCCGATGGCAGCAACAAATCACCCGGATCATGGCGCACGAAGGGCCGCACCACATGCGGCGCGACAATGCCGACAAAGCCGATAATCCCGGCAACCGCCACGCTGGCACCGGTCAGCAGCGCGCTGCCAATGATGACCAGCAGGCGTATGCGCGGCACGTTTGCGCCGAGTCCCGATGCGCCTTCTTCGCCCAGCGTCAGCGCGCGCAGGCCCGGCCCCGCCATCAGCACCAGAACAAGGCCAATGACCCAGAACGGCGCGGCAAAGCCGATATCGGCCCAGGAACGGTTGGCAACCGATCCCAGAAGCCAGTTGATGAGGTCAGAGAGCGAAAACGGATTGGGCGCGAAATTCATCAAAAGCGCCATCAGCGCGCCAGCAAGGCTCGACAGGCCCACACCGACAAGGATCAGCCGCGTGGTCGAGACCGAGCTGGCACCGAGCACATAGAGCAGGACGGTCGTGCCCAGCGCCATGAGGATGGCAAGGCCCGGCATCGCCCAGACGCTCAAGGCAGCAAGGTTGAAATAGACCGCGATCACCGCGCCCAGCGCGGAGGCGCCGGACACGCCAAGCACGCCGGGATCGGCCAGCGGGTTGCGCAAAAGCCCCTGCAGGGCCGCGCCAGCAAGACCCAGCGCCGCACCAACGCCAAACGCCGCCAGAATGCGCGGCAGGCGGATTTCCAGCACCAGAATGCGGGCCAGCTCGCCCTCTGCACCGGACTGGCCAAGCGACGCGATATCAGCCCAGCCACCGGCAGGAGCCAGAGCGGCCAGCACGGCAAGGAGCGCCACGCCCGCCATCACAAGATTGAACCTGATCGGCATCATGGCTGCGCTCCGGTGCCGGAAAGAGGTTGCTGCCTCAGGGCGAATGCGTGAAGGCGCGCCGCTTCTGCGCCTGCCAGCCAGGTGGTGCAGGCGATCACGCCGGTATCGAGAGCCAGTACAGGGCGCGCGCTTAAAGCCCGGCGCATCACCGGGTGCCGGCTGGCGCTCCAGCGGTCGACCCGGTCAGTGGCGCTATTGGCAAAGCCGGTGACGAAGATGGCGGGGGTTTGCGTGGCAACGGCTTCCAGCGGCAGGCTGACCCAGCCTGTCTGGCTGGCAGCGGCGTTGCGCAAGCCCGCCGCGCTCAGAAGCGCATCAACAAAGGTGCCCTGCCCCGCCGTGACGCCGCCGGGCGTGACGTAAAGCGCTGATGTGGCACTGGCGGCGGACACGCTGGCCAGCGCCCCGTCCATGGTCGCGAGCACGGCGTCGCCGCGCTCTGGCTGGCCGAAGGCCGACGCCGCACCGCGCGTCTCGCGGCGTATATCGTCAAAGTCCGCGATATGGCCAATCTGGTGAACGGGGATATCCAGCCGCTCGAACAGGGCAAGAATGCGCGGATCGCCGCCCCAGCTGCGCACAACCATGTCGGGCCGGTGCGCGATGATTTCCTCCGCCAGCGGACGCGCCTGCGGGAGGCCTTCGGCAATGTCGGCATGGGAGGAGAAATCTGCGCGGGCATCAGGCGAGAGCGCTGCAATCTGACTGCGGTCAGCCAGCCCCAGCACATACTGGTCAGCGCAATAATCCAGCGAGACAATGCGCTGCGGCTGGGCCGAAGCACCGCTGGTGAGCAGCAGCAGCCCGATTACGGTCAGCAATATACGCACGCGCATGGCAAATGCCCCGCCCTGCCCATGCGGGACGGCGAACCGGCCCGCTACAAACGTTTCGGGCTGACGCAACTGCACAGCGCTCTTCGCGACGAATCGCGAAACGCGATGCGCAGGCCGTACGGCCCGGCTGTTTGCCGCTATGACGGAGTAAATCCGTGTGCCGAAGGACTGGACCCGGTCCTGCACAAGCGACTGCGGTGGCAGGTCTCCTGACTTGCGGGTCAACACCTTTTTGATGCCGCCTTCCCGGGATCGCTCCCAGTGGCTTCATGGCATCAAGGCTCGCCGCCTACAGTTGCGGGCACAGTCCCGGACTTGGAGATAAATCCCCTCACCGGTGTTCCCTCTAGGCTTCCTCGCGGAAGCACCACCGGCGACAGGGTTAGCTGCAATGTTGCGGGTGCGTCAAGCGCGCTGGCTTCAGCGCTTCTTGAAAAGCACCCAAGCTGCAAAGGCTCGGCGGTCATTGGTGCTTGCGGCCATGAATCCTGCAATCGACGCTTCGGCGTCGGCCAGATGCTGCCGCACACCCGATTTCGCAAAGCGGGCGTCAGGATCATAATCGGCCTCGTGACGCAGCTCTTGCAGGGTGACAAACCGGCTTGCAAAATTTTGAATGTCAGCGGGAAACTTTGTCATTTCCGGGCGTTTGCAGGCGGTCTTCGCAATCCCGTGTTCCAACGCCCGATAAGTCTGAGACCATGCCGGATTGGAGCGGGAGGCTTTTGCCGTGCCAATCAGCAGATCGGCATTTGACCGCGCCAAACAGTGAAAGAGCGCGTAGTACGCCACGCTTACTGCGCGCCGGAGATCAGCCTGCGCCGGCTTGCTCTTGCCCGCCAGGAACCGCCGCCCCGAAGCAATCAGATCAAGCGGCTTCAGAGCTGAGCCCCGCTGCCTCTGCTTTTGAGATAAAGCTTACGATTGGAAACGCATCGATCCCGCGATGAACCAGCGCATTGCGGATCGCACGCGGGATCATCATCGTCTTCTCCGAGGGAAGAACGCCGCCACCCTTGGGCATGTTGACAATAATATGTGTGCGCAAGATCGGTTCGCCGTCTGCATCGGCCTCCGGCCTCACATGAACATCAACAACCACAGCCGGACCCAAGGCGTCGGTGGCAATTGCCTGTATCAAGGATTTGAGTTCGGCGTCCATCGTCTCTCCTTTCGGAAAGTCTAACACACGAGCAGCACAGGCGCGAATATCAGGCGCGCTCACATCTCCTGGAAGGAGATGATGGCCGGGCCGAGGATGACGATGAAGAGGACCGGAAGGAAAAAGACAATCATCGGCACGGTCAGCTTGGCAGGCAGCGCGGCGGCCTTCTTCTCCGCAGACGCCATGCGCATATCACGGTTTTCCTTGGCCATCACGCGCAGGGCCTGCCCCAGCGGTGTACCGTAACGCTCGGCCTGAACGAGAGCCGTTGCCACCCCCTTCACGCCGGGATGGTTGGTACGGACCGCGAGGTTCTCGTACGCCTGCCGGCGGTCCTGCAGATAGGCAAGCTCGGCCGTTGCCAGCGACAACTCCTCGGCCAGTTCTATCGACGTGGTGCCCACCTCTGCGGCCACTTTCTGGAAAGCCGCTTCAATGGACATGCCTGCTTCCACGCAGATCAGCAGCAGGTCCAGCGCATCAGGGAAGGCACGCATGATGGAATCGCGCCGCTTCTGCGCCGCATTCGACAGATAGATGCCTGGCGCATAGTAGCCCAGCAGTGTCAGCCCCAGGACAATGGCCACGCGCTGAATGGTCGGAAGACCGAAATCGTTCAGCAAAAACAGATAGGCCAGCGACAGGGCAAACAGCGCGATCGGCGCGATCAGGCGTGCAAAATAGAAGGCGAAAACCGGCCCCTGCCCGCGCATGCCCGCCTGAATCAGCTTGTTCTTGAGATTGGGGTCTTCAAGAAGGGTCTGAAGGTTCAGGCGCTCCACCACCTTGCGGTAGAGCGAACGGGTATCCTTGCCCCTCAACGCACTGCCACGCGCTTCAAGCTCCAGGGCTTCACGCGATTTGCGGCGCAATTCCTCGCGGCGATTGGCCACCGACTTGATCCGCTTGTCGAGCTTGTTGCCGCCCAAGGCCGGGCCGGACACGGTCAGCACGGTTGCAAACACAAGGAAAAAGGCCAGCAGGCCGAACAGATTGGCCGGGGTCGTTATCCACTGGGCGAACTGGGTTACCATCACATATCCGCCTAGTGCTTGAAGTTTATCATGCCGCGCATGACGAAAATGCCGATGGCCATCCACATCAGCCCGCCCAGCAGCATGAGCTGGCCCAGCGGGTGAGTGAACATCAGGCCCATATAATCGGGTGCCACCACCATCACGATGCACAGGACGAGTGGGGGCAGCGCACCAATAATCATCGCGGACGCCTTGGCCTCTGACGACAGGGCCTGGATCTTCTCGCCCATCAGCTTGCGTGCACGCAGCACCGTCGAGAGATTGCCCAGCGCCTCTGCCAGATTGCCGCCGGTCTTGGCCTGGATCACCAGCACGATGGCAAAGAAATTGAGTTCGGGTACCGGCATGCGCTGGGTCATGCGCCGCATGCCCTCGTCGAGATCGACACCTACCGCGATACCCTCATTGAGCTTTTCAAACTCGGTGCGGACCGGCTCCGGGCTTTCCCGGGCAATGATCTTCAGGCACTCGTTTAGCGGGAGACCTGACTTCACGCCGCGCACAACGATATCAATCGCGTCTGCGAAATTATTGGTGAAACGCTTCTGGCGGCGCGAGACGAGAAATCCCACCACCCAGCGCGGCAGCCCCAACCCGGCTACAAAGCCCGCCGACAGGGTCAGCAGAACATTCATGCCGCTGGCGAAAACGGCAATGGCCGCCACCACCCCGATCACGGCTGAACCGATCCAGAAATGCTGGGGCGTCCAGCTGACGCCGGCCTGCTCCAGCCTGGCGCGCAAGGTAAAGGCACGTTTGCGCGCGGCCTTCTGGCGCTCTTCCAGCTCTTTAAGTGTCTCCTGGACCTGACGTTTTTTTTGCGCGGTCTGATCGAGCGCGCTTGTCTGGCGTCTGCCAGCCTGCAAAGGCGCGCCCACGGCTATCTGTACGCGCTGGGCCTGACGCTTGCTGCCGCCGCTGGTGAACGCAATCCCCACACCGGCCACGGCCACGAAGGCGGCGATTGCAGCGATGATGAAGGAGAGGTCGCCCATCGCGCGTCAGGCCTCCGATGCGTCGAGGGCGGCGGCCAGTTCGCGTTCGAGTCCGAAATACCGGGCACGGTCCCAGAATTTCGGCCGGGCAATGCCGGTGGAGACGTGCCGGCCGGCAATATTGCCCTGTTCATCCTCGCCGGTGATCTCGTAGAGGAAGAGGTCCTGGGTGACGATGACATCGCCCTCCATGCCCAACACCTCGGTGATATGGGTGATCTTGCGCGTGCCGTCGCGCAGGCGCGCAGCCTGCACAATGACATCAATCGAACCGGAGATCATTTCCCGGATAGTCTTGGTCGGCAGGTTGTAGCCGCCCATCGTAATCATGGACTCGATACGTGACAGTCCCTCGCGCGGGCTGTTGGCGTGCAGCGTGCCCATGGACCCGTCATGGCCGGTATTCATCGCCTGCAGCAGGTCGAAGGCTTCGGGGCCGCGCACCTCGCCCACAATGATGCGTTCCGGGCGCATGCGCAGGCAGTTCTTGACCAGATCACGCATGGTGACCTGGCCTGTGCCTTCCAGATTGGGCGGACGGGTTTCAAGGCGCACCACGTGGGGCTGCTGAAGCTGCAGCTCGGCGGCGTCCTCACACGTGATGACCCGCTCTTCCTCGCCGATAAAACCGGTCAGGCAGTTGAGCAGCGTCGTCTTGCCCGAACCCGTACCGCCGGAAATGAGCACGTTACAGCGCGATGCGCCGATGATCTGCAGCACCTTGGCGCCTTCAGGCGTGATCGATCCGAAATCGACCAGGTGCTGCATGGTCAGCTTGTCTTTCTTGAACTTCCGGATGGTCAGTGTGGGACCATCAAGTGCCAGCGGCGGCGCGATGACATTGACGCGCGAACCATCGGCCAGGCGCGCATCGCAGATAGGCGAGCTTTCATCCACGCGCCGGCCCACCTGGGACACGATGCGCTGGCAGATATTCATCAGCTGGCCATTATCCCGGAAGCGGATATTGGTCTTCTGGACGCGGCCATTGACCTCGATAAACACGTCGCCAGCGCCATTGACCATGATGTCGGCAATGTCGTCGCGTGCCAGCAGCGGCTCCAACGGACCATAGCCCAGTACATCATTGCAGATGTCCTGCAGCAGGCTTTCCTGCTCGGCAATCGACATCGCCACGTTCTTGATCGAGATGATCTCGGTGACGATATCGCGGATTTCTTCGGCCGCCGTCGCGTTGTCGAGCCGGGCCAGCTGGCCAAGATCAATCGTATCGATCAGCGCATTGAAGATCGTCGTCTTGATCGCGTAGTATTCGGCCGAGCGCTCCTGACCGACCTGCACGGCAGGGCGGGGCTTGGGTTTGCTGGTGGTCTGCGGTGTAGCGCTGGCACGCGGCTGGGGCGCGGGCGCAGCAGGACGCGGGCGCGGCTGTGCAGCAGCTGCAGGTGCGGGCCGCGGCGCAGCCGCTGGTGCAGCCGCAGCGGGCGTGGCCGCCGCTGGTGTCGCCTGTGGGGTTGTTGTGCGCTTGCCGAACATGCCTTGCGTGCCGTCTCTAGCCTTTGCGTCCGAACAGGGATTTCAGACCCGAGCGCTGCTGGCGGACAGGCGCGGAGCTGCGCCCGGTGAGCTGGCTTGCCACATGGGCAAATCCGTCAGCGGCTTTCGACTTGGCATCGACCTCGGCAATCATCTGGCCGTTATTGGCCGCCGCCCCGAACAGAGCCGGCTCGAACGGCAGCACCAGGGCGGGAGCCGTGCCGAGCGCGTCGGAGAAGTCTTTAAGCGGGATGTCCGGCTTTTTCGGGCATCCCGCCATGTTGACGATGACCTTGGGCGGCTCGTCATTGGGGCGGTTCTGGCGTACCAGATCGAACAGATTCTTGGCATTGCGCAGGCAGGCAAGATCCGGCGTGACCGTGACAACCACCTGCTCTGCCGACAGCAGCGTGCGGCGTACCCAGGGCGACCAGGCGTGCGGCAGGTCCAGCGCCACAAAGGGCGCCTGACGGCGCACCTTTTCCAGCACCGTCTCGAACGCTTCAGGGCCGAAATCCCAGTCGCTTTCCAGCGTTGCCGGGGCCGAGAACAGGCTGAGGCGCTCCCCGCACTTGACCAGCAAGCGATCGAGAAGCGCATCGTCCAGCCGGTCCGGGTCCGCCAGTGCCTGACTGATCGTCTGCGCGGGGTCCTGATTGAAATCGAGACCGGCAGTGCCAAAACTCAGATCGAGATCGACCAGCACGGTTTCCATGTGCTGCAGCTCGCCCATGCACCAGGCGATATTGTGGGCGATGGTGGAAGAGCCCACCCCGCCCTTGGCACCGATAAAGGCGATGGAGCGGCCCGCAAACGGGGCATCAGGATCAACAAACAGGCCGGAAATCGTGCGGATCAGGTGCAGCGGCGTCATCGGCGGCACGAGATACTCGCTTACACCCCTGCGCATCAGTTCGCGATAAAGCCCGATATCATTGGCCGCGCCGATGATGATGATGCGCGTATCCCCGTCACAGACCGAGGCCAGCTCGTCCAGCTGGGCGAAAAGCTGCGCGCCGCGCATGCCGGTCTCGATAATCAGCAGATTGGGCGTCAACTCGTCATGGAAGCGCTCGATAGCGCCCGCCAGCCCGCCAAGCTCGACATTGACATGGGCGCGGGCCAGCCGACGATCAGCGCCGGCATTGTGGATGAGAGCGCCCGTCTCGGGCCGCTCGCAGAAAGCCTCGATCGAGATGCGCGGGACAGGCTGGATGACATCGCCTGCATCGGCATCAACCTCGCCATAAAGCCCGGGCGAAACAGCCGACAATTCATGGCCGCGCCCCTCCGGCTGGCTGGGCGCCGGTGCGGGATCAGCCTCGCTGACGAAATCCGGCGCTACCCGGTTGGCCGCAGCCAGCTTCGCACCAAATCCTGCAGCCGGACCTGGCTGGGGCGCGGGCTGAACAGGCTCGTCAAACGTGTCGGCCGCATCTGTATCCGTGACCTCGCCGCGCAGGCGCGCCTCAACCGTCGCGGCATCCAGAAACGGGTCTGACGGCGTGGAAAAATCGTCGCCCAGGAATTCATCCCCGGCATCGAACCCGTCATCTTCGTATGGTCTGGGCTGTGTCATCGTGTGTCTGTTTCCGGCTGGGCGTTCTGATTATTCAACGGCGCGGCTGACCGTGCCGCTTTCGCTGGCGCTGCGTTCGCTTGTGGTGGACTGGCCCTGACGCCAGCGGTCGAGAACCGTCTGACGGCGCGCCGCATCGGGATCCTCAAATGTGCGCGGCGTCACGAGATCGCGCGGGTCAGCGACCATCGCGGCGAGATTCTGCTCGGTGGCGCAGCCAAAGCCGCCCCAGCCGCCGCCCGGCCGCGCATTGCGAACATCGCTCCAGCGGTTCTCGCATTCCAGCGCTACAGCGCGGTAGCGTGTGAAGGAAAAGACCACGGGCGCCTGAGCGTAACCGCCTGCCTCATAGGCCCCGCCGCCAATCTGGCGCCAGTCCAGCCCGTGTCCGTAAAGCGCGTTGCGCACATCGGCGATGGCACCCAGCGCCGCGTCTGCATTGCCGGCATTCTGGGGATAGGAGATCACGAAAGGTCCGTGACCGCGCGCCTTGTACTCGCCCGCCAGCGCCTCGATCAGTTCCAGCTGCGCCCAGGTAAGGCCGTTATCGCGCGGATCGACAGGCATTTCGACACGCACGGTTTCCGGCACCGCGCTGGCGCGCGGCAGGTCGCGCGGAGCCGTGGCGCAGGCAGCCAGCGAAAGGGCAGCGGCAAGCGACAGACAAAGAGCTCTTATCATCATGGCGCTACTCCACGCTGAAGCCGACAGGGCCGTTCCAGCCCTGCCCATCCACCTGCGCGCCGGGCGCGGCATAGACACGGTTCAGACGGCCGAGAAACACGTGAGAGGCTGTCGAGGCAGGCTCGAACCCGTCACCGGGAGACGCCAGAGCGTTCGGGTTTGCCGGGTCGACAAGGTAGGGCGTGACGACAATCACCAGCTCGGTCTCGCTATTGGCGAAATCACGCGAGCGGAAGAGCGCGCCCAGAACCGGCAGACGCTCCACCCCCGGAACGCCGTCCATGGCCTGCCGGGTCTCTTCCTTTATCAGGCCGGCAATGACCAGGCTGCCGCCAGAGGGCAACTCCACCGTCGTTTCTGCGCGGTTCACGGTCAGCGACGGAATGGTCAGCGCCGGGACGCCGCCAACGACATTCCCATCCGCATCCGTCTGCGCACTGCCGCCCAGCGTAATCGAACCCTGATTGGAGAGCTCCGACACCTCTGTGGAGATGCGCAGCGAAATGCGCCCCTCCGACAGCACGACCGGCGTAAAACCAAGGCCGACACCGAAGGGCTTGTATTCAATGGTGATATTACCATCGCGATCGCGTCCGACAGGCACCGGGAACTCGCCACCCGCCAGAAAGTTCGCAGACTCGCCGGAAATCGCGCTGAGGTTCGGTTCGGCCAGCGTACGTACCAGTCCAACGCGCTCCAGCGCCGCAAACGTTGCGCCAAGCCGGGTATTGGGACCGAGCGCGTTGAGAAGGTCAGCCCGGGCGGTCAGCCCGCCAAGCGCGCGGCCCGCCAGACCGAACGCGTTCTCGGTTTCGATGCGGTTTACCGTCGGGCTGGCGGTGTTCAGATTGGCGCTCAGATTGATGCCGAGCTGGCGCACCAGCGTGCGCTGCATTTCCACAATGCGCACACGCAGCAGCACCTGATCGCGCCCTTCGACGGTCAGGAAGCTGATGACCTGTTCAGGGTCATCCGCCCAGCGGCGCGCCACCTGCAACGCGGTATCGGCAGCACTGGCAGAGGGCACAGTGCCGGACAGCACGATATTGGCGTTCATGGATTCAGCACTGATGCGCCCATCAGGCACGAAGCGCCGCAGCGCATCGCTCAGCCCGTCCATATCGCGCTCGACGCGCACCGCCAGATCGAGGATCAGCGCGCCATCGGCGTCAAAGAAAAAGACATTGGTGCGCCCCACGCCCTGCCCCAGCAGTACGGCGCGCGTGGGCGAGCGCACAACCGCATCGGCCACCGTCGGGCTTGCCACCATGACATCGGCAGCATCAACGGGCAGGTGGATCACGGCGGCCTGGCCGAGCGGCAGGGTGATGCGCTCCGATACCGGCCCGTCACCGGGCTGGCGGATCGTCACCTGCATCGTGTTATTGCGCTCTATACCTGCCCCTTGCGAATGGGCTGGCGCACACAGCAATAGCGGCGCAAGCGCCGCCAGCGTGGCAAGAAGTCTCGCCGCCATCACTCCCCTCCCCGCGCACTGAGCGCGACACGCTCTTCACGCCCGTAACGGAACACGCGCACGACGCGTTGACCGCCATCAGCCATCTCGCCAGTGTCAGCCGACGGCGCGTCAGCATCCGCCAGGCTGCGCAGCGACAGGGTCAGCGTGCCGCCCGCTATCGCCTGCGCGGCGATTTGCGCCTGCCGGGGCGTCACCTCCAGCGTCGCCGTGGAACCAACGACTGCGCCCGACCCGTCTTCGGAGAAGGACTGGTCAATCGCCAGCACGCGTACATTTTCCAGCAGGGTCTGTGCGGAGAAGGCGTTGCGCTCGCCTTGTGTCGTGACGATCAGATCAACCCGGTCATTGGGCAGGATGAACCCGCCAGCGCCCGCACGCGCCGATGTCGGCACGGCGATGGCACGCATGCCGGGCGAAATCACCGCCGCCATGAAACCGCTGGCGCCCGGCGCCACCAGCCGGCGGTCCGTAATGGGTTCACCGCGCGCAATGGCAGCGCGCACAACCGATCCGGCCAGCCGGTTCACCGCGTCCCGGTCAGCTGATTCGCGGATGTAGCTGGACGAAACCGCTTCTTCCGGCCAGGGCTGCCAGTAGAGATCGCCCGGTGCCACGCGCTGGCCCATGGCCAGATCAGACCTTGCCGCCAGCACCCTGACCGAAGGCGCTTCCGCCACGGGGGCTTCTGCTACTGTGCGCTCGATCACTTGCGGCTGCATGGCATTGCGCACGAAGAAAGCCGCAACGATTGCGGCCAGACCGGCGGCGGCGAGAATGGCTATACGGGTGGCGTTCATGGCAGCTCGCGGATCCCTCGGCGCGAAAAGGCAGTTATGCCTGATCTCACCGCCAAAACCTCAAGGCCGCGTTAATAATCGAAGGTGTTGTGTGTCCCGCGCAGGGAATGTGCCAGTTGGGTCACCAAGGCGTTAACTGCCGAACGCCGCCATTAGCGGCGAGTGGGGAAGCGTCCATAGCATGCCGCCCGCAATCGCCACGCCATAGGGCACAGGCGCACCCTGGGCCAGCGGACTGGCCGCAAGACGGGCCGGAGACATGGGCAAAGCGGGCGCAAACCGGCGCAAGAGCAGCAGGATAGCCGCCAGAAGGCCGCCACAGATCATCGCCAGAAGCAGGAAGGTGAGAACGGATGGCCAGCCGAACCAGAGCGCGAGCGCGGCAATCAGCTTGGCATCGCCGCCACCCAGCCAGCCCGGCATCCACAGCGCCATCATCAGCGCCAGCACCCCAAGCCCCGTCAGCAGGTTAAGGCCAGCGCCCTGCCAACCGAGCCCCGAAAACGGCGCATATACCAGCCAGAGAGCAATCAGCGCGCCGGGTATCCAGTTGGAAATCGTGAAGCGGCGCACATCCTCCAGCGCCGCCAGAAGGGTGAGCAGAATTGCAGCACTCACGCAAAAATAGATCAGCATCACGCCCGGCACATCTTCAGCTTCCCAAGACGGCCAGCCCACCACAACAGGCTTAAGATTGGGTGCACAGGACGCGGCGGCCTGCGAAGGCTAACGCGCGCTAACGGCAGAGCAAGGCGGCGAGAATGCCGGTAAAGCGGCAGCTATTTCCGTTCCCGTTCCCGTTCCCGTTGCCGTTGCCATTACCGTTGCCGTTGCCGTTGCCGTTACCGTTTCCGTTTCCGTTGCCGGGATCAGTTTCGCCACCAGCGCTACCGCCATCACCGGATTCCGAACTGCCTGAGCCGGTACCGGGACTACTCTCAGATCCGCTACCCGACCCGCCACCATTGCCCGGATCTTGCGGCTCATCATGTTGCCACTCACCGCTGACAAACCCGACGCGGCGCGGACGCATATAGACGGTTTCGCTCAGATTGAACTGGCCAAAGCTGCTGCCGGTAAGGGGCGTGTGATAGGCATAACCCGTTTCCACGACGACAACGCCGCCATCGGGGAGCAGCATGCCCGCAGGCAGAGACGGCAGGTCAGCGCCCAGCCGTGGATCGAGGCCGCGCCCCTGGCTCCACTCCAGTGTCGGAACACCCAGGCTGTCGGCACTGATCGAGGTAACGCGCACACTCAGATTGCCCGGCGCGTAGGGTGCCATGATCGCCTGAGCCGCGGCGATCACATCTGTCAGCGCCGCATCATTCACATTGTCAGCTTGCGCCACCAGATCGGCAATCGTGCTGGAGGCCGCCGTCAACTTGCGGTCAGCCGACAGGACAAGCGTCGCCTGAACCACTCCGACATAGAGCGCGATCAGCAAAGGTGCCAGCAGGGCAAACTCCACCGCCGACACGCCCCTGCGGTCCGAGCCGAACCGTCTGATCCGGTTGAGGACGCTCATTGCACCGCCTCCTGGAAGGGTTCGTTGCGGAACGCAGCCGTGGCCGTGAGAAGGCGGCGATTGCCGGGCATGTTCGAGAGGCCAAGGCCAAGATTGGGCACGATCAGGGGCCAGTCATAAAAGGCACGCACCAGCACGATCTCGCCCGGATTGCCCGGCAGGAAGCTCACCGCTTCAAGATCCACCATGCCCTCGTCATCGACCGGCAGGGCGGTGGCACCGCCAAAGCTTTCCAGCGTGCGCACATCAATGCGCAGACGATTGCAACGCAGCAGGCCCGCAGACCGGCTGCAGACCGAGTTTCTAAACGCCTCCGGCGACCCGCCCGCCAGCTGAAGCTGCCCGGTGCGTATCTCACGCGCGGACTGGGACAGCCCGTGCTCCATCATCATGCCGGCGAAGAACACCAGGGCGGTTTCAAGAATGGCACCCAGCAACGCCAGAAACGGCAAGGCGACAAGGGCGAACTCGACCGCCGTCGCGCCCTTCTTGTCCTTCGCCATGCGCGAGGCAGCGCGCTTGATCGGGCTTTTCAGGAACACGGCCTTGCTTCTCCCCGCAGTGTGGTTCAACGGGGAGTATCGCGCACCGCGCTTAATTCGCGGTGAAAAAGCGTGGTTAAAGAACGACTAAACCTAGCGGCCGCCGCCAGCCGACGTGCGGTCGGCCTGCTGGCCGGAAACCCCGGAGAACCAGTCCGACGCATCGCCGATCACCGGCACGGCCTGACATTCGGGCGCGCACACATAGCTATGACGCTCGGTATTGCGGAAAACCTGTACGCTGCCCCGGCCCGACTGGGTGACCAGCAGGTCGGAGGTGTAAAGCACGCGGCCATTATCATCGAGCGCGATCATGTTGGTGCGCCCGAACACACGCCCTGTCACGAAGATGGTGCGCGCATCATAGAGCGTCGCATCGGCGATATTGGGATTGCCGATAATGATGGCGGCCGCATCGCCGGGCAGGCGAATGAGCGCCGTATGGTCGGCTGGCACCTCAAAGCCGCGCGACTGCGCCTGCGCGACTGCCGCACAGGTCAGTGCAAGAAGGCTCGCAAGAAAGAGCTGAACAGGCTTCATGGCCATTATCCCGGTGCAAATCTGCGCCAAGCATCGTTGCGGGCGATGAAGGAAGTCTAAACGCCCGCCTCATCCAGCAGGCGGAAGACGCGTTCGCACGCCAGAAGATCGCGCTTGCGGTTGGCGGCTGCCTCGGCGGCCTCGCTATCCTCGCCCCAGCGTTCGGCCTGATAGTCCTCATCCAGCCTGGAGAGCGCGAACGCCTGCCCGCCATCGATCTCGGCTTCAAGCAGCGCAAACCCCAGCACGGCAGACCCCAGAAGCGGCACCGCGCTGGTCAGCGCCGTCAGACGCCAATTGTCCAGCGCGCCCGCACGGGCCCTCAGAGCGGCCAGAGAGGTCTCCGGCTGCTCCAGCGCCAGCACCGTCGCCGCGCTCTTCAGCGGGGCTTCCAGCGCCTTTGCAGACCATTCCAGCAGCGGGTCCCATCCCGCCGCCTGACGGGCGGCCAGTTCGGGATCATCGCTGCGATGGGAGAGAAGGTCGGTACCCGCAAAGCGGACAATTTCCTCTGCCGCCGCTGCGCGCGCCGCCTCCATACGGTCGATGGCCACGTGGGCCAGACGTGTCAGCGGCATGGTGAAGGGGTCGACCTCCTTGGCTTGCGCATCCCACTCCGCGGCCATCTCCACGGCCAGCGCCTCGCAAGGCGCCGCCAGCACATGGCGCTCAGGCGTCTTCACCGCCCGTCCGTCCAGAAATACGGCCCATCCCGCATCGGTAGGGGCCGCGCTGGCTTCGGAATAAAAGCGCTTGGGCAGGGGGCGGTTTTCCGCCTTTGCCTTGGACATGCTCATGGTAATGCGATCCCCTCACCCGGCATAAACCGGCTCAATGCGCCATTGAGCGTGTCATAGCTGTCGTGAATCTCATGGGCACCGCCAGAGGCAATTTCATCTGCAGTATGAAAGCCCCAGCTTACCCCAAGGGCAGTCGTGCCCGCCGAGCGGGCCATGGCCATGTCAAAACTGGTATCACCGATGACAACGGTCTCATGCGGACGCACACCCGTCTCGGCCATCGCGTCCAGCACCATGCGCGGATTGGGCTTGCCAACGCCGTGATCGACGGTCTGCAGGGTCTGGAAATACCGGTGCAGGCCATGATGGCCAAACACGATATCAAGCCCCCGGCGCGCCTTGCCGGTGGCTACGCCCAGCAGCCAGCCCTCATCGCTCAGGCGCACCAGCGTCTCCAGCGCGCCCGCATAGAGCGGTTCCTCAAAACCGGGGTCGGCGCGCTGCTCGACGAAGGCTTCCTTGTAGTAATTGCACAGGAGCATCAGGCGCTCATGGCCGATATCCTCCGGCGCCAGCCGGGCAATCGCCTCAGACAGCTCAAGGCCCACAATCATGCGCACCCGGTCATAGGGCATCTCGCCAAGCCCGGCGCGCATGAAAGCGCGGTCCATCGCCCGGTGGATGATCTCCCGGCTGTCGATGAGCGTGCCATCAACGTCAAACACAGCGAGCTTGAGACCGCTCATCCCAGCTGCGCCTCTACCGCGCGCATATCCATGCCGGCATCAAAGCCGAGCGCCTCGAACGTGTCGGTCATGTGCTTGGGCAGCGGCGCTTCGAGAACCAGCGGCTTCTTGCCTTCACGCGGGATGACCAGCTTGCGGGCATGCAGGTGCAGCTTTTGCGATACCCCCCCCAGCGGCGGCACGTCACACACATATTTTCCGTCGCCCTGAATGGCGTGACCGGCAGCGGCCAGATGCACGCGCAGCTGGTGGGTGCGGCCCGTCTCCGGGCGCAGGACAACCCAGCTCGCGCGGCGGCCCGCCTCATCGGCCGTGGCATAGCGGGTAAGCGCGTACTGCGCGCCCTCCTCGCCATGGCGGGCAGCCACCATCAGCTCCCGGTCGCCCTGATTGGAGACCGTCTTCTTCATATAGCCGGTAATCTCGCCCGCACGCGGCACCATGATGCCCAGCGCAATCGCCCAATAGGTCTTTTCCAGATCGCGCCCCTTGAACAGGGAGGCGAGCCAGGCGGCGTTCGACGCACCCTTGGCCACCACGATGACGCCGGATGTATCCTTGTCCAGCCTGTGAACGAGGCGCGGGCGCCTGTCGCCGGTGCCGAACGCGTCGAGCAGTCCGTCCAGATGGCGCACCACTTTCGAGCCGCCCTGCACGGGCAAGCCCGGTGGCTTGTTCAGCGCGATCAGCGTGTCGTCCTCATAGAGCACCATCGAGCGGGCAAACGCCTTGTCCTCGGCACTGATGGTTTTGGGCGGCGCAGCCTCGCCCGGCGCTGGCAGTGGCGGGATGCGCACTTCCTGCCCCGGCTCCAGCCGGTGATTACCCTTCACCCGTCCGCCATCGACGCGCACCTGCCCCGTGCGCAAGAGCTTTTCCAGCGCGCCATGCGTGACATGGGGGAAGTGCCGCCTGAACCAGCGGTCGAGGCGTATATCGGCCTCGTCAGCGGCCACGGTGCGGATTTCAACCTTGCTCATGCCATCACCGCGCGTATCAGGAACAGACCGGCGAAGACCGCCAGCACGGATACCATCACCGTGCCTCCGCCATATATCAGCGCGGTGAGAAACTCGCGCCTTTCGATCATCAAAACGAGGTCCAGCGCAAACGCGCTCATCGTCGTGAAGGCGCCCAGAAAGCCAATGCCAACGGCAAAGCGTATTTCGGTGGCATCCGGACGTCCGGCCAGCGCCAGCCAGCCGACCAGCAGGCCGATGGCGAACGAGCCAAGCACATTCACGGCCAGAATGCCCCACGGAAACTCTGGTCCGATCCAGCGCAGGGACGCCTGGTTCAGCCCATGCCGGGCCAGCGCGCCCAGTGCCCCGCCGGCGGCAATGAGAAACAGGTGGTTCATCGCGCGAAGGGTTAGGCCCGCAGGCGGCTTTGCGCAAGACCGGGACTCGGTCGCTCAGCCTGACCGGGCTGCATCCAGATGTACGCGCAACGCCTGCAGGTCGGGCAGGAGGCGGGTAAAGAGCTCACCGCCAAGCGCGGCTTCCAGCGCTGCCAGCTCCGGTCCTAAAGCAGCAAGGCAACGCTGATGCATCGCCCTGCCCGCATCGGTGATGAACACGCGCTTGGAGCGGCCATCAGCCGGGTCTGGTTCGATGCGCACCAGCGCGCGCGCTTCGAGGCGCTGGAGCGTATTGGTCATCGCGCCCTTGGTGACCTGAAAGGCACTCGCCAGCCGCACTGGCGTCCAGCCATCGCCCAGCCGGACCATGTGGTTGAGTACGCCGAACTGGGCAAGCTGCAGCCCGTCGGGCATCACTTTCAGGAAGGCATTGCCGGACAACTGGCCGATGATCGCAATCTCGTTGAGCGCCGCGAAGATCGCTTGCCCTGCCTGTCCGGTATCCTTGCTCAAACGCTCACAATCCTTGTTTCCAGCGGCCAGCGTGGGGTGGGCGCCGTTTGTGGGCCATATCCCACCCGTCCCAGCATTTGCACGGTGCCACCGTCAGGGGCAAGGCGCGCGTGCGCCTCGTCATAATGCGCCGCCATCTCGGGAAATTCCTGCAAAGCCTGGCTGAGCGGATGCAGGCCCAGCCCCGACGCGGTAGCGGCCAGGTTCAGCCGCAGCCAGTCACGCCCTGCCCTGATCTGCTCTGCGCGGCTATTGCCCGGTGAGACCAGCGCGATATGGGCCATGGCCGAGTGCGTCAGGCTTTCATAAAGGGCGAGCGTCTGACGAAAAGCAGGTGAGCGTGGATCGGACAGGCTGGCGCGGGTGACCAGGCCGGCCCGGTTCATCAGCTCTATGGCCGCGCCGGACAGCGCGATACCATCGGGATTGGCCTCGATCTCGGCCCGGCCAATGCGCATCAGCTCGATGCTCTCATGGTGGGCGCGGGCCGTGGTCAGCTCGGTCTGCATGGCGCGCCATGTCAGCGCGCGCAGCGCCGCAATACCAGCCGGATCAGCGATCAGCCCGGTCCGCAAAAGCGGCCCCGCATGGCCCGCCAGATCCGACAACACCTGCGCACTGACCGGACGGCTGGCGTCAAACACCTCCTTATTGGACCGGCGAGTGCTTGCATGCGCAAAAAGCGGGTCGGCCTGCCCGCCCGCCTCAAAACGCACATGGGCGATTGCACGCCCGTCAAGGCGCGGCGGCGGCTCTCCTTCCGGGAAAAGCTCGATATGCGCGTGATGGCCCTGCTCTGCTGCTGCCATGCGCAGAAGCTCCAGCATGCAGCCAAAACCGATGACGATCTGCCGGTCGAACGGATCGGTTTGCGGCAGGCGCCGGTTCAGGTCGCAATGGACGATGATGGTGTCATCGCCCACCAGCTCGAACAGCCAAGGCTGGCGATTATGCGGATTGGGAGCGAGGATGGCCCAGGCCAGCGCATCAAGACGTGGCTCGCCAAATCCGCCCCGTGCCGCATCGGACCACGGGCGCTGGGCCGCCACTGGCTCGCGCGTGGCCACAAAGGCCGCCCCGCCTGCACCGATAGCGGCCAGAGCCGCCGCTGAACCCCCGATTAGCCGTAATACCTGTCTGCGCGATGTCATGGCCCGCCCTTTCGTTTAGCGTTGAACCTTTTTTAGTTCAACGCTAAACGATTGGCAAGCCGGTTCCTGCTATCGCGTAATCAGGAATCCTTGTGGCGGATCACAAACCACAGCATCAGAGCCATCCCGGCCGTTACCAGCGCGCTGGCAATGCCCAGGATCGGGCCGATCTGCTCTTCAGGCATGATCGCGCCATAGAGCATGTAAAGCCCGATCACCATGATGATGGCGCCGATATGGTGCAGGGCGAACTGGATCAGCGCCAGCAGCCCCTGTGCCACCCCCCAGACCCGGTAAAGAATGGCGTAGACCGCCGACACCACAAATCCGACCAGAAGGGCGTGCGCGTGGGTTACGTGCTGGGTGTGATCGCCCGATTCGGCCATCACCATGCCGAGCACCATGCCCGCAAGGGCATACACAAGGCCAATAATGATATGGAGTTTCTCGACTTTCATTCCCCTGTCCTCCCCTTGAAATGAAAAGCAGGAGGATTCATTACAAAAACAGGGGCGTTCGCAAGGGCTTTCGCCTTTGCGATATAGTTGGGCCGCTACCCCCGCCTCGTGTCCCTTAAAGTCCGCCAGCGCGTCAGCCGCTCGGCAATGGCGGCTTCGCGCCCTGAATCCTTCGGCTCGTAGAGACGTGGCCGGTCTTTCATGGCGTCCGGGAAGTAGTCCTGACCCGACACGCCGCCCGGCGCATCGTGATCGTATTCATAGCCCTTGCCATAGCCCTGATCCTTCATCAGCCGGGTTGGCGCGTTGAGGATATGGGCGGGCGGCATCAGCGAACCTGTTTCTCCCGCAAGGCGCTGGGCGGCCTTCCACGCCACGTAGACGGCATTGGATTTGGGCGCGCAGGCGAGGTGCACCACCGCCTGCGCCAGCGCCAGCTCGCCTTCCGGGCTGCCCAGGAACTCATACGTTTCCTTGGCCGCCAGCGCGGCGTGAATGGCGGTCGGATCGGCGAGGCCGATATCCTCATTGGCCATGCGCACGATGCGCCGGGCCAGAAACAGTGGATCCTCGCCCGCGCCCAGCATGCGCGCCAGCCAGTAGAGCGCGGCATCGGGGTCTGAGCCTCTCACCGATTTGTGCAGGGCGGAGATGAGATTGTAGTGCTCCTCGCGGTCCTTGTCGTAGACCGGCGCGCGGCGCTGCAGGAACTTACCCAGCTCCGGCGTGGACAACGGCGCTTCAGGCTCCAGCCGCAGCACTTCCTCGGCGAGGTTCAGCAGGTAGCGCCCATCCCCGTCCGCCATCGCTATCAGCGCCTCGCGCGCCTCTGGCGACAAGGGCAGTTCATGGCCCTCTGCCGCTTCCGCCCGCTTCAGCAGCAGCTCCAGCGCGGCCTCATCGAGACGTTTGAGCACCAGAACCTGACAGCGCGAGAGCAGCGCGGCATTTAGCTCAAAGCTGGGGTTCTCGGTCGTCGCGCCGACAAGCGTGACCACCCCCTCCTCCACTACGGGCAGGAAGCCATCCTGCTGCGCGCGGTTGAAGCGGTGTATCTCGTCCACGAACAGCAGCGTGCCTTTGCCTGCCGCGCGGCGGCCACGCGCCTGCTCGAAGGCTTTTTTCAGGTCGGCGACACCGGAGAACACCGCGGAGAGCGGGTGGAACTCCAGTCCCGATGCCTCGGCCAGCAGGCGGGCAATGGTTGTCTTGCCGACGCCCGGCGGACCCCAGAGGATGATCGAGGAGAGCCGCCCCTGCGCGAGCATACGCCCCAACGGACTGTCCGGCCCCAGCACATGATCCTGCCCCACCACCTCGTCCAGCTTTTGCGGACGCAGACGGTCGGCCAGCGGACGCGGGGCGTCGCTTTCAAGGCCGGCGGATTGAAACAGATCGCTCATCGGGGGCAACATGCCCCCTAAGCGCCCGGCCTGCTAGAGGCGCAATGTACGTGCGAAACGCTCGCCGCGCCGTTCAATCTCCACCGGCCATTCGCGCGCATCATCATGGCGCGCCAATTCACGCTCGATCTCTCGCACGCTGCGCACGGCGCGCTCGTTGACGCCCAGAATGCGGTCACCCGGCCGGAAGCCGAAAAACTCCGCCGCAGAGCGCCGCTGGACGCGCGTGACGACCAGCCCGTCGGTGAACGGGTCCATCCCGTTGGCCTCATTGAAGGCCGGAGAGAGTTCGACCACTTCTGCGCCCTGGAAGGGATTACGGCCTGTGAGCACCACGCGCTCGCCCTCGCGGTCACCGGGAGGCGCTGCGGCGGTGACGGTAAGGTCGCGCTCGCTTCCATTGCGCATCACACGCAAGACGGCCTCATCGCCAATGGCGCGTGTGGCAAAGCGGAAGCGGACCGCCGCCTCATTATTCACCTCCGCGCCGTCCACCGAAAGGATCACATCGCCCTGACGCAGCCTCGCCCGGTCTGCCGGCCCGCCCGGAAATATATCGGCCACCAGCGCGCCGCGCGGCCGGTCAAAGCCCATGGACAGGGCAATATCGCTGGTCACCGGCTGCAGGCGCGCGCCGAGCCATGGGCGCACCAGCTCGCCGCCTTGCGTGGCGGCATTTACAACGCTGCGCACCATCTCTGCGGGGATCGCAAAGCCGATGCCTTGCGACCCGCCAGAGCGCGAGAATATTGCCGTGTTGATGCCCAGAAGCTCGCCATTCATATTGACCAGCGCGCCGCCGGAATTACCCGGATTGATGGCGGCATCGGTCTGGATGAAAAAGGCATAGTCGGTAATGCCGACATCGGTGCGGGCAAGCGCGGACACGATCCCCGACGTCACGGTCTGACCGACGCCAAACGGATTGCCAATGGCCAGCACCAGATCACCCACTTCCGCCGAACCGGACAGATCGAACGGCAGGACAGGCAACGGCTCGTCGGTGACAACACGCAGCACAGCAAGGTCTGTGCGCTCGTCGGCCAGCAGGATTTCCGCTTCCAGCTCACGCCGGTCATAGAGAACCACGCGCAGCTCCTGTGCCCCGGCCACCACATGGTTGTTGGTAACGATCAGGCCCGCCCCGTCCACGATCACGCCGGAGCCCAGCGACTGGACCTCGCGCTGGCGCGGCGACTGGCGGCCAAAGAAGCGCTCAAACATGGGATCGCCGGCAAACGGATTGCGATCAGCCACCACGCGGCGCGAATACACGTTCACTACCGCTGGCGCTGCCTCGCGCACGACCGGCGCAAAGGAAAGCTGCATGTCGCCGCGCGACTGGGGCAGGGTGCGCTCTGTGCTGCCGGCCCCGGCCAGTGTCTCTTCCTGGCCATTGGCCGGATTGACCGCGATGGCGGCAAGACCAAACCCGGCGATCAGCGCCACACAAATGGCTGGCAGTTTCCAGTTCATAGATGCGTGCTCCCTCACACTTCTCTCCCGACCGATTTAAGGTGTGCGAATGCGGCTGAACAGAGGCTGAAGGTTACAAGTGCGGTAAGGGGGGCTTGTCCGCACCAGTTCCGCGTTTCACCGGCGAAAGCCGGTGCCCAGCATTATCATCATACGACGGCTCGGCATGATGCCTGGAGGGACAAGACATCCACAAGAACTGGATCCCGACTTTCGTCGGGAAAATGCGGGGTGAATACTGGCCCAGCAAACAAAAAGCCCCGGTGTTTCCACCGGGGCTTTTCAAATGCGGTAGAGGCGCAGGGCCTATTCCTCGCCGGCAAACTCTTCGGCGCGGGCGCGGTCGACAGCGCCCTTGGCGTCCACATCGCGGTCAACCAGCTCGATGACAGCCATCGGCGCGTTGTCGCCATGACGGAAACCGGCTTTGAGAACGCGGGTATAGCCGCCATTGCGCTCGCCATAGCGCGGGCCGAGCGTGGCAAACAGCTTGGACACCTGATCCTTGTTGCGGATCTGCGCAATTGCCTGACGGCGGGCATGCAGATCACCCTTTTTGGCCAGCGTGATGAGCTTGTCCATGATGGGCTTCAGCTCTTTGGCTTTGGGCAGGGTCGTAACGATCTGCTCATGCTCAATCAGCGAAGCCGCCATATTGGCGAACATGGCGCGCCGGTGGGACGCGGTGCGGTTGAGCTTGCGATATCCATTCCCGTGACGCATGGGATGTCTCCTTCACTCCGGGCAAGGCGCCTCGCGGCGGCCTGCCTAGATCTGATCCTCGAATTTCTTTGCCAGGTCCTCGATATTCTCCGGCGGCCAGTTGGGCGCCTCCATACCGAGGTGCAGCCCCATCTGGGCCAGCACTTCCTTGATCTCATTAAGCGACTTGCGGCCGAAGTTCGGCGTGCGGAGCATTTCCGATTCCGATTTCTGGATCAGGTCGCCAATGTAGACGATATTGTCGTTCTTCAGGCAGTTCGCCGAGCGCACAGACAGCTCCAGCTCGTCCACCTTTTTGAGGAGGGCCGGGTTGAAGTCCAGCGACGGCGCATCGTCTTCCGGGCCGCGGGCCTCGGAAGGCTCCTCGAAGTTCACGAAGATCTGGAACTGGTCCTGCAGGATGCGCGCGGCATATGCCACAGCATCCTCAGGCGTCACAGCGCCATTGGTCTCGATGTCGAGAATGAGCTTGTCATAGTCGAGCACCTGACCTTCGCGGGTGTTTTCCACGCGGTAGGCCACGCGCTTGACCGGGCTGTAGAGCGCGTCGATGGCGATGTAGCCGATCGGCGCGTCTTCCGGGCGGTTACGCTCGGCGGGCACATAGCCCTTGCCGGTGTTCACCGTCAGCACGAAGCGCAGGCTCGCGCCTTCGTCCAGCGTGCAGATGACGTGATCGCGGTTGATGACCTCAATGTCTGCCGTTTCCTCGATATCGCCAGCCGTCACCTCGCCGGGGCCGCTCTTGCGCAGCACCACGCGGCGCGGGCCTTCGCCATGCATGCGCAGGGCAACCTGCTTCAGGTTCAGCACGATGTCGGTGACGTCTTCCCGCACACCCGGGATCGACGAGAACTCGTGGAGTACGCCGTCGATCTGGACGGCGGTTACCGCCGCGCCCTGGAGAGAGGACAGCAGTACGCGGCGCAGCGCATTGCCGAGCGTCATGCCAAAACCGCGCTCGAGCGGCTCGGCAACAATCTTGGCGTTGCGCGCAGCATCATGGCCAGCCTGAACGACGGGCTTCATCGGACGGATTAGTTCCTGCCAGTTCTTCTCGATCACGGAACGTCCCTTCAAGCGAAAGGCGCGCCCGGTATCAGGCCGATTTGCCCGATGCCAGCGCGCGACAAATTAAACTGCACCGGAGCCGCTGCGAGTGACGCGCGGCTCCGGGATAAACTAGACGCGGCGGCGCTTCGGCGGGCGGCAGCCATTGTGCGGGATCGGCGTCACGTCGTGGATCGTCGTGATGGTGAACCCGACAGACTGCAGCGCGCGCAGAGCCAACTCGCGGCCCGAACCGGGCCCCGACACCTTGACTTCAAGGGTTTTCACGCCGTGTTCCTGCGCCTTGCGGCCAGCGTCTTCGGCAGCCATCTGGGCAGCATAAGGGGTCGATTTACGCGACCCTTTGAAGCCCATCGTGCCGGCCGACGACCAGGAAATCGCGTTGCCCTGCGCGTCGGCGATGGTGATCATCGTGTTGTTGAAGCTGGCATTCACATGCGCCACGCCGGAGGTGATATTCTTGCGCTCGCGGCGGCGCACGCGTGTCGGTTCCTTGGCCATTGCGCCTGGTCCTTACTTCTTCTTGCCGGCAATCGGCTTGGCCGGACCTTTGCGGGTCCGTGCATTGGTGTGGGTGCGCTGACCGCGTACGGGCAGGCCGCGGCGATGGCGCAGGCCGCGATAGCAGCCAAGGTCCATAAGACGCTTGACGTTCACGGCCGTTTCGCGGCGCAGGTCACCTTCGACCATATAGCCAGCATCGATCGTTTCGCGGATCTGGAGCACTTCAGCATCGGTAAGCTGGTTAACCCGTTTTTCAGACGGAATACCTACCTTGTCACAGATCTCCCGCGCCATGGCCGGGCCGATACCGTGAATATAGCGAAGAGCAATCTCTACGCGCTTGTTCGTCGGAATGTTGACGCCTGCTATGCGGGCCACAACGCTACTCCCTGTTCAATATGCCGCGCGCAAAAGAGACCGGCGCGTACAGGGCGCGACACACATTGCGCGCGCCTTGCCTCGTGGCCGGCCCCTCAGAGCGAAGGGCGCTTCTTATAGTGCCGATGCCATACCCGTCAACCGGGCTTTAGCGCCGCCACTCCACAAAACTCACTCCCCCGCACACATGCCTTGCGGCGCGCGCACGGGCCTCATGCATCCAGCGCCGCGTTAATGCGGGCGGAAACCTCATCCATCGGGCCCATTCCATCTACATCCACCAGCTTGTTCTGGCCGGTGTAGAAAGGAATCAGAGGGGCCGTCTGGTCGTTATAGGCCTTCAGCCGAACCTTGAAGGCATCAACCGTGTCGTCCGCGCGGCCTTCCTCGGCTGCGCGCTTTTCCACCCGCGCGACCAGCTCCTCCTGATCGACCACAAGGCGGATAACTTTCGCGATCGGGCTGCTACGTTCGGTCAGCAGCCTGTCGAGCGCTTCAGCCTGGGGGACCGTGCGCGGGAAGCCGTCAAAAATGGCACCCCCGGCAGCTTCGGCCTCAGGCAGACGCTCATTGATCAGAGCGATGACAATCTCGTCGGACACCAGCTCGCCGCGATCCATGATCCCGGCAACGCGGTTACCCAGCTCGGTACCGGCCTTGCGCGCATCGCGCAGCATGTCGCCAGTGGAAAGCTGCACCCAGCCGCGTGACTGCACCAGGCGCTTGGCTTGCGTTCCCTTGCCTGCGCCGGGCGGTCCGAACAGGATGATGTTCATCGCTTGCGGCCCCTCAGCTTCGTCTTCTTGATCAGGCCTTCATACTGATGGGCCAGCAGATGCGACTGTATCTGGGAGACGGTGTCGAGCGTAACCGACACGACGATGAGCAGGGCCGTGCCACCGATGTAGAACGGGATATCCAGCTCCGCACGCAGCACTTCAGGCAGCACACACACGAAGGTCAGATAGGCCGCCCCGATCACGGTCAGGCGCGTCAGCACGAAGTCGATATACTCCGCCGTGCGTTTGCCTGGACGGATGCCCGGCAGGAAACCGCCATACTTCTTCAGATTGTCCGCCGTGTCCTCAGGGTTGAAGACGATGGAGGTGTAGAAGAAGGTGAAGAAGATGATCATCGACGCATAGAAGATGATGAAGAGCGGCTGACCTGGGCCAAGCAGCGCCGTCACCGTGCGCAGCCAGTCGGGTCCGGTGTCGGCCGAGAAGCCCGCAACGGTCGCCGGCAGCAGCAGGAGCGAGGAGGCGAAGATCGCCGGGATCACGCCCGCCGTGTTCAGCTTGAGCGGCAGGAAGCTGGACTCACCGCCCATCATGCGGTTGCCGACCTGGCGCTTGGGATACTGCACGAGCAATCGCCGCTGCGAACGCTCCATGAAGACCACAAATACCAGCACCGCGATAATGCCCAGGATCATCGCGATGATGAGCCCTGCAGAAAGATTGCCCGTACGGCCCTGCTCCAGCGTCTGGAAGAGCGCACGCGGCATCTCCGCGATAATGCCGGCGAAGATGATCAGTGAGATACCGTTACCCACGCCCCGCGCGGTAATCTGCTCACCCAGCCAGAGCAGCATCATCGTGCCGCCAACCAATGAGACAACAGCCGTAATGCGGAAGAACCAGCCCGGATCGATCGCAATGGTGGCCCCGGTCGTCGGATCGGGGTTTTCCATCGACACAGCGATAGCAAAGGCCTGAAGCATGGCGAGAACGACGGTCAGATAACGCGAATACTGGTTGATCTGCTTGCGGCCCTGCTCGCCGCCTTCCTTCTTCATGCGCTCCAAGCTGGGCACGGTGGCGGCCATGAGCTGCATGATGATCGAGGCAGAGATATACGGCATCACGTTGAGGGCGAAGATCGCCATACGCTCAACGGCACCGCCGGAAAACATGTTGAAGACGCCCAGAATGCCTTGCTGCTGCTGCTGGAAGGCACCGGCAAATACGTCCGGATCAATACCCGGCATGGGGATATAGGTGCCCACGCGGTAGATGATCAGCACGAACAACGTAAAGAGGAGCCGCTTTTGCAGCTCCTTGGCGCGGGCAAACGCGCCGAAATTCATGTTAGCGGCAAGTTGTTCTGCGGCAGATGCCATGGGCTGGTCTCGCTCCCTTGCGGTCCCGGTTAGGCCAGGACGGAATTGGACGGCTCAACCCATTTGGGGAGCCGTCCGTAAAACCGCATCAGGCTTCGCTGTCTTTGGGTGCCGGCAGGGTGATGGACCCGCCCGCTTTTTCAACCGCAGCGATGGCAGGCTTCGACGCGCCAGCCGCCGTGATGGAAAGCTTGGCCTTGAACGCACCGCCGCCGATGATGCGAACGCCGTCCTGGGCGCGGCGGATAACGCCGGCCTTGATCAGCGCGTCGGCATCGACAGCCGCTTTCGCGTCCAGCTTGCCCGCATCAACCGCTTTTTGCAGGCGGCCGAGCGTGACTTCGGCAAACTTTGCACGGTTCGGCTTGGTGAAGCCGCGCTTGGGCAGGCGCTGGTGAAGCGGCATCTGGCCGCCCTCGAAGCCCTTGATGGCCACGCCAGAGCGCGATTTCTGACCCTTGACGCCACGGCCGCCGGTCTTGCCCTTGCCCGAGCCGATGCCGCGACCCACGCGGGTGCGTTCTTTCACCGCGCCGGGATTATCCCGCAGTTCGTTCAGACGCATGACTATTCTCCTTATCAAGGATGGCGCGGCCCTAGCCGCGCTCCTCGACGATTTCTACCAGGTGGGCGACCTTGGCGATCATGCCGCGCACAGACGGCGTGTCCTCAAGCTCGCGCTGTTTGCCGATACGCCCCAGGCCGAGCCCGGTCAGCGTTTGCAGCTGGTCTTTGGGGCGGCGGATATGGCTGCCCGTCTGACGCACGATGACTGTTTTCTTGGCCATGGCCGGTATTCCTAGCTCTGGCTGTCGACGGCTTCAGGTGCGCTGGCACCGTCATTCCGGCGGTTGACGATGTCAGCCACTTTCAGGCCGCGCTTGGAGGCAACCGTACGCGGGCTGTTCTGGCCTTTGAGCGCGTCGAACGTGGCGCGGATCATGTTGTAGGGGTTGGACGAGCCGACCGATTTGGCCACCACGTCCTGAACACCCAGGCTTTCCAGCACAGCGCGCATCGGGCCGCCTGCGATGATACCGGTGCCCGGAGGCGCCGCACGCAGCGTCACCTTGCCCGCGCCCCAGCGGCCGTCTGCATCGTGATGCAGGGTCCGGCCCTCGCGCAGCGGGATGCGCACCATGGTCTTCTTGGCTTCTTCGGTCGCCTTGCGGATGGCTTCCGGCACTTCGCGCGCCTTGCCCTGCCCGAAGCCGACACGGCCCTTCTGGTCACCGACGACTGCGAGCGCGGCAAACTGGAAGTTCCGGCCGCCCTTCACCGTCTTGGCAACGCGGTTGATGTGGACGAGCTTGTCGACGAGTTCGCTTTCCGGCTCCTCGTCGCGGCGGCGGCGGTCGCGTCCGCCCCGGCCTTCGCGTTGGTCTTCCCGAGCCATGGCGCTCTCCTAGAAGTTCAGGCCGCCCTCGCGGGCAGCATCTGCGAGCGCCTTGATGCGCCCATGATAAATGTAACCGCCGCGATCAAACACGACATCGGTAAGGCCCTTGGCCTTGGCGCGCTCGGCGACGAGCTTGCCGACAGCGGCAGCCGCCTCGACATTTGCGCCAGCCGGCTTGCCGCCGCGCACATCGGCTTCGAGGGTCGAAGCCGCGGCGAGCGTGGCGCCGTTGGAGTCGTCGATGATCTGGGCGTAGATATGCTTGGACGAGCGGAAGACCGACAGGCGCGGACGGCCGCCCGAGAACCTGGCAAGCCGCGAGCGCGTACGCTGCGCGCGGCGTTGCATCTTTTCGCGAGACGATTTCATGACCTGACGGTTCCCTACTTCTTCTTGCCTTCTTTCCGGCGCACGTATTCGCCGGCAAGACGGATGCCTTTGCCCTTGTAGGGCTCTGGCGGACGATACTTGCGGATCTCGGCCGCAGTCTGGCCGACTTCCTGCTTGTTGGCGCCCTCGATCTTGATCTCGGTAGGCTTGGGAGCCGTGATCGTGATGCCGGGACGCGGCGTGTAGATCACTTCATGGCTGAGGCCAAGCGAGAGCTTGAGGTCGCGGCCCTGCAAGGCGGCGCGGTAACCGACGCCGACCAGTTCGAGGTTCTGCTCGAAGCCTTCCGAAACGCCCTTCACCATGCTGGCGATATTGGCGCGCGTCGTGCCCCACATGGCACGGGCACGGGTGGACTCATCAGCCGGCTTTACAACCAGCGACTTGTCCTCGGCTTCACTAATGGTAACCAGGTTGGACACCACGAGCGACAGCTCGCCCTTGGGTCCCTTCACCTTCACCGTATCATTGGCAACGGTCGCGCTCACTCCGCTAGGAAGGCCGACCGGCAATTTGCCCAGACGTGACATGGATCATGCCTCCCTTAGCTGATGTGGCAGAGAATCTCGCCGCCGACATTCTGGGCGCGGGCAGACGCATCGCTCATCACGCCGCGCGGCGTGGAAACGATGGCAATCCCGAGCCCGTTCTGAACGAGCGGAAGATCCCTGGCCTTGGAGTATTCGCGGCGGCCCGGCTTGGAAACGCGCTTGATCTCGGAGATCACCGGCGCGCCTTCATAATATTTCAGTTCGATTTCGAACTGCTTGAAGCCGTCAGCATCCAGCGACTCTGAATAGCCGCGGATATAGCCTTCTTCCAGCAGAACATCGAGCACACGCTGACGCAGCTTCGATGCGGGCGTCACCACATTGGTGCGCCGGCGCATGAGCGCGTTGCGGATGCGGGTGAGCATGTCACCGAGCGGATCGATCATCGACATTGGCTTGCCCTCCCTACCAGCTCGACTTGACCAGGCCCGGAATCAGGCCGTGGCTACCCAGTTCGCGAAGCGCGATACGGGACATTTTCAGCTTGCGGTAGTAACCGCGCGGACGGCCCGAAACCTTGCACCGGTTGCGGATGCGGGTCGGGGCCGAGTTGCGCGGAAGGGCAGCCAGCTTCAGCTGGGCTGCAAACCGCTCTTCGACGGGCAGCGACGTGTCGCGCGCGACAGCCTTCAGTGCCTGACGCTTGGCCAGGTACTTCGCGGCCAGACGCTCGACGCGGGCATTACGCTCGGTTGCGCTCTTCTTAGCCATTCAATTCATCTCCTGCGTGCGGACCCGGGATGGGCCTGCGTTCCTGCTGCGTCAGTTCGCGAACGGAAAGTCGAACTCGGCCAGCAGGGCCTTCGCTTCTTCATTGTTACGTGCGGTGGTGCAGACAACGATGTCCATCCCGCGCACTTTTTCGACCTTGTCGTAGTCGATCTCGGGAAACACGATGTGCTCTTTCATGCCCATCGCGTAATTGCCGTTGCCATCAAAGCTCTTGCCGTTCAGCCCACGGAAGTCGCGGACGCGCGGCAGGGCGATGGTGACGAGGCGGTCGAGAAACTCGTACATGCGGTCCTGGCGCAAAGTCACCTTCGCGCCGATCAGCTGGCCTTCACGCAGCTTGAAGCCCGCGATGGACTTCGTGGCACGCGTGGCGACCGGCTTCTGACCGGCAATCGCTTCCAGGTCAGCCAGAGCTCCCTGGAGCTTCTTGGAGTCCTGTGCAGCCTCGCCGACGCCCATATTGATGACAATCTTGTCAAGGCGGGGGATCTGCATGTCGTTCGTGTAGCCGAACCTTTCCTTCAGACGCGCGCGAATTTCCTCGCGGTAGCGCGTCTTCATGCGCGGCTCATATGTCGCGGTCTCAGCCATTGATGACCTCACCAGATTTCTTGGCAACCCGGACCTTCTTGCCATCACGTACCTCGAAGCCGACACGGGTCGCTTCGCCGGATTTGGGATCAGCAAGAGCCACGTTGGACACGTGGATCGGGGCTTCTTTTTCCTCGATACCGCCAGGCGTGGTCTGGGTCGGGCGGTTATGGCGCTTGACCATATTCACGCCGCCCACGAACACGCGGTTCTCTGACGGGACCACCTTGGTGACTTCCCCGGTCTTGCCCTTGTCGCGGCCAGCCAGGATGACGACCTTGTCGCCCTTCTTGATCTTCGCAGCCATGACTACAGCACCTCCGGCGCCAGCGAGATGATCTTCATGTGGTTCTTCGCCCGCAGCTCACGCGGAACCGGGCCGAAGATACGCGTGCCGAGCGGCTCCATATTATTGTTCAGGAGCACTGCGGCATTGGTGTCGAACCGGATGACGGAACCGTCGCGGCGTTTGATGTCGCGCGCGGTGCGCACGACAACGGCCTTGCGCACTTCACCTTTTTTCACCCGTCCCTTGGGCGTGGCTTCCTTGAC
The DNA here is from genome assembly GCF_041429775.1 of Glycocaulis abyssi. Taxonomy (NCBI): domain Bacteria; kingdom Pseudomonadati; phylum Pseudomonadota; class Alphaproteobacteria; order Maricaulales; family Maricaulaceae; genus Glycocaulis; species Glycocaulis abyssi. Next base: position 252,517 of record NZ_CP163421.1, on the reverse strand, counting down.
CGAGACGACAATGATGTCGCCCACGCCGGCATAACGGCGCTTGGCTCCGCCCAGCACCTTGATGCACTGCACGCGGCGGGCCCCGGAATTGTCGGCCACGTCCAGATTGGATTGCATCTGGATCATCGTGATCCTCCGTTAGAACTAGGAAACGATCCTCTCCAGACCCGGCTTACGCCTGGTCGGAGACGACCTCCCACCGCTTCAGCTTCGATTTGGGCGCACATTCCTGGATCTGGACTGTGTCGCCGACTTTCTTGGCGTTGGCCTCGTCATGGGCATGATAGTTTTTCGAACGCCGCACCGTCTTGCGAAGAAGCGGGTGCAGGAATGTGCGATCCACCTTCACGACAACGGTCTTGGCCTGCTTGTCGCTGACCACGACGCCTTGCAATACGCGCTTCGGCATCGCCTAGCTCCCTTGCTTTTCGATCTGGCGCCGGCGCATGTCGGTCTTCAGGCGGGCAATGTCCTTGCGCACCTTGGAGAACCGCGCCGTGTTTTCCAGCTGGCCCGTGGCCTGTTGGAAGCGCAGGTTAAATTGCTCTTTCTTCAGCTTCAGGAGATTGTCCTGGAGCTGGTCATCGGTCATGGCGCGTACGTCTTGCATTTCCATCGCGCTACTCAGCTCCCTGCTCGCCCGGACGGGTTACGACACGGGTCTTGATCGGCAGCTTGGCGGCGCCAAGGCGCAGCGCTTCACGCGCTACCGCATCCGGCACACCGTCAATCTCAAACATGATGCGGCCGGGCTTCACGCGGGCCACCCAGTATTCCGGCGAACCCTTACCTTTACCCATCCGCACTTCGGTCGGCTTTTTCGACACCGGAACATCCGGGAAAATGCGGATCCAGACGCGGCCGGCCCGTTTCATGTGACGGGTGATCGCGCGGCGGGTGGCCTCGATCTGGCGCGCCGTGACGCGCTCAGGCTCGACCGCTTTCAGCCCGTACGAGCCGAAATTGAGCGTAAAGCCGCCCTTCGCATTTCCGTGGATACGGCCCTTGTGGGCCTTCCGGAATTTTGTGCGCTTCGGTTGAAGCATCTTTCAAACTCCCTCTTGGCCCTGGGCTTAGGCGTTCTGGCGGGCCGAACGGGTCCGCTGCTCGCCGGTTTCCTGCATACGGCGCTCGGACGCCATCGGGTCGTGTTCCATGATCTCGCCTTTGTAGATCCAGACCTTGATCCCGATGATACCCATCGCGGTTTTCGCCTCGGCGAAGCCGTAATCGATATCGGCGCGCAGCGTGTGCAGCGGCACCGAGCCTTCATTGTACTGTTCCGAACGCGCGATCTCCGCGCCGCCCAGACGGCCGGCACAGATGATCTTGCAGCCCAGCGCGCCCATGCGCATGGCGGACTGCATGGAGCGCTTCATCGCACGGCGGAACGCCACACGGCGCTCCAGCTGCTGGGCGATGCTGTCGGCAACCAGGTTAGCGTCGGTTTCGGGCTTGCGCACTTCGACCAGATTCAGGAACACCTCCGCGTCCGTCATCTTGGCGACTTCGCGGCGCAGCTTCTCGATATCGGCACCCTTTTTACCGATCACCACACCCGGACGCGCCGTGTAGATGGTGATGCGGCATTTCTTGTGCGGGCGCTCGATGATGATTTTCGAGATCGACGCAGCTTTCAGCTTTTCCTGAAGGAATTTGCGGATTTTCAGATCCTCGTGGAGAAGATTTGCATACTCCTCACCACGCGCGAACCAGCGCGAATCCCACGTGCGGTTGATGCCCAGGCGCAGGCCGATCGGATTAATCTTCTGTCCCATTACGCGGCCTCCTCGACTTCGCGAACGACGATCGTCAGCTCGGAGAACGGCTTGAGAATCTTCGCACCCCGGCCGCGTGCGCGAGCCCGGAAACGCTTCATCACAAGGTTCTTGCCGACATAGGCTTCCGACACGACAAGGCTATCGATATCGAGGCCGTGATTGTTCTCGGCGTTGGCGATGGCCGATTCCAGAACCTTCTTAACGTCAGCGGCAGCACGCTTGCGCGAGAACGCCAGATCGTTCAGCGCGCGCTCGACCTTCTTGCCGCGGATCATCGCGGCAACCAGGTTCAGCTTCTGCGGGCTGATGCGGATCATCCGCAGCTTGGCGCGCGCTTCGTTCTCAGCCACGCGGCGGGGATTGGTTTCCTTGCCCATCGCGCTACTTCCTCTTGGCTTTCTTGTCCGCCGCGTGACCGTAATAGGTCCGCGAAGGCGCAAACTCGCCGAGCTTGTGGCCGACCATGTCCTCGGACACCAGAACCGGAACAAACTTGTTCCCGTTGTGGACCTGGAAGGTCAGGCCGACAAATTGCGGCATGATGGTCGAGCGGCGCGACCAGGTTTTGATAGCCTGCTTGCGCCCGGCTTCGTGGGCGGCATCGGCTTTCTTCAGGAGGTATCCGTCTACAAACGGACCTTTCCATACAGAACGGGGCATGACGGTCGGTCGCTCCCTTAGCGTTTCTTGCGCTCGTGGCGCGAACGGATGATGAATTTATCGGTCGCCTTGTTACGGCGGGTCTTGCGGCCTTTGGTCGGCTTGCCCCACGGGGTCACCGGGTGGCGGCCACCAGAGGTACGGCCCTCACCACCACCATGGGGGTGATCGACCGGGTTCATGGCAACACCACGCACGGACGGGCGCTTGCCCATGTGACGCTTGCGGCCAGCCTTGCCCAGATTGATGTTGAGGTGGTCGGAGTTCGACACCGCACCAATCGTGGCCATGCAGTTCTCGTTGACCTTGCGAAGCTCGCCGCTCATCAGGCGAACCTGGGCGTAGCCGGCTTCACGGCCGACCAGCTGGGCATAGGCACCGGCCGAACGGGCGATCTGGCCACCTTTTTCCGGCTTCATCTCCACATTGTGGATGATGGTTCCGACCGGAATGGTTTTCAGCGGCATGGCATTGCCCGGCTTCACATCAGTCTTGGCGCTGGCGACCACGCGGTCACCGGCAGCCAGGCGCTGCGGCGCCAGAATATAGGCCAGCTCGCCATCCTCATACTTGATGAGGGCGATGAACGCCGTGCGGTTGGGATCATACTCAAGCCGCTCGACCGTGGCGGGCACGTCGAACTTGCGGCGCTTGAAGTCGATCATGCGGTAAAGCTTCTTGGCTCCACCACCGCGGCGGCGGGCGGTGATCCGCCCGGTATTGTTACGCCCGCCCGTACGGCGCAGGCCCTCGACCAGCGTCTTTTCCGGCTTGCCGGCGTGCAGCTCGGACCGGTCCACCAGCACAAGAGCGCGGCGGCCAGGCGAGGTCGGCTTGAATGTCTTCAGCGCCATGGTTCAAACTCCTTGAGAGCGCGGCCCTTAAAGGCCCGTGCTCACGTCGATGGAATGGCCCTCTTCCAGGGTCACCACCGCCTTCTTGATATCGTCGCGACGGCCTTCAATGCCCCGGAAGCGCTTGGTCTTGCCCTTCTGGCGCAGCGTGTTGACCGCTTTCACCTTGACCTTGAAGAGCGCTTCAACGGCCTCGGTGATGTCTTTCTTCGTCGCGGCCAGCGGAACCTTGAACACCACCTTGTTCTCCTCAGAGAGCAGGGTCGCCTTCTCGGTGATCACCGGCGCGATAATCGTGTCATAGTGCTTGGGCGAGGCCATTACGCACTCTCCTTGGCGGCAAAGCGCTCATTGATCTTCTCGATCGCCGACTTGGTGAGCACCAGCGTGTCGCGGCGCAGCACGTCATAGACGTTGAGACCTTGCGCGGGCAGCACATCCACATGCGGGATGTTACGCGCGGCAAGCGCGAAATTCTCGTCCAGCGTCTCACCATCGATGATGAGCGCATTGGTCAGGCCAAGCTTGGCGAACGACGCCTTCAGGGCCGCCGTCTTCGGCTCGTCCAGACGCGCCTCGTCCAGAACGATCAGCGAGGACGAACCCGCCTTCGAGGACAAGGCGTGCTTCAGGGCCAGAGCGCGGACCTTCTTGGGAAGCTCGGTCGCGTGGCTGCGCACTTTCGGGCCGTGCGCCTTGCCGCCGCCGACAAAGATCGGGGCGCGGCGTGAACCGTGACGGGCCGAACCGCCGCCCTTCTGGCGGCCGAACTTCTTGCCCGTGCGGGCAATCTCAGCGCGCTCCTTGGCACGGTGCGTACCGGCCTGGCGCAGGGAAAGCTGCCACTTCACAGCACGCTGCAGGAGGTCGGCGCGCACTTCGCCAATGGCGAAGATGTCGTCGCTGAGCTCAACCGAGCCTGCCTTGCCGGCATCAAGGGTGATTACATCGAGTTTCATGACTTGGCGTCCTCTTCACCCGCCGCGTCCACTGCCGGTGCGTCGGCAACCGGCGCGCCTTCAGCAACCATTTCAGCTTCTTCAGAGCCGGGCTCGGGATTGTCGACCGGCTTGGGCTCATCACCCATGCGGAACCTGCCCGGATAGGCGAGCCCCTCGACACCGGCGCCTTTGACGGCGTCACGGATCTCGACCCAGCTATCGGCAGAGCCCGGAACCGCGCCGCGCACCAGAACCAGGCCGCGCTCAACATCAACGCGAACCACTTCGAGGTTCTGCGTCGTGACGCGTTCCTGGCCAAGATGGCCGGCCATCTTCTTGCCTTTGAACACCTTGCCCGGGTCCTGTCGCTGACCGGTAGAACCGTGCGAGCGGTGCGAGACGGACACGCCGTGCGTGGCCCGCAGACCGCCGAAATTCCAGCGCTTCATCGCACCGGCAAAACCCTTACCGATTGTCAGGGCGGCAACATCCACCTTCTGGCCTTCGACAAAATGGTCAGCCGTGATCTCGGCGCCGGCATCAATGAGATTGCTCTCGCTGACGCGGAACTCGGCCAGCTTGCGCTTGGGCTCCACGGCAGCCTTGGCAAAGTGACCGCGCTCGGCTTTCGTAGCGCGCTTTACCTTGGCTTTGCCGGCACCCAGCTGCAGCGCGGTGTAGCCGTCACGATCATTGGTACGCTGGGCAACGACCTGGACACCATCAAGGTGCAGCACCGTCACCGGAATATGCGAGCCGTCCTCGGCGAAGATGCGCGTCATGCCCATCTTCTTCGCGATAACGCCCGTGCGCAGGTTTTGGGCCTGGCTCATTGGCTTAAGCTCCCAGCTTGATCTCGACATCCACGCCAGCCGAGAGGTCGAGCTTCATCAGCGCGTCCACGGTCTGCGGGGTCGGGTCGACGATGTCGAGAACACGCTTGTGCGTGCGGATCTCGAACTGTTCGCGTGATTTCTTGTCGATGTGCGGGGACCGCAGCACCGTAAAACGCTCAATACGCGTAGGCAGCGGGATCGGCCCGCGCACGTTTGCGCCTGTGCGCTTCGCCGTCGAGACGATCTCGCGCGTGGACGTGTCCAGCACGCGGTGATCAAACGCCTTCAGGCGGATTCGGATGTTCGTTTGTGCCATCGCTCCGGTCCCAACATACGCAGACGCCGCGTCAGGGACTCACTCGCCCGCCGCAGCATTCGCGTCACAAATTTTCTTCGCTTCAAAAGCCGCGTTTACCCGGACAGGGCACAGCCAGCTCGCTAGAGGGCGGGTTGATACTCTGGCCAAACCCTCCCGTCAACATCTGCGCACAACAATCACAAGCCATTATGCACCTGCGCGCACTGCTTCGTGACCGCGCCGGTATGGCAGGTGTTCAGCCCCCTACCGGATCGTCGCGGAACCAGCCGGTGATCTGATAGCGCCCGGTGCCGGCGAACGGCGATACAGGGCTGACCGAATGCATCATCCTGCCATCAAAAATCGACAGCACATTGAAGCGGGGCACGAAGGCGCGGCTGATGTCCAGATTCTCATCGAAAAAGGTCAGCAGACCGCCCCAATCGGGTTCCCATTTGCGTGTAAGACCAATCGTGTAGGCGGCCCGGCGTTCCAGGTCGTGCCCCTCATCGGTATGACGCGTCAGGAAATTGCCCCGCGCATATAGCGTCGCCTGCGCGTCGGCCTTGGTAATCGTGTCAGCGCCAATGACGGCGCGGCCGAACTCCAGAAACTCTGGCGAGTTCAGAAACTCCGTAACCTGATGGATGGGATGGCCCGGATCCCATCCCGAAATATACGCCTGGATCATCGGATAGGCTTGGTAGAGATAGCCATAATTGTTCTGAGCGCGTTGCATGACCGCCTGCATCCGCTCAGCCATGGCTTGCCGCCCCATGGACGCGATGTCCTCCTGGCTGAGGATGGCGACGTTTTCGCGCCCGCCAGGCGTGGGTTCGGGGAAGACCAGGCGCCACTTGAGATGGCGTGCGAGCAATTGCTCGATAGCCTCAGCCGTCTCCGGCGCGAACACATCGGGGATCCTCACAAGCTTGTCGCGCGCGTAGACCGGCGCAAATGCCGCCGGGTCCAGGCCGGGATTTAACCGCAGTTCAATTTCGTTCGCCATGGGGATCTCCAACGCGGATGGCCATGAGTGCCCGCACTCTAGCTGCACGCGCGCAAAGAAAAAGGGCAGCTGCGCATCGCAGCTGCCCTTCTGGCTACACAGATGTGATCGCCTGACCTCTTAATCGAGGATTTTGGAGACGACGCCGGCGCCGACGGTACGTCCGCCCTCACGGATGGCGAAGCGCAGCTTCTCTTCCATCGCGATCGGCTGGATCAGGTCGACCGTCACTTCCACATTATCGCCCGGCATCACCATCTCGGTGCCCTCTTTAAGGGTCACGATCCCGGTCACGTCCGTCGTGCGGAAGTAGAATTGCGGGCGGTAATTGGTGAAGAACGGCGTGTGGCGCCCGCCCTCTTCCTTCGTCAGGATATAGGCTTCCGCCTCGAACTTCTTGTGCGGCTTCACAGAACCCGGCTTGGCCAGAACCTGGCCACGCTCGACACCGTCACGCTCGACACCGCGCAGCAGCGCGCCCACATTGTCGCCCGCCTGACCCTGGTCAAGCAGCTTGCGGAACATCTCCACGCCCGTGCACGTCGTCTTCGTCGTGTCGCGGATACCCACAATCTCGATCTCGTCACCCACTTTCAGGATGCCGCGCTCGATACGCCCCGTCACAACCGTACCCCGGCCCGAAATCGAGAACACGTCCTCGATCGGCATCAGGAACGGCATGTCAACCGGACGCTCCGGCGTCGGGATGTACTCGTCCACAGCCGCCATCAGCTCACGGATCTTGTTCTCGCCGATTTCAGGGTTGTTACCCTCCATCGCGGCCAGAGCCGAACCGGCAATGATCGGAATATCGTCGCCCGGGAAGTCGTAAGAGCTCAGAAGCTCGCGGATTTCCATCTCGACCAGCTCAAGCAGCTCAGGATCGTCAACCTGGTCAACCTTGTTCATGAACACGACCAGGGCCGGCACGCCGACCTGACGGGCCAGAAGAATGTGCTCGCGCGTCTGCGGCATCGGGCCGTCAGCCGCGTTCACCACCAGAATCGCGCCGTCCATCTGCGCCGCGCCCGTGATCATGTTCTTCACATAGTCAGCGTGGCCAGGGCAGTCCACGTGCGCGTAGTGACGGTTATCCGTCTCATACTCAACGTGAGCCGTCGAAATCGTGATCCCGCGAGCCTTCTCCTCGGGCGCACCATCAATCTGGTCATACGCACGAAACTCACCGAAATACTTCGTAATCGCCGCCGTCAACGTCGTCTTGCCGTGGTCAACGTGACCAATCGTGCCAACATTCGCATGCGGCTTGTTACGCTCAAACTTTGCCTTGGCCATTTTCTCAACTCACTCTTTTTGTCGTTTCCAACCCGGAAGGGCTAATTGTTCACGCCTCAGGCGATCTTGGAGATCACCTGATCGGCCACCGCTTGCGGCACCGGCTCATAGTGATCGAACTGCATGGTGAACTGGGCGCGGCCCTGAGTTGCCGAGCGCAGATTGTTCACATAGCCGAACATGTTCGCCAGCGGCACCATGGCGTTCACCACGGTGGCGTTGCCGCGCATCTCCTGATCGCGGATCTGGCCGCGGCGGGAGTTCAGATCGCCGATGACTGAGCCGGTATACTCGTCCGGGGTCACCACTTCGACCTTCATGATCGGCTCAAGCAGTTTCACGCGCATACGGCCCTTGGCTTCGCGCATGGCGGCACGCGCCGCGATTTCGAACGCCAGCACGCTGGAGTCCACGTCGTGATAGGCGCCGTCAATCAGCGTCGCCTTGAAGTCGATCAGCGGGAAGCCTGCCAGAAGACCGGTTTCGCGCACCGAGTTGATGCCCTTTTCAACGCCCGGAATGTATTCCTTGGGCACCGAACCGCCGACGATCTTGGATTCAAAGCTATAGCCTTCGCCCGGCTCCACCGGCTCGAACAGGATCTTGATCCGGGCAAACTGGCCCGTACCACCGGTCTGCTTCTTGTGCGTGTAGTCGACCTCGCACGCTTCGCCGATGGTTTCACGATAAGCCACCTGCGGCTGACCGACATTGGCCTCGACCTTGAATTCGCGGCGCATGCGGTCCACCAGAATGTCCAGGTGAAGCTCGCCCATGCCCGCAATGATCGTCTGACCGGACTCTTCGTCGGTCGACATTCGGAAGGACGGGTCTTCAGCCGCCAGACGCTGCAGGGCAACACCCAGCTTCTCCTGATCACCCTTGGACTTCGGCTCGATAGCCAGCTCGATAACAGGCTCCGGGAATTCCATGCGCTCCAGGATGACCGGCTTCATCGGGTCGCACAGCGTGTCACCCGTGGTCGTGTCCTTCAGGCCCGCAATGGCGACGATATCGCCTGCGAACGCTTCCTTGATGTCTTCGCGGCTGTTCGAGTGCATAAGCAGCATGCGGCCGATACGCTCTTTCTTGTCCTTGACGGTGTTCATCAGGGACGTGCCGGTTTCGACATGGCCCGAATACACGCGGCAGAAGGTCAGCGAACCCACGAACGGGTCATTCATGATCTTGAAGGCCAGCAGCGAAGTCGGCTCGCCATCGTCAGCCTTGCGCAGCACTTCTTCCTCGGTCTTGGGATCGATACCCTTGATCGCCAGAACATCGATCGGTGACGGCAGGTAATCGACAACCGCGTCGAGCAGGGGTTGAACACCCTTGTTCTTGAAGGCCGTACCGCACAGGATCGGGTTGAAGGCCAGCTCGATCGTGCCCTTGCGAATGAGCTTCATCAGCTCTTCTTCGCTCGGCATATTGCCTTCCAGATAGGCTTCCATCGCGGCCTCATCGACCTCGACAGCGCCCTCAATCAGCTTTTCACGGTATTCTTCGGCCTGCGCCTGAAGATCAGCCGGGATGTCCGTATAGTGGAACGCGGCGCCCAGATTTTCTTCTTCCCAGATGATGGCGCGCATCTTGATCAGATCGATGCAGCCCTTGTACTCGGTCTCCGCGCCGATCGGCAGCTGGAGGACGAGCGGGGTGGCGCCAAGGCGCGACTTGATCATCTCGACGCAACGGAAGAAGTCCGCGCCAAGCTTGTCCATCTTGTTGACGAAGATCATCCGCGGAACTTTGTACTTGTCCGCCTGACGCCAGACCGTTTCGGTCTGCGGCTCCACGCCGGCATTGGCGTCCAGCAGCGCGATAGCGCCGTCCAGCACGCGAAGCGAGCGCTCGACTTCAATCGTGAAGTCCACGTGGCCGGGCGTGTCGATGATGTTCAGACGCTTGTCGCGCCAGAAGCAGGTCGTCGCAGCGGACGTGATCGTGATCCCACGCTCCTGCTCCTGCTCCATCCAGTCCATGGTGGCCGCGCCGTCGTGGACCTCACCGATTTTGTGAGACTTGCCAGTGTAATAGAGGATCCGCTCGGTCGTCGTTGTTTTCCCGGCATCAATGTGGGCCATGATGCCGAAATTGCGGTAGTCCTCGATCTTGTGGGTGCGGGCCATGGGGGAGAGGTCCTTGAATGATCGGTCGTTTAGCCGGATTTACCAGCGGTAATGCGAGAAGGCGCGGTTGGCTTCGGCCATGCGGTGCGTGTCTTCACGCTTCTTCACAGCCGTGCCGCGGTTTGAAGCCGCATCGAGAAGCTCGCCGGCCAGACGCTCGCGCATCGTGTTTTCGTTGCGCGCACGGGCAGCAGCCGCCAGCCAGCGGATGGCCAGAGCCTTGCGGCGGTCGGGACGCACCTCGACAGGCACCTGATAGGTGGCACCGCCAACGCGGCGCGAACGCACCTCGATCTCCGGAGCGATATTGCCCAGAGCATCGTGGAATACACGCACCGGCTCGCGCTTGGCTTTCTCTTCAACGATTTCCAGCGCACCATAAATGATGCGCTCGGCGACGGATTTCTTACCGTCTACCATGATGTAGTTCATGAACTTCGTGAGATCGCGATCACCGAATTTCGGGTCGGGCAAAATCTCGCGTTTCTCTGCGCGGTGACGACGGGACATGAGAGCCTCTCCTTATTTCGGACGCTTCGCGCCGTATTTCGAACGGCGCTGACGGCGATCCTTGACGCCCTGGGTATCCAGAACGCCGCGCAGAATGTGGTAACGGACACCGGGAAGGTCTTTCACGCGGCCACCACGGATCAGGACAACAGAGTGCTCCTGAAGGTTATGGCCCTCACCGGGGATGTAGCTCACAACTTCGTAGCCATTGGTCAGACGCACCTTGGCCACTTTACGAAGCGCCGAGTTCGGCTTTTTCGGTGTCGTGGTGTACACACGCGTGCACACGCCGCGCCGCTGGGGGCACGATTGGAGCGCAGGCACCTTGTTGCGCTTCGGCTTGTCTTTCCGCGGTTTGCGGATGAGCTGGTTAATCGTAGGCATGCAGCTACGTCCGTTCCTGATCCCAATGCGCATTGGCGTCCAGTAGCGGACACCGCAAGCGCGTAAACCCGACCGCCGGACGGGAGCCTCACTGCTCACGCCCACGGACGGTGTTGAGTTATGTCTTTGTTTCAGGCGACGTCTAACTGGCCTTGGCACTCGCCTCGGGCCGGAGTTACGGCTCACCCCTGAAAACGAGCGCGGAACCTACTGATCTGGCCTGTCCGCGTCAAGAGACGCGCAACCGGATTTTTACACCCCGTTCACATGGGCCAGACCGGCCCCTGAACAAAAGGAAAGGGCCGCCGGAATAACCGGCGGCCCTCGCCTCTGCTCCAGCGCCAGTAAGGACTATCAGCCCTGTTCGCTGGCAGCCTCTTCGGCGATCTCCGCCGGCAAGGCTTCGGCACCCTTGGCCGCTTCCTTCTCGCGCTCGGCCAGCCGCTCCCGATCACGCTTGTCGGCAACCGCCTGGAACTCGCGCATCGTGCCGCCCGTGCCGGCAGGAATCAGACGGCCGACAATCACGTTCTCTTTGAGGCCCTCGAGCATGTCGACCTTGCCCTGGATCGAGGCTTCGGTCAGCACGCGCGTCGTCTCCTGGAACGAGGCCGCAGAGATGAAGGAGCGCGTCTGCAGCGAGGCTTTGGTGATGCCCAGCAGCACCGGCTCGCCTGTGGCTGGACGCTTCTTCTCTTTCTCCAGCTTCTCGTTCATCTCGAGGAAGTCGAGCTTTTCAACGTGCTCGCCTGCGAGATAGCCGCTATCGCCCGGATCAAGGATCTCCATCTTCTGCAGCATCTGCCGGACAATCACTTCAATGTGCTTGTCATTGATCGGCACGCCCTGCAGGCGATAGACCTCCTGGATCTCGTTGATGAGATACTTGGCCAGCGCCTCGACACCGAGAATCCGCAAGATATCGTGCGGGGCCGGGTTGCCGTCGAGCAGATACTCGCCGCGCTGGATGATATCGCCTTCCTGAACGGTCAGGTGCTTGCCGCGCGGAACGAGATATTCCACCGGCTCTGCCCCGTCGCCTTCCGGCGTGATGATGATGCGGCGCTTGTTCTTGTAGTCACGCCCGAACTCAACACGCCCTGTGGTTTCGGCGATGATCGCGTGATCCTTCGGACGGCGCGCTTCGAACAGCTCGGCAACACGCGGCAGACCACCGGTGATGTCGCGCGTCTTGGCGCCTTCGGTCGGGATACGGGCCATCACATCGCCCGGCTTCACCTCGTCACCATCGCTGATCGAGAGGATCGCACCCACTGACAGCATGTAGTTGGCCGGCGAGCCATTGGCGAGCTTGACCGGCTCACCCTTCTCGTCAGTGACCACAATGGCAGGCTGGATGGAGCTCGACTTCGAGGATGTACCACGCCAGTCAATGACGACTTTCGAGGCAATACCCGTCGCATCGTCGGTCTCGTCGCGTACGGTGAGGCCTTCGATCGTATCGATGAACTTCACGCGGCCGCCCACTTCGGTGACGATCGGCGCGGTATACGGGTCCCACTCGGCCAGGCGGTCGCCCCGCTTGATCTTCTTGCCCGCATCCACACGCAGCTTGGCACCATAGGGGAGCTTGTAGACTTCGCGCTCCTTGCCCTCGGCGTCCATGACCACAACCTGCATGTTGCGGCTCATCACGATGAGAGCGCCTTCGGAATTCTTCACCGTGGAACGGTCATTGAAGGCGATCTTGCCGTCATTGAGCGCTTCGATGAAGGACTGCTCGGAGACCTGGGCGGTACCGCCGATGTGGAAGGTCCGCATCGTCAGCTGGGTACCCGGCTCACCGATGGACTGGGCCGCGATGACACCGACAGCCTCGCCCATATTCACCTTCGTGCCGCGCGCAAGGTCACGGCCATAGCAGGTGGCGCAGACGCCCCAGCGGGTTTCGCAGGTCAGCGGCGAACGGGTCTTGACCGAGATCACGCCCGCAGCCTCGATGGCCGCGCACAGATCTTCGTCCAGATAGGTGTCCGCCGGAGCGATCACATCACCCGAAGACGGATCCTTCACCGCTTCCGCGGTGGTGCGGCCGAGAATGCGCGCACCCAGCGATACGACGACTTCACCGCCATCGACGACAGCCGACAGTTCGATGCCCTGCGAGGTGCCGCAATCATCTTCAGTGATGATGCAGTCCTGCGCGACATCGACCAGGCGGCGGGTGAGATAGCCCGAGTTCGCCGTCTTCAGCGCGGTATCGGCCAGACCCTTACGGGCGCCGTGGGTCGAGTTGAAGTATTCAAGGACGGTCAGACCCTCCTTGAAGTTCGAGATGATCGGCGTCTCGATGATCGAGCCGTCCGGACGGGCCATAAGCCCGCGCATACCGGCAAGCTGCTTCATCTGGTTCTTCGAACCACGCGCGCCGGAGTGGGCCATCATGTAGACCGAGTTGATCTCGCCGGTGCGGCCGTTCTCGGCAGCGATCGGCTTGGAAATCTCGTCCATCATGGCGTCAGCGACCTTGTCGGTGCACTTGGCCCACGCATCAACGACCTTGTTGTACTTCTCGCCGCGCGTGATGAGGCCGTCCACGTATTGCTGCTCGTAGTCCGACACCAGGGTGCGCGTCTCGTTGACGAGCGTGGCCTTGGCGTCCGGGATCAGCATGTCGTCCTTGCCGAAGGAAATGCCGGCACGGGCCGCTTCGCGGAAACCGAGCTGCATGATGCGGTCACAGAAGATGACCGTCGCCTTCTGGCCGGTGTGGCGGTAGACCTCGTCGATCAGGTTGCCGACCGCTTTCTTGGTAAGAAGCTCATCAAGAAGGCTCGGCGGCAGGAGCTTGTGACGCGGCAGGTGTTCCAGCAGCTTCATGCGGCCCGGCGTCGTGTCGATGACGCTGACCTTGGGCTCGCCTTCCTCGTCAACGCCCTCATAGCGGGCCTTGATCTTGGAGTGCAGGGTCACGAAACCGGCATCCAGCGCGGCATCAATCTCGGCCATCGAGCCAAAGACCATGCCCTCGCCCGGCTCGCCGTCCTTGGCGATGGAGAGGTAGTAAAGCCCCAGCACGATATCCTGCGACGGCACGATGATCGGCTTGCCGTTGGCGGGCGAGAGGATGTTATTGGTCGACATCATCAGCACGCGCGCCTCCAGCTGCGCCTCAAGGCTCAGCGGAACGTGCACGGCCATCTGGTCGCCGTCGAAGTCGGCGTTGAACGCAGCGCAGACCAGCGGGTGAAGCTGGATGGCCTTGCCCTCGATCAGCTTCGGCTCGAACGCCTGGATGCCCAGACGGTGCAGGGTCGGCGCACGGTTCAGGAGGACCGGGTGCTCGCGGATCACTTCGTCAAGAACGTCCCAGACTTCGGGGCGCTCTTTCTCGACCAGCTTTTTCGACTGCTTGACCGTACCGGACAGGCCCTTGGCGTCGAGACGCGCATAGATGAAGGGCTTGAACAGCTCCAGCGCCATCTTCTTGGGCAGACCGCACTCGTGCAGTTTCAGGTCGGGACCAACCACGATCACCGAGCGGCCCGAATAGTCCACGCGCTTGCCGAGCAGGTTCTGACGGAACCGGCCCTGCTTGCCTTTCAGCATGTCCGAAAGAGACTTCAGCGGGCGCTTGTTGGTGCCGGTGATGACACGGCCACGGCGGCCATTGTCAAACAGGGCATCGACCGCTTCCTGAAGCATGCGCTTCTCGTTACGGATGATGATGTCCGGCGCGCGCAGCTCGATCAGGCGCTTCAGGCGGTTATTGCGGTTGATGACCCGGCGGTAGAGATCGTTCAGATCGGACGTCGCAAACCGGCCGCCATCCAGCGGCACGAGCGGGCGCAGTTCCGGCGGAATGACCGGAACCACCGTCATAATCATCCACTCAGGGCGGTTCTTCGAGAAGATGAAGGATTCAAGGAGCTTGATGCGCTTGGAAAGCTTTTTCAGCTTCAGCTCCGAGCCGGTCTCCTTCATCTCTTCCTTCATGCGCTCGACTTGCGCAGGCAGGTCCATATTGGCCATCAGTTCGCGGATGGCTTCCGCGCCGATACCAGCCGTAAAGGCGTCTTCGCCGTACTCGTCGACGGCCTGATAGTATTCTTCCTCGCTCAGAAGCTGGTGCTGCTGCAGCGGGGTCAGGCCCGGCTCCATGACGATATACGCCTCGAAGTAGAGCACGCGCTCCACATCCTTCAGGGCCATGTCCATCATCAGGGCGATGCGGGAGGGAAGCGATTTCAGGAACCAGATATGGGCAACCGGAGCGGCCAGCTCGATATGGCCCATGCGCTCGCGGCGCACGCGCGCCAGCGTCACTTCCACGCCGCACTTCTCGCAGACAATGCCCTTGTACTTGATGCGCTTGTACTTGCCGCACAGGCACTCATAGTCCTTGATCGGACCAAAGATGCGCGCGCAGAACAGGCCATCACGCTCGGGCTTGAACGTGCGGTAATTGATCGTTTCGGGCTTCTTCACCTCGCCGAACGACCAGGAGAGAATCTTCTCCGGGCTCGCCAGCGAAATCCGGATCCGGTCGAAGGCCGGGCCTTCGGCGGACGGGTTGAAGATATTCATGACCTCTTGGTTCATGTCCGTCTCCTTGACGGTGGCGGCGGCAGGGCCTTGAGGGCGAGCCCTGCCACCAGATCACAGTTTGGCCGCTAGCGGCCTATTCGTTGACGAGCTCGACGTTCAGGCCAAGGGAACGCATTTCCTTGACCAGCACGTTGAAGCTTTCCGGGATGCCCGCTTCGAAGGCGTCGTCGCCGCGCACGATGGCCTCATAGACCTTGGTGCGGCCGGCCACGTCGTCCGACTTCACGGTGAGCATCTCCTGCAAGGTGTAGGCAGCGCCATACGCCTGCAGCGCCCACACTTCCATCTCGCCGAAGCGCTGGCCGCCGAACTGCGCCTTGCCGCCCAGCGGTTGCTGGGTAACCAGGCTGTACGGGCCGATGGAGCGGGCGTGGATCTTGTCGTCGACAAGGTGGTGCAGCTTCAGCAAGTGCTTGATGCCGACCGTGACCTTGCGCTTGAAGGGCTCACCCGTCTGGCCGTCATACAGCGTCGACTGGCCGCTCTCGTCGATACCGGCACGCTTGAGATACTCGACAATGTCGGGTTCGCGCGCACCGTCAAAGACCGGCGTGGCAATCGGCACGCCAGGGGTCAGATTGCGGGCCAGCTCGGCGATATCGCCTTCGTCCTCGGGCAGTTCCTGCTCTTCACCATAGGCCGAATTGATAGCCTTTTTCAGCGCATTGGCATCGCCATCACGCGTATAGGCTTCATAGGCCAGGCCGATCTGCTGGCCGAGACCCTTACAGGCCCAGCCCAGATGGGTTTCGAGGATCTGACCCACATTCATGCGCGAAGGCACGCCCAGCGGGTTCAGCACGATATCAACCGGCGTGCCATCTGCCAGGAAGGGCATGTCTTCGAGCGGGTTGATCTTGGAGATCACGCCCTTGTTGCCGTGACGGCCGGCCATTTTGTCGCCCGGTTGCAGCTTGCGCTTCACCGCGACGAACACCTTGACCATTTTCATCACGCCCGGGGGCATCTCGTCGCCGCGCTGCAGCTTCTCGACCTTGTCCTCGAAGCGGCGGTCCAGGCGGGCCTTGGACTCGTCATACTGCTTCTTGAGGGCCTCGACCTCGGCCATGGCCTTCTCGTCTTCAAGGCCGATCTTCCACCACTGGGAGGCAGGCACTTCTTCCAGCGAGGCTTCGGTCACCTTGCCTTTGGTGAATCCGCGCGGGCCGGACACCGCGGTGCGGCCAACGAGAATGGTCTGCAGACGCGAGAAAATATCGCGCTCGAGGATTTCCAGCTCGTCATCACGGTCTTCGCCAAGGCGCGCGATTTCATCACGCTCGATGGAGATCGCACGCTCGTCCTTGTCAACGCCGTGACGGTTGAACACGCGCACTTCCACGATCGTACCCGTGGTACCCGGCGGCAGGCGCAGCGAGGTGTCACGCACGTCAGAGGCTTTTTCGCCGAAGATGGCGCGCAGGAGTTTCTCCTCCGGCGTCATCGGGCTTTCGCCCTTCGGCGTCACCTTGCCGACGAGAATGTCACCGGCCTCAACCTCGGCGCCAACGGCCACGATGCCGGCTTCGTCGAGATTGCGCAGGGCTTCCTCGCCCACGTTCGGAATATCGCGGGTGATCTCCTCCGGGCCGAGCTTGGTGTCACGGGCCATGACCTCGAACTCCTCGATATGGATCGAGGTGAAGACGTCATCGCGCACGATACGCTCGGAGATGAGGATGGAGTCCTCGAAATTATAGCCATTCCACGGCATGAACGCGACGACGATGTTCCGGCCGAGCGCAAGCTCACCGAGATCCGTCGACGGTCCGTCACCGATAATGTCGCCAGCCTTCACCACATCGCCGACCTTCACGATCGGGCGCTGATTGATGCAGGTGGACTGGTTGGAACGCTGGAACTTGGCCAGACGATAAATGTCGACGCCCGAAGCCGCCGCATCAATATCGCCGGTGGCGCGCACCACGATACGCTGCGCGTCCACCTGTTCGACCACGCCGTCACGGCGGGCGATGATGGCAGCACCGGAATCGCGGGCCACAACCGCTTCCATGCCGGTGCCCACCAGCGGCGCTTCATTGCGCAGCAGCGGCACGGCCTGGCGTTGCATGTTCGAACCCATCAGCGCGCGGTTGGCGTCGTCATTCTCCAGGAAGGGAATGAGCGCCGCGGCCACCGACACAACCTGTTTGGGCGACACATCGATATAATCCACGTCTTCACGCGGGATCAGCGTCGCATCACGGTTCGGGCCGATACGGCAGTTGACGAACTCGTTGGCCAGCTCGCCCTTGTCGCTCACGGTCGCATTGGCCTGGGCGATGTTGAACTTGGCCTCCTGCATCGCGGTCAGATAGTCCACCTGATCGGTCAGCTTGCCGTTTTCCACCTTGCGGTACGGGCTTTCGATGAAGCCGTACTTGTTCACGCGCGCAAACGTGGAGAGCGAGTTGATAAGGCCGATATTCGGGCCTTCCGGCGTCTCGATCGGGCAGATCCGGCCATAATGGGTCGGGTGCACGTCGCGCACTTCAAAGCCGGCACGCTCACGCGTCAGGCCGCCCGGGCCAAGCGCGGACATGCGGCGCTTGTGGGTGACCTCCGAGAGCGGGTTGGTCTGGTCCATGAACTGCGAGAGCTGGGAGGAGCCGAAAAACTCGCGCACCGCCGCCGCTGCCGGCTTGGCATTGACGAGGTCATGCGGCATCACGGTCTCGATATCGACCGAGCTCATGCGCTCCTTGATCGCACGTTCCATGCGCAAAAGGCCGACGCGGTACTGATTTTCCATCAGCTCGCCGACCGAGCGCACACGGCGATTGCCGAGATTGTCGATATCGTCGATCTCGCCCTTGCCGTCGCGCAGGCCGTGCAGGACCTTGAGGACCTCAACGATGTCCTCACGGCGCAGCACGCGCACATCATCCGGGCATTCCAGATCAAGGCGCATATTCATCTTCACGCGGCCGACCGGTGACAGGTCATAGCGCTCGGCGTCGAAGAACAGGCCATTGAAGAGCGCTTCGGCCGTTTCCGGCGTCGGCGGTTCACCCGGACGCATCACACGATAGATGTCGACCAGGGCCTGCTCGCGGGTATCGTTCTTGTCGGCGGCGAGCGTAGTGCGGATATAGCCGCCCACATTCACGCCATCGATATCGAGCACCTCGATCTCGTCATAGCCCGCATTGGTGATCTCTTCGAGAAGCTCCAGCGTGATCTCATCACCGGCCTCGGCGAAGATTTCGCCGGTTTCGGTATTGACGATATCCTCGGCGAAGAAGCGGCCGACCAGATCATCACCCGCCACCAGCAGATTCTTCACGCCGTCTTCGGCCAGCTTGTTGGCCACGCGCGCGGCGATCTTCTTGCCGGCAGGCGCAATCACCTCGCCCGACTTGGCGTCCACCAGATCGCGCAGCGGCTTCACACCGCGCCAGTTTTCCTTGACGAACGGCGTCGTCCAGCCCGCCTTGACCTTCTTGTAGGCTACACGGCCGTAGAAGATCGACAGGATGGCTTCCTTGTCGAGACCCAGCGCATAGAGCAGCGTCGTCGCAGGCAGTTTGCGGCGGCGGTCGATACGCACATGGATGATGTCCTTGGCGTCGAACTCGAAGTCGAGCCAGGAACCGCGATACGGGATGATCCGCGCGGCAAACAGATATTTGCCAGAGGCGTGGGTCTTGCCACGGTCATGGTCAAAGAACACACCCGGAGAGCGGTGCATCTGGGAGACGATAACCCGCTCGGTGCCGTTCACGACGAACGTGCCCTTGTCGGTCATGAGCGGGATATCGCCCATGAACACGTCCTGTTCCTTGATGTCCTTGACCGAGCGCGCGCCCGTTTCCTCGTCCACATCAAACACGATGAGACGCATTTTGACTTTCAGCGGCGCTGCGAACGTCATGTCGCGCTGCACGCATTCTTCAACATCGTACTTGGGCGCCTCGAATTCGTAGGACACGAATTCCAGAACGGCCCGTTCGGAGAAATCCTTGACGGGGAAGACAGATTTGAAAACTGCCTGCAGCCCTTCGTCCGGGCGCTCGCCCGTGCGCAGATCCTTCATCAGGAACTGCTCGTAGGAATGCTTTTGCACCTCGATGAGGTTGGGCATCTCCAGCGCTTCGGGGATGCGACCAAACGACTTGCGAATGCGCTTCTTGCCGGTGAACGACAGACCCATTTCCGCTCCCTTTGCCAGGCTACAGCCCGGCATCGTCCTACAGGGACGCGAATGCGTCCCGCCCGCCCCGGTGAAAGTGGCAACAAGCGTGAGGGGGCTTGCTACCCTGACCTGGCACACCCGGGGCAGACCGGAATGCCAGACGAAACTTGAAACGCCCCAACGGGCGCGTGGCTCTACGCCACACGCCCGTCAGATCGTTGTGTCAGGAACCGCGAACGGCCCTGATCCTTACTTCAGCTCGACAGTAGCGCCTGCTTCTTCGAGCTGCTTCTTCATGGCCTCGGCCTCGGCTTTCGGCGCGCCTTCCTTGACGGCCTTGCCACCGGCTTCCACCAGGTCCTTGGCTTCTTTCAGGCCAAGACCGGTGATGGCACGGACTTCCTTGATGACGTTGATTTTCTTGTCACCGGCGGCGACGAGAATGACATCAAATTCGGTCTTTTCTTCTGCCGCAGCGGCGTCACCGCCAGCAGCGCCGCCAGCAGCGGCAACCGCCACCGGAGCAGCAGCAGAAACGCCCCACTTCTCTTCGAGAAGCTTGGCGAGGTCAGCAGCTTCCAGCACGGTCAGGCTGGAAAGATCTTCCACGAGTTGTTCGAGTTTCGACATGGTTTTCAGTCCTGTTTGAATGCGTTGTCACTAGAGATGCGGAGACGGCGTCATGCAGCCTGTTTGTCTGCATAGGCCTGAAGCAGGCGGGCCAGCTGGCCGGCCGGGGCTTGAACAACCCCTGCGACCTTCGTGGCGGGCGCCTGGATGAGACCGATCAGCTTGCCGCGCAGCTCGTCCAGAGACGGCATGGTGGCAAGAGCCTTGACCTGGCCTTCATCAAGAACCGTCACGTCCATGAACCCGCCGAGCAGAACGAGCTTGTCGTTCTTCTTGGCAAAGTCCGCAGTGGCTTTCGGTGCCGCAACAGGGTCTTCGGCGTAGGCAATGGCGACAGGTCCGGTGAACATGTCGGCAGCGCCTTCAGCCGCAGAGCCCTTAAGGGCAATCTTGGCCAGACGGTTCTTCACAACCTTCAACTGCCCGCCGGACTTACGAAGTTCGGCACGCAGAGACGTCATTTCCGCAACAGTGAGTCCGGAGTAGTGAGCAATCACTACCGAGCCGGCGCCGGCGAAAATGCCCTTATAGGCATCGACGGCTTCGACTTTCTGGGCTCGCTCCATTGCGGTCTCCCGTTACACGATGACCGGAACATCCGGTCATCTTGCGGTGATGGGGACGCCGCCTTCCCCGGGACCATCCCGGAGCGCGCTCATCCCCGCCATATATCCTGTCCGGGGAACGAAATGACGCCGCTTGCCGCGCATGACACGCGAAAAACAGGTATTTTCGTACTCCCGTCTGCGCAGGGCCGTCGTATGATTAAGCGGTCCGGCGGCAAAGCCCCCTTCCCGCCCCTGCGGTCTCGGACAGGTGGCTGGCAGACCAGGCGAACCCGGCAAACCAGCCGCCAGAACCGGGTGAGACCCGGCTCTGGAAACTCAAGTCTTCAGTTACGCAGCAGTGCTTGCACCGCTGCTGGCTTCCGCAACATCGATCTTCACGCCCGGACCCATGGTCGAGCTCAGAGAGATCTTGCGGATATACTGGCCCTTGGCACCCGACGGCTTGGCCTTGTTCAGCGCGTCGAGCAGAGCACGGACATTCTCAGAAATCTGCTTGGCAGAGAAGCTGGCCTTGCCAATACCGGCATGAACGATCCCGGCCTTTTCGACGCGGAACTCGACAGCGCCGCCCTTGGCCTGCTCAATGGCCTTGGCGACATCCATGGTCACCGTGCCAACCTTGGGGTTCGGCATCATGCCGCGCGGGCCGAGCACCTTACCCAGACGGCCGACGAGCGGCATCATGTCGGGCGTGGCGATCACCTTGTCAAAGTCGATATTGCCGGCCTGAACGGTTTCCACCAGATCCTCGGCACCAACAATGTCCGCACCGGCCTTGGTGGCCTCTTCGGCCTTCGGGCCCTTGGCAAACACGGCGACGCGCGCCGTACGGCCAGTGCCGTTCGGCAGCGGGCAGATGCCACGCACCATCTGGTCGGCATGACGCGGATCAACGCCCAGATTGACGGCGATCTCGATGGTTTCATCGAACTTGGCGCTGGCCTTCGACTTCACGAAAGCGACAGCATCATCGATCGAATGCAGCTTGTTGCGGTCCAGCCCGTCACGGGATGCGGCAACGCGTTTTGCGATTTTCACCATGTCCGCCTACCCCGTCACTTCCAGGCCCATGGACCGGGCCGAACCTTCGATAATGCTCGTCGCCTGATCGAGATCGTTGGCGTTGAGATCCTTCATCTTCAATTCCGCTATCTCGCGGCACTGCGCGCGCGAAATCTTGCCAACCGGGCCGGATTTGCCCGTCGTGGCGCTGCCCTTTTGAATCTTGGCAGCCTTTTTCAGCAGGAAGCTCGCCGGCGGCGTCTTCGTCTCGAAGGTGAACGACTTGTCCTGATAGACGGTGATGATGGTCGGGATGGGCATCCCTTTTTCCATCTCTTGCGTCTTGGCGTTGAACGCCTTGCAGAACTCCATGATGTTCACGCCGCGCTGACCCAGCGCCGGACCGATAGGCGGCGAGGGGTTAGCGGCTCCGGCAGGAACCTGCAGCTTGATGTAGCCGGAAATTTTCTTGGCCATATCCCTGTCACTCTTTGCGGGGCTTGCCCCGGTTTCAAGATGCCTTGCTAGCCCCCTGGGGAGGCACACAAGACGCGGGTGGCGCGGTGAACGGACCCGGAATGGACTTTCCCGGACCCTCCCGCACCAGATTTACAGTCAGCTGGCTTTTTCCACCTGGCTGTATTCGAGCTCGACCGGGGTCGCCCGGCCGAAAATATTGATGGCGACCTTAAGCACCGAGCGGCCTTCATCCACTTCCTCAACGATCCCGTTGAAGCTGGAGAAGTGGCCGTCCGTCACGCGTACAGTCTCGCCGATTTCATAGGAAATGGTCGGGCGCGGATTTTCAGCGTCCTCTTCCATCTTGCCCATGATACGCAGCACTTCACCTTCCGGAACGGGCAGCGGGCGGTTGCCCGATCCGAGAAAACCCGTCACCTTGGGTGTATTCTTGACGAGGTGATAAGCCTCATCGGTCATGTCCATTTTCACCAGCACATAGCCGGGGAAATATTTACGCTCGGCATTGACCTTGCGGCCCTTGCGGATCTCGGTGACCTCTTCGGTCGGGACCACGATGTCCTCAAACTTGTCCGACAGGCCCTTCTGCGCCGCCTCGACGCGGATCGCCTCGGCGACCTTCTTCTCGAAATTCGAGTAGGCGTGAACGATATACCACTTGGCCGGCATGCGTATCAGGCCCCCAGGCCGAGCAGGAAATTGACAATCAGGCCGATCAGCGAATCGACGCCGAAAAAGAAGATGGCGGCGATCACCGAGAGCACCAGCACGAAGATGGACGACACGATCGTCTCACCGCGGCTCGTCCAGGTGACCTTGCGGCCCTCCTGACGCACCTCGCCAAGAAACCGGAACGGGTTGGTCGTCTTCTTGCGCGCAGGCGCAGACGAACCACCCGAAGCAGTTCCGCTGCCCTGCCCGGTTGCGCCTGTGCGTGCCGGCTGACCGGTTTTGCCTGCTTTTGCCATCGCCTCTTTCAAACTCAAATTCGGGTGCGCGGGATCATCGCGCACAACCTGCAACTGGCAGGGGCGGAGGGGCTCGAACCCCCGGCCTGCGGTTTTGGAGACCGCCGCTCTACCAGCTGAGCTACACCCCTATACCAACCAGAAAAGCGGAGACACACATCCCCTCTTTTGATGTTGAGGACGGAGCTAATACATCGCCTGCAGCGATATGCAAACAGGGCGCTGCAAAAAAAGCTGCCGCGAAGCAAGCCCAATGAACGAAAAATCAGCTTATCAGGTGCGGCTTGCCTTGAGCAACCACGCGCCCGGCCTTGTGTCATCACCCAGCTTCAACGCATCGGGATCGGGCACATTGACCCCCTGTTCACGCCAGACGGCCAGCACCGCTTGTACCTGCCCGGTGTCCAGAGCAGCCGCGGTCATGTCTTGCAGACGTTGGCGTACCGCCGCACAGGAACGCGCCTGGGCCCGTATCCAGCCGCGAGCATCATCACGATCATAGGCAGCACGGCGCCGGATCAGCTGGGCAAGATCACCCAACAGACGCAGGACATTTTGGGCCGCTTCACCATCGGAGTTTTGAGCCAGCGCCCCGGCCTGTTCGGCCGCTTGCCGGTAGGCCACGCCGCAGGCATGCAGGCCCTCCTGACTGCCCGTGCCCTCATCGGCGCTATAGGCCGCCTCAAGCAGGCCCAGCGCTAAGTTCAGCAGGCCCGACGTCTCAACCGCGTCCCAAACCCGCAGATTGCGGCGGGACTCAGCGTAGATGGCGCCGTCCTTGTAATGACACAGGAAAGCAAGCTCTCCGCCGTCCGCCAGCACAACAGGCGCCTGTGACAAGGCGTCCAGGCCCGCATATTCAACACCGAACTGGCTGAAAACGAGATCGAAACTGCCTGCAGCGAACGGCAATGCGCCAGCATCGCCGGCAATGACCGACACAATGTCCGCCCCTGACAGGCCCTCTCGCGCGGCAAGCAATGCCTCAAGGGCTATGTCCATGCACACGATCTGCAAGCCAACCGAGCGCGCCTGCGCCGCGCGTGCCGATTCCAGTGCCACCACACCGGCCCCGCATGCTAGGTCAAGCAGACGCGCGCGCCCCCGCCCCTGCAGGGTAGCTCCGGCATGCGTGTTCCAGAAGGCGGCAAGCTCCCTTGCCATCTCCGGTGCATTGACGGCTTGGGACTCGCCGCCTTTGCCTTGCCAGTAAGTATCCCAATGGTGCTGCAACCCGCTCATCAGGTATTCCCCCGGCCACTGCCAGGGGCGATGTCAAAAGCGATGGTCAGCCGTTCGCCAGAGCTGATTGGCACGGTTCCGTGCCAGAGATAGCTGGGAAAGATCGTGAGTTCGCCAGGACGCGGCTCGACGTGATCATGCGGCCCGAGCCCCGGCACTGCAAACGGCGGCTCTCCGAATTTGAGCCAACCCTCCTGGCTCGACGACCCGGCAATCTGCGGCGGGACGGATACATAATAGACGCAGCTGACCCACCCTTCGGGATGGACATGGTTCACATGACGCCCATTCGGCCCCAGTCGTACCGACCAGGCGCCCTGGACGTGCATCCTGTCTGGCATATTGCCAAGCAGCGGATGCCCGGCGATGGGCTTGAGCCTTGCGCGGTAGCGGTCAAACGCCTGCTCAACCATGGAAAAAAAGTCCACGATCAGACGGTTCTCATTATGGCGGAGATCAGAGGAGGTTTGCGTCCCGTCCCGCAGAGACTGGCCGAGCGGCGCAGCCGAAAATGCGTGCAGCCCTCTTAGCAACTCTGCCAGCTGCATGTTGAAATTCTCTATCCCGCCATATGCAGGCGGGGGCTGCAGCGATGACGTCATAACCAGCTGGGGACCGCACAGCGTTTCATACGTGTCAGCGTCATCGCTCAGTCGCGCCAAAGTCGCTTCCATAGCCGTCCAGAACCGTCCTTCCGGCATGGTCGCCATGGCCTGGTCAATCAGAGGCGCGGCATAGCGGGCATCACCGGCCATGAACGCGGCGCGCACCCGGTTTGCGAGCAGGCTGGTTTCGGCCGGAAAAACTTCCCCGGCCTGCCGCGCCAGCGTAAACGCTCGCGAACTGTCGCCCGCTTCGACTTCAACGGCGATAGCGCGGTCCAGCAAAGCGGGCTGAACGCCATGCCTTTTGTGGGCCGCATCAACGGCGCTGCGCGCGGCATCAAACTCACCCATACGGACAAGCGTATCAATATACTGCAGCTCTACCGGCACGGCGAAGCGCGTCGCCTCCAGCGCGCGTGCAAACAGTGCTGGCACCTTTTCGGGCCGGCTGGTCATGCAAAGTAGCTGCGCCGCACCCTCCAGCCCGGAGAGATCGCCAGGATTCAGGCTAAGCACCGTCTCTACAGCCTTTTCCGCAGCGTCAAGGCGCCCCATCCTGGCGAGAGCCGAGAAGCGGGCATACTCGATCTGTGGATCGCGCCCGGCAGGCAGGCTATCGAGCCGTTCCAGACCCTCCTCGGCACGGCCGAGATCGATACAGCACAGCGCAATCCCGAAAGCTGCCTTGATATCACCCGGCACCAGCTGGAGCCTGCGCTGATAGGCTTCAAGCGCACGCGCCGGGTCGCCGTCGGCGCGCAGCGCCTGCGCGTGGACCAGCGCCGCAAGCGGATCACGCCCGGCATGACGGGCCACCAGCCCGGCTGCCTTTTGCGGTTCTCCGGCATCCAGATAGGAACGTGCAAGATTTATCGCCGCTGCCGCTTGCTGGGGCGCCATTGCCAGGGTTTGTTCCCAGACCTCCCGCGCCTGCCCTATGCGCCCCTGCCGGGACAAGACCAGCCCAAGGGCATTTGAAGCCTCATGGTGCGATGGCCGGAGCCGGATAGCCTCGCGCAGATAGGTCTCTGCTGCCGGAAAATCGCCGCGCGCCTGCGCGGCGGCGCCGGACAGCCGCCACACATCGGCCTCGTGGGGGCATGTATCGCGCAACCGCCCGAGCAGGCCATCAGCGGCATCAACCTGCCCGGCCTGAAGGAGGCGCAGGGATTCCTGCAACATCTGGCCCGGCGCTGCGTTCATGACCTCTCTCCTCCCCGATACCCGGAAAGCGGGCACCCTTACTGAAGCTCAGAGCTAGGTTTACACAAAAAAAGTGGCCCTCCGAAGAGGGCCACTTCACTTCCGTTATCGGGATGACCTAGTAACGCGCGGTCACGCCCAGGAAGAACTGACGACCGAACGGATCGTAGGTCGCCGGCCAGGTGTTGGCCTGCTGGGATTGCGGGCCGTCACCGACGATCGGCGGGCTCTGATCGAACATATTCCGCACCCCGCCATAGAACCGCACGTTGTCCGTGAAGTCATAGCTGAGGTTCAGGTCGAAATAGTCGATCGAACCGATGTGGGTCACGTCAAGCTGATCGGCGCGGGCGCCATAGAACTGCGTCAGCGTGTCCGTGACTTCACCCACGTGGGTCCAGCGCACATTGGCGGTCAGCGGGCCGTACATCCACGACGCGCTTGCCAGCCACTTGTGAACCGGGGTCGGCTGACCACAGTCCGCACCGTAGAAGCCGGCGCACTCGATCCGGGTCGTCTGCGGAGACGACTGGAAGGAGCTCGTGTCGGTCCAGGTCGCATTCAGACCCAGAGCGAACGTACCCATATCACCAGCGTCGAAAATGTAGTCGAAGCCATAGTCGATACCACGGACGAAGAGGCCGGTCTGATTCTCGGTCGACAGGAAGTCGATCAAGGTCAGCGTACCGCCGCCACCACGAACGAGGAGGTCACAGGCGGCCTGAACACCGAACAGCGTACAGGCATTGACCACTTCCTGAGCGGACGGGCCACTCAGCGCGTTACCGATCTCGATGTCATAGTAGTCAGCCCGCACGGTCAGACCCGGCAGGAAGGACGGCGAGTAGGACACACCAAGCGTGATCGTATCGGCTTCTTCTGCTTCCAGGTCACGAGCGCCGCGGAAAATGGTTTCCACCTGCGAGTTGACCTGGGCAACCGGCACGGCACCCATCGGCACACCGTTGGCTACGCAGTTAGCCTCAACCGTGGCTTGCTGCGCAGACGACAGGTTGCCCCAGGCACCCAGACCGCTGGCGCAGGGGTCAGACACGCCCGGGAAGCCATTCGTGTCCGTCTGGAAGAGCTGGGACACGGACGGAGCCCGCACAGCGCGCTGGAACTGAGCACGGAAACGGACATCGCTGACCGGGATCCACTCAGCGCCGATGGCGAAGGTGTCGGTGTTGCCGACGGTCGTGTAGTTCGAACGGCGGTAAGCGGCGTTCAGACCGAGATACTCGGCAAAGGTACCGCCTTCGATAACCGGCAGCACGCCTTCCGCGAAGAACTCGTACACGTCAAACCGGCCTTCGATGAAGGTCGACTGGTTGAAGCCTCGGACATCCGGGCCAAGAACCGAGTCAGGCTGACGGCGCGAGAACTCTTCACGGTACTCGACACCAAGCACCACTTGCAGCGGCGTATTGGCCGTGCCGAAGCGGAACTGCTCGATCTCACCTTGAGTCGTGGCCACAAACTGGACCTGCTCGTTGGTTTCGAAGATCGCGCCCGTACGGGTAGCGGCTGCCACCACGTCGTCAGTCAGTGCGCCCGGACCACCAAAGATCAGCGCACGGCCAGCTTCGACTTCCGCCGTAAAGGCCGAAACCGAGAGGTTGCCCGTCTGGATCTGGTCCGCACGTGTGCGTGCGAAGTGAGCGTAGACATCATAGGTCCAGCCCGACAGGAACAGATCACCGCGGACACCGCCGCCGACCAGCATGGCGTGGGTGTCACGCAGGCTGTTACGCGGACCGAACTCGGTGAAGCGGCGGCCAATGTCGAACTGGAACTCTTCCAGGCCATCGCCATTGGTGTCGCCCAGATTGATCGCCGGGTTGGTGCGCATCAGCTCCAGCACGTCCGCGTGGCCGTCAAAGATCGCATTGTCTTCAGAGACGGTAAAACGCAGAGCGGCCGGCGTCGGGGCCAGCTGGCTGTCCACGATCACGTTCGAGTACATCGCGCGGCCATAGACTTCGAAGTGCCGGTTGATCTCGTAATTCGCGAACGCCGCGAAATTGTAACGCTCTTGCGGCAGCTGGAGATAGTTGTCCGGTGCGTAGTTGTACCGGTCATTGTTCGGGCCAGACGTGCGGAACGGCTGAGCCAGACCATTGGCGTCGATACGCGCGGCAAATGCCCAGCAGGTGTCAGGCGTGCCGACGCAGCGATCATCGAAACGATCCTGAAGACCAGCGGCAGCCCAGTCAAAGTTAGCGAAAGGACCACCGATCAGGACGCCGCCCGGAGCGAACAGGGTCTCTTCAATGAGAACCGAACCGGTCGTGCCGAACGTGCCAGAGCCGTTATCGATCAGCGTGTTACGCGAGAACTCGCGGTCACCCTGGAACAGCTCTTCACGACGGTTGTACGACATGTTCAGCACGGCGTTACCGCGGCCATCGGCGAAGTTGCCACCGATCGTTGCGGAGATCGACGTGTTGGAACCGCCACCCTGCTCCGACCAGCGGTGCGAGGTGTCGAGCTCGACGCCTTCAAAGTCGGTACGCAGGATGAAGTTGACAACACCGGCGACAGCGTCAGAGCCGTACACGGCCGAGGCACCACCGGTCACCACGTCAACGCGCTCGATCAGAGCGGCCGGGACGGTGTTGATGTTGACCGTCTGGCCAGCACCTTCCGACACCATGCGGCGGCCGTCCAGCAGGACGAGCGTACGGCCCGCACCCAGACCGCGCAGCGACAGGTTGGCCGTGCCGTTACCAGGGTTGTTCGACGTGGCGTCGAAACCCGGAATCAGCTGCGGCAGGTCGTTGAGGTAGTCTTCGATGTTGATCGTGTTGTTCACTTCGAGCGCAGGCGCATCAACCGACACGATCGGGCTCGGAGCGGTCGCATCAGGACGTGCGATACGCGAACCGGTGACCTGAATGGTTTCGCGTTGCGCGGCACCTTCTTCTTGCGCAATCGCGGGAGCCGCAGCAGCACCAGCCGCCACGAAGCCTGCGAGGACCGAGGTCCGCAAGAGAGCTTCTCTATTCCACTTTTTCACGATGTTTCCCCTTTGGTTTAAGGCAGTCAAATTCAACGAGGCTCAAGGCCACGAACCCGCAAATGCGAGTCAGCGGGCCTTTCACAGCCTCGCTTGGGGCTACCATTGCGGAAACTTCATACTGCGCCAAGCGCTTGGTGCGGCCCTGACACATGTTCGCCGACAACCTGTTGCAAAAAGGTCATCAAACCGGGGTGTGGCGGACGCAATTTTCCGTTCCGGCCAAAAAGAGCCGGCCCGGAGCGGTGCTCCGGGCCGGCCTCGAATGCATGTCCTGCTTTTCGCTCCGATTCGCTGGCGCGAAGGCAGAACGCCTCTTTTAATCGAGGATTTTGGAGACGACGCCGGCGCCGACGGTACGTCCGCCTTCACGGATGGCGAAGCGCAGCTTCTCTTCCATCGCGATCGGCTGGATCAGGTCGACCGTCACTTCCACATTATCGCCCGGCATCACCATCTCGGTGCCCTCTTTAAGGGTCACGATCCCGGTCACGTCCGTCGTGCGGAAGTAGAATTGCGGGCGGTAATTGGTGAAGAACGGCGTGTGGCGCCCGCCCTCTTCCTTCGTCAGGATATAGGCTTCCGCCTCGAACTTCTTGTGCGGCTTCACAGAACCCGGCTTGGCCAGAACCTGGCCACGCTCGACACCGTCACGCTCGACACCGCGCAGCAGCGCGCCCACATTGTCGCCCGCCTGACCCTGGTCAAGCAGCTTGCGGAACATCTCCACGCCCGTGCACGTCGTCTTCGTCGTGTCGCGGATACCCACAATCTCGATCTCGTCACCCACTTTCAGGATGCCGCGCTCGATACGCCCCGTCACAACCGTACCCCGGCCCGAAATCGAGAACACGTCCTCGATCGGCATCAGGAACGGCATGTCAACCGGACGCTCCGGCGTCGGGATGTACTCGTCCACAGCCGCCATCAGCTCACGGATCTTGTTCTCGCCGATTTCAGGGTTGTTACCCTCCATCGCGGCCAGAGCCGAACCGGCAATGATCGGAATATCGTCGCCCGGGAAGTCGTAAGAGCTCAGAAGCTCGCGGATTTCCATCTCGACCAGCTCAAGCAGCTCAGGATCGTCAACCTGGTCAACCTTGTTCATGAACACGACCAGGGCCGGCACGCCGACCTGACGGGCCAGCAGAATGTGCTCGCGCGTCTGCGGCATCGGGCCGTCAGCCGCGTTCACAACCAGAATCGCGCCGTCCATCTGCGCCGCGCCCGTGATCATGTTCTTCACATAGTCAGCGTGGCCAGGGCAGTCCACGTGCGCGTAGTGACGGTTATCCGTCTCATACTCAACGTGAGCCGTCGAAATCGTGATCCCGCGAGCCTTCTCCTCGGGCGCACCATCAATCTGGTCATACGCACGAAACTCACCGAAATACTTCGTAATCGCCGCCGTCAACGTCGTCTTGCCGTGGTCAACGTGACCAATCGTGCCAACATTCGCATGCGGCTTGTTACGCTCAAACTTTGCCTTGGCCATCGCGCCTTGTCCTCGTCGCAACTTGCTGGATAGGCAGGACTGGTGCGCCCTGCCGGGTTAACTGACGGGGCGGGATAGCGTCCGGATCGGGCTATGGCAAGGGGTTTGCGCGCCTCGGCATGAAAGAGGTTCAGGGCAGGAAGCGGAAGGTGGAGCGGGTGGACGGGATCGAACCGACATATTCAGCTTGGAAGGCTGACATTCTACCATTGAATTACACCCGCGCCTGGCGCGCTACGCTTCAGCAATGCTAGCGGCAGGCCAGAGCAAAGGCGAGAGAAAATCCCGCGGATCGTGCCTGTGGCCTGTCCAGCCAGAGCCCGCTTCGCGGCGGCCAAGGCTGGTGGAGGGGGCTGGATTCGAACCAGCGTACGCTTGCGCGGGCAGATTTACAGTCTGCTGGATTTAACCACTCTCCCACCCCTCCGGGTCGCCAGCTATCCGGGCGGACCGGCCGGGCCTTGCGATTGGGCCTTGTCAGAAACGCTCTTGCGCGGATGCGCCGGGCGTCCTAACGAGGCTGCCTCGTAAAGCCGGGACGCGACTTATACTTATGGCCCCTGACCAGCGCAACACCTCGAAACCGGCTTTCGCACACGCCCGTGCACAGACCCGCGGGCAGGGGCGCAAACCCGCCCGACAGCGCGGCGATGCCTTGCCCCCCGGCGAGGGGTGGATATGGGGCCGCCATGCAGTACTGGCAGCCCTTGCCAACCCCAGACGCACGCCGCTATCGCTGCATGTCACGCGCAATAGCGTGAAAGATCTCGACGAGGCGATGCGCGCACGCATCGAGGCAAAGATCGAGGACCCGGCTGACATCAGCGCACGCCTGCCGGACACCGCCGTACATCAGGGTTTCGCACTGAAGGCCAAAGCGCTGGACGCCGAGCCCGTACAGGGCGTTCTGGACCCGACCCACGGGCTTCTTGTGGTGCTTGACCAGATCACCGATCCGCACAATGTCGGCGCGATTTTCCGCTCGGCGGCCGCTTTTGGTGCGCGCGCCATCATCATGCAGGACCGCAAGTCTCCGCCGATCTTCGGCACCGTCTGCAAGAGCGCGGTCGGGTGCGCGGAGAAAGTCGGCCATGTGGAAGTCACCAATATCGCCGATACGCTCAAAAGCTTCCGCGATGAGGGACGCTTCGTAATCGGGCTGGCGGGCGAAGCGGACATGGCGCTCGCAGCCGCCGTGCAGACCGGCGCTGACACGATGGGCCGCACGACAGGCCTGGTTCTGGTGCTGGGATCGGAAGACAAGGGGCTGCGCCCGCGCGTGGCCGATCATTGCGATGTGCTGGCGCGCATCCCGATGGGACCGAAGGCAGAGAGCCTGAACGTGTCCAATGCCGCAGCGGTCGCGCTCTATGAAGCATCGCGGCACGATCCCAGGATCAACCCGGCGTGATCTACACCCTCGTCCTTCGAGGCGGCCTCCGGCCTCCTCAGGATGAGGGTGTGGTTGCGCTTTTCCCTCATCCTGAGGGTGAGCGAAGCGAACGTCTCGAAGGATCAGGGAAAAGCGCCTCCCCGCTTTACGCCAACCCCTCCCTCGCGCAAAACTGAAGCCATGACACAGCCCCACGCGCCGCGCAGCGAGTTGCGCACCCATAATGTTTTCAACCAGTCCGAACCGTTGAGCGGGATCAATCTGTTCAGCGCCGACCGCGTGCTGAGAGATGCCGTCAGCCGCAATGGCGGCGATGCCCACCAGGACCATCTCTCGGCCTTCGGCGCGCGCGTGGGTTCAGCCGAGGTGCAGGAATGGGGGCGGCAGGCGAATGAAAACCCGCCGAAATTCAAACCCTTTGACCGCTTTGGCCACCGCATTGACGAGGTGGAGTTCCACCCCGCCTATCACCAGCTGATGCGCGCCGGGCTGGAGGCGGGTGTCTCGGCAGCGGCGTGGACCACAGACACCGCGCCGCATACGCTGCATTCGGCCCTGCTGATGCTGATGGGCCATACCGATGCGGGCGTGTGCTGCCCGATGTCGATGACCTATGCCTGCGTGCCCGCCCTGCGCCATGCCGGCTGGGCGGGCGACTGGATCAGGGGCGCAACCGCCAGCGCCTATGACCCGGCCATGAAGCCGATGGCAGAGAAGACCGGCCTGACCATCGGCATGGCGATGACCGAAAAGCAGGGCGGATCGGATGTGCGCGCCAACGAGACCCGAGCGGTCAGCATTGGCGGGGACGAGGTGGAGCTTACGGGGCATAAATGGTTCTGCTCGGCGCCCATGAGCGATGGCTTCCTCACCCTTGCCTATGAGGGCGAGGGCGAAAGCGCTGCCCTTTCCTGCTTCCTGGTGCCGCGCTGGCGCCCGGACGGCACACGCAATGCCATCGAGATACAGCGCCTGAAGGACAAGCTCGGCGACCGTTCCAACGCCTCCTCCGAGATCGAATATCACGGCGCTTATGCGCGCCGCGTAGGCGAGCCGGGACGCGGGGTTCGCACCATTATCGACATGGTCAACCACACGCGCCTTGACTGCCTGGCAGGGTCAGCGGGCCTCATTCGTACCGCGAGCTTTCACGCCATCTGGCACGCTGACCGGCGCGCCGCCTTCCAGCGCCGCCTGATCGACCAGCCCCTGATGCGCGAAGTGCTGGCAGAGCTCGTCATGGAAGCCGAAGCGGCGATGGCGCTGGCTTTTCGCGTGGCGCACGCCTTCGACACGATGGCCAGCGATCCGAACGAGGCAGCGCTGGCTCGCATCCTCACCCCCATCGCCAAATACTGGATCTGCAAGCGCGCGCCCTACCTCGTCTATGAGGCGATGGAGGCCCATGGCGGGGCGGGCTTTGTGGAAGAATCGCCCCTGCCCCGCATGTTCCGCCAGAGCCCGCTCAACGCCATCTGGGAGGGCTCCGGCAATGTCATCGCCCTTGATACGCTGCGCGCCCTTTCCCGCGACCCTGAGAGCCGCGAGGCGCTGCTGGCCT
Organism: Glycocaulis abyssi; assembly: GCF_041429775.1. Taxonomy (NCBI): domain Bacteria; kingdom Pseudomonadati; phylum Pseudomonadota; class Alphaproteobacteria; order Maricaulales; family Maricaulaceae; genus Glycocaulis; species Glycocaulis abyssi. The sequence continues at coordinate 218,945 of NZ_CP163421.1, read as the reverse complement.
ATATGGCACGTGGCAAGGGGCAGAACGCGGCGCTCGATGCCCTCATTGGCCGCATAGAGGCGTCACTGGCGGGCGGTATCGGGGAGGCCGATGCGCGCCGGTTCAGCGAGGAGGCGGCGCTGGCTCTCTCAGCCCTTGCCCTGATGGATGCGGGGCTCGATGCGGCATCAGACGCCTTCCTCGCCCGGCGCATTGCCAGCCAGTCGACCACGCTGGGCGCGGGCCACGGACAGATCGACACCGAAAAACTGATTGAGCGCGGACGGCTGGCGGTCTAGTGCGGAGCTGATCTGCAAGGTGCAGACAGGCTTCGGGGGACGCCCATGATTCTCGCCGCGCTCATCCTCTACATCGTGATCCAGCTTGGCATTGCCCTGTGGGCATCGCGCAGGATGAGCACGCATACCGACTATCTGGTGGCGGGCCGCAGGCTGGGCTTCTGGGCGGTGGGCATTTCGGTATTTGCCACCTGGTTTGGCGGCGAGACCATTATGGGCTCCACCGCCACCATCGCCGATGAGGGGCTGGGCGGCGCGCGCGCAGAGCCTGTGGGCTATGCCATCTGCCTGATCGTGGCGGCACTGTTCGTGGCCGGGCAGTTGCGCGCAAAAGGCTATCTGACGCTGGCTGATTTCTTCCGGGACCGGTTCGGTCCGCGCGCGGAAATCGCCTCTGCCTGCGTCTCCATCCCCACCTCCATCATCTGGGCGGCCGCGCAATTGCTGGCGCTGGCCTCCATCATTGCGGTGGCCAGCGATTTGCCGGTGGAATGGGCGCTGGTGGGGGCGAGCCTGCTCGTCATCTGCTACACGCTGCTGGGCGGCCTGCTGGGCGATGTGGTGACCGACATTCTCCAGAGCGCGATCGTGCTGGTTGGCCTCATCGTTCTCACCTTCGCTCTGTTCGGGCGTGCCGGCGGCTTTGACGAAGCCATGGCGCTGATCGACCCGTCACAGCTTGTCCTCATCGCGCCGGGTGAAAGCTGGCTGGAGCGCCTTGATGCCTTCGCCATTCCGATTCTCGGCTCCATCGTGGCGCAGGAGATGATTGCGCGCTTCCTCGGCTCAAAGTCAGCAAAGATCGCCGTGCGCGGCGGGCTGATGGCGGGCGGGCTCTATCTCGTTGTGGGCTTCTTCCCGGTCCTGTTCGGGCTTGTCGGCCCCGGCCTCGGCTTTGATCCCGAAGCAGGCGATCTTTTCCTGCCCAACCTTGCCATGGACCTTCTGCCCAGCGCCCTCTTTGTGGTGTTTGCCGGCGCGCTGTTCTCTGCCGTGCTATCGACGGTGGATTCCGCGCTTCTGGCCGTCTCCGGCCTGGCAACGGAAAATCTTTACAGCCGGGTGCGCACCAAAGCCTCGCCAGAAGAAAAGCTGCTGGCCGCGCGCGGCTTTACAGTCGTGGCGGGCGTGATGGCCTACGTTGTCGCTACCACGGGCGAGACGATTTACGGGCTGGTGGAACTGGCCTCCTCGCTGGGATCGGCGGGCCTGCTGGTCTCCCTGCTGATAGGGATACGCAGCCGGTTTGGCGGTGAATGGTCGGCGCTTGCCGCCCTTGCCAGCGGGCTGGTGGCCATCTGGCTGGGTGATTTCGTATTCGAGATACCCGGCGCCTTCCTGTTCTCGATCCTCGCCGCACTGGCGGGTTATGTACTCGTGGGGCTGGCCGGCATGGCAGCCCAGCGTCACTCCCGAGCCTAGGGCCTGTCCTCATAAAGGATTTGGAGCGTGATATGCGCGAAAATCGATCAATATCAGGAGCAGGCCCGATGGAAGGGCATTCCCCTTTCGAGGGACTGCGACGCAAGAGTGGGCGATTTTCGCCATACTCCTGCGGAGCGCGGCGGATTTATCCCCCGACGGCGTCGAACCGTCCTTGTGGAGGGGTGCTCCACGGCGGACGTCTCTCCTTGTCAGGAACCAAATCCGCTACGCCCCGGCAAGCGGCTGCAAGCCGCTTGCCTCACTAAGCAAAGAGTCGGAGCGAACCAAAGTTCGCTCCGGGGCCCGAAACCTTTATGAGGACAGGCCCTAACCAAACAGGGCATCCACGCTCGCCTGGCCCGCATTCTGATCAGGATCAATCTCGCCCGTCACATGGCCGTGGACCGCCGCACGCGCCGCCGCCAGCAGGGGCTCTGCCTCGCTGCGCGCAGCCTCGGCCGCGCCGCTGAGGTCACCTTCGCGCACGCGCTCCTGCAGGTCGGCAATGATGTCGTCCAGCGCCGAGACCAGAGTCTCGAAATGGGCGCGCACCGCACGCGGCGCCGCATGCCAGGCGGCGATCACCGTCTCGCGTCCGCTATAGCCGGTGCGCTCGAAATGGGCCTCATAGCTGCACGGCTCCCAGCCCAGCACGTCTTCCGCGCAATCGGGCATGCCGGGCAGCATGTCGAGCAACATCACCACTTCATTGAAATGGTTGAGATAGTCGGTCGCCAGCCCGGTCTCGGGATGGATATTGGCGGCCCGGAGCGCATCGGGCGCCGGCATCTCGGCCGTCAAACTCATGGGCTACGCGCCTGTCAGCTGGAAAACCTGAAGCACACACCCTGCCCGCTCATGCTTGATGAAGCGCTAATCGTCTGAATACGGCGCGAACCGGTCACTCCACCACCGCGTCGGCCTCGATCTCCACCACGAAGGCGGGATCCACGAAAGCCGCAACTCCGATCATGCTGGTGGCAGGCGGACAATCGGCAAATACCGCGCGGTGCGCTGCGCCAATCGCGTCCTGCGCTTCCGGCGTCATACCCACCACGAACATGCGCGTGCGCACCACGTCGGAAATCTGCGCGCCCGCCTCTTTCAACGCGCGTTCGATGATCTCCAGAGCGCGGGCGGCTTGCGCGCCATGATCGCCCGGCGCATGAGGGCTGCCATCGGCATTGAGCGCTACCGTGCCTGTCACGAAAACCTGGTTGCCCGCCCGCACGGCGCGGCAATAGCCATAGCGTGCCTCCCACGGCGCGCCAGTATGGATGCGGGTACGGGTCATGGAGGAGCCTCTCATTGTGTGTGCGCGTTGAACCGTTAGGCTGAGTCCGGCACAGCCCGGAACCACAAACCATGAAACTCATCCGAAGCCTGCTGTTTGAAATCGCCTACTGGCTGATTGCCATCGGTTTTGGCGTGATCTGCACCGTGCTGGCAATTCTTCCCGGCAAGCGCCCGCTCAGCTTCGGCATTTTCAGCTACGGACGGACCATGGCTTTCGTTATGCGCTTCGTCGCGGGCATCCGTATTGATCTGCGCGGCACGCAGCATCTGAGCCGCACCCCCAGCGTGATCGCCGCCAAGCATCAAAGCTGGGGTGATCCGCTCATCATGGTGGCGACCGTGCGCCCGCTGGCCTTTGTCGCAGGTGACCATCTGGTGAAGTTCCCGCTGATCGGCTTCATCCTGAACAAGGCTGGCGCGGTGGTGCTGTCCAACGAAGGCGGAGCGGCGGCCCGCGCGCGCATTGACGAGGGCATGACGCGCCTGCAAGCCGACAGGCGCCACGTCCTGATCTATCCCGAAGGCCATCTGTCAGCACCGGGCGAAAAGCACCGCTACAAGAAGGGCGTGTTTCACCTGGCCCATGATCTGGACCGCCCCGTCGTGCCGGTTGCCACCAGCCTTGGCCTCGCCTGGGACAGGAAGTCCTTCATCAAGCGTCCGCGTACCGTGGTTGTGGAGTTCCTCGAACCGATAACACCGGGAGAAGACAAGGACGCCTTCATGCGCCACCTTGAAGAAACAATAGAAAGGCGCACAGCCGAGCTGATACGCGCCGCAAACGGGGAAGGATAGCAGATGAGCCTTGGTGTAGCCGCGCGCCTCATGGTGCAGAGGCGTTTTGCTCCGCTAATGGTGGCTCAGGCCATGGGGGCCTTCAACGACAATCTTTTCCGCTTTGCGCTGGTCAATCTCGCCACGTTTCAGGGCCTGACCATATTCGGGCTGGAACGCGAGCTGATGGTGCCCATCGCCGCGACCGCTTTGACCCTGCCGATATTCCTGTTCTCGTCCGTGGCCGGTCAGGTGGCCGACAAGTATGACCGCGCCTGGATCATGCGGCGCACCAAGTTTGTCGAAATCCTGCTGATGATCGCGGCGGCTATCGGATTCTTCCTCAATAGCGGGCTGTTGCTGGTGATCGTGCTGTTCTTCATGGGCATGCAATCGGCCTTCTTTGCGCCAGCGCGAAACTCCGCCCTGCCAACCCTGCTGGAGGGCAAGGAGCTGGTGACCGGCAACGCTCTGGTCTCCGGCTCGCTCAATGTGGCCATTCTGGCCGGTGCGGCGCTCGCGGTTGTCTTCGTGGTGCGCGAGGACGCTGCCTTCGTTTTGTCGGCCACGCTGATCGGGGTTGCTGTCACGGGCTGGCTCATCATGTGCCTGAACAAGCCGGCACCTGCCGATTCGCCGGACCTCAAGATCAGCTGGAACATCGTCGCGCAGACCGGGAAGGTGCTGGGCTTTGCCTTTCGCGCGCCGGACGTGCTGCGCCCCCTGCTCGGCGCGGCCTGGTTCTGGATGCTGGCGGCATCCGTCCTCACCCTGATGCCGCTCTTCACCGCCGCCGTACTGGGCGGGGACGAGACGGTAGGGCTTGCACTCACGGCCCTCTTCACCGTCGGGGCGGCAGTGGGCGCCGTAATGTGCGGCGTGTTCACACGCGGCAAGGACGCGCTGATCTTCACCGTCATCGGCGCGTTCGGCCTTGTCATCTTCCCCAGCTTCGTTGCCCTGACGACGCTGGGCTGGCCGGAACCTGACCCTTCAGACCTTGCCAGTGCCGATGTCTTCCTCGCTGACCCTGACAACTGGCCGATTCTGGCTGCCCTGGCCCTGTCTGCCGTCAGTGCGGGCCTGTTCGTGGTGCCATTGCAGGCCATGGCGCAGAGGCGGGCCAAGCCGGAAGTGCGCGGGCGCATCCTGGCTGCGGGCGGCATTATGAACGCCGCCACGGCCAGCCTTGGCCAGTTCACCCTGTTTGCCATTGCCCTGCTCACCCTGCCCCTGCAGGCCGCCTTTGGCTATATCGCCGTGGTATCGGGACTTGCCGGCCTGTTCGCGCTGTGGCGCATGATGCGGCCGGGCCGCTACACAGAGTAAAGCGCTCTCGCCAAACCGCTATCGGCACGCTAAGCGTTGGATTCATGGAGCTGATTCAAACGACCGATGCACTGGCCAATGCCTGCAAGGCGCTGGGCAAGGACCGCTTTGTCGCGGTGGACACCGAATTCATGCGTGAGAGCACGTTCTGGCCGCAGCTATGCCTGATACAGGCGGCCGGTTCCAAGCACGAACTGCTCATCGACCCGCTGGCGGACGATATCGATCTGGCTCCCTTCCTGGACCTGCTGCGCCGGAAGGACACGGTAAAGGTATTCCATGCCTGCCGTCAGGATCTCGAAATCTTCTTCCACAAGGGCGGCGAGCTGATCCCCGAACCACTGTTTGACAGCCAGATCGCTGCTGCTGCGGTCGGCCTTGGCGATTCCATCTCCTACGACAATCTGGTGCGCGAACTGCTGGGCGAGCAGATCGACAAGGGATCGCGCTTTACCGACTGGTCACGCCGCCCGCTTTCGGACAAGCAGGCCGAGTACGCCCTCGCCGACGTGACCCATCTTCACAAGATCTACCCGATCCTGCAGGAAAAGCTGGAGCAGTCGGGTCGAGAGGAATGGCTGAACGAGGAGATGCGCCTCCTGACCAATCCGGAGACCTACCGGATGGACCCGGAAAATGCCTGGAAACGGCTAAAACCGCGCAAGACCTCCACCAAATGGCTTGCGGCCATGAAGGCGGCGGCGCGCTGGCGCGAGATAGAGGCGCAGACACGCGACGTGCCGCGCAGCCGGGTGATGAAGGATGACGGCATATACGAACTGGCCCAGTCTGCGCCGGTCTCGCAAGAACAACTTGCCGCGCTGCGCGCTGTGCCCAAGGGGTTTGAACGCTCCAAGCCTGCCGAGCGCCTGATCGAGATGATGCGCGAGGCGATGGCTGCTCCGGAAAAACACGCGCCCAAGCTCGCCCGCCAGACCCATCTGCCCAACAATATCGGGCCGGTAGTGGAGCTGCTGAAAGTCTTCCTGCGGGTTGTTGCCGAGGAAGAGGGCGTTGCGCCGCGCCTGATCGCCACCGTGCCGGACCTCGAACAGATTGCCGCCAGCGACAAGGCCGACGTGCCTGCCCTGACAGGCTGGCGCTACAAGGTGTTCGGCGAAGCGGCCCTGAAGCTCAAGCGCGGCGAGCTGGCACTCATTCTGGAGAACGGCAAGGTCGTTGCGATAGAGCTGGAAGACTAGGCCGTACTGAGCACCGCTTTCAGCCCCAGAAGGCTTGCCAGCGTTTCAAAGCGCGAATAGGCACGCTCGACCACCAGATCCTCACGGCCCGCCTCCATGGCAAGCACCAGCTCATCGCCTGTGCGCGTGAGCGTAAAGAGTTTCAACACCCCTGCCGAGCCGCCGGACAGCGCTGCGCCCAGCCTGATGCCGTGGCCAAGTAGCAATGCGGCGTCCTCCTGCGCATCGTCCAGAAGGCGCCGCGACGGGCAGTCCTCCGGCCTTGGCCGCTTTCCCGCATAGCGGTGGTGCATGGCGAGCGCCAGAAAGGCCCGCTCCGGGTGCGAGATACCGCCAAAGGGCGCATAGAGCACTTCGGTCGCGGCCAGCTCTGCGCGGTGATCGGGATGCATGCGCGCGCCCAGCTGGGACAGGCGCGCAGCCGCCCCGCGCAGGACATGGTCGCGCTCGGCATCAAAGGTGGCGGCATTGGCCGCAAAAACAGGCTCCAGCCAGCCCGCCAGCGCCGGGCCAAACTCCGGATCACTGGCAGCATGCCGGGCCATGGCTTCGGCCCCTGCCAGCAGCGGATCTGAGCGTTGCTCCAGCGCGGCGCTGCGGCTGAAGGCAACCCCCTCGCGCAGGCCATTGGCCGAGAAGATCACGCGCTTGAACTTGCCGCGCTTGACGATGCGTTTGAGCAGCTGGGCGGCATAGGGCAGCATGGCGGCACGCTTCTGGGAGACACCCGGCGTGGCGGCCAGCGAAGCCTCGCTCTGGGCCATGGCGAAATCTGCTGCGCGCACGACCTGCTGGGCGCTCAACGCATACTGGTGGAGCAGGATCAGCGGATAACGGTCCAGCGCCATCGCCAGATTGGCAAAGGCACGCCACGCGCCGCCGACCGCATAGAAATCCGGCCCCGACCCGTCCAGCGCGCCAGCGGCCGCGTTCAGCCCCTCATCAATCTCGCTGCGAATGCGCTTGGCGTCATCAGATCCGCCATTGAGAACCGATAGAGGTCCAAGCGGCAGGGAGAAGACCGGCCCGACTTCCCTGCCCGTCAGGCGCGCTATCTCCAGACTGGCCCCGCCAAGATCACCGGCCACACCATTGCCCGCGCCGATACCGGCAACCACGCCCAGCGCCGAAAGCCGCCCTTCCTCCTCGCCGGACAGCACCTCGATCTTCAGCCCGGTCAGCTTTTCAGCCTCGGCCACGAATTGCGGGCCATCCGAGCACTCGCGCACCGCCGCCGTTGCAACGGCATGACAGTCCGTGACGCCCTTGGCCTCCAGCAGGCTGGCAAAGCGGCGCAGCGTGACGAGTGCGGTCTTCACACCATCAGGGTTCAGCGTGCCGCGCGAGGCCGCTCCCTTGCCCAGCCCGGCCATCGTCTTCTCGTTGAAGACCGGCCATAGCGCGCCATCCTCCAGCCGGTACTGGACCAGCCGCACCGAGTTGGACCCGATATCAATGACGGCGAGATCCCGGCCCGCCGGGCCGGGTTTTTTGCCAAGGCCCAGCCTCATGGACGCCGCGCCAGCTGCGGAACCGAAGGCGGCTGATCGTTGCGCAGCGCTTCGCCGCGCCCGGAGAGCGAGGGATTGGTCATGAAATAATCATGGGCGCTGAAGGGCATGGAAATGCCTTGCGTGTTGACGCGCGTATAGCTGCCATCCGGGTTCATGTACCAGCTTTGCGCCTCGTCATTGAGATTGGCGACCATGATCTGGTCGAGCACCTGCCGGTGAACGGTCGGGTTGACCACCGGAAACAGCGTCTCGATGCGCCGGTCCAGATTGCGCGGCATCCAGTCCGCCGAGGACATCCACACCTCCGCCCTGGCCGACGGCATGATCTCGCCATTGGCAAAGCACACAATGCGCGAGTGCTCCAGAAAGCGGCCAACAATGGATTTGACCCGGATGTTTTCCGACAGGCCCGGCACGCCGGGGCGCAGGCAGCAGATACCGCGCACGATCAGATCGACGCGTACCCCCGCCTGACTGGCCTCGTAAAGCGCATCGATGATCTCGGGGTGGACCACGGAATTCATCTTCGCCCACACGGCTGCCGGTTTGCCGACGCGCGCGTTGTCCGCCTCGCGGCGGATTTTCTCCACCAGCAATTCCTTCATGCCCAGCGGCGAGATCGACAGGCGCTCCAGCCCCGTAGGACGGGCATAGCCGGTGACATAGTTGAAAATCCGGCCCGCATCGCGGCCAAAGGCCGGGTCAGCGGTAAACAGGGACAGGTCTGTGTAGATACGCGCGGTGATGGGGTGGTAATTGCCGGTCCCGAAATGGGCATAGGTCCGCAAGGTCGCGCCCTCGCGCCGCACGACGAGCGATATCTTGGCGTGGGTCTTGTACTCGACAAAGCCATAGACGACCTGCACGCCAGCCCGTTCCAGATCGCGCGCCCACTTCAGATTGGCTTCCTCGTCAAACCGGGCTTTCAGCTCCACCAGCGCGGTAACGTTCTTGCCAGCTTCCGCCGCCTCGATGAGCGCCGCCACGATGGGGGAGTTTTTCGAGGTCCGGTAAAGCGTCTGCTTGATGGCGATGACATCAGGGTCGTTCGCCGCCTGGCGCAGGAACTGCACCACCACGTCAAAGCTCTCATAGGGGTGGTGGACGATCAGATCCTTGGCGCGGATGGCCGCAAAACAGTCCCCGCCATGATCCTTGATGCGTTCGGGAAAGCGCGGCTCATAGGGTTCGAATTTCAGCTCGGGCCGGTCATCGGGGATGAGCTGGGAAAGCTGGGCCAGCCCCAGATTGCCGTCCACCAGCACCACATCACGCGATTCTGCGTGCAATTGCTGGATGATGAAACGGCGCAGTTCCTCCGGCATGGAGGCTTCCAGCTTCAGCCGGACCAGCACGCCGCGCCGCCGCTGCTTCAGGCGCGCCTCGAACTCGCGCACCAGATCTTCGGCCTCTTCCTCGATCTCGATATCGCTGTCGCGGATGATGCGGAACGCGCCCTTGCCGAGCAGCTCATAGCCGGGGAAGAGCGCATCCACGAAGACGATCAGCACGTCTTCCAGCGCGATATAGCGCCTGACGGGCCGGCCGCGCCGGTCCTTGCGTGTGCAGGGAATGTCTACGAACCGCTTCACCCCCGCAGGCAGCGGCAACAGCGCGTTCATCACCTTGCCGTCGCGCTGGCGCTTCAGCTTCAGCACGATGGCAAAGCCCAGATTGGGGATGAACGGGAAGGGGTGCGCCGGATCAATGGCCAGCGGTGTAATGACCGGCAGTGTGTGCGCCAGAAAATCGTCGCGCAGCCAGGCCCGCTCGGCGCGGGTAAGCTCATCCGGGTTGAGCAGCTGCACGCCTTCCTTGCCCATCAGCACACGCAATTCCTGCCAGCGTTCCTGCTGGGTGAGCATGAGCCGGGAAGCCGCCTCGTTGATGCGCTCCAGTTGCTCGGTGACGGTGAGGCCGTCCTGACCCGCACGGTCCACGCCATTGCGCAGCTGCGCGCGCAGGCCCGCGACGCGCACCATGTAGAACTCATCAAGATTGCTGGCAGAGATCGACAGGAAGCGCAGGCGCTCCAGCACGGGGTGCGCGGGGTTCTCCGCCTCCTCCAGCACACGCTGGTTGAACTGCAGCCAGGACAGTTCCCGGTTCAAAAACCGTTCAGGCGATTGCATGAGATCGCCGCCGCTATCGTGACGGGCCGGTTCGGCAGAGGCGCTGGCGGACATGCCTTCCACAATATCGGTCATGGCCGTGCACCAGGCTCCTCGTTGGGGTTGTTGTCTGCTGATAATCCAGCCAGCACATCGCGCGCAAGCGCACGCGTGACGCTGCTCTTGCCTGCCAATGCCGCATTGTCGAGCCGTGCCACAAGAAGGCGGGCAAAATCCACCGAGCGCTCCATGCGCGTCAGCAAATAGTCGAGAACACCGGGGCTGAGCGGCGTGCGCCGGTCGCGGAAGAGCTTTTCAAGCACCTGGCGAAGCAGGGCGTCATCGGGTTCGTCCAGAACCGCGGCCTCGGCCGCGCTGAGCCGTGAAGCGAGATCCGGCAGGGCAATCTGCCAGCTGCGCGGGTGCAGACGGCCCGTCAGCAGCACGCTGATGCCGGAATCGCCCGCCGCGCGGTTGAGCAGGTGGAACAGGCCTTCCTCGTCCACGCCCTGATCGCCGTCTTCAATGACGACGCTGGCGCCACGCTGGATTGATTTGAGCGCGGATGACACATCCATCCGGCCCACCCAGGCGGCGCCCGTGCGCTGCTGCCACATATGCGCCAGATGGGTCTTGCCGGCTCCCGCCGGGCCGGTCAGCACCAGATGGCCCATCCGCCAGCGCGGCCAGCGGTTCACCAGCGCCAGCGCAGCCGCATTGGCTTCGCTTACAGCAAAGCTTTCCGGGCGGTAGTCCGGCTCAAGGGCAAGATCGAGGGCAAGCTGGGGAGTTGCCATAATGCTCTGTCAGTTGCGCGGGCGCGCTACCCAGCCAAGCCCGCGCTCTTCTTCCAGCCGCGCTCCGCGCTGGGCCAGTTCACGCACCAGCTGATCGCGCTCGCCGCGATGGGTGATCGTCATCACGGCGCCTGTCGTCGTGACCGCGTCGAGCCTTGCATTGGAAATGAGTGATGCGCCGGTAATGGCCCGTTGCAGGGACCGCCACTGCGCCATTGAGCTGTAGAGCACCGACACCGTGACTTCGCTGGCCTCACCGCCACGCACGACCACTTCGCGCTTCCAGGCTTCCTGCGCTGTCTGCACGATGCGCCGGGCGAGCTCGTCATAGCCGCTCTGGCTGGCTGCAGATGCCAAATCCGAGACGGCGGTATCTGGGCCGGAAAAATCGTACACCGTGCCGCTGGCGCGGATAATGCCCTCGCCTTCGCGCGCCGTGATGACCGCAACGCGTGAGACGCCATAAAGAGCGGCCAGCTCACGCAAGGCAAACTCATCGCCCGATTGCGCCGCTGACGCGCTGATGACGTTGCGCCCCACGGGCACGGCATCATCACCCTCACCGGACATTAGCGAGCCAAGGCCGATATGAGGGGTCAGGGCGTTGGCATGTGGGCCGGAGCGCCACGCCTCGTACCAGGCACCGCCCCACAGGCCCACATTCCCGTCGCGCTCAATCACCGGAACGACCAGCGTGCGCGCCGCCTGCGATTCCACAAACGCGATGTTCTGTCCGCGCAGATAGTTGCGCACCGAACGGGCATCAAAATTCACCGTCAGGGTGGCGATATAGCGATTGGCCGAGCGCCGCTCGCCAGAGACCTCAAGGCCCGCAACCATTTCCTGCGCCGCATCGGCAGGAATGGATGTCAGACCGGCACTGATACGGTCCTCACCCAGCGTCAGACGCTCCAGAAGCGCTTGTGCTGCCGCAATCTGCCCGGCGCGGAAGGCCGCTGCCTGCGCCTCTGTGGTCGTGCCGGCGCGTTCATCCACGCCAATGCCTGACACGGTGAACACGTCCTGCGTGCTGGCGGGAGCGGCCAGAAACGCCACGCACAAAATGGCCGTAAGCAGTGCGCCAATTGCGGCCCGCGTCCGGGAAATGAGATGGGTCATGGTGGCGATCCTGCCTGAAAGTGAAGCGTTGATCCTGACTATACCCGCACTGGCCATCGCGTGAAGGGTTTGCAGGCTGTAGAGCCGCGATCTCCCGCCATAATACATCCGATCCGCCGCGTCGGGGTAAGTAACTCACCCCTGCCTGCAAGCGCCTGATTTCACGCACCTGTTGTGACAGCCAGACGCGGACAGGCGCGATTTACAGACCCGCCCTCTTGCCAAGCCGCCCCCCTTGCAGTTGTTTGCGCGCCATATTCGACCCCTTGCCGGAGCAATCAGCCGTGGCCAGCAACCCGCCCTCACAAGGCCTCACCTATGCCTCTGCCGGTGTCGACATCGACGCTGGTGACGCCCTCGTAGAGGCCATCAAGCCGCTGGCAAAATCCACCGCCCGGCCCGGCGCGGCGGCAGACCTTGGCGGGTTTGGCGGCGCGTTTGATCTCAAAGCCGCTGGCTTCAAGGACCCGATTCTTGTCTCCGGCACGGATGGGGTCGGCACCAAGCTGCGTCTGGCCATCGATACCGGCATCGTCGACACGGTCGGCATCGATCTCGTTGCCATGTGCGTCAATGACGTGCTGGCGCAGGGCGCGGAACCCTTGTTCTTCCTCGACTATTTCGCCACCGGCAAGCTGGACCCGGCGCGCGGCGCGGAGATCGTGAAAGGCATCGCGCAGGGGTGCCGTCTTGCCGGCTGCGCGCTGATTGGCGGGGAAACGGCCGAAATGCCGGGCATGTATGAGGGCGAGGATTTCGATCTCGCGGGCTTTGTCGTCGGTGCGGCTGAACGCGGCCATCTATTGCCCCGCGAAGCGGATATGGTTGCCGGTGATGTGCTGATCGGGCTGGCCTCCTCCGGCCCGCATTCGAACGGCTATTCGCTTGTGCGCCGCGTGATCGATCATGCAGGCCTGAAATTCGACAGCGAGGCGCCCTTCGCGCCGGGCCGCAAGCTCGGCGAAGCCCTGCTGGAGCCCACCCGCATCTATGTGAAATCCCTGATGCCGCTGGTGCGCGCCGGCAAGATCAAGGGCCTTGCCCATATTACGGGCGGCGGGATCACCGAGAACACGCCGCGCATGCTGCCCGGTCACCTTGGCTTCGAGGTGGATTACGACAGCTTTGAACGCCCCGCCGTCTTCCGCTGGCTGGAGAACGCGGGCGGGATTGCGGAAAGCGAAATGCGCCGCACCTTCAATTGCGGGATCGGCATGATCGCCGCTGTCGCCGCCGAAGACGCCGAGGCCGTGCTGGCAGCGCTGAAAGACGCAGGCGAGACAGCCGCCATCATCGGCCATCTGACCGCGAAATGAGCGGCAAGACACCGATTGCCGTCCTCATCTCCGGGCGCGGATCGAACCTGCAATGCCTGATCGATGCCTGCATGGGCGAAGACTATCCCGCCCGCATCGTCGCCGTGATCTCCAACCGGCCGGACGCCTATGGGCTGGAGCGCGCGCGAGAGGCGGACATCGCGGCCATCGCCATCGACCACAAGGCCTTTGACACGCGCGAGAGCTTCGAAGCCGCGCTCGATGCCGCCTTGCGTGAAGCGGGCGCAGAGTTCGTCTGCCTGGCTGGCTTCATGCGCATCCTGACGGAAAGCTTCGTGAACCGCTGGGAAGGCCGGATGATCAATATCCACCCCTCCCTGCTGCCGAAATTCAAGGGCGTGGATACCCATGCCCGCGCCATCGAGGCAGGCGAGACCGAACATGGCTGCACCGTCCACTGGGTAACGCCCGGGATGGATGAAGGCCCAGTAATCGCGCAGGCCCGCGTGCCAGTTCTCCCCGGTGATACGCCCGAGACGCTCGCTGCGCGCGTGCTGGTGGAAGAACACCGGCTTTATCCGGAAGCGCTAAGGGTGGCTTTGGAAAAGGCGTAGACCATCACCAACGACATCATCCTTGATGAGAGCCTGATAACCGAGCGCTTCGTGAAAGCCTCCGGGCCGGGTGGTCAGCATGTGAACAAGACCGCCAGCGCGGTGCAGCTTCGCTACGACGTCCATGCCAGCGCCCTCGCCCCCGCCATCAAGCAGCGGCTCATCCGCCTCGCCGGAAGCCGCATGACGCAGGACGGCGTGCTGATACTGCATGTGGAGGATCACCGCTCCCAGGAGCGCAATCGCGCGGAGGCCCGCACGCGGCTGATACGCCTGATCCGGCAGGCCAGCCGCAAGCCGAAACCGCGCATCAAATCCCGGCCGTCCCTGAGCTCGATCAAGCGCCGGAAAGACGCCAAGGCGAAGAAGGGCCAGACCAAGGCGCTCCGGAAAAAACCGGGGCTGGATTAGGGGGCGAGCGCTGGTGCTCAAACATTGTCATGGCCCGGTTTATCCGGGCCACCCATGCCTCTGGCCTTCGAGCATGAGCAACCTTCTGAGGCATGGATCACCCGCATGCGCGGGTGATAACACGGGAGGCGCGCGAGGATGACAGTCCTCGTTCTTTTCCCTCATCCTGAGGGCGAATGAAATGAGCGTCTCGAAGGACGAGGGAAAATTACCCCTCCAGCAATCTCGCGCCCGGCCCGTCCTTGGCCAACGCATCGCCCGGATTGCGCAAGGGGCAGTCCGTCATGGACAGGCACCCGCAGCCAATACAGCCCTCCAGCTCGTCTTTGAGCTGGGCGAGCGCATTGATGCGCGCCTCCAGCGCGTCTTTCCACACCGCCGAGAGCTTTGCCCAGTCCACCGCATTGGGCGTGCGCCGGGACGGCAGGGCATCGAGCGCCGCCGCGATTTCCGCCAGCGGCACACCGGCGCGCTGGGCCACGCGGATCACGGCGACCCGGCGCAGCATGTCGCGGCCATAGCGGCGCTGGTTTCCGCTCGTCCGGCTGCTGGCGATCAAGCCCTTTGTCTCGTAAAAGTGCAAAGTGGAGACGTTGACACCGGCGCGAGCGGCCAGTTCACCAACGCTCAAGCCGCGCACCGGCCTGACCTTCTTCATGGACGACATGTCATTTGCCTTTGACCTCAACTTAAGTTGAGATTTTAGACCGCTTCGGGCCGACACGGCAAATCGTCCCCTAAACCCCGCTCAACCGGGCTCGCCCACAAGGTTTTTTTTGATGTTCCGTTTTTTTGAATCCCGCATTGACCCCTTCCCCGCCACCGAGCCGGAAGCGCCGCCCAAAACCCTTCTTGGCTTTGTGGCCCACTACACACGGCCCGTCTGGCCGTGGCTGATCACGCTATCGGTGCTGACCGCGATCCTTTCGGTGTTCGAGGTGGTTTTCCTGGGCTTTCTCGGCACGCTGGTGGACTGGCTGGCGGCGGCTGACCGCGAGACATTGTTTGAGGAGCACGGCGCCGGCCTTATCGCCATGGCGGCCTTCATCCTGATCGGCTTCCCGCTGCTGGTGCTGTTCAACTCGCTCATCACCCACCAGACGATTTTCGGCAATTTCCCGATGCTCGCGCGCTGGCTGACCCACCGCTACATCCTTGGCCAGTCGATGAGCTTCTTTCAGGACGAGTTCGCCGGCCGGGTCAGCCAGAAGGTGATGCAGACCGCGCTCGCCGTGCGCGAGACGGTGATGAAGGTGCTCGACATCTTCGTCTATGTGGCCGTCTATTTCGTCGGCGCGCTGGTGCTGGTCGGCGGAGCCGAACCCTTCCTGATGATCCCGCTCGTGCTGTGGCTGGCAGGCTATCTGTGGCTCCTCTTCCACTTCATTCCGCGCCTGCGCGACATCTCCATGAAACAGGCCGATGCGCGCGCGGAGATGACCGGCCGCGTCGTCGACAGCTACACCAATATCCAGACCATCAAGCTCTTCGCCCATGCCCGCCGCGAGGAAGGCTATGCCCGCGAGGCGATGAGCGGCTTCATGGGCACGGTCTACAAGCAGATGCGCCTGGTTACCGGGCTCTACACGCTGCTGCAGACACTGAACGCGGTGCTGCTGGTGGCCGTGACAGCCTCCACCATCATCGCCTGGCAGATGGGGCTGGTGGGTCTTGGCGTCGTCGCCGTAGCGGTCGCCATTGTCATGCGCATCCGGGCCATGTCCGACTGGATCTTGTGGGAGACGGCGGGCCTGTTCGAAGCGGTCGGCACCATTCAGGACGGCATCAACACCATCGCGCAGGAACAGGCGATTCGGGACGTTCCGGGCGCGAAACCGCTTGTCGTCTCGCAAGGCGCGATCCGCTTTGAAAACATCACCTTCCACTATGGCAAGGAGAGCGGCGTCATCGAGGGGCTGAACCTTGATATCGCGCCCGGCGAGAAGGTGGGCCTTGTGGGCCGGTCGGGCGTTGGCAAGTCCACCCTCGTCAACCTGCTCCTGCGCTTTTACGAACTCGAAGGCGGACGCATCACGATTGACGGGCAGGATATTTCGCAGGTCACGCAAGATTCGCTGCGCCGCCAGATCGGCATGGTGACGCAGGATACCTCGCTTCTGCACCGCTCCATAAGGGACAATATCGCCTATGGCTCGGCTGACGCCGGCGACGATGCTGTGATGGAGGCGGCCCGCCGGGCGCAGGCCGACGCCTTCATCCCGGACCTTTCCGACATTGACGGCCGAACCGGCTATGACGCCCATGTCGGCGAGCGCGGCGTGAAGCTCTCCGGCGGTCAGCGCCAGCGCATCGCGATTGCGCGCATATTGCTCAAGAACGCGCCGATCCTGGTGCTGGACGAGGCCACCTCGGCGCTCGATTCCGAAATCGAGGCCGCGATTCAGGACCAGCTCTACCAGCTGATGGAGGGCAAGACCGTGATCGCCATCGCGCACCGCCTCTCCACCATTGCCATGCTGGACCGGCTGGTGGTGATGGAAGGTGGCCGCATCATCGAACAGGGCAGCCATGACGAGTTGCTGGCGAGAAACGGCGTCTACGCCCAGCTCTGGAAGCGCCAGTCCGGCGGCTTCCTCAACGTGGATGCGGATTGGGCGGTCGCGGCGAAGTAGGAGAATGAAAAAAAGCCCGGCATCGCTGCCGGGCTTTTTCAGTTCTCCCGGGGGGAGAGCCAGATGGCGCTCTCGGCGAAGTCGACAATCAGGTGAAACCGCGTCAACAGGCCAAGGCCGATATTGGCGCTGCCCGCCTCGCTCTCGCGGGGGTCAATTTCGGCGTCCACCGTGTCGAATACAGCGCCGGCCACGTCCACGCTGCGCACTTCCAGCACGCGCCGGTCAACGGCCCCGCCAATGCCACCGCCAGAGCGGAGTGTCTCCGCCCGACCGTCAAGCAGGCCAGCCGCCTCTGCGGCTGTCGTGTCGAGCAGCAGCGCGCCTCTGTTTCCGGTATCGAAATCAGCCAGAACCGTCTGGCCCTCGATAGTGATCTCGAAAGCCATAATGCCGTCGCGGGACACCAGGGCGCGGCGCGCCCCGTCCGGCTCTGCGGCCCGGTCCATCCGGCACACCTGGCCAGCGTCGAAATCAATGGCGAGGCGGGAGGCGTCAAACACTTCCCGGCCAAGTATCGCAGGGACCGGACGCCCGACAAGGCGCTGTGAAATATCCGCCAGGTCCATGACGGCAATGACGGAGTCAGCCAGCTCGAGCCCCGCCGCGCCGATAGTGACGCCCTGCACCAGACCGGCGCTTACGGTCGCCGCGCCGGTGCCACGGGCCTCGACCGTCTCGGCTTCGCCGTGAATGGCCTGCGCAGCTAAGGCGAGATCGACGACAGTGATTTCCGAGCCGGAATCAAACAGTGCCTCGGTGGCGGCGCCATTGATGGTGATGTCCGTCCAGACCCGGCCGTCAATGACGCGCAGATCGCTGCACGTCCCTGCGGAGAGCTGGAGGGAAAGGCCGAGTACAAACGCGGTAAGCATGGCGATCCGCCTTTCCCTTTATGTGGTGGCTGTTTACCCCACCAGCTCCAGACCGGCGAAGAAGTAGGCAATCTCTTCGGCGGCCGTTTCCGGGGCGTCGGAGCCGTGCACGGAATTGGCTTCGATGGATTCGGCGAACATCTTGCGGATCGTGCCTTCATCGGCATTGGCCGGGTTGGTGGCGCCCATGACGGTGCGGTATTTGGCAATGGCGTCTTCGCCTTCCAGCACCTGCACGACAACCGGGCCGGAGGTCATGAAGGACACCAGATCGTTGAAGAAGGGGCGTTCACGGTGCACGCCGTAGAAGGTCTCGGCCTGCGCCTTGGTCATGTGGATGCGCTTCTGTGCGATGATGCGAAGGCCCGCATCCTCGATCATGGCGTTGATCTTGCCGGTGAGGTTACGCTTGGTGGCGTCGGGCTTGATGATGGAGAAGGTGCGTTGCAGCGCCATGGTGTGTTGTCCCTTGGGTGATGGTTGGGGAGGTGGGGTTTGGCGCGGCTTATAGCGGCGCTTTTACCCGGTAACAAGGCATGCTACGCGGCACTTCATGCTGCATATCAACGATCTCACCTACCGCATTGAAGGGCGCATCCTGTTCGAGCAGGCAACGCTCTTCCTGCCGGCCAAAACAAAGATGGGCCTTGTCGGGCGCAATGGCACCGGCAAATCGACCCTGTTCCGGCTGATCCGCGGCGAGGCCAGCCCGGAGAGCGGCGATATCCGCATCCAGCCGGGCATGCGCATGGGAAGCGTGGAGCAGGAAGCACCGGGCGGCCCTGTATCCATTATCGATTTCGTGCTGGCCGCCGACACAGAGCGCGCAAGTCTTCTGGCCGAAGCCGAAACCGCCACCGATCCCAATCGCATCGCCGACATCCAGACGCGGCTGGCCGATATCGATGCGCATTCAGCCGAGGCGCGCGCGGGCGCGATCCTGCATGGCCTCGGCTTTTCCAACGAGGAACAGCAGCGCCCCTGCTCGGCCTTCTCCGGCGGCTGGCGCATGCGCGCGGCGCTGGCCGCGACGCTCTTTGCCCGGCCTGATCTTCTGCTGCTCGACGAGCCGACCAACTATCTGGACCTGGAAGGCGCGGTATGGCTGGAAAACTATCTGCAGAAATTTCCCGGCTCGGTGCTGCTGATCTCGCACGACCGGGGACTCCTGAATGCCTCCATCGACATGATCGCGCATCTCAAAGACGCCCGGCTTACCGTCTGGGATGGCGGGTACGACCAGTTTGAAAAGCAGCTCGCCGAGCGCCAGCGCCTGACCATGAAGCTGGTTGAAAAGCAGGAGGATGAGCGCCGCCGCCTGCAAGCCTTTGTCGACCGCTTCAAGGCCAAGGCCACAAAGGCCAGACAGGCCCAGTCGCGCGTGAAGCGGCTGGAGAAGATGCAGCCCGTGGCAACCTCGGTGGCTGATCCGGTGGCCCCTTTCGACCTGCCGATTGCCCCGCGCCGCATGGCCAATCCGCTGGTGCGTCTGGACGGCGCCGCGACCGGCTATGATGAGGATACGATCATCCTCAAAAACATGGATCTGCGCATCGATGTCGATGACCGGATCGGCCTTCTGGGCCGCAATGGCGCGGGCAAATCCACCTTCGCCAAGTTGCTGACCGGGCAGATACCGGTGCTGTCCGGCGCGATGCGCATGCACAAGAAACTGGAGATCGCCCATTTCGCGCAGCACCAGATCGACGCGCTGCATCCCAACACGTCTGCCTACCAGCACATTCTCGAACTGATGCCGGACGCGACCGAGGCCCAGCGCCGCGCGCGCCTCGCCCGATTCGGTCTGCCGGGCGACCGGCAGGAAACGCCCGCCAAAGACCTTTCAGGCGGTGAGAAGGCGCGCCTCTTGATGAACCTCATCAGCTTTCACGGCGCGCATCTGCTGATCCTGGACGAACCGACCAACCATCTGGATATGGATAGCCGCGCCGCCCTGATGGACGCCATCAACACTTATGAGGGCGCGGTGATCCTGATCAGCCATGACCGCCATCTGATCGAGGCGTGTGTGGACCGGCTGTGGATAGCCGAAGGCGGCACCGTAAAGCCCTATGAGGGCGATATGGACGAGTACCGCAAGCAGCTCCTGCGCCCTGAAACCGAGGGCAATGGGCGCGGGAAAGTCAAACCTGATGCCAAGCTGGAGCGCCGCCGCGATGCGGCTGAAGCGCGCTCAAAGCTCAAACCGCTGAAAGCCGAAGCGCTGAAATGGGAGCGCGAGGCAGAACGCCTCAAAGGTGTGCTGGCCACTATCGACAAGGGGCTGTCTGTGCCGGGCCTGTGGGAGAAAGACCCCGGCCTTGCCGCCGAGCTGACGAAGAAGCGCGCCCGCGCCGAAGAGCTTATCGACGCGGCCGAGATGAAATGGCTGGAGGCCGACGAAGCCTACGAGCAGGCGCGCGAGGCGGCGGGCGTGTAGGTGCCTACCCGCAGGCAACGCGCTCCACGCGGCCATCATCGCCAATGACAACATTCAGCCGGTCGGGCCGATAATCCATCGTCACGGCGTCGCCGCGGCCATACATGCGGTAGGGCACCGGCAGGGTCGAGGTATCGACCTCGTCACGCAGCTGGCCGACAAGCAGCTGGAACTGCTGGGCAGGACACTCGCGCCCCTCGGAGAGGTCAACCACATCATTCTCGGTCGCACCATCGGCGGTGGCGCAGGCGGCCAGCATGGCCAGCGAAGCAAAAGCGGCAAAGTGCCTGATCATCCCTGTTTCTCCCAGCGTCCCTGATCGGACTGTTTCCAGTAGGATACCGTCGTTCCCGACTTTTTCATGGCGGACCACAAAGACCGCGCGCCCTGCTTGGCCGCGTCATCGCTATCCTCGAACAGCACGATAACGCGATTCCACTCCTCAAGGTTGCCCGGATCAACGCCGCCAAGACAGAACAGCATGTCTGCCTGGTTCACATTGCGGGTTTCGGTGGAGATCAGCACCGGCTGACGAGGCGCATGGGGCTCGTTATCGCGCCCGTGCGGCAGGAAGCTTTCATCACGAAATGTCCAGAGCTGCGTGTCCAGACTGGCGGCCGTTTCGTCATCGGGCGCGACCACAAGCGCGCGCGAGCCGCGCTCCAGCACCTTCTGGAGAAGACCGGGCAGGACATCGCCCACACCGGCCTTCTCCAGATGATAGAACCAGAGCTCGGCCATCAGCGCGCGTTATCAGTTCTCGTAGAAATCGCGGACGAAACGGTCGAGCACACGCACGCCATAACCCGTCCCGAAGGCTGGCAGGCGTGGGTCCTTGGATCCCGCATACATGGCCGTTCCGGCGATATCCATGTGGACCCACGGCTTGCCGTTGACATAGCGCTGCAGGAACACCGCGCCAGCAATCGAGCCGGCATTGCGGCCCTGCCCCAGATTTTTCATGTCGGCGATATCGCTGTCGATATGACGGTCATATTCCGGCCCGATGGGCAGGCGCCACACGCCCTCGTCGGATGCCTTGCCTGCCGCGTAAAGCCGGTCAGCCAGCTTGTCATCATTGGAGAAAATGGCGGCGTGCTCATGGCCGAGCGCAATCAGCACCGCGCCGGTCAGCGTTGCCAGATCGACAATGAAAGCCGGATCAAACGTCTCCTGCGTGTACCAGAGCGCATCGGCGAGCACGAGGCGGCCTTCGGCATCGGTGTTCAGGATCTCGATGGTCTGGCCGGACATGGAGGTGACCACATCGCCGGGGCGCTGGGCATTACCGTCAGGCATGTTTTCCACCAGAGCGACGACGCCGACCACATTGACTTTCGCCTTGCGGCCCGCCAGCGCGCGCATCAGGCCGACCACGGCAGCAGAGCCGCCCATATCGCCCTTCATGTCTTCCATGCCGGCTCCGGGCTTGAGTGAGATGCCGCCCGTATCGAAGGTCAGGCCCTTGCCGACAAAGGCGAGCGGCTTGTCACCCTCCTTGCCGCCATTCCAGCGCATGATGGCGAGCTTCGCTTCGCGTACCGAACCCTGGCTGACACCCAGAAGCGCGCCCATGCCGAGCTTCTTCATCTGGGCTTCGCCCAGTATTTCAACTTCCAGACCTTCCTTCTCCAGCTTGGCAATACGCTTGGCGTACTCTTCCGGGTGCAGGATGTTGGCCGGCTCCATGACGAGATCGCGGGCCAGCTTCACGCCTTCAGCCACCGATTCCCAGCTCTTCCATGCCTTCTTGGCGGCCTTGTCGTCTGCCGCAACAATCTCGACCGTCGTCAGGGACGGCTTTTTGTCCGCCTTCAGCTTGGTGCGGTACTGGTCGAACCGGTAAGCAGCCATCGTCGCACCCAGCGCAGCGCGCGAAGAAAGCTCACCATCCTCGGCATCGATATGAACCGACAGGGTCTGCGTGCCGCCCAGCAGAAGCTGCTTGACCGCTGCCGCAACAGCTTTCTCGTACACATTGCCGTTCGCAGACTTTTTTGAACCCAGCCCGAACAGGACAACCCGCGCGGCCTTGACGCCGGAGGGAGCTGCAATTTCCAGCACCTGGCCGGCATCACCGGTAAAGCGCGAAGCCTTGATGGCGCGGGTAACGCTGCCGCCGCTTGCCTCCTCCAGCGCCTTGGCCGATGGCGACAGGCTCGCCTTCTCGTAAACGGCGACGGCCAGAGCATCGCCGGTGGGTTTCGACGAGAACTTGATATGCATGGAATTCCTTTCTGAACGACACGTCCCGGCAGGGTTGCCAGCCGCCCCGGAGCCTCATATGAGCGCCGGGTGGCCGAACTGCGGGAATTTGGCTGGCTTTAGTGGTATCCGATATGAAGCCGGGGTAGAAGTCTGTCGTCACACAGAAGACCGCAAAGCATCCCAATGAAGCTGTTTCAGCGTTACGCCTTCCGGCAGGCCATGCTGCCTTTCCTGATAGCGCTTGCTGCGCTGACGGGGCTCGCGATTCTTACGCAGTCACTGTCCAATCTGAATCTGGTCGCAGACCGGGGCGAAACGCTGCTGGTTTTCCTGTGGGTGACCATTCTGGCTGTACCCCAGATTGTCGCCCTCCTGATGCCGATCGCCGTCTTCATCGCCTGCGCCGGTGCGCTGAACCGGATGATGAGCGAGTCCGAACTGACTGTAGCGGCTGCCGCCGGGCTCAGCCGGCGCGAGAGGCTCTCTCCGTTCTTGCGGGTAGCGGTCTATGCCATGCTCATCAATCTGGGGGTGAACCTCTTCGTCCAACCTGCTGCCTATCGCGAGATGCGCCAAGCCATCTACGACGTGCGCACCGACATCGCCGCCAGCGTCATGCGGCCGGGCGAGTTCGTCTCGATGGGGGTGGACGTCACCTTCTACGCGCGCACGCTGGGTGATGGCGGGATGATGAGCGAGGTCTTCATCGAGGATGGACGCGGCGCATCCAGCACCGCCTATTCGGCCCGGCAGGGCCAGATTGTGCGCGCGGAACGCGGACCCGTCATGCTGCTGAGCAATGGTGTCGTCTCGCAGATAGATGAGTCCGGCACGCTCTCCAGCCTCACCTTTGACAGCTACGAGTTTGACCTAACCGCCTTCATCGATCCGACCGACGCCTTCTTCTTCAAGGAAAGTGATCGATACCTGCCCGAACTGTTCAACCCCAGCCCCGGTGAAGCAGCCCGCGCGCGCGGACGCGCCAATCTTCTCGCAGAAGGGCATTACCGGCTGTCGGCGCCCCTCTACAATCTCGCCTTTGCCATGATTGCGCTGGCCGCCTTCCTGAGCGGTCCACCAAGGCGGACAGGCTATGCCAGGGCCATAGCCCTGGCCGGCGCATGCGCGCTGATCGTCCGGCTGACGGGCTTTGCCGTTCAGGCCGGCGCAGAAAGCTCACCGGAGCTGAACTGGATGCAGTACGCGATTCCGCTGGCCGCCATTGCAGCAGCCTACATCGTGATTCACCGCCCTGTTCGCTTTGCCGTACGATGGCTCTCGCCCCGTTCTGACGGAGCCGTGCCATGAGGGTGCTGACACGCTATCTGCTCTGGCAAACCTTTCTGGGCCTGCTGGGCGCCGCCACTGTCATTGTCGCGGTCATCTTGCTCATCGACTTTGTCGAAACGTCACGTGATATCGCGACGCGGGTGGATATTTCGCCAGCCGACACCGCCCTTTTCAGCCTGCTGAAACTGCCCCTGCTCCTGCAGGACACCCTGCCCTTCATCGTGTTGTTCGGCGTGCTGTGGACATTCTTCCGGCTTAACCGGCGCAGCGAGCTCATCGTGATGCGCGCTTCGGGTGTGTCCGTATGGCGGATCATGGCCCCGGTGGCGGCGCTGGCGCTTGCAACAGGGCTTGCGGGCAGCTTTCTCCTGAACCCGCTCGGCGCGGCAACCAGCGCCCAGTTCGAGGCCAGACGTGCGGCGCTCTTTGAGGGACGCCCCGTGGAGGAGGTCAGCGGTGCGCGTGTCTGGCTGCGCGAAGTGCGCGAAAGTCAGTTCGTCGTGATCGCCGCTCAGGGCATAGATAACGCGCGGCTCATCTCTCCGGTATTCAGGATTTACAACCCGGAAGGCGCTGATGGCGGCCCGCCGCAGCTTGAGCAGCAGGTGCATGCCCGCCAGGCAAGCCTTGCCGGCGGTTTCTGGCTGCTCAGCGACGCGGTGGAATACCGGCCGGAAGCCGGCGCGGCGGAGCTCGGCGACATTTCCATTCCGACCAGCACCGGACCGGAAGCCCTGTTTGAACGCACACGCTCTGCGCAGGGCGTGTCTTTCTGGCGCCTGCCTGAAGTCATTGTGTCCGCACGCGAAGCCGGTCTTTCGACCCGCGCTTATGAACTGCGCTGGCAATCCCTGCTGGCGCAACCGCTTCTTCTGATTGCCGCTGCCCTGATGGGCATTGCCGCAACACTCCGCCTCACCCGGCTGGGCGGCGCTGCCGGCTTTGCGCTGGCTGGCGGAGCGGGCGGCTTTCTTTTGTACTTCCTCCAGCGCATGCTCGCCGGGCTGGGCAGCGCTGGTGGTCTGGACGTGGTTAGCGCAGCCTGGTCGGCACCGGCCCTGTTCGCACTCGGCGCGCTGCTGTATATCGCCGTGACCGAAGACGGCTGAAAACTGTCATGAAGCTGCCGTGATGATTGCCTAGAGGCTCGTGATCAGTATGGTCTGCAGGTCTACAACCAGGAAACTACACTCATGCCGATTTCGTCCCTGAAGCGTCTGATGCTGTGCCTGGCCGCTCCGTTCGGTCTTGTGCTCGCAGCTGATGCGCACGCACAGCAGGTCGAGGGCATTGCGGCGATCGTCAACGATCAGCCGATAACCACGTATGAAGTGCGTGATCGCATGCGCTTCATCCTGACGACCTCCGGGATTCAGCCAACCGAAGACGTCCTCGTGCAGGTTCAGGAGCAGGCCATGCGCTCCCTTGTCGAGGAAACGCTGCAGCTGCAAACCGCCCGCCGCTTCGAGGTACCGATCACCGAAGAGGAAGTCGACGAAGCCATCGCGGACATCGCTGCGCGCAATAACGTGACCGTAGACGAAATTCAGGCCGACCTTGAAAACGCCGGCTCCAGCATCGATACCATGCGTCAGCAGCTGCGGGCGGAAATCGCCTGGTCCTATCTGGTCAGTGGCCGCTATCGCAGCCGTATCCGTGTATCCGATGCCCAGATCGAAGGCGCGCTTGAGCGGCTGGCGGAAAGCGCGTCCCAGACCCAGTACCGCGTTGCCGAAATCATGGTGAACCTGCCCTCAAGCGGGGATGAAACAGACGCAGAGCGCCGCATCACCACCATTTACCGGGCGCTTGAGCAGGGCGCGCCGTTTCCGGCCGTCGCCGAGCAAATGTCCGATGCGCCAACGGCGGCCTCCGGAGGAGATGCGGGCTGGCTGAGCTCCGCGCAATTGCGCCCGCAGATCGCACAGGTAGTGCAGCAAATGCCGGTCGGCAGTATTTCCAATCCCATCCGCGTGCCGGGCGGATACATGATCGTTGCGCTTGCAGACCGGCGCGAGGGACAGGTTACCGAGCAGTTCACCCTGCAGCAGGTTACGCTGGTGACATCGCAAGTCACGCCGGAACGCCGTCAGGCTCTGGAACGGGCGGCCGGCCGGGTACAAGGGTGCAGCAATGTCCAGGCGGCCTTTGAAAGTGTGCCGCAAGCCATAATCACCGATATCGGGACGGTCGGGGCCAATGCCCTTGTTCCGAATATTCGTACGGCGCTGTCGGGCCTTCAGAACGGCCAGGCGAGCTCTGTTCTCGAAACGGCGGCGGGGCTTCAGGTCTTCATTGTGTGCGAACGCAGGCTTGGCGGACCGGGTTTTCCCGGCTCGGCGGAAATCGAGAACCAGATCGTCAACCAGCAGCTGTCCCTGCTGGCGCGACGCTGGCTCCGCGATCTGCGCAATGACGCCACGGTGGAGATGGTCGGCGATTTCTGATGCCGGGACCGCAGGCGCCTCTGGTCCTGACGCTGGGAGACCCAGAAGGCATAGGCCCTGAGATCGCGCTGAAAGCGTGGGCCGCACTCAAGCCCGACGGGCCGGTATTTGCCGTAACAGGCGGGCTGGACATCCTCTCGCGCACAGCCCGCTTGCTCAAACTTGCACCGCCTGCCGCCATTGCCGCTTGCGCTGATGCGCACCACGCATTCGCGGCGAGCCTGCCGGTCCTGCCGGATCGTCCGGGTTCTCCTGCCCTCGCCTCGATTGAGGACGCGGTGTCGCGCATTCGGGCCGGAGATGCGGCCGGCCTCGTGACCAATCCGGTCTCCAAAGCCGCGCTTTATGCCGAAGGCTTCGCTTTTCCCGGTCACACCGAGTTTCTCGCCCACCTGACACACGACATGGCTTTGGCGGGCGAGCGCGGACCGGTGATGATGCTGGCCGCGCCGCAGCTGAAAACGGTGCTGGTGACGATCCATCAGGCATTGCGGGACGCGATCGCTTCGCTGACGCCTGAGAAAATCGTTCACACCGCCCGCGTCACGCATCAGGCTCTACGGCGCGATTTCGCCATTGCCAGTCCGCGCCTCGCCCTGGCCGGGCTGAACCCGCATGCGGGCGAGGGCGGCAGTATGGGATGCGAGGAGATCGATGTTCTGGCACCCGCTCTGGCGCAGTTGCGCAGCGAAGGCATCGATATCAGCGGGCCATTGCCGCCCGACACGATGTTTCACGCCGAAGCGCGCGAGCGCTATGACGCCGCAGTATGCCTCTACCACGATCAGGGCCTGATTCCGGTCAAGACGCTGGACTTTCATGGCGGGGTGAACGTCACGCTCGGCCTGCCCATCGTGCGCACCTCGCCCGATCACGGCACAGCAAAGGACATTGCCGGCAGGGGAATCGCCCGGCCTGACAGCCTTATCGCCGCCATCCGGCTGGCCGACACCATTGCCGCCAACCGCCGGGGCGTGCGCGCATGAGCGCCGATACCCTGCCACCCTTGCGCGAAGTGATCGCAAGCCACGGACTGGCAGCGGACAAGCGCTTCGGCCAGCACTTCCTGCTCGACCTCAACCTGACCGCCAAGATTGCGCGCCTGTGCGGGGAACTGCCGCAAAGCACGGTTATAGAGGTGGGTCCCGGCCCTGGCGGGCTGACGCGCGCCCTTCTTGGCGAAGGGGCAAGGCGCGTGATCGCCATCGAGAAGGATCCCCGCTTCATTCCCGCCCTTGATGACATCAACAGCGCCTTTGATGGAAGGCTGAGCGTCATCGAGGCAGATGCGTTGAAAGTGGGACGTGATGCGCTGGGCCTGAAGGCAGACGAACGCGCCGTCATTGCCGCCAACCTGCCCTATAATGTCGGCACCGCTCTCTTCACGGGCTGGCTGGAGGCTGAACCTCTCTGGTGGTCGCGCGCCGTTCTGATGTTCCAGAAGGAAGTCGCCGAGCGGATCGTGGCGCGCACCGGCGAGGACGCCTACGGGCGCCTCGCCATCCTCACCGCCGCGCGGGCGAAAGCGAAATACGCCTTTACCCTGCCTGCCCGCGCTTTCACGCCCCCGCCCAAGGTCGATAGTGCCGTGGTGGTCATAGACCCCCTGCCCAACGGGGAACGCTTTGCCGATGTTGAGGCATTGTCGGTAGTGACGGCGAGCGCATTCGGCCAACGGCGCAAGACATTGCGCAAATCGCTGGGGCAGGCCGCCTCGCAGACGCGTGCCAGCGCCGAAGAGCTGCTTGTGTCCTGTGATATTGATCCGGGTGCCCGCGCAGAAACCATACCGCCAGAAGGCTTCATGGCGCTGGCAACAGCGTGGCGGGCGGCGCGGGGCTAGCCTTCTTCCATCAGGGCGCTGACAAAACCGCTGAGCCAGGGATGGCGGACACGGCGCAGACGCTCTGCGTGCAGGATCAGCGAGAGGCGTTCGAGCGCTTCTGAAAAGTCATCATTGAGGATGACGTAATCATACTCGTCCCAGTGTTCGATCTCGGCCTTGGCTCTGGCCATGCGGCCATTGATGACCTCGTCTGAGTCCTGCGCGCGCTTGGTCAGCCGGTCGCGCAACAGGCTGAGCGAGGGCGGCAGGATGAAAACCTTCACACAGTCCTGCGGCGCACCGGCAGCGAGCGCCCGCCCGCCTTGCCAGTCCACGTCGAATACGACATCGCGGCCCTCTTCCAGCGCTTCCTCCACCGGCCCTTTGGGTGTCCCGTAATAATGGCCGAACACGCGCGCATACTCGTAGAACTCATCGTTCTCCGCCTGGCGCTCGAACTCTTTTTCGGTGAGGAAGATATAGTCCTGCCCGTCCACCTCGCCGGGACGCGGAGCGCGCGTGGTGGCCGAAACCGACAGCACCAGATCGGGATTGGAAGCGATCAGGCGGCGCGACAGCGTTGTCTTGCCCGCGCCGGAGGGGCTGGACAGGACGAGCATCAGGCCACGCCGCTGTCCGCGGAAAACCGGCCCTGAAAGCGATCCGACAGGCATGGGGCTACTCCAGATTCTGAACCTGCTCACGGAACTGATCGACAACATGCTTCATGGCAAGCCCGATCTCCGTCAGCCCGCGATCGGATGATTTGGAACACAGCGTGTTCACCTCGCGGTTGAACTCCTGCGCCAGAAAATCCAGCTTGCGCCCGCACGGCGAGCCGCCTGCCAGAAGACCGCGCGCGGCCTCGACATGGCCGGTCAGCCGGTCGATCTCCTCGCGCACATCGGCTTTCACCGCCAGCATCGCGGCTTCCTGTGCCAGCCGCTCAGGGTCGATGCCTGAGGGGAGAAGATCGTCGATTTTCTGCTTCAACCGCTCGCGAATGGCCTCGGCGCTGGCCGCCGGATGACTGGCGGCCTGCTGCTTGAGGGCTTCAATCTCGTTGATCTGGGCTTCAAGAACAGTCTTCAGCTGGGCGCCCTCATCCTGCCGGGCAGATTTGAGAGCGGCGACGGCCTCGTCGAGGACGCTGAGCACAGCCGCGTCGGACTGTGCCGTATCGGCCTCCTGGCGCTCCGACTGGTCCTCGCTGACAATCACGCCGCGTAGGGCCAGCAATCCGTCAATGCGCGGCGGCGCAGCCAGTCCCTCGTCGACCAGATCACGCCCGGCAAGCGCCAGTGTGCGCAGGCGCGCCTCATCGATATGAACAGCGCCCTCAATGTCCACTGGCTTTTCAAGGCTGATATTGATCGAGACCGAACCGCGCTCGAACGCAGCCTTGATCCGGTTGCGCGCCTCTGCTTCGAGATGACCGGTTCCGTCGGGCAAGCGCAGGCGGATATCCAGCCCGCGCCCGTTCACCGAGCGCGCCTCGGCGTTCAGCGTCCCGAAATCACCGCTGGTTGCGGCACGGGCAAAGCCCGTCATGCCGGAAAGGACGGCCACCTAGCGCCCTCCCGAGCGGGCGCGCTCGCGTTCAATCTGGCGCCAGCGGGCAACATTGCGATTGTGCTCGGCCAGCGTACGGGCAAAGGCATGGCCCCCTGTGCCATCAGCAACAAAGAAGATGTACTCGCTCTGCGGCGGGTTCAGCACCGCAGCAATCGACTCCCGGCCCGGATTGGCAATCGGCGTCGGCGGCAGACCGTCAATATGATAGGTATGATAGGGGTTGGTAGTGTCATCCAGCTCGGAGCGGCGAATACCCCGGCCTAGCGGCTCACCGCCGGTAATCCCGTAAATGATCGTAGGATCGCTCTGCAGGCGCATGCCCCGGCGCAGCCGGTTTACAAACACCGCCGCCACCATGGGGCGCTCATGGGCGATGCCGGTTTCCTTCTCCACGATGGAAGCCAGGTTCACCGCCTCCTCGCGGGTCGAGAAGGGCAGGTCCGGATCACGCGTCTCCCAGAGCTGGTCGAGAAGGCGCGTTTGCGCTGCCGCCATGCGGTCCAGCACGGCCTGGCGGCTGGTCCCGCGGTCAACCAGATAGGTGTCAGGAAGGAGTGAGCCTTCCGGCGGAATACGCTCGATCTCGCCGGTCAACACGTCAGCAGCTTCGACAATGCGAACGACCATCGCCGTGGTGAGCCCTTCAGGCACGCGCACCGGATGCTGGATGAAGTCGCCATGGGCCAGCACATCATGGATCTCAGCCATGGAGGCACGGGCCGGAATGGCGAACTCTCCTGCGCGCATGGGCGCGCGCGCCCGGCCAAGCTCTTCATCAATGCGCAGCTGAGCCAGGAATATCCGCTGGTCGGAGATCAGCCCGTCGGCTTCCAGCCGTGCCGCAATCGCGCGTACGCTGGAGCCGCGTTCCAGAAGGATGATCGTATCCTCCTCATGCGGGCCTTCGGCGTTGAACTGGTAGCCCAGCCAGGCATAGCCGCCGACAACCGCCGCCCCCGCCAGCAGGGCCAGCGCGAAGATCAGGAAAAGGCCAATGACAAAAAGACGCAACGCCCCTAGCCCCTTGCTGACCTGTCTGCCGGAAGGCGCGCTATCCGTGCTCATGGGCCCCTCACCTGCAAAGAGGGCTTTAGCCGGCAGCCTTGAAAACGACCGAAGCGTTCGTGCCGCCAAAGCCGAACGAGTTCGACAGCGCCACCTTGACCTCTTTCTTCACCGCCTTGTGGGGAGCCAGATTGATCGGGCTTTCCACCGACGGATTGTCAAGATTGAGTGTAGGCGGGCAGATGCCATCGCGGATGGCCAGGATCGAGAAGATCGCCTCGACAGCGCCCGCAGCCCCCAGAAGATGTCCCGTTGCCGACTTGGTCGACGACATGACCACATTGCCCGCGTGATCGCCCAGCAGCCGCTCGACGGCTTTCAGCTCGATCTCGTCGCCCTTGGGTGTCGAGGTGCCATGCGCGTTCACATAGTCAATGTCAGTGGCCGACAGTCCGGCGCTCTTCAGCGCGGCGCTCATGGAGCGGAAACCGCCATCGCCGTCATCGGCAGGCGCCGTGATGTGATAGGCATCGCCTGACAGGCCATAGCCGACCACTTCGGCATAAATCGTCGCGCCGCGGGCCTTGGCCGCCTCGTATTCTTCAAGCACGACCACGCCTGCGCCTTCGCCCATGACAAAGCCATCTCGGTCAGTGTCATAGGGGCGCGAGCCCGCCTTGGGATTATCATTGAACCCGGTGGACATGGCGCGTGCGGCACAGAAACCGCCAAAGCCAAGCCGGGTAATCGCGCTCTCCGCGCCGCCCGCCACCATGACATCGGCATCGCCATAGGCGATCAGCCGCGCCGCATCACCAATGGCGTGCGCACCGGTGGAGCAGGCCGTCACCACCGAGTGGTTCGGACCTTTCAGCCCGTGGCGGATCGAAACCTGGCCAGAAGCGAGGTTAATCAGCATGCCGGGAATGACAAAAGGAGAGAGCTTACGCGGCCCCTTTTCCACCAGCGTGATCGAGGCGTCGTAAATCGTCTGCAGACCGCCAATGCCTGAACCGATCAGGACACCGGCACGCTCGCGCGCGGCATCGTCTGCAGGCTGCCAGCCCGAATGGGCAATCGCCTCATCCGCAGCGGCGATACCGTAGAGAATGAAGTCGTCAATGCGCTTGGCGTCGCGGGCGGGCATTACGGCATCGGGATCAAATGATCCGGCGATGTCAGGCCCGCCACCATAGCGGCCGTCCACCCGTGGTATCCCCCCCGCAATCTGGCAGGGGAGATCCTCGGTCTCGAAATGGGTAACCCGGGCAAGCCCGGATTCCCCTGCGAGCAGCTTCGACCAGACATGCTCCACCCCGCATCCCAGCGGGGAGACAATGCCGAGGCCGGTGACGACTACACGACGTTTGGACATGGCCCGGTCGCCGGCCTAGCCGACTTTCTCGGAGATGAACTTCACCGCGTCACCAACCGTCTGGATGTGCTCGGCGGCATCGTCGGGAATCTCGATGTCGAACTCTTCCTCGAAAGCCATGACCAGCTCGACATTGTCCAGCGAGTCCGCGCCGAGATCATCGATGAAAGAAGCTTTCTCGACGACTTTGTCCTCTTCCACATCGAGATGCTCGATGACGATCTTCTTAACGCGATCAAAAACGTCAGACATGACGGACCCTTTATCTAAAATTTCCGGGCGAGGCCATCTGACCCCTTATGCCCCCTGACTGGATGGGGCCGGTACGGGTGCACCGGCTCCAAGAAGGTTGCGGCTGATAACATGCCACTTCGGACAAGGCTAGCAACCTCAGCGGCTTGATGCCAGCGCGAAGACGCCTTTCGCAGAACGCGACTCACATGGCCGGTCAGATCATGGCCATGCCGCCATTGACGTGCAATGTCTGTCCTGTGACGTAACCGGCTTCTTCGCTGGCCAGATACACGCAGGCGGCTGCGATGTCGGCGCCCTGGCCAAGATCACCGGCCGGAATCTTGGTGAGGATGGCCGATTTCTGCTCGTCATTGAGCGCGTCCGTCATCGGCGAAGCGATGAAGCCCGGCGCCACGCAGTTCACGGTAACGCCGCGCGAAGCGACCTCCTGGGCCAGCGCCTTGGAAAAGCCGATCATGCCGGCTTTCGACGCGGCATAGTTGGACTGCCCCGGATTGCCGGTGACGCCCACCACCGAGGTGATACCGATAATCCGGCCCCAGCGGTTCTTCATCATGCCGCGCATGGCCGCCCGGCAGAGGCGGAAATGCGCCTCCAGATTGACCTTGATGACCGTCTCCCAGTCCTCATCTTTCATGCGCATGAGAAGCTGGTCGCGCGTCACACCGGCATTGGAAATCAGGATGTCGAGCCCGCCCAGCGCCTCGAAAGCTGCCTTGGGCAGATTATCCACCGCCTCGGCATCAGAGAGATTACACGGCACCACCGCCGTGCGATCACCCAGCTCCTTGGCGAGCGTCTCCAGCACTTCCGCACGCGTACCTGACAGGGCCACCGAAGCCCCTTGAGCATGCAGGGCGCGGGCAATCTCACTGCCGAGGCCGCCCGTCGCGCCGGTCACCAGCGCCTTTTTTCCTTCAAGAGAGAACATGTTACGCATTTCCTTTCAGTGAGGCGGCAAAGCCTTCCAGATCAGCCGGCGAGTTGAGGGCCACACCCTCGGCGCCGTCCACCGTGCGTTTGAGCATGCCCGAAAGCACCTTGCCCGCCCCGGCCTCGGCGAAGCGATCAATCCCGCCCTCGCCCGCCATCCAGATCACACTCTCGCGCCAGCGCACGCGGCCCGTCACCTGCTCGACAAGCTGGGCACGGATGGCTTCCGGATCGCTGACCGGACCTGCGGTGACATTGGTGATGACCGGCACGGCAGGCGCCTTGATGGCGGCCGATTTCAGCACCTGCGCCATCGCGTCGGCCGCCGGCTGCATCAGCGTGCAATGGAAGGGGGCGGACACGGGCAGCAGCATCGCCTTGCGGATACCGTCCGCCTTGGCCGCCTCGATCGCCGCCTCAACCGCTTCCTTCGCGCCGGAGATCACGATCTGGCCCGGCGCATTGTCATTGGCGATCTGTACCACACCCGCCGCAGAGCCCGCCTCCACGGCTTTCAACACCTGGGCTTCCTCAGCGCCAAGTATGGCGGCCATCGCGCCTTGTCCCACTGGCACGGCCTTCTGCATGGACTGGCCGCGCAGCCGCAGGAGTTTCGCCGCATCGTCAATGGACAGCGCACCAGCAGCGGCCAGCGCGGAGTATTCGCCGAGCGAATGGCCCGCGACAAACTTCGCCGCCGTTACCTCGATACCGAACCCCTCTTTAAGCGCCGCCATAACGGCCAGCGATGTGGCCATCAAAGCGGGCTGAGCGTTCTGGGTGAGGGTCAGTGTTTCGATGGGCCCATCCCATATCAACGCGGAGAGCTTTTCGCCCAGCGCCGCGTCCACGGCCTCATATACCGCGCGGGCAGCCGGAAAGGCCTCTGCCAGCTCGCGGCCCATGCCGACGGCCTGGCTGCCTTGCCCTGGAAATATAAACGCAAGCGCCATGAAGGCGTCCTCCCTTATGGTTCATTGCCTGCCCGGATAGACCGTGAGGGATAGGGAAGGCAAGCCCAAGACAAGAGGGCTCGCGCGGCTCTGTGGTAGCCGAGACCAATGCCTCAGGCGCGGCCGTCCAGATCAACACCTATGACGAATACGGCATGCCGGGATCGGGCAACACATCAAGGTTCGGCTATACCGGCCAGATGTGGATCGCCGAAATCGGCCTCTACCACTACCGCAACCGGGTCTATAATCCCGCCATCGGCCGGTTCATGCAGACCGACCCCATCGGACAACGCGGAGGCATCAACCTCTACGCATACGTCTCAAACGATCCGATCAACTACACAGACCCGTGGGGGCTGCAGAAGAACCCGATAGAGGTTATGTTTATAATCGGCACCCGTCTAAAGGGTGCGATGCGCTCAGGCGGAACAGGGGGCTTTAGCGGGTTTGCAGAACCGCCAGATGCCATCGTACTCACACCCATCGCCCTACAAAACGCAGAAGGACAACAGGGGGAGTGTCCGGAGACAAATTACCACGAAGGCCGCTCACCAACCTATACCCCATTCGACAGCCCTGAAGCGGCAGTTTCATCTATATCTGTGTCGGCGTATGATTATGCGCGATCAATTGGAAAAGAGATCGGTGGTTATGTAGTTCATCGCCAGGTGGCAGGCGGGAGAAATTTTTATTTTCTGAGAGGATTAGTCATAGGGGAAGCAACTCATATCTATCTGAGTGACGGTTATGAGGCTGCTGCTCGAGGCGGTGGCACTATCGTTGCCGCCTGGCATGTACATCAGCAAAGCGGAAGCGTTAATTTTTCTGGTAACGACACCGCATTTATTGACTGGCTATCCCAGCAAGATCACGTGGCGAATCGTCCAACTCTCTATGCTATTGGCAGTGGTGGTCGAATTGGCTCATTGCGTCAGTCTCGTCCCTATCGCGGCATCGGAGGCGGCAACACCCCTCCGGATCACGTATATCAATCACATTGTGGAGGCTGAATTGGTTAGGTGTATGTTTTTATTGCTAATATCTCTGATCGGCGGCAGCGCATCGACACTTGGCGCTCAAGCGCTATTATCAGATTCCAGCCCACAGCATCCAATATATTATCCAATTGATGGAGAGCACTTATTAGCACTTAATAGATCATGGGCCATTTATAAAACTGTTCGAGATTCCGATAACCTAACAATCCGGGATTATAGGTTTTCAATATATGATTTTGAAAATTTATATGAAATTCGTATTGGTTATGTAGGGCTTGGCGCCCCAACAGGTGGCGCCTATCGTTTGGGCGCTATTATTGAATGCCAAAGGCCTGAAATTGAATGTTATATTTTACCTGAGTAATTTGTATGTTCGCTATCTCCAAGGGAACAATCAAATATCTGGATTACCCAGCTCTCCCAGACCGGGGGCCACACGCTCACCTTCACCCATGATGCTCTAGGGCGGAACCTGACCGCCATCACCCCGCAGGGCACGGTGAGCTACCAGTATGATGCCGCAGGCCGCCGGACCCGGATGGACTGGCCGGACGGGCTCTATGTGACCTACAGCTACGATACGGCAGGGGCGCTGACCCATATCCGCGAGAACGGGGCCACATCCGGCATCGGGGTGCTGGCCAGTTACGCCTACGACAATCTTGGCCGGGTCACGTCTCTGACGCGCGGCAATGGCGTGGTGACCGGGTTCGATTATGATGCGGCCGGGCGCCTCTCCGAGCTGACGCAGGACCTCGCGGGCACGGCGAACGACCAGACCCTCGCCTTCACCTATAATGCCGCCGGCCAGATCGGGCTTCTTGCTTGATGCCCGTCCTCGGCGCTGACGCGCCTGCGGGCGAGGCCAGCCGCACCATGGCCAATGACATCTATGCCTTCACCGGGCACACCAATCAGGATGTCACGATCACGGTCGATGGGCTCAACCGCTTCCTCTCCCGTCCCTCCCGCTTGCCCTTTATGCGCTGATAGCGTATGTCCCCCGCCTTCACCGGCTGCGGTCTGGTGGGCATCACCGTTCCTGACATGGTGTCGGGGCGGGCCTGACCAGAGCCATCGCGGGGTCTGCCTTCCCTGGCAGAGCTTGTGCCGCAGCCACAGAAAACAGGGACTTGACATGGCATACTACGAACACGTGTTCGTTGCCCGCCCGGACGTGTCTCCGGCGCAGGTGGAAAGCCTCCTTGAGGAGCTTAAGGGCCTCATCGAGGAAAAAGGCGGCAAGGTCGGCAAGACCGAGTACTGGGGTCTTCGCACCCTGGCCTACCGCATGCACAAGAACCGCAAGGGTCATTACGGCCTGATCGACATGGAAGCGGGCGCAGACGTGCTCGAAGCCATCGATTCGCGTCAGCGCTATTCCGATGACGTGATCCGTTACATGACCGTGCGCCTGGAAGAGCTCTCTGAAGAGCCGTCCGCCGTTCTTCGCAAGAGCGAAGAGCGCAAGCGCCGCGACCGCCAGTAGGAGATACGATCCATGGCTAGCGATATCCCCACAATCGGCGCGCCTGTGCGCCGTCCGTTCGCCCGCCGCCGCAAGGTTTGCCCGTTCTCGGGCGAAGGCGCGCCGGTGATCGATTACAAGGACGTGAAGCTGCTTCAGCGCTACATGTCCGAACGCGGCAAGATCGTCCCCTCGCGCATCACGGCGGTCTCCGCCAAGAAGCAGCGCGAGCTGGCCCGCGCCATCAAGCGCGCGCGCTATATGGGCCTTCTGCCCTACGCGCTCGATTAGGAGAGAAACCCATGAAAGTTGTTCTTCTTGAGCGCGTGGAAAAGCTTGGCACCATTGGCGATGTCGTCAGTGTCCGCCCCGGCTTTGCCCGCAACTTCCTCCTGCCGCAGCAAAAGGCGCTGCGCGCAACCGAGGCCAACATGGCCCGCTTCGAGCGTGAGCGTGAAATCCTTGAAAAGCGCAATGCCGAACGTGCCGCAGCGGCCCGCACCGAAGGTGAGCACCTGGATGGTGCCAGCTTCGTGCTGATCCGCCAGGCGTCCGAATCCGGCCAGCTCTATGGATCGGTTGCTTCGCGTGACATCGCGGAAGCGGCCTCCAGCGGCAGCCTGACCGTGACCCGTTCCATGGTCGATCTCAACACCCCGATCAAGACGCTGGGCGTGCACACCGTGCGCCTCGTCCTGCACCCGGAAGTGACCGTCGAGATCACCATCAACGTGGCCCGTACGCCTGAAGAGGCTGAGCGTCAGGCCAAGGGTGAAGACGTCATCGCCGCAGCGGCTGAAGAAGACCGCGCCCTTGCCGATGCGCAGGCGGCCGAGCTTTCCGAAGCCTCTGCCGAAGGCGCCGATGAGCGTGGCGGCGACCGCGACGAGGAATAGTCCTCGCACGTCACGCCATGCCTGTTGCAAGATCTGGGGCGGCTCCTTTTAAAGGGGCCGCCCTTTTTCGTGACAGAGAAGGGGGAGATCCGTGCTAATACGAGACTACATTCACACTGACGCCAAGGACCTGGTAGAGATCTTCCAGAGCGCCGTGCTGGAAGGCAGTGCGCCGCTTTATACGGCGGGACAAAGGAAGGCGTGGGCATCGCGGATCACAGACCCGTCTGCCCTGCATGACCGCCTGAAGGACCAGACCTGCCGTGTTGCTATTGGCGATAGCGGCGCTTTGGGCTTTGCCGCCCTGCAGGCCAATGGCCATCTCGACATGCTGTTCGTACGGCCCGGCCAGCGCAGGCGGGGTACAGCTGGCGCGCTGCATGACGCACTACTGGAGCGCGCAGCCTCAGACGGCCATGCCGGTCTGTCTGTTCACGCCAGCCATCTTGCGCGGCGTTTCCTTGCAAAACGCGGCTGGCAGTTCGTGCGCACCGAAACGGTAAACCTCCACGGCGTGACGCTGGAGCATCATTACATGACGCTCCAGCTCAACCGGTAATGCTGGGCAAGAAGGGGGCACCCGCTACGCTCTTCGCCCCAGGGCTGTCGCAAGGGCCAATGTCAGTAATGCAAGGACGGCCAGCACGAGCGCACGCACTGGAAAATATGCGTGGGCCGACACATCAAGCAGGGCCTGTACAAGGCTGTGCTGCAGCATCGAACCCAACATCTGGAAGCCAGCGTCCGCGCTACCCAGCAATATGCCCAGATAGTCACCGGCGCTAACCAGGCCGTCATCCCAGAAAAGCCAGAGGTGAAAGCTCACGATAAGGTCGGCAACCGCCCCCAGCGCGAGGACCATTACGGCAACAAGGGCGATCCACCGCATCACGCCCTCCCTTTTGTGTCCCCGGCCCGCATCCGCTCGATACGCAGCTCCAGCCGCCGGATTTCGGTCAGCAGGCGGTTCTCGCTGATATACGGCGTCATGCTGGTCTTGATGACAATCGCCATGACAAACAGCGTCACAGCCGGAAGGCCGTAGCGCAGCGCCTCCAGCACATCATCGGACTGGTAGAACTGCCAGGCCAGCCAGACGCCAACGAAAAACATCACGCCCTGGCTAATCAGCATCACCCAGTTGGCCCACGCGCGCGGCCCGGTCAGAAGCGGCCAGAAACCGCCCAGCACACCCGGCTCCTTGCCCAGCACCTCGCGAAGGGCGCGGTCCTCATCGTCCAGTGCCTGTTCGATCAGGCGGTCCACATCACTCATTTCATGCCTCCTTCGAGACTGTCGCGCAGCTTGCGCCGCGCATGCATCAGGCGGGTCTTCACCGTGCCCGCCGGCACGTCCAGAGCAATGGCGGTTTCCGCCACGCTCAATCCTTGCAGGTGAAACAGCGCCACCGCCGCGCGTTGATCGGGCGGCAAATCGGCCATCGCTCGCTTCACGCGTGCGCCATCACCCTCATCATGTCTGTCCTCAATGGCCGTCTCATGCGGCTCTGCCTCCACGGCCCGCGCAAGCCGCCTGTCGGACTGGTGCCGCGCGATCAGACGGGCGCAGCGCCGCGTCGTGATCCGGTAGGCCCAGGCGGCAAAGGCGTGGTCATCACGCAAGCTGCCGAGCCCGCGCAGTATCTCCAGCCAGGCTTCTTGCACCGCCTCCTCCGCTACATCCCTGTCACCGGTCAGACGCCAGGCATGGGCGGTGAGCAGCGGATACCAGCGCTTTGCCAGCTCGCGCAGGGCGTCCCGGTCTCCGGCTCGCGCAGCAGCGGCCAGAAAGGCGTCCAGGGCATAATCGGCGGGCTTGCGCATCGGGTTTCCTGTCACACGTTCAGGGTAAAGGTGCGCAGCAATGCCGATCCGGTTCAATCGGTGTGACGTTTTCCACAGCCCAGGTGATTCGTTCCACACCGCCGCACCGCTGAGCGCTCGCATAGCCTGCCCCGATCCGGTATCACCTCTCCCCATGACCGCAGAAACCGCAGATATGAGCTTTGCCAGTGATGGCGGAGACGGGACCAGCCCGCCCCACAATATCGAGGCGGAGCAGGCGTTTCTGGGCGGTCTGCTGTTCGACAACGAGATTTTCAACCGGGTGTCAGACTGGCTCCTGCCGGAGCATTTCTACGATCCGTTCCACGGCCGGCTCTATGCCAAGGCCCGCGAACTGATCGGTTCAGGCGCGCTGGCCGACGCAGTCGTGCTGAAAAACCGCCTCGCCGACGATGACGGGCTCAAACAGCTTGGCGGCCCGGTCTATCTGGTCGACCTGATGCGCGAGGCGCCTGACAGCGTCAGCGCCCCGGAATACGCGCGCCTTGTCTACGAGCTGGCCCTGCGCCGCGAGCTTATCACCATTGGCGAGACGATCTCCTCCCAGGCCCGCGACACCAGCGAGCAGGGCAATGCCAACAGCCTGATCGAAAACGCCGAGCGCGAGCTGTTCAGCCTGGCCGAGAAAGGCACGGCGCAGAAAAGCTTCCAGCCCTTCTCCGCTGCGCTGGCCCAGTCGCTGGAAGTGGCCGCTGCCGCCTACAAGCGCGGCGGCAAGCTGTCGGGCATCGCGTCGGGTCTGAAAACACTCGATGACAAGCTGGGCGGGCTGCACCGCTCTGACCTCATCATCCTCGCCGGCCGCCCCTCCATGGGTAAGACCGCGCTCGCCACGAATATCGCGTTCGCGGTGGCGCGCGCTGCCGAGTTCGAGGAAGGCCCTGACGGCAGGAAACGCGTCATCAAGGGCAAGGGCGGCGTTGTCGGCTTCTTCTCGCTGGAGATGAGTTCAGAGCAGCTCGCGACCCGTCTGATCGCCGATTATACCGGCATCCCCGGTTATCTGATCCGGCAGGGCCGTATCGATCAGAACCAGTTTGGCGAGATCAATGACGGTGTGCGCGAGATATCCGAAGTCCCGCTCTATATCGACGATACGGGCGGCATCACCATTGGCGCGCTGGCAGCGCGCGCGCGGCGCCTGAAGCGTACGGTCGGCCTTGACCTTCTGGTCATCGACTACCTGCAGCTCATCACCGGCGGGTCACGGCGCAGCGAAAGCCGGGTGCAGGAAATCTCCGAGATTACCATGGCGCTCAAATCGCTCGCCAAGGAGCTGGATATTCCCGTCATCGCGCTCTCCCAGCTCTCCCGTCAGGTCGAGCAGCGCGACGACAAGAAACCCCAGCTTTCAGACCTGCGCGAATCCGGCTCCATCGAGCAGGATGCGGACGTTGTGATGTTCGTCTACCGCGAGGCCTATTATCTTGAGCGCGCGGAGCCTAAAGAAGGCACCGAGGAGCATCTTCGCTGGGAAGATGAAATGCGCGAGATTCGCAATCGCGCCGAAGTGATTATTGGCAAGCAGCGCCACGGCCCGATTGGCGCGGTGAAGGTGGCGTTTGACCCTGAGCGGACCAAATTCTCCGATCTTGAAGACTCCGGACGCTATTCCAGCCTCGAATAGCGCCAGTGAACCGGCACGCCTGATCGTCGATCTGGCCGCGCTGCGCCATAATTATTCCGTCCTGACATCCCTTGCCCCGAACGCGCGCTGTGCGGCGGTGGTGAAGGCCGATGCCTACGGGCTGGACGCTGAGCCGATTGCGACCGTTTTGCGCGACGCGGGTTGCACCGAGTTTTTCATCGCCACGCCGCAAGAAGGCGCTGCCCTGCGCAAGGCGCTCGGTCCGGCTGCGGTGATCTACGTCCTCAACGGCTTTCAGGCAGGGCTTCACGCTGCGTTTGCAGGCCATGGCCTTATCCCGGTCATTGGCTCATCGGACAGCCTGCGGGCCTTTCACCAGGAAGGCGGCGGAGCGTTTGCCCTGCATGTCGATACCGGTATGAACCGGCTGGGATTGACGGTGGATGAAACGCTCGCCCTGCCCGCAGCGCACAAGGCCGGCCTGCACCTTGTGATGAGCCATCTGGCGTGCTCGGACGACCCGCCTCATCCGATGAATGCCCGCCAGCTGGCGCGCTTCCATGATGTTCTCAAAGCCTTCCCGGGCATCCCAGCCAGCCTTGCCAATACTGGCGGTGTGTTGCTGGGGCCGGACTATCATTTCGATCTTGTGCGCCCCGGCGTCGGGCTATACGGCATCAATCCGGCCAGCCAGAGCGCCGAACCGTTCCGGCCCGTCCTGCATGTTGATGCGCCCATATTGCAAATCCGTTCCGTCCCTGCAGGCGATACGATCGGCTATGGCGCGCGCTATGTCGCGCAGAGCGAGCGCACCATCGCCATTGCCGGTTTCGGCTATGCGGACGGCCTGCCGCGCGCGGCTTGGCAGTCAGGCACAGCCCGGCTTGGCGGCATCTGTGTTCCCGTCGCCGGAATGGTATCGATGGATTTGACGGCCATCGATATAACCGGCCATGAAGCCTTTGCCCGCGAGACCGGGCGCATGCAGTTCTACGGAGAAGACCTTGGCCCCGTGGCTGGAGCATCCGGCACTATCGGCTATGAATTGCTGGTCCGGCTCGGAAGCCGGCTGAAGCGTGAGTATAGCGGACGATGACAGTGTTTAATCCCGTCAGAGCGCTTGGCCGCGGCGTGCTTTCGCTTCTGCGCTCCATTGGCGCCATTGCGATTTTCGCCGGCCACACCGTTCAGGCCGTGATCGGCCCGTTCTTCCTTGGCCAGTTCACCCAGCAGCTGGCGCGTATCGGATTTCTGTCCCTGCCGGTGGTGGGCCTGACCGCGCTGTTTACCGGCGCGGCGCTGGCGCTGAACATCTATGTCGGCGGGGAACGCTTCAACGCGGAGAGCTTTGTGCCCAATATCGTTGCGCTGGGCATTGTGCGCGAGCTGGGCCCGGTCATCGCGGCACTGATGCTGGCCGGGCGGGTCTCTTCAGGCATCGCCGCCGAGATCGGTGCCATGCGCGCGACCGAGCAGATTGACGCCCTGCACACGCTGACCATCGACCCGATGCGCTATCTCGTCGTGCCGCGCGTGCTGGCCGGTATCGTCGTGCTGCCCCTGCTGGTGCTGGTGGCCGATGTGGTCGGCATATTCGGCGGATTTCTGGTCGGCATAACAACGCTGGAATTTGATCCGACAGTCTATGTGCGCAACTCGGCCGACATTCTGGAGCGCTGGGATGTGATCTCGGGCCTTATCAAGGCCGCCGTATTCGGCTTTCTGCTCACCCTGATGGGCTGCTATCACGGCTATCACGCGCAAGGCGGCGCGCAAGGCGTCGGCCGGGCCGCCACCCATGCCGTGGTATCAGCCGCCATGCTGATATTCGCCGCCAATTTCATCCTCACCTCGATGTTCGTGTAAGGGGGCGATGATGAGCGGCACCGTCAAAATCGCGTGGAAGAATGTGAGCAAGCGCTTCGGCAACAAGGTGGTGCTCGACGGCCTTTCGCTGGACGCCTACGAAGGCAAATCGCTGGTCATCATCGGCGGATCGGGCACCGGCAAGTCGGTAGCGATAAAGACCGCACTGGGCCTGATCGCGCCGGACAAGGGCCATGTCGCGATTGACGGCCTGAAGGTTCGCCCCGGCGACCCGTCCGATCCCGGCCTCAACCAGATCGGCATGCTCTTTCAGTCAGGCGCCCTGTTTGACTCCCTTACCGTCTGGGAAAATGTCGCATTCAAGCTTCTCAAGGCCCACAAGATGAAGCGCCCCGAAGCGCGCGCGCGCGCCATCGAGGCGCTCGAACAGGTGGACCTTGAACCCGATGTGGCAAACCGCGCCCCGCGCGAGCTGTCAGGCGGCATGCTCAAACGCGCATCACTGGCGCGCGCCATCGTCACCCGCCCTGCCATATTGTTCTTTGATGAGCCGACCACCGGCCTCGATCCGGTCACGGCAGACGTCATCAACCGGCTGATCGTGCGGCAGGTGAAATCGCTGGGCGCCACCGCCGTCACCATCACCCACGACATGGCCTCCATGCGCATGATCGCCGACGAGGTGGCCATGATCGAAAATGGCAAGATACGCTGGCGCGGCGGGCTGGATGGCATCGATTCCTGCGCCGACCCAGCCGTGTGCGCCTTCGTGCAAGGCCGCTCGATCGAGGATTAAACTGCCCCACGCGCCAGCCGGAGACCTGATTTGGCCCGTTCCGACACCGTCTATGTCTGCCAGTCCTGCGGGGCGGTCCATGCCAAATGGGCCGGGCGCTGTGATGATTGCGGCTCCTGGAACACGCTGCAGGAAGAAACCCAGTCAGCACCGCTCGGCACGCAGGCCAGCGCCCCCAAACGCTCTGCCGGGCGCCGCGCACGCCTCGAACTGGTGGATCTGGGCAGCGCCACGGACGACCCGCCCCGCTTTGAAACCGGCATGGCCGAATTTGACCGCGTAGCCGGTGGCGGGCTGGTGCCCGGCTCTGCGGTGCTGGTGGGCGGCGATCCGGGTATCGGTAAATCCACGCTTCTCCTTCAGGCCGCAGCGCGTCTCGCCCTGAAGGGCCATAGCGCGGTCTATATTTCCGGCGAGGAAGCCGCTGACCAGGTGCGCCGCCGCGCGCGCCGTCTGGGTCTTGCCGATGCGCCGGTGGCACTGGCGGCAGAGACATCGCTGGAAAGCATTCTCGATGGCCTGAAAAGCGACCCGCCCGCCATCGCCATTCTCGATTCCATCCAGACGCTGTGGTCAGACCAGCTTGCCGCCGCGCCGGGCACGGTCGCTCAGGTGCGCGCCTGCGCGCAGGAGCTGGTGCGTTTCGCCAAAAAGCGCGGCACCGTGGTGGTACTTGTCGGCCACGTCACCAAG
Source organism: Glycocaulis abyssi (assembly GCF_041429775.1). Lineage (NCBI taxonomy): Bacteria > Pseudomonadati > Pseudomonadota > Alphaproteobacteria > Maricaulales > Maricaulaceae > Glycocaulis > Glycocaulis abyssi. The sequence goes on along the minus strand of NZ_CP163421.1, from coordinate 174,871 downwards.
GATGGCCAGATCGCAGGCCCGCGCGTGGTCGAGCACATGGTCGATGCGGTGCTCTATTTCGAGGGCGAGCGCTCCCACCAGTTCCGCATCCTGCGCGCGGTAAAGAACCGTTTCGGGCCGACCGACGAGATCGGCGTCTTTGAAATGAATGATGCAGGGCTGGGCGAGGTCGCCAACCCTTCTGCCCTCTTCCTTGATGGCCGCGGCAGCGCAGCGCCGGGTGCGGCTGTGTTTGCCGGCATGGAAGGCACACGCCCCGTCCTTACCGAGATACAGGCTCTTGTCGCGCCTGCCGCCTTCGGCACGCCGCGCCGGGCGGTTGTGGGCTGGGATTCGGGCCGCCTCGCCATGGTACTGGCCGTGCTGGAAGCGCGCTGCGGGCTCGGCTTTGGCGGCAAGGATGTCTATCTGAATGTGGCGGGCGGTCTGAAAATCGCCGAGCCGGCTGCAGACCTCGCTGTAGCTGCCGCCCTGGTCTCCTCCGCCTTCGATATCGCCCTGCCCGCCGAAGGCGTCGTCTTCGGCGAGATTGCGCTGTCAGGCGATGTACGCACCGTAGGGCGGGCTGAAGCGCGCCTTAAGGAAGCGGCAAAGCTCGGTTTCTCACGCGCCATTGTACCGGCCGGCGTTGAAGGCGCGGGTCTGGAGGTGACGGGGATCGATACAGTGCATACACTGGTCTCCCGGCTCGACCCGGGACCGCAATAGGGGGATTGCGATGGAAGCCGGTCTTGCAGGCTTTGACCTGTTCGCACTTCTGGTGCTTTTCGTGTCAGGCATACTGGCGCTCATGCGCGGCTTCGTGCGTGAGGCGCTGACGATTGCCGCCTTTGTCGCCGCCGCGCTGGCCGCGCTCTGGAGCCGCCCGGTCTTTGCCGGCCTGCTGGAAGGGCTGACCGGCTCGCCGCTGATCGCCAACATCATTGCCCTCGCGGGTGTGTTCATTCTGGTCTATCTGGCGGTCAGCTTCGTCACCTCCTCACTGCAGCCCAACGCCAAGGCAGGTGAGGACGTAAACGTCATCGACCGCTCGCTGGGATTCGTTTTCGGACTGGTGCGCGGCCTCGTCCTTCTGGGCCTGTTCGTGCTGGTGTTCCGCAACACCCTGCCCGGCGCGCAGCCCGAATGGCTGCAGGGCGCACGTGTTTATCCGCTGGCCAACGCCACCGCAGAACTGCTGCAACGCCTTGCTCCGGAAGGCTCCTGGGCCGAAGGCGCACGTGAAAGTGAAGCGCAAGATGCGCCGCCTACTGATGAAGACCTTGACCGCGAGGCTTTGGACAGGCTTATCCGGTCCACAAATCCCGATTAGCCGCTTCTATCGAGGTTCGGATGTCCGCTTTACCCCCCTTGCCGACCCTCACCTATGATCCGCTAACCGACCGAGCGCGCGAAGAATGCGGCGTGTTCGGGGTACGCGGCGCAGACAAGGCCGCCGTGCTGGCCGCCTTTGGCCTGCAGGCCCTGCAGCATCGCGGTCAGGAAGCGTGCGGCATAACCAGCTATGATAATGGCCGCTTCCATTCAGAGCGCCATCAGGGGCTGGTCGCCGACCATTTCACCGATCCGGTAAGGCTCGACCAGTTGGCAGGCTCAATGGCGATCGGCCATGTGCGCTATTCCACCTCCGGCGCGCCGGTGCTGCGCAATGTGCAGCCGCTCTATGCCGATGTGCGCGGCGGCGGGCTCGCCATCGCCCATAACGGCAATCTGACCAATGCGCGCATACTGCGTGAGGAGCTGGTGCAGGCCGGGGCCATCTTCCAGTCCACCTCCGACACCGAAGTCGTGCTGCAGCTGGCCGCCCGCTCCCGCAAGACCAAATCGGCTGACCGTCTGCTTCAAGCCCTGAAACAGGTCGAAGGCGCGTTCGCGCTGGTGGCCATTTCCAACGACAAGCTGATCGGTGCGCGTGACCCGTTCGGCATCCGCCCGCTGGTCATGGGCGAGCTGGACGGGGCGGTGATTCTCGCCAGCGAGACCTGCGCGCTGGACATGATCGGCGCGCGCCTGATCCGCGAGATCGAGCCGGGCGAAGCTGTCATCATCAGCGATAACGGCATTGAGAGCGTGCGCTACGCGCCGGTGCGCCCGCCGCGTCCCTGCGCCTTTGAATATATCTATTTTGCCCGCCCCGACTCGGTAATCGCCGGCCGCTCGGTCTATGAAGCGCGCAAGCGCATGGGCCGCAGGCTGGCCGAAGAAACACCCGCCGATATCGATGTGGTCGTCCCGGTACCCGATAGCGGTATCGCCGCGGCGCTGGGCTATGCCGAAAAGATCGGCAAACCCTTCGATCTGGGGATCATCCGCGCCCACTTCGTGGGCCGCACCTTCATCCAGCCCACACAGGCCAAGCGCGATCTCGGTGTGAAGCGCAAGCACGCCGCCAACGCCTCGGTGCTCAAAGGCAAGCGCGTCCTGCTGATTGACGATTCCATCGTGCGCGGCACGACCTCGAAGAAAATCGTGCGCATGGTGCGCGAGGCCGGTGCCACCGAAGTCCATTTCCGCTCGGCCTGCCCGCCCATCACCCATCCGGACTTTTACGGCATCGACATGCCGATGCGCGAGGAGCTGATGGCGGCAAGCCATGACCCCGAACGCATGCAGGCATTGCTGGAATGCGATTCGCTCGGCTTCCTGTCTGTCGAGGGCCTGTACTGGGCGGTGTGCGACGCGCCGCGCAATGACGCTCAGCCGCAACTGGCCGACCATTACTTCACCGGCGAGTATCCCACCCGGCTCGCAGACCGCGACCGGGCCAGTTCCGCCAAGGACCAGCAACTTTCACTGCTCGTGGACGCATGACCGAAAACAACTCCCTCTCCGGGCGCGTGGCACTCGTCACCGGCGCCTCGCGCGGCCTTGGCTATGCCACGGCCAAGGCCCTTGCCGCTGCCGGCGCCCATGTCATCGCCACCGCCCGCACGCGCGGCGGGCTGGAAGCGCTCGACGATGAAATCAGCGCGGCTGGCGGCTCGGTCACGCTGGTGCCGATGGACCTGATGACGCCTGACGGCATCGAAAAGCTGGCCGAAGCGGTGGGTGAGCGCTGGGGCAAGCTGGACATTCTGGTGGCCAATGCCGGCGCGCTCGGCAAGCTGATGCCCGCCCATCAGATACCGTCCAAGACCTGGAACGAAGTGCTGGCGGTGAACCTCGTCGCTCCGGCCCGCCTGATCCGTGCATTCGAGCCGCTCCTGCGCAAATCAGACGCTGGCCGCGCCGTGTTTGTCACCACGTCTGACGGTGCCAAGACGCGCGCCTACTGGGCCGCCTATGGCGCGTCCAAGGCGGGCCTCGAAGCGCTGGTGAAAAGCTGGGCCGCAGAGCTCGCAGAGAGCACTGTTCGCGTAAACCTGCTCGATCCGGGCCGTATGCGCACCGCCATGCGCACCCGCGCGGTGCCGGGCGAAGACCCGCAAAGCGTGCCGCTGCCGGAAACCGTCACGCCGCTGATCGTGGAATTATCCTCGCCGGCCGAGACACGCCATAGCGAAGTGGTGCGGGCGGGTTAGAAACCCGCGCTCTGCCGTCCCATATACGAATATACCACCAGACCCGGCCCGCCGGATAAGTGCGGTGTGTGGCGTCGTATGGTGTTGATATGACGCAGGCTTTGACCCCGCTGGCCGGGGAAGGGCGCAGGCTTATGCCCGGATCGGGATCAGTCCATCCCGCGCATTCGCACAGTTGGTCTGAAGAGTCGCCATGGCTTCTTCCACTTCCGGTCCCAGCCCTCAAAGGAAGAGGCGAGTCCAGTATCCCATTCTTCGTTTTCCCGGCGAAAGCCGGGAGCCAGAAGAAGGCTGGACACCGGCGTCCGCCGGTGAAACGCAAATACTTGTTATGTAGATAGTTATGGATCCCGGCGCGCAGCGCCGCAAGGCCGAACGGCCGCCCGCGACTTTTCGCGGAATATCGCAGCCCGGATGGGCTGCGGAACTAAGAAATCCCCTACCCCTTGTCCGCATACGGGTTCTTGCCCGCCTTCACGATCAGGCGGATCGGCACGCCCGGCAATTCGAACGCTTCGCGCAAGCCATTGACCAGATAGCGCTTATAACTGTCGGGCAGTTTTCCTGCACGCGAAGCCATCAGCACAAAGGTGGGCGGGCGGGCCTTGGTCTGGGCCATGTATTTGGGGCGGATACGCTTGCCATCGACAGCGGGTGGCGGGTGGCGGGCCACCATCTCGGCCAGCCAGTCATTAAGGTCGCGCGTCTTCACCTTCACTGACCAGTTCTTGTGCAGGGCGACGACCGCCGGCATGATCTTGTCGAGGCCAAAGCCGGTCAGCGCCGACACCGGAATGAGCGGCGCACCGCGCACCTGGGGCAGCATGCGCTCGAACTCCTCGCGCAGCTCGGCAAGTTTCGCCTGCTTCTCCTTGACCAGATCCCATTTGGTCACAAGAACGATCAGGCCACGCCCCTCGCTTTCCACGCGGTCGGCAATGGTGAGATCCTGCTTTTCGAGCGGATGTTCGGCGTCGACCAGCAAAAGCACGATTTCGGCAAACTTGATGGCGCGCAGCGTATCGGCCGCGCTCATACGCTCCAGCCTGTCATCCACCTTGCCGCGCTTTCGAAGGCCCGCCGTGTCATGCAGGCGCACGCGCTGGCCGTCCCACAGCCAGTCCACGGCAATGGCATCACGCGTCAGGCCCGCTTCCGGCCCGGTAATCAGGCGCTCCTGACCGATCAGCGCGTTGATGAGGGTGGATTTGCCGACATTGGGCCGGCCGGCCACGGCGATGCGCAAGGGCGCGCCTTCCTCCTCATCGGCATCGGGCGTCGGCCCGTCATCAATCCCCGCCTCGCCAAGCGCGGCGCGGATGGCCTGATAGAGATCACCCATTCCCTCGCCGTGGGCCGCCGAGATAGGGATGGGCTCGCCCAGACCCAGATTCCAGGCTTCCAGAATGCCCTCATCGCCCTGCTTGCCTTCTGCCTTGTTGACCAGAAGGATCACAGGCTTGGAGGCACGGCGCAGAAGCTCGCCAAAGCGCTGGTCGAGCGCAGTAACGCCCTCACGCCCATCGATCAGGAACAGGCAGACATCGGCTTCGGCCAGCGCAATCTCGGTCTGCTGGCGCATGCGCACTTCGATGCCGGTTTCCTTGTCCTCATAGCCGGCCGTGTCGACAAGACGCAGATCGAGATCGCCCAGCCGCCCGCGCGCCTCGCGCCGGTCACGCGTGACGCCAGGCCGGTCGTCAACCATGGCCAGCGGCTTGCCCGCCAGACGGTTGAACAGGGTCGACTTGCCGACATTGGGTCTGCCGACAATGGCAAGGCTGGCTATACGTTCGGGAGACATGGGAGAGGCTCCCGTACCTTTCTCTATCGCAGCGCGATCAGGCGGCCATTATCGGTCACGATATACACCGTCTCATTGGCGATGACCGGGGCGATGAACACCGGATCGCCGAGACTGCGGCGCTCCTGAATCGTGCCATCAGCCGGGTTGATGATGACCAGATCGCCGCGCGATGACGCCGCAAGCAGCCGGTTGCCAGCGAGTACAGGGCCTGCCCACGCAATACGGTCACGGCGGCGGCGCTCATTGCGGAAAGCTTCCAGCTGTGTGATCCAGGCGACATCCCCGGTCTGGCGTTCAAACGCCACCACCTGGGCATCACTCGTCACCACAAACAGATAATTGCCCACAAGCCATGGGGCATGCAGCGCGCTGGCAGGCTGGGTCCAGTTGCGTTCCCCGGTGCGCATGTCAAACGACGCCATGACGCCCGAATGGCTCAGCGCATAAACCTCGCCTCCGCCAATCACCGGCGATCCGGCAATGTCGTTGATCGAGGACATCGGCGTCAGGCCGCCGGCACGCGTGAGCGAGTCGCTCCACAGAACCGTTCCGTTTTGTGCGCGCAGCGCGATCAGCTCGCCAGAGCTGAACGGGGCCACCACAACATCGCCCTGTACGGCCACGCTGGGGGCTGTGAGCAGCCGTGCAGAATCCGCAATCGCACCATGCGTCCACTGGATATTGCCCGAAGAGGCGTCAAACGCGATCAGCTCGTTCTCGTGGGTGATCGAATAGACGCGGCCATCGGCGACTGTTGGCGCCGCGATCAGCGGCGTCAGCACCGTCTCGCGCCAGACTTCCTCGCCATTGGACGCGTTGAGGGCCGCCATGAAGCGCCGCCCCGTATGCACATAGACACGTCCGCCATCGACAGCGATGCCGCCACCGAACGCATACCGGTCCGAGCCTCCGCCCTCGCGGCCAATGAAGGGGATGGGCAGCGAAACGCCGCCACCCTGGGCTTCCTCGCGTGGTGTCAGGCGCACCTGCCACCGGCGTGCGCCCGTCTCGGCGTTGGTCGCCGTCACACGGCCATCCCCGTCGACCGTGTAAACGGTCCCGTCGAGCACAACCGGGCGCGCATTGATGCGGCGGTCGCGGTTGGAGCCCGCACCGATATCGGCACGCCAGATGCGTTCCAGGCTGCCGCGCGCCTGCGTGTGCTGCATGGCGTGGGTCGGGAACCCGTCCGGTTGGGGCCAGCGGTCATTGACATAGGCGGACGGCAGGGTGACGCGCGTACCGCCACTGATCTCCAGACTTTCACCCACGCCCAGAACCGGCACGCGCTGATCGCGCGGCGGCGCATTAGGGTCTTCGCGGTCTCCGCCAGAGAAAGGATTGAGCCGGGAAATCTGCTCACCGGCATTGCATCCGGCCAGTAGGAAACTGCTCGCCAGAGCTGCCAGCATGGCAATACGAAGGGCAGAAGTCATTCGACAGTATCCTCTTCCTCAGCGGCAGTCTCTGCCGGACCGGGCGCAGCATTGGTATCGGCAAGATCCGGCAATTCATCGGCCGCAGCGTCAGCCGGCACCTCCTCGGGTGCTTCACGCATAATCACGGCCAGAGCGTCACGCGCCCGCGAACGCATGGCTTCCGATGCATCTATCGACAATTGCACAAATTCATAGTGACGGCGCGCTTCGCTCCACCGTTCGTCGCGCAAGGCCGCCGCGCCAATCAACTCGCGGGATAACAGGGCAAAGCCGCCGCCGCCGGACACCAGCGGGTCAAGCCGGAGCGCGAGATCATCGCTGGAGAGCGTATCAAAACCAGCTACCGCAGACTGATAGCGGGCGAGATCGCGGATGAGGGCGACCGGCGAACGCTGGCCAGCCTCCTCATAGAGGCGCGCCGCTTCGGCATTGTCGCCCGCCTCGCTCGCAAGGGCAGCCTGGTGAAGCAGCGACAGGGTTGCATAGCCGCGCGGGCCTTCGCTGGCCAGCAAGGCATAGGCTTCGAGAGCCGCGTCCGTCTGGCCGGCCTCGTGCAGGGCGCGCGCATCGGCAAACTGCGCAGAGGCTTGCGCGCTCTGGTTTTCCTGCCAGGCACGCCAGCCCTGATAGCCCGCCACACCCGCAATGACCGTGACGGCCGCGCCGAGCACCCACGGGCCCCAGCTGCGCAGCATCTGCATATAGCGCTCTTTGCGCAGTTCTTCTTCAACTTCGTCGAAAACGTCGACCAAGGTCCGCCTCGCAATTCATGCCAGTTCAATGTCCGGCGGACCCTAGCGGCCCTGCAGGGCCGCCGCAATACGCGCGAGCCGCGTTACGCGCGTGTAATGCGGTAGACCTGATCCGGTCCGGGGAATCGCCGGGCGCGCACATCGTCGGCATAGGCCCTGACGGCCCCCTCCGTCAGCGCTTTCAGATCGGCGTAGCGCTTGACGAAGCGCGGTGTCCAGTCGAACAGGCCGAGCATGTCCGGCGTGACGAGAATCTGCCCGTCACAGCTCGCCGACGCGCCGATACCGATAGTGGGCGCAGCCACCGCGCCTGTAATCTCCGCGGCAAGGTCTTCGGCAACGCCTTCGATGACGATCGCAAACGCCCCAGCCGCATCAGCAGCCTGCGCCTCGCTTATCACGCGGGCGCGCTCGTCATCATTGCGCCCCTTGGCCTTGAAGCCGCCCTCGGCAAGGGCCGCCTGCGGGCGCAGGCCGACATGGGCCATCACCGGCACACCGCGCTCGGCAAGATAGCGGATGGTGTCGGCGATATAGACACCGCTCTCCAGCTTCACCGCCTGCGCGCCGGTTTCGCGCAGGATACGCGCAGCATTGGAGAATGCCTGCTCCGGAGAGGCTTCATAGCTGCCAAACGGCATGTCGACGACGACCATCGACCGGCTGGCGCCGCGCATCACCGCCTGGCCGTGCAGGATCATCATCTCCAGCGTCACCGGGATCGTGTTAGGCAGCCCGTGCACAACCATGCCCACCGAGTTGCCCACCAGCAAAAGATCACAATGCGGGTCGAGAAGGCGCGCCGTCGGTGCATCATAAGCCGTCAGACAGACCAGCGGTTCGCCGCCCTTGCGCGCGCGGATATCCGGAACGCCGATGCGCTTTGCGGGGGCGGGGCTTTGTGCGGACATGAGCTACTCCGTGCCTGGCAGACGGCGGCACGCTAGCCCAAGTTCGCAATTGCACAAATCGCGCAACTCACAGATCAGCCCCGCCATGCCTGAAGGCGATCAGGGTCAGCGCACTCAGCCCGAGCGCCGCAATCGCCATCGCGATGGCCTGCAGGCCGGCGGCATTGGCTGCTGCGCTGCCAATGCTGAACAGCGCCGTGCCAAGAACACCGGCCAGATCGCCAAACTGCCAGCTGGCAAGGGCCACGCCCAGAAGCGCAGCGATCACCAGCAAGAGCGGACGGAGGAATGCAAGACGGTCTACGGCGCCCGTCACCCGGCTGGTAAACGCGTGGTCGGCGGGCGGGGCGGCCTCCTCGAACAGACCCGTCAGGCGGGCATCAAATCCATCATCATGTCCGCTCATGCCAAACTCTCCTGCCGGTCAAACCAGGTCTTCAGTTTCGCCCGTCCACGGGTGATGTGAGACTTCACCGTACCCAGCGGCAACCCCGTCACCTCAGCTGTTTCACCATGGCTGAGGCCGGAGGCAAAACATAGCACAATGCAGGCGCGCTCCTCATCCCCCAGCACCACCAGAGCCCGGTCGAGATCGCGCGCGAGCCCCGGCTGCGCGGCCGCCTCGTCCAGCAGGGGTGGATCAGCGCGCAGTCCCTCCATCAGCCGCCCGCGCGACCTCGCCTTGCGCGCACTCATCAGGAAACGGCTATAGGCGATCTGGCACAGCCACGCCTTGAAGCTGCCCTCGCCGCGATAGGTGGCAATGCGCTGCCATGCCTGCACGAATGTATCCTGCGCAAGGTCGTCGGCATCCGCCCTGTTGCCGGTCAGACGGGCCAGAAGCCCGCGTACAAGGCGCTGATGACGGTCGACAAGCGCACTGAATGCGCGCCTGTCACCCGTCGCCAGAACCTGGCTTACCAGCACGTCGTCGCTCTGCGCCATCAGCGCCCCCTGAGCCGCGCGTGCGCTCAGTCTTCCTGCTTGGGCGGGCGCAGGGCACTGACCACCCCAAACCCGGTCAGAACCAGGCCGATAAAGGCCGGAATTGCGGCGACGCCAGCCATCATGTTCATCATCGGGGGTACATCCGGTTCATCCGGGAGGGCCGTTCCCACGAGCGCACCAAGCGCTACCAGACCTGCCGCCACAGCGAGCAGGATCAGCCCGGCCTTGAGATCATTATTGCCAGACTTGCGCCGGGGCGCACCCAGCGCCTTGATGGCTTCGGCGTCCAGCGTCTTTCCCTGACGCAGGGCCTCGCGCACCGTCTCGTGCATGTTGAACCGGTTCACCACACCGGCAACGACAACGATCATCACGATGGCGACCGCCGCGAGAAAAAAGCCGACTGATGCGATGGCATCTTCCATGAATACTGTCTCCTGTCGGGCGCCCGCCTGCCGGTCACCCATGAAGACTAGATGCCGGATGCGTACGGATCGGATGCAAATTCGACAACGGCAACGCCGAACAATTGCATATGGAACCAGGCCAGCAGCCCGGCAGCCACAAGGCCGATAATGATCGCCACGATATCGGCAGACCATTTGCCTTCGCTGGCAAAGCTGCCGCCGCGCACATAGGCACCAATCAAGGTGAGCAGCGCCCACGCGGCAAAACTGCCAAACAGGATGAAGCTTGCGATCTCGCCATTGGCCACCAGATGCGCGCCAGCCCACAGCAGCACACCCAGCGTCATGGGGTGACGCACGGTCGAGCGGATATGGCCCGGCACATAGGCCGACACGATCAGGACAATGCTGAGCGGCACCAGCACCAGGGCCAGCGTGCGGGTCCATTCAGGCGGGGCCCACACAGCTGCAGACGGGTGAGCAAGAATGTGCCCGTACACGATGAGTGCAAGACCGATGGCGCTGACAAGCGAATAGACAATCGAGTACGCGCCCTGCCCCAGGACTGCGATCATCGGGCTGCGCAACCCGACAAGGCGGACAGAATGAACCCCCAGAAAGAGTGCCAGCCCCACAATCAGGAATTCCATCTACCCGCTCCCTGCGACGTGAATCATGCCCGCTCAACCTTAGGGCAAATGGCGCCCGCCGGTCACAGGATTATCGCTGGCCGCTGACAGGTAATGGCGCGGCTGAGGCTTTCAGGTAACGGCGCACTTCGCGCCACGCTGCGCGCGCCGACGCATAGCTGAGCAGCGCTGTCGCGCTCGCGGCCAGCAGCGCGCCCACAGGCAGCCATACGCCTGCCAGCTCCTGCGCACGCGTTGTCATGCCGGCATGTCCGAAATAGACCGCACCGGACGCGGGATTGACCCATATGCCAAAGGCCGGCACCAGCATGTCGATCACCGCCACCGTCACGAACATCACGGCCAGCAAAGCCATGAACATGCTGCCCAGAACATTGCCCGCGGCCGTCCAGATGTCGCGCTCGTCAGCCACCGCGTGCATGCCCTGACCGTCGAGGAACTGACGGGCATAGGCATCCGGCGGACCGAACGCCGCCAGCGTCACCGCAAGCCGCCCCGCCTGGGCGCTGGCTTCCAGATGAGTGCGCGCTTCCTGAACGATATCGGCACGCTCCGCATGGGGCAGCGCCCTGAGTGCGGCGTGCAGCGCGCCGGTATAGGCGGAAATCTCGTGCTCCAGCTTGGCCATCATGCCCTCACAATCAGATTGAGTTGCGCTTCGAATTCGCTCCAGAACGCGGCCATACCCTCGACGGCTTCCCGGCCCGTTTTGGTGAGTGAATAATATTTGCGCGGGGGCGCATTGTCATTGACTTCCCATCGTGCGCTCAGACGCCCGTCCGATTGCAGCCTGCGCAATAGCGGATAAACCGTGCCCTCCGACAGACCGACACTGTCCGCGCCGGTAAGGCGCGCCACCAGTTCAACGCCATAAAGTTCGCCATCACGCAGAGCGGACAATACGGCAAACTCCGCCGCGCCCTTGCGCATCTGGGACTTCCAGGAATCGAGATTCATCAGCCGTCCGAAAGTTTAAGCGCCCAACCCGGCTATCTAGCGGCGAGTGCGCCATAAAGGCAATCGCCCAGCCGCCCGGCCAGCGCCAGCAATCATTGCATACCGGACACGTCCCCGCATTTGACCGCAGCCGGGCTATCCGGGCTTTCCAAACCCGGCGAGCGCGGCGTGGATGGCGCTGACTACCACCGAGCCCTCACCGACCGCGCTGGCCACGCGTTTCACCGAGGCCGAGCGCACATCGCCCACCGCATAGACCCGCTCAAGGCTGGTCTCGTAGGCTGATGGCATCCGGTCGAGCGCCCAGCCACCGCGCACCAGCTCACGCGGCTCGATCTGGGAGCCTGTCTTCACAAAGCCTTTTGCGTCACGGGCCAGTCCGGCTGGCAGCCAGTCTGTAAAGGGCGCTGCGCCAATGAACAGAAACACGAAGCCCGCCTCGATCTCGGCCTCGCCTTTCGGGGTTCTGACTTTCAGCGCCCGCAGCCGCCGGTCATCGCCCTCGCCGACACCGGCAAGACCGGAGATTTCCGTCTGCGGATGCAGGGTTATATTGGGCTGCTCCTCAAGGCGGCGGACGAGATATTCGCTCATCGTGTCGCGGATATCGGCGCGCCGGTACATCACATGGACGTGGCGCGCGGTGCGGGCGAGGAAGACCGCGCCTTGGCCTGCCGAATTGCCCGCCCCGACAATCACCACATCCGCCCCGGCGCACAATTGTGCCTCCAGCGGCGAGGCTCCGTAATAGAGCCCCCCGCCCTCATAGCTCTCCGCGTCTTCCACCGGCAGGCGCTGATATTGCGCGCCGGAGGCGATCACCACCGCGCGCGCCTCCAGCTTGCGGCCATCGAGCGTGCTGAGGCAGTAGCAACCGCTCTCCAGCCGCTCCAGCTCACATGCCTTTACCGGCGCAGCAAGGCGTACGCCGAATTTCTGCGCCTGAATGGCGGCGCGGTCTGCCAGTTCCCGGCCCGACACGCCCATGGGAAAGCCGAGATAATTCTCGATCTTGGAGCTGGAGCCCGCCTGCCCTCCCGGCGCCTCGGCGTCCAATGTCACCACGGTTAGCCCTTCGGACGCCGCATACACCGCAGTTGCCAGCCCTGCAGGCCCGGCACCGACCACAATGACATCCGCCGCTGCGCCATCAGGCAGAAGGTCCGAGCCGAAATATTCAGCCAGCGCGCCGACCGTCGGCTGGGTCATCACCCGCGATGCGCTCAGTACCACGGCAGGCAGGTCATCACGGGCGAGCCCTTTGGCCTCCATGATCGGCCCGGCGAGCGGATTGCTGTCCGGGTCCAGCCAGGCATGCGGCAGGCCGTGGCGGGTAAGAAAATCACGCAAGGCAAAGACCGTCCGGTCAAGCGCGGAGCCGATCACGATCACCGAATAGCCTTCACGTGCCAGCGCAAAGGCCCGGCGCGCCGAGAGCGTACGCACGAACACATCGGACAGGGCGGAGTTTTCCACCAGCAGGCGCTGGAAGGCGGCGAAGGGAATGTGCAGCACCTCGCCCGCCTTGCCCATGATGGTGCGCGCCAGCGCCGCCTGCCCCGTCAGCACGCCGATATCGCCGGAGAACTGACCGCGCTCCATCCAGCCGAGCCGCACCGGGCCGTCCATGTCGTCGATGAAGATATGCGTCTCGCCCGACAGGGTGATGAGGCAATCGCCGCCCCGCTCGCCCTCAGCCACCAGCACCTCGCCTTCCTCGTGCCAGCGTGCCTCGCCATAGGGCATGAGGGCCGCCAGCTCGGCGTCGGAAAACGTGTAGTTCACATCAGCAGGCGGGCTGCTGGCGGTCGCGGTGCTCAAGCGGAATCTCCAGAGAAATGGTCAGAGCGCTTCAGCCTAGCGCAGCCCCAAACCCCCGCAAGCCTCAGATTTGTGACGGGCGGCGCCCCTCACTCACCCTCCGGCGCATCCGCCTGATCCAGCAGGCGCTCGCACACCCCGCCATCGACAGTATCGAGCTGGACCGTGCCCAAAAGCCCTGCAAGCGGGGTTAGAAACACGCCTAGCGCGACCGCAGCCGCGCCGCGGACAAAGGTTTCCTCTGCTGGGGAAATCTGCGGATCACGGAACCTGCCGGTGATATTGATCGGCCCACCCAGCGAGCCGATATTCGGGCTGGTATCGCGGGCCTGCACCTGCAGGTCAAAACGCTCGCGGCGGAAGTCGAACGCGCCCTCGCCATGGATCTGGCTGTCTGGCGTGACGATCAACAGCGTTTCGGCCCGGCCTGTGCCATCTGTCACCGCGATGTCGGCCACCCCGCACGAGGTGGCGACCGTTTCATCATTGGCAAAGATGTAGTTGAGCAGATCGAGCCCGATCAGTTCCAGCGTCCGCCGCGAGATGCCACCTTCATCGACCAGCGCGCGGATGCGGCCGTTCGAGCTGGCCATGGCGCGGCGAATGCTGTCACCCGTCCCGACGAGGCTGATCTCGCCCGAAAACGTACCCGCGATACGCTCATTGGGGATGAAGTCTTCCAGGCGGATGCCCGAGAACGTGCCATCAGCCGAGGTGATGGTGTCCTCACCGCGCGCGTTGATTTCCACCCGCGATTCCAGCCGCCCGCCCCGGAAACCGAACTCCAGCGGCTCAAAGAGCAGCACACGGTCATCCAGCGTGATGGTGGTGGAAACTTCCGTGAGGGCCCGACCGGCGCCGGTCACCTCGCGCCCCTCGAAGACCAGCCGCCCGTCCACGCCTGAAATCCGCTCCACATCCAGCGGGGCGCGCGGGAAGATGCGGCCCTCTTCGCGCAGGGCTCGCGCCTGCGCGCGCGCCAGCTGGCTCTCGCTCATATCGTCCGGGTCGATGGCCGGTGCGCCGATCAGCATGCCGATATCGTTGAAATCGAGTGCATCCGAAGTCAGTTCGGCATCCACAAAGGGCCGCTCCCGGCCGGTATCGTAATCAAGCTGGCCAGAGAGATCGCTATCGCCCACTACGCCCTCGATATTGCGCGCCTGCCAGACATCGTCCACGCGCGCCAGATCAAGCGTCAGATCGTAGGGCGGCGTATCGGGAACCGGAATACCGGTGAAATCATACACTTCGCGCAGATTTTCACCCTGCAGCGCCAGCGCGCCTGCGATCTCGCGGAAACTGCCACGCGGGCCCAGCTGCCCGTCAAACACGAAACGCGTCTCGCCGCCCTCGATGTCGAGGCGGAACGCAAAGCTTTGATCAGGATCGCGCAGGCGCATCACGCCGTCGCCTTCGCCGGTGAAGGTCAAGGGGCGTCCGCGCATTTCACCCTCCCCGGAGATGGCGGTGCGGTCTGCGCCGCCTTCATCCTCGGCAACTACCGTGTCCAGATCAGCGGTGAAGGACACCTCGCGCGCCGCGTTGCGGTAAATCACCTGGCTGTCGACCAGATGCAGCCCGCCAACGATCGGCACCCGGCCCTGCCCGTCCTCGCGGCCAAGACCCCAGTTATTGCGGCCCTCATCGTCCACGCTGAGGCGCAGCTCCATGCCTCTGATCCACGCTTCACGCAAATTCACCCGCCCGCGCAGGAGGTCGAGCAGGGCGACGTCCGCTACCGCGCGCTCCAGCGTGATGAAGTGCTCATCGCCGGTCCAGTCCTCATCGGAAATGGTGACGCCTTCAAAGCGGACACGCGGCACGAAATTCCACCGCCACCGCACCGCCAGCGGCTCCGCTATCGTCACCTGCCGGTCGAGCGCTTCGGACACCCGCCTCTCAACCGGACCGCGCAGCCAATCCCACCCCGCCAGCTGGATCACAAGAACCAGGGCGAGGCACGCCGCGAAGACAAGGGCCACAAGGCCGGCAAGGATGCGCACGAACATGACGGAACCGAACAGCGGACACGTATGAACTAAGCGCGCAAGACGGCGCGCGGTTCCGCTGCGGCGTCAGCCCGTGCAGGACGTTCAGTAATGCGGCGGCTTTTCAGGCGCGGCGGCCGGCAGGCCGGCCTCCAGCTCCGCAATGCGGTCATCAGAGCGGTGGAGCTGGGCTTTGAGCCGCTCGATATCTTTCTGTTGCAGGGCCAGAGCCTCAGAGAGTTCATCGATCATGCGCTGCTGCTGGGCGATATGGATTTCCAGCGCTTCGAGGCGGGTGTTGTCGGTCATGGGGGCAGCTCGCTTGTCTTCGCACAGGCTGGATTGTGGATTGACGGGCCGTTGGCAGCAGGTCAGCGCACATCCCAGCCAGTCTGGCCTTCGCTGCGCAAGACGTCACCGCTGCCATCAAATCCGATGGAGCGCAAGACCATTGCTATCGTGCCGGTCCGGGGTGTCGCGGCCAGCGACCAGCTCGCCGTCTCCGGTCCGAACCGGACATGGCCGTCAATGCGGACATCCGCCGTTTCGCCCGCAAACCGTATGGCGGGCAGGCTACCCGCACACTCCAGCTGACCATTCAGAACCGGCAGGCTGGCAGCGCCGCCGGTATCTAGGGCCATGAGCCCGCCAAAGCGGATCGCGCCGGACGCGGTTTCACAGCCACGCGCACCAAACCGGGCCTGGACGTCGGAGAACATCAAGGGTTCACCAAGCGCCGCCCGGCCAGGCCCGGTTAGGGGGACAAGGTCAGCAGGCAGAATGCGCCCGGATACGCCGTGCAGCTCCACGCTGCCATTGCCCAGTATAACGCGTCCCTCGCCCCGCGCGCGCGGATCTGAAATCTCCACCTGCAGGGCGGGGCGGCCCTGCAACAATGAAAAGGCGTCCAGTGCGCCGTCCACATGTGCCAGACGCACGGAGCGAACCTGCACCGCGTGCCATTGCCCGCTCCAGATCGTGCCGGTTATCTGTGCCGCCTGAACGCCGCGAGGCTGGAGAAACAGCGCGTGAAAAACGCTGGCAGGCATCAGGGCGACGGCCGCTGCAGAAAATGCGGTGAGACCGGCGATGACCAGCACGATAGCGCGTCTCATGCTCCGCTCCTCGCCAGGAGCAGCTGGGCGCGCACTTGCGCGCCCTGACCGGCCTGCTCAATGCCAGCGCGCACGACAATCACGCCATGATCGCGTGACAGGGTTTCCAGCCAGCCCATCAGGCGCGGGCCATCCACACCGTCAATCCAGACATTCAACCGGCCGGCGTCGTCGGGCAGCACACGCGACAGCACTATCCCGGCACGGCTGGCAGAACCGGCCACCACGCTGCGCACCGGTTCACGTTCCAAAGCCGTGTCTTCGCCGGAAGCTGTCAGTGCGGCGAGGCGGGCGGCGCCAGCGCCAATCTGCCGGTAGTCATCAGCCGCGGCGGTATAGGCAGCGCGGGCGCTGTCACGCCAGTTCAGAACCGGCTGAAACGCGGCAAGCCAGACAAGACAGGCCGTCACCAGCGCCGCGGCAATAATGAGGAGGCCCTGCTCGCGCACGCTCAGGCGTTGCCAGCGCGATTGAAGTGCTTCGTTCATTCGCGCCACCTCACGACAAACTCACCACTGACCCCGTCCGCGCTCTGACGCGCTCCGGCATCGGCAATGTCCAGACCTGCCGTCTCACCGGCACCGCGCAGTGCCTCGAAATCGTCGAAGCTGCCATACCGGGCGGACACCGAGAGGGCTGCCTGCCCGGCCTCAAACCGTACGGCCACGATCTGGATGCCGGGCAGGTCTTGCGTTGCTTCGGCCAGTGCGCCCGCCAGAGGCAGGAAGCCAGCGCCGCCAGCATCCATGGCCTCCAGCTCACGCAGGCGCCGGGCCAGCTGGGCGCGCGGATTGACGATGCGGCGGGTGTCAGGGAAGGCCCCGGCAAACAGCTCCATTGAAGCCGTCTGATAGAGTTCAGCCTGCCGCGACAGCCAGGCGGCCTCGGTGGTCACACCGGCCAGCGCCAGCGCGCCCGCAGCAACGGCCAGCACAGCCACACGCCGCCAGGGTTTCAGCAGGGAAGACCAGTCCAGCGAGGCGGCAAGGCGCGCGCCAAAGAGGGCCGGCATGAGCTGCAATTGCGCCATATCGAGACTGGCCGCCGCCTGTACGATATCCAGCGGTCCGGAACGATGGAGGGAGGTTTGCCCCAGCTCAAGACGTTCAGCGCTCTCCCCGCCCGCCAGCGTGATGCGCGCAGGCTGATGGCTGGCGATCAGCGCCGGGACCACCATGTCTGCCAGCGCTTCGGGGATGCTGCCCGCTGCGTCTTCAGCGCCCGCCCGATAGCGCCAGAGCAGGCTGGCTCCATGCACCGCGAGCGCAAGTTCGCCCACCGCCGGATCAAGCAGCAAGGCTTCGCTGATCGCAAAGACCGGGCGGATGGCCAGCGCCTCCAGAGCGTTCTGCCAGCGCTCGGCGAGACTTGTATCGAGCGCGGCGACCCAGCGTGCGCCCGTGTCATCCGCCGCGCCGCAGGTGATGCGCTGTGTGTCCAGCGGGCTGGCGAGATATTCCTCAAGCGCGAAGGGCGCGGCCTGCCGGGCGGCATTGTCACTGCGCGCAGGCATCACAAGGCGGCGCACATGGACATGGCCCGCCGGAATGATCGCGACTGTGGCTGAGACGGTCACACCTGCGGGCAAGCTGAACGTCTCCAGCCCCTCGCCGGAGGCCAGCACATCGCCAAAGGCGCTGCATAGCGCCCAGCGGATCGCGCCGTCTGCCTCGGCGGGCAGGCTTATGATGAGGCGCGCGCTCACAGAACCGCTCCCTGCACGGGCGTCAGGCGCGAAAACCGCCCGGCCCGGTCCATGCGCACGGTCTGGATGCGCGACAGGCGCGCTTCGCCCAGCCGCACCTCCACCTGCAACTCAAACCATTCCGAGCGCAGCGCCACCGCGCTTGCCGGGCGTTCCTCCGCGCTCAACGGCGCGAAGGCGGGGTCTGCCCAGAACGCGTCAAGGCTTTCAAATCCGGTTGTCGGCCTGCGGAACAGGGCCTGCTCGGCAGCCTGAATACTCACTGTGCCTTCGGTGATCGCGGTGATGAGCACAGCCTCCTCCCGGCGCAGCGTATTGACGTTCAGCGTCGGCTGAGTGGACGTCGGCAGGGCGCACAGATACGGGGCAATCCGCATGTAGAGCGCGCGGTTCATCATCGGCAGCAGGCGCAGCTCGGCCAGTTCGGCAAAGGGCTGATTGGCGGCGCGCAACGGCTCGGATCGCGCCAGATAGGTGTCGTCCTCGGCGCCGCCGGGGCGGGGCGTGCGGTCAACATCAATCCAGTCAGCGGCCTGCGCGATCAGGCTTTCGATATCGCCGGGCGGCACGCCCAGCGCCGCTAGAAGCGCGCGCATGCGGGCGGCCGCCAGCCGGTCCGCCTCACCATCGCCGCCTTGTGTGTGCAGCGCATTGATATTCAGGCAGTTATTGCGGTCGCGCACGCGGGCGGCCATCTCGCCATTATCGAGCGGGAAGAGGCGGGTTTCCCCGTCCCACGGCCCTGCCGGGGTGAAACGCTGGTCTGCATCACCGGCAAAACGCGCGATCAACAGCTCGCCATAACTCACCGCTCCGTCGAGATAGGCCGCGGCCTGCAGACGGTCTTCAATCGCGCCCGTGCGCTGCAGATGGCCGCGCATCATCTCCACCAGCGACACGCTGACCGCCGCCATGAAGGCGACCACCATCAGCGCCGTGATAAGCGCCGCACCGCGTTCATTCTCCTCGCGCCGTGCGGTCATGAGGCGGCTCCTGCGGCGACGGTCAGCGCGATATGTTCGATCTCGCGGCCGAGCGCGTCGATATAGATCAGCCGGAGGGCGTCGGGCATCGGCGCTTCGCCGGAAGGTCCTGGGCGCACGGGCGCGTCCAGCCAGTTGCGGCCATAGCGGAAGCTGACGGAAACGTCCTCAAGCCCCTCGGCCAGTACCATGGTCTGCGGACGCGAGGCGGGGGGCATATCGGCAGACAGCCATATCTCGCGCAGCAGCGCGCCGTCCTCAATGCGCCAGATGACGCGCACCAGGCTGGAGCGGTCTGCCGCCTCGCCCGGATTGGCCCTGCCGCGCCGGGTGAAGGCCGCCAGATGACCCTGGTCGCCATCAAACGCGAAAACGCTGCCGGACGGGCCGGAGAGCGCCGCGCCGCTATAGCCGCCCTCTTCCGTGCGGTGCGGGCGCATCAGCATGTGGGCCGCCTCATCGCGCCACAGCGCGCGGACCTGCTGCAGCTCCGACAGGCGTTCAATCGCTGCTTCCTGCCGCTCGCGAGCATCGATTGTGGTAACGAGAAGTCCTGTCGACATCGTACCGATCAGCGCGAATACGCTTAAGGCCACCATGACCTCGACAAGCGTGAAACCGGCGTCGCGTGTCATCGCTCTGCCCGCTCGAAATGGGTCAGCGTGAAGCCCGGCGCGCGGGTGAAACGGCCTGCGGGCGAGACCTCGAAGTTGACCGCAACCAGCCCGGCTTCGGGCGTCGGGGCAATCTCGATGCGCCATTCATAATCGCGCCCGGCAAACGCGTACTGGCCGGAGGCATCGCGCGGCGGCCCGGCCCGCTCCAGCCGCCAGCCGGCCATCACATTCTCTGCTGCCAAAGCTGACAGTGCGCGGTCCTCGGCAAGCGTCGCCGCGCGCGCCGACTGGGTGAGAGCCTGCACCAAAGCGAGCCCGGCTATCGCCAGCACGACCAGGGCAGCGAGCATTTCCACAAGCGAAAAACCTGCATCAGCGCGCATCGCTCACCTCCACCGGGCGCAAGGCAGAGACGGTCAGGCGATAATCCCGGCCTGCGCCTCTGAGTTCGAGTACTACGGGCGGCTCGCTGCCCAGCGGATCGAACCAGAAATCGGGAACCGGCAAGGCATCGCCTGTCGCAGCATTAGCGCTCTGCCCGCCTGCCAGGGTAAGCCGGACGCCCTCTGCGAGCCGTACCGGGCCAAGCGTGCGGTCACCGTGGCGCACCCGCCAGCCCTCGCGATGCAGGTCCATGAAGGCATAGCCCCCGCCATCGGCGTCCACCGACACACCGATCAGGCTACCCGTCGCCAGCACGTGCCGGCGCGCCATTTCAAGGCGCAGGGCGAGCTGCCCCGCCTCCGTTTCAGCGGCGCTGCGCGGCGGCGTGATCTGCGTCACCGCCACCACCGAGACAAGCGCGATCACCGCGATGACCACCATCACCTCGACAAGCGAAAATCCGCTTTCATGGCGCTGCCGGCGGGCTGTGCTCATCGCGACGTCCAGTTGCCGATATCGGCGTTATTGCCTTCCCCGCCGGGCCGGGCATCGGCGCCCAGCGACCAGACATCAAACCGGCCATGTTCGCCGGGCGACATGTACTGGTACTGCCCGCCCCACGGGTCTTCAGGCAGGCGGTTGATATAGCCGCCTTCGGGAAAGCGCGCGGCAAGGCGCGGATCGGCGGGCGCGGTCACCAGCACCTCCAGACCTTCATCGGTTGTGGGATAACGGCCCATGTCGAGGCGGAACATCTCGATCGCCTGCTCGATGCGGCCAATATCTGCACGCGCCTTCTCCATGCGGGCGCGGTCCTGGCTCGGCAGCACGTTCAGCACCACCACCGTCGCCAGCAGGCCGATAATCACGACCACAACCATGATCTCGACCAGCGTGAAGCCGGCTTCGGTATCTTTTGAGCGTGTCGGCAAGCGCATGTCGGACCTCCTTCAGGATCAGTTGAGCGCCAGCGTGTTGAGCTGGAGGATGGGCAGGAGAATGGAGAGCACGATCAGTGCGACGATCGCGCCCATGACGATGATGATGGCAGGCTCAAGCAGGCTGAGCGCGGTGGAGCTCGCCGCTTCCAGCTCGCCTTCCAGCTGGTCGGCGGCGCGCGGCAACATGGTTTCCAGGGCGGCGGAACGCTCTCCGGCAGCGATCATGTGCAGGGTCAGGGCGGGCAGAAAGCGCGCGCTTTCCAGCGAAGACGAGAGCGTGCGGCCGGTCTCCACCTCTGCCGTGACCGCATCCAGCGCCGCGCCGATATGGGTGTTGGTAGTGGCCTTGCGGGCCGCCCGAAGAGCATCGGGCAGCACTGTTCCCGCCGCCAGAAGCACGCTCAAGGTCCGGGCGAAGCGTGCTGCCTCCAGCTTGCGCAGAAACCCGCCCAGAAGCGGCAAGGAGAGGCTTGCCCGGTCCAGCCGGGCGCGAATGGCCGGACGGCGGAGAAGCAGCCTGACGGCCACTACAGCGAGCGCCAGCGCGATGAGCAGGAACAGCCATCCGGCCTGCAGGAATTCCGACAGGGCGATCACGGCGCGCGTGAGAGCTGGAAGCGTGGTGCTCATCGTGTCGAACTGGGCGGCAAGGCGCGGCACGATGGCGACCATCAGCACACAGATCACCGCGCATGCCGTAACCGCGAGCGCACACGGATAGATGAGGGCCGTCATCACCTTGCGCGACAGGGCGGCAGACTTTTCCAGATGCGTGACCAGCCGGTCGAGCACCTGCCCAAGCGCGCCGGAACTTTCGCCAGCGGCCACCATGGCGCGGTAGACGGGCGGGAAGCTCGCCGGAAAGCCTGCCATCGCCGCCGACAGGCGCTCCCCCTCCAGCACGCGCTCGCGCAGGGCAATCAATATGCGGCGCGAGGCCAGATGCCCGGTCTGGGCGGATACCACCTGCAAGGCTTCTGCCAGCGGCAGGCCCGCCTCCACCAGCGTGGCGAGCTGGCGCGTCATCAACAGGCGCGCAGACGCGGGCATGGACGGCGCGCGCCTGAACGCTGAGAGGCTGAAAGCTTTCTCGCCTGCACGGCGTGCCTCATCAGCGCGGTCGACGCTCAGCGGGGCGAGCTGGCGTCGGCGCAACTCGGCACGGGCAGCCACCCCGGAAGCTGCGGAAATCACGCCGCGCGTCTTGCGCCCGCTTGCGTCCAGCGCGCTGTATTCAAAGGCGGGCATCGCGTTCGCCCTCCTCACGGCAGACCCGCAGCACTTCAGCCAGTGTCGTTGCGCCGGCGCGCGCCAGCTCCAGCCCTGCCTCGAACAGGCCGCCCCCGCGCGCAAAGGCATGGCGGGCGAGCTCTGCCTCGCGGGCATTATCGTGGATCAGGCTGCGCAGGCCCTCATCGGCCATGATGATCTCATAGACGCCCTGCCGCCCGGCATAGCCGGTATGGTGGCAGGCTTCGCACCCGCGCGGCGCATAAAGCGTCAACGGACCGGAGACGCCTGCCAGCGCCTTTTCGCGCTCGCTGGCCTCATAGGGCTCATGGCAGTGCGGGCAGAGGCGGCGCACAAGACGCTGGGCCAGCACCGCGCTTAGCGTGCTGGCGAGCAGATAGCTTTCAATGCCCATATCGCGCAGGCGCGCAATCGCGGCAGCCGCCGAATTGGTGTGGACGGTGGAGAGGACGAGGTGGCCTGTCAGGCTCGCCTGCACGGCGATGCGGGCCGTCTCGCCATCGCGTATCTCGCCGACCATGACCACGTCCGGGTCCTGGCGCAATATGGCGCGCAATCCGGCAGCAAACGTCATCCCGACGCGGGTGTTCACCTGCGTCTGGCCGATGCCGTCCACGGCATATTCCACCGGATCCTCGATGGTTAGGATGTTGCGCGTCTGGTCGTTAAGGGCGGTCAGGCCGGCATAGAGCGTGGTCGTCTTGCCCGACCCAGTCGGGCCGGTGACGAGGATAATGCCATTGGGCTGATCCAGCGCGCGGCGATAACCGGCAGCGACGCCCGCCGGCATGCCAAGCGCATCAATCGCCATCAGGGCGCTATTCTTCTCCAGAAGGCGCATCACCACCCGTTCGCCATGGCGCGATGGCAGGGTGGAGACGCGCACATCAACGCCCCGCCCGGCAAGGCTGAGTGTCACCCGCCCATCCTGCGGCACGCGCCGCTCGGCAATGTCGAGGCGGGCCATCACCTTCAGGCGGGAGACGAGCGTCGGCGCCAGATGCGGCGGCAGGCTGACACGTTCTTCCAGCACGCCATCAAGGCGGAAACGGACCGATACCCGGTCCTCGAACGGCTCGACATGGATGTCGGACGCCCCTGCCCTAATGGCATCGGCCACAAGACCGTTGATGAGGCGGATCACCGGCGCTTCGGAATCCGACGCCAGCAGGTCTTCAGCCTGCGGCATGTCCTCGATCAGCCGGGAGAGGCTATCGCCCTGCCCGGCTTCCTCGCGCGAGGCGCTAACCGCGTTGGCGGCGTAGATTTCAGACAGGGCCCGGTCAAAGGCAGAGTCGGTGAGGGTATGCACGGGCGCGATGATCCCCGCCGCCCTGACCGCTTCACCAAGGGCGAGCACATTGGCGCCCTGACGCATCAGGAATCCCGGCGTCTCGCCGGGCTGGAAGGCGATGCCGTTCTCGCGGGCAAAGGCGTATGTGAGAAGGCCCGGTGCCATGCCTGCCCCTATTGACCGTCCGCCGGAGCAGACGGCGCGTCCATCATCATCCGCACCACGTCCTCAAGGCTCGACCCGCGCCCGTTCGTGGCCCGGCGCTGTTCTTCGGACGCGCTCGCGTAGGCTTCCAGCGCCAGCGCGCGCATGTCGGCGGCGCTGCGGACAATGGTGGGGCGAATGAAGACGACCAGATTGGTCCGCCGGTCCGAGCGGCCCTCATTGCGAAAAGCGCGTCCCAGAACCGGTATCCGGCGCAGGCCCGGTACGCCGCTATCGGCGACCTGTTCATCGCGCTCGATCAGTCCGCCCAGCACGATGATCTCGCCATTATCGGCCAGCACCGTGGTCTCGATCGCGCGGTTATTGGTGACCAGCTCGGCAAAGGTCTGGCTGACGGGCCCGGCAACGGATGACACTTCCTGACGCAGATGCAGCCGGATGGTGTCGCCATCGGAAATCTGCGGCTGGACGCGCAGCTGTACGCCCACATCCTGCCGCTCGATGGTGCGGAACGGGTTGGAATTGTTCGACCCCAGCACCTCGCCGGTCGTGATCGGGATCTGCTGGCCGACGATGATGGAGGCTTCTTCATTGTCGAGCGTGAGGATCGAAGGCTTGGAGAGGATATTCGAGCTGGTATCGGCCTCCAGCGCATTCAGGATCGCGCCAAAGATCGCCCCGTTCGAGTTCTGCCCACCCACCCCGATCAGCGCGCCACTGGAGCGCAGCAGCGACTGGATCGCCGTCTCGCGCAAGCTGTCAGATGCGTCATCATCGCCGCGTGCAGTGAGCCCGCCCGCGACCGCGAGAATGTCGGGCGAAGCGCCATAGCGTGTCGTCAGGAAGGGCGTGGAGCTGCCCGCATTGCCGGACAGAAGAAGTTGCAGGCCGAGATCGCGCGCGGTCTGGTCTGAAATCTCCACGATGATGGCTTCGACCAGCACTTGCGGGCGGCGTACATCAAGCTGACGGATCACCAGTTCCAGCTCGCGCAGCTGATCAGGATCGGCATTGACCACAATCGTGTTGGTGGGCGCGTGATGGGCGATGGAGGCGCGGCGCGCCGCCCCGCCCTCACTGTCGGCCGGCGTCAGGCTGACCGAAACCTGTTCCAGGATTGGCAGGAGGGCCGCGCCATCAGCGTGGTTCAGGGCGATCACGCGGAAGCTCTGATTGGAGCGGCTGACCGCATCTACACGGCGGATGAGCGCAATAATGTCCTGGACAGCGTTCATCTCGCCGCGGATCAGCAGCGTGTTGGACGCCGGCACAGGCGCGATATTGAGCGCGAAGCGGCGATTATCCTCGCCCTGGAAGGCAGGCTGGCGCAGGCGCTCGATAATGCGGGCCATCTCGTCCGCCGAGACGTTTTCCAGCGACACCATTTCCACGACCGTGCTGTCGCGGTCGAGTGCGCGCAGGGCCTGCTCGATGGCGGCCACATTGGACGCATAGTCGACGATCACGACAGAATTGCCGCTTTCCAACGCGGTCAGCGTACCTACCGCGCTCGACATGGCCCCCAGCGTGCGCACCGCTTCGCGCGCACTGGCCGATTGCAGGCGCACGACGGATGAATTGAACAGGCCGTCATCGCCCCCGAGAGGCGCGCCGGAACGCGCGCCTTCGCGCTCTGCGCGGATCTGGTAAACACCGGGTGCTGTCGGCACAGCGCTGAAACCATGCACGCGCAAGGTGGCGAGGAAAACCTGAAACGCCTCGTCGCGCGTAACCGGCCCTTGCGAGGTAATGGTGACAACGCCGCGTATCTGCGGATCGACCACGAATGTATAGCCGGTCAGCGCGGCCATATCCTCGATGAAGGCTGTCATGTCCGCATTGCGGAAATTGAGCGTGGTGCGTTCCTCGCTCTGCGCGGCGCTAACCCCGGCAAGCAGGACAAATCCCGCGATGAAGGCGGCAATACGGTACATCATGGCATGGGCCTTGTCTGAAGTGAGAGCCGCTCGCCATTACGTTCGAGCGACAGGCTTGCGGGCAGCGCCCCGCCGGCAAGCTGCTGGCCGAGGGCAGAAATGCGGGCGGCCGTGACCGGCTCGCCATCAATGGTCGCGATGGTGTCACCGGCCTGCAGACCGAGCGCGGCAAGGGCGGGCGGCGCGCTTTCAATCCTCAGCCCCTCACCGCCTGACGTGAGCGGCTGCGGTGTCAGCGACACGCCTGCGAGCGTCACCGCCTGCAACGGCTCTGCGGGTTCGTTACGGCGCGCACGCGCGCGCTCGGTGAGGAACAACACCTCGCGGGTGCCCTGCCTGCGCAGTACGACCCGGTCGTCATGCACCGCTTCCAGGGTGACGCCGTCCTGAAGTTCGCTTCCAACGGCATAGCTGCGCTGGCCGCCAGCCCCGGCCTCGATGATGGCGCTGCCGGTCTCCGGGCGAGTACCGGTGCGCACCCCGAACAGGGCATAGCCGAGGCGGGACTCGGGGAGCATCTCGACCTGACCTGCAGCTGGCTGCAGGCGTGGCCTGAAAAGCTGCGCCGCCGATCCGCGTGCTTCTGGGCGCATCACGCCGGAAGCCGTCTCGCCCGGCGTGGAAGCCGAAGCCGGAATATTGGTCTGGTAACTGCCAAACAGGATTGTCCACATCAGCGCAGCCGCAGCAGCGCCGGTGAGCGCGGCACCGGCAAGCTCCGCCACCAATACCAGCGCCGGAAGCCCGGACACCGATCCGTTTGGCCCTGAAGAATGTCTGGCGCCCTCCCCCACAAGGCTGCGCCCGGTCATGCTCATTGGATCACGCTGCCCACCCGCTGTCAGATCGTCCGTGTAGCGCACTTTCGTGACAGTCTTGCAAAGCCATATACTGGCAATGGCGGCTAGCAGGACGAAAAGCGCCCGGAGCAGGGGACTCCGGGCGCTTCACAATGCCTGTCAGCTTTGGCCTAGAAGCTGGTTGACAGGCTCAGGGAGAAGGTGCGGCCGCGATCATAGGTATTGAACTCGGTCTCACCGATCGTCTCGTTACGCTGGTATTCACGGTGCTGCTCATCGAGCAGGTTGCGGCCCGAGAAGCCCAGCGAGAACTCCCGGCCCAGCGCCTCGAACCGGCGGCGGTACTGGAAGTCCAGCTGGACGCCCGGCTCTTCGATAACGTCTGGCAGAACGCCCGACGGCGAGTTGAAGCCGCGCTGCAGGATCCGCTCGTCCACCCAGTTCGCCAGGATGGTGAACTGGTCACGGTCACCTTCCCACCCGAACTGCACATTGACGATATTTTCCGGCGTGCCCTGAAGGTTCGAACCATCAAGATTGAAGAAGGAGGCATCGCGCAAAGTGTTGCTGATCGGGTCGAGCACCTGCGTACCGGCCGGAGCGATGATCTCCGACTGGGTGTAGGTGTAGTTGACAGCAAAGCGCCAGTCGCGCTCGCGGAACCAGCCGATATCCAGCGGGAACTGGAAGTACTGACGGTATTCCAGCTCTACGCCCTGTAGCTCGGCTTTGGGCGAGTTCAGGAAGGTCGTCTCGGACACGAAGGAAGCGGTCTCGAACTGGACCTCCTCGATCGGGTTGGTGATTTCCTTGTAGAACACCGCCGCGGTGATGAACTGGTCGCGGCCGAGATAGTATTCCAGACGCGCGTCATAATTGGTCAGCTCGGAATCAACGAGACCGTCAAAGCCGCGGAAGCTGCGCTGGCTTTCAGGGTCGAAGAAGCCCGAATTGGCAAATTCGCGGAACTGCGGACGGGCAATCGTCTGCGAATAGCCAAGGCGCAGCTGCAGGTCATTGGCGAAGTTCCAGGTCACAGTCGCCGCCGGCAGGACATAATCATTGTCCAGCGTGGCCCCGCGTCCCAGCTGGCCGAACCGGCTGAACGTCTGGACGGTCTGCACCGCATCTTCATAACGCACACCCACGGTCGCGCGGATGAAGCTCGTTATGTCGAAATCGGCCTGCGCGAATACCGAGTCCACATCCAGCTCACCGGTATAGTTGGACTGGGTGTTCTGCACCTCGGTCAGCTGGAAACGCGACGGACCGATATTGTCCGGCGAGAACAGGAAGTCCGGCCGGGCGATCTGCGTGTCAGCCGGAAGCGAGTTGCCGCCCGCCATGCGGAAGAAAAGCGTGTTGTATTCCCGCTCGGTGCGCGTCGTGTCACCGCCCACCGTCAGGACCAGCTCGCGCGAGCCGGGCAGGTTGAAGGTGTAGAGCAGCTCGCCGCCGAAATTGGTCAGATCATCGGTGAGGTCGGTGAACTGGATTTCGTAGCGGGCCGCCGAGGTAAACGCGATATCACCATTGGCCTGCTCCAGACGGGTCAGCTCCTGCAGGAACGGCGTCTCGCGGGTTGCCCGTGCAACGGAACCGCGCCAGCGCGCTTCCAGATTGCCAAAGCTGTGATCACCGGTGAGCTGGAACATGGTCAGCTCGCGCTCGAACCAGCCGGTGCTCTCCCGGTAGATCGGGCGGCCGCCTTGCGCGTTGAAGTCTTCACCGCGCGTAAGCTGCGTGTCCTTGCGCGAGGAGTGCACATAGAACAGCGTCGCGCCCAGTGCATGATCGCCGCGCTCGGCAGAGAGCGATACCAGCGTGTTCGTGTTGGCCTCATAGGAGGTCAGGTTCGACGTCAGATTGGTACCGAGAACATCGCCCCGCACCCGCTGACGCTGGGCATTTTCAATGCTCCAGCCGGCATCAAAACCGGCCGCGCCTACCAGGCCCATATCGAAGCCGCCCAGCGTGAACGCATAGCCGCCATTAGCCGACACCGAATAATCCGGGTGCAGGTCCATGGACTGGAGGACCAGCAGGTTCGGAATCACCACGCTTTCGCTGACCGCTTCAAGCTCTGCCGGGCTAAGGCTACCCAGCGTCTGGTTGTTGCGCAGCACCTCGGCCAGCGGGCCTGGAATGTCACGGACCCGGTCGGAGAAACCGCGCCAATCGGCGTTGGAGCCGCGATGAGTAAGGCCGTTTTCACCCGTGGTTACGGTGTTATAGCCAATGCTGCCGGAGACGTTGAAGAAGGGTTCAACCGGACGGCGCAGCGTGCGCAGGGTGATAAGGCCACCGCCGAACTCGCCGCTATAATTGGCCGAATAGGTTTTCTGGACGTCAACGCCGTCAAGCACTTCGGACGGGAAGAGGTCGAGCGGAACGATCCGGCGAAGCGGTTCCGGGCTCGGCAGGGGAGAGCCGTTCAGAAGCGCTGCTGCATAACGGTCGCCTAGACCGCGCACATAGGCAAACCGGCCACCGACAATGCTCAGACCGCTCAGGCGGGTCAGAGCGATGGCGGCGTTGGAATCGCCTGCGCGTGCAAGATCTTCGGCAGACACAAAGCTCGCCACCTGCGCGGTACGGCGCTGGGGCTCAGGGATGAACTGGCCGCGCACCGAGATGGTCTCGACGGGTTCGGAGGCGCTTGCTGCCTCCTCGGCCTGGCGGGCAAGGGCTGACGGGGCCAGGAGGGCCGAGCTCGTCAGCAATGCCGCGCTGAACAGGTAAAGCGGTTTCATGGGTTCGCAACCTTCATTGTATGGGATGGAGAGCAGGCAGGGACGCGCCGGGCATTGGCCCGGCGCGTCTGGCTCATCGCCTAGCAGGTGCTTCCGGCTTCCAGACCGCAGGTCCAGTCAGCCCACCAGCGATCACTCGAGTCACGCACAGCGCCGATATAGTCGACATCGTCGAAGTACGGATCGAGCGTGGTGACGTCGAATGCCTGACGGGCATTCTCATTGGCACCATTCACGAAGGTGTTGGTCAGCGTACTGGCCGTGCCCGTGGTGTTGTTCGAACCACCCGAGACCGCCGCCGAAGCTGCTGCCTGATCGGAAGCCGCCGTGGACAGGCCGCCCGCGCAGTCGAACAGCACCGAGTCGAAGCTCGGATCGACGTCCACGCCCTGGTAGCCAGCAACGCCGTTACCGGCTGAGGTTTCCCAGCGGAAGCACTCAGGACCGTAGCTCACAACACCGTTCACATACCGGCCAACCGTACCTGTGTTCAGGCGGAAGGCGTTGGTGCGGTTACCGATGAAGGTGAAGTTGGAGAAAGTGGCATTGGACAGCGGGGTTACACCCGGAGCCGAGCTGGAGGCTTCGACGATATTGTCGCCGCCACCGGCACGCTGAATGCCCAGCAGGAACTGCACATTGCCGTTCCAGCCATTATCGGTGTCGAAGGAGTCATCGTCAGCGCCGGTCACGACAAGGTATTTGCCGTTCACAGTGCCGCCGAACCACTCGATACCGTCATCCGAGCCGTTATGGACCTGGATGTATTCGAACACCGTGCCGCGGCCAACACCGCCCAGCGTGATGCCGTTCAGCTCGTTACCCGGCGCGATTTCAAAGCCGGCGAACTTGACTTGCACGAAGGTCAGCGAGCCCGAGCTGTCATCTTCTTCAATACCGCCATAGAGGCCGTCCGGATTGGTCACACCCTCGATCAGGTTTTCGCAATCGATGGTGCCCGGAGCAGCCGCGTCACGGCAGCGATTGGTCGGCGCACGGCCCAGGATCACAAGACCGCCCCACTCACCGATGGCATCTTCGCGATTGCCGGTATTGGTGACGTCGTTTTCCGAGGTCATGATGACCGGGTTCTGACGCGTGCCGTTGGCAAAGATCTGCGAGCCGCGATTGATGAGCAGGTAGTCAGCACCCGAACGGCCGTAGAGCGTTACGCCCGATTCGATGGTGATCGACGCCGCCAGACCATTGGCAGCATTGCCGTCCGCACCGACATCGCGGCCAACGCGGACATCGCCTTCCAGTTCGTAGATATTGCCGCGGGTCAGACGGATGTCGGACGTGATGACGCCAGAAAGGCGGCACACATTCTGGCCCTGACGCTGGAAGCCGGTGTCCGTCGTGCCCGTGGGGCAATCAGGTTCCGGGAACAGGCCGAAGGTCCAGCCAGCCGCCCAGTTGCTCGTTTCCGTCTCGGTCGGGCCAAAGGCGCCGATATAGTCTGCTGCCTGGAAAAAGCTGTCGAGGGTCGTCGCGTCGAACGCCGTTACGCCCTGTTCAACCGGCCCCGGGAAGAGGCGTGACGCGAGCGAGCTTTCTGCCTGTGCATTGTTCGCGTCAGCCGCAACAGCGGCCGCAGCCGCAGCCTGATCGGAATTGGCCGTCGAGAGACCGCCTTCGCAGTCAAACAGGACCGAGTTGAAGCTCGGATCAACACCGGCGCCCTGATAGCCAGCCGTGCCGTTGCCCGCAGAGCTTTCCCAGCGCATGCATTCCTGACCGTAATCAACGACGCCATTCACATAGCGGCCGACCGTGCCGGTGTTCAGGCGGAAAGCATTGGTGCGGTTACCCACGAAGGTGAAGTTGGCGAACGTTGCATTGGACAGCGGGGTTACGCCCGGAGCTGAGCTCGAAGCCTCGACGATATTGTCGCCGCCATTGGCGCGCTGGATCGCGATCACATACTGGTTGAAGCCATTATAGCCGTTGTCGGTGTCGAGCGAGTCGTCGTCAGCGCCGGTCACGACCAGATAGCGGCCATTTACCGTACCGCCGAACCATTCAATGCCATCGTCCGAGCCGTTATGGACCTGGATGTACTCGAAGGTCGTGCCCGAACCGACACCGGCCAGCGTGATGCCGTTCAGCTCATTGCCGGGCGCGATTTCAAAGCCGGCGAACAGGACGCGCACATAGCGCATGATGCCGGAATTATCCTGCGGGTTATTGCCACCATAAAGCGCATCAGGATTGGTGACGCCCTCGACGAGGTTTTCGCAGTCCACAGTACCTGGCGTCGCGGCATCGCGGCAGCGATTGATCGGCGCACGGCCGAGCACGACGATACCGCCCCACTCGCCAATATTGTCACCGCCAAAGTCCTGCGGATTGGCTGCGCGGCGGATCAGGTCCTCGTCAGAGGTCATGGTGATCGGCGATGCCGCTGTGCCGTTGGCCTCGATCTGCGAGCCGCGGTTGATGACCAGATAGTCCGCGCCGCCCTGACCGAAAATGGTGACGCCCGGCTCGATGGTGAGGCGGGCAGACACGCCGCCTGCAGCGTTACCGTCGGCACCGACATCGACACCCACATTCACGCGGCCATCAATGCGATAAGCCACACCATCCACGTAGGGGAGGGTCAGATTGTTGAGAATGTCGCCAGACAGGACACAGCTTGTCAGGCCGCCGACATCAGCACCAGTGGTGAAGCCGCTGGGGCAGGTGGCGCCGCCACCGCCGCCGCCGCCACCACCCCCACCACCACCACCGCCACCTGGCGGGGTACCGGGATTGGTCGCACCGGGCGACGAGATATTGGAGCCCTGACCGCATGATGCGGCAGCCAGGCCGAGCGCAAGTATGGCTGCGTATTTCTTCAACGACATGATCGTCCCCTCTGCGGACGCGCGTGGCGCGCGTCACCTGCAAATGTTTCAGCTCGCAGCGAGACAGGTGTGATCCCATCTCGACAGGGTATCCTGTTATACAAGATTCATGTCAGACCGGTGACATGCATTGCAAGTTTCTGGAATTGGCGAGATCTGGCGGACATGCTTGCCGGCCGGTGACAGCACGCCGTGCCCGGCAATCAAGAAACCGGATAGGCGAATCAGGCGTTTAGTGAATAGCCAGTCCGCGCGGTGAGCGGAACTCACGCCAGGCGGCGCGTATCATCGCAAATCCGCTGACGCCGGCCAGCACGGCTAGGATGCCTGCCAAAGGCAGGAACCATGGGCCAGCCAGATCGGTCAGCAGCGAGACCATGTCGGGATTGGCAGCCCCGACAAATACGCTCCCCGTGCTGGCATTCAGCCAGATGCTCACCAGAGTGGGTTCTGCCAGTTCTGCCAGCAGCAAGGTGACAGATACAAACATACACACCCACAGCAGCACGGCACCGACTGCCATGGTGACAGGAAGCAGCCGCGCCAAACGATGACCCGCCGATGGATTCGCGTGGCCGGTAGCCGCCAAATAGCTGTTTGCCAGCGCACGCGGTGGTCCCATGAGGCGCAGAGCCTCGGCCTCGCCAAGCAGCGCGCAGCGTTCGGCCAGGTGGCTATGGGTTTCGGCCAGTATGTCCTCGCGCTCATGCGCAGAAAGCCTGGTCAGCGCACGCGCGAGTTCACGAAGATAGGTCTCTATCTGAGGCGTTGAGTTCACCGGCCTGTCCCGCAAGTCTGTCCAACTGCGAGCGAAACTCTATCCATGCCTGGCTCATGGCCGACACGGCGAGTTTGCCCTCAGCCGTGAGGTTATAATATTTGCGTGGCGGTCCTGTGACACTCGGCTGCCAGCGGGCATGAATCCGGCCCTCCAGCTGCAATCTTTTCAACAGCGGGTAAATTGTGCCGTCAGATATGCCGAGCCCCTGAGCTCCTGACAGAGCATCCAGCAGCTCGATTCCATACATTTCCTTGCGGGCCAACAGGCTTAGAACGGCAAATTCAGCCGCGCCCTTGCGCAGCTGCGCCTTCCAGCCCCCGATATCCAGTCGATCTGACGTCATCGAAAGATTATTACTGTGTTCGCAGCAGGTTGTCTCGCCCTGATCGTCTAGGCCTGCACCCATAGTCCAG
Source organism: Glycocaulis abyssi (assembly GCF_041429775.1). Lineage (NCBI taxonomy): Bacteria > Pseudomonadati > Pseudomonadota > Alphaproteobacteria > Maricaulales > Maricaulaceae > Glycocaulis > Glycocaulis abyssi. Next base: position 141,679 of record NZ_CP163421.1, on the reverse strand, counting down.
CCCGCAACAGCAGCCAGGCTGCGGCAATTCCAGCAGCCAGGAACGGGCCGAATGGAAGCGCGGTATCAGGGCCGACCTCCCGCCGGCCATCAGCCTCAGCGCCAGCGCCCAGACGAGGCCAGCAATACTGGCCACCAGAAGAATGACGGGAAGGAGCGCAGCCCCGCACCAGGCACCGCCCACAGCAAGCAGCTTGGCATCACCCCGGCCCAGCCCGTCGCGCCCGCGCACCGACCGGTAGGCAAGCTCCAGCGCGACAAGACCGGCATAGCCGATAATCGCACCCGCCAGATGCCACAGGATGCCGTCACCCAGCCACCAGGCAGCCAGGAGGCCTGCGGGTATCAAGGGCAGGGTCAGCCAGTCGGGCAGCCGGAAGCTGCAGATATCGATGACGGACAGCGCAAGCAGGCCGCCCAGCAAAACTGCCGAACTGAGGATAATGTCTACAGGCCACATCGCCCTTGGTAATATCGCGCGCCGGGCCTGCGCGCCAGCCGCCAGCGTCTGCCCACGAGGCGAGGAGGGTCCAGGAGCCCCCCCCCTGGACAATCTGGCATTATCAAAAGCTTCGACCTAACATTGCCGATCACGCATAAAGCAGGGCCGTCCGGGAAAGGGAAATACATGACCCACCATATCCTCGTCCTCTACGGCTCCTACCGCGCCGACCGGCAGGGAATCCGGCTGGCGCGTTATCTCGTGAGAGAGCTTAGAGAGCTTGGTAACGAGGCCGAGCTGATCGACGCCAAGGCCATCAACCTGCCCATGCTGGACCGCATGTATAAGGAGTACGCTGCCGGCGAGGCACCTGCCGGGCTGGAAGAGCTGGCCGGAAAGATCCGCAAGGCCGATGCGTTCGTCTTCGTCACTGGCGAATATAACTGGGGCATCCAGCCGGGCCTGAAAAACCTGACCGACCATTTTCTGGAGGAATGGTTCTGGCGGCCCGCGGCCATTGCCAGCTATTCGGCCGGCCGGCTGGCCGGCGTGCGTGCCGCGCTTACCTGGCACGGGACGCTGTCGGAAATGGGGATGGTCGTCATCTCAAGTTCGCTTGCCGTGGGCGGAATTCGCCACGCGCTTGATGACAACGCGAAGCCTACCGGCGAGGGCGGAGCCCCGCTGGAGAAGGCTTTTCCACGCTTTGCCGCCGATCTTGCATGGTGGACCGAGGCGGCCAAGGCTCAACGCGAAAAACGCGGAACACCGTATTGAAGGGCGCGTCCCGCACTTCATCGATGATGCGCGTGGCGACGCCGCCGTGGAAGTCGTGATTACGTAGGCTCAGGTGCGCCCATACAAACTTTAGGCAATGCTCCGGATTGTCTGCAACATAAATTCTACGTCTTCTTGGCTGGGTTCCACATCGAGGTTCCCGTGAACGATTTGATTTCTGAGCTTAATCAGGTCGCGTAAGCGCGCACCATCGGAAGCAGTTAGGTGACCTTCCATAATCAGCGACTGGACTACGGTTCCCGGCTTCAGCGGGCGAATATCGCTTTGGTCGAGCGGCCCGTGTGCAATAGCCTCCAAAAGCGGCCAAGCCATAACAAAGGCGGCACGCAGGAAACCTGTCTTGCTGAGCTTCTCTATTTCGGCCAACCGTTTATTGATCGATTGTGAACTGGCCGGAGCAACTCCACCGGCTTCCAAATCATCTGCGTTGGTGTAAGCAACGGAGAATGTCCACCCTGGATGCTGTTCCACAATTTCCCGCAGTCTCGTCAGCGGCATGAATTGGAAGCTGGGCCGGCGGGCGATCTTCACTTCAATTGCGACGTGTTGGTCGCCGCGGCTCGCTACCGCATCCGGGACATAACCGCCGAACTCTACCGGAAGCTGCATCTCATCAATTGAGGTGGCAAACGTATAGCCTGCCGAAGTGTAACGCTCTCTCAAGCGCTCTAAAACAGCGGCCTCATGTTCGCCTAGGCTTGTATCCGAAACCGCCATTACGAGATGGTTCTCCAACCAAGGTCATCATCAATGCGAATATACACTAAGGGCGGCTCGGCATCCAACGCAGCAGCGAGTTGATCCGACAGCGACAAAAATTCCCGCTCGACCGTTGGTTCAAATTTCTGAACTGTGACCCGCTCAACCTGGTTATCGTCTAGGTAACAGACAGTCTCAAGCCCATCGAGTATTGGCTTCACGATGTTATCGACGTCGCCCTGCATCAGCGCATCTGCGAAGTAATATATCAATACGGAGACTGGGCGCGCGTCAGACCAGCCAAGCTCGGACGTATGATTCCGGCGCTCGGTCGCGGCCCCGCGAACCTTTTCTTGCCAAGCTGCTCTACCTGCCGGTCTGGCCTGATGCGAAACCGGTACTCCCGGTATCAATACCTCAAGCGGAAAAAAGTCCCCAACGCCTGCCATCCACCTCCCCCGTCAAGCGGGCGATAATCTATCAGATGCTGTGCCCTCGGGTAGCCCCTTCGCGCGGTTGCCCCCCTACTCCCACTCAATGGTCCCCGGCGGTTTGCTGGTCACGTCATAGACCACGCGATTGACGCCGCGCACTTCATTGATGATGCGCGTGGCGACCCGGCCCAGGAAGTCGTGATCGAAGGGGAAATAGTCCGCCGTCATGCCGTCCACGCTCGTCACGGCGCGTAAGGCCAGAACGCTGTCATAGGTGCGCTCATCGCCCATCACGCCGACGGTGCGCACGGGCAGCAGCACCGCGAAGGCCTGCCAGATCACGTCGTAGAGACCTTCCTTCTTGATCTCCTCGATATAGATGCGGTCGGCGGCGCGCAGGATATCGGCCTTTTCCTTCGTGACGGCGCCCGGAATACGGATGCCAAGGCCCGGCCCCGGAAAGGGGTGGCGGCCGACGAAAGCTTCGGGCAGGCCAAGCTCGCGCCCCAGCGCCCTCACCTCGTCCTTGAAGAGCTCGCGAAGCGGCTCCACCAGCTTCATGTTCATGCGCGCGGGCAGGCCGCCGACATTATGGTGAGACTTGATGGTGACGGACGGGCCGCCATCAAAGCTGACGCTCTCGATCACGTCCGGGTAGAGCGTGCCCTGGGCCAGAAAGTCCGCCCCGCCAGCGAGCTTGGCCTTCTCCTCGAACACATCGATGAAGAGCTTGCCGATGGTCTTGCGTTTCTTTTCCGGGTCGTCGATGCCGTCCAGAGCGGAGAGGAAGCGTTCGCCCTCATCGGCGGCGACCAGCGGGATATTGTAATGCTCGCGGAAGAGGGTGACGACCTCTTCGGCCTCGCCATGGCGCATCAGGCCGGTATCGACGAAGACGCAAGTTAGCTGATCGCCAATCGCCTCGTGGATCAGCACGGCGGCAACGGCGGAGTCCACCCCGCCCGATAGCCCGCAGATCACCCGGCCGGAACCCACCTGTTCGCGGATGCGGGCAATCGCCTCATCCTTGAAGGCGGCCATGGTCCAGTCGCCCTTCATGCCCGCAATCTCGTGGGTGAAGTTCTTCAGAAGCAGCGCGCCGCGCGGCGTGTGAACCACTTCCGGGTGGAACTGCACGCCGTAAAAGCGCCGGGCTTCATCGGCAATCGCCGCAAAGGGCGCGCCGGGGCTCGTAGCGATAACGTGAAAGCCTTCGGGCGCGGCCATCACGCGGTCGCCATGGCTCATCCACACGCGCTCGGTATCGCCAATCTCGCCGAGACCTTTCAGCAGCGGGCTTTCGGCCACGATCTGGATATCGGCGCGGCCGAACTCGCGATGGTCGGATGTTTCCACCCGCCCGCCGAGCTGCGCGCACATGGTCTGCTCGCCATAGCAGATGCCCAAGACCGGCACGCCTGCCTCGAAGATGTAAGGATCAGCGCGCGGGCTGTCCTCCCAGCTCGTCGAATGCGGAGAGCCGGACAGGATGATGGCCCTGGGGCCGTAATCCTTCACAAAATCCGCAGTGGCGCGGTTATAGGGATGGACCTCGCAATAGACGCCGCTCTCGCGCAGGCGCCGTGCGATAAGCTGGGTCACCTGACTGCCGAAATCGACAATCAGGGCGCGTTCGTGTTCGGCTGCAGTGCTCATGGTGAGCGATTAGCCGAGATTCTCGTCCGTGGCGAGGGGGTGGGTGGAATCAGGCAATGATTCGTCCCGGCACGACCGTGCGCAGGTGGAACATCAGCTCTTCAGCGCCATCATCAATATCTTTCAACCTTATCAGGCGGCCGGACTTGGGCCTTATCCAGTAATAGCCCAGCAGCCCGGCACTACCGGCGGCTTCAATGTCCTTGAATTTTACGGCCCGCCTGCCAGCAAGCGGATGAGAGATTTCAATCTGCTCCTCATTCCACCTGATCTTCACGAAATAGATGCTGTAGAACTTCATCGCCATCACGGCGCCGAAGAGCAGGACGAGAACTCCAACGGCAGGTAAAAGCACCGCGTCCCACCCGCTCGGCCCTCGGTCAGCAATGAAAACGATCAGCAGAGCAAAAAGCCCGCCGATAATCGATGTGACGGAAAGCAGGCCATAGGCCCAGCCGAGATACTTTTCATATCTTGGTGGTCCTATCGCGTGCCAGCCCGCCCCGGCCGGCTCGACGTTTGAAAAGCCTTTGGGATTTCTGATAGTTATGAACAAAATGCCAAGCGCCGCCATGATGACCAGCGCCAACACTCTACCGGGGGAAAAGATCGCCTCCACCCAGCTTTGGCCCTCCTCGCGCCCCAGGCCCATGCTGACAAGCAGACCAAAGGCGATACACAGCACATATATTCCGAGGAATTTCAGGAGGTCGCGGGGCCGCCGCCACAACGGGCTCTGTTCCTCGTCCATAGTCTATCTCCGGCAGGCTATGCATCAGGTGCAGTGGCGATTCCTGCAACCCTACCCCGCCTTCTCCAGTCCGCACACGTAAAATCCGTTGGCCACAGCTGCTTCCTGCGCGGCCATAGCAGCAAGCCACATCCCTCCCGCTTCCCTTTCACCCCCTTCCCTCATTTGACTCTCATATAATTTGTTGCTTATACAAGTAGTATCGAAATTATGGGAGACAGGCATGCAGATCGACATTGCAGCGGCCATCGGGGCCACGGCCCGCGAGGTGCGCAATCTGGAGCGGGACGGCAAACCCGCCGTAGCGATTGTGGCGAGCCGCACCTACGCCACCCGTATCGAGGATTTGTGGGAGGCGGTGACCACGAAAGAGCGCCTCGCGCGCTGGTTCTCGCCCGTGTCGGGTGAATTCCGTCCCGGTGGCCGGTTCCAGATCGAGAATAATGCGGCTGGCGAAATTGGCGTCTGCGAGCCGCCGCGCACGCTGGACATCACCTGGGAATTCTCCGAACAGATCAGCTGGGTAAGCGTGCGGCTCCACAATGCCGGGAACGGGCATGCGCGCCTGGAACTGACCCATCTCTATGTGGTCGATCCTGACTGGGAAGAAAAATACGGCCCCGGCGCGGGCGGTGTCGGCTGGGATCTGGGCCTTGCCGGGCTGGCGCTGCATGTCAGCGGCGAGGTGACGGCCCCGGTGGAAGCAAGTGGCGAATGGTTCGCCTCGCAGAATTATCGCGATCTGGTCGATGCCACCGCCAAAGCCTGGGGCGAGGCGCATGCAGCCTCCGGCGCGCCAGCAGACGAGGCCCGCGCGGCAGCGGCCCGCACCGCCGCCTTCTTCAAGGGGGAGGAGCAATAGCCCCATGCACGCCTTTGACGTCCTTGGAGACCCGGTGCGCCGGCGCATACTGGAATTGCTGGCCGAAAACGAGCTGCGCTCTGGCGAGATCGTCGAGGTCATCCACGCGGAGTTCGGGATCAGCCAGGCCGGCGTCTCCCAGCATCTCAAAGTGCTGCGCGATGCGGGGTTTGCCACCTCCCGCGTGGACGGGGCGCGCCGCATCTACCGGCTCGAACCCGCCCCGCTGCAGCAGGTCGATGACTGGCTCTCCCGCTTCAAGGGCTTCTGGACGCACAAGCTGGAGGCGCTGGCCACCGAAGTGGCACGGGGGAAGAAAGAGCGGGGGGAATAAGGGTCAGGCCGCGCGGCCCGCAGGCTTGAGCAGGTCTTGCGCTGTCATGTCCTTGTGCAGTGCCCACGGCGCAAGATCGAAACCGTTCGGCCAGGTCGGCGCGCCTTCCTCAAGGAATACGCGGGCGAAATAGGCGGGATCACGCAAAGGCTCCACCATCGCGCCCGGCCGGGCGATGAGAGCCGACAGGTCCAGCTCGCCCGCCTGACCATCCGAGAAGGTCAGGTGCAGCATGGCCGGGGAAGTGGCCTTGATATGGATGACTTTGATCATTCTACGCGTCCAACGGGTCTAGGGAGGCTTTCCAAGTCTCCACGAGAAAAGTGGCCATCGCGCCTGCCATGTTGACCGCCAGGGCAGCATGACGAGGAGACGGTTTTGCACGAAGGCGGGCTCCCGGCGCGTGCGCATCAGATAGCCGGTTTCGCAGCGTACCTAATCCATTTACGACAGTATGTGCGCCGCCAAGGATCGACTTGATAGGCACTTCAGAGTGGGCGTTGGGCGCAAGCTTCAGATGAACTGCAACCAAGCCATAAAGCTTTGGGAGGTCGTCTGTGTTGGAGTAAGAAACAGCCATCTCATCAAGAATTTTTTTAATTACCGCTTCAAGCAAAGTCCTAGCCAAGGTGATTGCTCCTTGAGGATCGCTAAGCCGACGTTCCAAAGCTCTTTCCCAAACCTCATGAACGCCATCGGAGTCGAATGTCTTGAGGAGAGTTGAGGTTTCGCCATCTAGAGGAAGTCTTTGTGTGTCCTCCAAGAAATCAACAAGAGGCGTAAGAGCCGCTCCAATAATCTCACGCCGTTCAGCGTAAGTGGGAGCTTGATTTTTAATATATGGCCAAAAAGATGAAAGGCTTCGATGGGTCCTAACAAAATCCGGGAGAAGGACCTTCCATCTATCATTTTGCATAAAATACCGGCGAAGTTCGCGATACACATCTTCCTGTCTGACGCCACCGGTCGCGGATTCAACTAGGATATTTTCGAGCAGCATAGCGCGCTCAGCCGGTGCGTCCGGGATATCATCACAATCAAACATACACCCAAATTACCCCACCCTCGCCAGTCCGCACACGTAAAATCCGTCCGTGCCGGTGCGGGCGGGGGTGAGCTGGAGGGCGCCGTGCGCGCCAGCGCACGCGGCAAGGGTAAGCGCGCCCTCTTCGGTGAGCTGGCCGGAGCGTTGGAGCGCGTCCATAACCGGCACGGCGCGAAAATCGGGATTGGCGGCGAGGAACACATCGATCCGGTCGCCGTTTTCTTCCGGCAGGACAGAGCAGGTCACATAGACCATCCGCCCGCCGGGACGCACGTATTTCGCGGCCTTGGCCAGCACCTCGTCCTGCTGACTGATGCGTGTGGCGAGCGCCTTGTCCTTCAGGCGCCATTTGGTATCCGGCCTGCGCCGCCAGGTGCCAGAGCCTGTGCAGGGCGCGTCGATGAAGACCAGGTCCATCTTGCCTTCCAGATCGCCCAGCGCTTCTGCTTCCTTGCCCGAACGCACCTGAACATTGCGCACGCCTGCCCGCTCCAGACGCGGCCAGATGGCGCGCAGGCGCCGCCAGTCATAATCCCAGGCGTAAAGCTGGCCGGTATTATTCATCAAAGCAGCCAGAGAGAGCGTCTTGCCGCCCGCGCCTGCGCAGAAATCGAGCACTTGCAGCCCTTCCACCGGCGCGGCGGCGAGCGCGGCGATCTGGCTGCCAATGTCCTGCACCTCCACCCAGCCTTTCCCGTAAGCGGGGATGGCGTCAGCGGGCGGGGATTTGGCGCGCGGGTCATGGCCGGGCACGCGAATGCCGGTTGTGATCAGCGTGGACGGGTCAGCATTGAGCTGCGCGCGCACGGCATGAATTGCCTTTTCGGGGTCGGTTTTGAGCGTGTTGACGCGCAGATCTACGGCTGCGCGGCTGGCCATGCTCGCCCCTTCCAGCGCCGCGTCGTCGCCAAAGCCGCGCTTAAAGCTCGGCTCCAGCCATTCCGGGATTTCCGCGCGCGCGTGCAGCGGCGCGTCGCCGGAGAGCTTTGCCAGCATCCCCGCCCGTTCGGCATCGGTCAGAGGATCGGGCGCGTGCTCATCGCCTTCGAAAGTCGCGGCAATCGCATCGGGGCCCATCTCCCATTCATGGGCGAGCGTGCCCAGCACCAGGGCGCGGGGGCTGTCGGCACCCATCAGGTATGAGACAGAGCCCCTGCGCCGCAGACTGTCCAGCACGAGGCCGGAAATCCACGCCCTATCGCCAGAGCCCGCATAGCGGTTGGCCTTGCCCCAGTCGCGCATGGCTTCCTTGACCGGCTGATGCCGGTTCAAAATGGTGTCCAGCACCTCGATGGCGGCGGCGATACGCCCTGCATCCCGCATCAGCTCGGGCTGGGATAGTTGGGCGCTTCGCGGGTGATCGTCACGTCATGCACATGGCTTTCGCGAAGCCCGGCATTGGTGATGCGCACGAAGACGGCGTTCTTCTGGAAGTCGGCAATCGTCTTCGCGCCGGTATAGCCCATCGCGGCGCGAAGCCCGCCCACCATCTGATGCAGGATCGGGCCGACCGGGCCCTTATAGGGCACTTGGCCTTCAATGCCTTCAGGCACCAGCTTCATGCGGTCGGTGACCTCTTTTTGAAAATACCGGTCGGCCGAGCCGCGCGCCATCGCGCCGACACTGCCCATACCGCGATAGGATTTGTAGGAGCGGCCCTTGTACAGGAAGACCTCGCCGGGCGCTTCTTCCGTCCCGGCCAGCATGGAGCCCATCATCACGCAGTCCGCGCCGGCCGCGATGGCTTTCGCCACGTCGCCGGAATACTTGATCCCGCCATCGGCGATGACAGTGCCTTCAAAGCCTTGCGCCGCGCGGCGCGCTTCCATGATGGCGGTCAGCTGCGGCACACCGACACCGGCAACGATGCGCGTGGTGCAGATCGAACCCGGCCCGATCCCCACCTTCACGCAGTCTGCGCCCGCATCAAACAGGCCGCGCGCGCCATCATAGGTCGCTACATTGCCGGCCACGATCTGGGTGGTGTTGGAGGCGCGCTTGATACGGCGCACCTGCTCCAGCACGGCGGCGCTCATGCCGTGGGCAGTGTCGATCACGACGACGTCCACGCCCGCATCCATCAGCGCCTCGGCGCGCTCAAAACCGGCATCGCCGGTCGTGGTCGCCGCAGCGACGCGCAAGCGTCCATGCGCGTCCTTGGCGGCGTTGGGATAGGCTTGCGCCTTCTCCATGTCCTTGACGGTCATCAGGCCGACGCAATAGCCATCCTCGTCGACGACCAGCAGGCGCTCGATCCGGTGCTTGTGCAGGAGACGGCGCGCTTCTGCCTGGTCAGCGCCGGGGCGCACGGTGACCAGGTGATCCCTGGTCATCAGGCTGGACACAGCGGCGTTCAGATCGTCGGCAAAGCGCACATCCCGGTTGGTGATGATACCGATAAGCTTGCCGGGCTTGGCGCCGGCTGCGCCGCCCTTGCCACCGCCCTCAACGACCGGAATGCCGGAGATACGGTGATGGTCCATCAGGGCTTTGAGGTCCGCCAGCGTCGCATCCGGGCCGATCGTGACCGGGTTGACCACCATGCCGCTCTCATAGCGCTTCACGCGGCGCACTTCTTCGGCCTGCTCAGGTATTTCCAGATTGCGGTGAATGACGCCAAGCCCGCCCGCCTGCGCCATGGCAATCGCCAGCGGCGCTTCGGTGACGGTATCCATCGCCGCCGACAGGATCGGAATGTTCAGGCCGACATCACGCGTCACACGCGTGCGCACATCTGCGTCAGCGGGGATTATCTCGGATGCGCCGGGCTGCAAGAGCACATCGTCGAAGGTAAGACCTTCACGTATCTCCATGGCGGAGACCTCCTTTTCTCTTGCGGGGTCGCTCTAACGCCGAAACCGCTGCGAGGCAAGGGGCGGTGTCCAGCCGAGGACATCTACCACCGGGCGGCATCTGGAAACGCGCGCCGCGAAGCCCGCCCCCACCGTCCGGCAGGCCGGGCAAGGCCGCAGCGTAGAAAATCGGGGTCTAGAGAAAGTCGAAATGAGCTTTAATTAATATCGCTGACCTTGTGCCAGGTTCACGAATTTTAGATAGTTTCAAATTATCCAAGAGGTCTCACATGACGTTTTTCATAGTACTAACTGCCATGTCATCGCTCAGTATTGGCTCGGCGGACGAAATGTCACCGCCATATACACTGGTTGATATCACGGATGATTATGCCCGCATTTACGACCAGACAGCAGATATGCCGGAGGAGGAGCGGATAGCGCGCACCCAAGCGGGCCTCCACGAAGCCTTTCCGGGTTTTTACGACACCGCCCGCATGAACAGCATAGGGGTATCCAACGACCGCTATCGCGCATGGATAGCGCGGTCCCTTGAGAATTTCGCTGATATTCGCGGAGACTATCGCCATACGGCACGAGAATTTGCCGATATGCTGGCTCCCGCCCATGCCAGTTTCGTCGAAGCATTTCCAGACCTCGAACCCATTGGCGATATCTATATTCTTCACAGTCTGGGGGAGATGGACGGCGGAACGCGCTATATCGATGAACGCATCATGCTGGTGTTTGGCGCCGACCGGATGACGACCAGCCCGATAACCGACTGGACCGCCTTCTTCCATCACGAGCTGTTCCACGTCTATCACTTCCAGCAATCCTTCATGGGCTGTCCGGAGATGTGGTGCTTTTTGTGGATTGAGGGTCTTGCGACCTATGTCGCCGCGACACTGAACCCCGGCGCCAATGACACGGAGTTGTTGCTGGATTGGCCCGAACCCATCCGCGAGGACGTTGACGCCAATCTGGCCGAAGCTGCCTGTGCCGTGGCTGAAAGGTTCAACTCGCAAGCATCGGAAGACCATGGCGCGCTCTTCAGCAATAACCGCCTGAACGAAAGGCTGCCGCCACGCTTTGGCTATTATGTGGGTAAGCTGGTAGCGCGCGAAGCGGCGCACGAGATGCCGCTCGCCGACCTTGCGAAGCTCACCCTGGACGAAGCCCGGCCCATTGTCGAACGTGCTCTTGGAAGACTCGCCCAGTGCGGGGACGAGGGCGCGTAAGCCACAAGCGCTTTCGAGACCCTCAGGCAAAGGGCTTGCCGCGATAGCCGAATGCGCCTCAGTGTACGCCCTGATTTCACTGACAGGGGACACAGCGAATATGGGCGGACGGCTGGACGGCAAGGTGGCAGTAATCACAGGCGGGGCGAGCGGTATCGGCAAGGCGAGCGTGGAGCGTTTCATCGCAGAAGGCGCGCATGTCGTGATGGGTGATCTCGAAACCGCGCGCGGCGAGGCCATGGCGCAGTTCCATGGGCCAAAGCTTGCCTTCCGCACCACCGACGTGAAGAACGAAGCCGACATCAAGGCACTGATTGATCTGGCCATCGAGCGTCACGGGCGGCTGGACATATTGTTCAATAATGCGGGCTCCGCCGAGCCGGACTATCCGGTTGAAAAGATAGAAGCTGGCGCATTCGACCATGTCATGCACCTGCATTTGCGCGCCGCCCTGTTCGGCATCAAGCACGCTTCACCGCACATGCAGGCCGCCGGAGGGGGATCGATCATCTCCACCTCCAGCGTCGCCGGGATAGGCGTGAATTACGGGCCTTTGCTCTACTCCATCGCCAAGGCGGCCCTTATCCACATGACGAAGACCGTTTCGGTGCGGATGGCACCGCACAAGATCCGGGTGAACTGCATCAATCCCGGCCTCATCGCGACGGCCGTGTTCGGACGCGCCTTCGGCCTCGATCAGGACGCAGCCGAAGCCGCCCAGCCCAAGCTGGAAGAACTGGGAGCCTTCGCCCAGCCTTTGCCCGTCGGCGGCAATCCGCTCGATATCGCCAATGCGGCCGTGTATCTCGCCAGCGACGAGGCGCGCTTCGTGACCGGACAGGCACTGGTGGTCGATGGCGGGCTTACCACCGGCACAGTGCCAGACCCCAATGGCGGCACAGCCGCGATCATCACCGATATTCTCGGCGTCGATCTGGCGGCCTGGCGGGCTGAACACGGCATTGGCTGACACATTAACTTTTCGCTAACCCTGCAGGTAAACCGGCCTCCAGCCGCTCGCCTCTGGCACGATAAATGCGAGTCTCAGCCCGAACTGAACGTGGAGGCCATGTCATGTTGCGCTGTGAGACAATCAAGACTGTCGCCCTGACCGCGCAGGATCAGCATGCGTGGACGGCAATGGCGCTGGCCACCGGCCTCGCCTCGCCCCTGCTGCATCCCGAATTTGCACAAGCCGTTTCGGCCACCCGTAATGATGTGGAAATCGCGCTTTTCCGCGACGCGAAAGGGCTGGCGGCCGTGTTCGCCTACCATCGCCGGCCCGGCGGCTTTGCCCGGCCCATCGGCTCTGCCTTCTCCGACATTCATGCCATTTTGCGCCGGCCGGACGTGGAAGCGCGTGACGAGGAATTGCTGGCCCTGGCCGGCCTGTCGCGCGCCCGCTTTGCTGCCCTCTTCACGCCTGACAAGCCACCGGCTGCCGGGCTGGAGCCGGTCGGCCCCTCGCGCGCAGCGGTAAGGCGGTCCACTGCCAATGCCCTCATCGCCGAACTGCAGGCCGAGCACCCGAAACGCTTCAAGGATTTCCGCCGCCGCCTGCGCAAGCTGGAAACCGAGCATGGCGAGGTACAGCTTGCTGTGTCGAGCGATCCGGCAACCCTTGACGAGCTGATAGGCTGGAAACGCCTGCAATACCGCCAGACCGGCCGCCATGACGTGCTGGCCCCGCGCTGGACGACCAGACTGATGCACGCCCTGTTCTCCCGACGGGAAGGCGCTGTACGCGGACGGCTCTACACCCTGCGGGCAGGTGGCCGGCTGATCGCGGCAGAATATGGCCCGGAAGGTCATGGCACCTTCCACCCCTGGCTTGCGGCCTATGACCCCGAAATGTCGGCGTATTCGCCAGGTCACCTTCTGGTCTACCTGCTCCTGTCGCGGATGGAAGAGTTTGGCCTGACACGCTACGAGATGGGCACCGGCCACGAGGACTACAAGAAATACTTCACCAATCACCGTTCCGCCCTTTACAGCGGGCTGGCGCGTGCGCCCCATTTCGAAGAACGCATGCGTGAAGCCGCAACCAAGCTGGCCATGGCAACCCTCACGCTGTGCGGTAACCGCGTGCGTGATCTGGGCAGGCGGATGCACAGCCGTATCGACCATATTGCGGCAGCAGAAACCAGCGCGGCAGGGCGCTGGGCCGGGCTGACACGGGCAGCTGGCGCCATCCTGTCAGGCCAGCAGCGCAGCGCCTGACAGGCGCCCGGCGCAACAACGAAAAAGGCGCGCCCCTTCAAGGGACGCGCCTTTACCGCACTCAGATCGGCAAAATGAGGACCTAGTCCTCGTCCTCCCAGCCCCAGGGCGTGGGCGGCGTATCGACCGGATTGGTCAGATCAAACGTCACCTCGAACAGACGGTTCGGGCGCGTCAGCGTGTAAACGAAACTCGTGTCGGTGACTTCCATGATCCAGATATTGTCCATGGACACCGGAATGCCCTCGCGCTCGAACAGATCTTTGGAGAACTGGTCAGCCGGGAATTCCACGCGCGCGGAGATCGGCGGGACAATGCTCTCGCCGCCATACTGGGTCAGCGTGTCTTCGGAACCATCTTCGTGGCGGTGATCGTGCTTCAGGCGCAGACGGCCATCATCGAGACGCGTGATGAGCCAGGTGCGCGAATGGTCATCGCCTACATGGAAAGGCACACGCACTTCGTCCTCGAAGCACTCACGCACATGCATGACAAGGCGGCGTCCGGCAAAGGCTTCGTCCAGCTCCACCGGCGGGCTGGTGATCTCGCCTTCAAACGCCTGACCGCAATACTCAGACAGGCTTTCGATCAGGCCAGCTTCCATAACCGCTTCCGGCTGGGCATCCACCCCGGCATCGGCCGTGCCGTTGGCGGCAGCGTCCATGACCGGTTCCGCTTCTCCGGCAAGGTCAGCTGACACATCGTCAGCGTCCGTTTCCGGTTCCGGCATCTGTTCCGGGGCCGGTACCGGCTCCGGCTGCGGGTCTGGAACCGTATCGGCAGGGTCACAAGCGGCGAGCAGCGCAGCCAGCGCGACTGAGCCCCCCAGAGTGGCATAGCGGGACAGGGTCATTCGGCAGCCTCCATTCGCGACTTTACAAGCTTCTGGACCTTTTTCACCGCCCGGTCGCGTTTCAGGCGCGAGAGGTAATCGATGAAGAGCACCCCTTCGAGATGGTCCATTTCGTGCTGGATGCACACCGCGAACAGATCCTCTGCGATCTCTTCGCGTTCGTTCCCATCATAGTCGAGATACTTAACGCTGACGCGTGCTGGCCGTTCCACCTCATCGTAAACATCGGGAATCGACAGGCAGCCCTCGCTATAAGGCTTTGTTTCCTCGGTCAGCGGCGTGACAACCGGATTGACGAAATAGCGCGGGCTATCGCGCGTCTCCGAAAGGTCCATGACGATCACGCGCTTGTCGACGCCGATCTGGATAGCGGCAAGGCCAATGCCGTCGGCCTCGTACATGGTCTCCACCATGTCATCCATCAGCGTGCGCAAATCATCATCAACCCGCTCCACCGGCTTTGAAACCAGTTTCAGGCGGGGGTCGGGAACCGTGAGTATAGGGTGTACAGCCATGGGCCTAGACCTAATGGGCAAAGGGATTTCGTTCAAGCTCTACGCGCTCTCGCCATCGTCCGGCCCGGTCAGCGCCCGCGGCGCTTCCTCCACCTGACCGGGCGCTTCCAGGGCCTTGGCACCAGCAGCGGCGTTCAGCTCGGCCATCTTGCGGGCAGACACCAGAACCCGGCCTTCCAGGGAGGCTACCGCCCTGTTGTAATTGCCTGTTGCGGTCCTCAGCCCGGTTCCCACGCGACCCAGATGGTCGGTGAAGGTATGCAACCGGTCATGTATCTCGGCGCCCAGCGCGGCGATTTTGCGGGCATTGTCCTCCAGCGCCTGCTGGCGCCAGCCATAGGCGACCGCCTTCGCCAGTGCGAGCAGGGTGGAGGGCGTGACGATGATGACATCGCTCGCAATCGCCTCGTCAAACAGGCCCGGCTCTTCTTCCATCGCGGCTGAATAGAAGCTTTCGCCGGGGATGAAGAGCGCGACAAAATCAATCGCGCCCTCGACCGACTTTGCATACTCCTTGCTCGCCAGCTGGCGCACATGGGTTCGCACCTGCTGGGCGTGGCGGCGCAAATGCTGCTTGCGGCTGGCATCATCGGGCGCCTCGACAGCATCGAGATAGGCCGTCAGCGCCACCTTGGAATCGATCACGAACCGCCCGCCGCCCGGCAGCTTCACCACAAAGTCGGGCCTGAGCGAGGCGCCTTCACTATCGCGCGCCTGATACTGGCTTTCATAGTCGATACCCTTGGAGAGCCCGGCCAGCTCCAGCACATTCTCCACCGTGCGCTCGCCCCACTGGCCGCGCGTCGTGGACGAGCGCTGCAGCGCATTGACGAGCTTTGAGGTCTCCTGCTGCTGACCGGCGAGGCCCTGGCGCAGGGCGTTGATCTGCTCGCCCAGCTCGCCGCGATGGGCCGCGCGCTCTTTCTCGATATGGTCAACCGTCGCCTTGAACTGGTCGAGCTTCTCGCGGATCGGCGTCACCAGCTCCTTCACACTGCCTTCGGCCTTTTCCTGGTTGAGCTTGAAGGTCTCGGCAGCGCGCTCAAGGAAGGCTTTCTGGGATTTGTCCAGCGCCTCGTTTGCGAGCAGCTGGAACTTTTCCTGCACGGCGTTTGACAGCTGGGTCAGGCTCTCGCGCTCGCGCTTCACCGCCTCGGCCTCGGTATCGATCCTCGCTTTAAGGGCAGCGGCGGCCTGCTCGGCCTCGCGCCGGGCCACACGCTCGCCCTCCAGCTCCGCCTGGCGCTGCACACGCTCTGCATCGAAACGGCGCTCGGTATCGGCGAGACGTTCCTGCAGGGCGGCCGCGCCGGCACCGGCGCTGCGCATGAACAGCCAGGTCAGCACCATGCCAGCAATGGCACCGCCCCCGGCAATCAGGACGATATTGAGCATCTCCATGGGAAGCCCTCCCGGCGTACGCGCGAATCGATAACGCAGCCTAGACCAGCGCGCCGCACTTGCCCTCCGGCGATCTGTGACCGTTCACATCTATGTCAGCAAGGCAACCCTGGCTGGCCATACGCGTTGCCATCCCTATGTGAGCGTGTGCACGCTATCGAAAATCGACCTGGGGAGACGTTGAAATGATCCGCACCACTCTTGCCGCCAGCCTTCTGGTCAGTGTCAGCGCAGGCGCATTTGCCGCGCAGGAGGTTTACGAGACCGAGCAGGCCAATTTCCGCATCGAGACCGTCGCCGAAGGGCTTAACATCCCGTGGTCCATCGGCTTTCTGCCATCTGGCGAGATGCTGGTCACCGAACGCGATGGCGGCTCGCAGGGCCTGCGCATCATTGACGCGGACGGCAATCTGCGCGCCGAACCGGTGACCGGCATGCCGCAAGACGTGGTGGTCAATCGCCAGGGCGGACTGTTTGATGCCATTCCCCACCCGGACTTTGCGCAGAACCGCCTCGTCTACATCTCTTACGCCCAAGGCACCCGCGAGGCGCACCGCACTGCGCTGATCCGCGCACGGCTGAGCGATAACCTGACCGCTCTGGAGAATGTGGAAGAACTGTTTGCCGTCGATTTCGACATCGCCACCAACCGCCACCATGGCGGGAAGATCCTGTTTGACCGGGACGGTTATCTCTGGCTGTCGCTGGGTGATGGCGGCGACCATATGGACGAGGCACAAGAGCCGTCCAATCATATCGGCACGCTGATCCGCCTCAATGATGATGGCTCGGTTCCTGCAGATAACCCCTTCGCCGATGGCAATGGCGGTGCGCCTGAAGTGTGGAGCTATGGCCACCGCAACATCCAGGGCCTGGTCCAGCACCCCGAGACCGGCACGATCTGGAGTCATGAGCACGGGCCGCGCGGCGGTGACGAGGTCAATATCCACCTCGAGGGTGGCCTCAATTATGGCTGGCCGGAGATTACCTACGGCATCAATTATGATGGCTCGATCATCACCGAGGAACGCGAGCGTGACGGCCTGGAGCAGCCCATCTGGTACTGGACGCCATCCATCGCCAATTCGGGCGCAGCCTTCTACACCGGCGATGCCTTCCCGCACTGGCAGAACGACCTGTTCGTCGGCGCGCTGGCCGGCATGCATGTCGCCCGGCTGGAAACCGATGGTGACCGTGTGATCGGTCAGGAGCGTCTTCTGGAAGACCTGGAAGAGCGTATCCGCGATGTCCGCACCGGCCCGGACGGCTTCCTCTACATCACCACTGACAGCGATGAGGGCCGCGTATTACGGCTCGTGCCGGCCGAATAGGCTTGAATGCTACGTTGGCCGCCGTGACCGGAACGCGGCGGCCAGCGTGCCATCATCAAGATAGTCAAGCTCTCCGCCCACCGGCACGCCGCGCGCCAGCGAGGTGACCGATACGCCGGTATGGGCGAGCCTGTCCGCGATGACATGGGCCGTCGTCTGGCCATCCACCGTGGCGTTGAGCGCCAGTATCACCTCGCTGACCGAGCCATTGCCCGCGCGTTCTATCAGGCTGGCAAGATTGAGATCATCGGGCCCCACGCCATCCAGCGCAGACAGAACGCCGCCCAGCACGTGGTATTTGCCGGCAAACGCCCCTGCCCGCTCCAGCGCCCACAGATCGCCCACCGTCTCGACCACGCAGATCACGCTGTCGCCCCGCTTGGGATCGCGGCAGACCGTGCACGGGTCTGATACGTCCAGATTGCCGCAAATACTGCAGGGGCGGATTTTCTCGGCTGCCTCGGCCATGGCGGCGGCCAGAGGCTCCATCAGCGCCTCACGCTTCTTCATCAGATGCAGCGCAGCCCGGCGCGCAGAACGCGGCCCCAGCCCCGGCAGCTTGGCCAGAAGCTGTATAAGCCTCTCGATTTCCGGGCCTGCCGTGCCTGCCATGGGGTGATGCTCCGCGCTGCCAAAACCAAACAAATTTTGATACCGATTGCAGAATCCAAAAAATAGGGCCACTTTTTTGGATTGAAGGCGGAGAATCAAAATGCGTTTGGCTGACTTTAGCGCGGATTCACCCGGTACGCTGGTGCCTACGGTCAACGGACTGCAGGCATTTGTTCCTGATGTCCTGCCTCCAGAAATTGATGTCGCCGATCTGGTTCCAGACCTGCAGGCTGCCACCCTGGCTCTCGGTGAGCTGAAGGGCGCAATAAGCCCCTTGGCCAACCCGGAGCTGGTCATCCGCCCCATGCAGCTTCGTGAGGCGGTTAGCTCATCCAACATGGAGGGGACGTTCACGACCTTTACCGATCTGCTGGTATTCGACGCAGGCGGCCCCTCTGACCCGCAGCAGGATACGGTTGAAGTCCACAATTATGTGAAGGCGCTCCGACACGCAGACAGGCTGATGCAGGAGCTTCCCGTTTGCGGCAGGTTGATAACCGAGCTGCATAAAATTCTGCTGTCGAACGTAACAAAGAAGGCCAGAGGAGCGGCTGTCGAACCCGGCTTTCTCAAGAAGCATCAAAACTTCATTGGAGGTACGCCGAAAAGCCCTCGCTTTGTGCCTCCACCGCCCGCCGAGGCCGTCAAGGCGTTAGGTGAACTCGAAACATTCATTAACCGGCCGCACCGCCGCGGCCTTGAGCTTATTGATGCGGCGCTCATCCACTATCAATTTGAAACTATACACCCATTTCCGGACGGCAATGGACGCGTTGGCCGCATACTCATCCCGGTTTACCTGCAGGCAACCGGCATTATTGATGGCCCATATTTGTATATGAGTGAGTATTTTGAACGCCATAAAGATGATTACATCGACCTGATGTATGGAGTTAGCAGCTCTAACGGTTGGATTTCTTGGATAAAATTCTTCCTGAACGGCGTGGAGGAATCTTCGCGCTCTGCGATTGCAACAACCAAGCAATTGATAAATTGCAGTGAGTTTTTCCGGCAGCAGATAATGGCAGGCCGAGGTCGCTCAGCTGTTCTTGTGCAGATCATGGACCTGTTGCTTTCAAACCCAGTCCTGTCCGTTGCACAGATCGCGCACCGTATCGGACAGTCTGACCAGACCGTCAGGAACAATCTGGGCTGGTTGGTCGAGAAGGATCTGGTTCGCGAACTCAAGCTTCACCGCCCGAAGCTGTATATCAGCCCGCTGGTGCTCGACATCATCTCCGGACATCAAGAGAAAATTTAGGACTTCACCCCGAACGGCATGTCGAAGCCTGGCGGCAGGCCGAGCCCGCCTGCGGCATCGCGCAGCACATTAGCCTGCGCCTCGTCGGCCTTGCGCTTGGCATCGGACAGCGCCGCCAGCATGAGGTCTTCGAGGATTTCCGGCTCTGACGGGTCTATGAGTGACGGGTCGATGGACACTTTACGCGGTTCGCCCTTGGCGGTGGTGGTGATCTTCACCAGACCGGCACCAGCCTCGCCGGTCACCTCCACAGCGTCCAGCCGGGCCTGCGCCTCGCCCATTTTCTTCTGCATTTCCTGGGCCTGCTTCATCAGGCCGGCGAGGTCTTTCATGGTTTGCGCTCCTGACGCTGGGTTTCTGCGTCCGACATCTGGGTAGGAGAAGGATCTGGCTCAACCGCTGTAACCGATTCCAGTTCCGCGCCAGGAAAGAGCGTCATCGCGCGGACAATGGCCGGATCACGCAATGCCTGCTCACGAAGCGCCTCGGCCTCTCGGCGGCGGCGCTCGCGCATCGTCTCTCCGCCCGGTGCCCGGCCCTGACTATCCACCAGCCAGCGCGCGCCGGTCTGGGCATGCAGGAAACCGGCAAGGCGGCTGGCCAGATCGTCCGGCGCACCCTTTGCCGCTTCAAACACCAGCTTGCCCTGCCCGATGGACACAAGGCGCACATAGCGCTCCACCTGATCGCGCAGCAGCACTTCGCGCTCGCGGTCCAGCAGCGCCAGTACATCCTCAAGGCTCGACGGATCGGAACTGATGGCCGGCTCAGACTCTTCAGGACCATCTGGAGTGTCTGCCTGCGCGGAGGGTGCATTGCTGTCTGCGCCAGCCTGCGATGTCTGGGCAGGCAGGGGCGCACCCGCCTCCAGCGCCGCGATCAGGCGAGCCGCATCTTCCGGCCCCGGCAGGCTGGCAGCCGCCATCAGGCGTATCACGCTCATCTCTACGGCCGCCATCGGATCGGGCGCGGAGCGCACATCATCAAGTCCGGACAGCGCCGTCTTCCATAGACGGGTGAGGCTCGCAAGCGAATGTGTATCGGCCAACTCGCGCAGGCGCGCGGCGGTCTCCGGCGCTTCGGCGACGTCTGCCTTGCCGCCTGTCGCCTTCACCCGGTTCATGGCATGCAGGTAATCCAGCAGGTCCCGCATCAGCACCTGCGGATCAGCGCCTGCTGCATACTGGCTTTCCAGCTCGGAGAGCGCCGCTTCGCCCTTGCCTGTCAGGGCGGCATCCAGCAGATCGAGCACGCGCGAACGGTCCACCAGGCCCAGCATTTCACGCACCTGCGAAGCCGGAACCGGGCCGGTCTCACTGCCCTGAACTATGGCCTGATCGAGCAGGGAGAGCGCGTCGCGCACAGAGCCTTCGGCGGCACGGGCAATCGCGTCAAGGCCGTCAGCCTCAACCTCGGCGCCTTCCTGATCGCAGATATTCTTCAGATGCGCACTCAGCGCATCGCGCGGCACGCGGCGCAGATCAAAGCGCTGACAACGGCTAAGGACCGTGACCGGCACTTTGCGTATCTCGGTCGTCGCGAAGATGAACTTCACATGCGGCGGCGGCTCTTCAAGCGTTTTGAGCAATGCATTGAACGCATTGTTCGACAGCATGTGAACTTCGTCGATAATGTAGACCTTGTAAGGGGCCGACACCGGCGCATAGCGCACACCATCGAGGATTTCACGGATATCGCCGACGCCGGTGCGCGACGCCGCGTCCATCTCCAGCACGTCGACATGGGCCGAGCGGGCGATGGCATCGCAATGGCGGCCGGGCGGATCAATATCCACGCTGGGGCCGGAGCGCTCGTCCGATTCGTAGTTCAGTGCGCGGGCGATAAGGCGCGCGGTTGTTGTTTTGCCCACCCCGCGCACCCCGGTCAGCATATAGGCTTGCGCGATGCGGCCCGACTGGAAGGCATGGGACAGCGTACGCACCATGGCGTCCTGCCCGATCAGATCGGAAAAGCGTTGCGGGCGGTATTTGCGGGCAAGAACCTGATAGGCGGAGCTGGCAGGCGGCGGCTCAAAGCCCGGCAGGGCCGGCCCCGGCTCATCTTCACTCAGCGCAAGCGCGCCGCTGTCTGGATCCTGGTCATCCATGGACGGGCAAGACCCCTTCTTGCGGCGGGCTGGCCAGCACGCCCGCATGGCGCGCCCGTGCCTTTCAGGCGAAATCAGTTGGAAGGCGGCGGAAGACCGGACGGCGACCCGAGCCGAAACTCGTTACGGCTGCTTCCTTCCGGACCTGACCGGGTTGGCGAGGGGCTCGTCCGCCGCCGGCCTTCCTGTCTCCTAGTATCGGGATCGCGGACGGGTTTCGCAAGCGCGGTGTCAGTCGCCCGCTGCCTCGCGCAGGAAGGCGGCGTGCTGGCACAAAACTCCGACCAGGCGTTCATCGCCATTGGCTGCAACCAGCTGGTTCAGCCAGTCTTCCACTATGACAGACTGCGTCGCCAGCCAGTCGCGTACGCGCGGTTCCAGGGCGCCGCCCGGCACGCCCTCACGCTGGCTGTCGACACGCAGGCGGTCATGGCTGATGATCTCGCAAACGGCACGTTTCATGGCGCGACTCTCTCCATGGTTTTTGCCAAACTTGCGAGTCATTCTCATTCGCGTCAATCGCCGGACATGAAAAAAGCCCCCGCGGCGAAATGACCGCGGGGGCTTTTTTACCCGCCGGAGCGGGAGAGATTTACAGCGTCAGACTAGAAGCGGCGCACGTAGGAAATGCCGAACGCGTCAGCATTGCCGTTGCCGTTCACGAAGTCATAGCGGGTGTAGTCAACGCGGACCGCGTTCGGGCCGGCAAAGGCCCACTCCGCGCCAGCACCGAACGCCCAGCCGTCGACATCAGTGGTGACTGTCAGACCGCCGATGGAGCCTTCCACGTCAGCATAGATGTAGCCGCCGCGAGCAAACACGGTGAACTGCTCGGTCAGCGGGTATTGGGCCACGCCGTATACGCCCACACCGTAATCGATGGACGAGTTGAACGTGGTGCCACCGACAGTGACGCTCTCGTCACCCAGCCCGATCAGCAGATCGCCTTCAACAGCAAAGTACTGATTGAAGTCATAGCTGGCACGCAGGGCGAGCGTGTCAAAGGTGGCGCCATCGGTGTCGATGTGCTGGGTGCCAACGCCCAGGCGGAACGGGCCTTCCTGAGCGGAAGCAGCGCCAGCGAGAACAGCAATAGCGGAAGCGGCAATAAGGAGAGATTTCATTTCTTTCGACCTTTCGTCTTTTTTGGGACCCCCGGGCCCCGTGCGACGAGAGATGGGGCCGTCCCTTCCCGCTGCGCAAGATGCCGTCAGCCGTTAATGCCGCAGTGCAATACACCGCTGTGACTTTCCGGACACGGACTAAGGCGTAAACAAGGCAATTGGGGCAAAAGCGCCTCAACTCCATACGTTTATCCATGTTCCGGTAATCTGGCGGCAATGTTCGCAAGTGCGAAAGCCTGCCCCCCTTGCAACGCCCGCCGCATCAGGGCGCAATACGCGGGCAGGAAGGGGCCATCGCTCATGCATCTGACCTTTACCCGAACGCCGCTGAACCATGCCGGGCCGCAGCGGACCGATCCCGCCTTTATCGACGCCTGTCTGCGTCACCCCATGGCCAGAACGGTTCTGCTCACGCGCGGCGATGTCATGCTGTCGCCAGAGGGCGAGCCGCAAGTTCTGCACCCGGCGCAGGCTGTGGACCTGCCACTTGACGCTCCCGGTCTCGTGTTTCTGGGGCTGGAGGGGGAAATGCCGTGGTTTGCTGCCAGCGTGCAGCCCGGCACCGTAGCTCCGGGTCTGGATTTTCGCCGGGCCACCATGGTCGCCGAACCGGATATGGCAGCGATTTTGGGCCGGGCGCGCGCCATACTGACCTGGCATGGACGCAGGCATTACTGCTCCAATTGCGGCGCTGAGAACGCTCCGGCCGAAGGCGGCACGAAGCTTGTCTGCCCCGCCTGCGGTACCGAGCATTTCCCGCGCACAGACCCGTCCGTCATCATGCTGCCCTATAGCGGGGACCGCTGCGTCATGGGCCGCCAGCCCGCCTGGCCACCGGGCCTGTTCGCCACCCTCGCCGGCTTCATGGAGCCGGGCGAGACGATAGAGGAGGCTTGCGCGCGCGAGGTGGCAGAGGAGACCGGGCTGAAAGTCGTCTCGTCGCGATATATCGCCAGCCAGCCCTGGCCCTTCCCCTCCACGCTGATGATCGGCCTGCTGGCGGAGATCGAACCGGGCGAGCCGGTGGCAGCCGATGATATCGAGGAAGCACGCTGGTTCACACGCGACGAAGTGCGCGAACTCTATGAAGGGCCGATGATGCGATGGGGGCCGCCGCATTACTCGGTGTCACGCCTTCTGATCGAGACCTGGCTGAAGGGTGGCTAGGGCAAGCGCGACGACCTGCCCCATGGGCATGCCGGACCTGTCCTGTTAGGGATTTTGATGTGCCTGCCTGCTATTTGCGGGCCGGGTAATCGCTCCAAGCGGTTGCACAGGGCGTCGGAGCATGCCAAACACCGGCGCAATTACAGTCATGTCTGGTCGAGAGGACGTCGATGGGCGATCTGTTCTGGAACAAGGTAGCGGGCGCGGTTCTGGCCATCCTGCTTATCGTCATGGGTTTGCGCGAGATTGGCGACATCGCCTTCGACGCGCGCGGGCCTGAAACACTGGGCTTCCCGGTGGACCCGGCTTTGCTCGAAGGGCCTGCCGGCGCGACCGAGGAAGAATCCGGACCGGTTGATTTCGGTGCCTTGCTGGCGACCGCCAGCGTCGATGCCGGCGAGCGTGTCGCACGCCGCTGCGTCGCCTGCCACACGTTTGAGCAAGGCGGTGCCAACGGTACCGGCCCGAACATGTGGGGCGTGCTTGGCCGCGCCGTCGCCAGCGTATCCGGCTTCAACTATTCCAGCGCGATGCGTGAATACGGCGCTGACGGCACGCAATGGCTCTACCAGAACATGTATGACTATCTGGAATCGCCGCGCCGCTATGTGCCGGGCACGTCGATGGCCTTCGCGGGCCTGCGCAGCCAGGAAGACCGCATCAACCTGATCGCCTACATGCACGCCATGGGCAGCTCCGGGCTTCCCTTCCCCGAGCCGCTTCCCGAAGAGCCGGCCATCGAGGAAGAGGGCGAAGAGCCGCAAGTGGCTGCGACCGAAACCCCGGACGCACCTGCAACGGCCGCAGAATCTGCCGACGATATGGGCGAACTGGCCCAGCCGGGCGACGTGCTGCCCGATGAGGAGCTCGCCGGGGAACTCGAAGAAATTCTCGAAGACGGCGAATAAGCCACACATACTGCAGACATGGAAAAGGGCGCTTCGATCGAAGCGCCCTTTTTCTTTGCCGTGCCTGCAGCGCCTAGCTTCTGGCGTTGGGAGCGCGGAAAACGCCGCTCATCGGCGCGTGATGACGCGCAATCCGGGCTGCCGCAAGATTGAGCGGTTCAAGCGCAGTTGCCATATGGAACGCATTGGCATGCAGCAGGTGCACCGCATCGGTCATTATGCCGACATGACCCGGCCAGAAGACCAGATCGCCCCGCTGGAGCCCGGCGAGCGAATCGGTTGCCGGCACGGCGCTCCAGCGCGCCCGCGCCCAGCTTTCCTGATCGCCGCTATCGCGCGGAATGCGGATGCCTGCCGCTTCCATGCTCACCTGCACCAGACCGGAGCAGTCCAACCCCAGGCTTTCCTTGCCGCCCCACAGATAGGGCGAATGCAAAAACCGCTCGGCCACGGCCACCCAGTCCGGCTCGCTGGCATCAAGCGCTGTAAGATGCCCGGTGAAAATCCAGCCCTGCCGCTGGCTCTCGGTAAACTTGCCCTCGCGGCGGCCTGCCGCAATCTTCGCATTGAGCGATACCAGAAAGCGCGGTGGCGATTTCAGGTCCGGCTCTGAGAACACATAGGTGCGCACCGCGCTCACCCGATGGGTCGGAATCAGCACCGGCGCAGCGAGCGCTGCCATGTCGACATAACCCTGATACCCGTCATGGCGCGACACGCCTCTGGCCCAGCCATTCGTTTCCTGCTCAACGCTGAACACCTCGCCGGCGAGAAGCTGGCTGTCCATCATCGCGTCATCACGCGGTTCGCGGCGAATGGCGGTAACGCCCGCTGTTACCTGAAAATCTTCAGCCATGTTTCACCCCGTAGCGTACTTTCAGAACCTGGTAGAGCGCGCGTGCAGCCAGCATTTCACCACCCAGCGGGCGGCCCGGCCGCGATTTCGGGTTCCAGCCATAAATATCGAGATGCACCCAGGCTTTCGTGTCGACAAACCGGCGCAGGAACAGGGCCGCGGTGATGGACCCCGCCATCGGACCGGAACCGGTATTGGAAAGATCGGATATCTCACCGTCAATCTGGCTGTCATACCCGCTCCAGAGCGGCATGCGCCAGACCGGGTCATCCACCTGGCGGGCCGCCGTCTCAATGTCTGCAGCAAGCGCGTCGTCATCGGTGTAAACCGGCGCCAACTCCGGGCCGAGTGCGATACGCGCCGCACCGGTCAGCGTGGCCATATCGATCACCAGCTCCGGCTTGTCCTCGCACGCGCGCGTCAGTGCATCGCCCAGCACCAGCCGCCCTTCAGCGTCGGTATTGCCGATCTCGACCGTCAGGCCCTTTCGTGATGGCAGGATATCGCCTGGCCGGAAAGCATTGCCGGAAATGGCATTTTCGACGGCAGGCACCAGCACGTGAAGGCAAACCGGCAGCCCGGCATCCATTATCATCGCAGCAAGGCCGAGCACGTTGGCCGCGCCGCCCATATCCTTCTTCATCAGCAGCATATTGCTGCCGCCCTTGATGTTGAGGCCGCCGGAATCAAAACACACGCCCTTGCCCACCAGCGCAATGCGCGGATGGGAGGGATCACCCCAGACCAGCTCGATCAGGCGCGGCGCATCTGTGGACGCCCGGCCGACCGCGTGGATCATCGGGTAGTTCTGTTTGAGCAGGTCATCGCCCACAATACTCGTCACCGTCGCGCCAAAGGGCTCGGCGATGGTGCGCGCCGCCTCTTCCAGATGGCTGGGCAGCATGTCGCCTGCCGGCGTGTTGATGAGATCGCGGCATACGGTGACGCCCGCAATAATGCGCAAGGCTTCCGCCTCATCAGCGCCAGCAGGCAGCTGGAAACGCGCCGGTTCGCGCGGCGCGGCGCGATAGCGCGTGAACTGGTAGCTGCCAAGACCCAGCGCGGTCGCCAGCACGGTCGGGTCCCAGCTTCCCGGCATACCGCCCACCCGCCAGTCACCCTCGGGCAAGGCCAGCGGCGCACTGCCCGCTTCAAACGGCGATAATGCCTCACCCACACCGTAGAGCGCATCGCCATCTCCCGGCAGGACAACCAGCTCTCCGGCCTTTCCGGAAAACCCGGAAGCACGGGCGTGACGCGCTGCCTCTTCCCCGACACCTGACAACACCGAATCAAGATCAGCGCGCGCCGTCAGATGAACGGTGCGGGCGATGTGGGCGGCGTCGGTGAATGCAAAACTCATCAAACTCTCCAGATAACTCACGAAGGCACGCCGGAGGCGGAGAAGCGTTAACGGCTTCTTGACCGGCCCGGCAGAAAGATAGGGACCATACACGTCCGCGTTAACAGGGTTAGATCATGTCCATGCGTTTGTCCGCTGCAGCCTTCACCGCCGCCGGCGCGCTGGCGCTTGGCGCATGCGCCACGACGGCAGCGCCGCCAAGCCCGCAGGAAGCGGCCCTCGCGCTCCAACTGGAATCGCGCTCGATCGTTCCGGCCACCCGCGCCGAGCGCGAGTCCATCGCCAATCAGGACCTACTCACCCAGGCCGCCTTCTGGGCCGAAGCCTACGAGATGAACCCGGCCGACCGCGAAGCGGCAACCGAGCTGGCGCGCGTTCTGCGCCTGCTGGGCAGCACGCCGAGAGCCATTGAAGTCGCCCGGCAGGCACTCGCGCTCTTCCCCGACGATTCTGCGCTGCTGGCGGCCTACGGGCTGGCGCTGGCCGCCGAAGGCCGCGGCCAGCAGGCCATAGAGCCGCTTACCCGCGCTGCGCAGGCCGATCCCGGCAATTGGCGTGTGATAAACGCTCTGGGCGTGTCGCTGGAGCAGGCAGGGCGCACTCCGGCAGCGCGCGCCCGCTTTCAGGAAGCAATGAGGCTGGCGCCGGAAGAGCCCTCAGTCCTGTCCAATCTGGCGCTGTCACACGCCCTGGCCGGTGAACCGGAACAGGCTGAACCTCTCCTGCGCCGGGCCATGGACAATGATCTGGCCTCTGCGCAGGTGCGCCAGAACCTTGCACTCGTACTGGCCCTGCAGGGTCGGTTCGATGAGGCCGAGCGCATTGCCATGATCGATTCCACACCGGAAATGGCAGCCGCCAACATGGCCTATGTACGTGCCATGATTACCAGCCCGCGCCGCTGGGACAGCCTCAATGAGGCGGCCTTGCGCGGAAGCCATAACTGATCTCACCCCTCGAAGGGATCATCCGCGCCCGCGCTGGCCGGCCGCGCCATCGGCGGCGGCGCAGCAACGGCTTCCTCGGTCTTTTTCAGAGGGAAACCGACCTTCAGCTCGGGCGAAACAAGTGTGTGATCGAAGCGGAAATCCTCCACCAGATCCCGCAATTCCTGCGGGGCCTTGCCGTCCTTAGACGCTTCGATGGCGCGATAGAGCGCAAACAGGCGCAGATAGCCCTTGTCATCGCGCGACAGGTCGGTCTCGTCGAGCCGTGAGCAGATAATGGTGAGGCGGGTTATGGCCGGCTTGCGCCGTCCAGCCGCCAGATCGAGCATGGAGGCGGTCAGCTCCACCTTCCAGCCAACATCGGCAAAATCGATCTTCTTGGGGACAACCGCCAGCTCGGCGCGCGCCTTGGCAATATCATCGGCACGCAGGGCCGCCAGCGCGTTGTCACACGCTGACCTGGCCAGACGGATCTCGTCGCGCCGGCGTTCCTCAGCCTTGCGTCCACCAAACATGACTTTAGCCCCTGATGGCTGGAACTCTCCAGCCTATAGCATGCCGCCACGCAGAAGAAGCCTTCAGCACCCCGCGCTGCCAGCACGCCCCGGACGCGATTGTTTACGGCATCCTCGGTATCCAGAAAGCGGTTTCAGCAGTGCTCGGCGTGTTTCATCCGCCGCCAGCGCGCCTAGGGCATTTACACTGCAAGCGCGTAATGAATAAATCGGTCCCTGGCATGGGAGCACATCAATGATAGAATGGCTTGGCCCGAATGCGGGATGGCTGGCGCTCGCCCTGCTGGGCGTGATGCTGGCGGTGTTCGCGTCCGAACGCTTCCCGCCCGAAATGGTCGCCATCGGTGCCGTGGCCGTGTTTCTGGTCCTCGGTCTTCTGGACAGCTCCAGCATGGTGGGAGCGCTGGCCAATGCCGCGCCACTGACCATTGCCTGCATGTTTGTCATATCGGCAGCCCTGGTGCGGACAGGCGCCATTCTGGAGGTAAGCCGCTTCATCCAGCGCAAGGCCGGATCAAGCAGGCTTCTCGTCATCGGATCAACCTTCCTGCTGACGGTCATCGTATCCGCCTTCATGAACAATATTCCCGTGGTGATGATCCTCATTCCGGTAATCACCGGGATCGCCCGCGATTTGAACCTCGCGCCCTCCAAGCTGCTGATGCCGCTGTCCTATTGCGCGATCATGGGCGGCACCTGCACGCTGATCGGCACCTCGACCAATCTCGTCGTGGACGGCGCGGCCCGCCAGGCCGGCCTGGAGCCTTTCGGCATTTTCGAGATGAGCGCGGTGGGTCTGGCGGTTGCGGCCACCGGCATGATCTATCTGGCGGTTGTCGCACCCCGCATACTGCCCGACCGCAAGGATTTCTCCCTGCTGGATGGTGCGGGCGAGTCCCGCTTCATCACCGATGCCCGCATCCCCGAGGGGTCTTCGCTTATTGGCCGCCACCCGGAGGATGTACCGTTCCTGAAACTGCGCGATCTGCGTCTTCTCGACGTGGTGCGCAACTCCCAGACCCTGCGCCACGACATTGACCAGATCGAGCTGCAGGCCGGCGACCGGCTCGTTCTTGAATCGCCCATGAGCGAGGTGCTTTCCCTGCACCGCGACGGGGAAGTACGCGTCGGTTCCGACGATCTTGAAGACGTAAGCGAAAGCCGCGCCGTACTGGTTGAGGCGGTAGTGGGACCGGGCAGCCGGCTTACCGGCGCGCCGCTCAAATCCTACCGCCTGCGCCGCCGTTTCGGGGTTTATGTTGTCGCCGTGCACCGTCATGGCGGCGAGATCAGCGAACATGTCGGCCGTATCCGGCTTAATCCCGGAGACAGCGTGCTACTGGAAGGCTCGCCGGAAGATATCGAACGCATGTCGCGCGAGCTGGGACTGGTTGATCTGGCACGGCCCGAGGACCAGGCATTCCGCCGGGAACGGGCACCGATCGCCATTGCGACGCTTGTAGGCGTGGTCGTGCTCGCCGCCCTCAACATCATGCCGATTGTCGGGCTCGCCGTCATAGGCGTGGCCGTCGTGCTGTTTTCCGGGTGTCTTGATCCCGAAGAAGCCTTCGACAGCATAGACTGGCGCATTCTGGCGCTGATTGTCGCCATGCTGGCTATCGGGGCGTCACTGCAGAGCACCGGGGCTATCGAACTGGTCGTCAGCGCGGCCGCGCCGCTATTGGCGCTGGCCTCGCCGCTTGTGCTGCTGGTCCTGGTCTACGTCACCACCTCATTCCTCACCGAAACCGTGACCAACAACGCCGTGGCCATCGTGATGACACCCGTGGCGATTGCCCTTGCGGTGGCCGCTGGGCTGGACCCGCGCCCCTTCGTTATTGTGGTGATGATCGGTGCCAGCGCGGCCTTCGCCACACCCATCGGCTATCAGACCAACACGCTGGTCTATGGACCAGGGCATTATCGCTTTACCGATTATGTGAAGCTCGGCCTGCCACTGAATATCATCGTCATGCTGGTCACCGTCACACTCGTACCGATGCTCTGGCCGCTGGAGGGCAGCTAGACGGCCGGACTGTCCGGCATCGCCGCCCGCTTTGCCTCCACACGGCGATGGACGCCGGTCAGCAGGCGGGAGGCTGTCGTCCGGAAAACGAAGGGAAGCACGCCGTGGACAAGGGCTGCCAGCCCGGCAAGCAACAGCTGAACACCAACCGCGCTGGCAAATTTGAAGTGCTGAAAATAGGTCTCGCCGCCTTCAGCGGGATGCGATGTGAACGGATTTCTCGCCATGACCAGGCTCCCTCCTCAGACCAGCATGTCCTGCAGGACGGGCCATACCAACACGGCCTATACTGATAGGCTAGCGGGCAAAAATGTGAACGCTAGCCGCGCCTGCACGTAACCTTTTATGTGCCGCCAAGAGGAGTTTTCATCCTGCCCCCGCAGCAAGCACCCCGCCCCGCCACACCAGAAGCATGTGTAGACCTCGCCATTGAGCGCGTCGGCAAGCGCATCGTGCTCGGCCTGCCGTTGGGCCTTGGCAAAGCCAACCATATCGCCAACGCCTTCTACGCACGCGCCAAGGCAGATCCCGGCATCAAGCTGACCATCTTCACCGCCCTGACGCTGGAGCGCCCGGCTGCGCCCAACGCGCTGGCTGCGCGCCTGCTCGATCCGGTCAGTGAACGCCTCTATGGCGGCTATCCCGATCTGGACTATGCGCGCGACCGGCGGCGCAATGCCCTGCCCGGCAATGTGCGGGTGAAGGAGTTTTTCCTCCCGCCGGGCGGCTTGCTGAACAACGCATCGGCCCAGCGCGACTATGTCAGCGCCAATTACACCCATGCCGGCCGCGCCATTTTGAACGCGGGCGTCAACGTAGCCGCCCAGATGGTCGCGCCCGGACCGCAAGGCCGGATCAGCCTGTCATGCAATCCCGATCTGTCGCTGGACCTGATCCCGGCCCTGCATGAAAGGCGCAAGGCAGGCGCGCCGGCAGTGGTTCTGGGCGAGCTTAACGCCGCCCTGCCCTTCATGGGACAAAGGGCAGACATACCCGAAGACTGGTTCGACGCGCTTTATGATGCGGGCGAGTACACCCTCTTTCCCATTCCGCGCGAGGCTGTCGGCCTACCCGCCTGGTCCATCGGACTGCATGCCAGCACGCTCGTGCGCGATGGCGGCACCCTGCAGACCGGCATCGGGGCACTCTCCGACGCCGTGGCGGCAGCCCTGAAGCTGCGCCATCTCGACAACACCGCCTGGCGCAGCGCGATCGGCACATTGGGCTCCGACATGGATCTGGCCCGCCAGTGCGGCGGTCTGGAGCCGTTCGAGGACGGGCTTTACGGCTGCAGCGAAATGCTCACGCTCGGCCTGCTGGACCTGTTCCAGAGCGGGCTGTTGGGCCGGCGGGTGAGTGACGATATCGCGCGCCAGGAGGCATTGCTGGCAGACCCTGCGAGCTTGCGTGAGGACGAGGGCATCGCGCTGCATGGCGGTTTCTTTGCCGGTCCGGGCGAGCTCTATGACCGTCTGCGTAGCCTGAGCGATACTGAGCGCGCCCGCATCGACATGACATCTGTGGCGCGCGTCAACGATCTTTACGGCCATGAGGAACTGGCCCGGCTGCAGCGCCAGCACGCGCGCTTCATCAACACGGCCATGATGGTCAACGGGCGCGGCGCGGCGATCTCCGATACGCTGGCCGACGGGCGCGTGGTCAGCGGTGTCGGCGGGCAATATAATTTCTCCGCCATGGCACACGAGCTGGAGGGTGCACGCTCGGTCATCCTGGTGCGTGCGACACGCCAGACCGGCGGCGAGACACGCTCCAACATTGTCTGGACGGGCGGCGAAGTGACCGTGCCGCGCCATCTGCGCGATATCGTCATCACCGAGTATGGCGTGGCTGACCTGCGCGGACGCACCGACCGTGATGTCGCCATCGCCCTTGCCAAAATCGCCGACAAACGCTTTCAGGATGCCTTCCTGGACGAAGCGAAGGCCGCCGGAAAACTGGAGAAGGACTATACCCTGCCGGAGACCGCCCGGCAGAACACGCCAGAGCGCCTCAAGGAGCAGCTGCAGCCGGCCACCGCCAGCGGCACGCTGGTGAAATTTCCCTTCGGCAGCGATCTGACAGACACCGAACAGGCCCTGCGCGAAGCGCTGGAATGGCTGGCGCAGCGCAATACAGGCTGGAAGGCGCGCGCGAAGTTGATCGTATCGGCCCTCACCCGCGCGCCAGAGGCCAGCCGGTTCGATACGGCACTGCAGCGCATGGGGCTGGCAAACCCTTCGAGCTTCAAGGAGCGGCTGGAGCAGAAGCTGGTTTGCCTGGCGCTTGAGCGCACAGGAGCGCCCGCCTGATCTGAAAGCCTGATCCGGCCGTGGGCGGACCCCCCAGGCGGCATCTCTTCCAAACTTATACACTTGTATAATTATTTGTTCTTGCTCGTGGCCCAGACTGGCCCGAAATTGCTGAATTCAACATCCAGCCGGGCGGGCAGATATATGAGTGAACCCACGATCTTCGCGTGCGATGCCGCGCCGGGCTGCCGGTATGCGGCCGTGCTTGGACGCACCAATTTTGAAGCCTCCATGCGCAATGCCAAACGGCTTGCCGACCGGCTTTCAGGGGCTCCCTACAGATCGCTGGTGATTGATTATCGCGGAGCCGAGCCGAGCCTGACACCAGACCAGTATGCGGCGTTTTTCAGCTCGCTCATGCCCCAGCTGTCGAAGCTGGACCGCATAGCCTATGTCTACGCGCCCGGCACCGTGTTGCGCGCGGCCCATGCCACACGCCAGCTTTCGGACATGGGGATCAATGCGCGCGCCTTTGCCAGCTGGGACGAGACGGCAGAATTTCTGGACATAAAGGCAGATGATCCGTTTCCCGAAACTTCGGCGGCCTGAACCGGCTGCCTGCCCGGCCGGGGCTACAAACTTTTCGCCAAAAAATGGTAGCGGGAGAGAGACCAGCCATCCCCGATACCACCTCACCCCATATGCGATACATATCAGAGACTTAGAAGGCTCGCCAAGAACCGTCCCCGGTTTCTTGTGGGACAGTTTGTGGGGCAGTCGGCGAGGTTGGCAAGGCCGTCACGCATGTCCACTAAGGCGGCGCTGATCGAAAAAGACAGTCTATCGCACTCACGCCGCCTCCAGCCTCGCCGCCACGCGGCTCACGGTGTTGGCATACCAGCGCCCACCGCCCCGCGTCGGGACCCCAGCGGCGTTGAGGGCCTCAGCGATCTCCCGGAGGGTCGCCCCGCGCTCCCTGAGAGGCTTTACGATCCCCCCCACCGTCTCCGCGAAGGCATCGGCCTTGGCGCGCTTCGCCGCGTTGATCTGAGCTATGTTGCCCCTGTCGCCCCCCAGCTTCACCCCGCGCGCCTTTGCGGCTGCTAGGGCCTGCTTCGTGCGCAGGGAGATGAACTCCCGCTCTTGCTCCGCCAACGCGGCGTAGATGTGGCCAGAGAACCTGTCCATGTGCGGCATAGAGGCCACCCGGAGGTTCACTCGCTTGTCATCCATGATGGAGGCGATGAACGAGACCTTGCGGCTAAGGCGGTCCAGCTTGGCCACTAGGAGCGTTGCCCCCCGGCTGCGCACTAGGTCCAGAGCGGCCTGTAGCTGAGGCCGGGCATCTCCCTTGCCGGTCAGGATGTCCGTGAACTCCCCGATGATCTCGAAGGGTGTCTCTGCGTAGTTCTCTAGGAACAGGGCTATGTCCCTGTCCTGCGCCTCTAGCCCCAGACCGGAGCGGCCTTGCTCCTCAGTCGAGACGCGGCGGTAGATGACGAACTGGAGCATGGCCCCGGCCTCCCTCATGGCTGACTGTGAGGGGCCTTCTAGCACCGTCTGTAACGAATTGCAACGGAGGTTGTGTGGGTTACAAAAAGGCTAGCCCACTACTGGGCTGGAGATAGACCCGACGTTGGGTCAATGATTACAATGGGTTGACTGCAACCTCTGTCCCTCTAGACTCCTCCTCCGCCATCGTTAGCTAAGGGGATGACCATGACACAGACGCATATCGAGACTGCGCATCGACTGGCAGAGGCCGGACAGGGCAACACAGCGGAGGCCGCCGCACTTGTAGCGGCCTTGGAGGCAGAGGCGGGCGCAATCGGCGCGGCGATGGAAATGCTGGAGGGTATCAAGGCAGGGGCAGAGGAGGCGCTAGCTTCCCTCGCTACGCGGCTCTTGCCCGTCGAGGCCGCTTTGATGGCGCTGGAGGATGCGGCCTAGGGGTGTCCGCCCTGAGATGTTCTGAGAGGCTCTCTGGGCGGCACCGGGGGGTATCGCGACCGTCCCTGTCTATCAGAGGGCCTCACAGATTTTTGCGCCATGAACGGACCCCTTCCCGCGTTGCTTCGTGTTGGGGTCGGCTCGCGTCTCTGCCTACCTGCGCTAGCCTACCGGGCCGCGCCGTTGACCTACAGTGTCCGATCCGGACAGTTTTTCGCCTCCAGCCCTTTCCAGCAAGGCGGAGAGGTTGTCTCTCAGAAGCCATATCCGTCTGTCTCCGGTATTGCCCGAGGCTTCCTGCCCGTCAGCTTCCAGTAGGCCTCCTCGGCCGCCGCTATGGCATGGCCCTTCGTCTCCTCGGTTCCGCCTAGTGCGATGAGCTGGTCTCGGAGCTTCGCGGCCTGACGCTCCGCCTTGACCTCTTGCCAGTCCCGAAGCCCGCCGTTCCCTCCGTAGTCTTCATCGTTCCCCGCCATGGCGGCGGCGATGGAGGGGAAGTCCTGATGCATCCAATCGTGAAGTGTGGAGCGCTTGGCACCCGGCAGGTCAGCTTCAATTTCCCGGTAGCTCTTGAAGTTCCCCCGGCGCTTCTCTCCTTTGCGGTGCTGGTTTGCCTGCACATATCGCCGGAAGGCTTCACGCCGTTCTACCTTCGTCAGGTTCTTGTGTGCCGTCCAGTTGACCCGGCTGGCCCACCATCGAGCGGTCACGGCATCGGGGGCCTCTCCCATCGAGATGACGGGGAAACGTTTGCGCTCAATAGTTTTAGGGTCTGTGGCCTGCACGAAGGCCTCATAGCGGTGTAGCCCGTCGATCAGTGTCCATCGCCCGTTGAGCAAAGCCGCCTTTGCAGGCTCCACATGGCCGCCGCTCTTAAATGCCTGGGCTATCACCTTCACCAGTCCCGGCTCCGTCTTGCCCTGCCATCGGCAGGTGATCTCCGGGTCAACGTGAAGCCACTCCAGAGGCAGGTAGAACAGCACGCCCGGCTCCAGCTTGGGTGGCAACGACGGCGGGGTGGAAATATCGTGTTCGTTCATGTCGCTAACTCGCGTTCGTGGGGTTTGGTGATCCCCTCCGTGGTGATGCCTCCAGAACGACAAAAGCCCCCACCGGCTTGCCAGTGAGGGCCTCGCTCTGTCGCGCCCCGTCAGGCGCTTGATACCCCACGAAGGGTAGGTATCCGGCTCGCGTTGAAGCGCGCTGTTGCCGGTGGAGGAGGAGAACTCTCCCCGTTTACGCTACCTTTTGGGTTTTCGCCCTTCGCCGCCCGGTCACAACGAGCCTTTGGGTGGCAACGACGGCGGCGTGGATACCCTCCAGCTTCAACCGGACAAGAGGGCATTCGGCAGCCCCCCTAGAAGGCCCGAGGAGCGCCTTCACGATACGCGCTTGCGGATAGCCCGGCCCGTTCTCGGCGGGCCTCTGCGGGGCTTCTAGGGGGCGCCCTGAATGTTCTGGGTTCGCCGGGCGGTGGTTTCCCTCTCCGCGTTCAATCTCCCGTCCCAGTCCAGCGAGTTGATGATGCCCCTGAGGCTCTCCACGGCTGTCTTGTTCCCGTAGACCCCATAGGTCATGCCAGTGTGCTTGTGGCCGGTAATTCGGGCCGCTGTGGCCTCCTGCACACCTAGCTCATGCAGGCGTGAGGCGAGGGTGTGCCTGAAGCTGTGGAGCACCTTGCTCCGGCCCTCGAAGCCCAGCCCCCGCTTCAGCTCTGAGAACCTGTTGGTGACGCTCTGGGTGCTCCACGGGTCCGCCACCCAAGCCTTGACGTCATCCCGGATTGCATCGGGACAGGGCAATGCGCGCTCCCCTGCGTCCGTCTTTGTGGTCTCCCGGCGAATAACAAGCCAGTCATTCTCCGGGTCATACTCCATCCCGGCGATCTCCTTCGCTCGCGCGCCGGTGTGTAGGGCAATTCGGATCAGGCGTGGCATTCTGTCCCCTGCCTTGCCCGGTAGTGCCTCAGCCGCGTCGAGGAGGAGAATGGTATCTTGCAGCGTCCAGATATTCCGCTTTACGGGTGCTTTGGCGGGTTCGAAGTCGATACCCTTCCAGATGGCCTTATCCAGCCCTATGTGGCCCCACAGGCGCGAGAGGGCGGAGAGGTGGTTGTTCACCGTCTTGCGTGAGAAACCAGAGCCGTCCGCTCCCCCCTCCTCGGCAAGCCATTGCGTGAACATGCGGGCATCCGTCCGGGTAACCTGCGCTGACGGCGGCAGGCGTTCCTGCGCTGTCTTGAAGAACCGGCGATACTCCCGCTTCGTGCCTTCTGTGAGGTCCACTTTGGCCAGCCAACGTTCTCCCGCTAGCGAGATCGGGATGTTGCCCCTCAGCGCCTCCAGCTGGTCACGAAGGCGTGCGCCATCTCTGGTCTCCTCTGTGAAACGCTCTAGCAGCTCCTCCGGGTCCATCCCCGCACCGAAGGGGTCAACGTGTCCCTCACGCCGTCCCCATGCCTGCGCCTTGGTGTGGAGTTCCTCCGAGAGCCGTTCCCCCACCGAGGGTGCCGCTGGGTCCAGCTCTCCTCGGCTAGCCGCCCGGCGCTCCAGCTCAGCCTCAGCTAGGGCGCTCTCTAGTGCGCTAGGGTCACCGACGCGGCGGATCAATTCCCACTCCCGCTCTAGGTCGGCTTTGCGGGTATCCCGTCTCCTACGCGCCTCTTGGACATCACGGGTGCGTAAGCTCTCCTCGATCCACTCTCTGCCCGCCTTCTCGCGCACGTCGAGAGGCACCCTCATGCGGAGATACCAGACCTTGCCCCGCTGCTTCAGATAGTGGTTCATCACACGATACCTCGGCACCCTCACTCCTCGCCCTTGTGGGACAGTTTGTGGGGCAGTCCAAGAGCGAAAAGCGCTAAAGTCTCAGTGATATAAGGCCTTAGGTGAAAGTGGTAGCGGGAGAGAGACTTGAACTCTCGACCTCAGGATTATGAGTCCTGCGCTCTAACCAGCTGAGCTACCCCGCCACTGGGGTTGAGGCACTTTGCGCCCCCGGCGCGCACGAGGCACCGGAGGCGCGGATATACGCAAAGCCGTCAGCAGAGGCAAGCGCCCCCGTTCACCTGACGGCGCTGAGAAGTGATCAGGCCGCGCGCACACCTTCCAGGAAGCGGGCGACCGCGCCGCGCAGCGTGCCGGCTTCCTGTGTCAGGCCGTGCGAGGCTTCGTTCACCTGGGCTGCGCACTGGCCGGTTTCCGACGCCGCAGCGTCCACACCCTGAATGGCCTGGGATACGCGGCGCGTACCGCCAGCGGCTTCCTGCGCCGAGCGCGTGATTTCCTCGGCGGCGGCACGCTGTTCTTCCATGGCGGCCGCGATGGCAGTGGAAATCTCGTTCATCTCGCGGATGACCGTGCCAATGGCGGTAATGGCGCTGACGGCCTTGCCAGTGGCGCTTTGAATGCCATTGACCTGTTCGGAGATGGAGCCGGTTGCCCGCGCGGTCTGCTCGGCCAGCGTCTTCACTTCGGAAGCCACCACCGCAAACCCCTTGCCTGCCTCACCCGCACGCGCTGCCTCGATCGTGGCGTTGAGAGCCAGAAGATTGGTCTTCTCGGCAATCTCGTTAATCAGGCGCACCACGCCGTCGATCCGGCCCGCCGCTTCG
Organism: Glycocaulis abyssi; assembly: GCF_041429775.1. Lineage (NCBI taxonomy): Bacteria > Pseudomonadati > Pseudomonadota > Alphaproteobacteria > Maricaulales > Maricaulaceae > Glycocaulis > Glycocaulis abyssi. Next base: position 103,608 of record NZ_CP163421.1, on the reverse strand, counting down.
CTGAGCGCGGTCACATCCGCGCTGGCACCGGAGACTTCATCAGCGGCGCTGCGCGCAATGGTGGAGGAGCGCGAAATCTGCTGGGCGATCTCGGCAATGGAGGAGGTCATTTCCTCGGCAGCCGCCGCAACCGTATCGACATTCTGGGCAGCGAGAACACCTGCCTCGTTGACCTCGGCGGTCTGACCGGCCGCGCTGCGCGAGCTTTCGGTGAGCGCATTGGCGGCCATTTCCATTTCGCCCGCCGCGCGTGACACCTCTTCCAGGGCGCGGCTGGAGGTTGATTCAAACTCGTGCACCAGCGCCTCGATGGCCTTGGTCCGCTTTTCACGGGCCGCGCGCTCGGCCTCGCTCTCGCTGGCCAGGCGAACCCGTTCAATCTCGTTCTCGCGCAGAACGGCCACCGCGCGGGCCATATCGGCGATTTCGTCCTGGGCGTTATCGTCCAGCGCCTGGCCGGTATCGCCGGACGCCAGGGCGGTGGTGGTACGCGAGATCCGCGTCAGCCGGTTGAGCAGGTTATTGTTGACGTAAATCCAGCCGATAAGTCCGGCAATGGCAACCGCGCCGATCGCCATCACGATCAGCAATATCTGGCCGGACAGAACGGCGGTGAAACCATTGGCGCGCGCAGCCGCTGCCATGGCGTTGGCCTGTGCGACGACCTGTTCGACTTCGGCAGCCAGCATGGCATGCGCGATACGGGCATCTTCCACCGCATCAGTGGCGGTGATTTCCGACTCGATCTCCGAACGGCGCAGCGCAAAAACCCCTTGCGGGCCTTCGCCGCGCGAGACAAGCGCCTCCGCCGAACGCGTCACCTCTGCGCTGGCCGCATCGCCGAGAATGGCGAGATTGACCAGAAGCTCATCCATCGCGAGCTCGAAGCGGCCCTCGACATCAGCGACCTCGCCAGCCGACATGGCGCCATCAAGCTCCGCGTACTGGGTAAGTATCAGATTCAGATCGACCATGATGCGCAGGAAGGTTTCCAGCTCGGCCTGACCGGCCGCGTTTTCCAGACCGGCTTCCAGCGCGGCAACGGCCTGCGCGCGTTCGCTAATGGCCGCGGAAATGGCGTTAAGGCGCGCATTACGCGCTTCAAGGTTTGCCGCTGTGGGCGCATTCGCCGCTTCAATACCGGCGGCCAGATCATCCAGCAGCGCCGTCAGGCTGGCGGTACGTGCCGCAGCCAGCCCGGCCTCGGACAGCGCCGACACCGCAGTGCGCGCACCGTTGTAAAGGGTCTGCAGGCGTGTCTCGGACGCGGTCATGTCAACCGTGTCAGACGAACGTGCAAAGGCGGCCAGCTCGCCTGTTATCGCGCTGCTGGCAGCGTCCAGCGCACCTGCCGCGCTTGCCATGGGGGCCGCCTCGTCAACAACTTCACTCAGGGCGCCGCGCGTGCTCTGCAGGGCGATAACACCGGCCAGGGCCGCCGCAACCCCTACCAGTGCCACTAGGGCAAACGCCCCGATCAATCGCGTCTGCACCGAGTGAAGATTGAGTTGCATCATTAGTCTCCCGTTAGGGTTAACGCCCTGGGCGCGAATAAAGGCGGCCGGGAATCACCCCTGACGCCGCCTTTTCGTCTTAGCCCCTAGCCTGCAAACGCAAAGTTAAAGACCTGTTCCACGCCTTCGGTCACTTCGTCGGCGGGCGCATACTGCCATTGCTCAAGCGCGCGCAGCACGGCGCGGTCAAAAACGCCAGCCGGCGTCGCTTCGACGATTTCCACGTCAGCCACTTCACCGGACTCGGTGACATTGTAGCGAACGGAAACCGCGCCTTCGAGATTGCGGCGCTCGGCGCCACGCGGATATTCGGGGGCCACGACACGAACCGTCTCGCGGTCATTCATCGCCATCGCCGGAGCAACAAACAGACCCGAAGCCAGTACAGCGGCCATGCACACAGATTTCACGATTTTCATGATTTCACCCAACCCGTTAGTGAACCGCTTGCATGCGGTTTTTGATGAACACCCAGCCAGATCTATGTCCGGCATGCAGGGTTCTATCAGGAAGGGGTTTCTGTCTGTTTAACCGCCCCGCCGAAATCGCACCGGATGCATCAGCGCTATTGCAGCTCTTCGGCCGCATGGCGCGCGGCCAGCGCCTCACCATCGGTCCGGGCGCTTTCGGCAGCGGTCTGAAACAGGGCAGACGCCGCTGCGGTGTCACCTTGTGCAGCCCGCATACGGGCAAGGCCAAGCGCCGCGCCATAATGGCCGGGCTCAAAGGCCAGCACCCGCTCATACAGCGTGATCGCGTCGGCCGTGCTGTTTGAACCAGCCAGACAATCTGCGTGGGACGACATGGCGTTGAGGTCCCACGGCGTGTCTTCCAGCCGCGAGGCGCTCTGTGCGCACGCTTCTCCGCCGGCAGCCAGAGCTGTCGGGCGCGCGGCGGAGGAAGGGGCTGTATCACCGGCAGACCTTGCACCATCTGGCGCAGGCTGTGCCTGGCCTGAGGGGGCAGGACCAGCCTGATCTGGCGTCCGGCTGGTGGTGCCAGCGCTGGCCACAGGGCGCAGCGGAGCCGCGCTCAGCTCCACCCCGTCCAGCGCCACCAGCACGCCGCCCTCGCCCAGAAAAGCCTGCGCCTCGCGCCACTCACCCTCAAGGCGGATAGTGCAGCCACCATCCGCGCCCGGCCCGGTCTGCAGGCGGGTTACGGGGCGGCCAGAGGGCGGCAGTATCTCGCGCGCCTCGCAGGCAAAGCCTTCCAGCACGACATCAAGCCTGCCATCGCTGCCCGTCGCTGTCAGCGTGGAAGGCTGGGCGTCGAGCGCCAGCCAGACATCTGCCGAACCTGCCTGAACGTTAGTCAGATAGGCATCAATCAGGCCCGAACGCTCCGGTTCGGGCGATATCTGGGCAAGAAGGGTGAGGACCAGTATCAGCATGGCCGCGAAAATGGCGTGAGTCGCACGCGATGTGCGAGATTTCAGCCGATAGGCGTCACGGCGCAGCCGTCATGCGCGAGAGCGCCGAGCGTGCGCCCGTCTGCGCCGCGCACGCGTTCATAGAGGAAACACCCCTCCCCCGCTTCGGGCATACGGCCCGGCAGATAGAAGGGATCGCCTTCCCCCGGCAGGGCCGGTTCATGGTCCGAAACCGCGCGCCAGCGCACGCCCTGACCGGTATAGGTGCAGTCAAACCGGCCATTGCCGGGATACTCAAAGCGCACGATCTGGCTGTCACCATCCCGGTAGGCAAGGCTCACCCGGCGTTCGCCAGCCCCGCGCACATGAGCGAGCGAGGACACAGCGCTGTCCGCGCGGCACGCCTCGATAGCGGGCAGGAACTCGCCAATCTCATGCGTCCAGAGCGGATAGGGGCCGGTCTCGCGCGCGCAGCCCTCATAGGACCGTCCGTCTATCTCCAGCGCCGCAAAATGACCGTAACGCATATCCCCGATGGCGCAGGGACCTGGCTGCAAAATGAGCGTCACATCACCATCCCGGCTCATACCGCCTTCAAAGCGGCGCACGCCGCCAGCAAGCCAGGGCTCGGCCATGTCAAAAGCGGGACTAAGGAGCCCGGCGGCACCCGCCATATGGATGATGGTACTGATTTCCACCCCGCCGCCAGGGCCTTCATGAAATGTCAGCTCCAGCGAGAAGCCATCCCCTTCGGCGATATAGCCGGAGAGTTCAGGCCGGGACGGTTCGCGCGGGGTGAAGTCTGCGGGCGCAGGCACAGCGGAGAAACCGCTGGCCAGCCCGCCGGACGTGGTGGGGGCGCAGGCCGCAAGGCCAGCCATAAGGCTGGCAAGCCCTGCAATCAGCCAAGCTGTACGCATATGCGCCCCCTCACCACCAGTTCGGCCTAGTATACCTCGAACAGGCCGGCCGCGCCCATACCGCCACCAACACACATGGTGATGACGACGTATTTGACGCCCCGGCGCTTGCCCTCGATCAGGGCATGGCCAACCATACGCGCACCGCTCATCCCATAGGGGTGACCGATGGAGATGGCCCCGCCATTGACGTTCAGCCGGTCATTCGGGATGCCCAGCTTGTCGCGGCAATAGAGCACCTGCACGGCGAAAGCTTCATTGAGCTCCCACAGGCCGATATCGTCCATTTTCAGGCCATTGGCTTTGAGCAGCTTCGGCACGGCATAGACCGGGCCAATGCCCATCTCGTCCGGATCAAGACCCGCCACGGCAATGCCGCGATAGGCGCCGAGCGGGGTCAGGCCCCGGCGCTCGGCTTCTTTCGCTTCCATCAGCACGCTGGCCGATGCGCCATCAGAAAGCTGGGAGGCGTTGCCGGCGGTGATGAACTTGCCTTCCTTAACCTTCTGGCCGTTCGCGTGAACGGTGCGAAGGCCCTGCAGCCCTTCCAGCGTGGTGTCGGCGCGATTGCCCTCGTCCTTTTCCAGCTTGGTATCGACGATGGAGATCTGGCCGGTGGCCTTGTCCATCACGCCCATCTTGGAAGCGAGCGGCACGATCTCGTCATCAAACTTGCCCGCAGCCTGCCCGGCGGCGGTGCGCTGCTGGGACTGGAGCGCATATTCGTCCTGCGCCTCGCGTGAAATCTTGTAGCGCTCGGCCACGATCTCGGCCGTTTCCAGCATGGACATGTAGAGGTCCGGGCGGTGCTCGTTAATCCACGGATCAAACGCGCGGTGCAGGTTCATGTGCTCGTTCTGGACCAGCGAGATGGACTCAAGACCGCCGCCGACCGTGACCGTCATGCCGTCAGAAATGATCTGCTTGGCCGCCATCGAGATCGCCATCAGGCCCGACGCGCACTGACGGTCAACCGTCTGGCCGGACACGCTCGTGGGCAGCCCGCCGCGGATGAGGCACTGGCGCGCCGTGTTCTGGAAGGTGGAGCCCTGCTGCATGGCAGCGCCCATCACCACGTCGTCGATTTCTGCTCCGTCGACGCCGGAGCGCTTCACCGCCTCGGCGATGACATGGCCGCCCAGCTCCTGGGCCTGGGTATTGTTGAATGCGCCGCGATAGGCCCGGCCAATGGGTGTACGCGCAGTCGATACGATGACGGCTTCACGCATGATATGTCTCCTCGAAATCCGGTGCGGTGCCTTGATCGCCCGCATTCGCGCCCAGTCTTAGACCTTCAGCGCCGTGGATCAAAGCTTTCCATGAATGGCGGTTACATTGACGCACCGGATCGCTTATGGTCCGCCCGCTCACACCGTTCCGTCCCCCGCGCGACATGCTTTTCAAAGAGGGGGCAAAGCAATTTCAAGGAGGCCAGTCCATGACCGGCCCTGTGGAAACGCGCGTCCAGACCGGCGCAGAGCCAGAAATCACCAGGCAGAATTACGGCGACGACCCGCTGAAGGTGCGCCAGTCCGACCACTACCAGAAGGAATACGTCAAAAGCTTCGTGGAGAAGTGGGACGAGCTGATCGACTGGGACGCCCGCGCCGAGAGCGAGGGCCAGTTCTTCATCGACATTCTTCGCGCACGCGGCAAGACCGACGTGCTCGATGTCGCCACCGGTACGGGGTTTCACTCCGTCCAGCTGCTCAAAGCCGGATTTCAGGTCACCAGCGCAGACGGGTCAGCGGAGATGCTGGCCAAGGCGTTTGAGAATGCCCGCCAGCGCGGCCTGGTCCTGCATACGGCGCTGGCCGACTGGCGCGCACTCAACCGTGACATTCATGGCCGCTATGACGCCGTGATTTGCCTGGGCAATTCCTTTACCCATCTGCATGACGAGAAGGATCGCCGCCGTGCGCTGGCCGAGTTCTATGCCGCGCTCAAGCATGACGGGATCCTCATCATGGACCAGCGCAATTATGACGCGATCCTGGATGTCGGTTTCGACAGCAAGCACAAATACTACTATTGCGGGGATCAGGTCTCGGCCGCGCCCGAATATGTCGATGATAGCCTGGCGCGCTTCCGCTACGAGTTTCCCGACAACTCGGTCTATCACCTGAACATGTTTCCGCTGCGCAAGAACTATGTGCGCGGGTTGATGACAGAGATCGGCTTCCAGCGCGTGCGCACCTACGGCGATTTCCAGGAAACCTATAACGATCACGATCCCGATTTCTTCATCCATGTGGCGGAGAAAAGCTATGCAAGCTGATCTGCAGCAGGCCGTGAAGACGGCTGAGACCTATTATGACAGCCATGATGCCGACCGTTTCTACGCGCTGATCTGGGGTGGAGAGGATATTCATGTCGGCCTTTATGATGCCGCGGACAGCCCGATCCGGCAGGCGAGCCGCAAGACCGTCGCCCACATGGCATCAAGGCTGGCCGGCCTGAAGCCGGGCGCCAGGGTGCTGGATCTGGGCGCAGGCTATGGCGGGGCGGCGCGCTATCTAGCCCGCGAGCATGGGGCGCATGTCACCTGCCTGAATCTTTCGGATGTGGAGAATGCGCGCAATCGCGAACTGACGGCTGAGCAGGGCCTTTCAGACCGGATCAGCGTCGATCATGGCGCGTTTGAAGACCTTGCCTATCCCGATGCCAGCTTTGACATCGTCTGGTCACAGGACGCCTTCCTGCATTCGGCCGACCGGGAGCGCGTCCTGCAGAACGCCGCACGCGTGCTCAAACCCGGCGGGGAGATCATCTTTACCGATCCGATGCAGGCCGACATTGTCGATGACCCGGCGGCCCTGCAGCCGGTCTATGACCGCATTCACCTCTCCAGCCTCGGCTCCTTTGCCTTCTACCGGCGCACGCTGCATGCGCTCGGCCTTGAAGATGCTCGCTGTGAGGAAATGACAGGCCAGCTGCGCACCCATTATGCGCGTGTACGCGAGGAGCTTGTTGCCCGGCGCGGCGAGCTGAAGGGCGAGGTGTCAGAGGCGTATGTGGAGCGCATGCTGGGTGGCCTCACCAGTTGGGTGACGGCCGCCGATGAGGGCCTGCTGGCCTGGGGCATCATCCACTACCGCAAGCCGGACTAGAAGCCGTTGAAGCCCCGGACGCGCCGCGATCCGGGGCCGAACGCCCGCCTCCCGTTCGTCATCCCCACGCAGGCGGGGATCCAGAGATCATAGGGCGAAAGCCATTGCCAGGCGGCTCTGGGTTCCCGCCTGCGCGGGAACGACGAGGGAGGTATCCGCAGGCTGCCTTCTACCCCAGCTTTACGCCTGCCGCTTCAGCCGCCTTGGCAATGAATTTCATGGTCTGCTGACCGCCCTGCTCATAGGGCTCCTGACCCTTGGGATCGATAATCTGCGCGAAATGCTTCGCGACATTTTCCGGCGTCTGCTCAGCAGGCGGCAGGAAGATGCCGTCCGTCTCATAGATGCGCGTGGCGGCGTATCCACCAGCCCCGGCGCACAGCACCGTGCGGCTCGGCGCGTCCTCGCTGACCAGATAGACCAGCCCCGCCGTGACGCTCTCCACCGTCATCAGCTTGAGCGCCTCTTCCGGGATCAGCCCCTCGGTCATGCGGGTGCGCGCGGTGGGGGAGAGCGCGTTGACGCGGATATTGTTCTTCGCCCCTTCCAGATGTAGCACATTCATAAAGCCAACCAGGCCCATCTTCGCCGCGCCGTAATTGGACTGGCCGAAATTGCCGTAAATGCCCGACGATGAGCTGGTCATCACCACGCGGCCATAATTGGCCTCGCGCATGATCTCCCACACCGCCTTGGTGCAGGTCGCCGCGCCCATGACGTGAACATCCAGAACAGCCCGGAAATCCTCAAGGCTCATCTTGGCGAAGCTCTTGTCGCGCAGGATTCCGGCATTGTTCACGAGGATATCGACCCGGCCCCATTTTTTCATAGTGCTGTCGACCATGTCGGCGACTTCATCGGCCTTGGTGACGTTTGCGCCGTGGGCGATGGCTTCGCCGCCCTTGGCCTCGATCTCGTTGACGACGGCCTGCGCGGCGCTGATCGAGCCGCCCGTGCCATCGACCGCGCCGCCCAGATCATTGACGACGACTTTCGCCCCGCGCGCGGCCAGCGCCAGCGCGTGCGACCGGCCAAGACCCGCACCTGCGCCCGTGATGATCGCCACGCGGCCGTCAAACCGGATATCGCTCATATTCCGTATTCCCCTGATTGTATTTGCAGCCTTGGCCCCGATACGCCGGAGCGGTTTTTTGACGGCGGGTATGCGTCCGCCCTTTTGTCCGCCGAAGCGAAGCGCTTTTCTTGCTGCAATGCAACAGGGAATGGACGCGAGGGACTTCTACCCCTTGCCGAACTTCGGGCTGCGCTTTTCCAGGAAGGCCCGGTAGCCCTCCTGAAAGTCCGCGCTTGTAAACGCCTCCAGGAAGAGCGCGCGCGTCGCGTCGTCATCCTCGCTCTGCCCGGCCTCGATCAGCGCGATGAGCTCTTTGGTCACCTTCGCCGAGTTGGGTGATGTCGCGGCCAGAAGGCTCGCATAGGCCTCCACCTCGCCTGCCAGACGGTCCAGCGGTACCAGACGGTTTATGAGGCCGGCTGCCAGTGCCTCCTGTGCATCCAGCAGCCGCCCGGAGAACAGCATGTCCTTGGCGGTGGGAACACCCACAGCCCGGATGAGGCGCGCGGTATCGTTCAGCGTGTAGACCAGCCCCAGCTTGCCTGGCGTGATGCCAAAGCGCGAGCCCTCTGCCGCAAAGCGCATGTCACAGGCGAGCGCAAGGCCGCACCCCCCGCCCACGCATGCCCCCTCGATCATGGCCAGTGTCGGGCGCGGGAAGGCGGCAAGGCCATCCAGCGCGGCGGCAATACTGCGCGAATAGGCCTCTGCCCGCTCCGGCGTGGCGTACACCTCTTCAAACTCGGAGATATCCGCCCCGGCGGCAAAACTGCCCCCGGACCCGCTGACCACCAGCAGGCGCACCGCGTCATGGGTCAGCGCCCGCTCCAGCAGAACCGGAATAGCGCCCCACATCGCCCCGTTGAGCGCGTTGCGCTTTTCGGGCCGGTTGAGAATGAGATGGGCGGTAGCGCCGCGCACTTCCAGCCGGATCGGATCAGATTGCATCGGTAAAGCCTTGCTGCTGCCGACCAAATAACCGCACCATTGTGACCCGGCAATGTTTCGCCCGCCGCGAACACCGCTTTTTCACATAGCGGCAATGCCGCGATGAGGGTGAGGCTGTCCTTGCATGGACCGGCGTGAGCGCGTAGTGGCAGGCGCGCCAGAACACACGCTAACAGGGACGCCGCCACGGCCATGGAACTTGAATTCTTCAGCCGGTTCATCGCCGCGCTTTTCGCGATGATCAACCCGCTTGCCGCCATGCCGGTCTTTCTGTCCCTGACAGCCGGAAACACACCGCAGGCGCAGCGCAAAATGGCCATTCAGGCGGCGATTGCCACCATGATCGCCTGCTTTGCCATCGCGATTGCGGGCAAGTTTGTGCTGGGCCTGTTCGGCATTGCCATCGACAGCTTCCGCATTGCGGGCGGCATTCTGCTCTTCACCATCGCGCTGACCATGATTTCCGGTTCGCGCCACACCTCCAGCGCAGGCACAGAGCGCGAGCGCGCCACGCAGGAGAATATCGACAATCCGGCGATCTATCCCTTCACCATCCCCATGACGGTTGGCCCCGGCACGATCACCACCCTCATCATCTTCTCCGAGCAGGCTTCCACCAGCCCGGTGAAGATGGGGGTTTTCGCAGCCGTGGTACTGATCGTGGTCGGCCTGCTGCTGGCGGCCCTGCTGGTCGCGCCCTTCCTTGACCGGATGGTCTCGCACAGCGCGCGCACGGTCTCCATCCGGATCATGGGGATCATCCTGGCCGCGCTGGCGGTCGAGTTCGTCATTACCGGCCTTCGCGGCTCCGGCCTGATCGCGCTGAACGGGATGTAGGCGAACGCCTACACCACCGCTTCGCCCGCCGGATCACGCAGATTGTAGCGCGAGCTCATCACCGCGCCATACGCGCCCGCCTCCGCGATCAGGACGACATCGCCTTCGCGCGTTTCCGGCATCAGCCGGTCAGCGCCCAGAAGGTCGGCGCTCTCGCAGATCGGCCCGACTATGGAGGCAAGTCCGGCAGGTGCCTCTCCCAGCCGGGAAAGGTTCACGATCTCGTGGCGAGCGCCATAGAGCGCCGGGCGGATCAGCGAATTCATGCCCGTGCTGATGCCGATGAAGCGGGTGCCAAAGCTCATCTTCACCTGCGTGACACGGGCCAGCAGCACGCCCGCCTCGGCCACCAGATAACGCCCCGGCTCCATCCACAGCTCAACCCCGTCCAGCGCGCGTTTTACCCCCGCCAGCTCGCGGTCCACTTCGGCCAGATCGAGAATGGGCGCCTCAGGACTGTCCGGCACGCCCAGCCCGCCGCCGACATTGATGATCTTCACGCCGCCTATGCCCGCAGCGGCCTCGCCCAGTATGCGGCCGATCTCGCGCCAGTGCCCGGCCTCGGTAATGCCTGAACCGGCATGGGCATGCAGGCCCTTTATGCTCGCGCCAGCGGCTTTCGCCAGCTCGGCGGCGTGACCGATCTGCTCCAGCGGAATGCCGAACTTCGCCTTCGGTCCCGCCGTGCGCACATGCTCGTGATGGCCGCGCGGGCGGTCCGGGTTGACGCGCAATATGATCTCCTTGCCCGCGAACAGGTCCGGCCATTCGCGAAGCGGGTGCAGCCCGTCAATCGTCAGATGCGTGCCGAGCGCCATCGCCGCTTCGTATTCGTCGCGCGGGGCAAAGTTCGGTGTGAAGAGGATACGGACAGCGGGCAGGTCGGGGAGCGTCTCGCGCACGCGCGCCACCTCGCCCATGGACACGCACTCAAACCCGATGCCGGAGGCTTCCACCGAACGCAGCAAGTCAGGATGCGGATTGGCCTTCATGGCGAACCAGGCCGCATCCACGCTGGACAGCCCCGCCACGGCGCGCGAGCGCGCCGCCACCGTCGCCAGATCATACACGTAGAGACCACCACTCTGCGGTGCCTGCGCCAGCAGCTCCTCGCGGCGTGCTTCCCACCACGGGGCGGGCCGCACCGGGCCGGACGCCTTGACTGCGGGCGCATTGATCTCCGCCCAGCTCGGCCCGAACACGCGGTCTTCCGGCATCTGCCCGATCAGGCTTTCATGCAGGTTCTTGGCCAGCGCCGCACCGTCCGCCTCGTCCACCACCACGGTGAAATTGAGATCGTTGGCCGCCTGGCTGACCAGATGCACCGGCTTTTGCTGGAAGGCTTCAAAGGCGGGCGCAAGCTGGTGGAGGATGCGGCGAATGCCATAACCCACCATCGAGACAGCCGCCTTGCCCTCCTCGATGCGTACCCGGCACAAGGGTGCCAGCGCCGCGCGCAACATGTCGAGGCGCGCCGCATCAAGGCCCGGATCAGGGTCCAGCGACACCGTGACATTGGTCTCCGAGGTGGAAACCTGATCGACCGAGATGCCGCACTGCTTGAAGGCGGCGAAAATGTCGGCAAGAAAGCCCGCCTGACGCCACATGCCAGAGCCTTCCATCACCACCAGGCGCACACCCGTTTTGACTGACACGGCCTTCAGGCGCGGGGCGTCATCGCCCGGCTCGCCGGTGATGCGCGTGCCGGGCAAGTCCGGGCGGAAAGTGTCCTTCACCAGCATCGGAATGCCCGCGCGCCGCGCCGGACCGACCGAGCGCGGATGGAGCACCTTGCCGCCCATCGTGGCGATTTCCTGCGCTTCCTCATAGCTGAGCGCGATCAGCATGCGCGCCCCGTCTGTCAGGCGCGGATCGGCACTGAAAAGTCCCGGCACATCGGTCCAGATTTCCACCCGCGCAGCACCGGCGCGCGCTGCGAAATAGGCCGCCGACGTATCTGACCCGCCCCGGCCCAGCAGCACCGTGCCGCCGCCCACGCGCGAGGCGATGAAGCCCTGGGTGAGGATCACATCATGGGCCGCCAGCCGGGCGATCAGCGCCTCATCGCGCTCCTCGCTTACCGCATTATCGAGCCAGCTGCGTGCCTCGTCATGGGTGTTGGTGCCGGTCAGAACCTCGCGCGCATCCAGACCTTCAGCCGCGACGCCCAGCTTTTTCAGCAATGCAAGACCCAGCGCGGAGGCCATGAGTTCGCCCAGCGCCATCGTTTCGGCCCGCACACGCGCGCTCGCTTCGCCCACCAGCGCCATGCCGGCGGTCAGCGCATCAAGACGGGTAAACCACGGCGCCAGTATCGCCGCGCCATCCAGCCCGGCCTCCTGCGCAAAATCGAGATGGCGCTGGCGGATGGCTGCCGCAGCCGCTTCGCCCTCGCCCGCCAGTGCAAGGCCGGGGAGCGCTTCGAGCAGGTTGGAAATGCCCGAGAGGGCCGAATGCACGATCAGCACGCGCTCACCATCGGCCAGACGTTTTCGGGCCAGGCGCGCAATGATTTCCCAGTTTTTCGGGCGTGCAACGGAGGTGCCGCCAAACTTCATCACAATGAGGGAACGCGCCATCATGGCATCTGCCTTGTCAATCAGGTCCGCAAAACGGGACGGAAGACCCTTCCTTTAGCGGTTATGCTGCGCCGCGCAACGGGTCTGCCGGTTTGCACTTCACCCACCGTCATGCCAGTGACACGCCACCGCGCTATCGCACCTGAGAGAATTGCTGCCTGTCAGAGGGAAACATGATGACGCCGTTCCGCAGCCTGCTCACCCTTACTGCCTTGCTTGGCCTTGCCGCGTGCGCCAGTACGGACACCGCCCGGCAGGCCCAGCACGCACCGGTAGACGAGCCAATCGTGCTGATGATCGGCGTGGACGGGCTGAGCGCCGGGGCGCTTGATCTGTTCGAGGCACCCCACATGCAGGCGCTGGCGGCGCGGGGCATCCGCCCTGAAGCCATGGTGCCGGTCATGCCCAGCGTGACGTTCACAAACTTCTATTCGCTGGCGACCGGGCTCTATCCGGAAGATCACGGCATGATCAACAACCACCCGTTCGACCGGGAGCTCAATGAGGGCTTCGTCAATCCGATGAGCGCGCAGGACAGCCGCTGGTGGAGTGGTGAGCCGATCTGGATCACTGCCGAGCGGCAGGGCCTGCCCACCTCCATCATGTTCTGGCTGGGTTCGGAAGTTGAGTTTGACGGCGACCGCCCCACCCGCTGGACCCCTTACGAGCACAACAAGCCCTATCAGGAGCGCGTCGACGAGGTGCTGGCCTGGTTTGACGGGCCAGAAAGCGAGCGCCCGCGCTTTGCGGCATTGTATTTCGACCTCGTTGACTCAATCGCCCACCGTGCCGGCGCGGACACGCCAGAGGTTGGTGCGGCCATCGCCACGGTAGATGGCTATGTCGGCCAGCTCGTCGCCGGGCTGGAGGCACGCGGCCTCATGGATCGCACGCATATCCTGATCGTTTCCGATCACGGCATGGCGACGAACCCGGAGGAAAATGTCATCTATTTCGATGACTTCATGGACCTCTCAACCGTCTATGTCCCCGAAGTGGAAGGACGCAGCGGCAATGGTTTCCGCCCGTTCGTGAACGTGTATGGCGAGCCCGACGCCATCGAGGCGGCCTATCAGTCCCTGCAAGGCGCGCATCCACATATGCGCGCGTGGAAGCGCGGCGAAATGCCCGACCATTTCCGCTTCGACCACCCCACCCGCGGTCCGGACCTCTTCATACTGGCCGATCCGGGCTGGATACTGAGCGCGCGCTCCCTGCCGCTGGGCAGTCCGTGGCGTTCGGTTGGCGTACACGGCTATGACGTGGCAGACCCTGTCATGCATGCAGGCTTTATCGCGGCAGGGCCGATGTTCCCCGAAGGCACCCGCCCCGCAGCGTTCGAGAGCGTGAATATCTATCTGCTGATCGCCTGCATTCTGGGGCTGGAACCTGCCGAGACCGCAGGTAACCCGGCGGTGATCTCTGCGCTGACCGGCGGCCGCTGCGAGGTAGGGTAAATCTCCCTCGTCTGGTCTGCAAACCACCTCCCCGCTTGGCCTTCGCGATGTGACGGGCTATCGAGGGGAGGATGAGTCTGTTTGCCACTGGGAAGGATGCTTACGCATGTCCAACGCGCCACACCGCATTACCTTTATCGCCAAGACCTTCTCCGCTGCGGCGCTGGAGTTTCATCGCGGGCGCATGTCCGAGCGCGGCTACCGCATGGAAGGGCGCATCGAACCGACCGTGTTCCAGCGCATCAATGATGACGGCTCCACCAGCGACGAGTTCGGTGGCGAACCGGTCTTCACGGTGACATTCACCAAGCGCGAAGAATAGGAAGGCATAGGCGCCGTGCTGCCCGCCAGCCCTGTCCGGCCCGAGGCCGTTGCTGATACGTTTGAACCCGCCACCAGCGCCGGACAGGCCGTTGATCGCTTAAGCGCGCTATACACCCGCTCGGTGAAGGCTTTGCGCGCGGCGCTCAAAACCTATCTGGATGGCGGGCTGCCGCCGGGCGGAGCGGACCGGGCATCGGGCCTTTTTGCCTATCCTGAACTGCGCATCACCTACCAGCCCGACGGGCCGGTACCGCCCCTGAGCCGGGCCTTCGGCAAGTTTTCCGAAAGCGGGGTCTATACCCAGACGATCACGCATCCTGAGCTCTTCCGCGACTATCTGATGACGCAGATCAGCCTGCTTCAGGAAGAGTATGACGTGCTGGTGGAGACCGGGATTTCCACGCAGGAAATTCCCTTCTCCTACGTGCTGGATGGCGCCGAAGACCTCGATATGGACGGCGCTGCACCGGCCGAGCTGGTGCGCCATTTCCCCTATGCCGACCTGTCGCGCATAGACGACGCCCTGCCCAATGGCGAGCGCCCCTCCATTCCCGGCGTGCCACGCCCGCTCTCCCTTTTTGACGGCGCACGCACCGATTACTCGCTCCAGCGCATCAAGCACTATACCGGCACGCCGTTCGAGGATGTGCAGGACTTCATCCTGTTCACCAACTATCACCGCTATGTGGATGCGTTCGTGGCGTGGGCGGCAGAACAGCTCAAGGCCGACAACGAGTATGAGTCGCTATCGGCTGCCGGTTTCGTGCATGTCGATGCCAGCACCAAGGATCCGCTTGGTGTCGTGGAAAGTGCACCCTGGCGGCGCTTCCAGATGCCGGCCTATCATTTGAAGGCACCGGGACGGCGCGGCATTACGCTGGTGAATATCGGCGTCGGCCCGTCCAACGCCAAGAATATCACCGACCATCTGGCCGTGCTGCGCCCCGAATGCTGGCTGATGATCGGCCATTGCGGCGGGCTGCGCCATTCCCAGCGCTTGGGCGATTATGTGCTGGCCCACGCTTATCTGCGCTACGACGCGGTCCTTGATCGCGACCTGCCGGTGGAAATCCCGATCCCGGCCATCGCGGAGATCCAGATCGCGCTGCAGGATGCGGTGAAACGCGTCAGCGGTGACAAGGGCGAGGCGCTCAAACGCCGCCTGCGCACCGGCACCGTTGTCACCCATGCAGACCGGAACTGGGAGCTGCGCTACCTGCAGGAGGCGCGGCGCATCAACCAGTCACGCTCCATTGCGGTCGACATGGAAAGCGCGACAATTGCCGCCAATGGTTTTCGGCTGCGCGTACCCTACGGGACGCTTTTATGCGTCTCTGACAAGCCGCTCCATGGCGAGCTGAAACTGCCGGGCGCGGCCAACCGCTTCTACAACAAGTCGGTATCAGAGCACTTGCTGGCGGGTATCGAAACGGTCCACATCCTCAAAGAAGCGGGCTCCGAAGCCCTGCACTCGCGCAAGCTCAGAAGCTTTGACGAGCCGCCCTTCCGGTAACAGACGCTAATCGGCTTTCGGCTTCCAGAAGAACAGGAAGACGGCGCCACCAACAAGCAGCACGAAGTTCGCCCCATTGAGCGTCAGTAAATACACTCGCGCCCACACGCCGCTGACCGATTCCAGAACGATATAGGTGGTCGAGCCCGCCTCGCCGCTGCTGGCAAGCGCGCCCAGTTCGCTGTAGAGACCCACAAGATACTGGCCGGTATGGGCGGCGGACTGCACCATCACGAACCAGCCGAGAGCATAGAGCAGGAAGACGGCAGTTTTCATCTGCCAGCCGGAGCGGTGGACAAAGAAATACACCGCAACGATCAGCGCAAAAGTAAGCCCGATCATCTGGGTAATGGTGACGTCAAGCATCTGACGTGCGGCCAGCACCTGAGATAACAGCTCTGCTTCGCTCACGGGCCTGCCCCCCCTTGCCCGACGACCCTACGCCGGTGGTGATAGCAGGTAAAGCAAAAGGGGCCCCGTCAGGCTCGCCGCGCGGACGCGACCGGCGTGACCACACGCTCGCCGCTAATGCGGATGCGCGTTCCCAGCTGTGCGACAATGTCCATGGGTGCAGGCCGCCCCAGCAGGAAGCCCTGCCCTTCATCGCAGCTTTCCAGATGCAGAAGGTCGAGCTGTTCCTGCGTCTCGATGCCTTCGGCCAGCACCGGAATGGACAGGCTCTTGGCCAGCGCCAGCACGGCGCGCACAACGGCCAGCGAACGCTGATCGGTCTTCAGCTCGTCAGTGAAGGATTTGTCCAGCTTGATCTTGTCGAACGGGAAGGTCCGCAGCGTGTCGAGCGAGGAGTAGCCCGTACCAAAATCATCAAGCGCAATCGACACGCCCAGCGCCTTGATCTGGCGCATGATGTGCAGTGACTGGGCCTTGTCCTTGATGAGCGCGGTCTCGGTCAGCTCGATCTCCAGGCGCGCAGGCGACAGGCCGGTCTCGATCAGCACCTGATGGATCTGCTGGGGCAGGCCGATATGGGTCAGCTGTATGGCTGACAGGTTCACGGCGACCTTGTGCGGGTGCGGCCAGGAGGCAGCATCGAGGCAAGCCTTGCGCAGCACCCAGTCACCCAGCGGCAGGATCAGCCCGTTGGCTTCGGCCAGAGGAATGAAGTCAGCCGGAGAGATCGCCCCCTTCACCGGGTGCGTCCAGCGCAGCAGCGCTTCGTAGCCACGCACCTCGCCCGTGCCGATTGCCGTCTGCACCTGGTAGTGCAGGGCCAGCTCGTTATTCTCTATGGCAAGGCGCAAATCATTGGCAAGCTGGCGGCGTTCACGCACAACTTCGCCCAGCTCCGAATTGTAGAAGCAGACATTGACCAGCGGGTCGGACTTTGCCCGGTACATGGCAAGGTCCGCATTTCTCACCAGCGTCTCGCGGTCATCACCGTCGCGCGGATATACAGCCACACCAATACTTCCGCCCGTGACCGTTTCCAGCGCGCCATAATTGATGGGCTCTGCAAGCAGTGCTTCGAGTTGCTGGACGAGCTTTTGCAGCTCGTTTTCATCTGCGGTTTTCAGGATAATGCAGAACTCGTCTCCGCCCAGGCGGGCAGCGAAATGGCGCGCGCCATCAAACTTACGCAGGCGCTCGGCCAGTTCACACAGCACATGATCGCCGGCCTCATGGCCCCAGCCATCATTGATTTCCTTGAACCGGTTCAGATCAATCGCGGCAACGGCCGTGCTGCCCGAATACTGACCCGCCAGGCGCGCATCCAGACGCGCGGAAAAACTGACCCTGTTGGGCAGGCCGGTCAGCGGGTCGTGCAGGGCCATATGGCGCAATTGCGCATCAGACGTCTCGCGCATGCGCTTCTCGATATAGAAGGTGGCAAGTCCGGTGCCCAGGATCAGCACACCGGCAATGGCCACCGCAACGGCCATGACCGTAAAGGCTTCCGAGCTGGCGCCGGGCTGATAGCCGTTGATCGGTTCCACCATGAAGGCGGCCATGCCGGTGAAGTGCAAGAGCACGATGCCGGCCACCAGCGTCAGGGAGGGCACCATGCAGCGCCAGCCGCCCTGCCAGCGCACCGTCAACTGTAGGGCCGCCGCGCCAAAAACGACCGCAAACGCTATCGCCGCAGCAATATGGCCCGCATCCCAGGTGACGATGCCGTCAACCCGGTAGGCAAACATGCCGGTGAAGTGCATGGCACTGACCGTGAGACCCAGCAGCGCGCCGCCGAATACCGGCGCAAGTTTCAGCCTGCGCGAGGCGGCCAGCAGGAAGGCGAGGCCCGAACCGCCAATCGCAATCAATCCCGACGCAATGGTCAGCCACGCATCAAGGGTGACAGCCGTTCCGGGCTGGTAGCCCAGCATGGCGATAAAATGGGTTGTCCAGATGGCAGACCCGGCGCAGATGGCCGCGAGAAACGCCCAGCCAAGGCGCGCCATTCCGTCTGCACGCACGACCTGCCGGTACAGGCGTATCGTCACGGTCGCTCCGACCACACACATGATGGCCGCCAGCAGCACAAACCACAGATTATGCTCTGTGAAGAGACACGTGAAAACGCGCATCAGATAACCCCACCTAGCGGCGCCTTTTATATGTTTGGCCACTTTGATAGAGCCGATAGGTTAAATTTCCCTGTTCAGGCGTGCGCAAGCCTTGCTGGCCGCGTCCGGGCGGGCTAGGTGAAAGCCATGAGCGATCGTGTCCTGCGCCTTGAAGGCGTCCATAATTTCCGCAAGTTCGGTGCATATGACCTTGCAACGGGCGGCAAGGTGCGTGACGGGCTTTACAGGTCCGGCCAGTTTTCGCGGGCGACACCAGCCGATATCGAAACCATGGACGGCTTGTCGGTACGCGTCGTGGCTGATCTGCGCCGTCCGCGCGAGCGCGAGGCCGAACCCTCCCACTGGCCGCAGCGCGAAGGCGTTGTCGTGCTGGCCAGCGATCATGCAGGCGCCGACGAGCCGCCCCACCTGGTATTCCTGCGCGAAAGCGATATGTCGCTTCGTTCCATTCGCGCCTTTATGACACAGACCTATCGCCGCCTGCCATTTGATCCGGGCAATCAGTGGGTTTTTGCCAATGGCCTGCGCCAGCTGGCCGACAGCAAGCCCGAAGACGGCTTTATCGTGCATTGCGCTGCCGGCAAGGACCGTACCGGCCTGTTCTGCGCCCTGCTCCTCACCGCGTTGGGGGTGGACGAGGAAGAGGTGCGCGAAGACTATCTGATGACCAACACGGCGGTGGATTTTGACCGCCTGGTCCCTCTTGTCAGCAACCGGCTTGAGGAGACATTGGGCAAGACGGCCGGGCACGAGGAATTGCGCGCCTTCCTGGGTGTGGACCCGGTTTACTACGACGCGGCGATGGAAGCGATTGGCGACCAGCGCGCCTATCTGCGCGACGCGCTCGGCCTGGACGATGCTGTCATAGAGCGCCTGCGCGAGAACCTGACCGGGTAGTACATATCATGGCTGAGCCTGCCGCCTCATCAGGGCCATACCTGCCGCTCGCCTGGCGTGCGCCAGCAGACTATCTGGCAGCGATCGCTGATCTGCCTGGCACCCTGCTGCTATCAGGCGGGGATGGCACGGCGCGGGGACGCTACAGCTATCTGGCCGCCTTTCCGCAAACCACCATCACCCAGGCTGACGACGGCGATCCGCTGGCACCCTTGCGCGAGGCAAGGAAGCGCTATCCGAACGCCTGGATCGGCGGCCTGTTCAGCTATGATTTTGCGCGCCGGTTCGAGGCGCTGCCATCGCCGCCCTTCCCTGTGGCGCGCTGGCCGGAAATGGCGCTGGGCGTATACCCGGCCATGGCGATCTTCGATCACCAGACACAAAGCGTCGAGATCAGCGGCGAGGCATACGCCGCCACCCGCCTGCATGCGGCGCTCAGCTCAGGATCGGCTGTGTCACAAGACGCGCAACTTCGCACGCCTCTCGCCCCGGTCTGGGACGAGACGCGCTATTTGCAGGCTGCCCGCCAGGCGCGCGATTATGTGCGCGCGGGCGATGTGTTCCAGGTCAATCTGTCTCACCGCTTTGCGGCGCAGATGACGGGCAGGCACGCGCCGCTTGCTGCCTTCAGGGCGCTGGCCGCCACCAGCCCGGCCCCGTTTGCGGTCTATATGCGCGTCGATCAGGCACAGACCATCGTGTCCAACTCGCCAGAACGTTTCTGGTCGCTGGGCACTGACGGCCGGGTGGAAACCCGGCCCATCAAGGGTACACGTCCGCGCGGCAGCGATCCGGCAAGTGACGCGGCACTGGCCGCAGAGCTGGCCGCATCAGCCAAGGACCGGGCCGAAAACCTGATGATTGTCGACCTGATGCGCAATGATCTCTCGCGCGTCTGCACGCCCGGCAGCGTGACCGTGCCTGAGCTGTTCTCGGTGGAGAGCTTTGCCAATGTGCACCATCTGGTCTCCGCCGTGACCGGCCAGCTGGCATCTGGCAGGGACGTTTTCGATCTGCTGGCCGCCAGCTTCCCGCCCGGCTCTATCACCGGCGCGCCCAAGGTACGCGCCATGGAGATCATCGCAGAGCTGGAGGGAGAGGCACGCGGCCCCTATTGCGGCTCTACAGGGCTCATCGCGCCTGACGGCAGCGCGCAGTTCAATGTGATGATCCGCACGGCGGGCTTTCAGGCCGATGGCGATGACTGGCAGGTGGAGGCCCGTTCAGGCGGAGCCATCACCATTGACAGCCAGCCGGAGGATGAACTGGCCGAGACACATGCCAAGATCGCCATGCTGAAACAGGCTCTGGAAATGGCGGGGCAGGCATGATCTGGCTGAACGGCACCCTTCTTGAGCCCGGCGACGCGCATATCAGTGTGGACGAGCGGGGCTTTCTGCTGGGCGATGGCGTCTTTGAGACCATGCGCTTTGAGGCAGGCACGATACGCCGCTGGGAGCGTCATCTCGCCCGGCTGAAAGAGGGCGTCACGACGCTGGGGCTAAGCCTCGACACCACGCTCGACGTACCCGCCATCGCCGCAGAGCTGACACGCCGCAACGCGCTTGAGAGCGCCCTTATCCGCCTGACGGTAACACGCGGGCCGGGCGGGCGCGGTCTTGATGCGTCTGCGTGCGAGCCGACAATCCTCGTCACCGCCAGCCCCCTGGTGGTGCCGGAGGAAGGGCCGCGCCTTGTTACCCTGAATGCGCCGCGCCGGGCGCCGCTGACCCTGGCCGCCCATTTCAAGATGATCGGCTATGGCGACAATATCCTCGCCCGGCGCCTTGCCCGCGAACGGGGCGGCGACATGGCCGTGATGCTGTCTCCTGAAGGGCGCGTCGCGTGCGCAGATAGCGCCAATCTGTTCTGGGTGACGGGCCGGACGGTCTATACGCCTTCGCTTGATACCGGCGCGCTTAACGGGACCACGCGCGCAGCGATTCTCGATGGCTTTGCCGCGCGCGGCCTGCATGTGGAGCAGGATCATTTCCGGCTGGAATCGCTGGCCTCTGCCGAGGCCATCATCGTGACCAATGCCGTGCTGGGCGCACGCCCGGCCATCTCACTCGACGCAAATCCGCTCAAAACGGACAACGAACTGGTCAGGCTGGTCTGCGATATCGAGCGCGGCGCGCACTAGGAGTGCGCCAACGCCTTGATCGAAAGGCGAACAGGCGCATCTTCGCAGGTGCAACACCGCAGGAGGCACGCCGGTTTGTCTGATCTGAGACCTGAAACACGCCGCTTCACCTTGCCTGATGGCGAGATAAACGCCCTCGTCTGGCCAAAGCCCGGCGCCACACGCATCATCTTCCTGCACGGCAATGGCTTCAATGCTCGCTCCGGCGCAAAGCTGCTGGAGTATCTGGCGGATCGCTACGAGATCATCGCGCCGGATTTGCGTGGCCATGGCGCCACCACCCTGCCCGCTGACCCGGCCCGCCACCGCGACTGGCATGTCTATGCGCGTGACATCATCGCCATGCTGGACCAACTCGATGACCGCGCCTTCGTGCTGGCCGGCCACTCCATGGGCGGGGTGGCAGCCCTGCTGACTGCGGAGAAGCTGGAGCAAAAGCCGCTGGGGCTTGCCCTCATCGATCCGGTAATCCTGCCCGGCAGCTTTTACGCCATCAATCACACGCCTCTCTGGCATGTGATGTGGCGGCGCTTTCCCCTGGTGCAGGGCGCGCTGAGACGCGGCAATTTCTGGCCGGATGTAGACGCGGTGAAGACGCGCTATGCGGGCCGTCCGCCATTTTCCTATTGGGCGGCGGGCGTGCTGGACGACTATCTGGCGGGCGGGCTGAAATCCGTTGAAGGCGGCTTTGCGCTCGCCTGCGCCCCGGCGTGGGAAGCGGCCAATTACGCCTCCCACCGCCACGATCCTGTCCGCGCCGCCCGCAGGGCCGGTGCTCCTATCGCGGTGCTCAAGGCTGAGAAGGCGTCCACCGTGCGCGATGTGGCGGGGCTGACGCGTGCCGGTGCGGTCATCACGCCCCTGCCCGGCCACTCCCACCTCGCCCCGATGGAAAATCCGGCAGCGTGTGCGGACTGGATTGCCGGGGTGGTGGAGGGGTTTTGAATTTCTCCCCCACCCTCGTCATTCCCGCGCAGGCGGGAATCCAGAGATCAAGGGGCGAAAGCATAGCAAGTCGCTATGGGTCCCGGCTCGGGGACCGGGACCCCGGAGCTTGCCTGTCCCCGTGAAAACGGGGAACCCGGGATCCAGTTCCATTGCCGAGGCTTAGCCAAGCAGCTCTGGGTTCCCGCCTGCGCGGGAACGACGAAGAGGGGGGCGCCGAAACGCCGAGCTAACCCTCTTCTACCGCACCTTCGCTTCATAGGCGCTACGGCGTTCATCCAGCACAGGTTTCACCGCCTCACGCTCGGCATCGCTCATCTTCGTCCAGCGGCCAAGCTCTTCCATGGTGCGAAAGCAGCCGACGCAAAGGCCCTCGCTCGGATCGACGAAACAGACCTTGATGCAGGGTGACCAGATGGGGGTGTTCATGGCCCTCACATAAAGCCTGCTCCCCCTTGCCTGCAAGCGCTTCCCCTTTGCCTGCACCCTGCCTATTGTGCGTTAACGTCTGGCGGGCTAGCACCCGCGCTCTCAAGCCAACATGCCTGCCGTCCGGGGGAATTTCATGGAAGATATGGGCCTGCAGCTGCGCAGTCTTCTGGGCGTGTTCGCCTTTGTCGCCATTGCCTGGGCGCTGGGCCCGCGCAAGATGCCCCCTTGGGTGCTGATCCTCGGCGCGGTGATCGTCCAGTTTGCCATCGCCTTTGCCCTCTACAGCTTTGCGCCCACGCGCGCCTTCCTCGCCTCGCTGACCGGCGTGGTGGAGGTGCTGCAGGCCGCAACGACCATGGGAACCAGCTTCGTGTTCGGCTATGTCGGCGGCGGAGAAAGCCCCTTTCTCATCAATCCGGACGCCAACGCCTCCACCTTCATCTTCGCGTTTCAGGCTCTGCCCATGGTGATCGTGCTGTCGGCGATCTCGGCCCTGCTCTGGCGCTGGCGGGTGCTGGAATTTGCCGTGCGCGGCTTTGCGCTGATGTTCCGGCGTATCCTCAATCTCTCCGGCGCGGCGAGCCTGGGCGCAGCGGCGAACATCTTCCTTGGCATGACCGAGAGCCCGGTTCTGATCCGTCCGCGCCTGCCCACGATGAGCCGGTCTGACCTGTTTCTGATAATGACGGTGGGCTTCTCCACGGTCGCAGGCTCGGTGATGGCGATCTATGTCAGCCAGCTGACCGGCGTGGTCGCCGACGCGGCAGGCCATATCCTCACCGCCTCGCTGATCTCGGTGCCGGCCGCCGTGCTGCTCGCGCGCCTCATGCACCCTCAGGACGAAACCGAAGAGCAGGCCAGCAAGGAAAAGGTGCCGGTCAATCTCTACCATTCCTCGATGGATGCGCTGACCACCGGCGTGTCGGACGGTGTGCGCCTGTTTGTGAACATTATCGCCATGCTGCTGGTGTTCACCGCCATCGTGGCGCTGATCAATTTCTCGCTGGCCGCCGCCGGCGAGATCAATGGCGCGCCCATGTCGGTGGAGCGTGTGCTCGGCTGGTTCTTCGCGCCGCTGGTCTGGCTGGCCGGCATTCCGTGGGCCGAGGCACAGACCGCAGGCTCCATCATGGGGCTGAAAACCGCGCTGAACGAGATTTTCGCCTATGACGCGCTGTCCAACACCGGCGATGAGCTGTCTGCGCGCTCGCGCCTCATCATGACGTATGCTGTGTGCGGCTTTGCCAATTTCTCGTCGGTCGGCATCCTGATCGGCGGCCTGATTGCCGTCGCGCCCTCTCGCCGGGCAGACATTCTCTCCCTGGCACCGCGCGCGCTCATTTCCGGCACACTGGCAACCCTGATGACCGGCGCCGTGATCGGCGCCCTGCCGGGCGGGTTGTTCGGGCTTTAGTCCCCCGCCCTCGGGAAGAGTCGGCTCCTGAACCAGCCAAGGGTGGAATTGCCTTTCAGCGCGTCCTTATAGGCGTTCTCCATGAAGGCGTTCAGCCCCTTGGGATCGCCCAGCATATCCATGCGGGTCTTGAAGGGGCCGTCAGGGTCGAGCTCTTTCACCGGCCTTGCCGGATTGCCCGCGACGACCGTGTTGGCCGGCACATCACGGGTGACAACGCTGCGCGCGCCGATGACGGCATTATCGCCGATACTGATGCCCTTGCCGACAAAGGCGCCATCACCGATCCAGACATTGCGCCCAATGGTGACCGGTTTGCTGGCCGGGCGCGGATCGATCCGGTCATACAGCCCGTGCCAGTCAGAATCGGTAATGGTGACGGATTTCGCGATCAGCGCGCCATCGCCAATCGTGATCGAACCGCCCGCCAGCAGGCGCACCCCGCCCGCGAAGAAGCAGCAATCGCCTATCGTGATGGAGCCCGGCACATCACCCGGCGACCACACCGTGAAGCTGACCGGCTGGTCGCGGCGCGTCACCACATGCAGGGCGCGGCCCACGCGGATATTCGGCCCGAACACCTCCATATTCCAGGGCCGCACGATTTTCGGGTCCGGCCCCAGCGCCTCGAAATGGGCTTTGACGAAATGGGACACCCACGCATTCTCATACGCCTCCCACGCGCGGTGCATCCAGTAGGGGCGGTGGTCACGGCGCATGATCGGCGCTATCTCCAGTCCATGAACAAGGAAACGATAGAAAGCGCGATTCTCGCCCTCGTCGAGCAGCGCGGTGCCGGTAAATCGATCTGCCCGTCAGAAGCGGCCCGCGCCGTCTGGCCGGAGGAATGGCAAAAGCGCATGCGCGAAGTGCGCGGCGTGGCCATCGGCATGGCCCGCAAGGGAGAGATTTCCATCCTGCGCAAGGGCAAGCCCGTGGACCCGGACGACTTCAAGGGTGTCTACCGCCTGTCCCTGCCCGTCACACCGGACGCGCCGCCCGAGGCCGATGGCTGACGATTTTAACACGCTGGCAGCAGACATCCGCGCCTGCCGGGTGTGCCAGCCCCATCTGGCCCATCCCTGCCGCCCGGTCCTGCAGGGCAGTTCCGCAGCGCGCATCCGCATTATCGGCCAGGCACCCGGCACCCGCGTGCAGGCATCTGGCCGTCCCTTCACCGATCCGTCAGGAGATCGCTTGCGGGACTGGATGGGGGTGAGCGAGGCAGAGTTCTACGATGAGCGCCTGTTTGCCATCACGCCGATGGGTTTCTGCTTTCCGGGGCTGGATGCGAAGGGCGGTGATCTGCCGCCCCGGCGCGAATGCGCCCCGCTCTGGCATGACCGGGTGACGGCCAGCTTGGCAGATGTGGAGTTGACACTGCTGGTCGGGCTGCACGCCCAGCGCCGCTATCTGGCCTTGCCCGCTTCAGCGACCCTCACAGGAACCGTGCTGCGCTGGCGAGAATTCTTTCCGCAGTATGTTGCGCTGCCGCATCCCAGCTGGCGCAATTCGGGATGGTTAAGGCGGAACCCTTGGTTTGAAAACGAGGTTTTGCCCTCCCTGCGCCTTCGCATCCGCGAAATCCTGACCCGCGCACTTTGACCGGACAAACTGCGTTATATTTCCGCTACTTGCGTTAACGCTGCTCGGCGAGTAAATGGCGGCCATGAAACGGGCGGATCCGGTCTTGAAGGGCATGTTACGGGCAAAGCACCCACCCTCGCCGTTGATACCGCTGCCATCGCGCTGAACGCCAGCGCGTCTTCAAAAAGGAACTCCCCCATGAGCGTGCCTGCCAGCGTGTTTGAACACCCCGCGTTCGACAATCACGAAAAGGTATTGTTTGCCACCGATCCGGCCACAGGGCTGCAGGCGATCCTCGCCGTGCACTCCACCGTGCGTGGCCCGGCCGTGGGCGGCTGCCGCATGTGGTCCTATGACAGCCCTGCCGATGCCGTGACGGACGTGCTGCGCCTGTCACAAGGCATGAGCTACAAGAACATCATGGCCGATTTGCCGATTGGCGGCGGCAAGAGCGTCATCATCAAGCCGAAGGGCGATTTCGACCGCGACGCACTGTTCCAGGCGTTTGGCCGCGCCGTGGATTCGCTCGGCGGGCATTATATCTCGGCTGAGGATGTGGGCGTCAGCCCGGCTGACATGCTCAGCGCCCGGCGCACCACGCGCCATGTGGTCGGCCTGCCTGACGGTACCGGCGATCCCTCCCCCACCACGGCCAAGGGCGTGTTCCTGGGCATTCAGCTGGTCGCGGAGAAGGCCCTTGGCAAATCATCCCTCGAAGGCGTGAAAATCGCCGTGCAGGGCGCCACCGGCCATGTCGGCTCTTATTTGTGCGAGCATCTGGCCAAGGCGGGCGCCGACCTGACCCTGACCGATATCCACGAGGATGCCCTGCAGGCGCTGGCCGCAAAGCTCGGCGCGAAGACCGTCGGCAAGGACGATATTTACGATGTCGAGGCCGATATTTTCGCGCCCTGCGCCCTGGGCTCCATCATCAATGAGAAAACCATCGACCGGCTGAAAGTGCGCGCCATTGCTGGCGCGGCCAATAACCAGCTCGCCACGCGCGAGATGGGCGCCGAGCTGATGAAGCGCAAAGTCGCCTACGCCCCTGACTATGTCATCAATGCTGGCGGCATCATCAATATCATGGGCGAGATAGACTCTCGCTTCGACAAGAAATGGGTCGAGGGCAAGCTGCAGGGCCTCAAAGCGACACTGGCTGAGATCCTCGACACGGCGGAAAATGAAGGCCGCCCCGCCAACCTCATCGCCGACGAGATCGCCCGCCAGCGCATCGAGGACGCCCGCGCAGGCAAGCTGCAGGCAGCGGAGTAGTCATCACTACGACAACATGTCATCCCCCGGTCGCGAAGCGATCCGGGGGACCCACGCCTGCAACGTTCGACAGGGCGGAAACTCTCAGGCATGGGTGGCCCGGCTAAACCGGGCCATGACAACTCTGCCCCCTACCCGCCGATCAGTGCCAGCCACTCGTCCTCGGTCAGCGTGGTGACACCGAGCTCAGTCGCCTTTTTCAGCTTCGAGCCTGCGCCAGGCCCGGCGATGAGATAATCGGTCTTCGCCGATACTGACCCCGCCACCTTCGCGCCAAGGCTCTGCGCGCGGGCCTTGGCCTCAGCGCGGGTGAAGCGCTCAAGCGCGCCGGTGAAGACGACCGTTTTGCCGGCCAGCTTCGATGACGCAAGCACCGCTGGAGTAACCGTCGGCACTGGCCCCTCGTATCTCGGGCGTGGCCGATATGCTCCACCCGTGCAGGGCGTATAGGTCCGCGCCCACAAACGTCCCGGAGCCAGCCCCAGAAGAGGCGCAGCGCTCGTAATACAGCGCTGGTTCACCGAGCGCGCCAACTCCAGCGATAGCCTCGCGCACCCTTCAGCATCCGACCCCGCATCGTGGTGTTTCAGCGGAATGCCGAAGTGAGCACACAGTGTATTCAGCTTGGCGTTCGCCGTGTCGGGCAATGCCGTCTGTGCTGCCTTCATGGTGCACAGATAACTCACGTCAGGGTAATCGAGATCGTACACATCGCAGGTCGAACGCAGCACGCTCATATCGAAAGCGGCGTTGTGGGCAATAACCGTGGCGCCCTTTAAGCGCCCAGCCAGTTGCGCAAGCACCTCAGGAAACTCCGGCGCATCCTCGACGTCTTCTGGGCGTATGCCGTGAATCGAGATGTTGAAGCCCGAAAACCTCATGTCGGGCGGACGGATGAATTGCGTAGTTACGTCCGTAACCTTGCCATCCTCCAGCCAAGCCACACCAATGGCACAAGGGCTGGAGCGCTGTTCATTGGCCGTCTCAAAATCTATCGCCGCAACACGCATTTGTGCCTCCCCTCGATAGAATTAAGCATCTCCGATCAGCGATAGCCACTCATCCTCAGTGAGTACGTTGACCCCTAGTTCCCTAGCTTTTGTCAGCTTTGAACCCGCGCCCGGCCCGGCGACGAGATAGTCCGTCTTCGCGGAAACCGACCCGGCCACCTTCGCGCCAAGGCTCTGCGCGCGGGCTTTCGCCTCATCGCGGGCGAAACGTTCTAGGGAACCGGTGAACACAACCGTTTTGCCCGCTACCGGACTATCGGAGACGACCATTTCTGCATCTAAAATCTCAAGGTGCTCAAGCAATCGGCTTACCGCTGCGGCATTTCTCGGTTCATCAAAGAACTCGACCAAAGATTCCGTCGCCACGATGCCGACCTTGTCTATTCCTGATAACTCTAGGTAGGCCGCACTTGGTTTCTCGTTGAATGCTCTTTGCACCGCGACGACAAACCGCTCCCAAGTTCGATAAGCATCAGCCAACGCTTGACGGTGTGTCTGATTGAGCTTTTCGTGAACGAAACGAAGCTGTTCTTGCAATGAAACATCAAGGGGCTGAAGGCTGGCCACTTTTTCAGCAGCTTCCATCAGATGACCCACCGCAACAGGGCCAATTCCCCTGATATTACTAAGTTCAATATATTGCGACCCGGGGCGCCCCCCCGATGCCTGCTTCACAGCGCCACTGAACGCGTCCCATGTCGTAAAATATTGCGCCAGTTTACGGGCCGTATCTTCCCCGACATGCCGTATTCCCAGCCCATAAATAAGACGATGCAGTTCGACCTTCCGGGACAACTCGATAGATGCGATCAAATTCTTGACCGAAGTTTCGCCAAAGCGGTCCAATTGTTGGATGCGATCAGAATGGTTAGGCAACAGAAAGATATCTGCGGGTTCCTTCAGCAACCCAATGTCGAAAAATATCTCAATTTGCTTGTCCCCAAGCCCCTCAATGTCGAAAGCTTTACGCGAAACAAAATGTTTCAAACGTTCTACGGCTTGAGAGCGACATACTAATCCACCAGTGCAGCGACGCACCGCTTCGCCTTCCTCGCGCACCGCATGACTTCCACACACTGGGCAGACTTTGGGAAACACAAACGCCTGCTCGCTGCCATCGCGCCGGTCTTTGAGCACGTCAACAATCTGCGGGATCACATCGCCCGCGCGCTGGACGATCACGGTGTCGCCGATGCGGATATCGGTTCCGCCGCGGATCGGCTCCCCGTCCTTGCCGATGCCCCTGATATAATCCTCATTGTGCAGCGTGGCATTGGAGACCACGACGCCGCCCACGGTGACGGGTTCGAGCTTGGCCACAGGGGTGAGCGCGCCGGTGCGGCCCACCTGTATCTCGATATTATTGAGCTTCGTCACCGCCTTTTCGGGCGAGAATTTATGCGCGATGGCCCAGCGTGGGGCGCGCGCGACAAAGCCCAGGCGCGCCTGCCAGTCCAGCCGGTCCACCTTGTAGACGACGCCATCTATGTCATAGCCGAGCTCCGCCCGGCGCGCTTCCAGATCGCGGTAATGGGCCAGCAGCGCCTCCACGCCTTCGCACCGCTTCATGTCGCCATTGGTGGCAAAGCCCAGCGCCTTGAGGCGCTCAACCGCGCCGGACTGGGTGTCCGCCAAGGGCTCAGACACCTCGCCCCAGGCATAGGCGAAAAAGCGCAAAGGACGCGTGGCGGTGATGGCCGGATCGATCTGGCGCAGCGAACCGGCGGCCGCGTTGCGCGGGTTCTTGTAGGCCGGTTTGCCAGCCGCCTCCTGAGCCGCGTTCAGCGCAGCGAAATCGGCATGGCTCAAGTAAACCTCGCCGCGTACCTCCAGCACGTCCGGCACATCGCCAGTGAGGCGTTTTGGTATCTTATCGAGCGTCTTGAGGTTTTCAGTGACGTTCTCGCCCGTCTGCCCGTCTCCGCGCGTCGCGCCGGTGACCAGCACGCCCTTTTCATAGCGCAAGGATGCCGACAGCCCGTCAATCTTCGGCTCGGCGGTGAAGGCGAGGGTCTCATCGTCCTTCAGGTTCAAAAAGCGGCGTATGCGCGCCTCAAACGCGGCCACATCGTCTTCATCAAAGGCATTGCCCAGCGACAGCATGGGCACGGCATGGCGCACCTCGGCAAACTTGCCCGACGGCTTGGCGCCGATGGTCTGCGTGGGGCTCTCCGCGTGCGCCAGCTCCGGGAAGGCCGCTTCCAGAGCCTCCAGCCGCGCGCGTAAGCCATCATACTCGGCGTCGGTGATAACCGGCGCATCCTCGGCATAATAGGCCCGGTCATGGGCCGCGATTTCCTCGGCGAGGCGCGCGTGCTCTGCGGCCGCGGCTTCGGGGGAGAGGTTTTCGATTTCGCGTGTCATATCGCCATCAGCTCGTCAGCGGCGGCGCGTGCCGCTTCGGTCACTTCCGCGCCCGACAGCATGCGCGCGATTTCCTCGCGGCGCTCGCGTCCGTCCAGCGGCACAACGCGGGTGCGCATGGTTTCACCCTCTTCGGCCTTGGCGATTTTCCAGTGATGGCCTGCTCTGGCGGCCACCTGAGGCGAGTGGGTGACAACCAGCGCCTGCCCGCCTTCTGCGAGACGCGCGAGCCTGTGGCCCACCGCATCGGCGACCGCTCCGCCAACCCCTTGGTCTACCTCGTCAAACACCATCACGATGCCGCTGTCAGACCCGGCCAGGCACACTTTGAGCGCCAGCGCGAAGCGCGACAGCTCACCGCCCGACGCAATCCGGTCCAGCGGACCAAACGGCGCGCCGGGATTGGTGGAGACTTCAAACGCCACACTGTCCCAGCCCGACGGCCCGGCGCGGGTCTCATCGCTGGTGACGACAACCCGGAAGCGTGCCTTTTCCAGCTTCAAGGGCGCCAGCTCCGCCATCACGGCGGCGGCGAGCTTTTCGCCTTGCGTCTTGCGCGCCTCGCTCAAGGCACTGGCAGCGCGGGCATAATCAGCTTCAGCGGCTTTAAGCGCGGATTCGGCCTCACGCTCGCGGCCTTCGCCATCGGCAACAGCCTCCAGTCTGTCAGCAAACTCGCTGCGCAGAGCGGGCAGCTTATCCACCTCCACCTGATGCTTGCGGGCAAGCGCGCGCAAGGCAAACAGGCGCTCCTCAGCGCGTTCCAGTGCGCCCGACTCCACCTCAAAGGCGGAGGCCGCATCGGTGAGCGCGGTTTCAGCCTCGTCAAACTCGATCAGCGCGCGTTCCAGCGCCCCGCTTGCCCGGTCCAGCGCGGAGACGGCATGGGCCTGGGCGCTATCTGCAGCGGCCTCTGCGCCCAGGCTTGCGCGCACGCGCTCCAGCCCTTTGAGCGCATGATTGAGGCGGCTGGCCACCGCATCCGCGCCGGAAAATGCTTCAGATGCCAACTGCAGATCGGACAGGGCGCTCTCGGCCTGCTGCAGGAAACGGCGCTCGCCGGCCAGTGTCTCCTCCTCGCCGGGTCGGGGATGAAGCGCATCGAGCTCCTCCACCGCGTGGCGCAGGAACACTTCCTCTTCCGCTGCGCGGGCGCGGTCGGTTCTCAGTGTTTCCAGATGGCGGCGCGCCGCGCTCACACGCTCCCAGCCACGCGCCGCAGCGGCCAGACGCTCGCCATTGCCGGCAAACTCATCCAGCAGGCGCTTGTGGGATTTGGGATCGAGCAGGCCGCGCCCGTCATGCTGGCCGTGAATTTCAACCAGCACATCACCCAGCGAGCGCAACAGGCCGACGCTCGCCGGCTGGTCGTTCACATGCGCGCGTGACCGGCCATCTGCGGTGATAGCGCGGCGCAAAATGACTGGCTCGCCCGGTTCAAAGCTGATGCCGGATTCCTCCAGAAGCGCAAAGGCGCTGTGCGTTTCGGGCAGTTCGAAAACGGCAATGGCACTGCCTTGCTCTGCGCCGGCGCGCACCATGGCCCGGTCGGCGCGCTCGCCGCACGCCAGGCCCAGCGCGCCCAGAAGGATGGATTTGCCGGCCCCGGTTTCGCCGGTCAGCGCAGACAGGCCGGGCCGGAAGACAAGGTCCAGCCGGTCAATGAGGACGATATCGCGTATGGAGAGGGATGCGAGCATGGCTCCCCGCGTCTCCCGCCCGGGATCAGCCGAAGATCCGGCTCATCGCGCGCCGCAGCAGGCCCGGATCGCTTTCCTCAATGCCTTCGCCGGGCACGTCAATGCCGCGAGAGGTCAGGAGGGAGTAGCTGTCCTGATACCAGGCCGATCCGGGGAAATTATGGCCGAGCACGGCGGCGTGCTGGCGCGCTTCTTCAGCCACACCCATGGCGACATAGGCTTCGACGAGCCGGTGAAGGGCTTCCGGCACATGGCTGGTCGTGCCGTACTGGCGAATGACGTTCTGGAAGCGGCCGATAGCTGCCAGGTGGAAACCGTTGCGCAGATACCAGCGGCCAACATCCATGTCCTTGCCGGCGAGGTGATCGCGCGTCATGTCGATCTTCAGCCGCGCATCGCGCGCATAGGGGCTGTCAGGAAAGCGCTGGACAACCTGGCGGAGCGCATCATAGGCCGCCAGCGTTGTCGACTGGTCGCGGCCCACATCATAGATGCGCTCATAGTGGCAGATCGCGATGAGATAGTAGGCGTAGGGCGCGCTGGAACTGCCCGGATGCAGCGAGATGAAGCGCTGAGCGTTGGCGATGGCCTGTTCATACCGGCCCGCCTGGTAGTGGGAGAAAGCGGCCATCAGCAAGGAGCGGCGCGCCCATTCGGAGAAGGGATGCTGGCGTTCCACTTCGTCAAACAGGGCAGCGGCCTGGGTGAAGCGCCTGCGCTCCAGCTCCCGGAATGCATTGTTGTAGAGCGTTTCGACCGGGCGGGCGACATAGGCCAGCTCGGCCCGGTTGCGGTTGCCCTGACAGCCCGCAAGCACCATTGCCGAGAGGGAGATAACGAGAATAAGACGCGTGGCGTTCAACAATTCCTGGCCCCTTGGCATGGCATAAAAACGAACTGCCAGAGTCTTCTAACCGATCAGGGCGCGAGGAAAAAGCATTGTGTCAGCCCGGCACATGAATAGCGGCGCGCTTTAACCGCGCGCCACCCGGCCCGCCTCGCCAGCTTCGGCAATCTCGCTCATGGTCACCCACTTCCAGGCCGACACATCGGCCATCAGCGCGCGTACCGCCACATTATTGATACCGTGGCCGGGGCGTGATGCCTGATACAGGCCCAGAATAGGCGCACCCGCCAGATAGAGATCGCCTGCCGCATCAAGGATTTTGTGGCGTACAAACTCGTCGGCAAACCGCAGACCTTCCGGATTGGCCACGCCCTGCTCATCAAGAACAATCGCGTTTTCCATCGAGCCGCCACGCGCCAGACCGGCCTTCAGCAGGGTTTCATACTCCCGGCGGAAACCGAATGTCCGGGCCGCTGCAATCTCGCTGCGAAAACCTGCCGGACTGATCTCGAAACGGTATTGCTGACGGCCAATGACGGCATCGTCAAAATCAATGCTGACATCGATGGCCGCCTGAAGCGACGGCAGGAAGACCGCATTGCGCCCCCCCAGCGACACCTCGACCGGCTTCAGGACACGGATCGCCCGGCGCGGCGCGGGCTGCGTTTTCAGGCCGGCATGCTCCAGAAGTTCGACAAAGGGGAGCGATGAACCGTCCATGGCAGGCACTTCCGGGCCATGCAGCTCGACATGCACATCATCAACACCCAGCCCCGCGAAGGCCGCCATAAGGTGCTCGACCGTCGAAACGGACGCACCATCGCCATTGACGATGGTCGTACCCAGATCGGTAGACCGGACAAGATCATAGCGGGCAGGAATCTGGCGGTCCGCACAGTCCAGGTCCGTGCGCTCAAAGACGATACCGGTGCCGGCCGGCGCAGGTTTGAGCACCATGCGTACCCGCGCGCCTGTATGCAGGCCAATCCCGGCGCACACGGCGGCCTGCGCCAGTGTCGTCCGCTCAGTCATAAAAGCTGCCCGCACCATACAAACCGACTTTCCTGGTCTTGTTTTCAGCTTCGGCCAGCCCCCGGCACAGACCGAACCCCCCTCGTTTCGCATTTGCACACTAGAGACGGGCTGCGAGGACCGGAATTAAACGATTGTTGCGGGCTGTAACAATTGCCCGCCTCATAAACAAAAGCCCCCGGACCGTTTCCGGTTCCGGGGACTGAATGTCTGGTATTCTCTGAAAAGCCTAGTTGGCCTGACGGCGCAGGAAAGCGGGGATGTCGAGATCGGCGTCGTCGAACTCCTCACCGAAAAGATCACCGCTCGGCCCCGTGCGTTGCACCGGCTCGGCAGGGGCAGGCGCGCGCGGTGCCTGGGCAGGCGGACGCGGCGCGGTGCGCGCTTCTACCGGTGCTGCCGGGGTCTTGGCACGGCGGCCGAAGATGGAGAGGCCGCGGCGCGCCGGCGCTTCCTCGCGCGGCTCCGGTTCGGGGGCCGGTTCACGCCGGATGGTCTGTGCAGCCTCTTCCAGGCGCTCCTGATGGCGCACGACTTCTGGCCGGGTGTCGGCCTGTTCAGCTTCGGCTCCGGCCATATAGGCATCGGGCGCAGACACCGCATCGTCGATAATATCAGCGCGCGCAGGCGCCGGTTCATCTTCAACCGGGCTCGACTGTGCTTCCTGCGCAGCGCGCCATGCAGCGGCCTTGGCATGGATGCCGCCATCGGCGGCGGCCTTGGCGCGGGCGGTCTCAGCCTCGTCGTTCAGCCGGCGAACCAGCGGCTGGGCCGGGCGGACAATCTCGCGCGGCTTGAGCGTGCTCATCATGCTGGCGGGCTCGGCGCGGCGGCGCGGATCGGCCTGCTGCATCTGTTCTGCCTCGATGCCCGTTGCCACGACCGAAACGCGGACCGTGCCGTTGAGGCTTTCATCGAAGGTCGAGCCGACAATGATATTGGCATCCGGGTCCACCTGGTCGCGGATTTCGTTGGCGGCCTCGTCAACCTCGTACAGCGTCATGTCCATGCCGCCAGTGATATTGATAAGCACGCCGCGTGCACCCTTCATCGACACATCGTCCAGCAACGGATTGTTGATCGCGGCGTGGGCCGCCTCGATGGCGCGTTTCTCGCCAGAGGCTTCGCCGGTACCCATCATCGCCTTGCCCATCTCGTTCATCACCGTGCGCACATCGGCAAAGTCGAGATTGATAAGGCCGGGCATGACCATCAGGTCGGTAATACCGCGTACACCCGAATGGAGCACCTGGTCAGCCATGGAGAAGGCTTCGGCAAAGGTCGTCTTCTCGGTCGCGATGCGGAACAGGTTCTGGTTCGGGATCACAATGAGCGTATCGACATGGCCCTGTAGCTGCTCGATGCCCGCTTCGGCGAGGCGCATGCGCTTTGCCCCTTCAAAGTGGAAGGGCTTGGTCACGACGCCAACCGTCAAAATGCCCTGCTCGCGGGCCGCGCGCGCGATCACCGGCGCTGCGCCTGTGCCTGTGCCGCCGCCCATGCCGGCGGTGATGAACACCATGTGGGCGCCTTGGAGGTACTCGATGATTTCAGAGATCGAGTCTTCTGCCGACTGCATGCCGATTTCGGGCCGCGCGCCTGCGCCAAGACCTTGCGTGATCTGGTGGCCGATCTGGATGCGGTTGCGGGTGCCGGAGCGCTGGAGCGCCTGGGCATCGGTATTGGCGACAACAAAATCAACGCCTTCCAGATTGGCGTCGATCATGTTGTTCACGGCGTTGCCGCCGGCGCCGCCCACGCCGAAAACGAGAATTCTGGGTTTAAGTTCAGTCGCTTCGGGGGCAGAAATGTTCAGCGCCATGGGGGCACGCTCCGTCACGCAGGCCAAGGTTAACAACGATTAGCCTTCAGTGTGGGGGTGCGTTGCTTAAGCGAGCGTTAAATGCCGCTGATACGATTGGGGATATTTTAGCATAGGTTACAGGAACATAGAGCGAACGACGCGCTCCCGTGTTCAAAAGCTCTCGGCAAACCACCGCCAGACCGCCGAAGGACCGCGCTGCGAGGCAGGCCGGGCCACACGCCGCGCCGATGCCGCGGTAATGAAGCGTGGCGGGCCGGAGAGTATCTCGGCTGGTGCGCGGGCATGGCGGGCAAGCGCCCCGGTACTGGCAGCAAAGCTGGGACCGGCCAGCGCATCGCCGAGCCCGGCAATCATGGCCGGACGCCCCAGTCGCGTCTGGCGGCGCAGGACACGCCCTGCCAGCTCGACCACGCCGGGAAGCTGGCTAGCGCCTCCCGTCAGCACGAGAATGCGCCCGGAGGCTTCGCTCAGGCCCGCCGCGTCCAGCCGGTCGCGGATCAGCTCGAAAATCTCTTCCAGCCGGGGGCGGATGATCGCGTTGAGCATGGCACGCGGATACTGGTTCATCCCAGCATCAGGGTCTGTCGCAACCGGCGGAGCCTCGATCATCGCCCGGTCGTCGTCCGGGCTGTCGAGCGCCGAACCGTAAAGCGCCTTGATGCGTTCAGCGGCGTGGACAGGCGTGGAAAGGCCGCGCGCAATGTCACGTGTGACATGGCTGCCGCCCACCGGGATCATGTCGACATGCACCGGTACGCCATCAGCGAACACGGCAAAGCTTGTCGTGTCTGCGCCCATATCGATGACCGTCGCGCCCAGCAGCGCCTCGTCACCGGCCAGTACAGACAGGGCAGCGGGATAAGGCGAGGCAATGACCTCGCTCACCTCGAGGCGGCACTGGGCCACCGCATTCATCAGATTGCGCAGCGGATCGGCATTGGCCGAGATCACATGCAGATCAACCGCCAGGCTGCGCCCGGCCATACCGCGCGGTTCCTTCACGCCGCGATTATCATCCACCCGCCAGGAGACCGGCATGGCGTGGAGCATCGCCCGGCCCGGCCGCGCGCATTGCTGCAGCCCGGCTGCCAGCACGCGATTGCGGTCCCGCTCGCTCACCTCGCGCCCTGATACAGGTGCCTCTACGGACACGCGCTCCGACGCTGGACTGCCAGCCGTGGTGACCAGGCTGACTTCACTGACCGCGTGGCGCGCCATGCGCTCGGCATTGTCCACGACCGCGCGGATCACGCCGGCCGCCGCATCGATATCGACCACACCGCCCGCGCGCATCCCGGCGCTGGAATGGTGGCCCACGCCGATGACGCGCGGGCGCGGCCCGGTCAGCGTGGCTTCCATCTTGACGATAAAACAGACGGTCTTGGCGGCGCCGACCTCCAGCGCTGCGTAGACGCCCGGCTTGCCGCCCGCCGCGTCGGCACTCTTGCGCGAAAACAGCCCCATTCGCGTCAGGCCCCCCGCTCACGCGTGGCACTACCGCTCACCCGCTCCGGCCAGGCCCGCACAACCATTTCGCCTTCACCGCGCAGATCAAAGGACTGGGCGTCCAGATCCAGCACGCGCTGGTCAGCATGCAGGGCCGCGATCAGCGCGACCGCGCTGGCAAGACCGGTTTCGGGAAGAAGAATGTCACTGCCCGACTGCAGGCGCAGATTCCAGCGCCGCTCACCGACCCGCACCGCATGGGTAACCAGCGCGGAAAGCTCAGGCTGGCGGGCCAGCGCCGTGATGATCTCCTCAGCCGCCTCGTTCGCGCCAGCACCCACCAGGCGGGGAAGGCCGGCATGATCGGCAGGGTTCTCACCGGCCAGCACGATGCCGCGCCGGTCGATCACATAATGCACGCCGCCATTCTGCCAGAGCGCATAGGGCGCGCGCTCGGTGATGATGACGCTGATCCGGTCCGGCCAGAGGCGCACGACCTGCGCGCTCTCCACCCGGCTCATCGCCTCGATGGCGGCGCGTGCTTCCTTCGGATCAATCTCGATCAGCCCCCTTCCGGGCCGCGCGCCGATGGCCTGTGCAATCTCGCTGGGCGTAATGTCGCGCGCACCCGCCACATCGACCGCGCGCACCACATAGCCAGACCGGGTGAGATGATCGGCAAAGGCCGTGCGCAGCCCTTCACCAGCCGCTCCAAGCCCGCCCGTCATCGCAAGGCCCAGTACCGCCAGCGCGGTCAGGCCCGCCAGGACGAAAAAGCCCAGACGCAGCGCATTGACGGTGCGGTAGCGCGCGGTGCGCAGCTGGGCGCTGGCCCAGTTGGCCATGGGGCGCTGGGGGATGGAGGCCGGTGGCTTGCGGGTGCGGGAGCGGGTTGCGCCGGGGCTTCCGGCACGGGTGGGGGCAGTTCGATTGCGCCTCACCTCTGGCAACTGGCGTCCTCCGCTATCCACGCGACAAGGTCGGGAAATCCGATACCGCAATGCGCCGCCTGTTCGGGCGCAAGCGATGTGGGAGTCATGCCCGGCTGGGTATTAATTTCGAGTAACCAAAGCTTGCCATCCCCGCTCTCATCCCAGCGGAAATCAGATCGCGTGAGGCCCCTACACCCCAGCTCGCGATGCGCGATGACCGCCGCTTCCATCGCCTTGTCAAAGACATCGCCCGGAATGTCGGCGGGCAGACGGTGCACCGACCCGCCATCGGCGTATTTCGCCTCATAATCATAAAAAGCCGTTTTCGGCACGATCTCGGTGACGGTCAGCGCGCGCTCACCCATCACGGCGACGGTCAGCTCCCGGCCGGGAATGAACTTCTCGATGAGGATGTCATCACCATAGGGCCAGCTGTCGGCGGCCAGCTCCGCAGGCGGGCGGTTCGCCCCCTCGCGCACGATCAGCACACCCACCGACGATCCCTGATCGTTGGGCTTGGCGACATAGGGCGCAGCAATGAGATGCTCGCGCGCGGCGTCAAACCGGCTGGCGATCAGCCCGTCAGGGCAATTGAGGCCCGCAAGGCGCAACACCGCCTTGGTCTTCTGCTTGTCCATCGCCAGAGCCGAGGCCAGCACGCCGGAATGGGTGTAGGGGATGCGCAGATATTCCAGCACACCCTGTATGCGGCCATCTTCGCCCCACAGCCCATGGAGCGCGTTGAACACGAGATCGGGTTTGAGCGCCTTGATGTCCTCAACCCAGCGCTCGTTCGCGGGGTCGATCTCCGTCACCTCATAACCCTTGGCACGCAGCCCCTTGGCGCATTCACGGCCCGAAACCAGCGAGACCTCGCGTTCAGGGCTGAGGCCCCCGAGCAGAAGGGCGATGCGCTTGCTCATGGGTTTTCTCCTGCGGGCAGGCCGATCCGCTTGACCTCCCAGTGCATGTCCACGCCTTCATGCTCGGCAATCTCGGCGCGGATGGCTTCTACAAGGCCCTCAAGGTCCGCCGCGCTGGCGCTGCCATCATTGATGAGGAAATTGGCGTGCATCTCGGAAAAGCGCGCGCCCCCCTTGCGCCGTCCACGCCCGCCAACAGCCTCCACCAGCTGCCAGGCCGACCGGCCTTTGCTTTTCGTCTGATCGGGGTTCTTGAAGGTGGAGCCGGAGGTTTTCTCCCGGATGGGCTGCGTCTCGGAGCGCCTTTTTGTGATCTCGTCCATGCGCTCCAGAATGGCAGCCGGTTCATCGCCCCGGCCTTCAAACACCGCTTCGGTGAAGATCCAGTCTTCGGGCGCAGAGCAATGCCGGTAGGCATGACCCAGCTCATCGGGTTTCACGATCAGGCGGCGGCCCCGGCGGTCGAGCGCGATGGCCTCCACCAGCACGTCCTTCGTCTCCGCCCCATAGCAGCCCGCATTCATGCGGATCGCGCCGCCGATCGTGCCCGGCACGCCGACATAAAACTCCAGACCCGCAATGCCCGCCTTCGCGGCGGCCTTGGCGGCCATCTTGTCGAGCAGCGCGGTACCGATGCGGATGCGATTGCCGTCCAGCACTTGCGCGCGCGCGAAAGCTGGCGTCAGGCGGATCACCACGCCCGGCACCCCGCCATCCCTTACAAGCGTGTTCGAGCCCGCACCCAGCACATGGACGGGAATGTCTTCAGGTGTCTCGGCGAGAAAGCGCGCCAGATCGGCCTCGTCTGCAGGCAAATAGAGCACCTGCGCAGGCCCGCCCACACGCAGCCACGTAATGTCAGAGAGCGGCGCGTTCTCGATATACTGCCCGCGCACTTGCGGGAGCTGGGCAAGGAGAGAGGGGAAACTCACAGCACCTGCTCCAGCCGTCCCGGCAGCTCCGCTGCCCAGGCGGTAATGTCGCCAGCGCCAAGACAGACAACCAGATCACCAGGCGCGACGCGCGGCGCGATATCATCGGCGAGGGTTTCGCGCGAAGTCGCCGCCGCGTCGCGATGGCCATGTGCGGTGAGGCCGGCAATGAGCGAAGCCTGATCCGCGCCCTCGATCGGGCTTTCACCAGCCGAATACACCTCCGTCACAAGCACGCTATCCGCGTCGTTGAAGCAGGTGCAGAACTCCTCGAAAAGATCATTGAGCCGGGTATAGCGGTGCGGCTGGACAACAGCGATCACCCTGCCGTCCCCTGCCCGCTGGCGCGCCGCTTTCAGCACGGCAGCGATCTCCACCGGGTGGTGGCCGTAATCGTCCACCACGGTCACGCCCCTGGCTGTGCCGGTGATGGTGAAGCGGCGCTTCACGCCAGCAAATCCGGACAATGCCTTGCGCGCCGCCTCGTCGGTGCAGCCCAGCGCCTGCGCCACGGCAATCGCGCCGGTCGTGTTCTGGACATTGTGCTCGCCCATCATGGGCAGGGAGATGTCTTTCCAGACCACGCGCTCCTCGCCCGGCGGCTGGAAAGCAATGTCGAACACCGCCCCTTCCGGACTGGTGCGCAGATTGATGCAGCGCACATCGGCCTGCGGATTGAAGCCATAGGTGATGATGCGCCGGTCCTCGATGCGCGCTGCCAGCGCCTGCACTTCGGGGTGATCGGTGCACAGCGCAGCAAAGCCATAGAAGGGCAGGTTCTCGACGAACTGGGCGAAGG
This sequence comes from Glycocaulis abyssi, assembly GCF_041429775.1. NCBI lineage: Bacteria > Pseudomonadati > Pseudomonadota > Alphaproteobacteria > Maricaulales > Maricaulaceae > Glycocaulis > Glycocaulis abyssi. Next base: position 62,913 of record NZ_CP163421.1, on the reverse strand, counting down.
CATCACGCAGCGCATCGAAATCGCCGTAATGCTCCATGTGTTCGGGATCGATATTGGTGATGAGCGCGACCGTGCCGCGCAGTTTGAGGAAGGAGCCGTCGCTCTCATCGGCCTCCACCACCATCCACTCGCCTTCACCCATCTTGGCGTTGGAGCCATAGGCAGAGATGATGCCGCCATTGATGACGGTCGGATCGAACCCTGCCGCATCCATCAGCGCAGCGATGAGCGAGGTGGTGGTGGTCTTTCCGTGCGTGCCGCCCACTGCCACGGCGTATTTCAGACGCATCAGCTCGGCCAGCATTTCGGCCCGGCGCACGACGGGAATGCGCTTGGCACGCGCCGCCACCAGTTCGGGATTGTCGCGCTTTACCGCCGACGAGACGACGAGCGCGCCTGCGCCCTCCACGTTTTCGCCCTTATGGCCGATATGCACGACCGCGCCCTTCTTGCGCAGGCGCTCCACATTGGCACTGTCCTTGATGTCGGACCCGGAGACCCGGTAGCCCAGATTGAGCATCACCTCGGCAATGCCGCTCATGCCGATCCCGCCAATACCAACGAAATGCACCGGGCCGGTAGCGGCAGGCAGGTCAATCGGAGCCATGAATACTGTCCTTGAAAAGTCTGTGTCAGGTGCGCGCGTTCGCCGCCTCCTGCAGAAGCGATGCCAGACGCAAATGCGCATCCGGCTTGCCTGCCTGCAGGGCGGCTTCGGCCATATTCGCCAGAGCTTCGCCATCGCCAAGCAGGGTTTCAAGCCGCGCCCGCAGCGCGCCTGCAGCGATCTCGTCCTCGGTGATGATCTGCGCGCCGCCAGCCTGCGCCAGGCTCATCGCATTGGCGCGCTGGTGATCGTCCGCGGCGATCTCCAGCGGCACCAGCAGCGAGGGCCGTCCCAGCGCCGCAATCTCCGACACGCTGGACGCGCCAGAGCGCGAAATCACCAGATGCGCCGCTGCATAAAGCGGCCCCATATCCTCAAAGAAGGGTTCGCAATGGGCCTGCACGCCCGCCTCGGCATAGATGCGGCGCGAAGCCTCGATCTGCTCGGCGCGGGTCTGCTGGGTCACCTCAAGACGTGCACGCAATCCTTCAGGCAGGCCCGCAATCGCTTCTGGCACACCAACGGATAGTATGCGCGCGCCCAGCGATCCGCCAATGACCAGCAACCGGACCTGCCCATCGCCTTGCGGCGCGGCATAGGGCGTACGCCCGCCCGCGAGAATGGCACTGCGTACCGGATTGCCGGTGACCACATGGCAGGATTTGCGTGGCAGGCGGTCCAGCCGGTCAAACCCGGACGCCACCGCGAACGCATTGCCGGCGAACAGGCGGTTTACCCGGCCCAGCACGGCGTTCTGCTCATGGATGACGAAGGGTATGCGTTTCAGCCGGGCATGGGCCAAAGCGGGAAAGGCGGGATAGCCGCCAAATCCGGCAATCAGGTCAGGCTTGAACCTGGCAATGATGCGCCCCGTGCTGGCAAAGCCGCGCGCGAGCCTGACCGTATTGCCTGCCGCGCGCGCCGGGTTCTTCACAAACGGGGTTGCCGCCTCGATCTGGTCCACGCCTTCGCAGGGAAAGCCTGTGGCATGGCGCATGCCGCGCTGGTCAGTGACAAGGCGTATCTGCCAGCCCGCCTCACGCAGGGTCTCGGCCACGGCCCGCGCGGGGAATATATGCCCGCCAGTCCCTCCGGCGGCGATGAGAAGCCGGGGCGCGCTCATGCCGGCACCAGCCGTGAATGACTGCGCTCTGGCAGATAGGCCCCCGGCGTGCGCTTGGTCAGCGCCAGCAACAGACCGGCCGCAAAGGCCAGAGACAGCATGGAGGAGCCGCCATAGGACACGAAGGGCAGGGTCATGCCCTTGGCCGGGGCCAGTTCCAGATTGACCAGAATATTGATCAGCGCCTGACCGCCAAACATCAGCGCAAGACCGGCCACGGCCAGCTGCGCAAAATTGTCCGACAGGCGCATGGAGCGCGACCAGGCCCGTGCAAACAATATGGCGAACAGGCCAATAATGGCGAGCGACGCCGCCAGGCCAAATTCCTCAGCGGCGACCGAAAACACGAAATCGGTGTGGGCTTCGGGCAGATGGCGCTTTATCTCGCCCTCACCCGGCCCGACGCCGGTAAAGCCTCCGCGCGTGATCGCGCCGACAGCCATATCGGTCTGGGTCGGGCCGCTGCCCGAAGCGGGCGCGAGGAACGCGGCCACCCGGTCACGCACATGGCCAAGGAAGAAATAGGCCCCCGCCGCGCCGCCAATCGCCACGCTGCCCAGAAGCACCGTATGCAGGATGGACAGCCCCGCCGCCCACAGCATGGCGGCAAATATGCACGTCAGCAGGATGGACTGGCCAAAATCGGGCTGGGCTATGAGGAAGCATATCGCCAGCACATAAATGCCCGCCGCCACGAGGCGTCCGGGCACGGGCGCGCCCTTGCTCTCCTCGGAGAACAGCCAGGCGGTTATCACGATGAAGGCAGGCTTGAAAAACTCCGAAGGCTGCAGCGAGAAACTGCCAAAGCGCAGCCAGCGCGTGGCACCGTTCACCTCATGGCCCACGAGGGCGACGATAATCAGCGCCAGAAAACTGCCCACCAGCGCCAGCCCCGCCAGACGGCGCGCGCCGCGCGGGCTGAGCGCGGCTATCCCCACCATCAGCACCACCGACAGCACGGCAAAAAAGATGTGCCGGTAGAGATAGTAGAACGGCTCACCGGGGCTGATGCGCTCCGCCGCGCTCGGGCTTGCCGCCATGGACAGCGTTACGCCGACCACGATCAGCCCGGTGACGGTGAACAGCAAGGTGCGGTCCAGACCGAACCAGAGGCGCGCCAGTCCGCTGCGGCTTGCCGTGTTCATGCCGCATCCCCCTTGGTTGCCCGCTCCAGAAGATCTTTCACCAGAGCGCGGAAGGTATCGCCGCGATGCTCATAGCTCTTGAACTGGTCAAACGAGGCGCAGGCCGGAGACAGCAGCACAACAGGCCGGCGATATCCGCTTTCAGCCGCATCCATGGCCGCGTTCTGCAAGGCGCGCTCCAGCGTGCCGGACATGTCATGGGGTACTGCATTGCCCAGCTGCTTGCGGAGGAGGGCCGCATCCTGCCCGATCAGATAGGCTTTGCGGACGCGCCGGAAGAAGGGCTGCAGGCTTTCAATCCCGCCGGATTTGGCCTGCCCGCCCGCAATCCAGAATATGTCGTGATAGCAGCCCAGCGCCTGCGCAGCCGCCTCGGCATTGGTCGCCTTGGAATCGTTGATGAAGAGAAGCGAGCCCGCCTCACCCACACGTTCCTGCCGGTGAGGCAGGCCGGGAAAGCTGGCAATGCCCGCCACCGCATCTGAAATGCTCACCCCAAGCGCCCGTACGGCGGCGTAAGCGGCGGCGGCGTTCTGGGCATTGTGCGAACCGGGAAGCGCCTGTGCGCGGTGCAGCTCCATGACCGTGCGCGCACCGCCGCCGCCTGCCGTCTCGTCATAAAGCTTGCCGGCCAGCGCATAGACTCCAAACGATACCAGCCGCTGGCTGGATACCGGGATGACATTGAGACCGGCGCGCGATTTCAGGCGCGTACACACGCTGCGGCTGGGCTCATCATCGACGCCGACAATCGCCGTATCGCCGTCCTGCTGATTGGCAAAAATGCGCTCCTTGGCCAGGCGATAGCCATCAATATCGCCATGCCGGTCGATATGATCCGGCGTGAGATTCAAAAACACCGCCACCCGGCAGCGCAGGCTTTCGATCAGGTCAAGCTGGTAGGAGGACAGCTCCAGCACGTAGATCGCGCCCGGACGCGGCGGCTCCAGCCCCAGCACCGCATCCCCGATATTGCCGCCCACGCGCACATCACGCCCTGCGCTTTTCAGGATATGGCCGATCAGCGCCGTCGTGGTGGATTTGCCGTTCGTGCCGGTAACGCCGATCACCGTGACGCCGGGCGTTTCGGCGATGGCCTGCGCGAACAGTTCGACATCCCCAATGACAGGCGCCCCCACCGCCCTGGCCAGCGAGACCATGCGGTGAGGCGCGGGGTGGGTCAGCGGTATGCCGGGAGACAATACCAGGGCTGCCATATCCCCCCAGTCGCGCCGGTTGAGATCATCCAGCTCCAGCCCGGCCTTGATGGCCGCTTCGCGCGCCGCCTCATTATCATCCCAGGCGGATACCTCCGCCCCGCCGGCCAGCAGGGCCCGCGCAGCAGTGATCCCGGTGCGGCCGAGGCCGAACACCGCCACGCGGCGGCCCTTGTAGGCGGTAACAGGGATCATGGGGGAAGAGCTACCTCAGCTTGAGCGTGGAAAGACCGATAAGGGCGAGCACAACAGCGATGATCCAGAAGCGGATGACAATGGTCGGCTCCGCCCAGCCCATTTTCTCAAAATGGTGATGGATGGGTGCCATGCGGAAAACGCGTTTTCCCGTCAGCTTGAAGCTCGCCACCTGGATCATCACAGAGAGCGCCTCAAGCACGAACAGGCCGCCAATAATGGCCAGCACGATCTCGTGCTTGACCGCCACGGCGATGGTCCCGAGCGCACCGCCCAGCGACAGCGATCCGGTATCACCCATGAACACCATGGCGGGCGGCGCATTATACCACAGGAAGCCAAGGCCCGCGCCAAGGATCGTCCCGCAGATGACAGCAAGCTCACCGGTGCCGGGCGTGAAATTCAGGAACAGATAGTTGGAATACACCGCCGAACCGACGAAATACGCGATGAAGCCGAACGAGGCTGCCGCGATCATCACCGGCACGATGGCCAGGCCGTCCAGCCCGTCAGTGATGTTGACGGCGTTCGACGCGCCCACAATCACGATCAGGCCGAACAGGAAAAAGCCATAGCTTAAGGGGATCAGCACTTCCTTGAAGAAGGGCACGGCAATCGAGGTGGCAAAGCCTTCCGGCACGTTGGGAGCCGAGGAGAGCAGCTCTGTCATCCAGAACACGGCGATGAGCGCGACAACCGACTGGAGGGCAAGCTTCATCTTGCCCGAAATGCCCGCCGAGGAGCGCTTGGTCACCTTGCGCCAGTCATCAAGAAAACCGATGCCGCCAAAGCCTGCCGTGACCAGCAGCACGACCCAGATATAGGGGTTGGAGAGGTCCGCCCATAGCAGGGTTCCCGCCAGTATGCCGATCAGGATGATGAAACCGCCCATGGTGGGGGTGCCGGCCTTGGTCAGCACATGGGTTTCCGGACCGTCATCGCGAATCGGCTGGGAGCCCTTGGTTTTGAGCCAGCCGATGAAGGGCTTGCCGATGATGATCGCAACGATGAAGGCCGTGATCAGGCCCGCACCGGTGCGGAAAGTCAGATAATTCACCACGTTGAGCAGGGCGATCTCGGACGCGAACTGGGAAAACAGGAAATAGAGCATGAAAATCAGCCTTTGATGACCGCGTTGACGGCACCGTTTCGTAAACTTGCGACTACTTTATGAACGCCCGAACCGTTCGAGCCCTTGATGAGCACCACATCGCCGGGACGCAGCATGTCGCCAAGCCGCTTCGTGGCATCTGCCGGGGATGCAGCCATCGCGCCCTTCACCGATCCGGGCAGCGCGGACACCAGATGCTCCATCATCGCGCCAACGCCAATGACCGCAGACACACCGGCATCAGCCAGCGGCGCTGCCAGTTCGCGGTGGCGCGCCGGAGCGCTCTCGCCAATCTCCAGCATTTCGCCCAGCACCGCGATGCGGCGGCCTTTGCCTTCAGGCGTGTGGCGGGCGAGCGTAGCAATCGCCGAGGCCATCGACACCGGATTGGCATTATAGCTGTCATCAATGATGCGCGCGCTGCCGCCATCCAGCTCTACCATGAAGCTCGCGCCGCGCCCGGCCTGCGCCTCCAGTCCGGCCAGCACATCGGCTACCTGGGCGCTATCAATGCCCGCCGCCACGCACGCAGCCATCACGGCGGCGGCGTTGTGGGCCTGATGTTCGCCCGGCGCCGGGATGGAAATATCCACCATACGGCCCAGCACATCGAACCGGCCACGCCCGGATGTCGCCTGCTGGTCCCATGACAGGATACGCACCGCAGCGTGCCGGGCCTTGCCAAACTCGAAGAGGAAGGCTGCGCCGCTCTCGTTCACGCGAGCGGCCAGCCGGGGCGCGTAGTCGCAATCTGCCGGGATGATCGCCACGCCATCGCCTGCCAGCCCTGCAAATATCTCCGCCTTGGCATCGGCTATGGCCTCCATGGAGCCGAGATTTTCCAGATGCGCCGGCGCAATGCGGGTGATGAGGGCAATATGGGGCTGGACCTGTGTCGTCAGGGCCGCAATCTCTCCGGCATGGTTCATGCCCATCTCGAACACGCCGCGCGCGGTGTCTTGCGGCATGCGCGCCAGGGTCAGCGGCACGCCCCAGTGATTATTGTAGGATTTGACGCTCCAGTGAGCAGGGCCGCTGGCGCGGAACACCGCCGCGATGGCTTCCTTCACCGATGTCTTGCCGACCGATCCTGTGACGCCAACGCGCACAGCCTTGCTGCGCTCGCGCGCCGCGACGCCAAGGCGCTGTAGCGCTTCGAGCACATCCGGCACGACAAGACGCGCGCCCGTGCCTGCATCCTCGCGCGACACGATGGAGGCGGCGGCCCCTGCTTTCTCGGCGGCAGGCACGAAATCATGGCCGTCGCGCTGGTCTGCCAGCGCCACGAACAGATCACCGGCTTCCAGCGTGCGGGTATCGATCGAGACGCCTGATGCCTGCCAGGCATCGCCGCCCACCAGCCGTCCGCCAGTGGCGGCGGCGGCATCCCGCGCTGTCCATAATGGCCCGGTCATTGCCCCCGCTCCCAGGTCTTGCCTGCTCTGGCAGCGAGGGCGCGGCGCGCCACTTCGCCATCATCAAACGGATGGACCACGCCCTTGATGGTCTGGCCGGTCTCATGGCCCTTGCCGGCGATCAGCAGCGTGTCACCTGCTTCCAGCGCACCGATGGCGGTGAAGATGGCGGTCTCACGGTCACCGATCTCTTCGGCACCCGGCGCCCCTTTCAGGATCGCCTTGCGGATGAGGGCCGGGTCTTCAGAACGCGGATTATCGTCGGTAACGATCACCCGGTCGGCGAGTTTGGCCGCGATAGCGCCCATCTTTTCACGCTTGGTCGGATCGCGGTCGCCGCCTGCGCCGAATACCACGATCACCCGGCCTGCCGTATGCGGACGGGCCGCACGCAGGAGCTTGTCGAGCCCGTCTGGCGTATGGGCATAGTCGATGAGAACAGGTGCGCCCTCAGGCGTCGTACCGACAAGCTCCAGACGCCCTGCCACGCCCTTGAGGGTCTCCAGCGCAGCGAACACGGTGCCGGCATCTACCCCGCTCGCGATAGCCATACCGGCCGCCTGAAAGGCGTTGCTGGCCTGAAACTCGCCCATCAGCGGCAGGGTCAGGACATGCTCCTTGCCCGCATGGACAAAGCGCACATGCTGGAAGGCGGCATGAGGCGTGATTTCCTTCAGCTGGATGTCACGCCCATTCCAGCCGACGGTGAAAATCTGCTGATGGCGCGCCTCGGCGCGGCGCACCACCGCCTCGCCCCATTCACTGTCCACCGTGATGACGGCGGGGGCGCCTTCGGGCAGCAGCTCGTCGAACAGGCGCATCTTGGACGCGAAATAGTCCTCAAAATCCGGGTGGTAATCGAGATGGTCCTGGGTGAGGTTGGAAAACCCTGCCAGGGCAATTTTCGCGCCGTCCATGCGCCGCTGCTTCAGCCCGTGGCTAGACGCCTCCATCGCCAGATGGGTGACACCTTCGTGGCTGAGCGCATCGAGCGCGGCGTGCAGGGCGATCGCGTCCGGCGTGGTGTAACCCACATCGGTGCGCCCGGAACTGCGCGTCACCCCCAGCGTACCCAACGCTGCCGCCTCATGGCCTGCCGCCTGCCAGATCTGGCGCAGAAACTCCACCGTGGAGCTTTTGCCGTTAGTACCGGTGATGGCCGCGATATAGCGGGGCTGGCCGGGAGAGAAGCGCGCCGCCATCTGCGCCAGCGCCAGACGCGGATCATCCGCCTCGATCACCGGAACGGGCGCTGACGTGCCACGCTCGGCGAGTATTGCCACCGCGCCCGCTTCCACTGCCGCCTTGATGAAGGCATTGCCATGCGCCGTCACGCCGGGAAGAGCGGCAAAGACAAAGCCGGGCTTCACCGCCCGGCTGTCCAGCGCCAGCCCGGTAATGGCGAGATCACGCGCACCGTCCGGCACGCTCACGCCGCCGGGCAGAATGTCAGCGAGCTTGCGGGTTGTGCTCATGGTTCAGTCCCGCCTGCAGCCAGCTCGACAGGCTCTTCAGGTCCGTCACGCACCGGCGTGCGCGGCACAAACATGCGCGCGACCGTCTGCACCCGCGCGCCGGGATCGGCCTCGCGGCGGCCCACGCCCAGTACCGGCGCGACGCGCTCGATGATCTCGCCGCCCGTCGGGGCCGCGTTCCAGCCAGCCGTGTTGAAGCCGTGCGTCTCGCGGATGGGACGCGGCTGATCGAGGCTGACCACCAGCACGTATTGCGGGTCATCAAACGGGAAGATACCGACAAAGCTGGTCAGCACATTACCCGCCTGATAGCGGCCATTGACGATGCGCTGGGCGGTGCCGGTCTTGCCAGCGATGGCGAGACCCTCACGGTCGGCCTGACCGCCCGCCACAGCCGCGCGCATCACGCCGAGCACCTGAGCGGCCGTGGCCGAGCTCATCACCGGGATTTGCGGCACGATGTCAGTGGGACCGACGGGGCGCAGCGTGGGCGGGGTGTAGATCCCGTCATTGGCGAGCGCCGCATAGGCCGCTGCCGCCGCGACAGGCGACACGTTGAAGCCGTGGCCATAGGAAGCCGTCATCAGCTCGGCACGCCCCCAGCGTGCAGGCAGGATCGGGTTCTGGCCCTCAATAATCTCCAGCGGCGGCCGCTCCCAGAGGCCAAGCTCGCCAAAGAAGCTGGTCAGCACCTCATCGCCAATGTGTTCCGCCATCCGGGCAGAACCGATATTGGACGAATGAATGATGACCTCGCGCGCGGTGAGAATGCGCGCCTGCGGGCGGAAATCGCGGATACGGTGAGACCCGATGGCGATAGGCGCGCGCGCATCAAACGTGTCATCAAGGCGCACCAGACCGGCCTCGATACCGGCGGCGAGGGTCAGCGGCTTGAATATCGAGCCGAGCTCGTAGACGCCCTGCACCGTGCGGTTGAAGCGGTTCTCGGCAGGCTCGCTGCCCGCCCGGTTGGGATCGAAATCCGGCAGGGAAGCCAGAGCGATGATCTCGCCGGTACCCACGCGCATCAGCACCGCCATCGCGCCTTGCGCCGAATAGCGCTCCATGCGCTCGCGCAGAACGGTTTCCAGCGCGTCTTGCGCGCCCAGATGGATGGACAGGCTGACCGGACGGCCAGACCCATCATTCAGCTCGTCATTGAAGGCGCGCTCGGCCCCGGCAAGGCCGGCCAGATCGCGATCTGTATAGCCAACCAGATGGGCTGCGAGGCGGCGGCGCGGATAGACCCGCCCCGGCTCCACCCGGAAACCGATCCCCGGCAGGCCCAGCATGTGAATGGCCTGACGCTCGCGCGGACCAAGCCCGCGCTCTATCCAGACAAAATTGCGATTGGATGAGAGATCACGCTGCAGGGTTTCCGCATTCAGGTGCGGCAGCACGGTGCGTAGGGCCTGCGCCGTTTCAGCCGGATCCCAGACCTGGCGCGGGTCAGCAAAGACAGAGTGGAAATCGAGATTGCTGGCGAGTATCTGGCCATTGCGGTCCACGATCTCGCCGCGCTGGACCGGAGCTTGCGCCACGCGCACGGGCGCGGCCTCAGCAAATTCGCCGGTGATCGCCAGCTCTACGGCGCGCCCTGCAGCAACAAGAAAACCGGCGCCCACCAGAACGCCGATAAAACCCAGCCGCAAACGCGTGCGCCCCAGCGCCTGTCCGGCCTCATCTTCCAGGCGGATGGTTGCATTGACATCAAAGCCGGCCGGCCCGTCGCCGCGCACAGGTGCCAGCCCGGCGCGCGAACGCCGGATGCGGACCCTGCCAAACAGACGCGCCAGCCAGCCTGTCATTGACGCCCTCGTATACGTGGGGTGTTGGCCTGCCAGCTGGCCTGCGCCGTTTGCGGCGCCATGCGCTCGGCTTCGGCGCGCACCTGCGCCAGCTCGGCCAGCGACAATTCCTGCGCAGACTGCACAGGCTCAAACCCCAGATGGGTGCGGGCAAGGGCGCGCAGCTGCTCGGGGTCTTCCAGATGCGCGATATTGGCCGTCAGCGTGTTGATGCGCGAGCGCTCCCGGGCCAGCTCGACCTGAAGGCCGGCGAGGCGCGCCTGCGCCGCATCGGTTTCGGCCTTGGCCACGTAAAGCGCGCCCAGAAGAACCATGCTGCCCAGAATGCCGAAAAAGAAGAAGAGGCGTATCATGCGACACACTCCAGAAGGCGGCTGTAAGGGGGAACGCCGGGCAGGCCGTCATCGTCGGCAGGCCAGGCAGGATGGGTGGTGCGCACGCCCGCGCGCAGACGCGACGAACGCGCCCGCGGGTTCGCGGCAATTTCCGCTTCAGACGGCTCGATGGCCTTGCGCGTCAGCAGCGAGAAGCTGGGCGCTGGCCCGGCCTTCACCTCCGGCGCATGGCGCGAGCCCTGCGAGGCCAGTCCCGCGCGGGCGCGCAGGAAGGTCTTCACGATCCGGTCTTCCAGCGAATGGAAGGTGACAACCGCCAGCACGCCGGTGGGCTTCAGGATGCGCTCTGCCGCGCCGAGCGCCCGAATCAACTCGCCCAGCTCGTCATTTACGTAAATGCGCAAGCCCTGAAACACGCGTGTAGCCGGGTGAATGCGCCCCGGCTTGCCGCCGATCACCCGCGCCATCAAGGAAGCCAGCTCCAGCGTGGTCTCAAACGGCTTTGCGGCGCGGTCCTCGACGATGGCGCGCGCGGCGCGGCGCGCATGGCGCTCCTCGCCATAGACCTTGAAGATCGCGGCCAGCTCGTCAGCGTCCAGATGATTGACAGCGTCAGCAGCGCTGGGGCCGGAGCGCGCCATGCGCATATCCAGCGGGCCATCCTTCTGGAAGGAGAAGCCGCGCTCTGCCTCGTCGATCTGCATCGACGACACACCCAGATCGAGCATCACGCCATCAACGCCATCACTGCCCGCCAGCTCGACGATCTGTTCCATCAGCGAGAACGCACCGGACTGGAAAGCGAATGTGTCGGGGAAAACCTTGCGCAGCGCTGCGGCGGTCCTGGCCGCTTCGGGATCACGATCAATGCCGATCAGGCGCGCGCCATGAACGGCCAGCACCGCGCGGGCATAGCCCCCGCCGCCCAGCGTGCCGTCCACATAAAGCCCGCCTGCGCGCGGGCGGATGGCCGTCATCACTTCATCGAGCAGGACCGGGACATGCGCCATCATCCACCCTCCGGCCGGTGGGCAGGACGGCGCAGAGCGGCCTTGTTGTCGCGGGCGAAGCTGAGATCACGCGCATGGCGCTCTGCGTGCGCTTCAGGCGACCAGACCTCGAAGCGCCGGCCCATGCCGACAAAGGTCGCCTTGGCGTCCAAGCTCGCATACTCGATGAATTCGCGCGGCAGGGAGATGCGGCCCGTCTGGTCAAAGGAGAGCGGGCGCGCGCCGCCAAAGATCACGCGCTCAAACGCGGTGCGGGCATCGTCATACGGGTCCATGGCATCGATGGCTGCGGCCATCTCGGCCATCAGCGCCTCGCCACCGCCCTCCAGGAACGGACCGTTAAACGAACACCAGACATAAATGCCGCCGAAGCGCTCGGCTGACACCACGGCACGGAAATCGGCCGGGACGGAAACCCGTCCCTTGGCATCTATCCCGTTGGTAGTGGTGGAGAAAAACATCTCCTGCGGCGCTCCCCGGCTTCCCACATAGCGGCATGCTCCCCGATGTGGTTAATGATGGGATATCATGGGAAAGGATGGGAAACAATGCCGAAACCAGTCTCCAGCACTGTTTTTACAGGCGCGGCCAAGTAAAGGCGCAACACATTGCGGCGCAGCAAAGCAGAACAGACAAAGAACAATTGATTAACGCCGCACGCGCTGTTGGAATTTCGCAGGAAATTGAAGCGTCAGGCGGCCTGTAAGCCGGGTTCTGTGCCATTCTTTCCGGTATGGAAAGAAGCGGCAGCCATTCCTCTTGGATGGCGCTTGCGCGCCACCTCCAGCGACCTACCCGGACGGAATGCGGAGGCGCACCTGCCCGCGCGAAGCGGACGCCCGTCCCTATTCGGTCTTGCTCCGGGTGGGGCTTGCCGTGCCCCCTTCCTTGCGGTCGGGGCGGTGGGCTCTTACCCCACCGTTTCACCCTTGCCGGCCCCGAAGGCCCGGCGGTCTGATTTCTGCGGCGCTATCCCTGAACCGGGGCTTCACCCCCGGCCCGCCGGGATTTCCCCGGCACCCTGCCTCCATGGAGCCCGGACTTTCCTCTCCCGCCCGCCTTTCGGCACTGGACGGAAGCGGCTGCCCGGCCGCCTGACGGGTGTTAAGTCGGCTTTCGGCAGGCAAAGGTCAAGCGGGAGGCTCTCCAGGCTGTCATGGCGCGGCTTGCCTGCGCCCGCGCAGGCGGGTGTCCGGGCCACCCATGCCTGGGGGCTTGAAGCTAGCGGGGTCTAAACAGGCCGCACAGCGGCCTGAAGAGCGCCAACGCGCGCCCGCGGAACATCGCAACGCAGATGCGTTGCGGAACCAAAAGCGGCATGGCTCACCCGCATGAAGCGGAGGATGACATTCATTCGATGCGGGAGGGGAGCAAGAAGAATTTCACGCCGCGGAAATTTTCCCCGCCACCGCCTCGATCAGGCCCATCGTCTCATTATCCAGCGCACCATCAAGGCGCACGTGTGATTTCACGGCCAATACCCTGATAAGTTTAGATAATTTTAGATTGCTCGTTTTGTTAAGCAAAGGTATCATCAACCATTATATTGGTGGAGGGTACAATGAAGCAGATCGCTTTTTTTCTGTCTATTTTTGTGTCCAGCGTTTTTCTGCAAGCTTATGGCGCGGACGGGCAGAGCGCACGTTCCGAAGCCGCTCAAGCCCAGGCCGGGCGCGCCACTATTGCGCAGGAGGTTGAAGGGCGAACAGACAGACAAGGCCGCCTGAGTCCGGAAGCCCGTGCAGCGATCGAGTCCGGGGATCTGGCGCGAATGCGGGCGCTTGTTTCCGAGGATGACCGCGAAAACTTGCCGGATGTACAGGCTTTTTACTGCACTGCTGACAATTGCTGGTGCAAAGGACTGGCCGATTGCATGGATTTATTTGAAACTCGAATTTGTCGGGGAGATTTTATTTGTCATGGAACCACTGGATGGTGTAATTGTAGCTTCCTAATTATTCCTACCCTTGACGATGACGATGAGAATGCTCGTCCCAACGACAGTATCCGTACAACGACTCCGGCCATCCGTGCCGCTCTGGAGGCTGGAGATTACCAGCGCGCTATCAGCTTGCTCCACCGCAACCAAAATTTCAGGGGGGCACGAGGGCCTCAAACGGCAGGGCAGCAAAGCTCAGTCAGGCAGACTCTCCAGGTTCAACCTGATAATGGCCACCCTCAAATTCCTCCTGACGCGCAACCGTTTCAGTGCAACCGGAATTCCTGCGACTGTCTTAATGTCCAAGATTGCATAAGATTGATTGGCACCGGTTTGTGTGCAGACCGCCTCGATTGCGGCGATAATAAATGCAGTTGCAACAGAGCAAGGGTGGTCGCTCCGTCCAACCCCTCGACTTCATCCACGATTTTGCGCGGCGCTGACAGGCATTAAGTCGGGCTTCGGCGGGCAAAGATCAAGCGGGCTGGGCTTTTTCCCTCGTCCTTCGAGCACCACGTGGCCGATGGATGAGGGGAAAAGCGCCCGTCGCCCTCATCCTGAGGGTGAGCGTAGCGAACGTCTCGAAGGACGAGGGCGGCCACCCGGGAAACCATGAGAGGAAACCTCACGATCCAGAGATGGTATCCGCCAGTGCCTCGATCAGCCCCATCGTCTCGGCATCCAGCATGCCATCAAGGCATGAGGGCCGGTAGCGGCGTTGAAACTCGGTGAGGACCATGCTCAAAGGCAGGTCCGGATTATAGCCGATAACGGCCAGCAAGGTGGCTGCGCGGGCGTCATCCGGCGTGGCGGGCTCTGCCCCGTCAGGCCATAGCCCCACGCCTTCGCGCGCCAGCCTTTCCCACGGAAACTTCTCACCCGGATCGATCTTGCGGCCCGGCGCGATATCGCTGTGACCGACGATATTGACCGGATTAATGGCGTGGCGGTCGATGATCGCGCGGCTGAGCGCAATCACCGCTTCGATCTGCGCGGGCGGATAGTCCGGCAGGCCGAAATCATGCCCGCCATTGACGATCTCGATGCCGATGGAGGCTGAGTTGATGTCGGTAATACCGCGCCAATGGCTCAGCCCGGCGTGCCAGGCGCGCTTTGCCTCATCGACCATGGCGATGACGCTGCCATCCTCTTCCACCACATAGTGGGCGGAGACCTTCGCGTCGGGATCGGCCAGCCGGTCAATCGCGGCCCCGCCCGTCTCCATGCCTGTGTAGTGCAGAACCAGCATGGAGACCGGCAAGGCGCGGTCATTGAAATTGGGCGAAGGGCGGTGGATCAGCGTCATCGCGGTTTTTGTATCACGGTTTCAGGCGGCAGCGTGCGCGAGCGGCGCGCCGCCACCAGCGCCACGCCGGCAATCGCGATCAGGCCGCCAGCCACGAGCTGCCAGCTCACCGGGTCGCCCAGCAATACAACGCCTGAGATCACCCCGATCAGCGGAGCCATCAGCGTCATCGGCGCGATCAGCGAAGCGTCATAGCGGCGCAGGAGCCAGTAGAAGGCGCCGTGACCGAATATGTTCACCACCACCACGGTGAAGATCAGCGTCGCGATCAGCAGCCAGCCGCCTGCCAGCATCGCCTCTATCTGGCCGCGCTCGAATATCAGGCTGGCAATCAGCAGAGGCGGCCAGGAAAACAGCCCGATCCACGCCTGCAAGGGGATGGTGGTCAGCTCCACGCGCTTGACGAAGATCGACCCGGCCGCCGCCGCCATCGCCGCGCCAACGCCTGCCAGCAATCCCACGGTGAAGCTGATCTCGGCAGGTTTGAGCACCACCAGAGAGGCGCCCGCAAACGCCATGCCCATGCCGGAGGCGCGCACCCAGCCCACCTTCTCCTTCAGGAACATGATGGAGAGGATTGTCGTGAACGGCACCGAGAGCTGCACCACGATCGCAATCGATGAGGGCGTGGCGTAGTGCAGGCCGACAAACAGGAGGGCAAACTGGATCGCGCCCATGCCAAGCCCGGCCCCGATGACCGGCCCGATCTTCTTCGGTACTGGTAAAAGCCAGGGCGCCAGCATCGCATAGAGCAGCGCAAAGCGGATGAAGGCAAAGAAGAGCGGCGGCACGCCCTCAAAGCCGGGCAGGATGTCCGGCGTGCCGGAGACCGACCATTTCGCGACCACGAAATTGACGCCCCAGACCAGGCAGACAGCAAACAGAAGGGCAAAGTGGCGCGGACTCATGGCCGCGCTGTAGCCGCCATGAGACGGCGCTTCAAGTCACGAAACCGGGCGAAGTGTTACCGTGGGCAGCGGGCCGGTCAGCCGCGCGGGGTGCTGGTGCCGTCCACCGTCCAGCCATGCGGGCCGCGCCGGGCAACCAGCACCGAACTGTCCGTCTTCCGGCGGCCACGCACCTTTCGATAGACCCAGTAAGCGCCAGCGCCAAGAACCGCGAGCCCTGCAATCACAAAGGCCGCTGCCGTGAGCACAGCTGCCAGCAGCACAACCAGACCGATGAACGCCGCAGCGATAATCGCAGCAAGAACCGCGCGCAGCGCCTGCACGGCGGCGTCGGAATTGAAGGCCGGTTGCTGTGTCATCAGTGTCTCCCGCGTCATCGGCTAAAGAGCGACCGTGCCGGTCTGGCTAGAGTTGGTGGTTTAACCGGCCACGTCAATGGCAACGGGCCATCTCTCACACAGATTTAATGCACGCTGCGGCGAATCCGTTCCTGCCAGCCTGCCTAGCCACTGGGCCTGATGGGTGGCGGGTCATGGCCTCAAAGGACAGCTCAGGCAGACAAGGCTGACGGTTTCAGTCCCCGCTCGACGAGGATTTTCTGATAGGCGGCGTTGATAACAGCCATTTTCTCGTCCGCAAGGCGTTGCAATTCCAGCGGCGCGCCACGCGCCATCAGCCGGTCAGGGTGATTCTGCGAGGCGATGCGCCGATAGGCGCGTTTCAGATCACCATCCTCGATCGAGCGGTCCACCCCCAGCACCAGATAGGGGTCTTCCCCGTCCAGCGCGCCATGACCGGCCCGGATGCGGTCAAACTCGCTGTCGGAAAATCCGAAAATCCCCGAGACCGAATGGAGGTATTCCATCTCTTCCGCCGTCACGCGGCCATCGGCCTTGGCGATGTGAAATAGCCCATCGAGCACGTCTTCCAGAATCGCCGGATGCGCGCGGAAGCGCCGCGCCAGCCGGCGCGCATACCCCTCAAACCCCAGCGTTGTCTGCTTGGCCAGATTGAAGGCGCGCATCAGCGAAGCCTCAAAGCCTGAGGGCGCGCGCAAGACCTGGCGGAAGGCGGCCACCTCGTCATGGGTCACCTCGCCATCGGCCTTGGCCATCTTCGCGCCCAGCCCGATCAGGGCCATCGCAAACTCGGCATCATCCACCCGGTGCCCCGGCGGACAATCACCCTCCGGGCAGGCGAACGGGTCGGCGGGGCCGGTAATCAGCTCTGCGAGTTTGCGCCAGACGCTCATGCGCGCTTATCTGCACCGCAAAACCGGCAAACGGAAGAGGCAAATGGGCGCAGACAGCACCGCAATGTGGGAGATCTGGATAGATCGTGGCGGCACGTTCACTGATATTCTGGGCCTCTCGCCCGATGGTGAGCTGCGCGCGCTGAAACTCCTGTCTGAGAGCGCCGCCTATGGTGATGCCGCCAGTGAAGGTGTGCGCCGCATGACCGGCATGGCGGACGGCACCCCCCTGTCAGCAAGCGCGGTGCGCGGCGTGAAGATGGGCACGACAGTGGCCACCAACGCCCTGCTGGAAGAGGACGGCGCGAAGACACTTTTCATCACCAATAAGGGCTTTGAGGACTGCCTGCTGATCCAGGACCAGACCCGGCCGGACATTTTCGCCCTGCGCATTGACCGGCCCCGCCCCCTGCCCGCCCGCATCGCCGGGATTGCCGGACGGCTGGATGTGGAGGGCCGTGAGATCGCTCCGCTGGACACGGCAGAACTGCGCGGCATCCTCGTTTCAGCGCGCGGCCAAGGCATCCAGTCTGTCGCGATTGCGCTCATTAATTCACATGTGAATATTATGCATGAAGCACGCGTGACCGAACTGGCGCGCGAGGCCGGATTTGACCATATCAGCCTGTCCAGCGAGGTCAGCCCGCTGGTGCGCCTGATCCCGCGCGCCTCGACCACCGTGATCGACGCCTATCTGGAGCCGGTCCTGCAGGATTATGCCGCGCGCGTCGGCGCGGGCCTTGGCGATATACCGCTCTATTTCATGCAATCATCGGGCGGGCTTGCCCGTTCGGGCCATTTCCGCGCGCGTGACGCGGTGCTCTCCGGCCCGGCGGGCGGCGTGGTCGGCATGGCGGAGACCGCAAAGGCCGAAGGCATCAGGCGCGTTATAGGCTTTGACATGGGCGGCACGTCCACCGATGTGTCGCGCTATGACGGGGAGGCATTTGAACGCCGCGAGCAGGTCTCCATAACCGGGCGTCTCCTGCGTGCGCCCATGCTCGCCATCCACACCGTGGCCGCCGGCGGCGGTTCCATCCTGCATTTCGACGGCGAGCGCGCCCGCGTCGGCCCGCACAGCGCCGGTGCACGCCCCGGCCCCGCCGCCTACGGGCTTGGCGGACCGGCAACCATTACGGATGCGAACCTTGTCCTTGGCCGGGTGCACCCGGACTGGTTTCCCCACGTTTTCGGGCCGGACGGGAACGCCCCGCTGGACATGGAAGCCGCGCGCGCGGCGATCCGCCCGCTGGCAGAGGCGATGGGCGCAGGCAGCATCGAAGTGGCGGCGGAGGGTTTCCTCACCATCGCCGCCGAGGCCATGGCCGGCGCCATCCGCCAGATCACCACCGCGCAGGGCATTGATCCGCGCGATTATGGCCTGAACGCCTTTGGCGGGGCGGGCGGGCAGCACGCCTGTCAGGTCGCCGCCGCGCTGGGCGTGTCGCGCATCATCATCCACCCCAAGGCCGGGCTGCTCTCCGCGCTGGGCATTGGCATGGCGGCTCTCATGGACACCCGCCAGGCCGCGCTGGAAACGCCGCTGGACGCCGATGGCCTGAACGCGGCGCAGGCGCGCCTGTCGGCGCTGGAGGATGACGCACACGCGGCCCTCAGGACGCAAGGCGCGCAAGAGGTTCGCGCCGCCCATCTCTTGCATATCCGCGTCGCCGGATCGGACACCGCCCTGCCCGTCGCCATGGGGGATATGGCGGAGATCCGCGAGGCCCACGCCGCCGCGCATCTGCGCCTGTTCGGCTTCACTGCGCCAGCCTCCGCGCTCATTATTGAATCGGTCTCGGTAAAGGCCGAAGCCCCCTCCGCCGCAGCGCTGCCATCCACGCCGCATACGAGGGACACCGAAGCCCGGAGCGAGGGCGAGACCCGTCTTTTCTCCGGGGGGCAGTGGCAGGAGGCACCCATTTATTCGCTTGCAAAGCTTGGCCGGGAGCAGGTCGTCGCTGGCCCTGCCCTCATCATGGAACCGGGCCAGACCATTACGCTGGATGCGGGGTGGACGGCGCGGCCGGGACGCACCGGCGCGCTGATTATCGAGCGGGCGGGAGGGGCTGCGAAAACCGCCGGTTCCACCGCGCTCGATCCGGTCACGCTGGAGCTGTTCAACCGCCGCTTCATGGGCATTGCCGAGGAGATGGGCGTGGTGCTGGAGCGCACGGCCCACTCGGTCAACATGAAGGAAAGGCTGGACTTCTCTTGCGCCGTTTTTGACGCGCAAGGCGGGCTGGTCGCCAACGCGCCGCACATGCCGGTCCATCTGGGCTCCATGTCGGCGAGTGTGCGCGCGGCGCTAGACGCCCACCCGGATCTCGCCGCAGGCGAAGCCGTCGCGCTCAACGCGCCCTATAATGGCGGCACACACCTGCCGGATATCACCATCGTCCAGCCCGTGTGCGACGAAGCTGGCGAGCGCCTCTTCTTCGTTGCCTCGCGCGGACACCATGCCGATGTAGGCGGGATCGCCCCCGGCTCCATGCCGCCCTTCTCGAAAACCATTGAGGAGGAGGGCGTGGTCTTCGATAGCGTCAAAATTCTTTCGGACACGAAGTTCGAAGAAGCGGCAGTGCGCGAAGTGCTGGCATCAGGCCCGTATCCGGCCCGCGCGCCGGAGCGCAATATCGCCGATCTCAAAGCCCAGCTGGCCGCCTGCGCACGCGGCGCGCAGGAGCTTCAACGCCTCATCTCCGAGCAGGGGCTGGACGTCGTGCGCGCCTATATGGGCCACGTGCAGGACAATGCCGAGCGGGCCGTACGCCGCGTCATCGGGGCTCTCGAAAGCGGTTCTGCCGTGATGGAGATGGAGGGCGGGGAGCGCATCTGCGTTGCCATCACCACAAGGCCACAAGACGGCACGGCGACCATTGATTTCACCGGCACATCGGCCCAGCTTCCCAGCAATTTCAACGCGCCCAGCGCCGTGGCCAGGGCCGCCGTGCTCTACGTGCTGCGCTGTCTGGTCGAGGATCAGATACCCTTGAATGAAGGCTGCCTGAAGCCGGTGGAGATCATCATCCCCGAAGGCTCGCTGATCGCGCCCCGGCCGCCGGGCGCGGTGGTGGCCGGCAATGTCGAGACCAGCCAGCTCATTGTCGACGCCCTCTTCGCGGCGACAGGGCGCATGGCCGCCGCGCAAGGCACAATGAACAACTTCACCTTCGGAAACGAAACATATCAGTATTACGAGACGATCTGCGGCGGCTCCGGCGCGGGGCTTCTCGCTGATGGAACCAGCTTTGACGGCGCGGACGCCGTCCACACCCACATGACCAATTCACGCCTCACCGACCCGGAAATCATGGAGCTGCGCTATCCGGTGCGTGTATTGCATCACCGCGTGCGCGAGGGCTCTGGCGGGGCGGGCACACAACGCGGCGGGCATGGCTCGGTGCGCCGGATCGAGTTCCTTGAGCCGATGGAGGCGAGCCTGCTCTCGGGGCGCCGGCGCGTGGCTCCGCCCGGCCTGAAGGGCGGCGGGAACGGCGCGCCCGGCAAGGCGCGCATCATCCGCGCCGACGGCACAGTTGAAGAGCAGCCCGCCCTGTTCTCGGTCCAGCTCTCACCCGGCGATTCAATCGAGATCGAAACGCCGGGCGGCGGCGGGTTTGGGAAGGTCTAAGCCCTACCTTTCGAACTTCTGGAACTTCACACGCGTAGGCACCAGAGCATCGGTGCCGAGGCGGCGCTTCTTGTCTTCGAGATAGTCCGAGAAAGAACCCTCGAACCACTCCACATGGCTGTCGCCCTCAAAGGCGAGAATGTGGGTGGCGATCCGGTCCAGGAAGAAGCGGTCGTGCGAGATGACCACGGCGCAGCCGGGGAAATCTTCCAGCGCCGCTTCGAGCGCGGAGAGGGTTTCCACGTCGAGATCATTGGTCGGTTCGTCGAGCAGCAAGAGATTGCCGCCCTCTTTGAGCATCTTGGCCAGATGCACCCGGTTGCGCTCACCGCCCGACAGCAGGCCGACTTTCTTCTGCTGGTCGCCGCCCTTGAAGTTGAACGCGCCGACATAGGCACGGCTCGGCACTTCATGCCCGCCCAGCGAGATCATGTCATGGCCGTTGGAGATTTCTTCCCAGACCGTTTTCTTCGCATCCAAAGCATCACGCGACTGGTTCACATAGCCCAGCTTCACCGTCTCGCCGATTTTCACCGAGCCGTTATCGGGCTGCTCCTCGCCGACGATCATCTTGAACAGCGTGGTCTTGCCCGCACCATTGGGGCCGATCACACCGACCACGCCGCCCGGCGGCAGCTTGAAGGTCAGATCCTTGATTAGCAGCTTGTCGCCAAACCCTTTGGATACATTGTCAAACTCGACCACATTGCCGCCCAGGCGCGGCCCCGGCGGAATGCGGATGGTGGCGGTGGAGATTTTCTCCCGGTCGGCCGCGTCGCGCATTTCCTCATAGGACTTGATACGCGCCTTGGATTTGGCCTGACGCGCTTTCGGGCTGGAGCGTATCCACTCCAGTTCGCGGGCGAGCGCGCGCTGCTTGGCGCCTTCCTCGCGCGATTCCTGTTCCAGCCGCTTGGTCTTCTGCTCCAGCCAGTCTGAATACCCGCCCTTGTAGGGGATGCCCTGACCGCGATCGAGCTCCAGCGTCCATGTCGTGATGGAATCGAGGAAATAGCGATCGTGGGTGACGATCAGCACCGCACCATCATAGTTTTCAAGGTGATGCTGGAGCCAGGCAACGCTCTCGGCGTCCAGATGGTTGGTCGGTTCGTCGAGCAGCAGCATGTGCGGCTTGGAGAGAAGCAGCTGGCAGATGGCCACGCGGCGGCGCTCACCGCCGGAAAGGTTCGTTACCGAAGCATCGCCCGGCGGGCAGCGCAGTGCCTCCATCGCCATCTCGATCTTGGAATCGATGTCCCACGCATCGCGCGCATCGACCTGCTCCTGCAGGGCGGTCATCTGCTCCATCAGCTCGTCGGAATAATCCTCGGCCAGCTGCATGGCGATAGCGTTGTATGCGTCGTATATTTTCTTGTCTTCAGAGCCTTCTATGACGTTTTCCCAGACGGTCTTGGCCTCATCGAGCTTCGGCTCCTGCGGCAGATAGCCGACGCGCACGCCCTTTTCGGCCCATGCCTCGCCGGTGAAGTCATTGTCCATACCGGCCATGATCTTCAAGAGCGTCGATTTACCCGCGCCATTGACGCCGACAACACCGATCTTGGCGTCGGGCAGGAAGTGCAGCGAAATGCCGGAGAAGACCTGCTTGCCGCCGGGATAGGTCTTGGCCAGCTTGTCCATGTGATAAACGTATTGATAGGACGACATGCGCCGGACTCCTCGGGCCTGACAGGGGAAAACGGATTGAGCCGCGCTATAGCGCAAGGACGCGCGCGCTGGCAATGGAGGCGCTGAACGGGACGCGCGACAGACGCCCTGCACTGGCCCGCAAAAACCCCGCCCGGGAAAATCCGGACGGGGCTATGCTGTCTGAACGGATGGAGCGGTCAGCCGCCGGATTTGGCCGGCATGAGGCGCTCGACAGTGACCATGACAATCACCATCACCGAGGCGGCTGCCAGCACGTTGGCATAGCTGCCTAGGATCGCAGTCAGATACTCGCCGACAACCGGTATCGCTTCGAGCGCACTGGCACCGACCAGAAGGAAAATCGCGGCGATCAGCACGCCGCGCCTGTGGTCTGCAGAGACAAAAAACCCGCTTGCAAGGCCCAGAACCGCCAGTATGGCACCGCCATATTCGAAGGTCACAAAGGCCAGAACAATCGCCGCCAGAATGCTGACGGCCCAGACAATTTTCGCAATAGACATAAGTCTCCTCCCGTCTGTTCTTTTTTATTTATCGAGCCCCTTAAAGGCACGATGGTTAACGCTAAGCTGAGTTCTCGCGATTCCACAAGATAAATCAGAGTGCTTTCGTTCACGCACTCCGCAAGCTCCCCGCCTTCTGCGCGTTTCACTGGCGATGAGCCTTTTTCGGATACCGGCGTATAGTGCGGCGTCGAACTGGCAAGGTTTTCCCATAGCCAACCATACCGGGTCCCGGGTTTCCGAGCCGGGGGCCAGAAAAGACTGGGCACCGGCTTACGCCGGTGAAACGCATCTGAGACGTCCAACCCCTCGTCATGCCCGCGCAGGTGGGCATCCAGAGCTGATTGGCAACTGTCTTTGCCCTTCGATCTCTGGACCCCCGTCGTCACGGGGGTGACGAAGAGGCGGAGGACAGATCCCCACTTATCCCCCTCCTGTGAACTTGCCGCATAATAGCCAGCGTTCATCTCCGGCAAGACGGCGGTCCGGAATGCGTCCCGGCCGGGAGATGAAGCGGTGACTTGAGACGGGGTGCGCCCTGATGTCTGGCCAATGCCGGGCATCGACGCGGGGTTCATCCTCAGGTTCAGGCGGCCGGCAGAGCGGAAAACCGTAGCGGGCACGGTCTGTCTCACCCTTGTGGACGGCTATACAGGTCCAGCTGGACCGGCTGACCCTTGGGAGGGCTTGCTGACGTCACGGAGGCTACGGCTATGGAGCAGCGTAAGGTATCCGCCCCGGCTGAAGAAACACCTGCGTGCGGGCGGCCTTGAGAGGGCCCGTTTGAACGTTCGCGATTGGCCATCCCATGGCCGCCCGCGCCATCCGTTGCCTCAACCTCACTCCGGAACCGGGTGGGGATGGAGGTGTTGGAGGAATGCCCTAGGAACGCCCGCCGGCTACATGCACCTCCGGGCCCAGCGGCACAATGCCGGTCGGGTTGATGGTGTCATGGCTCTCGTAATAATGGCGTTTGGCGTGATCGAGATTGAAGATATCGGCAATCCCCGGCAGGCCATGAAGGCGGCGCGCATAGGCCGCGATATGCGGATAGTCGATCAGGCGTTTGAGATTGCATTTGAAATGGCCGTGATAGACCGGATCAAAGCGCACCAGAGTGGTGTATAACCGCCAGTCGGCCTCGGTCAGCGTGTCCCGGCACAGATATTCGCGGCCATCGGACAGAAGGCTTTCCAGCCAGTCCAGGCTCTCAAACAGGGTGGTGACCGCCTCCTCATATGCCTCGGCCGAGGTGGCAAAGCCGGACTTGTAGACGCCATTATTGACGGTGTCGTAGATGCGCGCATTGAGGGCATCGATCTCGCCGCGCAGATGCTCAGGATAGTAATCGCCCGGCGCAGCGCCGACGCCATCGAACGCGGAATTGAACATGCGGATAATGTCCGCGCTTTCATTGGAGACGATGGTGTTTTTCTGCTTGTCCCACAGCACCGGCACCGTCACGCGGCCCGAATAATCCGTCTTCGCTGCTGTGTAGACCTGATACATGTAGCGCGCACCATGCAGCGGATCGGGGATCACGCCCGGCCCATCCTCAAACGTCCAGCCGTGCTCCTTCATGCGCCAGTGCACGACCGACAGCGAAATCTTGCCGGTCAGCCCTTTGAGATGGCGGAAGATCAGCGTGCGGTGCGCCCACGGGCAGGCCAGCGACACATAGAGATGATAGCGCCCGGCCTCGGCCCTGAAACCTGCCTCTCCACTGGGTCCGGCAGAGCCGTCCGCCGTCACCCAGTTGCGAAACACGCTGTCCTGGCGCTTGAACTTTCCGCCAGAGCTTTTGGTGTCATACCATTCGTCTTTCCAGACGCCGTCCACGAGCCGGCCCATATCCGGTCTCCTTTTTCTTCTGCTTTCAGTCTGTTAACGCACGAAGGTCAGAACCGTCCCATCTGGTAGTCCAGCATGGCCTGACGCACCTCGCCTTCCGTGTTCATCACGAACGGCCCGCCCCACGCGATCGGCTCGCCAATCGGGTAGGCGGCGGCCAGGATGGCACGCGCGCCTTCGGAGCCCGCCTCGATACGCACCGTGTCACCGGGGCCGAACACGCCCAGATGCGCTTCTGGCAATGCGATGCCCGACACGCTGACCGATCCGGTATGGATGGCCAATATGGTGGTCTTGTCCGCCAGTATCGGCTCCTCGAACACAGCGCCCGGCTCCATGACCAGCTCAGCGTAGAAAGGCTCGGTGGTGATGTTCCGCACCGGGCCTTCAACGCCGGTGGAGGTGCGCCCGGCGACGATGCGGGCAGTCACGCCCTCGCGCTTGTCCTCAGGCACCTCGGCGGCGCTATACTCCTGATAGGCGGCGGGCTTCATCTTCTCGGCGGCAGGCAGGTTGATCCACAGCTGGAAGCCGCTCATCAGCCCGTCTTCCTGCTCTGGCATTTCCGAATGGATGATGCCGCCAGCGGCCGTCATCCACTGCACCCCGCCCGGCTCGATCACGCCTTCATGGCCCTTATTGTCCTTGTGGCGCATGCGGCCCGCGACCATGTAGGTCACGGTTTCAAAGCCCCGGTGAGGGTGCTCGGGAAAGCCTGCCAGATAATCGTCCGGATTGTCGGAATGGAATTTGTCGAGCATCAGGAACGGGTCCAGCACGCGCAATTCGGGCGTACCCAGAAGCCGCGTCATCTTCACCCCTGCCCCGTCGGAAGCAGGCATGCCGCGCGTCAGTTTCACAAGCGGGCGGTAAATTCCGGCCATGACCATATCTCCTGTGCTCTAAAGCGTTGCCTGCACACATGGACCTCCGCGCGCTCAAGGTCGAGGCTTTCGCGTTGCAGATATATCTTTCCGGGCGGGAAGAAATTGACTTTGCCCCCGCAAGAAGGCCCGATGGACGCCAGATGAATTGCGCGCTAAAGGCACGCCCGCGATCAGGATCAGGACGCCAGAGGCTTTTGAGGATTTGATGGATCAACCATTCGTACTGGGTTGGGAAGAATGGGCGTCCTTCCCGGAGCTGGGCATTCCGGCGATCAAGGCCAAGGTGGATACCGGCGCGCGCACCTCTGCGCTGCATGCCGTGTCTGTGGAGCCGTTTGGCCCTGACGACGCGCCCCAGGTCCGTTTCGTCATTCACCCCATTCCCAGCCAGCCCGATGTGGAGATCACCTGCGCCGCCCCGGCCGTGGACCGGCGCGAGGTTACCTCCTCCAATGGCGAGTCCGAGCTGCGCTGGGTGATCGAGGCGATGGTTCAGGTGGGTGACCGGCAATGGCCGATCGAACTGACCCTGACCAACCGGGAAAGCATGAATTACCGCATGCTGCTGGGCCGCACGGCGATCCGCGACGGCATCGTGGTGAACCCGGCGGATTCTTATGTGCAGGGCAAGATCGGCTACAAGGTCTATTCCGACTATCCGCGCCAGAAGCCGGTCAAGCGCCCGCTTCGCATCGCCATCCTGACGCGTGAGCCGACGAACTATTCCTCCAAACGCCTGAAAAAAGCGGCAGAGGAGCGCGGCCATGTCGCCGAGATGGTCAACACGGCGCGCTGCTCCATGGGCATCAACACGCTCTCGCCCGCGATCTATTACGATGGCCGCCGCCTGCCGCGCTTTGACGCGGTGATCCCGCGCATCGGCGCCTCGATGACCAATTACGGCATGGCGGTGATCCGCCAGTTCGCCATGACAGGTGCCTATATCCTCAATCCGGCTGCTGCCATCGGGGCCAGCCGCGACAAGCTCTACGCCCACCAGCTGCTGGCGCGCGCGGGCATCGGCATGCCCTCCACCGCCTTTGCCCACTCGCCGAAAGACACCAAGACCCTGATCGAGCTGGTCGGCGGTGCGCCGCTTGTGGTCAAATTGCTGGAGAGCACGCAAGGGCGCGGCGTGGTGCTGGCCGACACGAAAAAGGCCGCCGAGAGCGTAATCGACGCTTTCCGGGGGCTGGAAGCCAATTTCATCGTGCAGGAATTCGTCAAGGAAGCCGGCGGAGCCGACATTCGCTGCTTTGTCGTCGGCGGCAAGGTGGTCGCCGCCATGAAACGTCAGGCCCAGGCCGACGAGTTCCGCTCCAACCTGCATCGCGGTGGCACGGCCGAAGGGGTGAAGATCACGCCTGAAGAGCGCTCCGCCGCCGTGCGCGCCGCCAAGGCGATGGGCCTTTCGGTCGCGGGCGTGGATCTCCTGCGCTCCAGTACCGGGCCGAAAATTCTGGAAGTGAATTCCTCACCGGGTCTTGAGGGCATTGAGCGCACCAGCCAGAAGGACGTCGCCGGCATCATCATCGAATACATGGAAGGCCAGGTGCAGACCGTCTCCCTGCCGCGCGCCTCACGGCGCAAGGGCGTGCTCAAAGCCTCCGACGCGCCGGAAAACACCGAGCTGAAAGTGATCGAAGCCAGCGGCAAGGCCAGCGAGGAAGCGGGGGATTAGGGGCAAAAAAGGACCCGCCACCGGGGAGCGTGGCGGGTCCTTTGACATGCCGAATCTATGGAGGGGATCAGTTCGGCAGGATGACGGCGTCGATCACGTGGATCACGCCGTTGGAGGCTTCGATGTCGGCGGTGATGACATTGGCGCCATCAACCGTGACCGAGCCGTCTTCACCGACGACGACGTTGACAGCCGTGCCTTGCAGGGTCTCCAGATCATACGTGCCTGGATCAACGCTGTCGGACATATAGCTGCCCGGCACGACGTGATAGGTCAGCACGGCCTGCAGCTGGGCCTGGTTTTCCGGCATCAGCAGGGTGTCGACCGTGCCTTCGGGCAGAGCGGCAAAGGCGGCATCGGTCGGCGCGAACACGGTGAACGGGCCTTCGCCTTTGAGCGCATCAACAAGGTCAGCGGCCTGAACGGCAGCGACCAGCGTGTTGAAATCGTCAGCGGCAACGGCCGTATCAACAATGTCAGCCGGGCCACGGTGATGGTCGGCGAGCACAGGCGCGGCAAGAAGCGCGGCGGCAGCAGCAGTCGAGGAAATGATTGCAGTAAGGCGCATGGATGTTGTCTCCGTTTCGGTTGTCGAAACGAGGCAGCGTGTCCGGGAGAAAATCCGTCAGCCTCGCGATACCAAAGGGGTGGCATCACGGAGTCTTACGAAACCTGCCCACTGCCGGATCACCGGTGCTGGAGAACTGCCTGCCCCCGAACCCCAAGCGCGCGTCAGCGCCCGTCGAAACAAAATCGAGTGTTCGCCTGGCAGGATGAGCGACCTGAGAGATAGGTGACGGAACGTACCGGACACATGGGTCACACTTTTGGCTTTGGGCTGGAGGTGGAGATGCCGTGGAAGGAGTGTTCGGTAATGGATGAGCGTGTTCGGTTTGTCGGCCGTCTTCTGGATGGCGAGAGCATGAGCGAGGTCTGCCGCCAGTTCGGCATCTCGCGCAAGACCGGCTACAAGATATGGGGCCGCTACAGGCAAGAGGGTCTGGAGGCGCTGTGCGACCGCTCGCGCCGCCCGGTGCGCTACGCCAACCAGCTGCCTGACCAGATCGAGCGGCTGATCGTGGAAGCCAAGCGCGAGAAGCCTCACTGGGGCGCCAGGAAGATCCGCGAGTTGCTGGTGCGCAAGCTGGCCGGTGATGTGCGCATCCCGGCCAGGAGCACCGTCCATGCGGTGCTTGACCGGCACGGCCTGGTCAGCCGGTCGCGCAAGCGGCGCACGGCCAACAAGGCCGTGGGCACGGCGCTGTCGCAGGCCTTTGAGCCCAACGATCTGTGGTGCGCCGACTTCAAGGGTGAGTTCAAGCTGGGCGACGGGCGCTATTGTTACCCCCTGACCGTCACCGACCAGGCCTCGCGCATGATCCTGGTTTGCGAAGCCCTTGAGAGTACCAAGGAGCGGCCCGTCATCGAGACCTTCGTGAGCGTGTTCAGGGAGCGCGGCCTGCCAGCCGCCATCAGAAGCGATAACGGCCTGCCCTTCGCCAGCCCCAACGGGCTCTACAACCTGTCGCGGCTGTCCGTGCTCTGGCTCAGGCTCGGCATCGCCATCGAGCGCATCAGGCCCGGCCATCCCCAGCAGAACGGCCGCCACGAGCGCATGCACCGGACCCTGAAGCAGGAAACTGCCCGCCCGCCGGGCATGAACGCCCTTCAGCAGCAGGCCCGGTTCGACGCATTCGTCAGCGAGTTCAATACAGAACGCCCGCACGAAGCCATCGCCATGAAGACGCCGGGCGAACTCTACACGCCCGCCTCAAGGCCATGGCAGGGACTGCAGGAGATCGACTACCCCCTCCACGACAAGGACATTCTGGTCACCGCATGCGGGCGCATCTGCATGCACCGCAAGAAGATCAACATCTCAACCGTGCTCGCCGGCCAGAAACTCGGAATCAAGGAAGTCGACGACGGCATCTGGCTCGTCAGCTTCATGACCTACGATCTGGGATATATCGACCTGGAACAGAAAACCCTGCAGACTATCGACAACCCGTTCGGCACGCGGGTGTCACCCATGTCTTAGGTACAATCCGTTACCTATGTCTCCGGGTCGTACAAGAGGAGTGCTGGAGCGGGTGAAGGGAATCGAACCCTCGTCTTAAGCTTGGGAAGCTTCTGCTCTACCATTGAGCTACACCCGCGAGGGCTCACGCCACGCCCATCCGATGTACGGTGAAGGCAGATTTCACGCAAGGGGCTGATGCCGGGCTGGCGGCGCGGTATATCTGTGCCTAGATGAGACAGCACTGCCAGCTAACAAGGAATGCCCATGGCCGAAGCTCTGTCCACCGCACCTGCCGGCGAAACGCTGGAGCAAGCCTATGCCCGTGTGCGCGAAGAGATCGCGGCCATAGTGGCGGACGAGACCAGCGAGACGGCGCGCTTTGCCACGGCGGCCTGTGTACTCGCGCAGAATTTCGCGCCGCGCTTCTTCTGGACGGGGTTTTATGTGGTGGACCCGCTAAAGCCGGAAGAGCTGGTCGTCGGCCCCTATCAGGGCACGCTGGGATGTTTGCGCATTCCGTTCGGCAAGGGTGTGTGCGGCGCGGCAGCGGCCAGTGGCGAGACGCAGCTGGTGGCGGACGTGCACGCCTTCCCCGGCCATATCGCCTGCGACAGCCGGTCAAACTCGGAGATTGTCGTGCCGGTGTTTCGCCCCGATGGATCACTGGCCGCGGTGCTGGATGTGGATTCTGAAAGCCTCGATGCCTTCGGCCCGGAGGACAGAGACGGGCTTGAAGCGATCTGCAAGGTATTGCTGACCGCCTAAAACAGCCCCAGGAACTTCTTGCGCTTGCGCGGCGCTAGCGGTTCGGGTGTGCCATCTGCCCAGTCAGCATCCGCGTCCGGCGCAACGGGCGACACGGCCTGCGCCTCGCCCGCAAAGCCCGCATCAACGCGCTCCCCGGCAATCGCCGGAGCGGGCTGCGCCTTCGGCCTGTCCGCCGCGCCGGTCTGAGGCGGTTCTGGCGTGCAGATATCGGCGTCGCACAGCGCATGGCCGATCACGCCCGAGATGTTCAGCGGCAAGGGCGAATACGGCCCTTGCGTATCGGCAAGACCCAGCTGGCTGCGGAGTTCCATGCGGAACGACCCGGCACGCGTAGCGATACGGTGGCGGCGTTCATCCTCTTCGCGCAGGCGCGACAGATCGGCCGGGCGCGGTGCGCGCACCGCAATCGCGCTTTCCTCGCGAGCCTTTGCCAGCGCGGCACGGGCGCGGTCCAGATCAAGCCGGGACGGGGTGTCGTTCATGTCACTGCTCATCGATCAAGCTCCTTGCCCGCCAAGCCATCAGGCTTTGCGAGCATACCATTCAACGCCACCTGTTTGCGAGATCATCACCACATCGACATCCCCGCCGACCCCGGTCTGGGTCTGGTGCAGGCTGCCTTTGAGGATGTTGAGCTCCACCAGCGCCTTGGAGGTTTCGGCGATCTGGCGCTTGCCGGAAGCCGAGACGACCTGGATGAACGGGTTGATAAACTCTTCCTGGCTGACCGCATGGGCCGCCTTGATGAAATGGCCTGTCAGGGCGGGCAGCGTGCCCTTGCCTATCCGCTCCATCACCTCGCCGGCAGCGGCCGCGTCCAGCCCCGCCTCGCGCAGGGCCGCATCGGCGGCAGCCTCATTGGTGATGAGGTTCATCGAGATCATCATGTCGAACATGAGCGGGTGGATGCCGCGCAGGAAGGCATGGGTCATATCGGCCTGTGCAAACGTGCGCACAAAGGCGTTCGGCCCGTCATCCACGCCCACCGCCGTCGTCTCGTCATGGGCGCGCTTCATCACCCCGTCGACCAGAATGGAGGCATAGTGATGGACATAGACCGGGAAAATGTCCGCTGTCCCCAGCCCGGCGAACACCAGGCCCGCATAGGGCTCCAGAAAGGCCGGCTTGGTGACGATCATGTAGGCAAAGTCGAACAGGCGCGCGCGCATCGCCTCTTCCTGCCCGAACGCGCCCAGCGCATCGGCGATCAGCTGGTCCAGCATCGCGCCATAAAGCTCGTAGAAGCGCTCGCGCGTGAGATGCCCGAACACATCCAGATCGGCGCGCGGACGCCCGCTCTCATCGTGGGCAAGATGGCTGCGATAAAGCTCCAGCGCGGCCTCGAAGGCGGCTGCATCATCCTCATACCCGGCGCCGGGATAGCTGGCCATGGCGCGGGCATGGTTCATCAGGGTGATGAAGGCGGCGCGCATCAGCGCCTCGAACTCCTCGCGTTCCTCGCGCTCGGGGAAAAGCTTGCGATTGCCATCCACGAAGGCGAAGAAGGCCGTCGCGCATTCGGCCACGCTTTCAAACTCGGCGCTGCCATGCTGCTGGCGGAAGGCATGGGCGATCTGCGACCAGGACCGGCCGAGCACATCGCCGCGTGAATAGACCATCAGGGCGACCGAGCCACTCAGTGGCAGGATTTTCTCCGCCTCCAGGGTCACGACCGGATCAGGGCCGCCGCCATAGGTGACGGCGCTGTCAGCGGCCAGTGCCACGGCCTGCCGGTTCATAATCATCACTTCAGACGTCATCGGCCCGACTTCCCCTCACCGGCGCGTCTATTGCCGCACCGGCCCTATCATCACGGTCCCTCTGCCGCCCACAGGGCAGCCCGTTAACAGAAGGTTACCGCGAAAAATCAGGCAATGTTAAGGACAAAACCGCCGGTTAACCGCGATTGCCATCGCGCCATGTGCGCAAAATGCCACGCCAGATGGCGCGCGCGATCAGGCTTGCGCCTTCGTCTCCCGGCGCGCCAGCCAGTGATCCACAGACCAGCGCCCCGGCCCTGCCAGCGCGAAATGCAGCGGGATGAAGACCAGCACCAGCGCCGGCCACCAGTTGCGGAAATCACCGCCCCAATGGACCATGGCCAGCGCCACTACGAAGTTGAACACCATTACGAGGCTGGCCGCCCGCGTGAGCGCACCGGCAAGGATCAGCGCCCCGCAGATGAACTGGGCATAGACCGAAAGCGGGGCCATGATTTCCGGCAGGATGAAGCCGTGATGACCGACAAAACCCACAAACTCGGCCATGCGCTCGGCCGATAGGATATTGTCCTGCGTCTCCCACATCAGAAAACTGCCAGTCAGCAGCCGCAGCGCCAGCAGACCAATATCGGCCGGCGCGCCCTGCTGCGGCCCGCCACGTACGAACAGAATGGATTTGAGCATGTTTGCCTCCCCAGCATTTTCCGGGAACGCTAGAGCATGGTTGCTCTTTTGAATATCAAACCCTTGTGAGGCGGCGTCGCGCCTACTCGCGTAAATGGCGGTCAAAGAACGCCATCTGAGTGCGCAGCAAATGTGTCTGCAGGGGCGGCGGGCGGATACCGTGGCGTTCCCCCGGATAGGTCATCATCTCGAACAGCTCCCCGCGCTCCTGCAGCTCCGCAAAGAGACGCGTGGAATGATCAAAGGTCACATTATCGTCGGCCATGCCGTGAATGATCAGAAGCGGCGTCTCATAGCCATCAAGATGGGCAAAGGCTGATCCGGCCTCATACCCGTCGGCATTGTCCTGCGGGGTGGACATGTAGCGCTCGGTATAATGGGTATCGTAGAGCGCCCAGTCGGTAACCGGCGCGCCCGCAATCCCCGCAGCAAACCGGCCCGGCGCCTGCAGCGCGGTCATCAGCGTCATGTAGCCGCCATAGGACCAGCCCCACAGGCCGACCCGGTTGCCATCGACAAAATCGCGCGCCTGCAGCCAGTCGAGACCGGCCAGCTGGTCCTCGACCTCCAGAATGCCCATGCGCCGGTGCAGCGCAGCCTCAAAGGCATGGCCGCGGTTCCACGTGCCCCGGTTATCGACCTTGAAGAGCACATAGCCGGACTGGACGAGGATCTGGTCGCGAAGCGGCTGCCAGCCCGCGTGCACGGTCTGCACCAGCGGTCCGCCATAAACCTGCACGATGGCCGGGCAGGGATGAGCCGCCGTGCAATGATCCGGGCGGTACATCTGCCAGTAAAGCTCGGTCTCGCCGTCTGCCGCAGTGAGTGTGCCGTATTCCGGCGTCACGTGAGAGGGCAGGAAGGGCGCATAGGGGTGGGCGTCATCCAGCCGGTTTTCCTCCACCCAGGCGATACGTTCCCCATCGATGGAATAAAGCGCGGTGTTGGGAGGGGTTTCCACGCTGGAATGCGTGCCGATAAAGCCTGACCCGCCAGTGCCGACCGCCGCGGCCCAGCGGCCCTGGCCCTGCGTGATGCGCTCCGGTTCACCGCCCTCCAGGCTCACCGCATAGAGATGACGCTCCAGCGGGCTTTCCATCCAGCCGGTAAACCAGACCGTCCCTGTGTCCTCATTCACACCCGCAATGCCGTCCACCACCCATTCGCCTGAGGTGATGTTTTGCGCCGTGCCATCGGCGTGAACACGCCGGATATGGCGAAAGCCCGATTGTTCGGAAAGGTAGAGCAGCCCGCCGCCGCTCGTGACACGCAGATCGTGGGTCAGATTGATCCAGGTATCAGCCGTTTCGGTGATGCGCCGTGTGGCATCTTCAGCTCCGGTCGTCGGGTTCAGCGCCAGCAAATCCCACTGCGTCTGCGCGCGGTTCTGGCGCTGCACCCACAGCGTCCCGCCAGACCGGCTCCAGTCGACACGATTGAGGTAGATATCGGTCTCAGCCCCCATATCCATGTCGACCACCTCGCCAGAGGCCAGATCGATCACATGCAGGGTGACAAGGGCGTTGGGTGTACCGGCGCGCGGATAGCGCTGCTCGGAGACAGAGACGCCTTCAGCCGAAATGCCGAAACGCTCCACGACCATCACCGGGTTCTCGTCGACGCGCGCGACCGCAATGCGGCTGTCATCGGGCGACCACCAGTATCCGGTATAGCGGCTCATTTCTTCCTGGGCGACGAACTCGGCCATGCCCCAGCTGATCGCGCCGCCGCCTTCACTAGTCAGGGCGCGCTCCTCGCCGGTGGCCAGATCATGCACCCAGAGATTCTGCTCGCGGATGAAGGAGACATAGCCGCCGCGCGGGCTGACCTTGGCATCGGTCTCGAACTCTTCGGTCTCGGTCAGGCGGCGCGCTTCGCCGGTTTCCACATTGACGTAGAACACATCACCATCGAGCGGCACCAGCACCGCCTCGCCTGCCTGATCCCAGTCATAGCTGACCACCCCGGTGGCGGTGATGCGCGCGCGTTCGCGATACTGGATTTCGGCCTCGGTCAGCTCGCGCTCTTCTGGGGCCAGCTGTCGGGCATCGACGAGCACGTAAGAGCGGCCCGTCTCCACATCCATCGCCCAGAGATCCTGAACCGTGCGGTCATCTTCCTTGGCACGCAAGAAGCTGATCCGGCTGCCATCAGGCGAGAAGCGCACCGAGCGCGCGGTGGGACCGTTCAGGTCTGGTGATCCATATAGCCGCTCGATTGTCAGGCGTTCGCCCTGAGGGGCTGGTGCGGGCGGGGCCTCACCGTTCTCGCAGGCAATAAGGGCAAGCGGCAGAAGGGCGATGAGGACAGCGCGCATGAGAAAACGTCCGGTCAGTTGAAACTGACCGGACGCTACAAGGCTGATCGATTATTGGCCAGTCCCGGCCTCCCTCGTCCTTCGAGACGGCTTCTGACGAAGCCCCTCAGGATGAGGGAGGAAGGTTTCGCAAGGCCCTCATCCTGAGGGCGAGCGAAGCGAGCGTCTCGAAGGACGAGGGCCTTACCCTCACCCCGCCTCGCGGAAATTGTCCACTTCGAGATCGTATTCGCGCACCTTGCGGTAGAGCGTGGAGCGGCCAAGGCCGAGCCTGCGCGCCACTTCCGCCATGCGGCCTGAATAGGTCTCGATGGCGAAGGCAATCAGATCACGCTCGATGGATTCCAGGGGGCGCAAATGTCCGCCTGCATCGGTGATGTCCACCGGGAAGGCCGAAGCATGACCGTTGGTCTCGCTCCCGGCCTCCTCCACCGGCTCAGCCGGCGCCGCCGTTTCAGCAACCGGGGCCGGACGCTCAGGCTCTGCCTGACGCAAAGTCGGGTTGAGGCCGGAAATCTGCGGGAAATCCTCCGGCGTCAGGTAATCGCCATCGCACAGCACGACCGCGCGAAAGACCGCATTTTCCAGCTGGCGCACATTGCCCTTCCAGTGATGCCGGGCGAGCATGTCCATGGTCTCCGATGTGGCGTCCAGCACAGTCTTGCCCTCCTGCGCGTTGAAGCGGGCGATGAAGTGGCGCACCAGCGCCGGGATGTCGTCCGCGCGCTCGGAAAGGCTCGGCACCTCGATGGGGAAGACGTTCAGACGATAGAACAGGTCTTCGCGGAACGCGCCGCATTTGACCTGTTCGGCCAGATCGCGGTTCGTCGCCGAGATGATGCGCACATCGACCTTGACCGGCTTCTTGCCGCCGACGGGATCAACTTCGCCTTCCTGCAGGGCGCGCAGGAGCTTCACCTGCATGTCCAGCGGCAGCTCGCCGATCTCGTCAAGGAAGAGCGTGCCGCCATCAGCCTCCTGGAACTTGCCCATATGCTTGGCCACCGCGCCGGTAAAGGCACCCTTTTCGTGACCAAACAGGGTTGATTCCACCAGGTTTT
This sequence comes from Glycocaulis abyssi, assembly GCF_041429775.1. Classification (NCBI taxonomy): domain Bacteria; kingdom Pseudomonadati; phylum Pseudomonadota; class Alphaproteobacteria; order Maricaulales; family Maricaulaceae; genus Glycocaulis; species Glycocaulis abyssi. The sequence goes on along the minus strand of NZ_CP163421.1, from coordinate 27,269 downwards.
CCGGGATCGCGCCGCAGTTCACGGCTACGAAGGGACGGCCCGCCCGGTCGGACGCGGCCATGATGGAACGGGCCACCAGCTCCTTGCCGACACCGCTTTCGCCGGTGACAAGGATGGGGATATTCGATTTCGCCGCCCGCTCGCCCAGCCGCACCACCTGACGCATGGCAGGGGCAGACGCGATCATGTCCTTGAAGCCCAGCTGGCCGGACTGGGTGCGCTTCAGGCGCGTCACCTCACCGGTCAGATCCTTTACCTTGAAGGCATTGCGGATGGAGACCGCGATGCGTTCCGGGCTGGCGGGCTTGACGAAGAAGTCCACCGCGCCGGCGCGCATGGCTTTCACCACAGTCTCGATACCGCCATGGGCGGTGAGGACGATGACCGGCAGGTCCGGCTCACGCGCCTTGATGGCTTCAAGCGTTTCCTGACCATCCATGCCCGGCATGACCATGTCGAGCAGCACGACATCAATACCGCCGCGCCGGATACGCTCCAGCCCAGCCTCCCCGCTCTCGGCCATTTCGGGGTGATGCCCCTGCTTTTCGAGAACCGCCTGCATCAGCCGGCGTTGCGTCGGATCATCGTCGACGATCAGAATAGTCTTGGCCATGTCACCCACACCCTTTTGTCCCACCATGGTGAGGCGTGTCCCGGCCCTTGATGGCCGCCCCGCAGTGTTCTGCGTGAACGGCCAGGCTCTTGGTGGACCCGCCCCTGATGCGCACCGTTATGGGACACTTCCGGTTAAGGTCACGTGTAGAGGCCGGTGAGAATTGGTTAGGGTAAATAGAGGGTTAGCAATAGGTTGCCGGAGCGGTGAACCGCGTTGATTGACGCGGGCCTGCCTGCAGCCTACCCAGTGTCTCCCTTCCTTTGCCGGGTGCTGCACACCCCGCCCCGTTTTGCGAATGGACCTTGCGTCATGGCTGACAGCGAACGCCCGCCCTCTCCGCTTGCCGCTCTAAAAGGTGAAAAGCTGGCTGGCCCGAAATGGTTTTTGCGCGCGCAGGAAACTGCATGCGAAACCGGGCAGGCCGAGCGCCTCGGCATTGCGCTAAGCTGGAAGGCGTGGGGGACGCGCGGCGCGCCTGGACTGATCCTCGTCCATGGCGGCACGGCGCATAAAGGCTGGTGGGACGCTATCGGGCCGTTTCTGGCGGCTGAAGGCTACCGCGTCGTCGCGCCGGATCTGGCCGGCATGGGGTCAAGCGGCTGGCGCGACGTCTACTCCATGAATGACCATGCAGCCGACGTGCTTGCCGCCGCCGAGGCCGGCGGCGCGTTCGAGGCGGGCAAGCCCGTACTCGCCGGGCATTCCTTTGGCGGATTTGTCACCCTGACGGCCGCGATTGCACTGGGAGACCGGCTGCGCGCCGGGATCATTCTCGACAGCCCGATCCGCCCGCAGACCGAGCAGCGTGAGGGCTCACCGCCCCGGCGCGGCGGACGGGTTTACAAGGATACGGCTACTGCTCTGGCGCGCTTCCGCCTGCTGCCCGACCAGCCCTGCGAGCATCTCTGGCTGCTGGACCATATCGCGCGCGGCTCGCTGAAAGAGGCTGAAGGCGGGGTGACATGGAAGTTCGACCCGGATCTCTGGGCCAAGCTGACCTGGGAACGCCGCGACCCTGAAAAGGCGGCCGCCAGCCTGAAATGCCCGCTGGCCTTCGTGCGCGGCGCACAATCGCGCCTGATGCAGGCAGAGACCTGGGACTATATGCGCGGCGTGTTCACCCGCTCGCCCTTCATCAGCGTGCCTGACGCCAAACACCATCTCATCCTCGATCAGCCGCTGGCCGTGGCGAGCGTGCTGCAGGCTTTGTGCGAAGGCTGGGCGCCGCGGGCGTAACCGCGCTTCAGCATGGTCTTGGCCACCGGACAAACCCATGCTACTTGCCGTTCAAACAGCCTCAATCGACCAGACGGAGTCCCGACATGGCATCTGATTACACCCGCGGCGAGATGGATATTTCCGAGCAGCACGGCATGTTTGTCGGCGTGATGAAGGCTGGCGTGTCCTGCACGCTGATACTGACCTATTCGATTGTGTTCCTCACCTTCGCCTTCGCCACCGGGACGGGCTGGTTCACCTCGCTGGGCATTGCCCTGGCGGTGGGTGTCATTGGCGGTGTCATCATGAAGCAGGGACCGTGGTACTGGCTGACCACAGGCGTTCTGACGGTGCTGACGGGCATTATCGGCCTGGCCATCGCGGTATTTGCAGGTTAGCGCCGCGCCCTAACCAAATTTCGTCTTTGCGCATCTGCGAGATTCGCGCATGGTAACATCCTGAACACCTTCCCTTCCGGGCCAGACAGGATGTCACCATGCGCATAGCCGTTCTCACCGAAACCTATCCCGGCGAAGCCCGTGTGGCCGCCACGCCGGATTCGGTGAAGGCGCTAGTAAAGGCCGGTGCCAGCGTATCGGTAGAGAAGAGCGCCGGGCTGTCTGCCAGCGTGACCGACGCCGCGTTCGAGGCCGCTGGCGCGAAATGCGTCACACGCGCCGCAGCCATCAAGGATGGCCAGCTTTTCCTCACCGTGCGCCGCCCCGATGCGGCAACCCTTGCCAAGCTGCCAAAGGGCGCCGTGCTGGTCGGCCTGCTCGATCCGCATGGCGACAAGGATTTTGCCAAGGCCTGCGCGGATGCGGGAATCAATGCGCTGGCGATGGAGTACACGCCGCGCATCACGCGCGCCCAGTCCATGGACGCCCTCTCCTCACAATCCAACCTGGCGGGCTACCGCGCGGTGATCGAGGCCGCTGCGCTCTATGGCCGCGCCTTCCCGATGATGATGACCGCTGCGGGCACTGTTGCCGCTGCCAAAGCCTTCATCATGGGCGCAGGCGTTGCCGGGCTGCAGGCCATCGCCACGGCGCGGCGTCTGGGCGCTATCGTTTCGGCTAATGATGTGCGCCCCGCCGCCAAGGAACAGGTCGCCTCGCTGGGTGCAAAATTCATCGCGGTCGAGGACGAGGAATTCAAGGCGGCTGAAACCGCTGGCGGCTATGCCAAGGAAATGAGCGCCGACTACAAGGCCAAACAGGCCGAGCTGGTCGCCGCCCATATCGCCAAGCAGGATATCGTGGTGACAACCGCGCTGATCCCCGGCCGTCCCGCCCCGCGCCTCATCACCAGAGCCATGGTGGAGACGATGAAGCCCGGCTCGGTCATCATTGATATTGCCGCCGGTACGGGCGGAAACTGCGAGCTGACCAAGGCTGACGAGATTGTCGAGCATGGCGGGGTGAAGATCGCGGGCTTCACCAATTTGCCCGCGCGCCTGGCCGCCGACGCCTCGCAGCTTCTGGCCAAGAATTTCGTCAATCTCGCCCCGCTTCTGCGCGGTGAGGATGGCGCACTCTCGCCTCAATGGGAGGACGAGATCATCAAGGGGATGACGCTGACGCGCGATGGCGCAATCGTTCATCCTTCCCTCGGAGGATAGTCCATGAAACGCCGCATTACCCAGATCGTGATGGCCGGTGTGGCCATCGTCACGCTGAGCGCCTTTGCCGCCGCAGCGGTATTCCTCGGCTAGCAGACAGAGCCTCTCTTGACGGGGCGGAGTGAGACGTATGGAAGCCATTGATCCGAACATCTACCGGCTGGCGATTTTCGTGCTCGCCATCTTCGTGGGCTATTACGTGGTGTGGTCGGTCACCCCGGCCCTGCACACGCCGCTGATGAGCGTGACCAACGCCATCTCCTCGGTGATTATTGTCGGCGCGCTACTGGCCGCCGGAGCCGCCGCCATCGGGCCGGACAGCCGGTTTGCACAAGGCACGGGCCTGCTCGCCGTGCTGCTCGCCTCGATCAATATTTTCGGCGGCTTCCTCGTCACCCAGCGCATGCTGGCCATGTACAAGAAGAAAGAGAAACCAGCGCAGGCAGAGAAGAAGTGACCCATCACCTGCCCGACCGCGAAACAGTTCTCCGCCTTGTCCGCGAGCGCAGACAGGACTGGACGGCGCGCTTTGGCATTTCGGTCGTGGGGCTGATCGGCTCTGTTGGCCGCGGCACCGCTGGCGAGAACAGCGATGTAGACCTTCTGGCCGACGTGGCGGGGGCTCCATCCCTGTTTGATCTTGAGAAACTGCAGCGCGAAATCAGTGACGCCCTTGGCTGCAAGGTGGACGTGATCTTGCGCTCCGCTCTCGCGCCCCACTGGCGTTCCTTTGCCGAAGCAGAACTTGTGGCGGCGTGATGGATGCAAAAACCCGTCTCCACCTTCTCGACATGCTCGAGTTTGCCACAAACGCGCAAACCTTTCTGGGTGATGCCGACGCCGAAGCAGTCTCGGCCAACCCCGAAAAGTTCTACGCTGTCCGCCACGCTGTCGAACTCGTCGGCGAGGCAGCCCGGCGTGTACCCGAAGCGGATCGCGAACAGTTCAGAACCATTGCCTGGAACGAGGCTATCGGGATGCGCAACCATATTGCCCATGCCTATCACGCGGTCGACGCGGTCATCCTCGTCAACACGATCCGCAACCATTTCCCCGGCCTCATCGCCGAAATTCAGTCCGCCCTGCGGGAGATAAGCCCATGACCCCCAATCTTGCCGCCCTGTTCTATCTCGGCTCGGGCATTCTCTTCATTCTGGCGCTGCGCGGACTGTCGAGCCCGGAAACCTCGCGCCGGGGCAATTATTTCGGCATGGCGGGCATGGCGATTGCCATCACCACCACACTCCTGATGCTCAATATCGGCTTTACCGGCTTCATCGTGATCGCTGGCGCGATAGCCATTGGCGGCACGATTGGCGCGGTCGTCGCGCGCCGTATCGCCATGACGGCCATGCCCCAGCTGGTTGCCGGCTTCCACTCGCTGGTCGGCCTGTGTGCGGTGCTGGTCGCCGCCGCCGCGCTCTATGCGCCCACCGCGTTCGGCATTGCTGACGAAACCGGCGGCCTCAAGGCGCTCTCCCTCATCGAGCTGGGCATCGGCACGGCCATTGGCGCGATCACCTTCTCCGGCTCCATCATCGCCTTCCTGAAGCTGCAGGGCATCATGTCCGGCGCGCCTCTGGTGTTCAAAGGCCAGCACTGGCTGAACCTTGGCCTTGGCATTGCTTCGGCCGTCTTCATCGCCTTCCTGGTCGCTTCGGGCGGCGATGCCAAGATGGCGTTCTGGATCATCGCCGTTCTCGCGCTCGCGCTTGGCGTATTGCTGATCGTGCCGATTGGCGGGGCGGACATGCCCGTCGTCGTCTCCATGCTCAATTCCTATTCGGGCTGGGCTGCTGCCGCGCTCGGCTTCACGCTGGAAAACACCGCGCTTCTGGTCACCGGCGCGCTTGTAGGTTCATCGGGCGCGATCCTCTCCTACATCATGTGCAAGGGGATGAACCGTTCCTTCATCTCGGTCCTGCTGGGCGGGTTTGGCGGCGAGAGTGTCGCATCCTCAGCCGAGGATACTGGCGGGCGCATCGTCAAGCAGGGCTCTGCCGAGGATGCCGCCTTCATCCTGAAGAACGCCGGCAAGGTCATCATCGTGCCGGGCTATGGCATGGCGGTGGCGCAGGCCCAGCATGCGCTGAAAGAAATGGGCGATGCGCTCAAGGCCGAAGGGGTGGACGTGTCCTACGCCATCCACCCGGTAGCGGGCCGCATGCCCGGCCACATGAACGTGCTGCTGGCCGAAGCCCAGGTGCCCTATGATGAGGTGTTTGAGCTGGAAGACATCAACTCGGCCTTCTCGCAGGCCGACGTGGCCTTTGTTATCGGCGCCAATGACGTGACCAACCCGGCCGCCGAGGACGACCCCTCCAGCCCGATCTATGGCATGCCTGTGCTGCAGGTGTGGAAGGCGGGCACGGTGATGTTCATCAAGCGCTCGCTAGGCTCCGGCTACGCTGGCGTCGAGAACCCGCTCTTCTTCCGCGACAACACGCTGATGCTGCTGGGCGATGCCAAGAAGATGACCGAAAGTATCGTCAAGGGCATGCATTAATCTCCTTCACCGCCCGTTCATCCACGCTCTGAAAGGCTCTCCCGCAAGGGAGGGCCTTTTCCATGCTGCTGGCTGCATCACCCCTCATCCTGGCCGCTCTGGCAGCGAGCCCCGCCGTCGGGCCGGACTGCAGCTTTGATGGCATACCCCTGCAGGGGCGTGTTCAGGTGGTCACGAGTTTTCCCGATATAAAGGTTCAGCTTGTAACGAGCTTTCCAGACATCCGCGTGCAGCAGGTGACGAGCTTCCCGAACGCCTGCGGACGCTGGCAGTTTGTCGAGAGCTTCCCCGACTTCACCGTGCAGTTCGTCACCAGCTTCCCCGACATTCGCGTGGAGTATGTGACGAGCTTTCCGGGTGTGAGGTGAGCATCCCAACAACGTGAAACCCCGGAAGCGCGCAGCGCTATCCGGGGCCTCTATCCGCTAGTTCTGCACAAGGTCCCGGCTCTCGCTCTGCTCGGCCGGGAGTTCAGCCATTCACCCAGGCTGATCCTCACGCGTGTTGATCTCCTGGGTGATGCGGGCGATCACATCCTCCACGCTCACCGTGCCCAGATCGCCATGATCGCGGTGGCGCAGCGCCACCGTGCCGGCTTCCGCCTCCGCATCACCCACCACCAGCATGTAGGGAATCTTGCGGTTCTGCGCGTTGCGGATCTTCTTCTGCATGCGCTCGCCCGCCAGATCGGCCTCCGCGCGAATGCCCGAATGCACCGATTTGGTGTCCGCATCGAACAGGCGCTTCTGCACCTGTTTGGCATATTCCTCATGCCGGTCGGCAATCGGGATCACCATGGCCTGAACGGGGCTGAGCCAGACCGGGAACTTGCCGGCATAATGCTCGATCAGGAAGGCAACAAAGCGCTCGTGTGAGCCCAGCGGCGCGCGGTGGATCACATAGACCGGCTTCTTGTTGCCGTCCTCTGACGTGTATTCCAGATCGAAGCGCTTGGTCGCCATGAAGTCGAGCTGGTTGGTGGAGATGGCGTATTCGGTACCGACGACGGATTTGGCCATGAAGTCCACTTTGGGGCCGTAGAAGGCCGCCTCGCCATCGACTTCCTTGTACGGATAGCCGGACTCGTCCATCGCTTCTTTCAGTATACCCAGCGCCTTCATCCAGCCGTCGGTATCGTCGACATATTTGTCGAGATTGTCGAAATCGGGCAGGGAAAGCCGCATCCAGAAATCCTCGATGCCGAACATGCGATAGTATTTCGCGTGCATGTGCATCACGGCCAGGAACTCGTCCTTGGCCTGGTCCTCGCGGCAATAGATGTGCGCATCATTCTGGCAGAAACCGCGCACGCGCATCAGGCCGGAAAGCCCGCCCGACGCCTCATAGCGGTAGACCTGTCCGTATTCGGACAGGCGCACCGGCAGGTCGCGATAGCTCCACTGGTCGTGGGCGTAGATCATGTGGTGGTGCGGGCAGTTCATCGGCCGCAGATAGTATTCCTGCTCGTCGATCATGATCGGCGCGTACATGTCATCCGCGTAGTAGGGCAGGTGGCCGGATTTGTGATAGAGCTCGCCCTTGGTGATGTGCGGCGTGGACACGCGCTGATACCCGGCTGCGCGCTCTTCCTGACGGGCCAGATGTTCCAGCTCGTCGCGGATCACATTACCCGCCGGCAGCCAGAGCGGCAGGCCCGCACCCACCTCTTCCACAATGGTGAAAAGCCCCAGCTCCTTGCCGATCTTGCGGTGATCGCGCTTGGCTTGCTCCTCAAGGCGCAGCACCTCGGCGTCCAGCTCTTCCTTGGTGTCAAAGCACAGGGCGTGGATGCGCTGCAGCTGCGGGTTTTTCGCATCCCCGCGCCAATAGGCACCGGCGATGGAACGCAGCTTGAAATGGCCGACCTGCCCGGAATGATCGACGTGCGGCCCCCGGCACAGATCGACGAAGTTGCCGAGCTTGTAGAAGCTGACGAAGTCCAGGCCATCACCGGCCACGCTCTCATCGCCCGTTTCCTTGGCAATCGCCGTCGAGCCCTTGTCGCGCAAGAGTTCCAGCAGCTCGACTTTGAAGTCCTGCCCCTCACGGCGCATGTACTCGATGGCGCTGTCAATCGGCAGCTCCTCGCGCACCATGGCAATGCGCTCTTTGCGCATCTCTTTCATGCGCTTCTCGATCGTGGCGAGATCTTCCGGGGTGAGCGTATTGGGCAGGTTGATGTCGTAGTAGAAGCCGGTCGCGGTCGCAGGCCCCACACCGAACCGGGCCTCTGGCCAGATTTCCTTCACGGCAGCGGCCATCAGATGGGCCGCCGTGTGGCGCTTCGTATCAAGGGGGAAGTCTTGCTGTGACATGGGCTTCTTGACGGTAAAGGGTGAACGGTAAGGGACCGGATTTAAGCGCGTGCGCTGCACAAGTCCATGACCGGATTCCATGCAAGTGTAATATTATTACATTGTGGTGCGCCGGAGCGCATCCGCCCAGCCCGCCAGATGACGCGTCCGCCAGCCCGGATCAGCCGCCGGAGCGAAGCGCTGATCGGCCTTCCACAGGCTTGCCGCCTCAGTGATGGAGGCAAAATGACCAGCTCCGAGACCTGCCAGAAACGCCGCGCCCCAGGCGGTGGTTTCGGTATTGACCGGGCGCACCACTTCCAGATCGCAAATATCCGCCAGCCGCTGCAGGAAGGCATTATTGGCCACCATCCCGCCATCCACCTTCAAGGTGAGCGTCTGCGCCCCGTCAGCGCGCATGGCGGTCAGCAGGTCATGGGTCTGGAAGGCGGTGGATTCCAGCGCGGCGCGCGCAATCTCCGCCCGGCCCGCCCCGCGCGTCAGCCCGGTGATGAGGCCGCGTGCTTCGGGCTTCCAGTGCGGCGCGCCAAGCCCGGTAAAGGCAGGCACCAGATAGACCGGCGCGTCCGGGTCGGCGCTGGCCGCCAGCGCCTCCACCTCGGACGCCCTGGAGATCAGGCCCAGCCCGTCACGCAGCCACTGGATCGTCGCGCCTGCTGAGAGGACTGACCCTTCCAGCGCAAAGGAGGACTTGCCCTCCAGCCGCCAGGCGGTTGTCGCCAGCAGGCGGTTCTGCGAGGTCACGCGCGTCTCGCCGGTATTGAGGATCATGAAGGCGCCGGTGCCATAGGTCGATTTCATCTCGCCCGGCGACAGGCAAGCCTGACCGATGGCGGCGGCCTGTTGATCGCCCGCCGCGCCAGTTATGGGTATCGCCTTGCCCAGCACCGATTTGTCGGCGGTGCCCAGATCGCCGGCGCAATCGACCACGTCGGGCAATATGGCGCGCGGAATGTTGAACAGGCGCAAGAGCTCGCCATCCCAGTCCTGCGCCTCGAGATCATACAGGCTGGTCCGGCTGGCATTGGTGGCGTCGGTGATGTGGCGCTTGCCTTTTGTCAGCCGCCAGATGAGGAAGCTCTCCACCGTACCGAAGGCGAGCTTTCCGGCCTCGGCCCTCTTTCGCGCACCCGGCACATTGTCGAGGATCCAGCCGATTTTGGTGGCAGAAAAGTAAGGGTCCAGTACCAGCCCGGTCTTGCCCGCCACCATCGCAGCCGCGCCGTCGGCTTCCAGCTTCGCGCAAGCCTCGCCTGTGCGCCGGTCCTGCCAGACAATCGCATTATGCACAGGCTCGCCGGTCTGGCGGTCCCAGACCAGAGTCGTCTCGCGCTGATTGGTCACGCCAAGGCAGGTGATCTCATAGCCTTTGGCTTCACCCGCCTTGATCGCCTTGCGCGCGGTGGAGAGCACCGTCGCCCAGATCACTTCCGGGTCATGCTCCACCCAGCCGGGCCGGGGGTAGATCTGGTTGAATTCCTCCTGCGCCAGCGCGGCCACCTGGCCTTGAAGGTCGAACACCATGGCACGGCTGGAGGTCGTACCCTGATCGATGGCCAGAATGGCGGGCGCTTTGCGCGAACGGCTGAGCATGGCTTCTCCCCCTGATGCCAAGATGGTGGCAGCGGCGTGAGAATGCAGGCTAAACTCGTCAAAGCAAAGCGTAAGGGGGTGTTGATGGGCGGGTTCCAGCCAGAGTTCGTGGAGAGTGCGACCGGCGCGCGTCTGGCGCTGCGGGTGATAGAGGCGCAAGGCCCGGCCAAAGGCATTGTGATGATCCATCACGGCCTTGCCGAACATGGCGGGCGCTATGAGCGCTTTGCCCGCTATCTCGCCTCACGCGGCTTTCACGTCAGCGCGCACGATCATCGCGGCCATGGCCAGACCACCGCCCCGGATGCGCCGCCGCGTGTCTACGCGCTCAAAGACGGCTGGAACAAGCTGATGGGCGATGCCCGCTTCGTGCGAGAGCATATGCAGACGCGCTTTCCCGGCCTGCCGGTGATCGTGTTCGGCCATTCCATGGGCGGGGTGATCACGATGAATCAGGCCATGGACGAGCACGCCCATCTCGCCGGCGTCGCGATATGGAATTCCAATCTGGCGCTGGGCAGCCTGACCGGGCTGATGCGCGCCGTGCTCTGGCTGGAAGGCTTCGTGCGCAAGCAGACCGAGCCGAGCCTGTGGATGAACGCTTTGACCTTTGAGGCGTGGGGCAAGCGGATCAGGAAAGCGCGCACCGATTGCGACTGGCTGTCGCGCATCCCTGAAGAGGTCGACGCCTATATCGCCGATCCGCTATGCGGCTGGCCGGCCTCGCGTGTGCTGTGGCGCGATTTCGTCAATGGATTTGAACGTGGCGAGGATGGCGCACGGCTGGAAAACATGGCCCGCGACCTGCCAATCCATCTGGCGGGCGGCGGCGCAGACCCGGCCACCAATAACGGCAAGGCGGTGAAGATTCTCGCCGGACGGCTCTATAATAACCGCTTCACGCGCGTGACGATGCGCCACGATCCCAAGGGGCGCCACGAAACCCTCAACGATATCGGATATGAGCAAGCCATGAGCGATTTTGCCGACTGGGCGGAGCGCATCATCGCCGAAGGACGCGAGGCATAATGACCATCGAGACCATTCCGGCCCGTAAAGGGCTTCGCCTGCGCTCGCTTCTCGGCCGCCGCATGGCCCGCAAGGCTGGCCGCTCCAGCCTGTCGCCCGCCACTAGCGCCGAGCATGCCAGAGCCCGCATGGACAAGGCGGGCCGCCAGCTTCCCATGCCCAAGGGCGTGGAAGTGGCGCGCACCGAAGTCGGCGGCTGCGATGCGCTGGCCTTCGCGCCTGAAAATGCCCGCAAGGGCGTGCTGATCTATCTGCATGGCGGGGGGTATTCGCGCGGCTCCGCGCTCAGCCACCGCGCGCTGGTGGCCCGCATGGCGAAGGCGTTTGGCCTCAACGCGGTCTCGGTCAATTACCGCATGGCGCCCGAACACCCCTGCCCCGCCGCGATCGAGGACGCCGTCGCCGCCATCGAGGCCGTGATGGAAAACGAAAAGGGTCCGGTCATCCTCGGCGGAGATTCCGCTGGTGGCGGGCTGGCACTGTCAGCCACGATCCGCCTGCGCGATGCAGGCAAGCGCATGCCCGATGCGCTCTATCTTCTGTCACCGTGGACCGACCTCTCCATGAGCGGAGAGAGCGTGGCAACCAAGGCGATGCGCGATCCCATGCTGAACCCCGGCTATCTGGCCGCCGGCGGCGAGCTATATCTGGGCGGACGGCCCGGCACCGACCCGGAAGCCTCGCCCCTCTTTGCGGAGATGAACGGCCTGCCGCCAACGCTCATTCAGGTCGGCTCCGACGAAATCCTCTTAAGCGATTCCACGCGTCTGGCTGAAAAGCTGGAAGCCGCCGGCGTGCCGGTCGATTGCGAAATCTGGGAAGGCATGTGGCACGACTTCCAGATATTCTCCCCCCTCATCCCCGAAGCCGACTGGGCGATTGACCGGGCGCGCGTCTGGGTGGAGCTGCAACTGGCTTAGCCGCGCTATAAAGCTTGCATTTTCATCGTCATTCCCGGGGAGCGCAGCGACACCCGGAACCCAGAAAAAAAGCTGGGTTCCGGATAAGCGCTGACGCGCTTTCCGGAATGACGAAAGTAGGGGTAGCTGTGAGCTAAACCCCCTCCCAATCCGCATCGTCGCGCCTGCCAAGCGTGCACGCAAAGCCGGTGGCAAGGCCTTCCCAGTTCTGCGTGATGACGCCGTCTGCGGTCTTGTACCAGGACGGGCAGTCTCCGGCCCACACGGTTTTCGAGAGGCGTGTCTGCAGGTCTGCGTTATAGCGGCTTTCTGCCTCCGGCCGGACGGCAAGCGCTTTGAGCCCGCCATCGACGATCAGCCCCGCCTTGTCGGCGATATATTCGGCCTGCCGCTCCACCATGAAGATGATGGAGTTGTGCCCGAGATTGGTGTTCGGCCCGTAGAGCATGAAAAGGTTCGGGAAACCGGCCACCGCCACGCCCTTGTATGCGCGCGGCGACGCGCCCCACGCCTCCCGCAGGCTGCCGCCACCCGCGCCCGTCACCTCCAGCGTCGGCAGGAATTCGGTGGTCACAAAGCCCGTCGCCATGATCAGCGTATCGGCAGGAACGATCTCGCCATTGGCTGTCTCCACCCCGTCGGGCAGGACACGGGCGATACCATCCGTCACTAGACGGACATTCCCGCGCTGCATCACCTCGAAATAGTCATTGGAGAGCAGGATGCGCTTGCAGCCGGGTGGATAGTCGGGCGTCAGTTTCGCGCGCAGCTTGGAGTCCTTGATGCCGGTGGCGATCTTGCGTTTGCCCGACCAGAGCGTGAAACGGCTGGCAAGCGATCCCTTGACAAGTGCCGAATAGCGCAGCTCATGGATCAGGAAACTTCCCAGCCGGTAGAGTCTCTGCCAGCCGGGAATGTGCGCAAACGCCCATTTCTCGAAAGCGGTGAATGCGCGGTCTGGCTTGGAGATGATCCAGTTGGGGGTGCGCTGGAAGATGGTCAGCTCACGCGCCCGCTCGCTCACCTCGGGCAATAGCTGGATGGCGCTTGCCGCATTGCCGATCAGCGCCACGCGCTGCCCGTCCAGCTTTACCGAACTGTTCCAGCGCGCGGTATGCATGACGGGGCCGGTAAAATCTGTAAGGCCTGCAATCTCCGGCGTGAAGGGCTCGGAGAGCTGGCCGACTGCGCTAATGACGACGCGCGCGCTGGTCTGGCTGCCATCGGCAAAGCGCACCTGCCAGCGGCCTTCACTTTCGTCGAATGTCAGTGAACGGACAATAAGCCCGGTACGCAGATGGTCGCCTAGCCCGAAGCGCTCAGCGCAGCTTTCAAAATAGTCGAGGATCTCCGCCTGCAGGGCGTATTTCCGGCTCCAGTCGGGCTTTAGCGCGAAGGAGAAGGAATAGAGGTGGCTCGGCACATCGCAGCCTGCGCCGGGATAGCGGTTATCACGCCAGACCCCGCCAAACCCGTCTGACTTCTCCGCGATCAGGAAGTCATCCAGCCCGCGCTGTTTCAGATGATAACCCATGGCGATGCCGGACATGCCCGCCCCGATGACAAGCGTGTCCAGCCTCTCCGGCAAGGGCCTGCTACTTGGCATAGAGGCTTTCAACAATCTCCCGGTGGCGCTCTATCACCACCTTGCGCTTCACCTTCATGGTCGGTGTCAGTTCACCACCCTCCACGCTCAGCGCGCCCGTAAGAACCGCAAACTTGCGGATATTCTCCACGCGCGCATGGCGGGTATTGAGCTGGTCGACGCCTTCCTGAATGGCTTCCAGCACTTTGGGGTGATTGCGGATATCGCCTTCCAGCCCCTGCTTCTTCGCAAAGGCGGCGAGGCCGTCTGCGCTTAAGGTCACCAGAGCCGCCAGATACGGCTTGGCATCACCCACCACGACCGCGTGTTCGATGAGCGGGATATTCATCAGATCGGTTTCAAGATTGGCCGGCGTGATGTTCTTGCCGCCCGCCGTGATGATGATGTCCTTGATCCGGCCGGTGATGAAGATGAAGCCGTCATCGTCGATATTCACCACATCGCCGGTGCGCATCCAGCCATCAGCCGTGAAGCTGTCGGAGGTGGCGTCGTTATTCTTCATATAGCCCTTGAAGATGTTCGGCCCCTTCACCAGCAGCTCGCCCTCTTCGGTGACGCGGGCCTCCATGCCCGGCACCAGCTTGCCGACCGAGCCAAGACGCGCCGCGCCGGGGCCATTGAAGCTGGACGGCGCTGAGGTTTCCGACTGGCCATAGCCCTCATAGATGACCAGATCGAGCCCGGCGAAAAAGCGCAGAACCTCGGTTGAGATCGGGGCCGCGCCGGAGATCAGCATGCGCGATTTATCCAGCCCCAGCGCATCCTTGACCTTGGAGAGGACCAGCTTGTCGGCAATCGCCTTCTGGGCCTTCAGGAGCGGCGAGACTGATCTGTTGTCGATCTGGGCGAGATTGACCTCGCGCGCCGTATCCATCGCCCATTTGGCGAGCTTCGCCTTGGGTCCGGTCGCTTCGGCTAGGCGGCCCTGAATGGTCTCGGCCATCTTTTCCCAGACGCGCGGCACACCGAAGAAGATCGTGGGGCGGCAGGCTTTCAGATCGTCGGCCAGCGTCTCCATGGAGCGCGCAAACCAGAGTGTGCCGCCTGCAGCCGCATGGTTGTGGACCGAGGCCTGCTGCTCGGCGATGTGGGCGATCGGCAGATAGGAGAGCGAGCGGTCATCGCCACTGCGCCCGAACATCTCGATCAGTACCGACGCGCTCCACGCCACATTGCCATGGCTCAGCATGACCGCCTTGGGCGGGCCGGTGGTGCCGGAGGTGTAGATCAGCGTGGCGATGCCATGCTCTTCCAGAGCGTCGAGGCGGGCCAGCAGCGCGTCCTCATGGTCCTCTGCGCCGAGCGCCATGAAGGCCTCCCAGCTCATCGTCCCTTCAGGGGCCTCGGCCCCGCGCATGACGATGATATGGACAAGGTTCGGGCAGTCGGCCTTGAGTTCGAGCGCCTGACGGGCCTGCTCGGCATCCTCCACAAGATAGACCGGGCTTTCCGAATGCTGGAGGATATAGGCGATTTCGGGCGGCGCGCTGGTCCAGTAAATGCCCGCAGGGCGCCCGCCTGCCATCATCGCGGCATGGGCAATTATCGTCCATTCGGGCCGGTTGAAGCCCAGGATCGCCACTGACTGATCCTTCTGGAAGCCCAGCGCCAGAAGCGCCCTGCCCGCCTGCTTCACCTCACCGGCATATTCCTGCCAGGTGCGCGGCACCCAGTCCGACCCGTGATGATAGACATAGGCCGCCTTGCCAGCCTTGGTTTCGGCGTTTTCCAGAACACGCGCCGGGCTGGACGCGAAGCGTTTGCCTCCGGCCAGACGCGGCAGATCAGCGGCGGTAGCAGCTACCATGATTATCCTCCCCGAAGGTGCATCAGCGCGCGGGCTTCTGACGGAGAGGCGATCTCCCGGCCCGCATTTCTCGCACATTGAACCAGAGCTTCGATCAGAGCGCCATTGCCAGATGCGCGTTCCCCGTCCGGAAGATAGAACGTGTCCTCCAGCCCGGTGCGCAGCATGCCGCCCAGCTCGGCGGCGCGCTGATGGACCGGCCAGATCTCGGTGCGCCCGATCAGCGTGGTCTGCCAGGGATCGCCTTCACGCTTGTACTCGGTCAGCAGCTCCAGCAGGCGCGCATCGCACGGCATGCCGGACGCCACGCCCATCACGAAATTATAGTGGGCGGACGGGGCCATCCCGTTCTCGATATACATGTTGACCGAGCGGACAATGCCGACATCGAAGCACTCGAACTCCGGATGCGCGCCGGTCTCGGCCATGGCGTCGATCATGGTCTGGATCTTCTCCACCGGATTATCGAACATCATGGGCGGCCAGGCCCACGACCCGTCGCTCCTCAGTTTCAGATAGTTCAGCGAGCCCGCATTGCAGGCCGCGATCTCCGGTTTCACCTTGCGGATGCAGGCCACCGGGCCGGACACGTCCGGGCCGACAATGCCGGTCGTCTGGTTGATGATGACGCCGGGGCAGGCATCGCGGATCGCCTCGCACATTTCCAGCGCCAGATCAGGATCCCAGCTTGGAAACCCGCCCATCCCGTCTTCCTGCATGCGAAAATGCACGTGCATCACGGCGGCGCCCGCATCGTATGCCTCGCGCGCGCTTTTCGCCATTTCGGCAGGGGTCACAGGCACCGGGTGCTGTTTGGGATTGGTCAGCACGCCATTGATCGCGCAGGTGATGACGGCCTTGCTCATGGCTTTGATCCTTCAAGTTCCAGTTCAATCAGAAGTGTGCCGCCCGCGGCCTGCTGGCCTGCGGCTGCATGCACCGCCGTCACTACGCCGGTCGCGGCGGCGGTGAGGCGCATTTCCATCTTCATCGCTTCCATCAGGGCCAGCACATCGCCCGCCTTCACCGCATCGCCGGGCTTCACGTTCAGTGCCACCAGAGCGCCGGAGACAGGCGCGGTAATGCGCGAGGGATCAGACGCATCACCGCCTGAGTAGGCGGACGGTTCGCGCACCGCCACGATGCGGCGCTCCAGCGCTATGTGGAGCGTGCCGTCTTCGCCTTCGGCCACGCAGGCCTGCCGGTCCACCCCATCGAGCCGGTAGCGCAAGTGGGGCGCGTCCTCTTCGAGGAGCGTGATCGAATGGCGCGTCTCGCCGAGGCTCACCGTGACGGCATGGGCGCCATCCTGCTCCACGAAAGCGTCAATCGCTTCCCCGTCAGCTTCCAGCGGCAGGGTGAAGCGCCTTACCGATCCGCCGCGCACCGCGCCCTCTGCCGGAGAGGCCAGCAAAGCGGCCGCCACCGCTATTCCCTCACCGGGCACAGGTTCCGGCGCAAACGGACCGCTGGCAGACGCCGCCCACTCGTCCAGATCAGCAATGGTCACCGCACCAGTGCGGAAGGCTTCGCTGTCCAGCAGGCGGATCAGAAAATCGCGATTGGTCTTCACGCCCAGCATGGGGGCCTTGGAGAGCCCGGCGATCAGCCGGTCTATCGCCTCATCGCGATTGAGCGCGAAGGCGATCACCTTGGCCATCATCGCGTCGTAGGCGGTGCTCACTGCGTCGCCGGTTTCAAACCCGGTATCGATGCGCACCTCGCGCGCGCCATCTTGGGGTTCGAAATGGATGATCTCGCCCGATTGCGGCTTGAACCCGTCCAGCGGGTCTTCAGCATAGAGCCGCACCTCTATTGCGTGGCCGTCCGGCGCAATCTGCTCCTGCGTAGCGGGCAGCATGCCGCCGGATGCGACCACGAACTGCCATTCCACCAAATCCATCCCGTAGACCTCTTCGGTCACAGGATGCTCCACCTGCAGGCGGGTATTCATTTCAAGGAAGTAGAATTTCCCGTCCGCATCCAGCAGGAATTCCACCGTGCCTGCGCCGACATAGCCCACGGCCTGCGCCACCCGCACGGCCTCTGCGCCCATGGCGGCGCGAAGCGTCTCGTTGACGGCGGGCGAGGGTGCTTCCTCGATCACCTTCTGGCGGCGGCGCTGGGCTGAGCAGTCGCGCTCGCCGATGTGGATGGTGTTGCCGTGACTGTCGGCGAAGACCTGCACCTCCACATGGCGGGCCGGGTGGATCAGCTTTTCCAGCAGCACTGCATCATCGCCAAAGGCGGATTTCGCCTCCCGGCGCGCCGATTTCAGGGCGTCTGCAAACTCGGCGCTGGAATTGACCGCGCGCATGCCGCGCCCGCCCCCGCCTGCCACGGCCTTGATCAGCAGCGGATAGCCGATTGTCTCGGCCTGTTTGGCGAGATTGGCATCTGACTGATCCTCGCCCTGCCAGCCTGGCACCATGGAAATGCCGGAGGCCGCCAGCAGCGCCTTGGCGCGCGCCTTGTCGCCCATCGCCTCGATGGCGTCTGCCGGAGGGCCGATGAAGACGATGCCTTCCGCCGCGCAGGCCCTCGCAAAGGCCGCGTTCTCCGACAGGAAGCCATAGCCCGGATGGATCGCATCCGCGCCGGTTTCCTTGGCCGCCGCGATGATCGCCTCGATTTTCAGATAGCTCTCGGAGGCCGCTGCCGGGCCGATATGCACGGCCATATCCGCTTCGCGCACGTGCATGGCGTCCGCATCAGCGTCGGAATAGACGGCAATCGCGCGGATATTGCGGCTTTTGGCATAGCGCAGGACGCGCACGGCAATCTCGCCGCGATTGGCCACCAGCACGGATTTGATGGGGTGGTAGGCGCTCATCCCTGCACCCATTTCGCGGGGCGCTTTTCGATGAAGGCAGACAGCCCTTCTGCGCCCTCATCGCTGCGCACAGCATTGGCAAACACCTTGGCCGCATCATCGATGAGCGAGCCTGCATCATGCAACCGCGCGCGGCGCATCAGGCGCTTGGTCTCGGCTATGGCGTTCGGCGCGCCTTTGCGGATATCGGCTAGCACCGCCTCAAGCGCGGTATTCATCGCGTCCTCGCCCTCATGCACGCCATGGACGAGGCGCAGGGAAAGAGCCGCCTGCGCATCGATCTTGCCACCTGTCACAGCAAGGCGGCGCGCTTCGGAATACCCCAGGCGCTCCACCAGAAACGGTGCGATCTGCGCCGGGACGAGGCCAAGCCCGGTTTCAGGCAGGCGGAAAACCACGCTCTCGCGCGCCAGCGCCACGTCGGCGACGCAGGCGAGGCCAAACCCGCCGCCCATCACCGCGCCTTCCAGCACCACGATCACCGGCAGGCCGGTTTCCGCATAGGCTTTGCATAAGTGCCCAAACTGGGCGTTGACCCTGGCTGCCGGGTCTTCGCCATCAGGGCCGGGGCCGGCATAGGCCGCGCCCATATCCTTCACATCCCCGCCGGAGCAGAAATGCCCGCCCGCGCCATTAAGGACGATGGCGCGTACGCCGTCACTCTCGGCGCTTTTTAGGGCGGCCAGCAACTCGCCCACCATGGCGAGCGACATGGCGTTGCGGGTTTCCGGCCGGTTCAGCGTCACATGACGCACGCCCGCGCGGGTCTCGATCAGGATTGTCTCCGGCGCGCTCATCAGTCCTTCCGGCGCTTTGGAAGCGTGCCTTCCAGCTTGCAGATAATGCCCAGCATGATCTCGTCGGTGCCGCCACCGATGGAGATCAGGCGGCCATCGCGGAAGGAGCGGGCGATGGGATTGTCGGATGTGTAGCCCATGCCGCCCCAGTATTGCAGGCAGCTATCGGCAACCTCGCGCGTCAGGCGGCCGCATTTCAGCTTTGCCATCGAGGCAAGCCGCGTCACATCCTTGCCATCCATGAAGTCAGCGACGGCGCGGTAGGTCAGCGCGCGCAGCGCCTCCACCTCGGTGCGTAGCTCGGCCAGGCGGAAATGAACCACCTGATTATCCAGCACCGAATGGCCGAACGCCTTGCGGTCGCGCGTGTATTCGATGGTCAGGTCAATCGCCCGGTCGAGGCTTTTGAGCGAAGAGGCCGCGCCGAACAGGCGCTCCTCCTGGAATTGCAGCATCTGGTAGAGGAAGCCCGCGCCCTCATCCCCGATCCGGTTGCGTTTCGGCACCCGCACCTCATCAAAGAAGAGCTGGGCGGTGTCCGAGCAATGCATGCCGATCTTGTGGATTTTCTGGCGGGTAATGCCCTTGGAATCCATCGGCACGATGATGAGGGATTTGTTGCCATGGGCCGGGCCGTCGGAGGTGTTGGCCAGCAGGCAGCACCAGTCGGCCTTCATGCCGTTGGTGATCCACATCTTGGTGCCGGTGATGACGTAATCATCGCCATCGGATTTCGCGACTGTCTTCACCGCCGCCACGTCAGAGCCGCCGCCGGGCTCCGACACGCCAAGGCAGACCACCGCATCGCCGGAGATGGCGGGCGCCAGATATTCCGCGCGCAGCTCGTCAGAGCCGAAATTGGCCAGCGCAGGCGTCGCCATGTCGGTCTGCACGCCAATGGCCATCGGCACGCCGCCGCAATTGACCAGACCCAGCTCCTCGGCGAGCACGAGAGCGTAGGAGAAATCGAGCCCCGCCCCGCCAAACTTCTCCGGCCAGCGCAGCCCCAGAAGGCCGAGATCACCCATCTTCTTGAAGAGTTCGTGGGAGGGGAATTCTTCTGCCTTCTCCCACTCCTCCACGTGCGGGTTGATCTCGGTCGCGACGAATTTGGCAATCGTGTCGCGAAGCTGGTTGTGTTCGGTGGTGAACTGCATGGGGGAGCTCCTTTTGAAACTCTAGAAACGGGCCACGCCAAACGTGTTGGCGTTCAGAGCGCGGGCATTGCCTTCAGCACAGATATTCAGGCTCTCGGTCAGGATGGCGCGGGTGTCGCGCGGGTCGATAATGCCGTCATCCCACAGGCGCGCCGTGCCGAAGAGGGCGTAGGACTGCTCCTCCAGCCCGGTGCGGATCATGTCGCTCATGGCTTTGAGGCCATCTTCATCGGTCGGCTGGCCCGCGCGTTCATTCTTGGCGCGGGTGATGATCTCCATCACCTTGGCGGCCTGCGCCCCGCCCATCACGGCGGTGCGGGCGGTTGGCCAGGCGAAGATGAAGCGCGGATCGAACCCGCGCCCGCACATGCCGTAATTGCCCGCGCCATAGGAGCCGCCAAGCACGATGGTGATCTTGGCCACACGCGCATTGGCGACGGCCTGGATCATTTTCGAGCCATGCTTGATCGCGCCATCGGCCTCGGCCTTGGAGCCGACCATGTAGCCGGTGGTGTTCTGCAGGAAGACAAGCGGTGTGCCGGACTGATCGCAGAGCTGGATAAACTGCCCAGCCTTCATCGAGCCTTCGGGCTGGATCGGGCCGTTATTGCCCAGAATGCCGACGAGATGCCCGCCAATGCGCGCATGGCCGCACACCGTCTCCGCGCCATAGCGCGCCTTGAACTCCAGGAAGTCCGACCCGTCCACGATGCGGGCGATCACTTCCTTCACGTCATAGGGCGTGCGGTCATCCGCCGGGACGACGCCCAGCAATTCCTCGCTGGCGAATTTGGGCGGCTCGCCCTGCCCCGGCGGGGTGGCCGCATCCCAGTTCAGCTTCTCCATGATCTCGCGAGCATAGGCGATGGCCTGCGCATCGTCCTCGGCGACATATTCGCCAAGGCCCGTCACCTCGCCATGGAGCTTCGCCCCGCCAAGGCTTTCATCGTCCGCGTCCTCGCCAATCGCGGCTTTGACCAGCGGCGGGCCGGCAAGGAAAATCTTCGAATTGCCCTTCACCAGCACCACGTAATCCGAAAGGCCCGGCAGATACGCCCCGCCCGCCGTCGATGAGCCATGCACGACCGCGATCTGCGGAATGCCGGCAGCCGACAGGCGCGCCTGATTGGCAAAGCTCCTGCCCCCATCCACGAAAATCTCGGCCTGATAGAGCAGGTTCGCACCGCCCGACTCCACGAGGTGGATCATGGGCAGCTTGTTCTCAAACGCGATCTCTTGCGCGCGCAGAGCCTTTTTCAGCCCCATCGGCGCGACCGTGCCGCCCTTGATGGCGCTATCGGACGCACCAATGATGACACGCTTGCCGCAGACCTGCCCGATGCCAACGATGGAGCCGCCGCCAGAGGCACCGCGATCTCCGTCATCATCATGCATTTTCAGGCCCGCCAGCGGCGAGAGCTCGATGAAGGGCGCATCCCGGTCCAGCAGCCGCGCCACGCGCTCGCGGGGCAGCAATTGCCCGCGCTTTTCAAAGTCCGCCCGCTTGCGCTCGGAATTGGCGCGGACCTTCTCCTCCAGCGCGCGCACCTCGGCGAGGCGCTCGGCCATCTTGTCCGCATTGGCGCGGAACTCGTCGCTGGAGGCGTTGAGGCGGGATGTAAGCACGGGCATTAGCTGCCACCTCCGCGCAGGACTTCCGGGTCCACTGCCCGGTGGAAGCCATTATAGGCGGCGCTCTTTTCATGGTCAGGCAGCGGGAAGACGGCGCTGCCGAGCGGTGCGCCGCCATCAATCGCGAGCGTCACGCCGGTGATGAAGCTCGCGCCCTCGCTAAGCAGGAATACGATTGCCGAGGAAACTTCGGCTTCCGTCCCCATGCGTTTTGCCGGCAGGTGCTGGCGCAGATGCGGGATCATGGCGCGCACCGCGCCGCCATAGGTGTCCATGCCCGACGAGGCGATCCAGCCGGGGGCGACCGCGTTCACGCGCACGCCATATTGCGCCCATTCAAACGCCGCCGTCTTGGTGAGGTTTGCCATGCCGGCGCGCGCGGCACCGGAATGGGCCATGCCCGGCATGCCGTTCCACATATCGGCCGTCATGTTGACGATCGTGCCGCCATGTTCGGCCATCGAGGCCTCGAACACGGCGCGCATCATCAGGAAACCGCCGGTCAGATTGGTCGCGATCACCGCGTCCCAGCCCTTCCTGGAGATGTCCTGCAGGCTCGCCGGGAACTGCCCGCCCGCATTGTTGACGAGGCCGTGGATCGGCCCGTGCTCGGCGACAAGCTCCGTCACCGCAGCCTTCACGGCGTCCTCATCACGGATGTCGAAACCCGCCATGTGGCAGATGCCGCCATCTTCGATGATTTCGGCGGCAACGCTTTGAAGCTTCTCCGCCTTGCGTCCGGTGATGATGACCGTCGCGCCAAGGCTTGCCAGCTCATGGGCCGTGCAGCGGCCAATGCCCGAGCCAGCGCCGGTGACGATTATCGTCTTTCCGGCAAACAGCCGATCGCGGAATACGCTGTCATACCCAGTGGCGGTCACGGCTGTGCGTCTCCTCCCTGACTGGCCCGTCTGGCGGGGCTCTTGTCATCTCCTTCAGGCTGGCGCATGCTTACGTATACGTCAAGCAGTTCTTGTAAGCGTCAGGCAGCATGGAAATGGCCAGAGCGGCAGCAGACATGAAGGCAGGGCAGACAGGCGAAACCCTCTACGGGATCGCCGATCTCGCTGCGCATTTCTCGATCAGCCAGCGCACGATCCGATTCTATGAGGACAAGGGGCTCATCACGCCGCAGCGCGTGGGCAGCCAGCGGATCTATACCGAGACTGACCGCCAGCGCCTCTCACTGATCCTGCGCGCCAAGGCGATTGGCTCAAAGCTCTCGGAAATCCGCACCTTCCTCGAACTCTTCGGGCGCGAAGGCGAGGGGCGCGAAAAGCAGTTGCGCTACGTTATCGAACGCACGGGCGAGAAGATTGCCGAGCTGGAGGACAAGCGCCGCCAGATCGACGAGACGCTGGACGAGCTGCGCCTCATCCATGAAGGCTCAAAGGAGCGATTGAGGAAATTGAAGGGGTAGGGTTTCCAACCCATTTTCTCGTCACCCCCACGCAGGTGGGGGTCCAGAGATCGTAGAGCGAAGGCAGGTGCCACGCGGCTCTGGGTTCCCGCCTGCGCGGGAACGACGAAAGGGGTGAAGCCCTACCCCCGCACCGCCTTGCCCGCCTCCACGCTCACATACTGCACGCCCTCGCCGAACGCCTCGAACAGGCCTTTCTCCACACCGGTTAGCCACGCTTGGCAGCCAATGGCCGCAATCGCGCTGGCAAGGCCCTCGCGGCGGTCCACATCCAGATGCGCGCACGCCTCATCAAAGATCATCACCGGCGCGGCACCGCGCTCGCGCGCCAGCGCCGCGCCATGGGCGAGCGCGAGGCCCAGCAACAGGGCTTTCTGCTCGCCAGTGGAGCAATCTGCCGCCACCTGATCCTTCTCGCGGTGGCGCGCCTCCAGCTCGGTGCGATGCGGGCCGGTCAGCGCCCGGCCCGCCGCGCCATCCTTGCGGCGGGTGTCTTTCAGACGCGCGGCAAAACGGGTCTGCGCCGCGCCTTCATCCTCCACGAGAAGCCCCTCCAGATAGCCGGAGAGCGCAAGATCGGCCTTGGGGAAGGCAGATGCCGGGCGGTCATTGATCTCGCCCTGCAGGGCATTGAGGGCCGCAAGACGCGCACGCGCCATGGCGGTCCCCGCCTCGGCCATTTTGGCTTCGAGTGCATCGAGCCATGCCAGATCAACGCTGAGGCCCTCATCCATGCGCTCCAGCAGGCGCTGGCGTTCGCGCATCGCCTTGTCATAGGCATTGGCCTGCGTGCCGTGGCCCGGCTCACCGGCCAGCACCAGCCGGTCAAAAAAGCGCAGGCGGTCGCTGCGCGGGCCTGCCCATAGCCGGTCCTCGCGCGGGGTCAGCCAGATCATCGGGAAGAGACGCGCCAGCTGGGTCTGGGTGGTGGCCACGCCTTCAAGGCGCGTCTTGCGGCGGGCGGGATTGTCGGGGTCAGCGCCGGTGGCGAGCGTTACCGGACCGTCCGCCGTTTCGGCCTCTGCATGGACCGCCCAGACCGGTGCCTCGCCGCCAGCATCGCGCTGGCGCACCGCGTCGGACCCAGCGGCGCGAAGCCCCCTGCCCGGCCCCAGAAACGAGACCGCTTCGACCAGATTGGTCTTGCCCGCGCCATTGGGGCCGAACAGGCAGACAGGACGCGCATCCAGTGCGAGATCCAGCCAGGCATAATTGCGAAAGCTGGTGAGCTTCAGGCGTGTGACAGCGGCGCGGCTTGCCTTAGTCATTGCGAACTACTCCAGCCGGCACCGCAGAAGCCGCTCTTTAGTTCCGCAACGCATCCGCGTTGCGATGTTCCGCGAATACCCGCCTGCGCGGGCACAGGCAGTCGCGGGCGCGCGTTCGCGCTTGCGGCGCTGCGCGCCGGGAACCCGGCACTACCAGAACCGGCCCTACACCCGCAGCGGCATCAACACGTATTCAGCGTCCGGGTCGCCAGAGTCCGTCACGCGCGTCGGCGAACCGGAATCGGCAAACTCGAACCTGGCCTCATCACCGGCAATCTGCGCAGCGACGTCCAGCAGATAGCGCGCATTGAAGCCAATGACGATTTCGCTGGACGAATAATCGGCATGCAGCTCTTCGCTCGCTGTGCCGCTTTCGGGGTTGTTGACCGCCAGCACCAGCGTGGAGTCCGATACCGTCAGCTTGATCGAGCGGGACTTCTCCTGGCTGATCGTGGCCACCCGGTCGACGGCCTGCGCGAACGGGGCGCGGTCCACCTTCATGATCTTGTCATTGCCGCGCGGGATCACGCGCTCATAGTCCGGGAAGGTGCCGTCGATGAGCTTGGAGGTCAGCACCGCTGCGCCCAGCTCGAAACGGATCTTGCCTTCGGAGACCTGCACGCGGATTTCATCATCCACGTCTTCCAGCAGGCGGCGCAATTCCTGAATGGGCTTGCGCGGCACGATGACGGCCGGCATGCCTTCTGCGCCAGAGGGCAGATCGGTTTCGGCCAGCGCCAGACGGTGACCGTCGGTGGCGACAGCGCGCAGCGTCTTGCGGCCATCACGCTCAGCCGCATGCAGATGGATGCCGTTGAGATAATAGCGGGTCTCTTCGGTCGAGATCGCAAAGCGCGTCTTGTCGATCAGCCGGGCAAAGGCGGCGGCCGGCAGGGTGAAGCTGGTCGCCAGGTCCTCGGTCGGCATGACCGGGAAGTCGCCTGCCGGGAGTGCGGGCAGATTGAAGCGCGAGCGCCCGGCAGAGAGTTGCAGGCGCGGATCATCACCGGCCATCTGCAGCGTCACATCCGCGCCTTCGGGCAGCTTGCGGGCGATCTCGTAGAGCGTATGGGCCGGAGCCGTCACGATGCCGGCCCGCTCCACATGGGCGGGGGCCTCTTCCACGATCTCGGTATCAAGGTCCGTCGCGGTCAGGCGCATATGCTGCCCGTTGGCATTGATCAGCACGTTGGACAGGATCGGGATGGTATTGCGCCGTTCCACCACCGCCTGGACGTGTCCAAGCGCTTTCAAGAGGGCCGCGCGCTCTATGGTGAGCTTCATCTCTATCGCCTTTTGACCAGATTTGGCGGAAAGCCCGGCAAGCGCAGCCTCCCGCCTGACAGAATCGCTAGTAAACCGGGTTGTTCACCATAGACCAAAAAAAACGACCGCAAGAAGGGGTCTCTTGCGGTCGCGGGGGGCATGGCAGCGCAATCAGCCGCGAAGACGCTTGCGGATGGCCTCGATATCCTCGGCCAGCAGCGGATCAGCGCCGAGCTGGGCCGTGATTTTCGTCACCGCATGAATGACCGTGGAATGGTCGCGTCCGCCAAAACGCCGCCCGATATCGGGCAGGGAACGCGTCGTCATCATCTTGGCCAGATACATGGCGATATGGCGCGGACGCACGACCGACTGAGTGCGGCGCTTGGAGTTGATATCGGCCGGCGTGATCGAGAAATAGGCCGCGACGGTCTTTTGTATCTCGTCCACCGTCACCCGCTTCTCGGCCTTCAGGGGCAGATCACCCAGCACCTCTTCCACCGACTCGATGGTCACAGGGCGGTCCATATAGGCCGTGCGCACGATGACATTGTTGAGCACACCTTCCAGCTCACGCGCCGAGCTTGTCACACGCGCCGCCAGGAAATCACGCACCTGCTCGGGCACATCGAGATCAGGGCAGTGCGAGCGGGCCTGCGCCACCTTGCAGTCGACAATCTTGCGGCGCAGATCGAGATCGGGACCGAACAGCTCACAGGCAAATCCGCCGCGCAGCAGCGAGCGCAGGCGTTCATCACCGACACCCAGCTCCGCCGGTGCGCAGTGAGAAGCCAGCACGACCTGCCGGTTCTCCGCGATCAGGGCCGCAATGGTGTGCAGGAATTCGCTTTCCGTGCTCGGCTTGCCGGCGATGAAGTGCACATCATCGATCAGTAGCACATCACAGGTACGCACCTGGTCCTTGAAGGGCTGGACATCGCGTGCGCGCAGCGCCGACTGGAAGCCGTTGAGAAACTCCTCCGCCGTCAGATAGAGCACCTTGCGCCCGGACTCCCCAAGGCTCACCGAATGGGCGATGGCGTTCAGGAGGTGCGTCTTGCCCACCCCGTAACCGCCATGGAAAAACGCCGGATTGAAGGGGGGAACGGACGCCCCGGCAATGGCCTTGGCCGCCGTGCTGGCCATCGCGTTGGCAGAACCCACCATGAAGGTGTTGAAGGTGAAGCGGCCATCACTGCGCGAGGCGCGCTCCGGCCCGCCAAAAGCGGCAGACGAGGCCGAGCTGGTCAGCGCTTCGCGCACCGGCGCGGCGGCAACACTGGCGGCAGGACGCACGGGCAGGCTATCGCCGGCCGGAATCTGGCGCGCTTCACGGGCGCTGGCGCGCGCGGTCGGCGCGCCTTCACAACAGATCACGATATCGCGCGGGCCGGTGTCGAAAATCGCCCACAGGGCGCGCAGGCGGGTTCCCAGATTATCCTCCACCCAGGCCCGGCCGAAATCACTGGCACAGATGATCTGGATCGATCCGTTCGCATCCTCGGCGACACGCAGGCGCGCAATCTCCGAGACATAGATCACATCACCATATTCCTGGCGTAGCCGGGCGCGTACATCGCGCCAGACATCGCTGACGGCCGGCCCACTCTGCATGACGCCCCGCTGCTGTGTTCTGGCGTTAGAAACTGAGTTGTTCAGCCCCAT